>NZ_MOLV01000004.1 GCF_001870785.1 Exiguobacterium sp. KRL4
GATGTGTGTGTCGTTTGTGTGTAGAATATTACAATCGCGAACACAGTGAATAGCTACAAAAGATGACTCCGGTACAATACCGAAGCCATCTCATAGCAGCTTAAAACGTTAAGGGTGCTTTTATTAAACTGTCCAAACTCTAGGGCTCAGTTCAGTCAATCGGAGAAACGGCGAGTTTTTTTTTAGTGTCCGACTTCGCGGACGACACGTAATGGAGGACCGGAAAAATCTTCGTACGCTTCGTCCATGTTTTTGGTGTACAATTCGATGACGTTCTGTTCGGTATCTTTGAAGTAAGCAGAATACTCTTTGTCGTTTGAGGTTTCTTGTTCATCCCACTCACGAATCTTGACGGCAATCGAAGCCGCACGTAAAAATTCAAGTGCCTCGTCAAACTTGTCTTTTTCGATATAAAAGGCACAGTGGACATGCATGCCCCCTTCATCATATAAACTGTCCCATTCCGTGACGGGAAGTCGTTTGACGGTCCGTTCTTCCATCGTGAAGTCACGTTTGAGCCAAAGCCCCAGTCGTGTGTTTCCACCGATGTAAAGCCAAGTTGCCCAAGATCCGTCGGTTTTTGCTTGCTCCTGACTTGGTTCAGCGTCCTCGGGCGCCCACTGTTCGACGATTGGAATCCCAAGTATTCCATTCCAAAAGGCGACAGCACGCTCCATGTCCTCGACTTCTAGTACTAATTCACATAATCCGGCAATCGGTAGACGTCCCATTATCCGTTCCTCCTATCGAAAATTAATTCAAGGTACGTTTCCCTCATTTAAAATCGACTAAACGAATGCTATGATAATGGCAGAGAACTGGAGTGAAGAAAGTAGGTGGAGCGATGGAGCACCCCCATCATGTAGTAGGTCGAGTCAAACGTGTGCTGTTTTCCTCCGAAGAAGAGGCCCATTCGATCGTCTTGATCACAATCAAAGAAAAGAACTTTGAATTAAAAGAAACGGAACTTGTCGTCACGGGGACAGGCGTCGGGATCGAACTCGGCGGGACGTATCAAGCCTTTGGACGGTTGATCGACCATCCCCGATTCGGCAAACAATTAAAAGCAGAGCTGATTCGCCGGTCGGTCCCGATGACGAAACATGCGGCAGTCCGTTTTTTGACAAATGGTTCGTTTACCGGCATTGGTCCGAAAACAGCGAAAAATATCGTCGACGCCTTAGGTGAGGACGCGATTGATGTCATCCTAAAAGACAGCAAGGCATTGGACCGCGTTCCGGGTCTCAAACAAAAACAGGCCGATGTGATTTTTAGTCGACTGGCGACGTTATATGGGGTCGATCAATTGATGCTCTTTTTAGCCCCGTTTGACGTCACACCAAAATTAGCGGCGAAGATTTATGCCGCTTACGAAGGAGACGCGATGGCACGAATTCGTGAAAATCCGTATTCCTTGATGTATGAAGTCAGTGGAATCGGGTTTAAAACAGCGGATCAGATTGCCTCGCATCTCGGTCTCGTCGGTTTACATCCGGAACGTGTCGCAGCTTCCATCATGCATATTCTAGAGCAAGAGGCAGCGGAAGGGCATGCCTTCGCGACGGTCGAATCCTTGTTGCAGCGGGCCCCTCGTCTACTGGGTGAAGACCCGGGCGAACGGCTCGAACAAGCAATCGAATTATTATTGACGGAAGATAAGGTCAAACTCGAAGAGGGCTGTTTGTACTTACCAACGATTTTTTATGCTGAAGTCCGGGCTGCAAAGGAGTTGGCCCGCGTCATGGCCAATGGGTCAGAACAAGAAGTCGATGTCGCAACGATCTTGTCGGCGATTGGTCAACTGGAGGAACGTTTTGGAATGGAATATGCCGTCCAACAGCGGGAGGCAATTGAACTCGCGGTTAAAGCCCCGCTGATGGTGTTGACAGGTGGTCCAGGTACCGGAAAAACGACAGTCATCAAGGGAATCCTGCACGCGTTACAGGAGATTCATGACTGGCCACTTGAAAAAAGTCAGGTCAAATCAGGTGAGGTCTATCCGTATGTCCTCGTCGCGCCGACCGGACGAGCGGCGAAACGTCTGTCGGAGGCAACGGACGTTCCGGCGATGACGATCCATCGTCTCTTGAAATATGATGGAACGAACTTTCAATTAAACGAAGATCAACCGATCACAGGAAAGGTGTTGATCATCGATGAATCGTCGATGATCGATATTTATCTGTTATCGAGTCTGTTACGAGCAGTACCGAACGGAATGAAGATTTTATTTGTCGGGGACCGCGATCAACTACCATCGGTCGGACCTGGACAAGTCTTGGCGGATTTGATGGATACGGACGGGATTCCGGTCGTCCGATTAAATGTCGTCCATCGCCAAGCCGAGGATTCGTCGATCCTTCGCCTGGCCCATGACTTGAAAAACCGTGTCACCTCGGCGGATTTACTTGCTCCGTTGTCCGATCGCCGGTTCTATTCACTGGCGCCGCAAGAATCCTTGCGTGGCATCGCGGCTTTTGCAGAAAAAGCACTGGCGAAAGGGTATTCGAAGTTCGATGTCCAAATTTTAGCGCCGACCTACCGGGGACAAGTCGGGATTGACGAACTGAACATCGTCCTCCAACAAGTCTATAATCCGGAAGCGCCAAAGAAACGGGAAGTCAAACAAGGGACACGCATTTACCGGAGTGGTGATAAGATTCTCCAACTCGTCAATAACGCGGAAGAAAACGTCTATAACGGAGATATCGGGGAAATCGTCAATATCTTTTTTGCAAAAGAAAACGTCGATAAGGTCGATAAAATCATTGCTCGTTTTGATCAGACAGAAGTCGAATACAACCGGAGTGACTGGGATCAGTTCACACATGCCTATGCGATTACGATTCATAAAGCGCAAGGGTCGGAATTTCCAATCGTCTTGATGCCTGTTTTCTTCACAGGTGCCTTCAAACATTCTCGGAATCTGATTTATACGGCTGTGACACGGGCAAAAGCCAGTTTGCTGTTATTTGGTGATCCACGCGCCTTTTACAAAGCGTCGCAGGAGGAAGAACCACGTCGACGGACCCGGCTGATTGAACGACTGGGCGGGATGACAAAGACTTGACTGGATGCGTCAGATAGGTAATAATCACGTTAGATGAATGGACGCAAAACGTTGATGGAAGTTAAGTAAGATGAATTGTTCATGTACCAGAGAGAGATGGAGTTGCTGCAACCATCTCCATGACGATTCGTCTGAAGCTCCTTCCGGAGTCGAGTGCAAACACTTGCGGGTAATCTCCGTTATTGGATTTTTCGAGGTAAAGAGAGGAACTGTCTTTACGAACGAGGGTGGTACCACGAGAGCGATGCTTTCGTCCCTTTTCAGGGATGAATGTATCGTTTTTTTGCGTTCAGGATAAACTAATCAATTCGGGGGTATTTTCGATGAAACCATTAAAGCCATTGACAGGTGCACAAATCCGTCAGATGTATCTCGATTTTTTCCAATCAAAAGGGCATGCAATCGAGCCAAGCGCGTCGCTCGTCCCGATTGAAGATCCAACATTACTTTGGATCAACTCAGGTGTTGCGACCTTAAAAAAATATTTTGATGGACGTGTCATTCCAGAGAATCCACGAATCGTCAATGCTCAAAAATCGATTCGGACGAATGATATCGAAAACGTCGGGAAAACAGCCCGTCACCATACGTTTTTCGAGATGCTCGGAAACTTTTCCGTCGGCGATTACTTCCGTGAAGACGCGATCAAATGGGGCTGGGAACTGTTGACGAGTGATGACTGGTACGGCCTTGATCCGGACCGTCTTTCCGTGACGATTCATCCGGAAGACGATGCAGCGCTTCAAATTTGGCTCGAACTGGGTGTGCCGGCTGAACGCATCATCCCGCTAGAAGATAACTTCTGGGAAATCGGAGAAGGTCCATCCGGTCCGAATACGGAGATTTTCTTTGACCGTGGACCGGCATTTGGTGACGATCCAAACGATTCCGAATTGTATCCGGGGGGCGAAAACGAACGGTACCTTGAAATTTGGAACATCGTCTTCAGTCAGTACAACCATGACGGACATGGCAACTATACAGAATTGCCACGAAAAAACATCGATACAGGGATGGGACTCGAACGGATGGCAAGTGTCATGCAGGATGTGCCAACGAACTTCGATACGGACTTGTTCATGCCGATCATCCATAAAACAGAAGCACTCAGTGGAAAAACGTACCGGGAAGATGCGAAACTCGATGTGGCGTTTAAAGTCATAGCCGACCACATCCGGACAGTAGCCTTCGCGATTGGAGATGGGGCATTGCCTTCAAATGAAGGGCGTGGTTATGTCTTACGCCGTCTGCTCCGTCGTGCCGTCCGTTATGCGAAGATGCTTGGCATCGAACGTCCGTTCATGCATGAACTCGTTGATACGGTCGGGAGTGTCATGGTGGACTTCTATCCACAAGTACCGGAGAAAGCAGACTTCATCAAACGTGTCATCAAAAACGAAGAAGAGCGGTTCCATGAGACGTTACATGATGGTCTGGCCATCTTGAATACAGTGGCACAAACGGCTAAAAGTAATGGCGAACATACAATTAGTGGCGAAGATGCATTCCGCCTGTATGATACGTATGGCTTCCCGCTCGAGCTGACGGTCGAATACGCAGAAGACCACCAGATGTCCGTCGATGAAGAAGGTTTCAAACGGGCGATGGATGAGCAACGGAAGCGTGCCCGTGCTGCCCGTGAAGAGGGTGGTTCGATGCAGCAACAATCGGAAGTCCTCGCGACGTTAACCGTTCCGAGTCAATTCATTGGTTATACGGACCTTGAGACGGATGCGAAAATCATTGCTTTACTGCATGATGGAGAACGAGTGACAGAAGTCGCTGCAGGAGAAGAAGCACAACTCTTATTAGATATCACACCGTTTTATGCGGAGAGTGGTGGAGAAGTCGCGGATACAGGAACCATCGTCGGTGCAGACTTTGTACTGGATGTCAAAGATGTTCAAAAAGCACCAAATGGACAAAACTTGCATACGGTCATCGTCCGGACAGGGATCGCGTTGGCTGATGCAACGGTCCGGGCAACGGTCGAAGCCTCGTCACGTCAGGCAATCACGAAAAACCACACAGCGACTCATTTGTTGCATAAAGCCCTGAAGGATACGCTTGGTACACACGTCAATCAAGCGGGTTCGCTTGTATCAGCGGAACGTCTTCGTTTTGATTTCTCGCATTTTGGTGCAGTGACGGCAGAAGAATTAACGACGATCGAACAAGATGTCAACCAAGCAATCTGGGCATCACTCGCTGTTGAAATCGAAGAGATGAATATTGCTGATGCAAAAGCAAAAGGTGCAATGGCTTTGTTTGGTGAAAAATATGGTGAGACGGTTCGTGTCGTTTCAGCGGGAACGTACTCGATCGAATTATGCGGCGGAATTCATGTCAAGAACACAGCAGAAATTGGTCTGTTCAAGATTGTTTCCGAGTCCGGTATCGGTGCTGGGACACGTCGGATCGAAGCGGTCACAGGTGCAGGTGCGTATCACGTCATGAACGGTCACTTGCAGACACTCGAGCAGGCGGCACGTGTACTGAAAACGAAAACAGCGGAAGTTCCAGGACGGATCGAAGCGCTCCAACTCCAACTTCGTGAAACGGAACGCACAAACGAATCGTTACAAGCGAAGTTGTCGAACATCGAAGCAGCGTCACTCAAAGGTGATGTCGAACAAATCAACGGCGTTCAAGTCCTTGCTAAACAAGTCGACGTCCAAGACATGGACGCTCTCCGTGGCATGATGGACGAACTAAAAGGTAGCCTCGGTTCAGCAATCATCGTTCTTGGAAGTGCACAAGGCGATAAGGTCAATCTCGTTGCGAGTGTCTCAAAAGACTTGATCGATCAAGGGTATCACGCAGGTAAACTGATCAAGGAAGTCGCAACACGTTGCGGCGGCGGCGGCGGCGGCCGTCCGGATATGGCACAGGCGGGCGGAAAAGATCCTGCAAAATTGAACGAAGCGCTTGCGTTTACTTCACATTACGTGCAATCACTGGCATAATAGAGAAGTAGTGTAAATGAAAGAGGTGATTAACGTGAGTCAGATGGATCAAACGATGAAATTTAATTTTCCAGAAGACGATAGTAAAGCAGCGACACGTGAAGTGTTGTTGACGGTCTATCATGCTTTAGAAGAAAAAGGCTATCATCCGATCAACCAGATCGTCGGATATCTTCTTTCCGGGGATCCTGCTTACATTCCTCGTCATAACGATGCACGTAATATGATCCGAAAGATTGAACGTGATGAACTACTAGAAGAACTCGTGAAATCTTATTTATCGGAGAGTGGAGACAAAAAATGAAGCGTGCGATCGGACTTGATGTCGGTTCAAAGACGATTGGTGTTGCGGTAAGTGATTTGATGGGCTGGACGGCGCAAGGGATCGAGACCATCAAATGGACGGAGCCGGACTATCCTGTCGCCTTTAAACGGCTCGAGGTAATTATTAAGGAGTACGGTGTCGAAATCATCGTCATCGGACATCCTAAAAACATGAATGGGTCGATTGGACCGCGAGCAGAGGCCAGTGAAGCGTTTGCGCGTGAAATCGAGGCACATACTGGTCTTGCGAGCGTCCTCGTCGATGAACGGCTGACGACGATGCAGGCAGAACGTATGCTGATTGATGCAGATGTCAGTCGGAAAAAACGGAAACTCGTCATCGATAAGATGGCGGCAGTCATGATCCTACAATCTTATTTGGATCGGGCAAATCGATAAGGAGGAAATGAGATGTCGGAAGAAAAACGGCAGTATCTCTTTCCTGATGAAGACGGTGGCGAACATCTTTTCGAAGAGTGGTACCGTTATGTCAGTGAACGAACCGGTAAAACGTATCTCTTTCTTGAGATGATCGGTCACCCGGAAGAGGGCGCAGATGATCTGATCATCTGTGAAATCGACGAGTTTGGAGAAGGCGAAGACGATTTTGAGCTGAGCCTGATTGATGAAAACGATGAGCAGACTTGGGACGAACTCGAGACTGCATTAAAGGAGCGGATGAATGATGCAACAGAATGAACCAACACGGTACGTAATTCCCGATGGCGAAGGTAATGATTTTGAGTTTGCGGAGCGTTTACGTTATGAAAGTCCACGTTCGAACAAAACATACATTTTCCTCGAGCCAATCGGTGCGGATTATGATGAAGCAGAAGAAGTCGACATCTTTGTCTATGAACTAGACGAATATGGTGATGGAGATAACGATTTTAATCTTGTTCCGATCGCAGAAGACGATGCAGAAACATGGGATGAGATTGAAGAAGTATTCAATACATTAGAAGACGAGCTTGACTAAACCGACTCGTGCATAAGGTGACGTCGTGAGAGCAATGCTCTTTCGATGTCACCTTGTTTTAAGAGAAGAAGGAGGAACCGATGGAGAATGAATGGAAGAAAAATGCTGAAACAGAACAGAAGCGCCGCCGGACATCGCGCCGGATTACGCTGATCATCCTTTCAGTGTTGTTCACGATTTTCTTAGTAGCAGGAGCAGCCATCTACATCTTTTTAAAGAGTTCACTTGAACCGGTCAACGAAGGAGCGACGAAGTCCGTCAAAGTCGAAATTCCGCTTGGCGCCGGAACAAGTACGATTTCAAGTATTCTCAAAGAAAAGGATTTAATCGCTAACGAAACGATTTTCCGTTATTACGTCCGCTACAAGAATGAATCGTCATTCCAAGCAGGGACGTATACCTTGACACAAGCGATGACACCAGACGAAATCATCAATGAGTTGAAGACCGGAACAATCATGAAAGCAGCGGATGTCAAAGTAACGATTCCTGAAGGGATTACGATGGACCGACAAATTGCCATCATCGCAAAAGCGACGGGCTTTAAGGCGGATTCGATTCGAAAATCCTTGACGGATGAGGCGTATATCAAAAGTTTGATTGAAAAGTATCCGATGTTGACGGATGAAGTGACGAAAGAAGGGGTCCTCTACTCGTTAGAAGGATACCTGTTCCCAGCGACATATGAGTTCGACAAAGGAAAGAGTATCAATCAAATCGCAGAAACGATGTTAGACGAGATGGAAAAGATTTATGATGCGAATGCGGATACGATCAACAAATCGGGTATGACCTTCCATGAAGTGTTGAGTCTCGGATCAATGGTCGAGCGGGAAGCGGCGACGCCAGACGATCGTCGCGAAATTGCCGGTGTCTTCACGAATCGCCTCAACGACGGAATGAAACTCCAATCGGATCCAACGGTCTGGTACGGTACGGGAGAAAATACAGCACTGACGACGTTAAAAGATCTTGAGAACAATTCGAAATACAATACGTATAAATACGAAGGTATTCCGATTGGTCCGATATCGACCGTCAGCGAAGATTCAATCCTCGCCGTTCTTAATCCAAACGAGACAAAATATGTCTACTTCTTCGCCCGACCACCAAGTGATAAAAATCCACGTGGTCAAATCCTCTACGAAGAAACATACGAGGAGCACCAACGAAATGTCGTCAAGTATAAACCGGAATGGGTCGAATACGAAGCAAGTAAAGAGCAGTGAACAGGGGTTGATCGGGGACGGTATGTTCGTTCCCGGTCAACCTGTTTATGCGCAGAAGGAGTGAATTCTGAATGAATGATTTTACAGCGTATGTCGAAGGAATGATCCGGCAACGTGATCCGTTGTTGCAGGAAATGGAAACATACGCGAAAGAGCACCACATTCCAATCATTGAACTGACGGGATCGGAAGTCTTATTATCGTTGTTGACGTTACAACAACCGAAACGAATCCTCGAACTCGGAACAGCGATTGGTTACAGTGCAATCCGGATGGCTCGTGCCTTACCGGATGCCCACATCACGACGGTTGAACGAAATGCCAAACGATATGCCGAAGCGAAAATGTTCATTGAACGGTCGGATGTCGCAGATCGGATTGACATCGTTTTTGCCGATGCAGTAGAATTAGCCGAAACACTTGATCAGGAGTTTGATGCCGTATTCATCGATGCGGCCAAAGGACAGTATAAAAAATTCTTTAACGGTTATGGGCGACTAGTGCCAATAGGCGGAGTTTTATACACGGATAATCTGTTTTTGCATGGTGACGTACTCGAAACGGATCCAAAAACCTTTGACCGGAGAAGACGGCGTCTGGTTCGTCTTGTCAAAGAGTTTACGGCATGGATGATGGAGCAAGACCAATATGATACGACGATTTTCCCACTCGGAGACGGTGTGTCCGTCAGTCGGAAAGTGAAGTCGGAATGAATGATGGAGGTACGAATTCAATGCAAAAACCGGTTGTAATTGGTGTGGCTGGAGGAACAGGTTCAGGGAAGACGACGGTCGCACGTTCGCTTGTCGAGGCATTTCCAAGTGAATCCATCGTCATGATTGAGCAAGATGCTTACTATAAGGACCAAAGTGAGTTATCCATGGAAGAACGTTACCAAACGAACTATGATCATCCATTTGCCTTCGATAATGATTTATTGATCGAACATATCAAAGCATTACGCGAAAATCAGGCAGTCGAAAAACCGGTCTACGATTATGTCGCACATACACGAGCAGAAGAAACGATCACACTTGACCCCCGTGACGTCATCATCGTCGAAGGAATTTTAGCGCTTGAAGATGAACGTTTACGGGAATTGATGGATATTAAAGTTTTCGTCGACACGGATGCAGATGTTCGGATCCTCCGTCGGATGCAACGTGACATGAATGAACGGGGCCGTTCGATCGACTCGGTCGTCGAACAGTATACGAAAGTCGTTCGTCCGATGCATCTTCAGTTTTGTGAACCGACAAAACGGTATGCGGATATCATCGTTCCTGAAGGCGGAGAAAACCACGTGGCCATCGATTTACTCGTCACGAAGATCCGGGCGATTCTGGATTACCGGTCGGCACTTGACGAAAGAGGATATTGATTCCAAAAAAGATGTGAATATACTATACTAGTGGAATAAAAAGGAGCGTGACAAAAATGGCAGAAAAACAGTATTATATGACGCTTGAAGGGAAAGCCAAGATTGAAAGTGAATTAAACGAATTGAAGTCAGTCCGCCGAAAAGAAGTTGTTGAAAACATTAAGATTGCTCGTTCATTTGGTGACTTGTCGGAAAACGCGGAATATGATTCAGCAAAAGAAGAACAAGCGATGGTTGAAGGACGGATTGCTCAGTTGGAAGAGATGTTACGGAACTTCGCGATCATCTCAGAAGATGAAAAAGATATCTCTGTCGTGGGTATTGGAACGACGGTTACATTCTTGATCTTGGAAGATGATGAAGAAGAGACGTATACTATCGTTGGGAGTGCGGAAGCAGATCCATTCACTGGAAAAATCTCAAACGAATCACCTATCGCCAAAAGTTTATTTGGTCACAGCGTAGGTGAAAAAGTATCCGTTCAAGCACCAGGTGGAGACTTTGCTGTCAAAATCACATCGATTAAATAAATAAGAACTGACAGGAGCCGGAGCAATCCGGTTTTCTGTTTGACTGGGGGAATCGACATGCCAATCGCAATCATCGGCGCGATGGAAGAGGAAGTCAACTTACTTCGTAATGAATTATCGGAACGAAAAGATACGGTGATCGCCAATTATCATTTTTATGAGGGATTACTGAACAGTGTACCCGTCGTCATCTTGAAGTCCGGTATTGGGAAAGTCAATGCGGCGATCGGGACCACACTGTTACTTGATCATTTCAAGCCAAGTGCCGTCATCAACACAGGATCAGCAGGGGGATTCAGAGCAGGTCTGAAAGTGGGCGATGTCGTCGTCTCGACAGAAGTCCGTCATCATGACGTCGATGTGACAGCATTTGGTTATGAGTACGGGCAAGTACCAGGAATGCCTGCTGCCTATACGGCAGATCCGAAACTCATTGCGACGGCAGAAGCCGTCATTGAACGGATGGAAGCGATTCGTGTCGTACATGGTTTGATCGTGACGGGAGATTCCTTCATTCATGATACGGAACGCTCGAACGCCATCAAAACGAACTTTCCGGATGTCGCGGCAGTCGAGATGGAAGCGGCACCGATTGCGCAAGTCTGTCATCAATTCAATGTGCCGTTCGTCGTGACACGTTCGATTTCGGACAGTGCCGATGAAGAAGCATCCTTATCGTTTGACGAATTTTTAGAGATTGCTTCGATCAATTCGGCGAAGATGGTCATGGAAGTCGTCCGGACGTTAGCAGATTCAGAACAATAAGCGTTACCGAAAAGAAGGTCCTCTGGAAACAGAACCTTCTTTTCTCTTTGACAAAATCAGATTAACGCTTTATATTAGTACCAGATACTAATTTTAAAGGAGCAACTACATGAATATTGGAATTGTAGGACTAGGGACCTCGTTACCCGAACGTCGCATCACCAATGATGATTTAGCGGCAACGCTTGATACGAGTGATGAATGGATCCGGACACGAACAGGAATCGGAGCACGACATATCGCCGACGAAACGACAGATGTAACGGATCTTGCAACGGAAGCAGCTCAAAAAGCATTGGCAGATGCGAACTTGACGGCAGATGACATCGGATTGATCGTAGTCGGGACGGCAACAGGGCGTGCATTTCCTTCGACGGCTTGTATCGTCCAAGACCGAATCGGTGCGTTAGGCGCAACAGCCTTTGATATCAGCGCGGCTTGCAGCGGATTCATTTTTGCCTTACAAACGGCAGCGAGTATGATGGCGGCGACAACGTCGAAATATGCCCTCGTCATCGGAGCAGAAAAGATGTCGAGTATCGTCGACTGGTCAGACCGATCGACCGCGATTCTGTTCGGGGATGGTGCTGGAGCAGTTGTACTCGGTCCGACAGAACAACAGGGTTTAAATGCCTTTGAGCTTGGAACAGATGGTCGCGGGGCACATCTTCTGTTTAAAGAGTTAGATGGTCCAATTGAAATGAATGGTCGGGAAGTTTTTAAGTTTGCGGTACGAAAATTACCGGACATCGTCGAAAAAGTCATTCATAAAGCAAACGGGTCACTCGCAGAACTCGATTTGTTGATTCCGCATCAAGCGAACTTACGGATTATCGAAGCGGCACGTGAACGGTTAGGGATCGAGGAACAGAAAGTCATCGTGACGATTGACGAACATGCCAATACATCTGCTGCATCGATTCCGCTTGCGTTAGAAGAAGCGCGTCGACAAGGACGACTTCAACCAGGGACGACACTCGTCCTGGCTGGGTTTGGTGCTGGATTGACTTGGGGAGCTGCTTATATTACTTGGACTAAAGGGGAGAACACATAAGATGATGAGAAAGCGTGTAGTAGTAACCGGTATGGGCGCATTAACACCAATTGGAAATGATGTCGAGACATTTTGGCAGGCATTAAAAGCAGGAGAAAACGGGATTCGTCCAATGGAACGGTTGGATATCGATGAATACCCAACAAAAGTGACGGGTGAATTACAGGGGTTTGAGATTACAGAATTCATTGAAGCAAAAGAGGCACGCAAGATGGATCGGTTTGTCCATTATTCGCTTGTCGCGAGTATGGAAGCCGTTAAGGATTCTGGTCTTGACGTCAAAGCCAATGCGGAACGAATCGGTGTCTGGATCGGATCTGGAATTGGCGGAGTCGAGACGATTGAAAAACAAGCAAAGATTTATTTTGAACGCGGGCATCGTCGTGTCAGCCCATTCTTCATTCCGATGATGATTCCGAACATGGCGAGTGGACAAGTCTCGATTTATACAGGAGCAAAAGGTCCAAATAACTGTTCGGTTACAGCCTGTGCTTCAGGAACAAATGCGATTGGGGAAGCGTTACGTGTCATCGAGCGGGGAGACGCCGACGTGATGATTGCTGGTGGAGCGGAAGCCCCGATCACGAATCTATCGTTTGCTGGTTTTTGCGCCAATAAAGCGATGTCGACGAATCATGATCCGAATACAGCCAGCCGTCCCTTCGATGAAGGACGTGACGGATTCGTCATGGGCGAAGGGGCTGGAATCTTAGTTCTTGAAGAATATGAGCATGCGATGGCTCGTGGGGCAACGATTTATGCAGAAGTCAGCGGATACGGTCTGACGGCAGATGCTTACCATATCACGGCACCAGACCCGGATGGTGACGGAGGAGCGCGCGCAATGGCGATGGCGATTCAAGACGCCGGTATCGAACCGCTTGAAGTTCAATACATCAATGCGCACGGCACGAGCACACCGATGAATGATGTGCTTGAAACAAAGGCGATTCATACGGTATTTGGAGAACATGCTAAAAAACTAGCCATCAATTCGACAAAATCGATGATTGGTCACTTGCTTGGTGCGGCCGGCGGAGTGGAAGCAATCGCGGCGATCAAATCGCTTCAAGAGCAAACCATCCATCCGACGATTCACTTGGAACAACCTAGTGAAGGTTGTGATCTTGATTACGTACGTGAAGGAAGCCGGGCATGGGAACTTGAATATGCCCTCAGTAACTCGTTAGGATTTGGTGGACATAACGCTTCACTTGTTTTCAAACGGTATCATGCATAAGATCAAAAAAGTGATTTTAACGGTTCAGTCGACCGTTGAAATTGCTTTTTTTTAGTGAAATAGGGTTATGGGTTTTTCAAAAAATGCAAAATAAAAATGAAATAGCAGCTGGTTTTGACGGCGTTTTGAAAAAAATATTTAGAAAAATCGGATAAAAGGTTTGCAAAATTATCAGAACATTGTAAACTATTTGTAACGAAGGGTTTTGTTCGAATAGAGATAACGACTTTTTTTTTCGTTCAAAAACCTCAGATTGCTAGCTTTGGAAATTTTAGGGGGGGTCATCGTATCATGAAAAAGAAAAGTTTTGCTCTGGCTACATCTGTAGCTCTCGTTTCAAGCGCGTTCCTCGCAGCTTGTTCGACGACGGATTCAAATGACACATCATCGGGCGATAAGAGTTCGGACAAGAAATCAAGTGAGCAGACGCTAAACTTGATTGAAAGTGCGGATATTCCGACACTTAACCCAACAACTTCTACGGATGCCGTGTCGTTCAACGTCTTGAACAACACGATGGAAGGTCTTTATCGTTTGGATGACAAGCAACAACCAACACCAGGTATTGCAGAAAGTCATACGGTTTCAGACGATAAGTTGACGTACACATTCAAGCTACGTGATGCAAAATGGTCGGACGGTACACCGATCACTGCTAAAGATTTCGAATATGCGTGGAAAGAAGTTCTGAACCCAGAAAACGCTTCTCAATATGCATACGTCTTCTACAACATCGATGGTGCTGAAGAATACAACACGAAAAAAGGCGAGCGTGATGCAGTCGGCGTCAAAGCTGTCGACGATAAAACATTCGAAGTGAAATTGAAAGCACCTGCTGATTACTTCCTCGGGTTAACTGGATTCGGTCCATTCATGCCGAAATCAGAAGAATTATCGAAGAAAATCGGTAAGGACTTCGGTTCAACTGCAGATAAATCACTTTACAACGGACCATTCAAATTAACAGAGTGGACACGTGAACAAGGCTGGAAAATGGTCAAAAACGATAACTACTGGGATAAAGACAGCGTCAAGTTGAACACAATTAACGTAAAAGTCGTTAAAGAGACATCAACTGCCGTCAATCTTTACGAAAAAGGTGACATCGACCGTGCTGGTCTTTCATCAGAGTTCGTTGCCCAGTATCAAGATAACGAAGAGTTCAAAACTAAAGGTGAGTCAACAATCTTCTACCTTTACTTGAATACGAAAGTCAAAGCATTAAACAACGAAAAAATCCGTCGTGCGATCGACATGGGTTACAACAAAAAAGGAATCACAGACGTCATCTTGGCGAACGGTTCAATCCCTGCAAACTTCCTAGTACCAAAAGATTTCGCGAAGGATGAAGACGGAAAAGACTTCCGTGAAAAGTACCCGACATTCAATGAGTACAATGCAGACGAAGCGAAAAAACTGTGGGAAGAGGGCTTAAAAGAAATCGGTCAAAAATCGGTTGAACTTGAGCTTCTGAACTACGATAGTGATGATGCGAAGAAAATCGGTGAGTTCTTGAAAGGTGAGCTTGAGAAAAACCTTGCAGGTATGAAAGTCACAATCAAGCAACAACCGTTCAAAAACAAGCTGGATCTCGAAAACAAAGGCGATTTTGAATTCTCATTCGCTGGCTGGGGTCCTGACTATCAAGATCCAATGACGTTCCTCGATCTCTTCTTGACTGACGGGCCATATAACCGTGGTAAGTGGTCAGATAAAGAGTACGACAAACTCATCAACGATGCGAAAACACAAACAGATGCAACAAAACGTTGGTCTGAGCTTCAAGAAGCAGAGAAAATCCTTCTTGATTCTGCAGCGATCTCGCCTGTTTATCAGCGTGGACGTGCATTCATGGTTAAACCATACGTCAAAGGGATTGTCGAACATAACTTCGGCGCAGACTTCTCGTACAAATGGGCTTCAATCGAAGGGAAATAATAAACAAGAGCGTCCCCATTTTTGGGGGCGTTTTTTTAGTCTGTCATGAACGAAAAAACATCTCTTCTTTACACATAAGAAGAGATGTTAGTAGCAACGTCAGAAAAATTATTTTTTAACTTTTGCCCGTTTGCGTTGAAGGCCCATCGCTTTTTCGACTTTTGCGAGTTTCCGAGATGCGACGAGTTCTGCTTTATCCCGTCCTTGATCTAAAATCAAGTCGAGTTCTTCCGAGTCAATCAAGTCATAGTATCGTTTTTGGATCGGTTCGAGTTCAGCGATGATGACTTCTGCAACATCTGCTTTGAAAACACCGTAGTTCAGTCCGTCATACTTCGCTTCCAACTCTTTGATTGGGATGTCGGCGAGTAATGAATAAATCTCAAGCAGGTTGGAGACACCCGGTTTCTGTTCCCGATCGAATCGAACGATGCCTTCCGAGTCTGTCACGGCAGATTTAATTTTTTTGCGGATGACGTCCGGTGCGTCGAGCATCGAGATGTAGCCTTTCGGATTCGTATCCGTTTTTGACATCTTTTTCTCGGGTGTCGTCAAGCTCATGATGCGGGCACCGGTTTCAGCGATGACCGGCTCCGGCATTTTAAAGGTCTCATAGTAACGACTGTTAAAACGTTGGGCCAAATCCCGTGTCAATTCAATATGTTGTTTTTGATCGTCACCCACGGGAACGAGTTCCGCGTCATACAAGAGGATATCGGCTGCCATCAAGGTCGGATAGACAAACAATCCCGCACCAATCCGGTCTTTACCTTGCGACTTGTCCTTATATTGTGTCATCCGTTCGAGTTCACCCATACCGGAAAGGCATGTCAACATCCAACCGAGTTGAGCGTGTGCCTTGACTTCCGACTGGACAAAAATCGTTGCTTTCTCTGGGTCGAGCCCGCTTGCGATATAGAGGGCAGCGAGTGCACGTGTGTTGTTCATCAATTCAACCCGGTCAATCTCGACCGTAATCGAATGAAGGTCAACGATACAATAATAAGCGTCATGTTCGTCTTGTAAATTGACAAAATGTTTCATTGCTCCGATGTAGTTACCAAGTGTCACTGTACCAGTTGGTTTAATGCCTGAAAAAATCGTTTTCATGTAAATCCCTCCAAAAATTGAGATAAAAAAAGATGACTCGTCCCTTGAATTATTCAAGGGACGAGTCATCGCGTTGCCACCCAAGTTGCTAGAAAACTAGCCGCTCATTTGCTGTAACGGGCAAACCCGTCTGATTCTACATCATTTCGAATCAGCCACTCCGAAGTCCATTCGATCCGCGTCGACTATCCATTTCCACCATCCATGGACTCTCTATAAGTGACTGCCGGATTTACTACTCTTCTTCTCTGTGTTCTCATATATCGTTCCTCTTACTTTACCATATCTTCGTTTCAGTCGTCATCCTAAATTCCATTAAACAAATGATAATAGGAGGGAGACGAGGATACATATAAACCCACTCGATAAATAAGGTGCTGTCCGACCTGAAGCCCGCTTTCGTTTTTCTTGAAGAAGCTCCTCTTCTTCATCTTCGTCTTCGTAATAATCGCCATCCACTTCGCGTAATTTAGCTTCCCGTTGTTTTTTGAAGCCGGCTGTTATGCCTTTAAAAAAACCATTGGCCGACATGTTGGAGAAAAAGCCGATGGCGAGCAGTAGAAAACCAGAAATGAACAAACCACCCGACAAATGATAGAAAAATGAATGGGTAGCATCCGTGACGACGGCCCAAATCGTATAGGCTGCTGTTAAAACCAAAGCAATTAAAAGCGGGCGTAATAGTTTAGCTGACATGATGAACCTCCTACACCAAGATGATAATTTCATTATACGCAAAGCAACAGTTTGTTACGACTATGTACTATTTAGAATATATAAAATAGTAAATAGTGTGACTATTCACTTGACGTTATTGTTATTCTCACATAAAATCAATTTATCACTTCGTTTAAGTTTTGGAAACTAGGTCAATGCGTTTTGGGGAACGTTGTGGCAGTTTCGACGAGATGTTTAAAAAATCGTCTATTTGTAGCGGTTTTTAAAATCAAAAAGGAGATGACTCACCGATGAATAAAAAAACAGTCGGTCTCGCGGTATCAGTGATGCTTGCAGGAAGCGTTGTGCTTGCAGGATGTTCGACAGGTAGCGGAGATAAAGATGCAGGTTCTTCTGAAGGGAAAAAAGTTTTACGATTGACAGATACGTCTGATATTACGACGGTCGACCCAGCACAGGCAACGGATGCTGTCGCATTCAACATGATCGGAAACACGATGGAGGGGCTCTACCGATTAGATAAAGACGGTAAAGCGATTCCGGCACTCGCAGAAAAAACAGATATCTCAAGTGATAACCTCACATACACGTTTACACTTCGTGATTCAAAATGGTCAGACGGTACACCTGTCAAAGCCCAAGATTTTGAATTTGCATGGAAACGTGCCGTTGATCCAAAAACAGCTTCAGGTTATGCCTATATCTTTGATACGGTCAAAAACGGTTCAGATGTCTCACAAGGTAAAAAACCAGTTGACGAGCTAGGTGTCAAAGCGATTGACGATAAGACACTTGAAGTAAAACTGGAACGTCCAGCACCATACTTCTTGTCACTCACATCATTCGGAACGTATACACCAATCAGTGAAGACTTCTACAACAAAAATAAAAAAGATTTCTCGCTTCAACCTGATAAATTGCTCTACAACGGTCCTTTCGTTTGGACATCATGGAAAACGGATTCAAAACGTGTCCTGACGAAAAACGAAAACTACTGGGATAAAGATGCGGTCAAATTAGATGAAGTCTCAATCAGTGTCGTCAAAGATACATCGACGGTCGCTAACCTTTATGATACGGATGAGATTGATTATGCAGGACTCACATCCGAGCAAGTCGCGACGTATGAATCAAAACCTGAGTTCAAGACAGCGCTTCGTTCTTCAATCGCGTACTTGAAATTCAACAATGAAGACGCGACGATGAAAGATGTCGATGCCCGTAAAGCAATCGCACGTGCGATTGATCCAAAAGGCATCACGGACACACTTCTTGCGAACGGTTCGATTCCGACAACAAGTTTCATTCCAAAAGATTTCATCAAAGATGACGCCGGTAAAGACTACACAAGCGACATCAACTGGTTTGATCGGGATGCAAAAG
This sequence comes from Exiguobacterium sp. KRL4, assembly GCF_001870785.1. GTDB lineage: Bacteria > Bacillota > Bacilli > Exiguobacteriales > Exiguobacteriaceae > Exiguobacterium_A. The sequence goes on from NZ_MOLV01000004.1 coordinate 18,648, forward strand.
AAGCAGCTGATCTTTGGAAAAAAGCAAATGGAGACAAAAAAGCAACGATCGAGCTCTTGTCATTCGACAGCGAAGATGCGAAAAAAATCAGTGAGTACATGAAAGGTCAGATTGAACAAAACCTTCCAAACGTCACGGTTACAATCAAACAACAACCGTTCAAAAACAAGCTGGATCTAGAAGCAAAAGGCGACTACCAAATGTCGTATGCACTTTGGGGTCCGGATTATCAAGATCCAATGTCAAACTTGTCGATTTTTGAGTCAACAAACAGTCAAAATGACATCAAGTATAAATCGTCTGCTTACGATAAATTGTTAAATGCAGCCAACGATGAATCAGATGTCGCCAAACGTCTTGATCTCTTTAAACAAGCTGAGTCACAATTGATTGAAAAAGACCAAGCCATTGCACCGATCTACCAAGCAGGTGCAGCTTACTTGAGTCGTCCATCAGTCAAAGACTTCAACCGCCAAGTATTTGGTGCTGATTTCCAGTACAAATATGTTGATGTGAAGTAATTGAAAATTGGAGCGTCCTTGAAACCTATTCAAGGAACGCTCCTGTTTTATACGAATTTTTCTGAATGGGAACTCATTTTTAAGGAAATGTGAACTTTTCGTAAAAAAGATGTTCTAATTACTTTGTTAGCAAAGTATAATGGAATCAAACGAAAAATTCTGAAATATTGGTTAACTGTGAAAAAACAGCTGCCAGGGGGGCATCGATCAGACCAAAATAAAAAGAATTTTAATTTTTACGACAAAATTCTTGAATGTTCCGACAATTTTGGGTCATACTGATTTTATTGATGTTTCGAAAAAAACAGAAAATCTTTATAGGGGGTGCCATCTATGGGCCGTTATTTAGCTCAACGCCTTGTTTACGGCGTACTAACGTTTTTACTCATCGCTTCGTTCACTTTCTTCCTAATGGATCTGTTACCGGGTTCACCGTTCCAAAACCAGGAGAAACTTTCGCCTGAACAGTTAGATATCCTTCGGGATAAGTACAACTTGAATGATCCGCTTCCACAACGCTACGCATCGTACATGGTTAACTTATTCCAAGGTGATCTTGGAGTATCATTTAAGTACGATAGCCGTCCAGTGACTGACTTAATCATGGAACGTATCGGACCATCTGCTCAATTAGGTATCCAAGCACTTGTCTTAGGTGTCTTACTCGGTCTTGTTCTAGGTGTTGTTGCGGCACTTCGCCACAATACAGCAGTCGATTACGGCGCGATGTTCATCTCAGTACTCGGAATTTCAGTGCCATCATTCGTATTTGCGTCACTTCTTCAATATTATATCGGAGTGAAATGGGGCGTATTGCCAGTTGCCTTCTGGGAAAGTCCAGCACATACGATTCTTCCTACGGTCTCCTTGTCGCTTGGCGTAACTGCCTCGATCGCACGATTCGTACGGACAGAAATGCTTGAGGTCACGGGTCAAGATTACGTGACGCTTGCTAGGGCAAAAGGCCTAGATGGCCAATCGATCACATGGAAACACATGGTACGGAACGCTTTGATCCCGGCAATCACGATTCTTGGACCAATGACGGCAGCCTTGATTACAGGGACATTCGTCATTGAGAAAATCTTTGCGGTACCAGGTCTTGGTGAGTTGTTCGTATCATCCATCACACAAAATGACTATACAGTCATCATGGGAACGACACTCTTCTTCTCAGCAGTGTTCATCTTGATGATTTTGATCGTCGATATTCTGTACGGTGTCGTTGATCCACGGATTCGTTTGGGGGGTAGTGAATAATGGCAGAGCAAAATTCAAACGCAAAAGCGGAACAGTTCGACTCGTCGTTGTTCCAACCAGTAGAATTTAATGAACAAGCTGGAGAACGAATTGCCGGGAAAAGTTTAAACTTCTGGCAGGATGCCTGGACACGTCTTCGTAAAAACAAAGCGGCGATTCTGTCCCTTGCAATCATCATCATCATTGGATTGTTAGCGATCTTTGGACCGATGATCTCTGGTAGAGATGCATATGAACAAACGATCACACAAGCTAAACTTCCGCCAAAAATCGCAGGTCTCGAATGGGCCGGGTTTGACGGAATGGCAACACTTGGTGAAAAGCCGATTGACTTCTATGAAACAAAACAAGTTGAAGAAAACTTCTGGTTTGGTACGGACCATCTCGGACGTGACTTATGGTCACGTGTCTGGGAAGGGACACGTGTTTCATTGTTCATCGGTCTCGTAGCGGCGATTATTGACGTTATTGTTGGTGTCACGTACGGCGGGATTTCTGCTTATTATGGTGGACGAGTAGATAACATCATGCAACGGATTGCTGAAATCTTGACAGGTATTCCAAACTTGATCTTGATCATTTTGTTCATCTTGATTCTTGAGCCGGGGATAACGACCATCATCCTCGCGATGACGATTACCGGTTGGATTGGGATGAGTCGACTCGTACGTGGACAGATCCTGAAACTTAAGAACCAGGAATTTGTTCTTGCAGCCCGTACACTTGGTGCTTCTAGCGCACGTTTAGTATTCAAACATTTGATTCCAAATACTCTTGGTACGATCATCATTTCACTGATGTTCACGATTCCTGGTGCGATTTTCTTCGAAGCCTTCCTTAGCTTTATTGGACTTGGTCTCGCTCCACCACAACCGTCACTTGGTACGTTGATCAATGAAGGGTATAAAGAACTTAAAACATTCCCTTACTTGCTCGTCATACCATCGACAGTGCTCGTACTCGTCATGATCAGCTTTAACATGCTGGCAGACGGATTACGTGACGCGTTTGATCCACGTCTACGTCGCTAACGGAAATAAGAGAGGAGTTCATCCACAATGGAAACTATTTTATCAGTACGCGACTTGACCGTCGCTTTCCATACGTATGCTGGGACGGTTCAAGCCGTCCGTGGCGTATCGTTTGATTTAAAAAAGGGCGAAACACTTGCCATCGTAGGTGAATCAGGTTCTGGTAAATCGGTTACGTCAAAAGCAATCATGCGTTTGATTCCGAATCCTCCTGGTGAGATCACGAAAGGTGAAATCATGTTTGAAGGCCGTGACTTGGTTAAGTTATCAGACAAAGAAATGCAAAAGGTTCGTGGGCGTGATATTGCGATGATCTTCCAAGATCCGATGACATCACTTAACCCAACGATGACGATCTACAAACAAATTGCTGAAGGATTGAAGCGTCACCAAGGTTTGACAGGTGATGATGCAAAAAAACGGACACTTGAGTTATTGACACTCGTCGGGATTCCGAATCCGGAAGCGCGCCTTAAGCAATATCCGCACCAACTATCAGGTGGTATGCGTCAACGGATCGTAATCGCGATCGCGTTAGCATGTAATCCGAAGGTCTTGATTGCCGATGAGCCAACAACAGCACTGGATGTAACGATTCAAGCACAGATTCTTGAATTGTTAAAAGACATTCAACAAAAAACGGGTACAGCTATCATCTTCATCACACACGATCTTGGTGTCGTGGCGAACATGGCAGACCGTGTAGCCGTTATGTACGCAGGGAAATTGATTGAAAAAGGAACGGTCGATGAAATTTTCTATGAGCCGCGTCATCCGTACACATGGGGATTACTCGGTTCGATGCCCCGTCCGTCTGACGATCGCTCGCAAGACTTGCCGGCGATTCCTGGAACACCACCAAACTTACTTCATCCACCGGTCGGCGATGCCTTTGCACCACGTAACCAATATGCGATGAAGATTGATTTCGAGAAAGAACCTCCGTTCTTCCCGATCACTGACACACATGAAGCAGCAACGTGGTTGTTACACCCACAAGCACCTTATGTAGAACCACCAGTAGCCATCCGCGATCTTGCGCTGAAATATCGTCCAGATAGCACATTCGCGAAATCGCTTCTGAAAGGCGGTCTAAAGTAATGGAGAAACGTAGTAAATTACTTGAAGTAAAAAACTTAAAACAACACTTTAACATCGGGCGCGGTCGTGTCGTCAAAGCTGTCGACGGATTATCGTTTGACATCTATGAAGGGGAAGTACTTGGTCTTGTTGGAGAGTCCGGTTGTGGTAAGTCGACGACAGGACGTTCCATCATCGGTCTGTACGATGCAACAGACGGAGAAGTCCTTTTCAAAGGTGAAAATGTTCACGCTAAAAAATCACGCAAAGAAAAATTAAAATTCAACCGTTCGATGCAGATGATTTTCCAAGATCCATATGCATCGTTAAACCCACGGATGACGGTCGGAGATATTATTGCTGAAGGAATCGATATTCATGGTCTTGCTACATCAAAAGATGAGCGGAATAACCGTGTGTACGATTTACTTGAAACTGTTGGTCTGACAAAAGAACACGCTAGCCGTTATCCTCATGAATTTTCGGGTGGACAACGCCAACGGATCGGGATTGCCCGTGCGTTAGCAGTCGAACCAGATTTCATCATTGCCGATGAGCCGATCTCTGCACTTGATGTATCGATTCAAGCTCAGGTCGTCAACTTGATGAAACAGCTTCAACGTGATCGTAGTCTGACGTATCTTTTCATTGCCCACGATTTATCGATGGTCAAATATATCTCAGACCGGATTGGTGTGATGTATCAAGGTCACCTCGTAGAGTTATGTGATGCGGATCGTCTTTATGAAAATCCAGTGCATGCCTACACGAAATCGCTTTTATCCGCGATTCCACTTCCGGATCCGGAGCATGAGCGCACACGTAAGCGGATCATCTATGACCGCCCAACAGGTGGTGCGGTCGGGAAATCGAGTGAAGACTCGAGTATCCCACCACTACGTGAAATCGAGCCGGGTCATTTTGTCTCGATGACGGATGCTGAACTCGAAGCCTATCAAGCCCAACTCGTTTAAACCAAATCAAAAGGCATTCCTGAATTATTCGGGAATGCCTTTTTTTAATTTTCGGAAGCGATTCGTGGAAGGTTGTTGAATCGGTGAACGACAGAGTCAATGGCATGAAGTCGTTGGACGGCTTCTTCAAAAGAAATTTTTTCGTAATGATGAAGACCACCAGGCTGTTCTTCGAGTGTATCTGCCTCATGGACGAGTTGCTGTAATGGGGTCCGATTGATGGTACCGGGCGGCAAGTATGAATCCGTGTGTAAGAGGACAGCAAGAGCAATTTCTTTTGCTCGTTCTGGTTCTTCTCCAAGACGAATCAATAGTTTATGAGCCCGTTCTGCTCCTTTGATGGCATGGATATCGTTTTGACGATATAAGTCGTAGTTCCACGTACCGTCTGTATACCATTCGTAATGCCCGATGTCATGAAGAAGTGCAGCCTTCGTCGCAGTATCTGCGTCTAAGCCACGCTGCGTAGCCAGCGTCAGGGCCTGTTCTGCGACGGAGATTGCATGATTTAATCCAGATCGTTCTAAATATTTTTGAGCAATCGGATGTTCGATGATCGTAACGAGTGTAACGGACATGATGAAAAAACTCCTTTCATGAGTAAGTATTTCTATACACTTTACGGGATGTTGCAAGTAATTGCAACTATTTACATAATGGAAATCGACAATCTCACATAATTAATTGCTTGAAGTAGGAATAGAAAATAGGTAAACGTGGTATACTAATTAATGTAGAAGATGATAATTTAGCTTTCGTTGGTTAACTGTTCTTTTTTCGGACCGAGTGAGGTGTCGGATATGAAAGAACGTGATAAAAAGAAAAAGTTGAAAAAGCGCCTTTTGCGGGATATTTTCGAAAAGAAACTAAAAGAAATTAAACTCCCGAAAGCAAAAGAGACGATTTCTCAACCCTTTGATCACACGCCAGCTTGCTGAAGCCACCTGGTGGCTCCAGCAAGTTTTTTTACGAAAAGTTCTTTCATCTCAAAACATATTGGCTGTTAAGTAAAAATTCATGTAGACGATCAAGTAATAGAATCATCAGCTGCTGTGTGTCATCACAGGAGACTTGATGTAAATCAGGGGGAGGATGTTTTTCAATGGTAACACTCTATACTTCACCAAGCTGTACTTCTTGTCGTAAAGCACGCGCATGGCTTGAAGAACATGAAATCCCATTTGTGGAACGTAATATTTTCTCAGAACCGTTGTCGCTTGATGAAATCAAACAGATCCTTCGTATGACTGAGGACGGAACAGATGAAATTATCTCGACCCGTTCAAAAGTCTTTTCAAAATTAGATGTATCGGTAGAAAACTTATCGTTACAACACTTGTATGATTTAATTCAAGAATATCCAGGTTTGTTACGCCGTCCAATTCTAATCGACGAAAAGCGTCTTCAAGTTGGATACAATGAGGATGAGATTCGTCGCTTCTTGCCACGAAAAGTCCGCACCTTCCAATTACTAGAAGCTCAGCGCCTTGTCAATGAGTAATTTGTAACGAGCACGCTGCTTTCTGAGCAGTGTGCTTTTTGTTACCGCCTAAAAAGGTTAAAATAAAGATAACAAAGGAATATACCCTATATGTTTTAGTGATTCTTTTGAATCTATGTGAAGTGCTCGTTCGTATACTATATATAAGAGCGAGAGGAAAGGAGTGGACATATTGAAAATCGAACGCGTCAATGACAACACAGTCAAGTTCTTCATTACGTACACGGATATCGAACGCCGCGGCTTTGCCCGGGACGAGATTTGGTACAATCGTGAGCGTGGAGAACAGTTATTCTGGCAGATGATGGATGAAGCGAATGAAAAAGAGTCCATCTCCTTCGAAGGTCCACTATGGATACAAGTACAGGCATTTGAAAAAGGTTTAGAAGTAACCGTTACAATCGCGAAAACGTCGGTTGACGGTGAACAGGTTGATGAAGAGGAACTGGATTCCCTACTCCGTTCCGCGATGTCTGATGCGGAAGAGAAAGAAACAGAACTCAGTCAAGACGTCTTATTTGAAACAACCGATTTCGAGCATATCATTGCCCTTAGCCAATATGCAGAAGCACCGATCTTCGAAGAACTCACTACGTCCCTTTATCAAAAAGATGGACTGTACCTGCTTCACCTTCACTTTAAAGAAGAAACAGAAGTGGAAGAACAGGAAAATGTGATGAGCTTGATTGCAGAGTACTTGAACTTTAGTGAACAGAAAATCCATCCGGTAGCGGAATATGGAAAATTGATTGTGGCGAACGATGTCTTTACGTTCATCCGCAAACAGTTTCCGAACTGACAACAACACACAAAAAAAGGACTGCTCTGATTCGTCAGCAAGCAGTCCTTTCTTCTGTCGTATTAAGTTAACGTATAACCGCCATCAACGATTAATGTTTGTCCGTTGATATAACTGGCCTTGTCCGACAATAAAAAACAGACGACTTCGGCAATTTCTGATGGATGGGCAGCATGTCCACGCAAATGATGTTTCATCGCCAAGTCAAACTTCTCTTTTCCACCATAAAGGGAATGGCTTAGCTTCGTATCGACAGGACCCGGACAAATGGCATTAAATCGATACTTTCCATGAAACCGAGCTGCGTACGTTTTCGTAAGGGTTAAGAGGGCGCTTTTAGAGGAAGCATAAGGTAAGAGCATCGCTGGAAATTTGACGTGTCCGACAATCGCGCTATTATTGACGATCGAGGCACCCCGACTCAGCCGTTTCGCGGCACGTTGAATGATTTGTTCCGGCGCATGATAATTGACTTGAAAGACTTCTGTTTGTTGATCGGTCACACGTTCCGGTGCGACCGGTTTTCCGAATGTACCCGCGTTGTTGAAGATTCCGTCAATCGTCGGGAAATCTTCTTTTGTTGTTTCAAAAAAGCGTTCGATTTCAGAAGGAACCGCCAAGTCCACTTGGAAAAAGAAAAGTCGTCCGTGGCCGTTTGTTTCTAAGTCGCGTCCTTTTGTTTCGTTTCGTCCGAGAGCAAGGACCGTATGTCCTTCTTGAATCAGTTGTAAGGCTGTCGCTTCACCAATACCACTTGTTGCACCAGTCACTAGATACGTTTTCATTTTGAATCGTCCCTTCTACATAAAGTGTATACAAGATCAAATCAAAGGAGGGGATACCATGTTACGACGTGTCCAATTACTTATGACGTTACTCTTAACGGTCAGTCTGATCGGGTTTCTTTCTTACTACTGGAGTGTCTACATGGTGGGGTGGTTATCCCTTGTCATCATTCTGGTCGTCCTGAGTGTCTTCGTCATCATTTTACTTGAAAATCGAAATCCAGAACGCACTCTTGTCTGGGCGCTTGTCATGATGGCGCTTCCTGTCGTAGGTGTGTTCGTGTATTTCACCTTTGGTCAAAATTATAGACGAAAAAGAATGTTTCGTCTGAAAGCGATGCTCGATGAAGAGTCTTACATTAAGTATCGTACCCAGTTTGATCATGGTGTACACAATCCGGTGTTCAAACACGGTCATTATGCAAAAGTTGTGAAACTTATCGATTCCATCAGCCGACTACCAATTTCGTATAATACCCATACGAAGGTACTGACGAACGGTCAAGAAAAGTTTCCGTTACTGTTGGCAGAAATTCGTCAGGCAGAACACCACATTCACTTGGAATATTATATTGTCCGTGACGATGAACTGGCGCTTGAATTACAGGCGGCGTTAATAGAGCGTGTCCAAGCTGGGGTGGAAGTTCGATTTTTGTATGATGCAGTAGGTTGTTTTTCGACGGATAAAGCGTACTTCAAAAAGATGAAAGATGCAGGGGTCGAAGTGCATGCATTTTTCCCGGTCGTTCTACCCTTCATCTCAAGTAAATCCAATTACCGGAACCACCGGAAAATCGTGGTCATCGATGGGACGGTTGCTTTTACAGGGGGGATAAACGTAGGGGATGAATACATGGGTAAAGATAAAGCGTTTGGTTTTTGGCGCGATACCCATCTGATTGTTCGTGGAGAAGCCGTATCAGAACTACAGTTGATTTTCCTTCAGGATTGGTACTACATGACCGGAGAGCGTTTGTTCACCCCATACTATATGAAACCACTTGAAGTGATGGAGGAGGCAACAGGAGGCGTACAAATCATCGCGAGTGGACCGGATGAACCCCATGAAACGATGAAATCGTTATATTTTGGATTGATTACGGAAGCAAGGCACTCTGTTTATATCGCTTCTCCATATTTGATTCCAGATGAAGACTTGATGACGGCGTTAAAAACAGCGGCGATGTCTGGTATCGATGTTCGAATTCTTTTACCGAGTTTTCCTGATCATAAAATCGTTTTTTATGCGAGTCGTTCTTATTTTGATGACCTTTTGTTAGCGGGTGTGAAAATCTATGAATACAATAAAGGATTCATGCATTCGAAAGTCATCGTCGTCGATGATGCGATTGCGACGATTGGGACAGCTAATATGGACTTAAGAAGTTTTCATCTGAACTTTGAAGTAAATGCCTTTTTATATGGTACAAACTCCGTTCATGAACTCACACGTGATTTTTATGAAGATTTTTCGAACTCGACTCAAGTTGAACGCAACGTCTTTATGCGACGAAGTTTTCGCCAACGTTTGATTGAATCGATTTCTCGTTTATTTTCACCGTTACTCTGAAGGATTTGAGCAATCGGGAGGCTAAAGATGTTTGAAGCAATCGATGAGCAAGGAAACCGTATCAATAGTCAGTTGGAGACGATAGACACGTTAGTGACAAAAAAGCTGTTTTGCCCTTATTGCCGGACACGACTTCGTGTGCGGCAAGGGAATAAACGGCTTCATTTTGTCCACTTGACCGCATGTACAGGAGAGTCGTCCGAACATGCTGCTTGGAAAAAACGGTTGGCGAGTTATTTTGAGCAACTGGATTTTGATGTCGAACTGGAAGCGATTCGCGGGCGACGCCGATTTGATTTGTTATTACAGCCGGGGGCGATCGGAATTGAAATCCAACGTTCGAAGATGACGGCCGATGAATGGATACGAAGATTGATGCTTGATTCAGACAACGGATATGAAGTCCGGTGGATTGGTTTTCGTGAGAAGGAAGGACCATTCCTTAAGCTGGACGGATGGATGAAAGAAGCCTTCACAGTCCATGGTTACATTGACGTAATCGAGAAGGGACGGATTGTCCGGTATACGAATCCGCTACCGTTTTCCAGACGAGTCGTACTCTGTCAACAAGTGCCTTTAACCTGCCAACAATTTTTAACACCACATGTTCCTCCCCGCAAGTTCCCGGAACGATTATGGTCTACACTGATCAAAAATTATCGGATGCGTCCTTTTTTTCTTCGTTTCCTCGTGCCTTTCTGCATCTTCCCATGTATCGTGCACACCTTTGTGTCTCTACGTTACCTTCCTACTGCTTTTTACCTTTGTCTTCCTTAACGCCACTCCACGTACATCCGTTTGAGCTCCAGACTGCCGCCTACGTTCATTTGAATGGAGACTATTCATCCGAACGACTGACTCTTTTTCTGAAAAACTGCTTTCATCTGTGTCGCATTCGATATGACAAGAATCGATTGAAACGTCTTGTTCAGGAGTGGACAGCAAGCATACGATATGTTCAACTTTATCTTCCTGAAGTTTTAGAGGAACGTCCTTCTGATTTGACAGTTCGTTTGGCAGAAGATCAAAAGTTAGCAGGTGCGCTTCGTTTGTTTGTCGAAAGGGAAACAGGTATAAATGAAGTAAAGGAGTGATTAAAATGGCAGAAGTATTAACACGAAGTGATGTCAATGTCGAAGAAACGTGGAATTTAGAATCCATTTACGAAACGAACGAAGCATGGGAAGAGGAGTTTGAATCGGTCAAAGCGATGTTACCGTTACTTGTCGAATACAAAGGGCGTCTTGCGCAGACAGATAAAATTTTGTTTGAAGGATTACAATTACGTGATGAGATTTCAAGACGCCTGCATAAGCTCTATACATACGCCCACATGCGTTACGATGAGAATACGGCGGATAGCTTTTATCAAGCGATGAATGATCGGGCTCGGACACTTGCTTCTCAAATCGGTGCTACGTTAGCCTTCATGACACCGGAATTGTTAGAAGTCCCGGAAGAAACGATCGCTTCGTATTTAGACAAAAATCCGGATCTTGCGCTCTATCGTCATGCATTTGACGAATTGAACCGAGAACGTGAGCATGTCCTGTCGGAAGCGGAAGAAGCGATTCTCGCAAAAGCAGGAGAAGTACTGGGTCAATCAGGAACGACGTTTGGGATGCTCAATAATGCTGACATGAAGTTCCCGAAAATCAAGGGAGAAGATGGAATAGAAACAGAATTGACGCACGGACGGTTCATCACGTTCATGGAGTCGAAGGATCGTTCCGTTCGTGAGGCGGCGTTTAAAGCGATGTATAGTACGTACGGTCAGTATACGAATACTTTGGCTTCGACGTTAGCAGGATCCATCAAAAAAGATAACTTTTATGCAGAAGTCCGCCATTTCAAAACAGCACGCGAATCAGCGTTACACGGAAATACGATTCCTGAACAAGTCTATGATGGTTTGATCGAAGCGGTCCATGAGCATCTGCCATTACTCCATCGTTACGTGGCCTTACGGAAACAGATTTTAGGTCTGGATGAGTTGCATGTCTATGATATGTATACACCACTCGTCAATGAAGTCGAGATGAAGGTCACATATGAGGAAGCCAAACAATTGATGGTGGAAGGGTTAGCCCCGTTAGGCGCTGAATATAAGCATATTCTAGAAGATGGTCTTGAAAAACGATGGGTCGATGTACGTGAAACACGTGGTAAACGGAGTGGCGCATACTCGTCAGGAGCTTACGATACGCAACCGTTCATCTTGATGAACTGGCAAGACAACGTTAATAACTTGTTTACCTTGGCGCATGAATTTGGTCATTCCGTTCATAGTTACTATACGCGTCAGAACCAACCATATGCGTATGGAGACTACTCGATTTTTGTGGCAGAAGTGGCTTCTACGACAAATGAAGCGTTGCTGAATGATTATTTATTGAAACGAGTCACAGATAAAAATGAAAAAATGTATTTGCTGAACAACCAGTTGGAAACGTTCCGTGGTACGTTGTTCCGTCAGACGATGTTTGCTGAATTTGAACATCAAATTCATGAAGCAGCACGTCTTGGACAAGCGTTGACTCCAGAATTCTTGACGAAAACGTATTATACGCTCAATCAGACATATTTTGGTGATGGCATCGTACTAGACGAAGAAATTGGTTTAGAGTGGGCGCGGATCCCGCATTTCTACTACAACTATTACGTGTACCAATATGCGACAGGCATCTCTGCCGCTGCAGCATTGACATCACAAATTCTAGAAGAAGGACAGCCTGCTGTTGATCGTTACATCAACAATTTCCTAAAAGCAGGATCAAGTGATTATCCGATTGAGGTCTTAAAAGCGGCTGGAGTCGATATGACGACAAAAGCCCCAGTCGAAGCGGCTCTTCGCCAATTTGAGCGAGTGTTGGATGAATTCGAAGCGTTGCTCGGAGAATGACGAATTTGTGAATTTTTGAACAAAGTGCTGGATAAAACAGAAGAGCCGGTTTATACTGAGAATGTGAAGAGGATCACATTCCCCTGATGGTTCTCTTTTTCCCCCATCCAGTGGTCATAAAATAAAAAAACCGTTTCCGCGATTTCTGATCGCGGAAACGGTTTTTTTAGGTTAAGCATGGGCGGAGTCTTTTAAATGACGCCATACTTTACCATCACAGTACGTGAGGGAGACACATTTTTGCTGAAGCATTAATTTTTTTAACTCATGTTCCACTTGAGCTTCTGTTGCATCATAAATGAAGGCAATTTCAGAAGTTGTTGCTGTATCATACCGTCTCAAGAACTGTTCGAGAGGAGGTTTTGCCTGCTTCTCAAACGGTTGTTCTAACAATTCATTCAGAATCGATACATAAATCAAATATTCATAATGGCCTTCCGCCTTAATCGCTTCCTCATCCCCAACAAAAGCAAGTGTCGGGAGAATACGTACATCCCAATCCGTAACGAGCTCCGTTTCTTTTTCGAGCATCAATTGGATGGTATCTGATTCGATGTCACGATGGAATTCCGCTAAATCCAGACCAAATTCGGTTAAGGCTTCCGCTAAACGCATCAGAGAGGCGCGTGAATAGGCACTTTCACCTTCGACATTATGCAACATACGTAACCGACGCATGAAACGCATGCCGAATGTTTTTCCTTGTAACTCAATCGCTTTTAAAATCAACAGTGGTGACATGTCACATGCTGATCGTGAAGGGGCACAAGGAATCGTCGCGATCGTCCGAAGACGGAATAAATGACCGTATTCTAATTCTAATTTCTTGAGAACGGGAATCAACCGTAAACCATCCGTTTGTGTGACGTCTAGAAAATGATAAATTTCTAGCGGTTTCGTCGGTTGTTGAATTGATGGTTCGTCCAATGAACAATATGATCCGTTGCATTGTTCGTGTTCCATCCGTTCACCCCTTTTCTATTAATATCGTTACCCTATTTTAGCAACGAAAAAAAAGAAAGAGCAAAGGTTTTGCTTGTACATTTCTACACGATTAACGTGAAAGCGCTTTAAGGTCCATGAAACGGACGATTTTATTTTTGGTTTCACGCGTAGGAATCCCATTTGATTCAAGCAATTCATGAAAAGCTTGTTTGCCTGCCGTATAATCGGTTACTTCAAATTCAAGTTCATAATCGGTCACGCCTAAGTAGCGGCTTTTATCTAAGACGAGCAGTCCAGTGTCGAGTTGTTTCTCGAACCGCTCTGTTTCTAAACGACCTAAATGTTCAAGGGAAGTCGTCAAATTAAATTTCTCTAATTGTTGTTTCATTGCACTCGAGTGGATGAGACCATATTGAAATAGATCCTCAGCCTCTGTTTCAGACAACGTCACGTGGGTTTCGAGTAATCCATCGTCTTTCGGTTCTTTTAAGGTCAAGACGAGACCTGATTTTTTTTCACGGATACGTAATGCCGCACCATGGCTTCGAAGTTCGAATGTCGGGGTATCAAAATAATCATTTGCCTGCCAAACGGATGATCCAGATGTGCTGTATCGCTCCATCAACTGGTGGTATTCCGTTTCGACTAATAGATTTTTAAATTCAATTTCCATTTCTTGTCTCATTTGTGACCACACCTTTCTAGTTGAATGCTTGAAAATATGATACCATGAATGGTGTAGTGGAACGAATCGAACTAACAATTTAGACTAAAAGTGGTGACAATGACGATGACAAAAGAAAATTGGGACTTATTTCTCGCACCTTATCAAATCGCAGTGGATGAACTGAAAGTAAAATTAAAAGCCATTCGAAAACAATTTCAACAACGTGGGGAACATTCACCGATTGAATTTGTCACAGGACGTGTCAAACCTGTAAAAAGCATCTTACAAAAAGCGGAACGAAAAGCAATTGATATCGAGCTACTAGAACAAGATATGCAAGATATCGCCGGTCTACGCATCATGTGCCAATTCGTAGATGATATCATCCATGTCTTAGAATTGTTGCGTTCACGGGGCGACTTCAAGATCGTCGAAGAACGAAACTATATAACACAAAAAAAAGAAAGTGGGTATCGTTCATACCACATCATCATCGCCTATCCGGTCCAAACGATCGAAGGAGAAATTCCGACGCTCGTCGAGATTCAAATCCGGACACTCGCGATGAATTTTTGGGCGACGATCGAACACTCGCTAAACTATAAGTACCAAGGCAATATTCCGGAAGAAACAAGAGAACGGTTGCGGCGCGCAGCTGAAGCAGCTTTTTTACTTGATGCGGAGATGAGCCAACTGAAGGTTGAGATACAAGATGCTCAAGTCGTCTTACACGAGCGTCAAGCAAGCGAAGCAAAGAATCGATCAAAAGAGTAGGAGGATGACGATGCGTTTTGCGGTTACGGCGCGGGGCGATGAACGTTCCCATATGCTAAAAGAACAGTTGGAACAGGCGTTAATTGAACGGGGAAGTCATCGAGACACCGTTACTCCGGAAATCGTCATCTCAATCGGTGGGGATGGGACGATGTTACAAGCCTTTCATTCTTATTTAGATCAAGTCGAAGAGATCACACTTGTCGGGATCCATACCGGTCATCTTGGTTTTTACGCCGACTGGCGACCGGAAGAAATGGACGAATTGATTCAACACATTGCAGCGAACAACATTGCAACTGTCGAATACCCATTACTTGAACTATCGATTGACTATGCTGACGGATCAACGAATAAATTGTTGGCATTGAACGAGTGTACGATCAAAAGCTTTAATCAGACGCTTGTTTGTGATTTATCGATTCGTGGGGAGTATTTTGAAACGTTTCGGGGAGACGGTCTATGTATTTCCACACCGTCCGGCTCAACGGCATATAATAAAGCATTAGGTGGGGCAATCGTTCACCCGGCACTCGAGGCGATTCAAATTACGGAGATGGCATCGATCAATAACCGGGTGTATCGAACGATTGGTTCCCCGATGTTGTTGCCGAAACATCATGATGTCGAAATCCGACCAGTCAATCCGATTGATTTTCAATTGACGTATGATCATTATGCGTCGATCGTCCATCAAAACGTCACATCGATTCGTTGTCGGGTCTCCGATAAAAAAGTAAAATTTGCACGATTCCGCTCGTTCCCATTTTGGCAACGGGTACGTGAATCATTTTTAGAAGAAGATGGAAGTTAACTAAACGGGGTAACGTTATGGCATTTCAATTAGAAGAACAAGTCACAAAGCAGCAAGACGGGTGGAGTGTCGGTCATTTTTGTACGACCCGCCTGCATATTTCGCGAAAGATGCTTGTTTCGATCAAGCATCATGGTGAGATACTACGAAATGGCGAACATGTCATCGTCAATGAAATCGTTCATGCGGGAGACCGGATTCACGTCCGATTTCCAGAGGAAGCTCCGGCATCCGACATGCACGCGACAAGCGGGGAACTAGAGATTTTGTTCGAAGATGATTGGCTCCTGATCGTCAATAAACCACCGGGCATGGCATCGATACCGTCACGCCTTCATCCGGAACGGTCACTTTCGAATTTTGTACTTGGGTATTATCAACAACATCAGATACCGTACGCGATTCATATCGTCAATCGATTGGACCGGGACACGAGTGGACTGGTCGTCTTTGCAAAACATGCGCTTGCCCATCATCAATTAAGTAAGATGCAACAAACGGGTTTACTTGACCGACGTTACATCGCGTTGATCGAAGGACAAATCACGCCGCAAACGATTAATCTTCCAATCGGACAAACCGATCACTCGTTCATGGAGCGAATGGTTCGAGAAGATGGTCAGCATGCCGTCACGCATATCTTAACAAGTGAACCACTGTCTGCCTTTTCCCGTGAATTGTCTCAACTGACCATCAAACTCGAGACAGGGAGAACCCATCAAATTCGTGTCCATCTGGCGGCTCTTGGTCATCCGTTAGTCGGCGATACGATGTACAAAGGAACACCCTTGATTCCACGGCAAGCCTTACACAGTGCGTCAGCGTCGTTTCCCCATCCGAGAACAGGAGAGGTAATGCGGTTTGAAGCCCCTTTACCGGATGATTTACGTCTGTAAACGAAAAAGAGTGGATTCCAATTTCGGAATCCACTCTTTTGATTTAATCTTCATCAAACATCGAGATACGAGATTGAGAAGCAATCGCCATAATCAGACCAAGTCCAACTAAGTTGACGATCATCGTGGATCCTCCGTAACTGATGAAAGGAAGTGGCAAACCGGTAATCGGTAACACGCCCATCGTCATCCCGATGTTTTGGAAAATCTGGAATGTAAACATCGCGACATACCCGGTCACGATATACGTACCAAACGGATCGGCTGTTTCGAGTGCGATTTGAATCAACCGGTAGATGAATAAGAACAGGATGATCAAGACGACAGCGGCTCCGATGAATCCATAGTGGGCCGAGATGGCCGTGAAGATAAAGTCCGTGTGCAGTTCTGGTACGGAAACTTGTAGTTTCCCATATCCGACACCAAACATCTGTCCCGAACCGATGGCATTAATCGACTGAACGAGTTGGTAGGAAAGGTCATCTGCATACTCAAACGGTTGTAACCAAGCCATGATGCGGTTCATGGCGTGTCCAGGGAAAAATGTTGCGAGTAAATCATTTTGGAAATAAAACAGATAAAAGAAGCCGACGATCGCCACGGCAAACAAACCGAACATACTAAGTAACCATTTCCAGTTTAATCCGGACAGTAACATCGCGCAGGCTAAGATAACGCACAAAATCAAGCCGATTCCTAGATCGGGTTGAATGATGATCAACGCTAACGGAAGCAAGGTGATCGCGACCATCTTGATCAGCAGTAATAAATCACGTTCATGCTGGACGTAACGGGCATTGTGTTCCGAGATGACCGCAGCTAGCGTAACGATCAGGAAAAACTTCATGAATTCAGCCGGCTGAACGGTTCCGATGACCGGAAACTGATACCAGCCATACGCTCCTTTGATGTTTGCGACTAAAGGAGTACCACGTAAGACGACGAGACCGATCAAGGAGACGATCCCAGCACCGTATAAGTACCAGTGAAAACGCTTCAGTTGCTCATAATCAATGAGGATGACAACGGAAAGTGCGATGAAGCCGATCACGTACCATTGAATTTGTTTTGCGGTAAAGTTGATTTCACTAATCGCTCCTTGCAAAAACGGCTGAGCGGTGTAGATCGCCAGAACGCTGATGACCATCAAACAACCGAGCAAAAAAAGCAATGTGTTATCATAACGTTGTGTAAATGATTTAAAACGGTTCATTCCATCCCTACTTTCTGTCTCTTTCTATATTACCGTAATTTATCAAAATCGCAATATCAAGAGCGATGGTTGACAGAAGCGTTACGTTTTTGTAACCTAGACATAGGTGTTATTACCAGGTACTAATTTAAGGGGGAACTCATAATGAATATTTATCCTTCACTTGAGGGGAAGACGTATGTTGTAATGGGTGTCATCAATCAACGATCAATCGCGTGGGGAATCGCACGTGCTCTTGATGCAGCAGGGGCAAGCCTTGCATTTACGTACGTCGGAGAGCGCTTCAAGGCACCACTCGAAAAGTTAGGTCAAGAACTTTCACGACCGGCTACTTACTATACATGTGATGTCACGAGTGATGAAGAAATCGAACAGGTCTTCCAGACGATTCATGCGGATCACGGGCAGATTTCCGGGATTGCACATTCGATTGCGTTTGCAGACAAAGAAGCCTTACGCGGCGAATTTTCATCTGTCACACGCGAACAGTTTGCACAAGCTCTTGATATCTCAGCGTTTAGTTTGACAGCTGTCGTCAAAGCGGCAAAAGACTTTTTCACGGAAGATGCGTCGGTCATCACGTTGACATATCTTGGTGGTGAAAAGATGGTTCCGAATTATAACGTCATGGGTGTCGCTAAAGCAGCGCTTGATGCGAGTGTTCGTTACTTAGCAGCAGAGTACGGGAAACAAGGCGTTCGTGTCAATGCGATTTCAGCTGGTCCGATTCGGACGGTTTCTGCAAAAGGAGTCGGTGATTTCAATTCGATTCTTGAGAGCATCGAAGAACGTGCACCTCTTCATCGAAACGTCACAACAGAGCAGATCGGTCAAAGTGGATTGTTCTTACTTTCGCAAATGTCGAGTGGTGTGACAGGTGAAATTCTTCACGTCGATAGCGGATTCCATATCCTATAATAAGATCGAACTCACTCTAAAATCTTAACTTATCAGCTAAAGCCAAGGGAAACCTTGGTTTTTTTGTTTTTCTTGAAGATATTTTGGGAATAAGACAATAACAAGCTGAAGATGAAGGGGAGGGAAGTCATATGTATCAAGTGGATTTTACGGTTGTACAATATGTAAATCGTCAAGTCAGAGTCGATTTGGAGCGGAAAACAGAACCGGTCGCTCGCATCAACCCAATCAAATATGTGGAACCACATCATGAGGAATTAGAAGAACAAGCAAATGCGTATGGCGTATTGCCTGAATTAAAACTTCCCGGTCGCAAGTTCGACCGGGAAGTTTGATGTTATTGACCTGTAAATCGGAACGTTTCGTACACACTCCATGAACCGTTTTCCAGTTCATAAAGCAGAGCCATCTTGGTGACATCTTCTTGGAAACGGATATCTTCCATTTTCAATCGTTCGAGAACATCAAATAATTCGACGTCGGATAAGTCTTGACCGATTGTGATGTGAGGCAAGAAATCGTATTTTGGTGTATGCGCGAGATCACCAGCATGTAGTGCCCGGTGAAGTTGTTCCAGCTCATCCGTCGGCATGACTTTTAAAAATAAGACATTATTCGTTGGATGGAAAGAACGTGCTCCTTGGATATGAAGGGAGACTGGTTTTGTTTGCGAAGCTACCTCATTGAGTGCAGCAACAATCGTTTCGAGCTCGGCATCGTCGACACTGATCCGCTCCCGCATCGTAATGTGTGGTGTGATTAACGCATACTTGGAATCGTACCGTTTCCGGTATGAGTTCGCAAAATCTTGAATCTGTTTCGATGGAAACAAAACTACCCCGATGTTCATCGAAAATCCCCTACTTTCCCCTGAAATGATAACGCTTTACAGGATAATCATGACTGATTATCTGCGTGATGTCAAAGAAGTTTGAGGAGAGTGTAGGAATCCGTGTATACTTGTGAAGAACTTTGTCAGAGAGGTGGATTTGGTCATGAAAAAAAAAGCACATTCAAAGGAAGTCAAACAAGCAGCGATTGATAAACTGCATGAACGAGGGGTGACGATTCATGCGATTGCTGAAATCGTCTACCAGATGCAGGCTCCGTATACGATTGAATTAACACTTGAAACATGTGTCAGTTCTGTCGAACGTGTTCTTGAGAAACGTGAACTCCAACATGCAATCCTCGTAGGAGCGGAACTGGACATCTTAGCGGAAAAAGGGTTGTTATCTGAACCTCTTCTATCGATCATCCGCAGTGATGAAGGACTGTTTGGCGTAGATGAGACGATTGCAATCGGTGCCGTCAACACGTACGGATCAATCGCCGTGACGACGTTTGGATATCTGGATAAAGCAAAAATCGGTATCATCAAAGAACTGGATACAAAAGTGGATGACGGTCGAGTCAACACGTTCATGGACGATATCGTCGCTGCGATTGCTGCGAATGCGTCCGGACGACTGGCACACCGACTGCGTGACAAGGAAGACTACTCGGCAGAAGAGCTGGAACAGCGAAAGGGCACGTACTAAATGAAATTAAATCAGCATGCGTTAGTTCTTTCTGGAATCGCATTTGTCATCTTCATCAGTATTGCAATTTCGATTCGGTTGACCGGCTATTTTTTATTTGACGCCCAGTTATCAAACATAATGTCCAAACAAGTCCCGGCGGATTATGTGAGTTGGTTCACCCAGTTAGGATCAGGGGTTGGAGCAGTGACCGTCACATTAATCTTGACGCTGATCAGTTACTACCTCTGGCGCGACCGGATCGGAAGTATCTGGTACGTGTTGTCATTTGCAGCAGTAGCCGTGTTGAACCAAGTGGCGAAAGTAATCTTTGTCCGAGACCGCCCTTCACTTAATGAACTGGTCGGAGGAGTGGGATACAGTTTTCCGAGCGGTCATTCATCGATGGCATTTGCCGTATACGGTGGTTTTCTCATACTCAGTTGGCGCTTTTTAAATCGCGCCGGAAAAATCATACTAGGTACAGTATTAAGTGTGTTGATTCTTGCGATGGGTGCGTCACGAATCATTCTGAACGTACATTATTTCTCAGATGTCGTCGGTGGATTCTGTTTTGCGGCGTTTATACTAGGTTTATCTTATGCGTTTATCTCGTCTCGACGTAAAAAGGGGCACCCATATGTTACTAATTGATATCGATCACAGTTTATTAATCGATGAGAAAACGATGAAAACACTATCCGTACCGACGCTATTGGTGGAACGAATCGGTCAAGAAAAACGATTTATGACGATGCGAACACATCTACGATTAAAACGACTCGTTGAAAAAAACTATCTGATTCCGTTCACATGCCGGTCGTTTGACGAATTCCGACACCTTGAACTGTTTCAGATTGATGCTAAACCGAAATGGGCAATCCTTGAAAGCGGTACCCTCTTATTAAAAGAAGGAAAACCCGATAAACGCTATACGAACTGGTTGCGCCAACAGCAACAAACAGCCTCCTTGGATACCACGTTAAGTTATCTAGAGGAAGTTGAACAGATAGCATGGTCTGTCTACCCGGCGGAAGTCTGGGGCCCACGCATGAAGCAATCGTATCAGCCGATTGAACAGACAACCGATGAAGCTGGCATGCTTGACGAAGTGTTTAGACAATCTCAAGCGGAAACGGATGCTTAAGAAAAACAACAAAATCCCCCTTGACCAGTCAATTCTGACGGTAGAGGGGGATTTTCATTACAACGAAACAGGAATGTCATCAAACCAAAAGACACCAACTGTTTCCGATCCAGCATGAGTCAAAATAGAAGGACCAAATTGTGTGATTTCAATGGAGAGGTGTGGCAGCTTCGACTGAATCGTGTCCCGCAGCTGTTCAGCGGCAGACAAGGCGAGTGTATGACCGATATAAAGCGTCTGTTTGTATAAACCGGATCGTTCCACTTGTGTGACGATTTCTGATGTCATTTCATGAAAGGCTTTTTTGATAGAGCGAACCTTCTTGAAAGGAACAAGTTTACCGACTTCGTCGAACTTGACAATCGGCTTGATGTTCAACATATTTGCCAGCAAAAACTGGCTGCTCGAGACACGACCACTTCGGCGCATCGTCTCCATGTTACCGATGATCAAATAGAAATGGGACTGATGCTTGAATTGATCCAAAACAGCCATCACTTCTTCTGGTCGTTTACCGGCTTGAGCTAATTGCATCGAAATACGTAACATTTCTTGTTGATTGGCACCACCTGTATAAGAATCAACCGCATACAGTTTAAATCCGACGGCATCTGCAGCGGCGACAGAACTAGCATATGTCCCGCTTAAGCCACTTGTGATGTGTACTGCATAGGCATAATCATAACCTTCAGCCTGCAGGCGTTCGTAAAGTTCGACTAACTCACCAAAAGAAGGTTGTGAAGTGGTTGGGACAACGGAAGAATCTTGACGCATCTTTGCATCAAGTTGTTCGACTGAAAGATCAACGTATTCACGATAGGATTCTCCATTGATGATGATTAACGTTGGTACTACGTGGATTCCGATTTTTTCTGCTTCCCCGGGTGGGAAAAAAGCCATACTATCGGTAATCCAAGCGATCTTATCCATTAAAGCGACGCCTCCAGTAAAAAATCATTTTGTTTATCATACCATAGCGATGAAAGCGGCATCACTAGCCAATACGTTTTTCAGGAATCGAATGACTAGAAACGTGTCCAATCGATGAACTGATAGCAAATGTAATTAAAGCGGGCAAAAGCCAAGCTAAATTTTGTTCAGTCAACGGAAAAATTTTGTAGACATTAATCAAGATACCCGGTAAGACCTTTAAAGAAGTTAAGGCGCTCACTAACGAAAACAACGCAGTCACGAATAAAGTCGTTTGGTAAACGAGTGATGTTTTTTTTAAGAATGAGCGGACGAACGTTAATCCGATCAAGACGATGACGATTGGATAAAGGAACATCAATACAGGGATTGCGATGGTGAGTAACGTGTTAAGACCGAAAATCGAGATCGTAAAGCCTGACACGGTCGTAATGGTTCCGGTGACGGGGAGCGAAAGTCGACTTGAGAATGACATCAAGTATTCAGAAAAAGCGGTGACAAGACCCACGGATGTCGTCAGACAGGCGAGTAAAATGGCGATTCCTAAAATAATCAGGCCAATCGTCCCAAACGTATTATCGGCATATTGTTGCAACAAAGACGGACCATCGACAGACCCGACGGCACCAAAACTGTTTCGACCGATGAATCCGAGTCCGGTGTAGACAAGAGTCAGTGATACGGCAGCAATTAAACCAGCTCTTGTGACTGTCTTCAACTGAGCCGTCCGATGTTTCAGACCACGCGCGTGTAACGTATGCAAGATAATCACTCCGAACACGAGTGCTCCTAAGGCGTCAAGCGTCAAATATCCTTGCAGGAATCCTTGGATAAAGGCGTCTGTAAAACTAGCATAGCCCGGTGCCGGTCGTTGAACAGTAGACAAAGGGTTTATGATACTGCTAATACTTAGCGTGGCAAGTGCGATAAGCAACAAAGGTGTGATGAACCGGCCGATGATATCAAGCAACTTGCCGGGTTTCAGGACAAGGTATAACGTCACTAAAAAGAAGAGCGAAGAAGAAACCATTAAACTCGTCTGGCTTGGTCCACTTAAAAACGGGACGACACCGAGCTCGTAGGTGACGACAGAAGTCCGTGGAATTCCGAAAAACGGACCGATGGCGACATACAGCGCAAATGTCAATAAAGCGCCGACGAATTTAGGCAACGGATTTGCAAGTGTACTGATCCCACCGCCGACCCAGGCGACGGCAATTAATCCGACTAACGGCAATCCGACACCAGTGACGATAAAACCGAGCATGGCTGGTAAAAATTGTGTGCCCGCTAAGGCACCAAGCTCAGGAGGGAAAATTAAGTTACCGGCACCAAAAAATAAAGCGAAAATCATGAATCCTAAAGCAAAAATATCTTTTCGGTTCAACATATATGTTACCTCCTGTTTTTCAATAATCTCATCCAAATATACCACTTGCTAAAAAGTGATGAAAGAATTTTTAGAATATTCATTTCTTTAAGGAGCTACTTTTTCATGGAGGGTCGTCAATTCTTTTACTGTTAATTTTGCAAGACTATCATGACGTAGACGATTCCTCAACAGGTGCCGTCTATTTTGCCATACAAAAACGCCCTCTTCAAGCCAGAGTCTCCTGACTTATGAAGAGGACGGACGCAACAAATCAATTGACGCATGGTAAACTAGAGGAACAAGTATTTAGCTAGATGCCATGAAACGACCTTTCTTTTGTCGTCTCAATTTATGGAGTAGCCAAGCGTGAACGACTTCGCACGATTGACGAGGGAGGGTCAGTTCCACTAAAGGTTCCTGTTGCTGACCACGGATAATGAATAATCCTGTTTCTTCATCAATTGGTGAAATAGTCATTGAGCTCGCTTCATTCAAGGACACTTTCAGTTCGCCTGTCGCGGCATCCTTTAACTTCAGAATGTTTCCGTTCGTCGCAAACTTGGTGAATGAACCGATTCCGTTCACTTTTAACTGATCCATGCTAAATTCCTCCTTCGGTTAATGCATTGCTGAAATAAATCGTAAGAAAAACCGTTCCAACTTCTAACTTCCAAAAGGTTAATCTCATTATAACGAAGTCTGCTCAAGATGCCAGCTTTAATTTATGTGAAAATTCGAATGATTCGGTAATGTTATTGTCATGTAAACGATTGGACAAAAAATGAGGCGGAGCTCTCTTCAGAAAAATATGAAAAAAGCATCTTGTCATGGAGCGACGAAGATGCAAAGGGTCATTGTAACTCAAAAATCCAGTTTTTTTTACGGTGAATCAGTTCACCACGTTTTACAATCGATTCTTTATTTGTATCAAGATCTTCTTTTAAGACCGTCATATCTTCATATCTTCCGGCGACATAAACGGGAATGGTGATTTGTCGCGTGAACACAGACTGTTTAACGTTCGCAAAATCAATCAAAACGCCTTCATGCAGCAGATGACGAAGGTTGATGATGATTTCGGCAGTGAGAGGAGAAGCAGACAGAACACGGAATTCTCGTCGGATTTTTCGTTGGATTAGTAAAGAGAGAACATGTTCGATCGTAGACCAGTCTTTTAAGTAAACCGTTGCTTGCATGCTGTCTTGTTCGCTGAAATAGGCCCACTCGTTTCCGACGGATGCCAGGAACGGACTAGGCATACCACGTTTCATATGCATTAAAAATAGCAGTTCCGCGATTTCGACGTCTGTTAATGTGTCGAGTGAATGTGAAGAACGGATATCGATGGTACTCAAAGGAGAGCGTTCGACATCGCTCGATTGGGCAAACTGTTCGACTTCGTGCCCTTCGACATAATGAAAAGCAGTTCGGAAAGATTGTTTAGCGGATTTGAAGGCCGCTCCCGAAACGAGTAGCGGACGTTTTGAGTCGATAGACAGGGTAAAGTCAGAAAACGAAACACCGGACATCGTCAATCGGTGGTTTTCCGCATCTTCATACAAGTAGAGCAGTGAACTAGACATGATAGGAAACTTCCTTCCTTGATAAGTAACTTCATTATTTCAATAGTAGCAAAACTTCTATAGAGCGAAAAGGATATTTCCCTTTGAAAACGGGCATAATATAAAAAAGAGGTGATAGGGTATGTGGGGATTACGAAAACCATTCCCGGAACTGAAAACAGAACGTTTTATTTTAAGAGAGTTAGAAAACAGGGATGCGCGCGATTTATTTAAAATCTTATCAGATGATGACGTGATGTATTATTATGGATCCGATCCATTAGTCACCGTATACGAAGCCAAAAACGTCATCAGTTATTTTAAAGAACAGTTTACGCAAGGTAAGGCGATCCGATGGGCAATCGCCGATCAGGAGACCAATCAATTAGTAGGGACGATTGGGTTTCACAATTGGTTGACCCAATACCATCGTGCAGAAATTGGATTTGAGGTTAGCCAAGAGTATTGGCAACAAGGGGTAGCTTCTGAAGCAGCTCGTGCCGTGCTGACACATGGATTCGAAGATTTCGCCTTGCACCGAATCAGCGCCCTCGTCGCACCTGAAAATATTGCATCCAATGCACTCGTCCAAAAGTTAGGATTTCAAGCAGAAGGACTGCTTGAAGACTACGCGTACAGTCACGGACGGTTCATGGATTTAACGATTTACCGCATGCTTGCATCGGAATGGAAGGGATGACTAGTTGAATGTCAAAAAAAACACTTGTCTTATTACACGGATTTGCTGGAGGAACTGATTATTTTAACCGAGTCGAAGCACGACTTCGCTTATCGTTTGATGTGCTTGTACTCGCATTACCGGGACACGAAGGGGAATCGGTTGGACCAGATACGATCGAAGGGTTTGCGACATGGGTGATGAAAGACTTGGAACGAAGAGGGATTGAGCAACCAATCTTAATCGGGCATTCGTTTGGTGGATACATCGTCGCGTCGATTGTCGAGATGTATGCTGAAAAACTATCTGGTTTTGGTTTAGTCTACTCGACCGCAAAAGCAGATACGGAAGAAGCAAAACAAAAACGAAATCAAAACATCAACCGGGTGTCAGGTATCGGTGTTCGTGAATTCGTTGACGGTTTAGTACCTGGGCTGTTCGCAGAAGATGCGGACCCAATGATTATCTCGGAAGCAAAAGAGATCGGTTACATGATGACTGTCGAAGGGGCAATCCGGGCGTTAGCTGCGATGCGGGATCGAAAAGATTTAACAGATACGTTGCGTCAAACGAAGGTCCGTGGTGTGATCGTTCATGGTACAAACGATCCCTTGATTTCCGAAGCAAGTGCCTTTGCCCCTCAAAGTGATCGGATTATGTTCCGTTCGACAAGTAGCAGTCATATGGGGATGCTGGAAACACCGGACGCTTTTTGTGACATCGTCGAAGAGGCGTTTGCTCAATAAACCTCTTTTTAAACGTACAGTCAAACGTTCACCGAAGGGTGGGCGTTATCTTTTTTAACTAAATTTAGCGAGAATTCTCCCACCTCTAAGCGTACCGGGGCGAAGCCAAGCGTAGGTGGGAGATGAATCGCTCGTCTTGGCAAGACTGCAATCATTTGATAAAATCAGTGTGACTAACCAAAAGGACTGATATATCAATGAAAATGGACACAAATAAACATTCAGTCTTCCTTCTGAATTATCACCTTGTCCTAGTAGTGAAATACAGACGTAAAGTGATCGATGACGCCATCTCGGAGTTCGCGAAACAGACGTTCGAACGAATCGGCGCGTCGTATCATATCACGCTGAACGAGTGGCATCATGACGGCGATCATATCCATGTGCTGTTCAAAGCACACCCGAACACGGAGATGTCAAAGTTTCTGAACGCTTACAAGAGTGCAAGCAGTCGACTGATCAAACGAGACTTTCCGCATGTCAAGAAACAACTATGGAAAGAAATGTTCTGGTCTCGAAATTACTGTCTAGTGACGACCGGAGGTGCGACAATCGACGTCATCAGACACTATATCGAAAAACAAGGAAAGGAGTGATTGCTTTGCTGAAGGCGTACAAGTTTCGACTCTATCCGACGAAACCACAACAAGAATATTTCGTGAAGACGTTCGGTTGTGTCCGTTTCGTCTACAATAAGATGCTCGAAGAGCGGATCCGATTGTATGAAGATTCGAAGCTCAATCCTGACGCGAAGCAGAAGCTCCCAACCCCAGCAAAGTACAAGCCTGAATTCCCTTTCCTAAAAGAAGTCGACAGTCTTTCTCTTGCGAACGCTCAGATGGACTTAAACAGGGCGTATCACAACTTTTTTCGAAATCAGTCTGTCGGGTTTCCGAAATTCAAATCGAAGCACAACGACCGTGCATCTTACACAACAAACAATCTAAAGGGTAGCATCCGTATCGAAGATCGTAAGGTGAAACTTCCTAAAATCGGTTTTGTGAAGTTGAAGCAACATCGTCCGTTCGAGGGTGTGATCAAGTCCGCGACGGTCTCGATGACGAAGACCCGGAAATTCTTCATCTCTATCCTTGTCGATCAAGCCGAAGAGCAGTGGGTTCCAGCCAAGAATAAAGTAGGAATCGACCTTGGTTTGGAGCATTTCGCCATCCTGACGAATGATGAGTGGGTTTCTGAGAAGGTTGACAATCCTCGTTTCCTTCGAAAGTCCGAAGAGAAGATAAAGAAGGCGCAACGCGCCTTGTCCCGCAAGAAAATCGGGAGTAAGAACCGAGAGAAGGCGAGGAGGATCCTCGCCAAGAAGCATGAAAAGATTGCAAATCAACGTAAAGATTTTCTTCATAAGCTGTCGAAACGGATCGTTGACGATAACCAAGTCCTCGTCGTCGAGACGCTCAAGTCGAAGAACATGATGAAGAATCATAAGATCGCCAAATCGATTGGAGATGTCAGTTGGTATGAGTTAGTCCGACAGTTAGAATACAAATGCACATTCTATGGACGAACACTTATCAAAGCGGATCAATGGTTCGCCTCTACTCAAATCTGTTCTTCTTGTGGAGTAAAAGGCGAGAAGAAAACGATCGATGTACGCGAATGGACGTGTACTTGCGGCGCTCATCATGACAGAGATATTAATGCGAGTATCAACTTGTTGCTGTTAGCAGACTGAAAACCCTTCAGGGTGGGAACCACCCGATGAGCTTGGTAAATAACCGTAGCTAGTAAAAGTACGATCTTCCCAAGAAGCTCCCACTTCAATTTGTGAAGCAAATAAGTGGTGAGTAGTTCACGAAACCTCGCAGCGTAGAAAAGCGTTTACGTTGCAATTTGAAGTGAATTTCTGAATGATGAATGGGGGAGGGATCAAGATGAAGATTATAGCAATCGAACCAACACCAAGTCCAAACAATATGAAAGTGATCGTCGATGAGACATTTTCTGAAAAGGGCCAAACATTTGAACATACGTTTGGAGCGCCAGAGCATATCGCAAAGTTACTGGACATACCAGGCATCAAATCGGTCTACCAGGTGAGCGACTTTTTAGCCGTCGAACGTTTTCCGAAATACGACTGGCGAACACTTGTCATTGAGATTCGTCGTGCCTTTGGCGAAGTACTCAGCGATGTCGAACAACATGAAACGGATGCAGCGTTTGAACCGGTTCATTTATTCGTCCAGTTTATTTTAGGTGTCCCGATGCAACTGAAAGGGGTCAAAGGTCTGGAAGAAAAACGACATGGTTTACCTGAACGATTCCGTGAAGCGGCTTTATTTGTTCAACCCTATGTCAAAAACGTCATCAGCGATCGTCGGTGGGTAGAGCAAGCACCACGCTATGGGGATTTAGATGACAGTTTAGCGGAAGTCGCTCAAGAAATTGAAGTGGCTTACCCTCAGGAGCGAATTGAACGCTTAAAAACGATTGCTTCAGGAGAAGAAGTGACGTTTGATGGGGAAACGTTAACTTCAGCTGATTGGAAACAACGATTTGCAGCGTTGGATGAGTTACCAATTGATCTGAAATGGGTGCCTGCCTACGCTAAAATGCTCCAGGATGAAAAAATGCAAATCAGAAGACAGGCTGTCGTCAAGCTCGGGATGTTTGAAGAGAGTCGACTTGAGTTATTAGAATACATCACGAATGCGTTACACGATCCGTCAAGTAGTGTGCGCCGAACGGCTGGAGATACGATTTCCGACTGGGCGTTACCTGAAGCGGAACCAATGATGATTGAGGCGCTGACTGATAAAAACAAATTAGTGCGTTGGCGAGCAGCACGCTTTTTATTTGATGTTGGGACAGAACAATCGATTCCACGATTAACGGAAGCGGTTCAAGATCGTGAATATGAAGTGGCGCTACAAGCTGAATTGGCTTTGGCTCGAATCGAGAGTGGGGAAGAAGCACTAGGGACGGTGTGGCAACAAATGAATCGAATGACCGGTGAAGGTTCATGAGAACTTGAAAAAAAGAGCGTAAGAAGAACCATTCGACAAAATAACACATAGGTTGTCTAGGTATATTTTCCCTGTCGATTAAGATAATTGGAAAAAAATGAATATTATTTTGTAATGGTTTTGAAATGGAATTGAAATATGTTGATAAACCGCCAATTTTAAGATGTATGTGCCAACTAATTGAATGTGTAAAAAAATGGTTGTATCTTTTGTAATAAAGTTTTGACACGAAATGTCGAACGAGAATTTCCTGATGTTTTTACCGGTTTGATAAAGTGAAATCACAATAACTGATTCGATTTCAAACAGCTATTTTGGTTTGACTGACATCTGACATAACAAAGGAGATTCGGGGATATGATACTTTTTGCTGAAACAGATTTAGCGGTAGGATACAAAGAACGGACGGCGACAGGTGTATTCGTGACGATCGAAACAATGGACAGTCGGACGATCACACTTGTCGCACCAGCTACTGCGACGGACGCGATTTGCGACGAATTGTTCGTGACGGGGATCGAACAATTGTTTTCCATGACAAAAGCGAATGTAACGATTCCAGTTGCCTAACGTAGGAAGCAAAGAGGTAGGATAAGGTCAAACCTTATCCTACCTCTTTTTTGTGCTAAAATCGGCAGTAGAAGAAGTAGAAAGGGGGCGTTGTTTTGAAATGGATCACCCGGTTATCCTGTTTATGTATACTGACATTGATCATGGTCGGCTGCAGTCAGCAAGAACAACAGAAGCAGCCTGGACAAACGACAAAAAGCGATGTTTTGGAGCAACCAGTTGAAATCACGGTATCTGCAAAGCAAACGAAGCCGACAGTAGTGGAAGCAATCGTGTTGTTGAAGAATCCTAACGATGAGAACCTGACAATAACGTTTCCGACATCCCAACGATTTGAATTGATCGTCAAAGATGACAACGAAAAAGTTTTGTATACGTTCTCAGAAGAACAGGTATTTACCCAAGCGATTGAACAGGAACGTTTTGAAGCACTGGGGACGAGGCGTTACGAAGTAAGCATTGAACTTCCGGCTTCAAGTAATCCAGAAAAAATCGAGGTCTCAACGATTCGACAGGTGGAAGGTGCGGCTGCATCGGTTACGACGGGTCAAAATGAAATTGTAAAATAAGTTAAGCCAAACGCTGAAGGAGAGTGACGGTTTCATGCAACAGGAGATCATTCAAGTGACTGGAGTCAAATCGGTCATCATGGCTGAAGACGAAATTAAACAACGGATTCAATTTTTAAAAGAGTATCTTGTGCACACGGGAGCAAAAGGGTTTGTGCTCGGGATTTCAGGTGGACAAGATTCATCATTAGCAGGACGTTTATGCCAGCTCGCGATCGAAGAGTTACGAGATGAGACGGAGCGAGACTATCAGTTTTATGCCGTCCGCCTGCCTCACGGTCAACAGCAGGATGAATCCGATGCGCAACTCGCTTTATCGTTCATTCGACCGGATCACGCATTGCGTGTCGATATCAAACCAGCCGTCGCTGCCTCGATGGCTTCATTCGAACAAGCAACTGGTCAGGTTCTGTCGGATTTCAGTAAAGGAAATACAAAAGCTCGTGAACGGATGAAGGCACAGTATGATTTAGCAGCACACTTCGGTTGTTTAGTCGTCGGGACGGATCATGCAGCAGAATTCGTGACCGGATTCTATACGAAACATGGAGATGGTGCCTGCGACTTGACGCCATTGACAGGATTGAATAAACGGCAAGGAAAACAGTTGCTACGTCATTTAAAAGCACCTGACGGATTGATTGAGAAAGTGCCGACAGCTGATTTGGAGGACGATCAACCAGGATTGCCGGATGAACAAGCTTTAGGGATGACATACGATGAAATTGATGATTATTTGGAAGGTAAGCAGATTTCAGCGGAAAGCCAAGCTAAATTAGAAGCACAATATAAACGTGTAGGTCATAAACATCATATGCCTGTTTCACCGCTCGACACATGGTGGAAATAAGTCACATCACGTAAGAAACGATAGCATCTGCTGTCGTTTTTTTCGTCTAAAATCGGGAAAAGGACTACAAGATCAGACAACTGTTGAGAAAGTCGGAGGTGAAGGACGTGGAGACGATTGCTGTTGTCGGTGGAGGGTTAGCAGGTTTATCAGTTGCAGCGTTACTTGCGCGTCAAGGAAAACAGGTCCATCTGTATGATGCCGGTCTACTGGGCGGGCGGGCAACCTCACAAGTCATCAAAGGTTTTACGTTCAATTACGGAGCCCATGCCATTTATGGGCGTGACCAGTCCATCCTACGGACGATCATCAAGACGTTGAAGCTGGAGATCACATGGCTCGATTTTTCTTCGACCAAAGCGAAATATGAATTCGCAGGTCATCTGACGGCGGCGCCTGCGAATGCAATCGGACTATTAAAAACAGAAGTCATCGGTGGGACGGATAAACTCCGATTTACATGGGAGGTCGTCAAAACGGTGTTGCATCTCGAGCGGGGAACACCAGATGTATCGATTGGTCAATGGTTGGCTCAAGAAAACGTAGAAGCGGACGTCTCGCGTCTGATGCTTGACTTAGCTTCAAGTAATTTCTTTACGACAGAACCGGAAAATATTCCTTCAGTCGTTTATTTTGATTATTACCGGAAACTATTTCGGACGCGAAAACCGGTTTCATACATTGCTGGGGGGTGGCAAGTACTGATTACTGAGCTGGAACGTGTGTTACAAGAAAATGAGGGGACGATCCATCGAAAAACAAAAATTACTGCGATTGAAGAAATTGAGCAACGTTATCTGTTGCGTGATCGAAAAAAAGACGAGTGGACTGCTGATCGGGTCATATTCGCCCTTCCGCCTCGCGATATGCGGAAATTGGCATTACCGGCGCCGATTCAGTCCTTCATCGAACCGTTCGCCTATTATGAACCGGTCGAAGTATTGGTCTATGATGTTGGTCTCAGTCCTTATATCCAAACACCATTTTCATATGTCTATGACCGGACGCATCAACTATTCGTAACGGATTTATCCCACTATGATCCAAGCATTGCACCGAAAAACGGACAAGTTTTACAAGTGGTTGCTTATTTGGCGCATCAGTATGTCGGGAATCCAGACTATCTCGCAAAAAAAGTGAAACAGATTCATCGTTTGCTGGATCAACATTATCCGGGATGGCGCGATCAGTTAACCGTCGAGCGAACAATGAAGCGGGCCATCGTACAAGAAATCAAATGGAAGATGGGACAAATCGCTTTACCTTGTTTTATGAACGAAGGCACTGGAGGGACGATTACTTTCGTCGGAGACTGGTGTGAGGGAGAAGGTCAATTATCGGAGTTATCCTTTTCGAGCGCCTATACCGTGGCGACCGCATGGGAACAAAAAAACGCTCATTGAGCGTTTTTTTGTTGGGGATAAAAGGCGAGGATGACAAGTAGCGTAAATGCCACCAGACTCATCATCGGAATCGTCAAGAACCCAAAATAATTGACCCATTTAATCAGACACCCATTCGTACAGAGGGCTTCTCCGTCCGGCAAACGTTCCAATATGACGTGATAGGCCGCAACCGCAAAACCAAGTAACGTATACAAGCGGATGAAAAAGGCATCGACTGGTCGGTTGCGGAACAACGAAACGAGTAAATAGATGGCCGTCGTATACATGAACAATCGTTGCCACCAACACAACGGACAGGGAATGAAACCTCGAATCTCACTAAAATATAGACTCCCGAGAGTCGCGATCGTTGAGACGATTAACATAAAATGATAGCGTGACATATGTACCTTCCTCTCTAACGTGTTAAACTAATGCCATCTTATATCATGAGGAGTCGAATCATACATTGCAAGTGTCGGAAATGGAAATGTTGATTACGTTATCGGAAGAATTGAACATGCGAAGAGCAGCGGAACGTCTCTTCGTCTCCCAACCGGCCCTCAGCCAACGGCTAGTGGCGATCGAGCGACGCTGGGCGACGAAACTTTTCATTCGTTCGTCTCGCGGATTAAGTATCACACCTCAAGGGGAAAAGGTCATCGGACTTGCAAAAGAGATGAACCGAAAAGAGTTGGAACTAAAAAGTGAACTGACCGCAGAAGAAGGAGCCGTCTATGGGACGCTCCGAATCGCCGTTGCCTCGATCATGGGGCAGTATTGGCTCCCCCGTGTCCTGAAACGGTTTGTCGAACGGTATCCCCATGTGCGGATCCAACTCGTCACGGGGTGGTCGAGTGAGATGATGCGTCATATGTTAGAAGAACATTTTCATATCGGCATCATCCGGGGGAATCCGGACTGGAAAGGCGTGAAGGAACGCCTGTTTTCTGATCCATTGTATCTTGTTGATAGCGAACTGACATCATTAGAGCAACTCCGGAAAACAGAACGTCCTTTCATTCAGTTTAAGAGTGACTCGACATATTACCAGGAAATTTTAGAATGGTGGCAAGATCGTTTTTCCAGTCCACCAGCCCGGACACTTGTCGTCGATCAAATTGAGACATGTAAGCAGATGGCTCTCCACGGAATTGGATTTGCCATCTTACCGGAAT
Source organism: Exiguobacterium sp. KRL4 (assembly GCF_001870785.1). Lineage (GTDB taxonomy): Bacteria > Bacillota > Bacilli > Exiguobacteriales > Exiguobacteriaceae > Exiguobacterium_A. Next base: position 52,790 of record NZ_MOLV01000004.1, read on the forward strand.
CGACGATCCACGAAGCGAATGAAGTGATGCAAATTCCACTCAAAACATCATCCGGGAAAATTCTAAAGCGGGACACATGGATTCTATCAACGGAATCGATGCTTGAATTAAAACAGGTCCAGGCGTTTTGGGACATCGTAAAAGAAGAAGGAGGAAGTCGGTCAGATGGAATACGCAATTGAAATGCGCCGTGAACTTCATAAAATACCGGAACCTGGATTCAAGGAGTTCAAAACGCAAGCTTTCATTTTAAATCAAATCCGGTCCTATCCGGAAAATCGAGTCAGCTATGATACGTTCGAGACAGGCGTATTCGTTCGGGTCAAAGGATTAACAGGGAACCGGACAATTGGCTATCGTGCGGATATTGACGGATTACCGATTGAAGAAGCAACCGGACTTCCGTTTTGCTCAGAGCATCCAGGGTTCATGCATGCATGTGGACATGATATCCATGCCTCGATCGCATTAGGTTTATTACGCCGGATTGTTGAACTTCCGGTCATGGATGATGTCGTCTTCTTGTTTCAGCCGGCGGAAGAAGGACCAGGTGGAGCTGAACCGATGATCAAAAGTCCGTTATTCGAAAAATATCGACCGAGCGAAATGTACGGTTTACATGTTGCACCAGAATATCCAGTTGGAACGATAGCCAGTCGCCCAGGTGTTTTGTTTGCGAGTGCACGCGAAGTCCACATTACGATTTATGGGCAAAGTGGTCATGCGGCGTTTCCGCACTTGACCATTGACACCGTCGTCGCGCAAGCGGCTCTGATCATGCAATTGCAGACGATTGTCAGTCGATCGATCAATCCGATGAACTGTAGTGTCATTACGATTGGCAAGGTCGAAGCGGGCATTCGGGAAAATGTCATCGCTGGTCGTGCCCTATTAGACGGCACGATGCGTGCGTTAAACGGAACGGACATGGAGAAATTAGAACAACGTGTGCGGGAAATCGTTCGCGGCATCGAAGCCTCATTTGGTGTCAAAATCGATTTACAGTTCGGTAATCGGTATTATGAGGTCGTTAATGATCAAAATGTCGTCAATAAATTTTCATCATTTGTGAAGATGAATGCAACGTACATCGAATGCGATGCTGCGATGACAGGAGAAGATTTCGGCTTCATGTTAAAAGAAGTGCCGGGAATGATGTTTTGGCTTGGCGTCAACAATGCGACGTCTGGACTGCACCAGCCGACGCTCAATCCGGATGAAGAAGCCATCCCGTTTGTGATCAACTTGTTGGATCATTATTTCAGAGAGTATGTCTAAACAAAATACGTGACAAGCAGCCCTTTATTCATGAAAAAACGGATAAAGGGCTTTCATTTTATGGAATGGAATAGTTTTCGAACGTTTTGTGAAATAAATCACGAGTATATGTGAACAATTTGTTACATCAAACATTAAGAACAGACACAAATGATTATGTTCTCTATGATACGGATATAAACAATATATAGAAGTACGTTTAGAAAGAGGGGGCTATACACATGTTCAATGATCCAGTAATGCTCAGTCGATTATTGACAGGGCTCACATTAGCATTCCACATCATCTTTGCGACGATTGGGGTAGGGGTTCCATTGATGGTACTCGCAGCCGAGTACATTGGAATTAAACGAAAAGATCCAGATTATATTCTGTTAGCTCGACGCTGGACGCGCGGTTATATCGTAACAGTAGCGGTAGGTGTCGTGACAGGAACCGCGATTGGATTGCAGTTATCACTTTTATGGCCTTCCTTGATGCAAGTAGCTGGTCAAACGATTGCGTTGCCATTATTCATGGAAACGTTCGCGTTTTTCTTTGAAGCGATTTTCCTCGGTATTTATTTGTATACATGGGATCGATTCAAAAACCCGTGGTTACACTGGTTAATCGGGATTCCGGTCGTCATCGGTGCGACAGCCTCTGCGTTTTTCATTACGACGGTCAACTCGTTCATGAATTCACCAGAAGGCTTTAAAATCGTCAATGGGACATTGACGCAAATCGAACCATTAAAAGCGATGTTCAATACGGCGACACCTACAAAAGCGACACACGTCATCGTTTCTGCTTATTTGACAGTCGCCTTTATCTTGGCAGCGATTGCAGCCTTCCATTTATTGCGTAAAAAAACGTTATCTGCGGCTGAAACGGCGTATCACAAAAAAGCCCTTCGCTTAACAGTCATGGCTGGTTTGATTTTTGCCTTCTCGACAGCACTCGTAGGTGATTTCTCAGGGAAATACCTGGCGAAATACCAACCAGAAAAATTAGCAGCAGCGGAGTGGCATTTTGAAACGACCAGCGAAGCTGAGCTGATATTTGGTGGTATTTTAGATGAACAAGCCGATGGAAGTTATGAAATCAAAGGTGCCGTCAAGATTCCATATGCGTTATCGATTCTCGCAGGTGGAGCACCGGACACGGAAGTCATCGGATTAAATGAGTTTGCAAAAGAAGATCAAGCTCCACTGTTTGTCCATTATTTCTTTGATATCATGGTATCAATCGGGATGTATTTGGCGGCGATTTCAGCCTTGTTCGTCTTAGCGTTCCGTCTCAAGAAATTGAATCCGTATAACAAGTGGTTATTACGTGGTATTTTCATTGGTGGACCACTCGCCATCGTCTCGATCGAAGCCGGTTGGATGTATGCGGAAATCGGACGCCAGCCATGGACACTCTATGGTATTATGAGAACGGCCGATGCGGCGACGACGTCAACTGCCGTCGGACCAATGCTCATCTTATTCAGTTTGCTTTACCTGTTGCTTGGAACGATCTGTACGATCGTCCTGCTCCGGATGTTTAAAAATAATCCTGTCGGCAAAGAACTCGCGGATGATCATCATACACCTGGTGAAGCGATGTTTGCAGACGACAATAAATAAGGAGGGAACGAGTTGGACATTCAAACACTTGGAATAACCGTACTTTGGACGTTCCTTTATGGATATCTCATCGTTGCCTCAATTGACTTCGGTGCCGGTTTTTATGCGTTCTATTCAAAGTATACAAAACGTGATCATCTGACGAACCGTCTGATTTTACGTTACCTTTCGCCGGTCTGGGAAGTGACGAACGTCTTTTTCGTCTTCTTCTTTGTCGGACTCGTCGGATTCTTCCCGGATACGGCGTATTATTATGGAACAGCGTTACTTGTTCCCGCATCAATCGTCTTGGTCTTAATTGCGATTCGTGGTAGTTTTTATGCCTTTGCGAACTACGGCTCAAACGACAGCATGTTCTATACGTTTTTGTACGGAGCAACTGGCCTGTTGATTCCAGCTGCGATGTCCACGACGCTGACGATCAGTCAAGGTGGTTTTATTCGTAAGACAAACGAAACGGTCGAGTTCCTCGGAACGAAACTGTTCACGAACTTTTACTCTTGGACGGTCGTCGCACTTGCGATTGTCTCCGTCCTGTACATCAGTGCCATGTTCCTCTTGTTTTATGCGGACAAGGCGAAGGATGAAAATGCTACACCACTCATCCGGAAATGGGCATTGTTTTGGAGTATTCCAACCATCGTCGTCTGTGCGTTAGTCTTCTTCGGTTTAAAAAATCAAGCAGCCTGGCATTATGAGAATATCTTAAACGGGAACTGGTGGTGGTTCGCGGCAAGCTTCTTATTCTTCTGCGTTGCCGTCACGCTCGTTTACTTGAAAAAAAATTATGGTATTGCCTTTATCGCCGTCATGGCACAGTACGGAGTTGCCTGGTTCGGATATGGGTATACGCATCTGCCGTACATCCTCTATCCGTATATCGATATCAATAAAGCTGTCGTAAACGAAACGATGGCGACGGCACTGGTTGTCGTCTTCATCTTTGGACTCCTCTTATTGATTCCAGCCTTGTACTTGATCCTTCGTCTATTCTTATTTGATAACGACTATGTCAGTGGGAAAAAGGCCAAGTGACGTATCCGACAAATCGCATCAAACGGACGTGTAATCCTTTCAGTGGATTACGCGTTTTTTTTCGATCCTGACGTAGATTTCGCGCCCCTAGGAACGGAAACCGGATCATCAATGCGTTTATAGTATTTTAGAAGTGAATCAGTTACACTACTACTGAAGCAGAATTGTGAAGGAGAGTTGACCATGAATGGAGAGTTTGCAGTAATCGGTTTAGGACGGTTTGGGGGATCGATTGTCCGAGAGTTATCGAAGAATGGATATGATGTGTTAGCGATTGATTCAGATGAGGAACGTGTCAACGAATATATGGGAATTGCCACGCATTCGGTCATTGCTGATACGACCGATGAGAATGTCTTGAAGAGTCTTGGGATTCGAAATTTTGATCATGTCATCGTTGCGATTGGTGAAAACATCCAGGCGTCGATTTTGACGACGTTGATTTTAAAGGAACTTGGGGTACAATCGATTACCGTCAAGGCGACGAATGATTACCATGAAAAGGTTCTGCGGAAAATCGGAGCGGACTTCATCGTCCATCCGGAGCGCGATATGGGGGTTCGGATTGCAAACGGATTAATGAGTTCAAATATCTTGGATTATCTTGACTTGTCACAAGAGTTCTCTATCGTTGAGATCAAAGTCAGTGACCGGATGGCGAACCAAACGTTGATTGATCTGGATCTACGAAGTAAGTACGGTGCAAACGTCGTGGCGATCAAACGTGGTGAAAACGTCATGATCTCGCTTCAGGCAGACGAACTGATTGAAAAAGGTGATTATCTTGTCGTCATCGGCGAGAATGATGATTTGGATCGATTAGAACGCGCCATTCACAAAGTAAAAAATTGAAATCAAAAAAGGCTGAGGAGCTGTTCCTCGGCCTTTTTAGTCGTGACTCAAATCAATTGAAACTCTTTTAATCCATGGGCGATACCATCTTCTAGTATGTGTTTGGTGACAAAATCAGCTGCCGCTTTTGTTTCAGCAAGCCCATTGCCCATTGCGATACCTGTTCCAACGTAACGTAACATCTCTAAATCATTTAAGGCGTCGCCAAACGCAAACGTATCTTCGCGTCGTATGTTCGTCAGTTTCAAGAATTGTTTGATGCCATCTGCTTTTGACGAACCGACATTGATGACATCCATTGCGTGAGGATGCCAACGAATGAAGTCGAATGCTTGATAGTTTTGGACGTATTCAGCTTCTTCTTCTGCTGTACAGTAGACGAGCGTTTGAAAGACGTCATGCGTCAAAAATGCCTGTTCATGAAAAGCGGGTAAGGGGATATCGAGTTCTCCTAATGATTCTTGGACTAACTGATCAGAAGGTTTTGTTGAGAATCCTTGAGTTTCCCCTAGATAGACAAGTGTATGTCCATTTTTATGTGCTCGAGCCGTCAAGTGCTCAAGATCTGCAGTCGGCTGGGGCAGTTTATAGATGATTTCATTTTGATGAACAACGATTTGTCCGTTATAACCGATGATCGTGTCGATGTTAAGCATTTCACGTACACCTGACAACATTGCGGGACCACGTCCGGTCGCGATGGCGACGTACACGCCGTTTTCTTGTAGTTGTTTGATGGCTAGTTTGGTCGACTCGGGAACGAAATGACCATTGTGAAGTAAGGTTCCATCGATATCGAAAAAGACGACTTTCTGATTTGCCATGGTTTCACCTTCTCTTTTTAATTGGCTGTTCAGCCGGATACATGTGGAATTATAGCATAGCGTTGACGTTTACGCCGACCTTGGATTAGGAATAGGATGAAAAAATAGTAGGATATCGTGTATACTAATCTAAGGACAAAAAACAATGGACTGATAAGGAGTTGCTAAACATGATTTTTAAAGTATTTTATCAACCGCTTCGTTCGGAAGCCCCGGTACGGGAACGGACAGAAGTAATGTACGTTGAAGGAGAGAACATTCGTGAAGTGCGAACAGCGATTGATCATCTCATCAAAGACATCAATGTTGAATTCATCCGTGAAGTAAGTGGAGAATTCCTCGAGTATGAACAACTAAGCCCGGATTACAAGGTTGAAACGTTCGCATGAAGTTCGTTAAAAACCATCAAGCAGCCGTATTCGCACTCGGCGGTTTAGGAGAAATCGGGAAAAACACATACGTCGTTCAATTCCAGGACGAAATCATCGTCATCGATGCTGGTGTCATGTTCCCGGAAGATGAATTGCTTGGGATTGACTATGTCATCCCAGATTATACGTACTTGATCAAAAACAAAGAGAAAGTAAAAGGTGTTTTCATCACCCACGGTCACGAAGACCATATCGGGGGACTGCCATTTTTACTCAAGCAAGTCAACTTACCAATCTATGCTGGGAAAATTGCGCTTGGTCTCATTAAAGTGAAGCTTGAGGAACATGGCTTGTTACGGACGACTGAACTTCATGAGATCGATGAAGATTCAATCATCAAGTTCCGTAAAACGAGTATCTCGTTTTTCCGGACGACACACTCGATTCCGAACTCGTTTGGAGTCGTCGTCAAGACGCCACAAGGAAATATCGTCCATACCGGTGACTTCAAGTTTGATTTCACCCCTGTCGGAGAACCTGCTGACTTAACGAAGATGGCGGAACTCGGCAAGGAGGGTGTGCTTTGTCTGCTGTCTGATTCAACGAATGCAGAGATTGAAGGCTTTACGATGAGTGAGCGTGTGGTCGGGGATACGATCTCAAATATCTTCCGTAAAGCAGAAGGTCGCATTATTTTTGCGACCTTTGCCTCAAACATCTACCGTCTGCAACAAGTCGTCAATGCGTCTGTTGAAGCAGGTCGGAAAATCGTTGTCTTCGGACGTAGTATGGATAAAGTCATGATGATTGGACAGGAGCTTGATTTCATCAAAGCGCCAAAAGGTACCATCATCGAACCAAATGAAATGAAACGGTATAAGTCAAACGAGTTGACGATTCTTTGTACCGGGTCACAAGGTGAACCGATGGCGGCCCTTAGTCGGATCGCAAACGGGACACACCGCCAAATTTCAATCATTCCGGATGATCTCGTCATCTTCTCGTCGTCTCCGATTCCAGGGAACGTCGTCTCAGTTGGTAAAACCATCAACCAGCTGTATAAAGCAGGTGCTGATGTCATGTACGGCAAGTTAAATGATATCCATACGTCAGGTCACGGAAGCCAGCAAGAACAGCTATTAATGCTTCGTCTGTTGCAACCAAAATACTTCATGCCGATCCACGGTGAGTATCGGATGCTTAAGAAACATATGTCGCTTGCGATGGACGCCGGTGTTCCGGAAGAAAACTGTTTCGTCATGGATAATGGTGAAGTATTGGCGCTTGATGCCAATGCAGCAGCGATTACCGGTAAAATCCAAGCAAACGCCGTCTATGTAGATGGAAAAGGAATTGGAGATATTGGAAATATCGTCCTGCGTGACCGCCGTATTCTTTCAGAAGAAGGACTCGTCGTCGTCGTCGTGACACTCGACTCGAAAACCAATCGTCTCGTTTCCGGACCGGACATCATCTCACGCGGATTTGTCTACATGCGTGAATCAGGAAACCTGATCAAGGATGCCGAACGTCTCTTGAAACGGTCACTTGAACAGTCGCTTGCAAATCGTAATACGAAATGGACGGACATCAAGCAAGTCATCAACGACACGTTGACACCTTACTTGACAGAAAAAACGCAACGTCATCCGATGGTCATGCCGATCATCATGGAAGTATAAATCAAAAAAGACATTTCCACATTGTGGAAATGTCTTTTTTGTATGCCTGGGCTTAGAGTGGTGATCCGTAATCCTTAAATGGTTCTTTTGCATCGATGCGGTCATAAAACATGATTCCATCCAAGTGATCGTATTCATGTTGGCAGACTACAGCTTTTAATCCCTTTAATCTTAATTTTATTGGATTTCCGTTATGATCAATGCCAGACAGGGTAATACGCATATAGCGCGGCACGTGACCTTCAACTTCACGGTCAACGGATAAACATCCTTCTCCGCCGGCTAAATACGTTTGTTCCACGGAGTGGCTGATGATTTTAGGATTGTAGATTCCGAACTCGAGCAAGTCCTCTCCATCCTGTAGGCGAATCGCGAACATCCGTTTATTGACCCCGATTTGAGGTGCAGCTAATCCGATCCCGCTCCGCAAATCATGTTTTTCCGCTAGCTCATCGTCTTGACTGTTGGATAAATACTCCATCATCAGACGCATCGTTTCCTTATCTTCCTCACTGAGTGGGAAGGTGACATCGACCGATCGTTCGTGAAGTGAAGGTACATCTTCCCGGACAATCTCATTCATGGTAATCATGAACAGCCCCCCTTTCATCTAAAAAAATTATAGCATAACAAAGGAGGAATATTAATAACTAACACAGGGGTGGATAGTTGAATAGTACAGAAGTGACAACGTTCTTATAATGTGATTGACTTCACAAGAGAGTTCGCTAAAAAAAATAAAACATTTCCTTTGATTTTATAGGTGTTACAGTTTTATACTTGTAACGTAATGAACAAGACATGCATTCATGTCTCGTCATGTTAATACAGTTTACTCAACTGGATAGGTACACAGATATATGTTCAAGAAAAGGTCATACGGGACTTCATTTTTTGAACACTATTCGTATGTGAGCAAGTCAGTCAGAGGAATATTTCGCTGAGCACAGTGAAAGGATGAGGTGAAAAGATGAACTTAAACATGTTTAAAAACGTGGAAGAAAACTTTGAAACATTCCGCATTCTGGATGAAAAAGGTGAAGTCGTCAACAAAGACGCGATGCCAGATCTTTCAGATGAAGAGTTAACGGAATTAATGCGTCGTCTCGTTTACACACGTATCTGGGACCAACGTGCAATCTCACTCAACCGTCAAGGACGTCTTGGTTTTTATGCGCCAGTCGCAGGACAAGAAGCGTCAATGATCGGAACACAATTTGCTTTAGATAAGGATGACTGGATTCTTCCAGGATACCGTGATATCCCGCAAATGGTGTTCCACGGTTTCCCGCTTTACAAAGCATTTTTATTCTCACGCGGACACATTACAGGCGGTAAGATTCCTGAAGGTGTCAACGTCTTAATGCCGCAAATCATCATCGGTGCACAAATCGTTCAGGCTGCCGGTGTTGCGCTCGGTCTTAAGAAAAGTGGAAAAGAACAAGTTGCGATCACATACACAGGTGATGGCGGATCGTCACAAGGTGATTTCTACGAAGGTATGAACTTTGCCGGAGCATTTAAAGCACCCGCAATCTTCGTTGTCCAAAACAACCGTTTTGCGATTTCGACACCGGTTGAAAAACAATCGATGGCGAAAACAATCGCTCAAAAAGCTGTTGCAGCGGGTATCAACGGAATTCAAGTTGACGGAATGGATGTTCTTGCCGTCTACGCAGCAACAAAACAAGCACGTGTCGAAGCACTGAACGGTGTACCGACATTGATCGAAACACTCACATATCGTTATGGACCGCATACACTTGCTGGTGATGACCCAACACGTTACCGTACAAAAGATATGGACGATGAGTATCAAGCACAAGATCCACTCGTTCGTTTCCGTGCTTTCATGGAAACAAAAGGTCTTTGGAACGAAGACAAAGAAAACGAAGTCATTGAACAAGCGAAAGCGGATGTTAAAGAAGCACTCGCTCAAGCAGATAAAGAACCAAAACAAAAAGTAACAGACTTCATCAACGTGATGGCTGAAAAGTTACCACAAAACCTGCAAGAGCAGCTTGATGAGTATACAGCAAAGGAGTCGAAATAACCCATGGCACAAATGACGATGATCCAAGCGATCACTGACGCAATGCGCGTCGAGATGAAACGCGACGAGCAAGTTCTCTTGTTCGGTGAAGACGTCGGTAAAAACGGTGGGGTATTCCGTGCGACAGAAGGTCTTCAAGACGAATTAGGCGAAGACCGTGTCTTCGATACACCACTTGCCGAGTCTGGTATTGGTGGTCTTGCAGTCGGATTCAGCTTGACTGGTTTCCGTCCAATCATGGAAATCCAATTCTTCGGATTCGTATTCGAAGTATTTGATTCTGTAGCGGCACAACTCGCACGTTTACGTTACCGTTCAGGCGGCACGTACAGTGCACCTGTCACAATCCGTTCACCATTCGGTGGCGGTGTTAAAACACCTGAGCTTCATGCAGATAACTTGGAAGGATTAATGGCTCAGTCACCAGGACTTAAAGTCGTCATCCCTTCAACTCCGTATGATGCAAAAGGTCTTTTGATCGCATCAATCCGTGATAACGATCCAGTTGTGTTCCTTGAGCACATGAAACTGTACCGTTCATTCCGCGGCGAAGTGCCAGAGGGCGATTACACGATCGAACTCGGAAAAGCAGACATCAAACGTGAAGGTACTGACGTTACGATCGTAACGTACGGTGCGATGGTTCACGCATCATTGAAAGCAGCTGAAGAACTCGAAAAAGAAAACATCAGCGTTGAAATCATCGACTTGATGACAATCAGCCCGATTGACATCGACACAATTGTTGCGTCAGTCAAGAAAACGAACCGTGTTGTCGTCGTTCAAGAAGCTCAGAAACAAGCAGGTGTGGCTGCAATGGTCGCAGCTGAAATCCAAGAGCGTGCTATTCTTGATCTTGAAGCACCGATTCTTCGTGTAACGGCTCCTGACACAATCTTCCCATTCGCACAAGGTGAAGATGCATGGCTCCCGGACCACAAAGATATCGTTGAAAAAGTAAAAACAGTTTACAATTTCTAAGAGAGAACCGGAAAAAGGAGAGAGGTAATTCTCTCCTTGCTTCCGTTTTAAAGATAACAATCGACTTTGAAGAGTGAAATAAAAGGAGGCTAATTCAAATGGGTTTATTTGAATTCAAATTACCGGATATCGGTGAGGGTATTCACGAAGGTGAAATCGTAAAGTGGTTCGTTAAAGCAGGCGACACGGTCAAAGAAGATGACATTCTTCTTGAAGTTCAAAACGATAAAGCTGTCGTTGAAATCCCGTCACCAGTTGATGGTACTGTCAAAGAAGTAAAAGTAGACGAAGGTGTTGTAGCCGTCGTTGGTGACGTGTTGATCACGTTTGATGTGGAAGGCGAAGGTTCTGCTCCTTCTGAAGAAGAAGCGCCAGAACAGCCTAAAGCAGCGGATAACGCGAAAGACGTCCAAGACACAGACAAAAAAGTCGAAGACAAGCCAACAGAAGTTCAAATCCATAAATCAGAACGCGTCATCGCGATGCCATCAGTACGTAAATATGCGCGTGAAAAAGGCGTAGACATCCGTGAAGTTCAAGGTTCTGGTGACAACGGTCGTGTTGTCAAAGAAGACATCGATGCGTTTGCAAACGGTGGACAATCTTCAACTGCACCAGCAACAGAAGAAAAAGCACCGGCAGCACAAGCTTCAGCATCTAAATCTGAAGTGAAACCGTATGTTGCAGCTCAACCTGAGCTTGAAACACGCGAGAAGATCAAAGGAATCCGTAAAGCGATTTCAAAAGCAATGGTCAACTCGAAACACACGGCTCCACACGTTACATTGATGGACGAAGTCGATGTTACGAATCTTGTGGTACTCCGCAAAAACTTCAAAGAAGTTGCGGCAGCACAAGGTACGAAATTGACGTATCTCCCATTCGTTGTGAAAGCATTGACAGCAGCGGCTAAAAAATACCCTGCCATCAACGCATCAATCGACGATGTCAACGAAGAAGTCGTTTACAAAAACTACTTCAACATCGGTATCGCAGCAGACACAGACAACGGTCTTGTTGTTCCTGTCGTCAAAGATGCAGACCGTAAATCAATCTTCGCATTAGCAGACAACATCAACGATCTTGCTGGTAAAGCACGTGAAGGTAAACTTTCTGGTGAGGAAATGAAAGGCGGATCGATCACGATTACAAACATCGGTTCTGCTGGCGGACAATGGTTCACACCGGTCATCAACCACCCAGAAGTTGCGATTCTCGGAATCGGCCGCATTGCTGAAAAAGCAGTCGTCAAAAACGGTGAAATCGTTGCGGCACCAGTACTCGCATTGTCATTTAGCTTTGACCACCGTCTCATTGATGGTGCAACTGCACAAAACGCGCTTAACTTGGTTAAACGCTTGTTGAACGACCCACAACTTCTCATTATGGAGGGATAAGCAATGGTAGTAGGTGAATTCGCACAAGAAACAGATTTACTCGTAATCGGGGCTGGCCCTGGTGGTTACGTTGCTGCAATCCGCGGTGCGCAACTCGGACTTAAAGTAACAGTCGTCGAACGTGAAAACGTCGGTGGTGTTTGTTTGAACGTCGGATGTATCCCGTCAAAAGCCTTGATCACAGCTGGACATAACTTCCAGCATGCAAAAGGTTCAGATTCAATGGGAATCACATCTGAAAACGTTTCAGTCGATTTCTCAAAAGTTCAATCTTGGAAACAGTCTGTTGTTAACAAATTGACTGGTGGCGTTGGTGGCCTTCTTAAAGGTAACAACGTCGAGACTGTCGTTGGAGAAGCGTACTTCCAGTCTGAAGATACAGTTCGTATCATCAACGAAGATTCTTCTACACCTTACAAATTCAAAAAATGTATCATCGCAACAGGTTCGACTCCAATCGAACTTCCAGCTTTCAAATGGTCAAAACGTGTCCTTTCTTCAACAGGCGCATTGAACCTTCCTGAACTTCCGAAAAAACTCATCGTCATCGGTGGTGGATACATCGGAATGGAGCTCGGAACAGCGTATGCTAACTTTGATACTGAAGTTGTCATCTTAGAAGGAACAAAAGATATCCTTTCTGGATTCGAGCCGGCAATGACGCAAGTCGTCAAGAAAAAGCTCAAACAAAAAGGAAATATCACGATTCACAACGAAGCACTTGCACAAAGTGTTGAAGAGACAGAAGAAGGCGTGAAAGTTACGTTTGAAGTCAAAGGTGAAACACAAACTGTCGAAGCGGACTACGTCCTCGTCACAGTTGGTCGTCGCCCGAACACATCTGATCTCGGTCTTGAAATGGCAGAAGTCAAAGTCAGCGAACGTGGACTTGTTGAAATCGACGATCAGTGCCGTACGTCGAACGAAAACATCTACGCCATCGGTGACATTGTTCCTGGACCACCACTTGCGCACAAAGCTTCATTCGAAGCTAAAATTGCTGCAGAAGCGGCTGCCGGACACCCGGCATACCTCGACTACAGCGCAATTCCTGCGGTTGTCTTCACAGACCCAGAACTCGCAACAGTCGGTTATACTGAAGCACAAGCAAAAGAAGAAGGTCTTGATTACCTCGCTTCTAAATTCCCATATGCTGCGAATGGTCGTGCGCTTGCGCTCAACGAGCCAGATGGCTTTTTGAAAATGATCACGCGTAAGTCTGACAATCTCTTGATTGGTGCTCAAATCGCTGGTACAGGTGCATCTGACATGATCGCTGAGATGGGACTCGCAATCGAGTCTGGAATGACTGCTGAAGATATCGCACTCACAATCCACGCGCACCCTTCACTCGGTGAAATCGCAATGGAAACAGCTGAAGTAGCAATCGGAAGCCCGATCCACATCATTAAATAATCAAGAAAACCTTAAGCGGGGAGCCGACCGCTTAAGGTTTTTTTGTTTCGTTTAACCTTTCTTAAAAACAGGAAAAGGATAAGAAAAGAAAGGGTGAGACACGATGGATTCTCAATTATCACCACTCGAAGAACTGTATCATGTCTCAGAAACGGATAAAGTCAGGTTCATCGGTGTGACGACGGAACACGCACGGTATGATTTTGGTGTTGTCTTTACGGGTCAGTTTTTCGGTAAGATGTTAGTCGTCAGCCTGAGTAGTGGACGAGCGGCTTTACTGGATCACGAAGATGTCCTGGATGACGATGGGTTGCATCGCTTACTCGATGTCGACCCAATCGATACAAGTGCAGTCGGTGACTTTTTAGCGACCCTTTTGCCCTACGTTCCAAGTTATGAACAGGCTGATTAAAAAATCCCGCAAGTGCGTGTGCACTGCGGGATTTTTACGGTAGTTCTGATTACCGAATGGCATTGGATTGTTGGATGACTTTGATCGTCTCAAGCGTATGATCTTCCAGTCCTTGAACAGGGAGACCGGCTTCAATGTTTTCTTTGATATACGCCAGATTATCCGTCGTAATCATTTCACCCGGAATAAAAATCGGGATTCCGGGTGGGTACACCATCATGAATTCTGCCGAAATCCGACCGACGGCGTCTGCGAGCGGAATCGTTTCCGTTTCCTCATAAAAAGCATCGCGTGGACTGAGCGCAAGTGCAGGGATGTCTGGTAAGACGATGGAATGAGAAATGGTTTTCGATCCTGTATCGCGATGGCGCTCCACAAGTTCAGTCATTCCTGTCAGCAAAGCGTCAATCGTTTTTTCCGAGTCACCAGACGTGATGATCAGTAAAATATTGTTCAAATCAGATAGTTCAACTTCGATGCGGTGTTCGTCGCGTAAAAATTCTTCGACAAGATGACCGGAAATACCAAGTCCTTTGACGGAAATCAACACTTTTGTTGGATCAAAGGCGAACGTCGCACTCGAATGCAAATCGGATTCCCCGAATACAGCAAGGTAAGGAAGTTTCGCTAAGCCCATCCGCATCCGGGTAGCGAGTTCAAGAGCGCGACGGTTCATCGCCTCACCGTTGATTGCGAGGTGACGACGGGCACAATCGAGTGATGCTAATAATAAATAAGAAGTGGAAGTCGTCGTCAGCATCGAGAGGACGGCTTGGACTTTGTCTGGCGAGACAAGACCACGACGGACGTTCAAGACGGAACTGCCGGTCAAAGACCCACCTAATTTATGAACACTCGTCGCAGCAAGATCAGCACCCGCTTGCATCGCAGACAGCGGCATATCATCGTGGAATGCGATATGAACGCCGTGGGCTTCGTCGACAAGCACCGGTATGCCTTTGCTATGAGCAAGGGAGACGATACTTTCTAGGTCACCTGCAACGCCAAAATACGTCGGGTTGATGACGAGGACAGCTTTTGTATCTGGGTGGAGGCTGAGAGCACGCTCGACGGCACTTGGCGTAATACCATGAGCGATGCCAAACATTTCATCAAACTCGGGGTGAATGAAAATCGGGTGCGCTCCAGAAAGAACGATAGCCGACATGACCGATTTATGAACGTTCCGGGGAACTAAAATTTTATCGTCCGGACCGACGACGCTCATGATCATTGCCATGATGGCGGTCGAGGTTCCCTGAACGGAGAAAAATGTTTCGTCTGCATGAAAGGCTTGGGCCGCAAGACGATGGGCATCTTTGATGATTCCTTTTGGATGATGGAGATCATCGAGCGGAGCGATATTGATTAAATCGATATCGAGCGCGTTCTGACCGATGAATGATCGAAAAGCAGGATCCATCCCTTGACCATTTTTATGACCAGGAATATGAAATTGAATTGGTTGACGTTTCGCATGCGCAAGTAACGCATCGAATAAAGGTGTATCGAGCTGTGTTAAGCTTTTTGTTTGCACCAGATTTCCCCCCTTAAAACCGAATAAAAATACAATCAAACAAGCTAACTATAACAAGTTTTCATGAGGTTGCAACTGTTTTATCTTCGATTTCGTTGTAAAATAGGAAGCGTCAAGAAAGGAAGTGTCATAATGGCAGTCAATTATCCGATTAATCCGGACTGGTCGACAGAAGAAATCGTTACAGTCATCCATTTTTTTAATGTCGTAGAAGAGGTCTACGAAAAAGGGGTCGACCGCGGTGTTTTTTTAAATGCTTATCAAGCCTTTAAAACGATTGTCAATTCAAAATCAGAAGAAAAACAATTGGACCAGTTTTATTTCGAAGAGACCGGATGTTCAAGTTATCGGGCCGTACAACAAGCCAGAAAACAAGAACAATCTCTCTTACGTTTAAAAAAATAAGAAATGTAGGTCTAAAAAAATAGCGAGAACTTCAAACTAATTTTTGAGAGCGGATTTTGTTCCTGGGTTTCCAGGGGACAAGAGCCGCTTTCTTGTTTAGAAAAAACAAAAACTGGTTATATACTACATACAAGACGATATCGTACAACTGTAAAAATTAAAAATAGATCCTTTACATCTAAGTTAAATCGTACTATTATGGATTCAATCCACTAATTAGTCGCAATTGTCTGATAACTAAATCAGTTTTTTATCCCGCGAAGGAGTGTGGTTACTGTGAAACAAGTAATAGAAGCATACAAAAGAAAAGATGCAGAAAAACGCATTCCTGTATTGCGCCTCGAAATCGATTATGAACTTGCGACGTTGCACGATGCGATCGTAGCGAGTGATACGGAAGCGATGGGTGCGAGTAAGGAACGCCTTGAGAAATATCGTCAAGAGATGGTACGTCTTGAAGCATAAACAAGGTCTTCCTTATTAAAAATAAAATAATGCCATAATCAACCAGCGAAACTTTTCGTTGGTTGATTTTTTTTGTTACTATTACAGAGTAGAACGATCTTGAACAGACTGAAGGGGTGAGATAGATGCAAGGGATTGAGTTACATGCAATCGATCTGATGAAACGGGCAGGGAAGTATATCCGTCAAAAAATGGATCAGGCGTATCATATAGAAGAAAAAACGAATAAAAGTGATCTTGTCACGGAAATTGATCAACATGTCGAAGATCTATTGATCAAGGGCATCTTAGAGAAATATCCGGATCATCTCATTTATGGCGAAGAAGGTCGAATAGCGCGTCCGGAGACATTGGACGGAACGATTTGGTTTGTTGATCCGATTGACGGGACGATGAACTTCATTCGTCAAAAACGTCTATTTGCGATTTCAATCGCCATCATGGTGGAGGGCGAGTTGCGGTATGGCTTTGTCTATGATGTGATGGCAGATGAGATGTTTCATGCCATCAAAGGGCAAGGGGCTTATGAAAATGGCATTCGTCTTGCGCCTCTTGTCGAGCGGCCGGTCAAAGAAGCGATTGTCTGTATGAATGCGACATGGGTGACGGCGAATCGTCGGATTGATCCGGCATTGCTTACCCCACTCGTTCGGGATGCAGTCGGAACGCGGGCAGTCGGCGCGGCTTCTCTTGAATTGGCTTGGATTGCCGCCGGTCGGGTAGATGGCTATATTACGATGCGGAACATGCCGTGGGATTATGCGGGCGGTCAAGTGCTGATCGAAGAATTAGGTGGACGTGTCGGGACGATCGAGGGAGCAGAGATGACATTTCTTGAACAGACAAGTGTTCTTGCAGGAAGTCACGTGTTTGTTTCCGACGTGTTGACGTACGTTCAAAAATAAAACGCCCCCAGGAGGACGTTTTAAGCTTGTTTCCGGAGGCGGGCTTTTAAGACGAAACCAAGCCCCATCGTACCAATCGTCAAAAGTAATGAGACGAAAATCATGACTACATTTTGTTCTGCGATAAAAATACCGATTGCAGCCATCGAACCAACTGCTATGATGGCTAATAGTAGAAAAAGAATCCGCATCTGTCGTTTCCCCCTCGATTTACATGAATA
Source organism: Exiguobacterium sp. KRL4 (assembly GCF_001870785.1). Taxonomy (GTDB): domain Bacteria; phylum Bacillota; class Bacilli; order Exiguobacteriales; family Exiguobacteriaceae; genus Exiguobacterium_A. The sequence goes on from NZ_MOLV01000004.1 coordinate 70,234, forward strand.
CATCTTTAGTTTAGCGTGAATCGTAGACAATGAAAAGGCTTTCGCTGTCAGCTTAAATCGAAGTGATTGCCAACTACTGGTCAACCTGTGCTATACTCATAAAGTTGACCGAAAGTATTAATGGATTATTTAAATGAACAGAAAGAGGTACACACCTATGACAACAGTAGTAAGAAACGATTTACGCAACGTCGCGATCATCGCCCACGTTGACCATGGTAAAACGACACTCGTCGATGAGCTTTTAAAACAATCTGGAACATTCCGTGCGAATGAACTAGTCGAAGAACGCGCAATGGACTCAAATGATATCGAGCGTGAGCGCGGAATCACGATCCTTGCAAAAAACACAGCAATTGATTACAAAAATACACGCATCAACATCGTTGATACACCAGGTCACGCCGATTTCGGTGGTGAAGTAGAACGTATCATGCGTATGGTTGACGGCGTTATCCTCGTTGTCGATGCTCGCGAAGGCTGTATGCCACAAACACGTTTCGTATTGAAAAAAGCACTTGAACAAGGTCTTCAACCAATCGTCGTCGTCAATAAAATTGACAAGCCGATGGTCCGTCCGCTCGAAGTTGTTGACGAAGTCGTCGACCTCTTGATTGATCTTGGAGCAGATGAAGATCAACTCGAATTCCCAGTCGTTTATGCATCGGCAGTTAACGGCTCAAGTTCATTTGACCCTGAACTTGAAAATCAAGAAGATACAATTACAAACGTTCTTGATCTGATTCTTGAACACACTCCGGCTCCTGTTGACAACAGCATGGATCCTTTACAATTCCAAGTTACGATGCTTGACTATGATAACTATCTTGGTCGTATCGGAGTAGGACGCGTTTTCCGTGGAGAAATCAAAGTTGGAGACAGCGTTTCGCTTTCTAAACTTGACGGATCAATCAAAAACTTCCGTGTTACGAAATTATTCGGATACTTTGGTCTAAAACGTGTCGAAATCGAAGCTGCAAAAGCTGGAGATTTGATTGCAATCGCAGGTATGGAAGACATCAACGTTGGTGAAACAGTTTGCCCGACTTCACACGTCGATCCACTCCCATTACTTCGTATTGATGAGCCGACTCTTCAAATGACGTTCATCGTCAACAACTCGCCATTCGCTGGTCGTGAAGGTGACCTCGTCACTTCGCGTAAAATCGAAGAGCGTCTTGAAAAAGAGCTTGAAACAGACGTTTCACTCCGTATCGAAAACACAGATTCACCGGATCGCTGGATCGTATCTGGCCGTGGTGAGCTTCACCTCGGGATTTTGATTGAGAACATGCGTCGTGAAGGATACGAAATTCAAGTATCTAAACCGCAGGTAATCATCAAAGTTGAAGATGGCGTAAAAGTTGAGCCGTTTGAGCGCGTTGTCATTGATACACCTGAAGAATATACAGGTGGCGTCATGGAATCGATCGGTCTCCGTAAAGGTGAACTGACGAACATGCAAACAATGGATAACGGACAAACAAAAATGGAATTCATCGTTCCTTCACGTGGATTGATCGGATACCGGAATGAATTCTTATCTGCAACACGCGGATACGGAATCATGAACCACACATTCGAAGAATACCGTCCGTTCATCAACGCGGATATCGGTGGACGCCGCAGTGGTGTTATGGTCTCAATCGAAGCTGGTAAAGCGACTGCATATGCGATTTCTGCACTTGAAGACCGCGGAACGATCTTCATCGAGCCAGGCCTTGAAGTGTACGAAGGAATGATCATCGGTGAATGTAACCGTGACGTCGATCTCGCTGTTAACGTCGTTAAAGCGAAACAATTGACGAACATGCGTGCATCTGCGAAAGATACAACAAACGTTCTTAAACGTCCACGTGTCTTCTCACTCGAAGAATCATTAACATTCTTGAACGAAGATGAGTACTGTGAGATCACACCGCAATCAGTTCGTCTTCGTAAACAAGTCTTAAACAAAAACGAACGTGAAAAACAAGACAAGCGTCGTCGTCTTGGTAAAGACTGAGCTCTTAACACGTAAGGGGGACTGGCAATGACTGCACAACCTGCCGTTGCTTCTGATTTCTCGAAATTTGATATTCCCGCCGTTGCGAAGTTGCTTGGTGTGGGAAGTGATCCGAATAACTTGAGTGCCGGCTTCAATGCACTGATGATTACGGTCGTCATCTTGACGTTAATCGTTTTTAAATTAGGATTTGCGAAAGAGTTAGCCTGGTGGAAATCACTGATTGTCTACTTGTTGCTCGCGGTGTTCTCTGCCGCTTTAACACTTGTTTTTTGGACATGGCCAATTCCTGAAGTATTGCTTGCGATGGTTGTCATTCTCGGAATTTACCGATTCCGGATGTGGATGGTCAAACGTGAGCGAGAACGAACCGCTTCTTGATCGACAATACGAATAATTGAAATCCCGTCTTCTTCATGGAGACGGGATTTTTTTGTGTGAAATGAAGGGAAAGGTCATGCATGTTCAAATTCAGGAATAGTTTGCAAGCGGTTTGGGGAAAAAACAATAAGGGGTGATAAACATGAAAAACCGAATCTGGGGCATTCCATATGGTCTCGCAATCGTATTAGCAGGATGCTCACAGTCCGGAGAACAAGATTCATCATCGGTTCCAAAGACATCAGAAGCGTTTAAGAGTGATGTCGTGTTCGAGGATTTACGTGCACCTTGGAATATCGAAAAAAATCAGGAAGTTTTCTATATCACAGAGCGGAAGGGTGCAATCGTTAAAGGAACTAAAGATGATTACGTCCGCATGAACCTTGATTTAAAGGAACAGGTCGTTGCCGAAGGGGAAGGTGGATTGCTAGGGATGGCACTTGACCCGGACTTTACAGACAACCAGACGGCTTACATCTACCATACGTATGAAAAAAATGGGTCACTTTTGAATAGAATCATTGCGATCGTCGAACAAGACGGCATTTGGAAAGAACAACGTGTGTTACTCGATGCGATTCCTGGAGCATCCATCCATAATGGTGGGCGGATTGAAATCGGACCAGATGGATTATTGTACGTAACGGTCGGGGATGCAGCCGTCCCGGAAAATGCACAGAAGTTATCTTCTTTATCTGGCAAGATTTTACGCATGAAGTTGGATGGAAGTGCTGCTTCAAAAAACTTACAAGACTATGTCTACAGTTACGGTCATCGGAATCCTCAAGGATTGGCCTTTGTCAATCAGACGTTATATGCCACGGAACACGGACAGAGTGGACATGATGAAATCAACCGAATTGAATCCAAAAACTACGGTTGGCCGTTGATTGAGGGGACGGAGAAACAAAAAGGACTCGTGACACCGTGGTATGAAGTCGGTGAACAGTCGGTCGCGCCAAGTGGGGTGGCTGAGTTGGGTGGGAAATTGTATTTTGGGACTCTTGTTGGTCAGAGCCTTCGTTCAATCGAGACGTCAACTGCTCAAGTAGAGCAAGTCGTATCGGATCGAGGGCGAATTCGGGACGTGATGACAGATGGAAAACAGCTTTATTATGTGACGAATAATACAGATGGTCGAGGCAACCCATCAGACGGGGACGATGTCCTCATTCGTCTCAAACCGTAAAAAAGCTACTTTGACAGACAAAGTAGCTTACCATCTTTTTTTCGTCGTCGGCCATGTAGGGTACAGCTTAAATTGACCTGTTTCTTGCCGAGCAAGGGTGCGTTGTGTGACCCGCTCGTGGCACTCATCACATATGTAGATGCGGACTGGTTTGTTACGCAGCCTTTTTGCCGTGAAGGACCAGTCGTCGATTGTTTCTCGTTTATCGCAAATTGTGCATTTGACACGCATTGGAGGTCCTCCTCTTTTTTTCTTAGTATATCATATTTGACAATTGTTCAAATCGGAAAAAGGAAAGTGAACACGTGATATCGAATGTAATGAAATAAGGAAAGAGGGGGTGGTACCATGGCAAATAAAGTGGAACATCGTCTGAGTGAAAAACAGATGGAAGCATTAACAGACTTACCACTTGTGTTTTTAATTACGCATGATCAGTCTAAAAGCTGGCCGATTACACATGCCATCAGTTGGGTCTATGCAAAAGATGAAACGACGATTCGCTTTGCGATTGAAGCCGATTCGCTGATTGTCAAAACGTTAACGGAGCATCCCGTCTTTACACTCATTTTCTTTGCCGATCAATCCACCTACAGTCTAACCTGTACGGGTGTAACGGCATGGGAAACGACAGCACCTTTACCATTGAAGGTCGCACTATATGAAGGGCAAATCAAAGAGGTGCGCGATATTTTATTTTACGGGGCAGCGGTATCAGATCGCCCGCGTGTGCATAAGACGTATGACGAGGAAGCGGCAATGCGGCTTGACCAACAAATCCAGACCATCTTAAAAGGATAACATTCATCAAAACTCGACTCTAAAGGAGCGAACGATGGAATGAAGAAAATATATGTGCTCGATACCAATGTCATGTTACATGATCCCTTGTCACTGTTTCAATTCCAAGAACACGACGTCGTCATACCGGCGATTGTTTTGGAGGAGCTCGACGGAAAAAAACGAAATATGGATGAAGTGGGACGAAATGCGCGTGAAACAGCCCGAATTCTTGATCAACTCCGTGAAACGGGACATTTGCATGCGGGTGTTCCACTTGGAAATGGTGGGATTCTTCGTGTTGATATTGGCGATACAATCAGTGATGCTTCACCCTTCACCCATGAATCCAATGATAATAAGATTTTGGAGCTCGCCTGGTCCATTCATCGGGAGCAAAAAGAACAACAAAGTGGACGTGACGTCATCCTGGTCTCAAAAGATATCTTAGTCCGTGTCAAAGCGGATGCGTATGGGTTGGTGGCAGAAGACTATCTCACCGATCATATTGCGGACTTGACGGGGCTTTACACCGGTTTTGTTGAGCTAGTCGTCGATCAGGAATACATCGATGCGTTTTATCAGGATAAACGCCTGTCGGTCGATGTCCTCCCGGAAAAAGTTCACCCGAATCAATTCGTCATTTTAAAAAGTAACATATCCAAAGCCTCTGCGATCGCCGTCGTTGACCAAGAGATGCCGGTCATTCGGGCCTTATCGCTCGACGTCGATCAAGTGTGGGGCGTCATTCCACGAAACGTCCAACAACGGATGGCGTTTGAGTTGTTGCTCCGGGATGACGTCCCACTTGTGACCCTCGTCGGGAAGGCAGGAACCGGAAAAACGTTACTTGCACTTGCTGCCGGGTTGTTACAAGTCGAAGATGAACATCGTTATAAAAAGTTAGTCGTTGCGCGCCCTGTCGTTCCGATGGGGAATGATATCGGGTATCTACCAGGTGAGATGGAAGAAAAACTTCGTCCGTGGATGCAACCGATCTACGATAACTTGGAGCATCTGTTTAATACGAGTTCAGGTGACGAGTTAGGAAACATCCTTGCCGGTATGAAGTCGATTCAACTCGAAGCGTTGACGTATATTCGAGGTCGGAGCATGCCGGGACAATTCATCATCATCGACGAAGCACAAAATTTGACGAAACACGAAGTAAAGACGATTTTGACACGCGTCGGTGAAAATTCAAAAATCGTACTTGTGGGAGATCCTCAACAGATTGATCATCCGTACCTCGATGAGTACTCCAATGGACTTTCCTACGCCGTTGAACGACTCAAAGATGAAAAAATGACGGGGCATGTTAAGCTCGTCAAAGGGGAACGGTCAAGCCTCGCGCGACTTGCAGCAGACCTTCTCTAGTCGAAAGAAACAAAACCGCCCTGGTTCCCTCTTCGTTTTCAGAAGAAGCCAGGGCGGTTTTTATTTTACAATACGATAATCCGTTCGATGGAACGAATCACTTGATTTTGATACAACAAATGGACGGGACCATCCGTCAACACTTTCCCGTCTTTTGAAAATTGTAGATAAAGTTCTGATAAAGTGCTTAAAGCGAGTTCGATTGTATCTGTTCCTTCAAAACGTAGTGTCGTCGCTCCGTCGAGTACTTCAGCATTTTGGATGAATGGAGCTAACGGCATCGCAAACGTACCACGTAAGGCGGCGTCTTTTTCTTCGCGCGTCATCGGTTTATTGTGATCGGTCCGACTGCCTTCGGTAATTCCTTTATCCCAAGCAGCCCCCATCTTGGCATAATACGCTTCTTGCGCGTTATCGTCGGTAGTTTTCCCAATTTGATCGACTTCAATCTTCCGCTCATCAAAGATCCAAACGGTTGGATCGATGGTAAGTGAATAACGTACCTTGCCTGTGATCGGAAAAATCATCATTATTCCCCCTAAATGTATGAGTCGTGCAAATCCATTATACCGAAACGTTGAATTGTTGGCGAAAGTAAGGTAAAGTTTATCTATAACAGGAACGCGTCATTTGATGAGGAGGGATTGGATTGTCAACTGAAATCGGGACAGTTCATCGCCAGCGCGCTCTTGAGCTACTAGAAGCGGATGCCCATAAAATCCGCCGGTTGATCGAGGTCCAGCTTGCGAATTTAACGATGCCACAATGTCCTCTTTATGAGGAAGTATTGGATACACAAATGTTCGGATTGTCGCGTCAAATTGATTTTGCCGTTCGTCTCGAACTGATTGATGCGAGTGAAGGGAAACAACTACTCGACTCATTGGAACAGCAATTATCTGATTTACATGATGCGGAGACGTGCTGATTTTCTACTCAAACGTGAAATGCGGCGTTTGGGTATTTTTTTTTTAGAACTAGAAAAAGGACGTGTACATAATGCAATCGAAGTTTAAAGAAAAGCGTGCGTTTTTTGATTATCGCCTGTTCTTTACGATGTTGGTTCTCATGGCCATCAGTACGGTGATGGTCTATAGTGCCAGCGTGTGGAACGGTGGCGACTATGCCAACACTTCATTTTTTGAAAAACAATTGATGTTTGATGTCATGGCCATCGTCCTGTTTTTATTTGCAGCCCACGTCAATCATGAAGTGTTTCGGGGACCGATTTTCCGTCTGATGCTGTATGTGGTTACATGGGGGATGTTGATGGCGACGTTGTTTTCTGAACCGTTGAACGGAGCGCGTGCTTGGTTGAATTTCGGGATCTTTTTAATCCAACCGATCGAGCTGTGTAAGTTTGTCCTCGTCATTGGACTCGCCAATTATTTTGACCAAAAATATAAAGGACAGATGAACGGTGTCATCGGGATTGTTCACCATTTCATCCACAGCCAAATCGCACCGTCTTCAGGGATTCGAAAGTTTTTACTCAGTATCGCGGACTGGCTGTTGATTCCGATGCTCGTTTTATTGGCACCGTATGCAATCATCATTCGGATGCAACCGGACGACGGAGGATTGTTCATCCTGTTGCTGATTACAGCGATGATCTGGTTTGCCGTTGGTTTACCAATCGGTTACTTGGCGTTAGCAGCTGTGGGTGGTCCGTTAGTTGGTTTATATGCTTGGAGTAATTTCTCGGCGAATCAGATGGAACGGATTCAAGCCATTTTTAATCCATTCCTTGATGCCGAGGGGAAAGGATACCAACTGATCAATTCGGTCATCTCGATTGCCCACGGTGGCTTCTTCGGAGTCGGATTAGGGAACAGCTTTCAAAAGTACGGCTATCTCCCAGAACCGGAGACCGACTACATCATGTCGATCATTTCAGAAGAAATGGGATTTGTTGGTGTGTTTGTCGTGCTTGGTTTATTGTTCTTTTTAATGTTCCAGGGAATACGGATTGCCTATCAATCAGCATCGATTTATTCCAGCATGGTCGCTTTCGGGATTTCATCGATTATTTTCATTCAGACCTGTATCAACATCGGAGCAATGTCCGGTCTGTTTCCGGGAACCGGTGTGACGCTTCCGTTCATTAGTTATGGCGGTTCGTCGCTGCTTGTCATGAGTACGATGCTTGGTGTCGTGGCAAATATTTCGATGCAAAACAAGCACCGGATAGCGTATCATAAAGAAGTACAGGAAGCACGTACGATGAGTGCTACGAGTTCATTACCTAAAGGGGGAGCATCAGTTGACTAAAATCAAAAAGATTCTTGTCGCAAACCGCGGAGAAATCGCGATTCGGGTATTCCGTGCGGCAACCGAACTTGGGATTCGGACAGTCGCTATTTATTCACGAGAAGATATGGGATCGCTTCACCGATACAAAGCCGATGAGGCCTATCGAATTGGCGAAGGGAAAAAGCCGATTGAAGCCTATCTCGACATCGAAGGAATCATCGCAACTGCAAAAGAAGCAGCATGTGATGCGATTCATCCGGGATATGGTTTTTTATCAGAAAATATTGAACTCGCAACACGTTGTCGCGAAGAGGGAATCATCTTCATTGGTCCTCGGGAAGAGCATCTCTATAGTTTTGGAGACAAGGTACGCGCACGCACAACGGCAATCGAGGCCGGTCTACCTGTCATACCGGGTACGGACGGTCCCATCACATCCATCGATGAAGCCTATGCCTTTGCGCAACAAGTCGGATATCCATTGATGGTCAAAGCGTCTCTTGGTGGTGGTGGACGAGGGATGCGTGTCGTCCGGACGGAAGAAGAACTACCAGAAATGATTGAACGCGCAAAATCAGAAGCCTTAAAAGCATTTGGCTCAGATGAGATTTATGTCGAAAAATTAATTGAACGTCCAAAACATATCGAAGTTCAGATCATCGGAGATGCCCACGGGAACATCGTCCACCTGTTCGAACGGGATTGTTCGGTTCAACGCCGTCACCAAAAAGTCGTTGAGGTCGCACCATGTGTTACGTTATCAGATGCAGGAAGAAAGAAGATTTGTGATGCTGCCGTCACGCTGATGAAACATGTCGGATACGAAAATGCGGGAACGGTCGAATTTTTGGTCACGCAAGACGAATCGTTCTACTTTATCGAAGTCAACCCGCGTGTTCAGGTCGAGCATACGATTACAGAAATGATTACCGGGATTGATATCGTTCAGACACAAATTCGGGTAGCAGAAGGCGAATCACTACATAGTGAATTAGTTGGCATTCCTGCTCAAGAAGATATCCAAATGCTTGGTTTTGCGATTCAAAGCCGGATTACATCGGAAGATCCGGAAAACGGATTTTTGCCGGATACAGGTAAAATTAAAGCCTACCGCTCACCAGGCGGTTTCGGTGTCCGACTAGATGGCGGAAATGCCTATGTCGGAGCGGAAATTTCACCTTATTATGACTCCTTGCTCGTTAAGATCTCGACACACGGCTTAACGTACGATCAAGCCGTTGCGAAGATGAGCCGTAACTTAAGTGAATTCCGAATTCGCGGCATTAAAACAAATATTCCATTTTTAAGTAACGTCTTGAAGCACCATGCGTTTGTCAGCGGGGACTACAACACGTCCTTTATCGACGATACGAAGGAATTGTTCATCTTCCCGAAACGCCATGACCGTGGGACCAAACTCCTGACGTATATCGGAGAAGTCTCCGTTAACGGATTCCCTGGAATCGGGAAGATTGAAAAGCCAATTGCCCGGGATGTCCGGATTCCAAAAGATTTGCCGGATGGTTATCAAGCTGGTGCAAAAGCGATTCTAGACGCGGAAGGACCGGCTGGTGTCATCAAGTGGTTGAAGACGCAAGAACACGTCTTGTTGACGGACACGACGTTCCGAGATGCCCATCAATCGTTACTCGCGACGCGGATGCGGACAAAAGACTTGGTCGCAATCGCCGAAGCAGAAGCCAAACTCTTACCGGAACTCTTCTCGGTCGAGGCATGGGGCGGGGCAACGTTTGATGTCGCGTACCGTTTCCTCTCGGAAGATCCGTGGGTTCGTTTGATGAAGTTACGCGAGAAGATGCCAAATGTCTTGATTCAGATGTTGTTACGTGGTGCCAACGCGGTCGGTTACAAAAATTATCCGGACAACGTCATTCATGCATTCGTTAAAGAAGCGGCACAAGCTGGTGTCGATGTCTTCCGGATCTTTGATAGTCTCAACAATCCGGAATCGATTCAGCTCGCGATTGATGCGGTATTGCCAACTGGAAAAATTGCGGAAGCAGCCGTCTGTTATACAGGTGACTTGTTTGATGCCAACCGTCCGAAATATCATTTGCCTTACTATGTCAAACTGGCGAAACAACTAGAAGCAAGTGGTGCGCACATCATCGCAATCAAGGATATGGCAGGTTTGCTTAAACCGGAAGCGGCATATGCGTTAGTCTCCGCATTAAAAGACGCCGTTGACTTACCGATTCACCTCCATACACATGATGCGAGTGGAAACGGAATCTACACATATGCCCGTGCCGTTGATGCCGGTGTTGATATCGTCGATGTTGCTGCTTCAAGTATGGCTGGACTCACTAGTCAGCCGGCAGGAGGAAGCTTGATCCATGCCTTGAGTGGTCATAAACGTCAACCACTGGTCTCCGTTCAGAAATTTGAACAGATTTCTGACTACTGGCAGGATGTCAGACATTTGTACCAATCATTTGAACTCGACATGTTAGCGCCAAACCCGACCGTCTACGATCACGAAATGCCGGGTGGCCAGTACTCGAACTTACAACAACAGGCGAAAGCAGTTGGCTTGGCGGATCGTTGGTCAGAAGTGAAAACGATGTACGCGCGTGTCAACATGCTGTTTGGTGATATTGTCAAAGTCACCCCTTCTTCAAAAGTGGTCGGAGACATGGCCTTGTTCATGGTTCAACATCACCTGACGGAAGAGGACGTGCTAGAACGCGCCAGTAACTTAGATTTCCCTGATTCTGTCGTCGAACTGATGAAGGGTGAACTTGGAACACCACCGGACGGTTTCCCGAAAAACGTTCAAGCCGCTATCTTAAAAGGGGTCGAACCATTGACGGAGCGCCCGGGTAAGATGATGGAGCCGCTGAACTTCGATGCCATCAAACATGAACTGTTTGAAAAACTAGAACGTCCAGTCACAGAGTTTGATGCACTTGCCTATGCGCTGTATCCAAAAGTTTTCCTGGATTACAGTTCGTATGTCGAACGGTATGGCGATATTTCGGTACTCGATACAAGTACGTTCTTCCATGGTATGCGTTTAGGTGAAACGATTGAAGTAGAGATCGAGCGAGGAAAAACGCTTTATCTCAAACTGATTCAAGCCGGTCAACCGAATGATCATGGTATCCGCATCATCTATTTCGAGATGAACGGTGTCCCACGCGAAGTGGAAGTGAAAGATATTAGCGTCAAAGAAAGTTCGTCAAGTCGTCCAAAAGCGGATCGAGCGAACCCAAAACAAATCGGTGCTTCGATGCCGGGTAGCGTCTTGAAAGTGCTTGTCGAACCAGGAACACGTGTCCGTAAAGGAGAACAATTACTTGTCACGGAAGCGATGAAAATGGAAACGACGATTCAAGCACCAGAAGACGGTGAAATCAAGGCCGTTCATGTCAAAGAAGGCGAAGCGATTGCGAGTCAAGATTTATTGATCGAATTCATCTGACACGTAGAGTGGACCATCATTAAATAAGCATGACGAGAAACAGGCGAAACGCATGGCGGATTGCCTGTTTTTCGTTCATCATCATGTTGAGGAGGGACTAATGTGAATATCATCTGTTGGATTCGGAGTGATTTCCGAATCGAGGATAACCATATGTTGGCGCAGGCCGCGCAATATCTTGAAGACGATCCGCAGGCAAACGTCGAGTTCGTATTTTGGATCAATCCAGACTATATCGGGGAGTATGATGCCCGGCAACAGTATTTTTTTCAAGCACTCGAACAGTTTGCGAAGACATGTAAATCACATCGGATGCCGATTCGGTTTATCGAAGGAAACGAAAATGACTTCCTAGAAGCGACCGCCATGGCGGACCTTCTGTTGTTCAATGCAGAATACGTAGAACCGTTCAAGACACGAGATGACAACATCATAAAAAAACGGGGAGGCAAAAAAACGGAACGGTTACTTGATCGGCATCTGCTTCACCCCCATGCCGTCAAGAAAAATGACGGCTCTTATTATAAAGTATTCACCCCCTATAAAAATGCATTCCTTAAAAAAGAGTTGCCGGTTCCCTATTCGGTCAATCTAACCTGTTTGCAAGAACGTTATCAGACACGCCGGCAAAATAATACGTTCATGGTCGAATATTTCAAACAAGCTGGATCGGACGTAGCGTTCAAACCGGGCGAAGAGCAGGCGAAGAAACGGCTTGATCAGTTCCTTCAAACAAGTCTGGCATCGTATGAAGAGCAACGTGATGTTCCATCAATCGATGGCACGAGTTTAATGTCACGTTATCTACGGACGGGGGAGATTGGTATTCGGACGATTTTTGAGGCGGTTAGTCAGAAAGAGGATTCGAAGGGAAAACAAACCTATGTCACGGAGCTGATTTGGCGGGAATTTTATTATACGATTCTGTTGCATTACCCAGAAGCCAAACGTTTACCGGTCAATGAACAGTATACGAACATCGAGTGGGAAGAAGACGAAAAAGGATTTAAAGACTGGTGTGAAGGGAAAACGGGGTATCCAATCGTTGATGCTGCAATGCGGCAACTGAATACGACAGGGTGGATGCATAACCGACTCCGTATGATCGTCGCCTCATTTTTGACGAAGGATTTGCTGATTGATTGGCAAAAAGGAGAACGTTACTTTCAGCAAAAGTTAGTCGATTATGAGGCAGCCTCGAATATTGGAGGCTGGCAGTGGGCAGCATCGGTTGGAACGGATGCCGTTCCATATTTTCGGGTCTTTAATCCGACGACCCAATCGAAAAAGTTTGATAAGGATGGAACGTTTATTCGTCAATATGTACCGGAAATCAAAGCGTTATCAAACAAGTACATTCATGAACCGACGGACCAACAACGGCAAGATTATGCGTACCCGATGCCGATCGTGGATCATGACATGGCACGAAAACGAGCGATTGCCCGCTTTAAATAAAAAAGCATTCCAAGTGATGTCGGAATGCTTTTTAGCGAGTTGAATATCCAGTCAGTGTAACCGGGAATTTGCTTTTCGGGTCCGAAAAGCATGATACGCAAGGTACGAGATGACCCCGAAGTAACACGTGATCAAGAAGGCGTGTAACAACGGAACATATGTCGCATGCCCACCTAAGACGATCCAGGCGCCAGTAGCGACCTGGCAAGAAATGAAGAACGTCGCAAACAACATGCCGGTGCGGGTCGTCCGGTGTTTGAGACGAATCGCCATGTAATGGACGAACAACGTATAGAAGAACAGCAGTCCGGCTAAAATACGGTGAATCATCTGCACCCATGCTTCAAACGTCATCGAGGGTTGCGAACAGATGGGCCAGCCGACACAGGCGTATGTCGCTCCGACGTGGCGCACGAATGCGCCGGTATAGACGACGATCAACGTATAAATCAGGAGACCATAAAGCAGTTTACGCAAGAATGCTGGGACCGATTCCCTGAATTCTCGACCCGGACGCTCCATGATCAGTATCGTTAAGATAAGTAAGGAAGCAAAGGATATCAAAGAAATTCCGAAATGCAACGCCATGACAAGATCCGACTGTTGCCAGACGACTGCTCCTGCACCCACGATGGATTGAATCAACATGAAAATAAAGGCGAGGAAAGCAAAAATCTTTATATCGAGACGCTCTTTGAATGCAACGAGTGTCCAAAGACATAATGCAATGATTAGTAATCCAACAACACCTGTCACGGCCCGGTGACTATACTCGATCATCGTTTCTACACTCGGGTTGGTCGGAATCAGTTCGCCGTGACAAAGCGGCCAGTCCGTTCCGCATCCATTCCCTGAATCTGTTTTCGTGACTGTTCCGCCCATGAGTAAAACGATCATCATCGTGAATGTGACAAATGCTGAAAAAATCGAAAGTTTTCGATTCAAGACGCAGACACCACCTTTCTGGAAAAATACAAGATACTTGAAATACCTAGCAATAGTATCGCATAAAAAATATCGAAACGCTTGCAATCTTTTAGAAGAACGCTATTCTAATATTAGGTAAATATGGTGAACTGTGAGGTTAATCACATAGATTTCACATTTTGTTCATTATGTCGAAAGTATTTTCATACGTCATGCCTGTGAATATGTGGTATCTTTTATAGAGAAAAGGGCGTTTCGTGGCGTGTCTGTGTTATTTCTGTGAAGAAAATACGTGAATCATACGTGCAGAAAGAACAGAGGCGGTTAGAAGGAGGAAACAACATGGCGAAAGTAAACGGGGAGACCCTTGATATCATGATCGAACAAACCGATCAGCCGACATTCAAGGACTACGTCACCCTAGCAAAGATGGGGATCGTCCGGGCGAATCTCATCACGGTCTTCGCAGGTTATGTCATAGCAGCATCTTATTTAACGGATGATGTTCTACTGTATCTGTGGCAGACGAAGTTGACCTTATTGTGGACACTTCTCGGAAGTGGATTGGTCATTGCCGGTAGTTGTTATCTCAACAACTACATTGATCGCGATATCGATTACAAGATGGAGCGGACGATGGGAAGACCGAGCGTGACCGGTAAGATGGATGGGCAGCGTATATTAGCATTAGGACTGGGCATACTGGCTACCGGTACCGTTCTTTTGCTCATCGTTAACCATGTCGCGGCAGTCTTCGGACTGATTGGATCGTTTGTCTACGTCGTCATCTACACGATGTGGTTAAAACGGACTCATACGATCAATACGGTCGTAGGTGGTATTTCAGGAGCAGTGCCACCGATCATTGGATTTGCGGCAGTCACTCCGACACTCCACATCGATGCATGGATTTTATTTCTCATCATGTTTGTCTGGCAACCGCCTCATTTCCTTGCGCTTGCCATGAGACGGACGGAAGAATACCGGGTTGCCGGCATTCCGATGTTACCTGTCGTCAATGGTTTTGCAATCACGAAACGGCAAATTGTATGGTGGATTGCAGTCTTGCTTCCATCATCACTCCTCCTCGCGCATTACGGCATCATTTATGTGCTCGTCATGGCAGTGCTCGGTGGATACTGGCTCTATATGGGACTGCAAGGTCTCAAGATTAAAGAAGAACAAGCTGAGATTAAATGGGCTTCGAAGATGTTTTTCTTCTCGCTCTTTTACTTCACGGCTTGGATCGTGACGGTCGTACTCGTTTCTCTCTAAAACGATTTGACATATTCACGTACACCATTACGTAAGAAAAAATTGGGGAAAAGAAAGTGGGGATGGTTGTGAAAAAATCAGGAAAAATGCTCTTCCGGCTTCTTCCGATCGGTTTGATGGCATTATTGTTATCAGGTTGTGGAATTCCGGAATTGTCCGCACTACAACCTCGCGGGGAAGGTGCACAAATGCAACTTGAGATCATTAAGCTCAGCTTATGGGTCATGTTGTTTGTCCTTGCGATCGTAGCGGTCATCTATATTTACGTACTTATGAAATTCCGTCGTAAAGCTGGAGACAACACTGTTCCGAAACAGGTGGAAGGAAATCATACACTTGAAATCATCTGGACGGTCATTCCGATTCTTTTGTTAGTCGTGCTTGCTGTACCGACGATCAAAACGACGGTTGAGTTAGCAGATGCAAAAGAAGCGAAAAAGAATGAAATCATCAACGTTACTGCAAACCTCTACTGGTGGGAGTTTGAATATCCAGACAAAGGTGTTTCGACTGGACAAGAGCTTGTCATTCCGGTTGGAAAACGTGTTGCGGTCAATTTAACATCAAAAGACGTCATTCACTCATTCTGGGTACCTGCGCTTTCAGGTAAAACAGATACAAACCCAGGTCTTGAAAATGAAATGTGGTTACAAGCACAAGAAGCCGGTACTTACTACGGTAAATGTGCGGAGTTGTGTGGACCGTCACACGCACTGATGGACTTTAAAGTCATCGCGCTTGAGCAAGATGACTACGATGCATGGCTTAAAGACATGAAGTCAGCAAAAGAAGCAGAAACAAAACAACTTGATGCGAAAAACGAAAAAAACTGGACGACAGGCGAGCAAGTCTACGCACAAAACTGTCTCAGCTGTCACGGTGGCGGGAAAGTCGCGCCAAGCTTAACAAACTTCGGTGATCGTCAACGTATCGCAGGATACCTTGATCATGACAAAGAAAGTCTCGAAAAATGGATTCGCAATCCACAAAAAGAAAAACAAGGGACAAAAATGCCTGGTTTCTCTGAAGATCAGATTAGCGATGAAGATTTGAGCGAACTTGCAGACTACCTATTGGACAAGAAGCTCCAATAATATTTAAGGGGGAATCATAGTGGGGACACATACTATGGGTATGCCGAAGAAAAAAAGCGGCATCATGGACTGGCTAACGACAGTCGACCATAAAAAAATTGGGATTCTCTACATCATGTCCGGATTGTTTTTCCTTCTGGTTGGTGGCGTAGAAGCCTTAATGATTCGTTTTCAGCTGATTAAACCGATGAACGATTTCGTCAGCGGTGAATTATTTAACCAGTTGATCACGATGCACGGTACGACAATGATCTTCTTGGCAGCGATGCCGATGTTGATCGGATACATGAACGCTGCAGTACCGCTTCAAATCGGAGCGCGCGACGTTGCGTTCCCGTTCTTGAATGCACTTGGTTTTTGGTTGTTCTTCTTCGGGGGAGTATTACTGAACCTATCTTGGTTCTTCGGCGCAGCACCAAACGCGGGATGGACTGCGTATGCACCACTTTCAACGGTTCCAGAATCACTCGGTGTTGATTTCTATGCACTTGGGTTACAGATTTCTGGTTTCGGTACACTCATGGGGGGGATTAACTTCCTCGTCACGATTCTCAACATGCGCGCACCAGGTATGAAACTGATGCGGATGCCGCTATTTACATGGACAGCATTCGTTGCTTCTGCCTTGATCGTTTTCGCATTCCCACCACTTACAGTCGGTCTGTTCTTGCTGACGTTTGAACGCTTGTTCGGAGCCCATTTCTTCGATCCGGCAGCGGGTGGTAATATCGTCATCTGGGAACACCTTTTCTGGATTTTCGGTCACCCGGAAGTATATATCTTGATTTTACCGGCATTTGGTATCTTCTCAGAAATCATTCCTACCTTTGCTCGTAAACGTCTCTTCGGTTACACGACGATGGTCTTTGCGACGATGTTGATCGGTTTCTTAGGATTCATGGTTTGGGTTCACCATATGTTTACTGTTGGACTTGGTCCTGTTGCAAACGCGATCTTCGCAGTTGCGACAATGGCAATCGCTGTCCCGACCGGGGTTAAGATCTTTAACTGGCTCTTTACGCTGTGGGGCGGGAAATTGACGTTCCCTGTTGCGATGCTGTATTCGGTTGCCTTCATTCCATCGTTCCTTGTTGGTGGTATGACAGGGGTCATGCTTTCAGTTGCACCTGCCGATTATCAGTACCACGACAGTTACTTCGTCGTTGCCCATTTCCACTATGTTATCGTTGGTGGGGTTGTCTTCGGTCTCTTCGCCGGTCTCTATTACTGGTTCCCACTCATGTTCGGGAAACAGCTGAACGAGTTCTGGGGTAAAATTCAATTCTGGTTGTTCTTCATCGGCTTCCACTTGACGTTCTTCCCGCAACACATTCTTGGTTTAACGGGTATGCCACGTCGTGTCTTCACGTACTTGCCAAACCAAGGCTGGGAAACGATGAACTTACTATCTTCCATCGGGGCAGGATTCATGGGTGTCTCGACGATCGTATTAGTCGTTTCGATTGCAGCAGCACTGATGTCAAAAGAATATGTCAAACGCGACGTATGGGGAGATGGACGGACACTTGAGTGGACGCTTCCGGTACCGACGCCAGAATATAACTTTGCTCAAACACCACTCGTTAAAGGGTTAGATACGTACTGGCTCGAAAAAATGGCAGGAAACAAAACCGTTTCCGTTTCGGAAGAAGTCGGCGATATCCACATGCCGAACAATACGATTCTGCCGTTCGTCATGTCTGTCGGTCTGTTCCTTGCAGGTCTTGGATTCATTCTTCGCCTGGACTACGGAACAGTCGGTCTCGTCGTTGCCTTGATTGGTCTCGCTACGACACTCGTTGCGATGTTCCTCCGGTCATGGATTGATGATGAAGGATACTATATCCCGAAATCAGTCATCGAAGAAGATCTACGCCTTGAAGCTGAAAAGGAGGCGAAGTAAGATGGGACATCATTCAGTTCCAAATAACCCGATCACGGGTATTCCGGATCATGTTGAAAAAGCAACACTTGAGGGTAAGAATAAATATGTAGCCTTCTGGTTCTTCCTTGGAGGAGAAACGACATTGTTCGCTTCTCTCTTCGGAACGTACATCGGGCTGCATAACTCGGGTGCTAAAGAAGGATTACGCAGTTACGATATTTTCGAAATGGGTCTTGTCTTCATCATGACGATGCTCCTCCTCACAAGTTCACTGACAAGTGTGCTTGCGATGATGGCGATGAAACGTAATGATGTGAAAAAGATGAAGATGTGGTTGATCATCACACTTGCTCTTGGATTAGCGTTCTTAGCAGGTGAGATTTATGAGTTTAATCATTACTACCACATCGGTCATACGTTTACGTCGAGTGCCTTTGGATCGGCCTTCTACACATTAGTCGGTTTCCACGGAGCGCACGTTCTGTTTGGTCTCCTTTGGATCACGACGTTGCTCGTCCGTAACTGGAACCGCGGCATCACAGTTGTCAACGCACCGAAATTTTATGTTTCAAGTCTTTACTGGCACTTCATTGACGTCGTCTGGGTCTTTATCTTCTCAGTCGTCTACCTCATGGGGATGGTGAAATAAGATGGAAAAACACGAACCGCAACTGACACGTAATCAGATGGAACTCGAGATGAAAGCAGATCGCAGCCGCGAGATGCAACTTCAACTGACAAGTTTTGCTTTGATGATTTTCCTCACACTGATCGCCTTTGGTGCGGTCATGGCAGAGCTCATGCCTCACTGGGCAGCCGGTGGATTCCTGATCATCATGGCAATCGTGCAAGTGTACCTCCAACTTTATATGTTCATGCACATGAACAATAAAGGGAACACATGGATTAAAGTCATGATGGCACTTGGGATCTTCGTCGCCTTGACGATTGTCGCGACACTCCGTCTTTTAATCTGGTAATAAATTGTGACCATTCTGCTAACGTTTAGCAGGATGGTCTTTTATTTTAGAATCGTTTTATGAGAAACCTTTACAATGAAATAGGGGAACGGTAATCTTAATCTGTAGGAAAAAGGAACGGGGTGAGAAACATGTTAGGCAACTTAAGGGGATCTTTATCACAATTTGAGTGGACTGTTTTATGGAGTCCGTATTATGCATTACTTTTGATTGGAATATATGTGTTTTATGCGGTCGTGACCGAAAAAATCCGCCGGCCGGATGAAGCGGAAACGACGCTCGGGCAAAAATTTTCAATGCTCGCTGCCTTGTTTGTTTACTATATCGGTTTTGGGAGTCCGCTTGATGTCATGGCGCACATCACTTTTTCGGCCCATATGTTACAGATGGTATTCGTCTACATGGTGGCACCGCCATTATTGATGCTTGCAATTCCAGGATGGGTCTTTAAACGGTTATTTGCGTTACCTTATATCGGTCGCACACTACGCTTCTTCATTTTGCCGTTGATTGCACTGATTTTATTTAATTCATTGTTTACGTTTTACCATATGCCTTTCATCTTTGATTATGTGTTGACGAATTATACCGTTCACCGGATTTTCCATGGAACGTTGATTTTCCTCAGCATGACGATGTGGTATCCGATTATCGCACCGGTCAACGAAGAAGACAGCTTATCGGATTTAAAGAAGATGGTGTATATCGTCGCGAACGGTGTGTTATTGACGCCGGCATGTGCGTTCATGATCTTTAGCCAAAGTTTCCAGTATGAAGCCTACCAAGATCCGGCAACTTTTGCGAAAGTCCTTGCCTACTGTATGCCGAATAATGATGTGAGTGGTCTGAACATGGAACGCTTGTTTGGAACGACCAATGACCTGCTAGAAGATCAACGATTTGGTGGTGTCTTGATGAAACTTGGACAAGAGTTGGTGTATGGTCTGTTCTTCGGACTCACATTCTTTACATGGGTGAGACGTTCTAAAAGTACTGCTGTCGATGAAGGTATGTCCTTCTCGCCAAAAGCGGATTAAATTGGAGGAAGTTGAAACATGAGTTATTTGCCGTTGATTTGTGTCTCGTTGATTGTCATCAGTGCGATTTTTGTCGCGATTGGGTGGTTCTTGATTGCTCAGACACGCCGGAACATGAAAGCACATCAATTCGTGATGACGATTGCTGCTGCGCTAGCCTTATTATTTTTCATCATGTACGCTTTACGGACGATCCTTCTAGGCAATACAGCCTTTGGTGGACCGGACACGATTAAACCGTATTACACAGGATTTTTAATTTTCCATATCCTCCTCGCGACATCAGGTGGAGTACTTGGATTAATGGCTCTCTTTTTTGCATACAAGAAAAACTTTACGAAACACCGTAAGATTGGTCCAAAAGCGTCCGTGATTTGGTTTTTGACGGCGATTACGGGTGTGATCGTCTATTGTCTGCTGTATGTCGTATATGAACCAGGGGAGACGACAAACGTGTTCCGGGCGATTTGGAATCATTAAGGGGGTAACGACTTGAAAAAAAACAGTTATTTAACTGTGGCAGCAGTCGTCTTGATTTTAATTGCTGCGGCGGGCGGGTATTATTATTTTTTCATGAAAGAGAAGCTGCCTGTCATTGCTGAACCGACTCCATTTGAACTGACGAATGCCGTCGATGGAAAACAATTTAATTCTGAAGATGGCAAAGTGAAGGTCTTGACGTTTTTTTATTCCAACTGTCCGGATATTTGTCCACTGACACTGAATGACTACCGGAAATTAGAAAAACAGTTACGAGCAGAAGAGTTGTATGGAACGGATGTCGAACTCGTTGCTGTGACAGTGGATCCAAAAGTGGATACACCAAAAGTCTTGAAGAAATATGCGTCTAACTTTGAAGCGAATGAAGAAGGATGGAAAGTCTTGACAGGAGATGATGTCGTCATTGATCGTCTGACACGTCAATTAAACTTCTACTATTCAAAAGCAGAGAGTGGTTTAGTGACGCACGGAACACAAATGTTCATTCTCGATCGGGACAATAAAGTACGTGCCATTTCATCCATGGCAAAGACGCCGGATGAACCGGTCGACTTAGAGGAAGTTATGACATCGGTCAAACAACTTGCGAAGGAGTGAATACCTTGAGCGAACGTTATGAAGTACAGGGCGAAGTGACTGTTTCGGTCCAAGCGATTGAAGAGTTATTACTATGTACCGTCATTGATTTCGGGGCAACCGTCATTCGGATGAAACGTTTATCTGGAGATGCGATTGCTTTTAGTATGAAAGTCCATGTCGAGGAGAAACAACTCGCTGCATTGTATCAACACTTGCGTGAACAGGTAAACCTGCAGTTAGGTGAAGAGGTATTGGATTATTTACAGTTGATTGCAAAATGATAGAAGTGAGGACGTTTCCGGGACATCGGGAACGTCTTTTTTTGTAAAAGGATTAAAAAAGAACCAAAGTCACATGACGTGAGCTTTGGTTCGTTTAACTTATTTTTCGAGTGTTTCAAGTAATGCAGTGAGACGGCGCTCGCAGTCTTTAACGATTTCAGGCGGGAACTCCTCATCGTACTCGACGCCATGCGGGTAATAATGTTTTCCGAGCAATGGTGTCAGCATCCGAACGACAGCTTGACGGTCTTCGAGTTCACCTTGAATGGCATAGACTGGAACACGGAGATAGAATACTTCTCCTGTTGATTGCTTTTCATACTTCATATCGTACATCGCACGTTCATAATCCCACTGTCCTTCACGAACAAAACGATGATGATCCATGATTGTTTCAAGTAACCCGAACTTAATTTCCTTGCCTTCGATTCCGAACTGTTCAAACTTCATGTGTGAATCCCCCTATACCCCAGTTTGCTAGTGTACACTAGTCTTTCCAAGCTATCATACCATAATGAATCCATCGATAAAGAAAAAAATGTGAAGTCGATTTGAAGAATTCATGAACTTCCGTATTTTCGTTCGACATACTCTAAAATCGTATCTGGCGCATGGATCCCGAGATGGTTCAGGCCTTCACCGCCAAACAAGACATTGAATTCTAGCACATAGATCTGACCATCCCGGAAAATCAAATCAAATCCGGCATGATCGATATCGAGTTGTTGAGCGAGCGTGAGGACAAAATCAAGTGCCTCTTGCGGGACATTCTCAAAGTCGAGCGTTCCCCCTTGGGCGACATTGTTTAAAAATTGTCCACCTCCGATCCGCCAGTACGCAGCAAGAATCGTATCACCTACGACGACGACACGCAGGTCTTTTTCGTTTGGGATATACTCTTGCACATAAAACGTTTCGTGTTGTGTGACATATTTTTCCCAGTCTTTTTCATTTTTAATGAGATGGACACCTTGTCCCATGGAACTCCGAACGGTTTTGGCGACGAACGGGAACGCGAACTCATCAAGGACACGGGTAATCGTGAACTCATTTTTTCCGTAAATCTCCGTCCGTGGTATATGTTCCGGAATGACCGTCTTGAAAATCCGTGTCATTTCAATCTTATCGTGACCGAGATGGAAAGTCGCAGCGGAAGGGAAAATCGGTTTTTTCATGCCGTAAATGATCGAGTTCACTTGCCAATATTCGGGAAACAAAATCACATCGGCTTGTGCGATTTTAGCTAGTGAATCAAAGTGATAATCTGACTTCGCATGTTCAGTCCTGATCCCGATCGTCCGAAACATGTTAAACGATAAAAATTGCATACAATTCATTCCTTCCTTCTGAACAAATTATACACAATTCAGCGTCCTAGGAGCGAGATAAATGTTATGATATGATGGTTAAGTTAAGGAGGAGATTCGTTGTGATTTATTCAGATAAAACAATCGACCTCATCAACGCAGCGGAAGACCTTGCACACTCTCTCTCGCAAAGCGAAACAGGTCAAGCATATAGATTAGCAAAACAGGCACGAGCCAACTCAAGACAGGCACAGGACGTCATTCGTGACTTCAACCGGATCAAGGAGGAATACGAATTGGTCCAACGATTCGGTCGGTATCACCCGGATTACCAAACGATCACGAAAAAGGTACACGAAATCAAGCGGGCACTTGATCTGCAAGAAGAAGTCGCCCAGTTCAAGAAAGCCGAAAAACAACTCGAAACGCTACTCGGACAAGTCAGTTTAGTCCTTGCCGGGCAAGTATCACCCCAAATCAAGGTACCAACAGGCAATCCGTTTTTCGACCAAGGATGTGCAGGTGGTTGTTCGACTGGCGGAAGTTGCAGCTGTAGCGGGTAAGAGCTGAAAAAGGGAGGAACGGTGTGTGATCAAGGATCGGATTGGACTCATCGTCTATGTCAATGCGTTGAAGGCATCGCGCCAGTTACGTCGGTTCGGAAATGTCTACTTCACGTCCAAACGTGAACGATACGTTTTTTTATATGTTGATTTGGAACAACATGAACAAGCAATCGAACGGATTACGGAATTACCGTTTGTTGAGACGGTACTCCGTTCAGAACGACCGTTCATCATCGAGACCTATGCCAACAAAAAAGGCAAGATGCACGAAGAAGTCTAACTGGTAGAGCGATGAGGACATCCTCGTCGCTCTTTTTTGAAAGGAAGGAAGAACATGCGCGTCATATCAGGGGAACGAAAAGGAATGCGGATCAAAGCCGTACCGGGAGACCAGACACGACCGACGACGGACAAGGTCAAGGAATCACTTTTTAATGTCATCGGACCATACTTTAATGGGGGAAAAGCACTTGATTTATTCGCTGGAAGTGGCGGATTAGGAATCGAGGCCTTATCGCGTGGGTGTGACGAAGCCGTTTTTGTCGATCAATCTTTCAAGGCCGTCCAAACGATTAAAGAAAATCTAGAAACGACCCGGCTAACGGATCGGAGCCGGGTTTTAAGAAAAGATGTGACGGTCGCACTGGCGGAACTTGCAACAGAAGAACCCTTTAAGCTGATTTTTCTTGATCCGCCGTATGCGAAGGAACAATTAGCTGACCAGGTCGCTTACATAGAACAGCACGATATGCTGACAGATAACGGCGTCATCATCTGCGAACATGGTTCTGAGACGGAGCTACCGGATCAAATGGGACGTCTGACCGTCATTAAACGACTTCGCTATTCAAACGTCATCTCGATTACATTATATGAATTTACAGAACTGGAGGAACATGTATGAAGCGGATCGCCATCTGTCCTGGGAGTTTTGACCCGATTACGAACGGACATCTTGACATCATCGAACGGGCTGCACCTATTTTTGACGAGATCATTGTTGCGGTACTCAACAATTCTTCGAAACAACCTTTATTTTCCGTACGGGAACGGATGGAATTGATCTCTGAAGTGACGGAACACTTGCCACATATCAAAGTGGATTCATTTGATGGATTGCTTGTCGATTACGCAGCTGAAGTCGGGGCAAACGTGATTGTTCGTGGGTTACGTGCTGTATCGGACTTTGAATATGAGATGCAAGTCGCTTCGATCAACAAAAAGATGAATGATCAAATTGAGACGTTGTTCATGATGACAAATAATCAATACTCCTTTTTAAGTTCGTCGATTGTCAAAGAAGCGGCAAAATATGGAGCATCGGTTGCCGGTCTGGTTCCTCCCGTCGTCGAGGAAGCGTTACGTCACAAGTACAGCAAAGGGGAATTGAAATGAAAGCATGGAAACCGGCCTTAGCCGCGGTAGTCGCCGCGATGATCGCGTTTTTTGTCCCGCTCCCGTATTTTATTTCTTATCCTGGAGACGCCACATCGACGGAACAATTGATTGATGTCGAGGGAGCGACGAAGGAACCGGGTGACTTGATGATGCTGACGATTGCTCAGCGACGAGCGACTCCTTATTTCCTCGTAGAAAGCTTATTTTTACCGTTTGCAGATCGCTCAAGTGTCAGTGACTATCTGTATGATGGCGAGTCGGATGCTCAGTATGAGAAGCGTCAGAAACTTTATATGGAAGAAGCCCAACATAACGCGACGATCGAAGGGTATGAATTAGCCGGCAAGCAGGCGACCGTCGATTTTAAGGGCATTTATGTGTCCGGTGTCATAGCGGACGGTCCGGCCGACGGGAAACTGAAAGCGGGCGATCAAATTACGGCTGTGGATGGTCAAGCGATCAAATCATTGAGTGATTTCATGAAAACGATTGGTGCAAAAAAAGCAGGTGAACAAGTAGAGGTGACCTTCCTGCGAAACAAAAAAGAACGACAGACGGATATTGCCGTCAATCGTTTGACGAAGGAATCAGAACGGGTTGGTCTTGGTATTTATGAACCGCTCCCGATGTCTTCCGTTACGACGAAGCCGGAAGTGGATTTTAATGTCGAGGATGTCGGTGGACCGTCGGCTGGGATGATGTTTACGCTCGAGATTTATGATCAATTGACCGAAGGGGACTTAGCGAAAGGATACAAGATCGCGGGAACCGGAACGATTGAAGAGGACGGGAAGGTTGGACCGATTGGTGGCGCTTGGCAAAAGGTCGTCGCTGCGAATGAAGCGGACGCCGAAATCATGTTCGTCCCAGCAGGTGATAACTATAAAGAAGCCAAACCTTCTATCAAAAAAATCGAGACGAAGATGAAACTCGTCCCGATCAAAACAGTAGAAGAAGCATTGGATTATCTGGAAACCTTACCGGAAAAGTAAGCGAAGCGACGATGTTCTTCTAATTGTTGATAAAGAGCCAAGGGCACAGCATATGCTGCTGTGACTTGGCTTTCTTTGATGAGCCAAGGATGTTTTTCGAACGTCGAGATGATTGGAACCCGTTGTTTGATTTGACGTAAAGCGGTTCGACCGATCTCGTTGAACGCTAGCGGGCGAACGTAATCGATCTGATCAAACGGTAACCCATCGATTTCTCGTTTCATGGTGGAAGTCAAAAGATAAATCAGTGTCCGCTGCAAACTCGTCCGTGTATACCGCCGTGTTTTGACGCAAGACATGAAGCCTTCGAAAGAATCGTGCTGGCGAGCACCATCGACCAATCGGGGCGCTAATGAAGCATCCATCCCATTAAATTGCGTCAAATCAGCGAGACTTGTTGTTAGGAGACGATGTCGGATGAATGGATAGTAAGTGTCAAACGAAGCAAAGACTGCGTCCTGTAGCGTCTCAGCGGTCGCTTCTGGTAATCCGATCAAGGATTGATGTTTCGTATAATACGCCCGAATGGCGGTCGCGCTCATGACGTCACCAACGGAAAGATCATGGTAACCACTCCCGATACGTTTCGTCGTATGCAACGCGATGCTTGAGGCAGCACGGGCGTAATAATAACCTAGTGTATTATTCGGTGTCGTCAGATCCAGTGTCGTCGTCATTGCCTGAAAAGCTTGACTTGCTGCGGTCGCAGATGATAACCCTTGCGCGAGCCCCTGTTGAAGTAATTCCTGGTAACGTGGATTCGCTTCGTGATTTTCAGAAGCCGCGGTAATAAATGGTGTCACCTCACCACATTCACTTCCGAATGATAAGGTGTGTGCTCCAATCGTTTCCGCAATCGTGACCCCGCCAAGTGCGAATCGATCGGCGCGCTGGACGGCGTAGTAAAACGGAAGTTCCAAAACAAGGTCGATTTCACCACTTGCGACCGCTGCTTGTGCTCGGGACCACTTGTCCGTAAAGGCGGGTTCGCCACGCTGCGTGAACGTTCCGCTCATGATGGCGACGATCAAATCGGCACCGGTTTCCTGGCGCGCGATTTTCGCTTGATACAGGTGTCCATTGTGAAACGGATTGTACTCAGAAATAATTGCAGTCATTCTCATGAAACTTTCTCCTTTGCAAACGGAATTAAGTGCGGTAATATGAATGAAGACGTCCGAAAGTATTCGTTCTCTAGCGATTTCAGTGTAAAGAAAAAACATTGACAAAACAAGATGTCCTCTCTATAATTCATATTGTTGCAATTGAGGTGATTCGGATGAAATGGTCCCTGATGCAATTGTATAAATTGCGTAATCTGGGTCAACTTCAGGTTAACGAGACGGTTGAGCTTCCTGAGCTCATCGCCCTCCATCCGGATATCCGGGCGGTGCAACCTGTGCACATTCGTGCAAATGCATCGTTTACATCGAATCAATTAATATTCAATCTCCGGATTACAGGTGAAATGACGCTTCCGGATGCCCGGACGCTAAATGACGTCGTGTACCCGTTCGAGATTGAATCCATCGAGTCGTTCCTGCTGGAAGCGGGTGTTGTTCCGAGTGATTCGGATGACATCAACTTACCGATCGGGAATACGGTTGATCTTCGACCACTCGTGCAAGAATTGATTTTACTTCATGTGCCAGTGCAAGTGCATGGGGATGATGAAGAAAATCAGTTGGTTCAAGGGGAAGGCTGGACGGTTCTTTCAGAAGAAACGCCAGAAGAAGCTGAACCAAAAATCGATCCGCGACTTGCGGGTCTCGCTCAGTTCTTTAAAAAAGATCAGGATTCCTAATTTTTTTGTGAAGGCGAGTGTATTTTTTCAAGGAGGTGGACAACGATGGCAGTACCATTCCGCAGAACGTCGAAAACACGCAAACGTCTTCGCCGTACTCATTTCAAACTCCGTGTACCAGGTATGGTCGAGTGCCCAAACTGTGGTGAAATGAAACTTTCACACCGCGTTTGTAAAGCATGTGGCTCGTACAAAGGTAAAGAAATCATCAGCAAGTAAGCTGAATGATCGGTATAAAAGCGACCCTAGAATCGAGCAATCGGTTTGACAGGTCGCTTTTTTTGATGAGAAAAGGAGAGTTGACGGATGAGTAAAGTGGGAATTATCGGTGCAGGATCGATTGGGTTGTTAATTGCGTCCTACCTAGCAGAACAACATAACGTGACGCTCTATACACGGCAGACGGCGGGGCACGACATCAAGATCATCCGGGATGGTCAAGCAAGTTCGCCAGTCGAAGTTCGACCGCTTGATCAACTCGAGTCACAAGACTTGGTGTTCGTTACAACAAAGTCGTATGATATAAAAAGTGTGATGCCCTATCTTGTGATTGGTACGATGCCGGTCATGTTTTTACAAAATGGAATGGGGCATCTGGAACAAGCAGAACAACTGCCAAATGCCTTATTCGGTCTCGTTGAGCATGGTGCCATGAAAACTGGTTTGTACGAGGTGCGACATACGGGGATAGGTCGAATTCGTTATGGACGGACGAGTCTCCCAGTGTTGCGTGAGGGGATGTTACGTTTTGAACATGTGCCGAACATCGAGCACATCATGTTGACGAAATTGTTCATGAACGCCGTCATCAATCCGCTCACGGCCTACTACCGGATTACAAATGGCCAGCTGTTGGAAGAACCTTACGCGACGAAAGCACGTGGCCTCTTTGAAGAGTTACGACAGGTCTTTCCGCACCATGACATTTCCTATGGAGAAATCGAACAGGTGATACAGCGAACACACCTGAATCGTTCATCGATGCTTCAGGATCTGGACCGTGGACGCAGAACCGAGATTGAACCGATTGTCGGGTATGTCCTAGCACGTGCAACCGAACCGACACCCTTACTGACTTTTTATTTTGAACAGATTAAATCTCAGGAAAAAAGAGGGGATTCGATGTGACATGGTTTATCATTTTTCCAATTTTTAGTTTGGTTAGTTTGTATATTATTTTTTTGATTTTGTTTCGTCAACACGGAAAAGCGGTCCGCCTCGCACTCGATTTGGGCACATTCATCGTCCTCTATGGCATTCATGTCGCCTTGATCGCGCTGACGAGTCAAAATTACTTAGGCTGGTTATTGATTGCCGTCCTCCTCATCTTTGCGCTTAATGCCTTATGGCAACGAATCAAAAAAGTAGATGTGGATTATTTACAGATGATTCGACATAGTTGGCGGATCACGATTTTAATTGCTCTTCCTGTCCAACTGCTACTGTTTGGAATCGGGATTCGTCAACTGTTCATTCATTGATCTTGTTAGAAAGAAGGGATTTTGTTTGAAGGTACAACCATTTCGCGCTTTGTATGCTGAAGATTCATTGATGCATCAGGCATCTCAACAAGAATTTTCAAAATACGTTGATCATATTGGAACAGAAGGCATGCATACACGGAGTCAACAGATACAAGACAGACAGTATCCGCATCTCAGTCTACTTGTCGATGAATTGATCCGGCAAAATCCTCAGCTAAATGACAAACTGAAGGAACGACTCGAACAATTGCGGACAGGAGACGCACAAGTCGTCATCACCGGACAACAAACTGGTATTTTTGGTGGCCCTTTGTATGCCGTCTATAAATTATTGACCTGTCTGAAGGTTGCACGCGAAGCGGAAGAGTTGCTCCATCGTCCGGTTCTTCCGATTTTTTGGCTTGCAACCGAAGATCATGACTTTGATGAAATCAATCATCTGATCGTTCCGACGCACGACTATCGGACACGGAAGTTGACCGTCTCGGCACCAGACGCCATCGCACGGTCCGTCAGTCGTTTGGCGTTTGATCAAGCGGCCGTCAAGAAAATCGTTCGTCAGGCGTTATGTGCAGAACAAGAAACGCAACATACAAAAGACTTATTGGCTTTATCCGATCGGTTGATCGAGACCAGCACGACGTACGGCGGTTTTTTTGCAGCTTTCCTGGGAGAACTGGTAAATCATGACATCATCTTCTTTGATGCAGATGCTGAAACCGTCCGGCAACTCGAGATTCCGTTTTTCGAACGATTGATTCAGGACAATTCGGATATCCGGCAAGCTTTGTCGGAAGGGATTCAACAAACGGCTGATTTACCGGATACCTTCCTAAACGAAGAAGCGGCCCATCTATTTGTCGAAGACATCGGACGTGATCTGTTATATCCAGGTCAAGATTTTGTGACGAAACAAGGGAAAACGTATACGGAGCTTGAACTATTGGCATTACTCTATGCGAGTCCGGAACGATTTTCGAACAGTGTCGTGACACGCCCGTTGATGCAGGACTACTTATTCCCGACCTTGGCCTATATCGGTGGACCGGGAGAAATTGCCTACTGGACAAGACTACGTCCGCTCTTCCATCATTTTGATTGGACGATGCCCCTCCTGATTCCGCGCATGGGGGCCGTCATGGTCCAGTCGCGTGACGAAAAGCGATTGCAACGGCATACGCTTACGTTGGAACAGGCGTTGAGTGAAGGAATACCGATCGCGCCTTTTGATGCTTCTGAAATCAAACAACAGTTACATGCGTCTACACTACTGGGCGAAGTCTTGATGGAGGAAGTCGCGCAGGTCGAAAAAAACGTCTTAAACACAACATCGATCTCGGCGAAGTTAAACAAACAGCTCCAGCTTACATTCGAGACGATCATCGATCAAGAACGACGTCTTCACGAACAGGCGAATCGTTCTGATCGGGCACTGCAGTATCAATTGTCACCAGGTGGTGTACCGCAAGAACGGATTCATTCGATTTTACCTTGGTTGAATCGGTATGGATTGGACTTGCTCCAAACCCTTCGTGTTCACTATGAGCGAACAGAAGCGGAACAATTAAAAATTTTGATCTAAACCTGCTGATTTAGCAGGTTTTTTTGTTTTTTTAACGAAAGATACACAAAAGTTCAAAAAATCAAGGAAACTGTCTCATTTTCGTAACGTTTTTAAGAAAGAATATGATACATTGAAAAAGAGTAACGTCCAGTGTGGACAGTGAAAGGTGAGGCAGCATATGTTTGAGCATGAAACAGTATTAAAATGGGAGTCCATTAAAGGGCTAAATATCAAACCTGACGGGATTTATGTCGATTGTACGTTAGGTGGAGCAGGGCACAGTGAAGAGATCGTCAAACAATTGACGACAGGACATCTGTACGCGTTTGACCAAGATGATATCGCACTGGAACATGCAGCAGAACGTCTCGCGGCGTATGAAGGTCGCTTTACATTAATAAAAAGTAATTTTGTACATTTACAAGAAGAATTAGAGGCACGTGGTGTAACGAAAGTCGATGGGATCTTGTTTGATCTAGGTGTGTCTTCCCCACAGCTCGACGAAGGCGAACGAGGATTCAGCTATAACTTTGATGCGCGTCTCGACATGCGGATGGATCAAACGTCTTCACTTTCTGCGTATGAAGTCGTCAATGAGTGGCCGTATAATGATCTTGTTCGGATTTTGTTTACATATGGAGAAGAAAAGTTCTCCAAACAGATTGCCCGCAAGATTGAAAAAGCACGTGAAGTAGGGCCAATCGAAACGACGTTTGAACTCGTCGAGTTGATCAAGGATGCGATTCCAGCCCCCGCTAGACGTAAAGGCGGACATCCTGCAAAACGAACGTTCCAAGCCATCCGGATTGCCGTGAACGATGAATTGAATGTGTTTGACCGGGCAGTCTATCAAGCGATTGATTTATTAGCCGTTGGTGGTCGATTATGTGTCATCACGTTCCATTCACTTGAAGATCGTATGTGCAAGCAGGCCTTCAAGGAAAAATCATCTTTACCTGAACTTCCACAAGGATTACCGATGATTCCAAAAGAGTTTGAACCGGAATTACGTCTGGTGACAAGAAAACCGATCACAGCGGGAGACGACGAACTCGATGATAATCGACGGTCGCGCTCAGCCAAGTTACGGATTGTTGAAAAAATGAAAGAAAGTTGAGAGGAGCATTCAAATGGCAGAACCACTTCGAAAACCGATTCAATCGGTAGAACCCGTTCGACAGCAACCGATTCAACAACCACGTAAGACGGAAGATATCGCACGTCGTGTCGCGGTCCGTCCGAAATACCGTTTGTATCCATTTGAAAAGTTTTTGTACAGTGCGATGATCGGTGGAGTCGTCCTATTTGGTAGCATGACGATTGGTGCACATAACGATGCGTATAATGTAAGCCTCGATCTTGCGAAGGAAAATCAAGTGACGCAAGAAATGAAAAAAGAAAATGAACGGCTTCAACTTGAAGTGACAAACTTAAGCTCTCCAGAACGAATTTACAAGATTGCGAAAGAACAAGGTCTTGATATGCGAAAAGGGAACATCAAGGTGATTCCTAAATGAATCCACTATCTAAATCCCGACGGAGAGTACGCTTTATCTTATGGATATTTGCTGCTCTCTTTTTGGTGTTCATTAGCCGCTTTTTATATCTATCGACGACGAAACAATTCCATGGTGAAGATATGATCGTCTACGCCGAAAAAAAACGGTGGGAAGCCCAGTCGACGTTATCAGCGGAGCGCGGAGAAATCTTTGATCGGTTAGGTTCGCCGATTGCGATCAATATTCCTTCCTATCATCTGGTCGCCGTCTATCGTCTCGGTGGCGAAAAAGATCCGGACGAGACGGTCGTCGATTTTAAGAAAACAGCGACAGGTCTTGCACCGATTCTTGGCATGCCGGTCAAGGAACTGGAAACGTACTTAATCGAGAACAAGGAACGTTCTCAAATCGAGTTCGGAAAAAAAGGGAATGATCTGACACTCGATCAAAAAGAGAAAATCGATCAACTGAAGCTACCCGGCATTCGTTTGATCGAGGAACCAAAACGGTATTATCCGAATGGTATTTTCCTGTCCGATACGTTAGGATTCGTCCAAAAGATAACAGAAGATAACGGACGGGTCGTCCTAAAAGGTCAGATGGGAATTGAGAAGCAATATGACGAGGCTTTACGCGAGACGTTTGGATCCCGTGTGTTTGAAAAGGATCGCAGTGGCGGCGAGTTGGTTCAAGGAGCTTCAAAGATTTCAAACGAACCGAAAGACGGATCAAACTTATACTTGACGATTGATCATCGCATCCAGCAAGCACTTGAGAAACAAATGCAAAAAATGTACAACGAGTACAAACCGAAAAATGCGACCGGCATCGTCATGGATGCGAAGACCGGTGAGATTTTAGCAATGGCGGATCGTCCGTCCTTTAATCCTAATCTACGGGACATGACGGACTTTACGAACTTTGCCGTGTCCTCACGCTTCGAACCGGGATCGACGATGAAAATCTTTACGTTAGCAGCAGCAATCGATGCCGGTGTGTTCCGTCCGAATGAACCTTATAAGTCGGGGAACTACAATTACAAGGGGACGGTCATCAAGGACTATAACGATGTCGGTTGGGGAACGATTCCGATGATTGAAGGAGTCTATCATTCTTCAAACGTCATGTTCTCCATCTTGACTGCAGAAAAGCTTGGGATTGAGCGGTATAAAGAGTATTTCAAGAAGTTTCATTTTGATCAAAAGACGGGTATAGACATTTCGGGTGAAGTCAACAGTCAATCTGATTTATCCAAACCGTTAAATACGGTCATTACGTCGTGGGGGCAATCGACGGCAGTGACGCCGATGCAGATTCTCCAGGGCGCGACGGCGATTGCGGGAGATGGCGCGATGGTCAAACCACACATCATCCAAAAAGCGGATCATACCGATAAAGCACCGTATAAAGCAAAAACGGAAGTGGTCGGAAAACCGATTTCTGCGGAAGCAGCAAAAGCGACACGTGAAGCATTAGATGGTGTCGTCAATAGTAAAATCGGGACAGGTCAGATGTATAAGTTAAAAGATTACCGTGTCATCGGAAAAACCGGGACGGCACAGATTTCAGAAAATGGGAAGTACATCCAAGGACAGTTCATTCATTCCTTCATCGGGATGGCACCAAAGGATGATCCGGAATTGATCATGTACATCGCTGTTGATCGACCATCTAAAAATGAATCTTCGGTGTCAGGTCCAAGTATCATGAGCCCGGTTTTCAAAAGTGTCATGAACACAGCACTTCAATATCGGAGCATCAAACCGGCGACTCAAAAAGAGTCAGTCGATGTCAAAGCAAAAATCATTCCGAGTTATATCGGAAAAAGTATGAATCAAGCAGAATCGTTAGCGCAAGAACAAGGGGCGGTCCCAGTCCTTCTCGGTGACGGTGCTCAAGTCGTGTCGCAAATTCCGACACGTGGCCAAGAGTTCGTCAGTGGGGAACGTGTGCTACTCAAAACAGCCAATACGTTTAAGATACCCGATTTGACAGGCTGGTCACAACGTGATGTCAAAAAATTAGTCAGTTTGTATAATTTGAATTTAGATGTGATTGGTAAAGGTTTTGTAACCAAACAATCGGCACGAACTGGTACACTAGTGAAAGAAAATGGAAAGCTGACGGTGGAACTCGCTGAACCAAAAGAGTAAGAAACGGCGGTCTCCTGATTTCTGCAGTGAAACGAGGACGGACCGGAGTCATTCGTTGACTTCTGTTCGTCCTCGTTTGCTGTAAACGAGTGGAGGAAACATTCATGGTGACAATTGCACAACTTGCAAAGTGGTTAGGACTTAACGAAACAGATACACGACCGTTACGAAACTTCGCGACGGACTCAAGAAGTACGCTGACAGATGGACTGTACATTCCGATTCAAGGGGCACGCGTCGACGGACATAGGTTCATCGAGGGAGCGGTCCAACAGGGAGCAATCGCAACGTTGTGGAAAAAAGGGATACCTGTTCCTCAGACGGACATCGTTGTCCTTGAAGTCGACGAACCGTTAGCAGCTTTACAGTTGATTGCGAAGCAATATTTAAAACAGGTTGCGCCGAAAGTCATCGCGATTACCGGATCAAACGGAAAAACGTCAACAAAAGATATGATTGAAAGTGTGTTGAAACGAGCGTACCGGACACACAAGACAGCAGGGAACTTTAACTCGGACATCGGAATGCCACTTACGATTTTGATGATGCCGCGCGATACAGAAGTCGCCGTCTTGGAGATGGGAATGAATGGATTCGGTGATATCGAACTGTTGTCAAATCTTGCTGAACCGGACATCGCGCTCGTGACCAATATCGGAGAGTCGCATGCAGAACAGGTCGGGGGAAGAACGGGAATCGCACAAGCGAAGTTAGAGATCCAATCGGGTTTAAAACCAGGAGGACATTTGTTCATCGATGGCGATGAACCCTTGTTGGCAGAAGCGACAGCAGAACGGATTGGGTATCACCAGACGAATACATTTGTCATTGAACAGGCAG
Organism: Exiguobacterium sp. KRL4; assembly: GCF_001870785.1. GTDB lineage: Bacteria > Bacillota > Bacilli > Exiguobacteriales > Exiguobacteriaceae > Exiguobacterium_A. The sequence continues at coordinate 105,288 of NZ_MOLV01000004.1, forward strand.
AAGCGACGTTCATTGGAACGGCGTTTAAATTCGATGGCACGACGTTCGGCATACCGGTACTCGGAAAACACCAAGTACGCAATGCCGCCTACGCGATAGCGACAGCAAAAGCACTTGGGTTATCAGACGAAGTGATTCAAGCAGGGCTGAATGAGGTCGAGCTGACACCGATGCGGATGGAGCGGTTGATGTATGGACAAACGGCGATCATAAACGATGCCTACAACGCTAGTCCGACGTCAATGAACGCAGCAATCGAGACGATTGCTACGTTGGATGGCTTTACGAATAAAGTCGTCGTCCTCGGAGATATGTATGAACTCGGACAGCAGGAGCGTGTGTTACACGCATCTGTCGGGAAGAAGATTGCACTTCCTGTGTCACATGCTATTCTTGTAGGGGGGAAAGGACGTTATATCGCGGAAGGTATCGTTGATCCAACCGTTCAAGTCCAATATGCGGACACGGTCGAAGAAGCGGCACGTTTACTCCATCCACTGCTCGGGGATCAGACCGTCGTTTTGTTAAAAGCTTCACGCGGGCTTGCCCTTGAACAAATCTTCACATATCTAAATGAAACTTAATCCTTAAAAGTAGGTGTTTGTAATGATCACATTATTCATCAGTTTAATCATTGCGTTTTTGGTCGTCGTACTTGTGATGCCAAAAGCGATTCCTTTTTTGCATAGTCTGAAGTTCGGCCAAGAGATTCGCGAAGAAGGTCCGGATTGGCACCAAGTGAAGTCCGGTACACCGACGATGGGCGGAATCGTGATTTTACTTGCGATGATCGGAAGCCTGATCGTCTTACTCTTGATGAACGACTTGGACAGAAGTCATCTTTCCTTACTCTTTTTGACGCTTGCCTATGGAGCGATTGGATTTATCGATGATTATATCAAGGTTGTTAAAAAACGTAATTTAGGTTTGAATTCGAAACAAAAATTAGTCGGGCAAATCGTTGTTGGATTGTTGTTTGTCTGGTTGAGTGGCGGATTTACGAGTAACGCGACGTACTTATCGATCCCGTTTACTTCTTGGACACTTGATTTCGGACTGCTGTATCCGTTTGTTGCCTTATTCTGGCTTGTTGGGTTCTCGAATGCGGTGAATCTAACAGATGGACTGGACGGACTCGTCTCCTTTACGGCCATCCCAACGTTCTTATTCTTTGGTCTATATGGTTGGTTCATTGCAGATGAGCCAGGTGTCGCCCTGTTCGCCTTTTCAGCGGTCGGTGCGTTGATTGGTTTCTTAGTTTTTAATGTTTATCCTGCTAAAATCTTCATGGGGGATACCGGATCACTTGCATTAGGGGCGGCACTGGCCGGTCTATCGATCTTACTGAAACTAGAACTTTTGTTAGTATTGATTGGAATCGTCTTCGTCGTCGAAACATTGTCTGTCATTTTACAAGTCATCTCCTTTAAGACGACAGGGAAACGGATTTTTAAGATGAGTCCAATCCATCACCATTTTGAAATGGTTGGTTGGAGTGAATGGCGGATTGTTGGAACGTTTGCTTCCATCAGTTTTATCATGGCGTTCATCGCCTATCTGTTCGTATAACTGAAATTCGTAGTCAAGAAAGTGAGCGATTTAAAGATGAAGATTTCTGAACTGGACAAAAAAAAGGTATTGGTCCTTGGTACGGCGAAAAGCGGTATCGCAGCAGCGACGTACTTAGTCAAGACAGGAGCCATCGTGACGGTGAATGATGGTGGAACGCCTTCGGAAAACGATGTGAAGACGCTCGAAACATTAAACGTCGAGACAGTTTTTGGGAGTCATCCATTGTCTTTACTAGAAGGAATTGAACTGATCGTGAAAAACCCGGGGATCCCTTATCAGATTCCGTTGCTCGAAGCAGCAATGGAACGAGGGATTCCGGTTTGGACCGAAGTCGAATTGGCCTATCGTTCGACCGAAGCCGATTGGATCGCGATTACCGGATCAAACGGAAAAACGACGACGACGACACTTGTCCATGAACTTTTAAAACGTGGATCCAAACGTGTTCACTTAGCAGGAAACATCGGGTTTCCGGCAGTCGAAATCGCGCAACAGGCAACAGCAGGCGACCTGATCGTCATTGAGTTATCTAGTTTCCAATTGATGGGAATTGAGACGTTTAAACCAGTCAGCGCAGCATTTTTGAATCTTTCACCAGCTCATCTGGACTATCATGGAGACGTTGCTTCCTATGGAGAAGCCAAAGCCCGGATTTTTTCGAAGATGGACGCATCGGGACGTCTTGTCGTCAACGCCGACGATAAGGAAGTCATGCGTTTAAGTGAAACAGCAAAGGCGGAACGATTGACCTTTTCGCGTCAACAGAACGCTTATGCGCGCGCTGAGGATGGGATGATTCTCATTGATCAGACAGCAATCCTTCCGGTCAGTGAACTGGCACTTGGAGGCGGACACAATCTAGAAAATGTCTTAGCAGCCTTAACCTTGATTGAACCATTTAGTATTTCTTTAGAAGCCGTTCAAGAGGTATTGCGGACATTTGGCGGGGTGGCTCACCGGACAGAATACATCGGCGAGTTTGTCGGTCGAAAAGTCTATAATGATTCGAAAGCGACAAATAATGTGGCGACGGAAGCAGCATTGTCTGGTTTTCAGTCACCCATCATTTGGTTGTGTGGAGGCTTGGAACGTGGTGCTGATTTGACCCCATTAGTCAGTGCGATGACGCATGTGAAACACGTCATCGGATTAGGGGAGACGGGCCAACGGTTTGCTGACTTGGCACATGATCAAAATGTTGCTGCGACGGTCACACGGGAGATGGAAGAAGCCGTTTCGGTTGCGTTTGACGTATCGGAACCAGGTGACATCATCTTATTGTCTCCAGCGTCAGCCAGTTGGGATCAATATAAAACGTATGAAGAACGTGGCGAACATTTTATCCGCTCCGTCCAAAAAACAGGAGGTGCGGCAAAATGAGGATTGTAGTTTCAGGTGGGGGTACGGGTGGACATATCTATCCAGCTTTAGCCATGATTCGGGAAATCGAACGCCGGATGTCATGTGAAGTGTTGTATATCGGAACGGAAAATGGACTCGAAGCGGATATCGTCCGGCGAGCCGGGATTCCATTTGAGGCGATTGAAATTTCAGGATTACGCCGATCGTTGTCTTTTGAGAACGTCAAAACGGGGGTTCGTTTTGTGAAAAGTGTCGCCCGTGTGCGAAAGCTTCTCCGTCAATTCAAACCGGACATCGTGGTCGGGACAGGTGGTTTCGTCTGTGGACCCGTGCTCTATACGGCGGCAAAAATGGGGTATAAGACGCTTGTCCATGAACAAAACAGTCTACCCGGAATCACGAATAAGTTTTTAGCACGTTATGTCGATCGTGTTGCCTTGTCCTTCAAAGGTTCGGGTCATTACTTCGGCAAAAATGAAGCAAAAACGATTTTGATCGGAAATCCACGGGCTTCGGAAGTGGCCTTACTTGAAATTGATCCCGTTGAGGAACGAAAAAAGTATGGTTTTGAAGAAGGACGTCCATTGATCGTCGTGTACGGCGGAAGCCGGGGGGCACCAGCCATCAATCAGGCTGTCGTCGAAATGATTCCGAAACTGACCGAAACGGACTGGTCGCTGTTATTCGTGACGGGTCAGGTCCACTACGAGCAGATTAAGAATCAACTCGGTGAATTACCTGAGCGAATCCAGTTACGACCGTTCATCTATGATTTACCATTGATCTTAAAAGCAAGTCAACTCGTCGTGTCACGATCCGGTGCCAGTACATTAGCGGAGCTGACGACACTGGGATTACCAAGTGTCTTGATTCCGAGTCCGTATGTGACGGAGAATCATCAAGAAGTGAACGCATCATCTCTTGTTGAGACAGGTGCGAGTCTGTTGATTCGAGAAAACGAACTGACCGGAGACCGGTTGTTTGCCGCCTGCGCGAAGGCGATTGCCGAGCAAGCAGCGATGTCACAAGCATCCTTTGCGCTTGGTATGCCAGATGCAGCAAGTGATTTAGTGGATGAATTGTTACGGTTAATTGAGCAAAAAAATTAAACCCTTGCAGGAATAGACCGATAAGGTAATGAATTTAAAGATAACGGAGGAGAGGCTTACGTGAAGGAACGACAACGAGCAAGACAGCCGAAGATGGATACGACTGTCCGCAGCCTAGAAGATAAAATTCCATATGTCCGTGAGCAACGTCGGAAGAAGGCGAACCGACGTTTAATCTATGTCCTCATCCTGATCGGTCTATTGATTGGTGTGGTCTTTTACCTTCAATCTAGTTTTTCGCGTGTCGCGGCGTTTGACGTCACAGGCACCATTAACGTCAAGAAGGAAGACATCATCCAAGCATCGCGTATTAAGGTGAAGGAGACACATGCTTTCAATGTGTCGGAAGAAGCCGTGTTGGAGCGGATCGAAAACGTGCCGGGAATCCGAGAAGCGACAATGACGAAAACATTTCTGCATCATTATGAAGTAGACGTCGTGGAAGAAAAAGAGATTGCGTACGCCAAGGATAAACCTGGTGCACGAATTGTCTTAGCGGATGGCACGATTCTTCCTGGAAAGTCAAAGGAAGAGTTATTTGATGCACCGATTCTAACAGGATTTACGGATCAGTCCTTGCAACGTCTGACGAAGGAGCTTGTTAAGATCGAGCCGAAAGTCCGCAGTCGGATTTCGGAAATCGTCGCAAACAATCAGACGGATAAAGGTGGACTGAAGTTATTCATGACAGACGGGAACACCGTCTTATTGAGTACTTCGGCTTTTTCTAACTCGTTGAATGAATATGTCAAAGTGATCTCCGCTCTACCGAAAGGAAAAACGGGAACGATCACAATTGATGGAGGAATCTATTTCAAACCATATAAAGGAAAAAAATAGAAAAACACATCTTTGAATACATCGGTTTGACAAACGTTTGTTTTCATTAATAAGAAAGTGGAGCTATCGTCATCAAATCGTAATCTATTAGATGGGTAAGTTAGGCAATAACTCCTTTTCGTGAGGTTTTTTATAGTGTAGACTTAAACGAGAAGAAGATTGTCTTGATTCCTGTAAATATAAACAGGGACAGTAGGATTAGTATTATGAAAGTGGAGGTGTCACTCCCATGGAAACGAAAGGTACGATTGCCGCGCTAGACATTGGGACATCAGAAGTGAAACTCATTGTCGGTGAACTTCTTGGTGGAACGCTGAATGTGTTGGCAGAAGGATCTGCACCATCCGCCGGCGTCAAGCGAGGTGTCATCGTCGACATCGATCAAACAGTCAATGCCATTAAACAAGCGGTTGCGGAAGTGGAACGTACACTTGGTGAACCGATTGGTGAAGTATATGTAGCAATTTCTGGTGAACATATCCAAGTCAAGGACTGCCAAGGTATGACATCGATCAAAGGCGAGGATAATGAAATCACGGATGACGATGTGAAGGATGTCCTTCATTCAGCAATGGTCATGCGAATTCCAAACGAGCTGAGTGTCGTTGACGTGTTACCTAAAACGTTTACTGTCGATCAGCAAACCGAGATCACGGATCCTCGTGGTATGATTGGTTATCGCCTGGAGGTGACAGGGAAACTGATCATCGGCGCGAAGACGATTCTACATAGCATCAAACGTTCTATTGAACGAGCTGGGCTAGAACTTGCGGGATATGTGCTGGAAAGTCTAGCCGTCTCACGCATTGCAGCTTCGATTGATGAGTTAGAACTTGGTGTCGGGATTGTCGATATCGGACACGAAACGACAACGCTTTCAATCTATGAAAAAAACGATTTAGTGTACTCAACGACACTATCGTATGGCGGAGATCATCTGACACGCGATTTGACGTATAAAATGAATTGTAAATACCAAGATGCGAAACTCGCAAAAGAAGAGTACGGCGTCGCGTTAGAAGCACTGGGTGACCCTGAAGAAAAAGTCTCGTATGTGACGATTAATGGAGAACATCGTTTTGAACCACAAACGGAAATTGGTTTCGTACTCGAAGCCCGTCTTGAAGAAATTTTTGAGATGATTCAGAAGCGAATGACGCAAGCCGGTTATTCACAAATGAATAGTGGCATCATTCTTTGCGGCGGAAGTTCATCGTTGCCTGGGATTGATCAGCTTGGTAAACGCATCTTCAAACAAAGTGTCAACGTCTATCAGCCCGCAAGTTTAGGGATTCGTCATCCGAAGTATGCTGTAGCTGCTGGGATGTTACGATATGTTCTCTCAAGAAGTACGGTTTCGAAGTCCGGGTTTGACCGGGCAGATGAAAAGGGAACTAGTGCACAAGGGCGTGAACAACGTGAACAAGAAGAACTGTTGACGAAAGCATCACAAGCGCCCGTACGCGAAGATCGAACACCGCGGGAACAGCCTCCAAAAGAACGGAAGTCATTCAGTAGTTTCTTTGAGAAATTTTTCGGTTAAATAAAAAATTATCAGTAAAAAAAATAGGGGGCCCCTTTTATGTTGCATTTTGATGAAATGATGGACCAAGTAGCTAAAATCAAAGTCATCGGAGTAGGTGGCGGTGGATCAAACGCTGTCAACCGAATGATTGAACATGGTGTCCAAGGCGTAGAATTCATCGCTGTCAACACGGATGCACAAGCGTTAAATATGTCTAAAGCTGATGTTAAGCTTCAATTGGGTGCAAAATTGACACGCGGTCTTGGTGCCGGAGCGAATCCTGAAATCGGGAAAAAAGCGGCAGAAGAAAGCCGTGAGCAGTTGACGGAAATTCTGTCTGGTGCCGATATGGTCTTTGTCACTGCTGGAATGGGTGGTGGTACCGGAACAGGTGCTGCACCGGTCATCGCAGAAATTTCTAAAGAAATCGGTGCTTTGACAGTTGGTGTCGTTACGAAACCGTTCATGTTCGAAGGCCGCAAGCGGATGCAACATGCTGTTTCAGGCGTACAGAACTTTAAAGAAAAAGTCGATACACTCATCGTCATCCCGAATGATAAATTGCTTGAAATCGTCGATCGCAACACGCCGATGCTCGAAGCATTCAAAGAGGCGGATAACGTGCTTCGCCAAGGGGTTCAAGGGATTACGGATCTAATCGCCGTTCCTGGTCTCATCAACTTGGACTTCGCGGATGTAAAAACGATCATGACGGAAAAAGGTTCAGCCCTGATGGGTGTTGGTGTCGCAACTGGTGAACACCGTGCGACAGAAGCCGCGAAAAAAGCAATCTCAAGTCCATTGCTTGAAACATCAATCGAAGGTGCAAAAGGTGTCTTGATGAACATTACGGGAAGTGCGAACCTGAGCCTCTACGAGGTAACGGAAGCGGCCCAAATCGTCCAAAGTGCTGCGGATGAAGAAGTTAACTTGATCTTCGGTTCAGTCATCAATGACAACTTGGAAGATGAAATCATCGTCACAGTCATTGCAACTGAATTTGAAAACGAACCACTCGATTTCGAAATTCCTTCCGCACAAGAGATGATGAAAAACTTGCTCAAGAAAAAGCAAGCGAGTCCGTCACCAGTGGCAGAAGAACCAAAACCACAAGTCGAAGAGACACCTAGTAGCTCGAACCAAGAACCAGCGAGAGGGTCAGATGTCGAAGAGACGATGGATATTCCTTCTTTCCTTCGTCGGAATAATCGTTAATCCGGTATTCCAGAGACACAACTGCTAGAAAAGAGGTGTCGCGTAAGCGACACCTCTTTTTTTAAAAAAGGATGGGATGAGATGTTTGGTCAATGGATAAAATGGGATACCCCAACAGGAACCGTTCGAGCAGCATTTACGACAAAGTTTTCAGGACCGCATGGAAATGGGAATCTTGGACTCCATGTCAATGATGAGGCAGCAGGAGTCATCGGAAATCGTCAAGTCATCGTCCGTCAACTGGAGTTGTCTCTTGAAAATTCAGTCTGGGCAGAACAGGTTCATGGCAATCATGTCGAGCAGGTGACGACACTTGACTCTGGTCGGGGAGCGTCGGATTATGAGACGGCGGTCAAAGGCACGGATGGCTTGGTGACGACGGATTCTAACGTCTTGTTGATGATGTTGTTCGCGGACTGTGTCCCCCTTATTTTTTGTGACCTACGAACCGGGATCATTGCGAACATCCATGCGGGATGGCGGGGAACGGTAGCGAACATCGTCGAAGCAACGTTAATGAAGATGGAGCAGGCAGGAGCAGACCGTTCTTCCATTCAGATGGTGATTGGTCCGTCTATTCGCGAGTGCTGTTATGAAGTCGATGGTCCAGTATTAGAAGCCATCGACCGACTTCAGCTAGAAGAATCTCCTTATACTAAAAAAGGAAACGGAAAAGCAATGTTATCTCTTCAAAAAACAAACGCGATGTTAGCGGAGCGGAGTGGAGTCGGGGACGTACTCGATACAGGAATTTGTACGAACTGCCAGGCCGCCGACTATTTCTCCTATCGCCACGGCGATCATGGAGGACGATTTGCTAGTTTGATTGTAAAGGAGTCTCTCGATGTCAATTTCTGAAAACGTACGATTGGTTCAGCAAAACATGAAACAGGCACATGAAAAAAAGACAGATCAAAAAAAGCAGGTACAATTGATTGGCGTGACGAAATCAGTGTCAAGTGAAGTCGCTGCCGAGTTGCTTGCAGCAGGTGTGACGGCGCTCGGTGAAAATCGTCCAGAAGGACTGACCGATAAACAAGCAGCTCTCGGCCGTGATGTGTGCGAATGGCATTTTATCGGTACGCTTCAAACCCGTAAAGTCCGCCAAGTCATCGATCAGATTGATGTCTTACATTCATTAGATCGTCTTCACCTAGCAGAAGAGATCAACAAGCGAGCAAAACGACCTGTCGATTGTTTTGTCCAAGTCAATGTGTCCGGTGAAGAATCGAAACAAGGGATCGAACCGGCTGACCTACACTCGTTTTTACATGAAGTGGGGCAGTATCCGATGGTTCGTGTCATCGGATTGATGACGATGGCACCATTGACGGAAGATACAGATACGATTCGGTCGGTCTTTCAATCGCTTCGTCAATTACGCGATGAAGTAGCGGTCCGTCATCTTCCGTACGCACCGTGTACGGAACTATCGATGGGTATGTCTTCCGACTACGAGATTGCCATCGAAGAAGGGGCGACGTATGTCCGGGTTGGTACTGTTTTGGTACAACCATAAAACTGTCCAGAAATGTGAAAGGAGAATCGATATGGGATTCAAATCGAAAATGCAAAATCTGTTTCTCGGTAACACAGAAGATTTAGACGAACTCGAATATGAAAATGATGCTACAATAAATAAAGGTAGAGGTGCTTCACAGCAAGAATATGAGGAGTTTTATGAGGAATCTACCCCGAATATTACTCAAAAGGAGGACCCTGTGAGACAATCCAACATCGTGCCAATCCATACTAAAAAGACAAAGTCACAAGTCATCTTAAGTGAACCGCGTGTGTTTAACGAAGCGCAGGAAATTGGAGAACATCTTCGCCAAAATCGTGCCGTTATCGTGAACATGCAACGGATGTCGAAAGACCAATCACGCCAAATGATTAATTTCTTGTCGGGTGTCGTGTTTGCTCTTGACGGGACGATTACGACGATTAGTCAAAACACACTCCTCTGTGTTCCGAACAATGTCGAGTTAGCTGGAAGTATTTCGAACTTACTCGGAGAAGACGATATCAACCATAAGGGGTGGTAAGCATGGATTCACAGGTCATGTACGCAATCGGGCGTACATTGAGTACGTTACTTCAATATTACAGTTACGTGATGATCGGTTACATTTTACTTTCATGGTTCCCGAATGCTCGGGAATCTAAATTCGGTCAAGTATTAGCGATGTTAGTCGAACCGTTCCTCGCACCGTTCCGACGGATTATCCCGCCCATCGGAGGTATGCTTGACATTTCACCAATCGTTGCCTTTCTGGTGCTTAATCTGGCACAGTCAGGTATTCGAGCAATCTTCTTGTAATGAGTGTCTATGATCATTATCGCGGACATGAGCGGGAGTTCGTCGATCTCGTCTTAAACTGGATCGACCATGTCGAAGCGACCTATACGTTTAAAGTGACAGATTTTCTGGATCCGCGTGAACAACAGATCACACGAGAACTCGTCGGAACAAAATGTGCCCTCTTTTTTGAGGGCGGTTTTGAAGGCGCAGAACGACAACGTGCTTTGATTGCACCTGATTACTATGATCTCGATGCAAACGATTTTGATATTGCCATTTATCGTATCCATTATCCTACCAAATTCGTAGAATTATCGCATCGACAGGTCACAGGGACATTGTTGAACGTCGGGCTGAAGCGAGGGAAATTTGGGGACGTCGTGATTCAAGATCAAGTCGTTCAGTTTGCGGTCGCAAAAGAAGTGGCTTCTTATATCGAAGCCAACGTCGAGCGTGCCGGAAAAACCAAAATCCGTTTGTCGGTCGTTGATTTCGAAGAACAACTGAAAATTAAGGAGCAGGAATGGCAAGAAGAGTTGGGGTTTGTCAGCTCCTTACGGTTTGATACCGTGGTCAGTGAAATTCTTGGCTTTTCACGGCAAAAATCACAAAGTTTGATTAAACAAGGTGAAAGTAAAGTCAACTATAAAATCGTTGAAGATCCTAGTTTTCTGTTAGAAGAAGGGGATTTATTGTCCCTTCGAGGAACAGGGCGCGTCAAGCTGATTGCCGTCCTTGGGTCAACGAAACGGGATCGAATCAAATTGCAATACGGTCTGTTAAAAGGGTAACCAACAAGCTGAGGGAGGATTTCATCATGCCATTGACGCCACTTGATATTCACAATAAGGAATTTACACGTAAGTTTCGCGGCTATGACGAAGATGAGGTCAATGAATTTCTTGATCAAGTCATCAAGGATTTTGAATTGTTATTACGAGAAAACCGCCAACAACAAGAAGTCATTCAAAACATGCAATCCCGTGTTGATTATTTCAGCTCGATGGAAGGAACATTAAACAAATCCATCATCGTAGCGCAAGAAGCCGCGGAAGAAGTGAAAGCCAACGCGACGAAAGAAGCGAGCTTGATCGTCAAACAAGCCGAACGTGAGGCAGAACAGCTCCAAGATGCTGCGCAACGTCGTGCCCAACGAACAGACTTCGAGGTCGAGCAGATGCGTAAAAAAATCGAGCTCTATCGAAACCGGTTTAAAGTATTGATCGATGCGCAGATGGAATTACTGACAAGCCATGACTGGGATGCGTTTGATAGTTCGACCCGCGGTGCGCTTGACGAGATTCCGGCAGTTGCGTATAATGACGACGATGTCATATAAGTTAAATCAATGAGAAGGACACGTCTTTTATCAGGATACTGTCAGCGAATCGGGGACTGGTGTGAGCCCGATCAGTAAATGAAAAAAGATATCCCCTTTGAGTGCGAAACTGAACGCTTGATCAGTAAGTTTCGTCGTTTCGCCTCCGTTATCGGGCTCTTAAGTGGTAATCTGTTCGTTAGGATTGCTAGTAGGGTGGTACCGCGAGTTCAAGCCAAATTCGTCCCTATCAGGGGATGAGCTTGGCTTTTTTTTGTACGTAAAATACAGACAAGTGAGGGATTGCCAGATGGAGTACAAAGATACGTTATTGATGATGAAGACGGAATTTCTAATGCGAGGAAACTTGCCGAAACGTGAACCAGACATGCAGGCACGTTGGAACGAAATGAATCTATATGAAGCAGTCCAGGAAAAAAATGTTGGGAAACCGACGTTCATCTTGCATGATGGTCCTCCTTATGCCAATGGTGATATCCACATGGGGCACGGTTTAAATAAAGTCTTAAAAGATATCGTCGTCCGTTACAAATCGATGAACGGTTTCCGTTCACCGTACGTACCAGGTTGGGATACGCACGGATTGCCGATTGAAACGGCCCTGCAAAAAGCGGGCGTCGACCGCAAATCGATGTCGGTTGCTGAATTCCGTAAGTTATGTGCGAAATATGCACTCGAGCAGGTCGATCATCAACGCGAACAGTTCAAACGCCTTGGTGTGTTAGGGGATTATGACAACCCTTATATCACACTACAACCGGAATTCGAAGCGGCACAAATTCGTCTGTTTGGTGATATGGCGAACAAAGGCTACATCTACAAAGGGAAAAAACCGGTCTATTGGTCGCCTTCTTCGGAATCAGCTCTCGCAGAGGCAGAAATCGAATATCAAGATAAACGTTCTGCTGCCATCTACGTCGCCTTCCAAGTCATGGACGGGAAAAACATTCTTGAACCGACGGATCATTTCGTCATCTGGACGACGACACCGTGGACGATTCCGGCGAACCTTGGGATTTCCGTCAGCGGTGAGTTGACATATGCACGGATTGAACACGAAGGAAAAGGATATATCGTTGCCGAGACACTTGTACCGGAAGTCATCGAAGCACTGGGCTGGGAAGAAGCGACGGTCGGTCGTGTCTTCAACGGAGCAGACTTCGAATACATCAAAGCGAAACATCCGCTTTATGATCGCGAATCACTCGTCATGCTCGGCGATCACGTCACGGCGGAAGCAACTGGTGTCGTTCATACAGCACCTGGACACGGGGAAGATGACTTTAGAATCGGTCAGGCGTATGGACTGGATGTCCTTTGCCCGGTTGACGACAAAGGTGTCATGACGGCAGAAGCACCTGGTTTTGAAGGCATGTTCTATGAAGATGCGAACAAAGAAATCGGAATTGCGTTAGAAGAAGCCGGCGCGTTGTTGAAATTGTCGTTCATCAAACACTCGTATCCACACGATTGGCGGACGAAAAAACCGGTCATCTTCCGGGCGACACCCCAGTGGTTCGCTTCGATCAAAGACTTCCGGGCGGAAATCCTTGATGAAATCAAAGGCGTTCAATGGGTACCGGAATGGGGCGAAACCCGCCTGCACAACATGTTTAAAGACCGGGGAGACTGGGTCATTTCGCGTCAACGGGCGTGGGGGGTACCACTGCCGATCTTCTATGCGGAAGATGGCACGGAAATCGTCACACCGGAAACGATTGACCATATCGCGAATCTGTTCGCAGAATATGGATCAAACGTCTGGTATGAGCGTGAAGCAGTTGACTTGTTACCGGAAGGATTTACGCACCCGGCAAGCCCGAATGGTGTCTTCAAAAAAGAAACAGACATCATGGATGTTTGGTTTGACTCCGGTTCCTCGCATGCGGGTGTGTTAGAAGCACGTCCGGAGCTTGAGCGTCCAGCGGATCTTTATCTTGAAGGATCGGACCAATACCGTGGGTGGTTCAACTCATCCCTTTCGACAGCAGTCGCAACGACAGGGAAAGCACCATATAAAGCGGTCGTCAGTCACGGATTCGTCCTCGACGGACAAGGACGGAAGATGTCGAAATCCATCGGAAATACGATTGCGCCGATCCAAATCATGCAACAGTTTGGTGCTGAGATTCTCCGTCTGTGGGTGGCATCAGTCGATTATCAGTCTGATGTTCGGGCATCGATGGATAACTTCAAACAAGTTTCGGAATCCTACCGGAAAATCCGGAACACGGTCCGCTTCTTACTCGGAAACCTGGATCAATTTGATCACACGACACATCGCGTCACATTTGCTGACTTGCCGGAATCGGATCGCTTCATGCGGACGAAACTGGATCAACTCATCGGCAAAGTAAAAGCGGCGTATGATGCCTATGACTTTATGGCAGTATATCAACTGTTGCATAACTTCTGTGTCCTTGACTTGTCTTCGTTCTATCTCGATTACACGAAAGATATCTTGTACATCGAAAAAGAAGATGCACCGGCGCGTCGTGCCGTTCAAACGGTCATGTATGATACGGTCGTCACACTGTTACAACTGATGGCACCGGTCTTACCGCATACAGCAGACGAAGCATGGGAATTTGTCCCGGGCGTCGAGACGGCAAGCATCTTCCTGACGGATCTTCCGGAAACACCGGAAGTGACGGAAGAAGGACTCGCGTTGATTGCGAAATGGAACAGTTTCCTCGTTTTCCGTGATGATGTCTTAAAAGCACTCGAAGAAGCGCGTGCTGAGAAACTTGTCGGGAAAACACTGGAAGCGAAATTAAAGCTTGCACCAAACGCTGAAACAACAGCATTGCTTGCGACGATCGAACACTTGGAACAGTTATTACAAGTCTCACAGATTGAATTTGTAGAATCTGCTGAAAAGACATACGGAACAACTGCGATCACGGTTCTCAAGGCAGACGGGGAGAAATGTGAACGATGCTGGACATATTCGACTGAACTTGGTCAAGATTCGGCTCATCCGACACTTTGCCCACGTTGTACTGAAGTCGTCAATTCTTTATAATGAATCAGTGAGGGGCAGCTACGGCGACTTCGTAGCGGTCCTTCACTATTTTTTTGATGTGGAGGAAAAAAGAATGTGGCTTTACTTAGCGATTGCTGCTGTACTCGTAGGAGTGGATCAACTGACGAAATGGATTGTCGTCCAACAGATGACGATTGGTCAGGCGATTGAGATCATTCCGAATTTCTTTTATCTGAATTCATACCGGAATCGTGGCGCAGCCTGGGGAATGCTCGAAGGGAAGTTTGGTTTTTTCTTTTTGATCACCGTCGTTGTCGTCATCGGATTGATTTATTTTCTGTATAAAGAAGGAACTGAAAACAAAGTATTTGCTTGGAGCGTCGCCTTGTTATTAGGTGGGGCAATCGGAAATTTCATCGATCGGATGGCACGTGGAGAAGTCGTCGACTTTTTTCATTTTTATCCGTTCGGGTATAATTTTCCGATATTCAATGTCGCAGACGTCTGTTTGACGTTTGGGGTGATTTTGATGCTGATCAGCGTCATGTTTGAAGAGCGTTTGACTAAGAAGGGAACGATTGATTAATGAATGAACAAAATGAATGGGCTGTAAAAGCCAATGGTGCAACAGGACGAATCGATAAATGGTTAGCAGAACAACAAGACTGGTCACGTTCACAAGTACAGGACTGGTTAAAAGCAGGTCATGTCGAAGTCGATGGTCGAATCGTCAAACCGAACTATAAGATGTCCGGAACGGAAGAAATCCTCGTCCGGATACCGGAAGCGGTTGAACTGGAAGTCTTACCGGAAAACATCCCGCTTGACGTCGTCTATGAAGACAGTGATGTCATCGTCATCAATAAACCAAAAGGCATGGTCGTCCATCCGGCAGCAGGACATGTATCCGGGACACTCGTCAATGCGTTACTTCACCACTGCCAGGATTTATCCGGCATCAACGGGGTAAAACGTCCGGGGATCGTCCACCGGATCGACAAGGATACATCCGGTCTCTTGATGGTTGCTAAAAATGACTTGGCGCATGAATCACTTGCGCAACAACTAAAAGACAAAACGACGGAACGTCTTTATATCGCATTAGTGCATGGAGAAATTCCCCATGAACTCGGGACGATCGAAGCACCGGTTGGTCGTGATAAAAACGACCGTCAACGGATGACGGTGACGGATAAAAATTCAAAAGCTGCCGTGACGCACTTCCGTGTTCTCGAGCGCTATGAAGGGTTCACGGTCGTCGAATGTAAGCTCGAGACAGGACGGACGCACCAAATTCGTGTCCACATGCGTTACATCGGTTTCCCGCTTGCCGGAGATCCGAAATATGGACCACGGAAGACGATGAAAATGAACGGTCAAGCGCTTCATGCCGCGGTTCTTGGATTTAAGCACCCACGCACTGGCGAAATGCTGAACTTTGAGGCGCCTTTGCCGGAAGAGATGACGTTTGAGATCAGTCAGTTGAAAAAACTTGAATTAGAGTCTTGACGTTTTTCTAATAAAACGGTAGAGTATCACCTAGAGAGCGATGCGAGACATCTGCCTCGAACAACCGGTCGTCCGCGTTGACGATCCTACCCATAGCACACCTTTAAACGAGTCCGGAGAGGCTACGAAAGGGAGACACTTCATTTGTGTAGATACGTGTAGCGCAAGCTGCCCACACTTATTGTCTTCAACAACCTCCTGCGACTTTGCGCAGGAGGTTTTTTTGTAGAAAGGAGCAAGTGATGAAACCATCCATCATTTTAGATGAAGCGGCAATCAGTCGTGCGTTGACACGCATCGCCCATGAAATCATCGAACGTAACAAAGGAATTGATCAACTGATGATCGTCGGCATCAAGACACGCGGTGAGACATTGGCCTGCCGCCTGGCCCGCCGGATTGAGGAGATTGAAGGAAAACCGGTGTTACTCGGTGTCGTCGACATCTCGATGTACCGGGATGACTTATCGAAAAAAAGTCTGGAGCCGGAAATCAAAGGCACGGACATGCCGGAGACAGTGACAGGAAAGATCATCGTCCTGGTCGACGACGTCCTATACACCGGACGCACCGTCCGCGCTGCCATGGATGCACTCGTTGATCACGGTCGTCCGAGTATGATTCAACTCGCTGTCCTCGTCGACCGGGGACACCGGGAACTTCCGATTCGACCAGATTTCATCGGCAAGAATGTCCCGACATCACGTGAAGAACAAGTCGTCGTCGCCTTATCTGAAGTCGATGACGCCGATCAAGTATTTATCAAACGTTAAACACAAATACCTTTAACGTGGTCCAGAGAGACCAGAAAGGGAGTTATCCTTATGAAAACCCACACAGCGATTCTTGATGTACAAGAACGGCCAAAACACCCCCTCCAGTGGCTGATGCTCAGCCTTCAACATGTCTTCGCGATGTTTGGCGCGACGGTCCTTGTTCCGTTATTGACGGGACTGAACACGTCCGTTGCCCTCGTCGCGAGCGGAGTCGGCACTTTGATTTTCCTCGCCGTCACACGCTTTAAAGTCCCGACGTACTTAGGTTCAAGTTTTGCTTATATCGTTCCGATCATTGCCGTCAGTGAACGCTGGGGAGTCGAGGATGCGCTTGTCGGCGGAATGGTCGCAGGGCTGGTCTACGGAATTGTTTCTCTGGTCATCACGTATACCGGTGTCGGTTGGCTGATGAAACTCTTGCCGCCGGTCGTCATCGGACCCGTCATCATGGTCATCGGCTTATCACTTGCTCCGACTGCTGTCAACATGGCGATGAATGATGCGGACGGTAACTACAGCGGTACCTTGTTCTTTGTCGCCTTGACGACACTTGCCGTCACGTTGCTTGCCATGACGTACTTCAAAGGAATGTGGAGTACAGTGCCGATCCTGTTCGGCATTCTGACGGGATACCTGGCCGCTGTCGCTGTGGGAATCGTCGATTTCACTTCACTGAAACAAGCAAGTTTCTTCCAGATTCCGAACTTTACGGTACCGTTCCTGGATTACTCCCCAACCTTGAACTGGGCAGCACTTGCGCTCATCGTCCCTGTCACGCTTGTCACCTTGACAGAACACATCGGAGAACAAAAAGTGACATCACGGATCATCGGGCGCGAGACGCTTCTTGATCCGGGTATGCACCGGACGGTTCTCGGAGACGGTTTGGCGAAGACGATTGCGTCGATGCTCGGTGGTCCACCGGTGACGACGTACGGTGAAAATAACGGTGTCATGGCCATCACCCGCGTCTACAGCGTCTTTGTCCTCGGGGGAGCAGCCGTTCTTGCCATCAGCTTCGGTTTCCTTGGCTATGTCGAAGGGTTCATCAAAACGATTCCGACACCTGTCATGGGTGGCATCAGTATCTTATTATTCGGTGTCATCGCGTCAAACGGTCTCCGGACATTGGTTGAAAGTAAAGTCGATCT
Organism: Exiguobacterium sp. KRL4; assembly: GCF_001870785.1. Classification (GTDB taxonomy): domain Bacteria; phylum Bacillota; class Bacilli; order Exiguobacteriales; family Exiguobacteriaceae; genus Exiguobacterium_A. The sequence continues at coordinate 122,974 of NZ_MOLV01000004.1, forward strand.
TGCAGACAAACGAAACTTGACGATTACGGCCGTCATCCTCGTCATTGGAATCGGTGGGGCCGCTTTAAAAATTGGCAACTTCTCGTTAGAAGGAATGGCACTAGCGACAATTCTAGGTATCCTCCTGAATCTGGTCTTACCGAAAACGAATACCGAAGTGGAAGAAAAGGAACAAGAAACACAACAACCGAAACGAGCAGCTAACGACTTTTAAGACGTTCCAGAGAGAACGATAAAGTGGAGGCCCTTCAGAAACAGGTGGCAACATCTGTCTTCTTCAGCGCACCTTCACATCAGAAGGTGCGCTTTTTTGCGGCCCAAAGGAGAGAAAAACATGCAGACACGACAACGGATTGCCCATTTTACGAGTCTTGACGAACTATCGACAAAAGAGATTGAACGGTTGATTGAGCGGGGACTACAACTGAAAAAAGGAGCACCCGTCCAACCGCTTCCGACGAAAACCGTCGCCAACTTATTTTTTGAACATTCGACACGCACCAAATGTTCGTTTGACATGGCGGAACATCATCTCGGACTGCACGTTCTGCCGTTTGAGACAGCAACCTCTTCCGTTCAAAAAGGTGAGACGTTACTCGATACGTGTAAAACGTTACAGGCGATCGGAGTTGATGCACTCGTCATCCGTCACGGAGACACCGGCTACTACGAACAGTTACAATATCATTTGTCCATTCCGATCATCAATGCCGGGGACGGAAGCGGACAGCATCCATCACAATCGTTGCTGGATTTGATGACGATGTATGAAGTGTACGGCAATGTGATCGACAAGACAGTGGTCATCTGCGGAGATCTCAGACATAGCCGTGTCGCAAGGTCCAATGCCCATGTCTTACAACGATTAGGGGCAACGGTGATTGGGTCTGGTCCTCGTGAATGGTTCGATGAGACGATGGGAATCGAATACCGAGAGATTGACGAGGCGTTTGCAAGTAGCGATATCATCATGTTGCTCCGCGTCCAGCACGAACGTCATCTTGCCGATCAAGACTTTCGTGCAACGGATTATCATCAGCACTACGGATTGACTCACAAACGGATGGAACTGCTTCGTCCAAGCGCCATCATCTTACATCCTGCTCCCATCAATCGTGGTGTTGAAATTGCTGGAGAACTCGTCGAACATCCACAATCACGGATCTTTGATCAGATGACGAACGGTGTATTTGCACGAATGGCGATTTTAGAACGGGCTTTTGAGACCTCAACGACAAAGGAGACGATATAAGATGGCAATCCGAATTGATCATGCAAAGTGGTACAAAAATGGGGAACTGCAAGAGTCGAGCATTCGCATCGAAAATGGCGTCTTTACGGATCTCTATACGACACCAATCGAGACGGATCAGGTGATTGATGCAAAAGATTATTTGGTTGCACCTGGTTTTGTTGATATCCACGTCCATTTACGCGAACCGGGCGGCGAGCATAAAGAGACGATCGCGACCGGGACGGCAGCAGCGGCAGCAGGCGGGTTTACGACGATTTGTCCGATGCCCAACACACGACCGGTTCCGGACGATCGGGAGACGCTTGACGCACTTGTTAAAAAGATTGAAGAGACGGCATCCGTCCGTGTTTTCCCTTATGCGGCGATTTCAAAAAATCAGCTAGGGCAGGAACTCGTCGCGTTCGAACAGTTGACCGATGCCTTCGCCTTCACGGATGACGGAGTGGGTGTCCAAAGTGCTGCCGTCATGCGAGAAGCGATGACACGCGCTGTTGCCGTCAATAAAAGTATCATCGCCCATTGTGAGGATGATTCGCTCAAGGCAGGTTGTGTCCATGAAGGGGCATACAGCCGACGAGAAGGATTACAAGGGATTCCATCACTCGCGGAAAGCATTCATATCGCCCGCGATGTCTTGATTGCGGAAGCGACCGGTTGTCATTATCATGTCTGTCATGTTTCGACGAAGGAATCCGTCCGGGTGATCCGGGATGCGAAACGGGCAGGCACTCGGGTGACGGCGGAAGTCACGCCGCATCATCTTGTCTTGACGGAGGACGACATCGTCGGACGCGATCCAAACTTCAAGATGAACCCGCCACTTCGGAACGAAGCAGATCGCCAAGCCCTGCTCGAAGGTCTACTGGACGGGACAATCGATTGTATCGCGACCGATCATGCCCCGCATGCAGCAGAGGAAAAAGCACTTGGTATCGAGCGCGCACCGTTCGGAATTACTGGATTTGAGACGGCCTTTCCCCTGCTTTATACGAAACTGGTCGAACCCGGTATCTTACCGCTTGACCGGTTGTTGGACTGGATGTCACGCAGACCGGCCGATTTGTTTGCTTTACCGTACGGACGGATTGAAGTCGGCGCACCCGCCGATCTTGTCCTGCTCGACCTTCAGACGGCTCGAACGGTACAACCGGACCAGTTTCTCTCGAAAGGGAAAAACACACCATTTCGTGGGGAACAATTAACGGGCTACCCGATCTTGACGCTCGTCGGTGGAGAAATTGTATTCAAGGGGGAAATGACACATGTCTAAACGGACGTTGATTTTAGAGGATGGAATGGTTTTTGAAGGAGAAGCGTTTGGTTCGAGCGAGGTGACGATGGGAGAGGTGGTCTTCCAGACGGGGATGACAGGGTATCAAGAGATGTTATCCGATCCTTCCTACTGTGATCAAATGATTGTTTTAACCAATCCGTTGATTGGCAACTACGGCATGAACCGCGATGACTATGAAACGACCCGACCACTTGCGAAAGCGCTGATTGTCCGGGAAGTCTGTCACACACCATCGAACTTCCGCTCCCAGACGTCTCTTGCAGCGGCATTAGAGGAGTTCAACATTCCCGGGCTGACAGGAATCGATACCCGTCAGTTGACCCGACATTTGCGCTCAAAAGGAGTCATGCGGGGACTCCTCGTCGATGGAGCGTATGATTTGTCCGAGCAACTGAAACGGATTCAACAGATGACGCTTGCGACCGATCAAGTCAAGCGGGCTTCGACGGAACGGGCCTATGTCATTCCGGGTGCCGGTCCCCGGATCGTACTTGTTGATTTCGGCGCCAAACTCGGCATCATCCGAGAATTGGTCCGACGCGGATGCGAGGTCGTCGTCGTCCCGCACGACGTGACGGCAAAGGAAGTGTTGCGTTACGTACCAGACGGTGTCATGTTATCGAACGGTCCCGGGAATCCAAAAGATGTCCCGACGGCGATTCCCTTAATTCAAGAACTGACCGGTCAAGTCGTCATCTTCGGAATCTGTCTCGGTCATCAATTGATTGCTTTGGCGCATGGAGCAGATACGTTTAAGTTACCGTTTGGTCACCGTGGAGCGAACCATCCGGTCGAAGATCTTCAAACGGGACAAGTCAGTATCACGTCACAAAATCATGGTTATGCTGTCGAAGAACAGTCGCTGGTCGGGGTGGATCTCAAGCTGACGCACCGAGCAATCAATGATGGGACTGTCGAAGGCATCCGGCATACGACCCACCCCGTCTTTTCCGTCCAATATCATCCGGAAGCATCGCCAGGACCGATGGATGCCAATGATTTATTTGATCAATTTTTAACAGAAATCACGAATCAACAGGAGGTCTCTCATGCCTAAACGTCAAGATATTCAAAAGATTCTCGTTATCGGGTCCGGTCCAATTGTCATCGGACAAGCGGCAGAATTTGATTATGCCGGAACACAAGCCTGCCAAGCCTTAAAAGAGGAAGGGTACGAAGTTGTTCTCGTTAACTCCAATCCGGCGACCATCATGACGGATCCGACAGTAGCGGACCGCGTGTACATCGAACCGTTACAAGCAGAATTTGTATCCCGGATCATCCGGAAAGAACGTCCCGATGCGTTACTCGCGACACTCGGCGGACAAACAGGTCTGAATCTCGCCGTTGAACTGGATCGACTGGGTGTTCTTGCCGAATATGGCGTCGAGCTACTTGGGACAAAACTGACGGCGATTGAGGAAGCGGAAGATCGTGATTTGTTCAGAAAATTGATGTTTAGACTCGGACACGGTGTTCCGGAAAGTGAGATCGTGCATACGGTCGAAGAAGCCGAACAATTTTGTGCGAAAATCGGTCTGCCGATCATCATTCGACCGGCGTATACGCTCGGTGGAACTGGTGGCGGAATCGCTGAAACGATGGACGAGTTCATCCGGATTGTCGAAGGTGGACTCAAAGCCAGTCCGGCGACACAAGTCTTACTTGAAAGATCAATTGCCGGTATGAAAGAAGTCGAATTTGAAGTCATGCGTGACGCGACGAACCAGGCCATCATCGTCTGTGCGATGGAAAACTTTGATCCGGTCGGCGTCCACACGGGCGATTCCATCGTCTTTGCCCCGACCCAAACGTTATCCGACCGCGATTATCAGATGATGCGCAACGTGTCGCTTGATATCATTCGCGCGCTTGGTATCGAAGGCGGATGTAACATCCAATTCGCGTTAGATCCGGCGAGCTTCACGTATTATGTCATCGAAGTGAATCCACGGGTGTCCCGTTCTTCAGCACTGGCTTCGAAAGCGACGGGTTATCCGATTGCCAAACTGGCTGCTAAAATCGCCGTCGGGTATGCCTTATCCGAGTTGAAAAATCCGATTACGGAAACGAGTTTTGCCTCGTTTGAACCGGCACTCGACTATGTCGTCGCAAAGATTCCCCGCTGGCCGTTTGATAAGTTTGAATCGGCCGACCGGACTCTCGGCACCCAAATGAAAGCGACGGGGGAAGTCATGGCAATGGGACGGACAATGGAGGAAGCCTTGCTTAAAGCAGTCCGTTCGCTTGAAATCGGTCAATCCGATTTACACATGACACGTTTTGCTGAAATGAAGGAAGCCGACCTGCTCCACCATATCGTCAAAGCGACGGACGAACGACTGTTTGCCCTCTATGCCGGTATCGAACGCGGTTATACAGTCGAACAGCTGCACGAATGGACGAACATCGACCGGTTGTTCTTAGAAAAACTGCATCATATCTACCGAATTGAACAAGATATTGTCAAGCAGGGATTGACGCAAGAGCGGCTGCGGCATGCGAAACGGTATGGCTTCAGTGATGTGATGCTCGCCCGGATCACGAAACAAACCGAGACGGCTGTCCGGCATGTCCGAAACGAAGCGGAACTGCATCCGGTCTATAAAATGGTTGACACCTGTGCAGCGGAATTTGCGTCCGATACACCGTATTACTATGGCACGTATGAGGTCGAAAATGAGGCGACACCAACGACACGGCCGTCGATTCTTGTCCTCGGTTCGGGACCGATCCGGATCGGACAAGGTGTGGAGTTTGATTACGCGACGGTTCATTCCATTCAAGCGATTCGCGAAGCGGGATATGAAGCCATCATCGTCAACAATAATCCGGAGACGGTCTCAACCGATTTCTCGATTTCCGACCGCCTGTATTTTGAACCGTTGACGACGGAGGATGTGCTGGAAGTCATCCGAAACGAACAGCCGATCGGGGTCATCGTTCAATTCGGCGGACAGACGGCAATCAATCTCGCCGAATCGCTTGAAGCGGAAGGGGTTAAAATTCTTGGAACGGCGCTTGAGGATCTGGACCGGGCAGAAGACCGGAAACAGTTTGAAGCGGCATTGACACAGCTTGAAATTCCGCAACCTCCTGGGAAAACTGCCGTCACCGTGGCAGAAGCGACAGAAGCGGCAAACGAGCTCGGATACCCGGTCCTCGTCCGCCCGTCTTATGTCCTCGGCGGACGCGCGATGGAAATCGTCTACGGAGAACAGGAACTGGAACATTATATGAAACATGCCGTCATCGCCTCACCGGAACGTCCGGTTCTCGTCGACCGTTATTTGACCGGAATGGAGCTTGAGGTGGATGCGATTTGTGACGGAGAAGATGTCGTTATCCCTGGGATCATGGAACATATTGAACGGGCCGGCGTCCACTCCGGGGATTCAATCGGTGTCTATCCGCCGCAACGGGTACCACAAACGATTAAGGACTTGATCGTCGACTATACGACACGAATTGCCAAAGCTTTCCGGATTAAAGGATTACTCAACATTCAATTCGTCTTCGCGGACGGAGAGCTGTATGTGCTCGAAGTCAATCCGCGGGCAAGCCGGACAGTACCGTTCATCTCAAAAGTCACGGGATTACCGGTTGCACGGTTGGCGACGAATGTCATCTTAGGGGATACGCTCGCTTCTTACGGATTGACGAGCGGTGTCTTACCGGAAGAAGAACTGGTCTCTGTTAAAGTGCCGGTCTTCTCCTTTGCGAAGCTGAAGGAAGTCGACCCGTCGCTCGGACCGGAAATGAAATCGACCGGAGAAGTCATTGGAACGGACCGGACACTCGAAAAAGCACTCTACAAAGGGTTGCTGGCGTCCGGCATGGCGATTCCAGAACATGGGCGGGTCTTACTGACTGTCGCGGATCAGGATAAACAGGAAATGCTCGATCTCGCCAAACGCTTTACGGCACTCGGCTTTACACTCCTCGCAACTGCTGGAACAGCAGGATTCTTATCCGAACAGGGATTACGCGTCCAAGTCGTCGGAAAAATCGGTTCAGAAAAAGGATCGATGCTTGATCTGATTGAAAAAGCGGAAGTCGAATACGTCATCAATACGATGAGTCGTGATTCGCAAGTCACGAAAGACGGCTTCATCATTCGCCGGGCGGCAGCAGAAAACAATGTCGTCTGTCTGACCTCACTTGATACAGCGGAAGCGTTGTTACGGGTCATCGAAAGTCTGTCCTTTGAAGCGAGTCCGATTCAGCAGTTCGATTACATGAAAAAGGCGGTGACTCGATGATTCAACTCTTGACCGTCGTGACACGACGACAAATTGCTTCAGGCGCGACAGAATTAATCTGTCGCCGGCCTGACGCGACGGCAATCGAACCAGGTCGTTTCATGCATTTACGGGTCGGTCCGTTGTTACGTCGACCAATCTCGATCGCCAACGTCGAAGGAGATTTAATCACGTTTTTATTCAAGGAAATCGGTCAAGGGACAAAAGAATTGGCTCGTCTTCGGGCAGGTGATCAAATCGATGCGCTCGGTCCACTCGGAAACGGGTTTCCGGTCGAGCACGTCGCAAGTGATGCCAAGGTTGTCTTGGTAGGCGGAGGTATCGGGGTTCCGCCGCTGTATTATACGATGCGTCAGTTGATCGAACGGGGAATTGCCTGCGAAGCGATTTTGGGATTCGATACGGCAGAAAGCGTCTTTTATGAAGACGAGTTTCGAAAACTCGGTCCGACAACTGTGACGACCATCGACGGTACAACGGGAATCAAAGGATTCGTGACGGCAGCGCTCGATAGCAGCCGGTTCGATACGTTGTTCGCCTGTGGACCTGAACCGATGCTACGCTCCATTCAACAGGTTCCGATCAAACACAAGTTTTTATCGATTGAAAACCGGATGGGATGCGGCATCGGAGCGTGTTTCGCCTGTGTCTGTCCGACACCGGACGGGCACTACGTCAAAACCTGTTCCGATGGTCCGGTCTTCCGAGCAGAAGAGGTGATCCTATGAATCGTCTGAAGGTTTCGTTACCCGGTCTGAATTTAAAAAATCCAATCATTCCGGCGTCCGGATGTTTCGGGTTCGGGGAAGAGTTTGCCAAACTATATGATTTATCGATGCTTGGCGGCATCATGATCAAAGCAGCGACCGGAGAAGAACGGTATGGCAATCCGACGCCGCGTGTCGCGGAGAGCGGGATGGGGATGCTGAATGCCATTGGCTTACAAAATCCCGGTGTCGACGGCATCATCGCCCATAAGTTACCGTTTCTCAGTCAGTTTGATACGGAAATCATTGCGAACGTGGCCGGCTCGACACCAGAAGAGTATGAAGAAGTCACAAGACGAATCAGCCGGAATCCGGTCGTCAAAGCGATCGAACTGAATATCTCTTGTCCAAACGTTAAGTCCGGCGGATTGCAGTTTGGAACGGATCCGAGGATGGCGGCCGAGCTGACACGGCGCGTCAAAGCAGTTTCCGAAAAACCGGTCTATGTGAAATTGTCTCCGAACGTCACTTCGATCGTTGAGATGGCCGAAGCGGTCGAACAGGCGGGAGCGGATGGACTGACGATGATCAATACATTAGTTGGCATGCGGATCGACGTCCGGACGGGTCAACCGATTCTCGCCAATCGCATCGGAGGCTTGTCCGGACCTGCCATCAAACCGGTCGCCGTCCGGATGATTCACGACGTCGCCCAAGCTGTCACGATTCCAATCATTGGGATGGGCGGCGTCATGGAAGTCGATGATGTGCTGGAGATGATTTACGCGGGCGCGTCAGCGGTAGCGGTTGGAACGGCGAACTTTGTGAATCCATTCATCTGTCAGGAACTGATTGCTGCCTTACCGAAACGAATGGACGAGTTAGGGATTGAACACATCTTGGACATCAGGGGGAAAGCATATGGAGCAGCTTTACATCGCGCTTGATTTTCAGTCGGCCGATCAAGTCGAACGTTTTTTAAAGAAATTGGCACCACACCGTCCGGCTGTCAAAATTGGGATGGAGCTGTATTATGCGGAAGGACCTGCCTTTGTCCGGCATTTGACAAGTCAAGGACATGATGTCTTTCTGGACTTAAAGGTACATGACATTCCGGAGACCGCCCGGCGGACGATGCGTGTTATTGGCCAGCTTGGTGTTGAATTGACGAACGTCCACGCGGCAGGTGGGAAAACAATGATGCAGGCAGCCCTCGCAGGATTACGAGAGACTTCAGCGGACACACGGTTAATTGCCGTCACCCAACTGACATCGACTGATCAAGCGATGTTAACCGACTTAATGATTCCCCAACAGATGGACAATGTCGTCGCGCACTATGCCCACGAAGCAGAACAGGCCGGTCTCGACGGAGTGGTTTGCTCAGCTATTGATACAGCACACATCAAGGCAGTATGTCGACCGGGGTTCCAACTGGTCACCCCGGGAATCCGGCCGAAAGGGACGGATACGAACGATCAAAAACGGATTGCGACGGTAACGGATGCACGACGTAACGGGGCAACGGATCTCGTCATCGGACGTGCCATCACGCAGGCAGAGGATCCGAAAGTCATCTATGAAGCATTGCTCTCAGAATGGAAGGGGATAAAACAATGAATCAACTCGCGAAGGCTTTACTCGAAATCGAAGCGGTCACGTTAGCACCGACTACACCCTATACATGGGCGAGTGGATTGCGCTCCCCGATTTATTGCGACAACCGGCTGACCTTATCCAGTCCGGCGGTCCGGACGTTGATTGCCGACCAACTGGCGGAACGAATCCGACCATTGAACGCCGATGTCATCGCCGGGACGGCGACAGCGGGCATTCCGCATGCGGCGCTGGTCGCAGAACGACTGGGTCTTCCAATGATTTATATCCGCGGGAGTGCGAAGGGACACGGGAAAGGAAATCAGATTGAAGGACGTCTGCAAGCCGGACAACGCGTCGTCGTCGTGGAAGATTTATTGTCGACAGGGATGTCTTCGATCGAAGCCACACAAGCGGTCGAAGCAGCAGGAGCAACTGTCGTCCGGATTCAGGCCATCTTCTCTTACGGTATGTCACGACTGAAGGAAAACTTAACGGTTGCCGAAGTGGAAGCGGACGCTTTACTGACGTTTACGGAATTACTGGAGACGGCTGTCGAGACGGCTTACATTTCAAAAAAAGAACAGGACGCTTTACGGACCTGGTCAGTCGATCCGGTGAAGTGGAGTGAAGCGTTCCTAGCGGTCAGCAAACAAAATGGATGACGGCATCGTTAGCAAAGTCACCCGAGCATGGCGGAAAAGATGAGAATCGTCCGTCATGTGTTCTTTTTTTTGATACACTGAAAACAAAGAAAAGGAGCTGTTTTCAGATGTTGACCCATTATCGCGATTATGAGAGCTTCAAACAGGTTGCCGTCCCGATACTCGAACGACGACCCGATGTCCACCAGTTGCCGCTCGGCATACTGGAGCGGGGAGATGTGCCGATCTTGATGGCGATTGCGGAAGAGGGAGACCGGACAATCGTTGTCCTGCAAACGATTGAAGAGCAGGCGATCCTGGCAGGTGATGTCTTTACATACGAAGGAATTCGAAAGTTATCGCGGATTTTGAACTGTCCCGGATATGTCGGTGAGCAGGCGATCATCGAGCCGTTGCTTGCTTCGCACAGCCCGTTTCAAATCAAGATGGATCAAGGGATTTATGCTTTGACGACGGTCATTCCTCCCGTGACGCTCGACTACGAATTCCGTTTGGTCGAGGAACGATTTGCGAAGCAGGCCGTTGCGTTTGGCTGGTCATTCATCCAGGAGACCGGTGCCCTGCCGGCGACGGAACGAAGCCGACTGAAGAATGAACAAACGATTCGAAAACATATTCAGGCCGAAACCTTGTTTGGTTTGTTTGACGGTGACCAGTTGCTCGCGATGGCTTCATCCAGTCGACCAACTTCATCCGGAGTGACGATTTCATATGTCTTCACCCCGCAAAAATGGCGAAAACAAGGGATTGCCTCTTACTTAGTGGCATGTCTGTCCGAATATTTGTTACAACGGTATCCGATGGTGTCGCTGTACACGGACTGGTCCAATCCGACGTCGAATAAGATTTATCAAGCAGTCGGCTTTGAACTCGTCGGACGTTCAGTACAAATTACGAAACGTCCGAAATACCAATGACCGGATGACGGCATGAAAAACAGCTGCGCTTTCCTGAATCAGGAGGAAGCGCAGCTGTTTTTTTGATAGAAATAAGATAATTTAAAACGTCGCAATGATTTTCCCGCGGACGTGGCGTTCTGACAGACGTTGTAAGCCTTTGACAATGTCTGCCGCTGGAAGTTCTTCCGTGACGAGCGAATCCAGTTCTTTTGCAGCAACAAGCTTTAGAAGCTCACGCGCCATATGACCGAGATTCCGGATGGCGCGGTCATCATCGCTCGCATAAGCAGCAGCGAGTGCGACTTCATGGATCGACGGTGAGAGCGTGAATGGTTTGACGACCGATTGATCGGGACCACCGGCGATGAAGGCAAGTTGACCGGAAAAAGCGAGTCGTCCGAGATCAGCTGTTGCTTCGTCTCGACCTACCGTGTTGAAAATCAAATCAGCACCACGACCGTTCGTCCAGCCTCGGATGACTTCCGTCACGTTCTCTTTTTTATAGTCGATGGCAAGATCCGCACCGAGGTTCTTGACCCAATCGTGATTCTCCGTCGAGGCAGTCGTCGCGACGGAAAGTCCGAGACGTTTGGCGAGTTGGATCCCGATCCCGCCGACACCACCCGCACCGGCGTGAATGAGGATAGTTTCTTTGCCGGTCGTGTTCATCTTCTGAACGATTGCTTCATACGCTGTCATCCCGGCACAAAGAATCGCGGCTGCCTCCGAAAAGCTGACAGCGTCCGGAATTTTGGCCAAAGCACGGGCGTCGACGACGGCATATTCCGCAAAAGCCCCGTTTTTTTGTAGATTCGTATGAATCGCCACACGTTCTCCGACTTGGATATCCGTTACGTCTGTACCTACCTGTTCGACGATACCAGTCAAATCAACACCCGGAATATGCGGATACGTCCAAGCAGGATTCTTCGTCGCTTTGTAGTCGACCGGATTCAGGGCGACGGCTTGGACACGAATCAAGGCTTCACCTGTTGAGGGAGCCGGTGTTTTGACATCCGTATACACCCAATTTTCGATCGTTGTTCCTGTTTCATTGAGCCATGCTTTCATGATTAATACGCTCCTTCCGAGTAGGTCAATTCATAAGAATGGGAGTAGAGTTCAACCAGGTTGCCGAACGGATCTTCGCAGTAGACCATCCGGTAGGGTTTTTCGCCCGGATAATATTCACGGATCGGCATCCGTTGTTTGCCGCCGTGCGCGATGATTTTTTCGACCATGCCTTCGATATCGGGATCTTGGATCGAATAATGGAAAATACCGGTCTTCCAGAATTCAAAGTTGTTTTCCGGTTGTTCGTTGTTCGGGAACTCAAACAATTCGATCCCGACCCGGTCACCCGTCGCCATGTGGGCAATGCGGAATTTCTCCCAGCCTGCTCCGAAGACATCCGTGCACATGACGCCGATCGGCGAATCATCCTCCACGACATCAGATGGTTCCATGATGATGTACCACCCCATCACCTCTGAGTAAAACGAAATGGCTTGTTCGAGATTCGGGACAGACAGTCCGATATGCGAAAAATTACGTGGATAGGTCATACCATCGATCTCCTTTGCTTTTTGATTTACGACAACGATAACTTACGATACACTCGACTGCATAGTACGCACTTTGAAGTAACTACCTGAAGGAGAGACAGAAGCAATGACGACAGAACAATTTCCAGTCAACCGGGCGCTTGCCATCATCGGCGGAAAATGGCGTCCACAGTTATATTGCACGTTAGAGGACGGTCCGAAACGTTTTTTAGAGTTGCAACGCGCGATTCCCGGAATTTCGAGGAAAGTCTTGACCGATCAATTAAAGGAGCTCGAACGGCTCGGGATGGTCGAACGGATTGAATTTGACGAAGCTGTCTTACATGTCGAGTACCGGTTGACAGACGCCGCTTATACGTTACAACCGGCGATGAAAGGTTTATGTGCCTGGGGAGAAGGGAACTAATCTTTCTGTTGATATCATTAATCTCAGGAGGTTATTTCACATGAAGTTGACTTATCACGGACAGTCTACCGTCACGATCGAAACGAACGGACAACATATCGTCATTGATCCGTTTTTCAGCGGCAACGATCAGGCGATGACAAAACCGGAAGACGTCAAAGCGGATTTCATTTTGCTGACACACGCGCATGCTGACCATATGTTGGATGCGGAAGCGATCGCAAAATCCACAGGCGCAACGATTGTTGCCACACACGAACTGGCGACTTACCTCAGTTTTAAAGGACTGAACGTCCATCCGATGAATCTGGGCGGACAATTTGAATTTCCGTTCGGGAAAGTCAAGATGACACAAGCCTTCCACTCTTCGAGCATCATCGACGAAGAAAAGCAGACGATCACATATATGGGAATGCCGGCCGGCTTCTTATTGACGATCGAAGACAAAGTCATCTATCATGCCGGTGATACGGCACTATTTGGTGATATGGCGTTGTATGGCGCGCACAACGATATTGATCTTGCCTTCTTACCGATTGGGGATAACTATACGATGGGACCAGAAGATGCCTTGATTGCGGCAGACATGTTGCAAGCGAAAGCCGTCGTCCCGGTCCATTACGATACGTTCGATTTGATCAAGCAGGATGCCGGTGCCTTTTGTGAAAGCTTAGAAGCACAAGGACAGACAGGACATCTTTTAACGATTGACCAATCTTTGGAGCTATAACATAAGCGGAGAGAGTGATTCCTGATAGGGAATGCTCTCTTTTTTGATGCGCTCCATCTTCCGCCCGATGGCAATATGTGAAACATTTCGTATGATGAAGAAGGAATGTTGACAGACGAATCATAAATTCGGAATAATGGGAGAGAATTGGATGGAGGTAGACCGATGGATGAGAATACGAGTAGAACAGAACGTAAACGAAAACAATCGTCGTTTACTCGATTGAAGGATAAACGACGGAAAGTAGCCGCGTCATTTGATCGGATTGGGGCACGGAAACCGATCCGTCGTCCACTGATCGTCTACGGTTCAGTTGTTTTAGGACTTGTGGTGTTATACACCGCGACATTGTTTCTGACGACGGATTCCCTGTCTCGAGGAGAAACATTTAAAACAACGAATCGGTATAAAACGTTGCAGATTGATGCGCCAAATGCGACAGTCAATTTTGTCCGGAGTACCGATGGAAATGTTCAACTGAAGCTGGTCGATAGTGCGTCGAGCCAAAAACGGCTGAAAATTGGAACGTCAGGGAATACGTTGACGGTAACGGGTCGGGATGGATTCACCGCACGACTTGGCAATCGTCCGAGTGAGCAACCCGGGGCATACGCCATTCAAGTCGGGTTACCGAGTTATATGAATCGAGTCGATGTCGACGCAGAAACACTCAAAGGAATGGGTGTATTTGCCAAGACAATTGAAATGACGGCTAAGTCGATGGATTTAAATAAAGTGGATGCCGATGACATTTCCTTGACAGGCCGAGGAAATGTCAAAGTAGAAAATATGAATGCCGTTCATGCGGATGTGACAGCAGAATCGGTCAACTTATCTGATTACGGGGCAAAACTTGATTTGTCTGTGTCGACGATTGACGGTGCCATCCGCTTAAAACCAACGAAAGCCGCAGGGACGATTGCCGTGATGACCGACGGAGACATCAAAGCGAGCGACCGGTATACGAAACAAAAAGATGAGGATGTCGCTTTATTTGAGTTATCGAAACAAGAAAAACCAGAAGTAACCGTTGAAAGTGAAGTCGGGCAGGTGACGCTCGAGTGAAGCTACAGTTTCGTGTCGGTCTCCGGACGATAAAAACCGGAATTGCAGTCGCGATTGCCCTCAGTTTTTCTTGGTATGTGTTCGGAATTTACTCCGGTATGGGCGCGGTAGCGGCAATCGTTGCCATGCAACCGACGATTCATCGTTCGTTTAAGATCGTCTTTAACCGGATTTTCGGGACGATTCTGGGATTAGTCTGCGGACTGGCCGTCGTCGCGACGCTTGGTGCCAATCCATTGACGATTGGGCTGGCCGTCATCGTCTCGCTTGTCTTTAACTCGATGATTGGTCGGACGGATATGTCGACGTTTGCCGCCTTTGCGATTGTCCTGATGTTTGAGAGTCCGACAGCGGATTATGCGCATTATGCGCTGACACGTTCACTGTTGACCGTTGTCGGAGTCTTGTCGGCTGTCGCCGTCAATTATATCGTGTTCCCACCGCATTACGAGGAACGTTTGTTGACGTTCGTTAAACAAACGACGAAACAATTAATGGAAGATTGGCGTAGTTTGGTCAAAGATGATTCGAAATTACTGGCTGTTCGCAAACAGGTCTTAAAACATGAAGAGATGATCATCATGTTACAAGAGGATCAGAAGTACCCACTTGTTGCCAGTGGTCAAAGTGAGGCGTTCATTCAATTGAAGCAGCTGGTCGATTTGGAGGATAAGTTGCTCCTGCTACTTGAAAGCATCGCAAGTCACCGTGATCTTCCGATGTCGGACGAACAGGAAAAAAGATTAGGGCAAGAAATTGACTTTCTTCTCAGTCATCATTATGATGTGATTTTTTCACATGACCGGAACCAACCTCTGTTCACCTTTGATCAAGAAGTTAGTGAGGCAAAAGATATCATTAACGGACATCTGCTTGATTACCGGGAACAACTCGAAAAAATGAAATGACAAATGCCGCTCCCGTTGTTAAATGAGACAACGGGAGCGGCATTTTGCGGTTGGTATTTCTATTAATGAACACGGAGCGATTGAACAAGATCCGCGTCCGGCGTCACATACAGCGTCGTTTGATCCGTATAGATGACAAATCCGGGTTTCGCACCACTCGGTTTTTTCACATGCCGGAGTTCCGTGAAATCGACCGGGACTTGGCTCGATTCACGGGCTTTCGAATAGTAGGCAGCGACGACGGCGGCTTCCTTCAACGTCGTTTCATCCGGCTGTTCGCTTCGGATGATGACGTGTGACCCTGGAATATCTTTTGTATGCAACCATGTCTCAGAACGACGCCCGAATTTAAACGTCGCGTAATCGTTTTGTTTATTGTTTTTCCCGACGAAAAATGGAATCCCAGTCGAGGATTGATACGCTTCGAGTTTTGGAACAAGCGGTTTCTTTTTCTTTTTACTGCGTTCGCGGACATATCCTTCTTCGACGAGTTCTTCGCGCATTTCTCGAATGTCTTCAGGCGAAGCGACATCGAGTTGGGCGAGCAGACCTTCGAAGTAGTCAATCTCACGTTGATTTTTTTCGAGTTGTTTCGCGACTTCGATTTTAGCCGTTTTCAATTTATTGTAGCGTTTGTAATACCGCTGTGCATTTTCATTCGGAGAGAAACGAGGATCGAGGGCAATCGTAATTTCTTTGCCGTCTTCCTCATAATAATCAACGACGGTTGCCTCTTTCATTCCCCGTTGTAGCTGATACAAGTAAGTCGTCAGCAGTTCGCCTTTATGTTTCAGTTCATCCATCTTTTCTGTCGCTGCGAGATCACGTTCTAACTTCGATCGCTTGAGAATATTTTTATCGTACTCACTTTTGATGAAACGTTCCAAGTCGGCAGCTTGCTGTTTGACCCGGTCCCGATTGGATTTTTGATGGAAAAAGGCATCGAGGACATCGCCACTCGAAGTAAATGTTTTTTCATCGGTTATTTCACCATGATGAAGGGCAACAGGAGAAAATCGTTCTTTGCCGTTTTCCAGGCGTTGTAAATAATAAGGGCCGGTCAATTCGTCAAGAATAGACTGGGTCGCTTGGGCAAGAGACGTCCTGTTCGCCAGTCCAGCACGTGAGACGATCTCAGTCGTGATTTGAGGCGAAAATCCACTGAACAGACCTAACAATTGGCGGTCCAGTTTACCGGCATTCCAATCAATCCGGTGTAACGTTTGTTCGATGTCACCGGTCAACGGATCGACTTTGTCCTGCTCCGGCGGCAATTGATACTGCAAGCCGGGCATGATCGTCCGGAACGTATTTTGACTGAGCGGAAGGTGTTTGATGGCGTCCAAAATCTTATCCTGTCCATCCGTCAATAAAATATTGGAATGGCGTCCCATCAATTCAATGTAGAGTTTTTTCGCTTCCTCATCACCGAGTTCATTTCGGGAGCGGACGCGCATCAAAATGATTCGGTCCCGTCCGAGTTGTTCGATTGATTCGATAAAACCACCTTCGAGATGCTTCCGCAGCATCATACAAAACATCGGTGGTTCACTTGGATTCGTTGTTGTCTCTGAAGTCAGATGAAGTCTTGCATACATGGCATTCGCCGATGCGAGTAACATCACGTTTTTCCGTTCTGCCCGGACACTGAAAATCAGATCGAGTGCATACGGTTGATGTATTTTATTGATTCGTGCTCCAACAAGCGGTTGGAGTTCGCGGACGACACGTGTCGTCATGAGTCCATCAAAAGCCATGAAATTACCTTCTTTCTTGATTTCGTTTCCACTTTCTAAAGGTAACAGAAAGCGCTCTGTTATGGTATGATTAAGCAGTCGAGCTGAAAAAGACCACTTGCGAACTTCCTATCTCTACTGCTAATATGAAACAATGTGAAGTTTGTTAGATGGAGGGGTTCTGAAGTGATTTTTAAAGAGCGTGGCTTATTACTCGTATTGTCTGGTCCGAGTGGTGTTGGTAAAGGAACAGTTTGCCGTGCATTACGCGAAGATGAAGACAATAATTTGCATTATTCGGTGTCATGTACGACACGCAAACCACGTGAGGGAGAAGTGGACGGTGTCCATTACTTCTTCAAGACACGTGACGAATTCGAGGGTATGATTGCCAATAATCAATTGCTGGAACATGCTGAATTCGTAGGGAACTATTATGGAACACCTGTTGAATGGGTCAATAAAATCTTAGATGAAGGAAAAGATGTCATCCTAGAAATTGAGGTCCAAGGTGCGATGCAGGTCAAGGAACATTTTCCGGAAGCGGTATTCCTGTTTTTGGCTCCGCCAAGTTTACAGGAACTGCGTAATCGCCTTGTCGGTCGCGGAACGGAATCAGAAGAAGTCATCAAGCAACGTCTGCTCGTTGCAAAAGAAGAGATTGAGATGATGGATGCCTATGATTACGTCGTCACGAACGATGAGATCCATAAAGCATGTGACAGAATTCAAGCAATCGTCACCGCAGAACATTGTAGCCGGGAACGCGTCGCGTCCTTGTATAAAAAAGCCATGGAGGTTAAATAACATGTTATATCCATCAGTAGACAAGCTTCAAAAGAAGGTACCTTCGAAATACACGATCGTCACGGTAGCAGCGAAACGTGCACGTCAAATTCAAGACGGGAAACGCGTGAAAGTAGCAAACCCGAAATCATACAAACCAGTCGGAAAAGCGCTCGAAGAACTCTTTTCTGGTGAAGTCGTGGTTACGAACCAACCGCAAGACTAATTTTGAAGCAGCCACGTCTCATTGTGGCTGTTTTTTTTCAATAAGGAGGAATTCATCATGCTAACGAATCGTAACATCCTATTATGTGTCGGAGGAGGAATTGCCTCGTACAAAGCAGCTGCGTTAGCCTCTAAATTAGTCCAGGCAGGGGCGAACGTCCAAGTCGCGATGACGAAAAATGCCCAACAGTTCGTCGGGAAGACGACGTTTGCGGCGTTGACACGGAAACCGGTCTATGACGATGTCTTCATCGAGCATGATGCATCCAAGATTGCGCATATCGATTTAGCAGATGAAGCCGATCTGATCGTCGTTGCACCAGCAACAGCCAATCTGATTGCGAAACTAGCGAATGGGATTGCAGACGACTTCATCACGACGACGATTTTAGCCGCAACCTGTCCGGTCGTCGTTGCACCGGCCATGAATGTCAATATGTTAGAACATCCGGCGACGGTGCGAAATATGGAACGGCTGATGGCAGACGGAGTCCAAGTAATTGCACCAGGCGTCGGGAATTTGGCGTGCGGATGGGTCGGAAAAGGTCGCTTACCTGAACCAGAAGAATTGGTCGAGACCTTGTCTGGTTTGTTTCAAGAGAAAAAATTAGAAAATCGTCACGTGTTGATCAGTGCCGGTCCGACGATTGAACGGATTGATCCGGTTCGTTATTTGACGAATGATTCATCCGGCAAGATGGGAATTGCTTTAGCAGAAGCCGCACGTGATGCGGGCGCGCTGGTGACGCTTGTCCATGGTCCGATTCGGGGAACACTGCCTTCTGGTATTACGGCAATTGCCGTCGAGTCAGGTGACGAGATGTTAGAAATGATGTTGACGCATTACGATCGACAAGACCTCGTCATCATGGCGGCTGCGGTCGCAGATTATCGACCAACCGTCATCTATGATCGAAAACAAAAGAAAATCGATGGACCGTTACGGATTGAGTTAGAAGAGACGACCGACATCTTACGCACACTTGGGGAACGGAAGACAACACAAGTTCTTGTTGGCTTTGCAGCTGAAACGGAAAATCTAGAGCATCATGCGCAGCAAAAATTAATTCGAAAACAGGCAGATTTCATCGTGGCGAACGATGTTTCACGGGCAGACATTGGTTTTTCAAGTGATGAAAATCAAGTGACAGTGTACGGAAAAGACGAGACGATCACCCCTTATGCGCAACAGTCGAAAACGATATTAGCCCATAACTTGATCAAGCAGTTTGCTGAGGCATTACGATGATTGCTGAAGTCATCGTTGATGTGGCAGCAGCGACGGTCGATCGACCATTCGACTATGAAGTGCCAGCATTATGGCAAAATCTTGTTGTACCGGGTATGCGAGTCGAAGTTCCATTTGGTCCACGCGCATTGCTTGGAATCGTCGTGGCGGTCAAAGCGGAGACCGAACTCGCCCGGACGAAACCGATTGTCCGTGTGCTCGATGAAACGCCCACCTATACGGAAGAGTTACTGCAGTTGTCATCTTATTTAGCGGAGACGACGCTTTGTTATCAGGCGACTGCATTACTTGCGATGTTACCGGCTGCCTTGAAAGTCAGTTATGATAAACTGATTTTGACGGAGAATCCACGATTGTCCGCCTGGAATCATAAAAAAATCAGTCAGTTTCCAAGCGAAGTCCAACAACAAATCTTATTTGCTGCGCAACAAGGTGAACTTCAATTACAACCTATCGTTAAAGAAAAAAAGACGACCAAAACGGACAAACGCATCCGATTGCTTGATGGAACGATCGAATTGTCAAAACAAGCAACGAAACAGATTGTGCTTCGTGATTATCTGATGGAACGACAGGAAGTCCTCTGGAGTGAAGTGATGCATGAACTCGATTTGACGGTCGGCATCATCAACAGTCTAGAAAAAAAGGGGGTCATTGCGGTGGAGACGATTGATGTCAACCGGAATCCCTATGAACATCTGATTCAGGATATTTTTGTCCCGTCGATGTTGACGGACCATCAACAACAGGCCGTCGACGCGATCACTCGACCGGATGAGACAAGTACCTTCTTATTGCATGGTGTGACGGGAAGTGGAAAAACGGAAGTGTATCTGGAGTCGATTCACACGATGCTTGAACGTGGGCGTCAAGCGATGTTGCTTGTCCCGGAAATCAGTCTGACACCGATGATGGTCAAACGATTTAAACGCCGGTTCGGGGAACGGGTCGCTGTTCTCCACAGTGGTCTGTCGCTAGGTGAGAAGTATGATGAATGGCGGAAGATTGCCCAAGGCGAAGTCGACGTCGTCGTTGGGGCACGATCCGCGATTTTTGCACCGTTGACGAACATCGGTGTCATCATTTTAGATGAGGAACATGAAACGACGTACAAACAGGAAGAAAATCCGCGATACCATACACGGGACGTCGCCACCTGGCGTGCTGCCTATCACGGTTGTCCCGTTGTTCTCGGGAGTGCGACACCGATTCTTGAAACATATGCCCGTGCCCAAAAGGGTGTCTACCGGTATTTACCCCTCAAGGAACGGTTTGGGGGAGAACTTCCCCCTGTTGATATCATCGATATGCGCAAAGAACTCGAACGTGGGAATCGAACGCCGTTTAGTCTTCCGCTTATCGAAGGAATCAAACGACGGATTGAACGGGGTGAACAGACCGTTTTGTTACTGAATCGTCGGGGGTATACGACGTTTGTCCTGTGCCGGGATTGTGGGGAAACACTTCAATGTCCGCATTGTGCCGTCAATTTGACCTATCACCAACATCAAGATTGTCTGAAGTGTCATTATTGTGGTTTTGAGGCTCAAATGCCAAAAACCTGTCCGGCGTGCGAGTCGAAGAAAATTCGGCAGTTTGGTACCGGCACCCAAAAAATCGAAGAAGAATTAGCGCATTTGATTCCGGAAGCAAAAATCATCCGGATGGATCAGGATACGACGTCGCGAAAAGGGGCACATGAAAAATTGCTCAATGCCTTTGAACGCGGTGAAGGAAATATCTTGCTCGGAACACAAATGATTGCCAAAGGTCTGGATTTCCCGAATGTGACGTTAGTCGGTGTCATCGCAGCAGATGCGACACTTGGAATTCCTGATTTTCGGGCCAGTGAGCGGACGTTTCAACTGATCACTCAAGTGTCCGGTCGGGCAGGACGGGGCGCGCTTGCTGGACAATCCATCATTCAGACGTACAATCCAGAACATTACGTCATTCAAACCGCTAAACAGCACGATTATGAAGCGTTTTATAAGCGCGAGATGCAACTTCGGAAACTCGGAGGCCACCCGCCATTCTGGTTTTTAGGATTGATCACGATTTCAGCGGCACATCCGCTCGAAGCGCAGGCGGAAGCAGAAGCGATTGCTTTGGAACTGCGACATTTGGAATCCGACGACCTGATTGTCAATGGTCCGCTTGAAGCACCGCTTGCACGATTAAAAAACATGTATCGGCAACAAGTCATTTTAAAACATAAAGGTCAAGAAGACGTGCGGGAGGCACTCCGCGCGATGCTTGCATTACGCATCAAACAAAAAGTCCAAGTAACAGTGGATTTAAATCCATTTGTATTCATGTGAGGTGGCAGTATGTATAAAGTTGTAGAAGTACCAAATGACGTATTGCGTCAACAATGTCAACGCGTCACGAAGTTCGATAAAAAGTTAGGTAAGATGATTGATCGGATGTTTGACACGATGTACGAATATGACGGTGTAGGACTTGCAGCACCGCAAATCAATCAGCCGATTCGTGTTGCGGTCGTCCATACGGATGATGAAACCGGACCGGTTGAGTTGATCAATCCGGAAATCATTGAAGCGAGTGGTTCAGAAATCGATGACGAAGGCTGTCTCAGCATGCCAGGGATTTTCGGTCCCGTCGAACGGTTCGAGCAAATCGTCGTCAAATCGCAAGACCGTCTCGGACGAAACGTGAAAATTAAGGCAAATGGCTTTTTCGCACGGGCGATTCAACATGAGATGGATCATTTAGACGGAATCTTGTTTACCGATAAGCTCGTCGAAAAACCACGCGTCGTCTTCATGGGCACACCGGAATTTGCTGCGAATACGTTACGAGAAGTCATCGATGCCGGGTACGATGTGGTGGGGGTCGTCTCTCAACCGGATAAACCGGTCGGGCGTAAACGTGAAATCAAACCGACTCCTGTAAAAGAAGTTGCGCTGGCTCATGACATTCCAGTTTTGCAACCGATTAAAATTCGCGAGGACTACCAGGCTTTACTCGACTTGAAACCAGATCTGATCATTACGGCAGCTTATGGACAAATCGTTCCGACGGTGGTTCTTGAAGCGCCACGATTTGGTGCGATTAATGTCCATGCCTCCTTACTTCCGAAGTATCGAGGTGGTGCTCCAATCCACCAGGCCATCATCGACGGGGAAACCGAGACAGGCGTCACGATCATGTATATGGTCGACCGTCTCGATGCCGGCGACATGTTGTCAAAAATCATTGTCCCGATCGAAGAACGGGATACGGTTGGAACGATGTTTGATAAACTCAGTGCCGCTGGTGCCCGACTGTTGATTGAGACGTTACCGCAGTTGATTGCGGGGACGTTGACACCGGAAGCGCAGCAAGAAGAAGATGTGACGTTTTCTCCGAACATCAGTCGGGAGCGAGAACGACTTGACTTCTCACGTTCAGGGGAAGACCTCTATAATCAGATTCGGGGCATGAATCCCTTCCCGAGTGCCTATACGACGCTTGGCACGGACCGGCTGAAAGTCTATTTTGCAGAAAAAGTCCCGGGAACCGGCACACCAGGAGAAATCATTGCGCTTGAAGCAGACGGGCCGGTCATCGCGACAGGTTCAGAGATTGCTCTGAAATTGACGGACTTACAACCAGCAGGCAAAAAACGGATGGATGGAACGACATTCATGCGAGGTGTCGGACAGACACTCACGATCGGACAGAAAGTAGGCGAACAAGCATGAACGTCAGAGATGCAGCAGTCACAACGTTATTGAAAATCGGACAAGGTGGGGCATTTTCCACGATTTCCGTCCACCAGATGCTCGAGAAACGAGCCATCGCCAAAGCCGATGTCGGTTTATACACGGAACTCGTCTATGGCACGCTCAGCCGTGAATTGACACTCGACTATATTTTAGAACCATTTTTAGTTTCTCAAAAAAAATTAGACCCGTTCCTGCGTCCGCTGCTTCGGATGAGTGTCTATCAACTGTTTTATCTTGACCGGATTCCTGATCACGCCGTCATCAACGAAGCGGTGGAGATTGCCAAGACTCGTGGCAAACCACATATCGCGAAAGTCGTCAACGGTGTTTTACGGAATGTCTTGCGAAAAGGAAAACCTGATTTTTCGACGATTTCCTCTACCGTACAGCAAATCAGTATCGAGACCAGTCATCCTGCATGGCTCGTCGAACGGTGGATTGAATTGTTCGGAGAAGACGAAACATGGCAGATGTGCCGTCTGAACAATGAACCGGCACCCGTAACGGTTCGTGTCAATCAAAGACGGACAGACAGACAAGAGATGATTCAATTATTAGAAGAACAGGGTGTCATCGCGAAACTAGCGCATGTGGCACCAGATGGACTGGAAATCATCAGTGGCAGTGTCCAACAAACAGACTTACTGGAGCGGGGGTATCTGTCACTTCAAGATGAAAGTTCGATGCTTGTCGCCTCTGCTGTTGGTGCGCAAGCGTCTGATCGGGTATTAGATAGTTGCGCCGCACCAGGCGGAAAGGCCATGCATATTGCGGAAGGGTTGACGACAGGTTCTTTGTTCGCACTTGACCTTCATCCCCATAAAGTGAAATTACTTGAAAAACAAGCGAAGCGATTGGAGCTAGAGACGGTTCAGACAGAAGTACTCGATGCACGACAAGCGGGAAGCCGTTTCGAACCGGCATCGTTTGATCGCATTCTCGTCGACGCACCATGTTCAGGGCTTGGTGTCATTCGCCGGAAACCCGATATCAAATGGACAAAACGTCCAGAAGATCTGACACAGTTACCCGTCATTCAGCGTCAAATCATTGAAGCCGTCCTCCCGCTCGTCAAGGCCGGTGGAACGTTTGTCTACTCGACATGTACGATGGATCCGCTCGAAAACGAACAACAGACGGAATATATCCTCAGTCAAGGGTTTGAATTTGATGAAGGGTTCAAAGCACGGATGCCGGAAGCGGTTCAATCTTTGATTGGTGAACGGGCAGAGTTGAAACTTTTGCCGACGACGCTCGGAACGGATGGTTTTTATATCGCTGCCTTCAAAAAAACGATTTGAAGAATGGATGATCAGAAACGAAGAGGAGGACGGGTATGGAGTTAGCTTATTTGACGACGACCGGAAAGGTCCGTTCAAAAAATGAAGATACCGTCTTGTTGGTGGGGGATGCGAAACAAGGATTGGCAGTTGTTGCAGATGGTATGGGCGGGCACGCAGCTGGTGAGACGGCGAGTGCCATCGTCCGACAGATTTTTGCAGAGGCCTATACCGAGATGCCGAACCGACCGATGGAACTGTCTTCTTGGATTGAACAATTGGTGAAAGAAGCGAATACGCAAATCCTACGTTTTTCTAAAATCGAGAACTTATCAATTGTCGGGACGACGATGGCCTGTGTCTGTTGGTCAGATAATCTGCTTGTCATTGGTCATGTCGGAGACAGTCGAGTGTATGCGCTCGAAGAGGGGCAGCTCAAACAACTGACCGACGACCACTCGTATGTCAACATGTTGAAACAGCTAGGCGAATTATCGGAAGCGGAACTTGAGAATCATCCCCGCCGTAATGTCATCACACGATCGGTTGGTTCGAATGAATCCGTTGATGTCGACATCCAAGTCCGAGACGCACCAGATTATGACATCGTCTTAGTCTGTAGTGACGGATTATCGGATGAAGTCCCCCACGACGTGATGCAGCGACTCCTAAAAGCAGATGAGTCGCTCGAGACAATTGTCGAACGTTTAGCATCAGAGGCAAATGAGCGGGGGGGCGCAGACAACATTACGATTGCTGCAATCCGTTTTAAAGAAAGAGAGAGGATCTGAATATGCGTTACGGAGATCGATTGAACGACCGCTACCGCATAGAACGGTTAGTTGGAAATGGCGGAATGGCAAACGTTTATCAGGCATATGATGAAATCTTGAATCGAACTGTCGCAATCAAAATTTTACGTACTGAGTTTTCACACGATGAACAATTCATTCGGCGATTTGAACGAGAAGCACATGCTGCGACAAGTTTAAATCATCCAAATATCGTTGCGGTGTATGATGTAGGGGAAGAAGAAGCCATTTATTATATCGTGATGGAATACATCGACGGGATGACACTGAAAACCTATTGTGAAGGTCAGGCCTTACCAGTGTCAAAAGCGATTGACATCATTCGTCAGATTTGTGATGCGATTGACCACGCGCATGCGCATCGGATCATCCATCGCGACATTAAACCACAGAACATGCTTGTCCGTGCGGATGGGACCGTAAAAGTTACGGATTTCGGAATCGCCGTCGCCATGTCAAATGCGACCTTGACGCATACGATGTCCGTCTTAGGATCGGTTCATTACTTTTCACCAGAACAGGCAAAAGGAAAATTTGCCGATGAAAAATCAGATATTTATTCGCTAGGAGCTGTCCTGTATGAACTCGTGACCGGACAAGTTCCGTTCGAAGGCGATTCGCCGGTCGCTGTCGCCTTGAAGCACCTTCAAGATACAGCACGGCGACCGACGGCACTAAATCCTGCCGTCCCACAAGCACTCGAGAACTGTATCATGCAAGCCTTGGCGAAGGCCCCGCATGATCGACAACAGTCAGTCGCAGCGTTCAAGGAAGACATGATAACCGCGATGTCTGCCGAACGAGCAAATGAAGGGATTCGCGGAGACGATCAAATGGAACAAACGATGGTACTCAGCCCGGTTTCCTTACCGACAGAAGATACTGCACAGGCAGCACCAATCCCGAAAGTCGCAACCGTCACTCCGAAACCAGAAAAGAAGAAAAAACGCGGCTGGTGGTGGGTCTTACTGATTCTTTTATTAGTAGGGGGAGCGGCGACTACGTTTGCGATGTGGCCTGATCCGACAGTCGTTGTTCCGGATGTGGCAGGGGAAGATGCGGATGAAGCAGAAACGACACTTGAGAAACTAGGTTTTCTCGTCGAGTCGACCGAACGCTCAAGTGATACGGTGGAAGAAGGTTTCGTCATCAGTCAATCTCCACGCGAGAAAGCAACCGTCAAAAAAGGTTCGACCGTCAATCTTGTTGTTTCGACAGGAAGTGATCCGGTTGAAGTTCCGGATGTGACAGATGAGACGGAGAAAAAAGCCATTGCCATACTTAAGGATAGTGGATTTGAGAAAGTCGATATCGAACGAGAAGAGTCAGAAGACATCAAACGTGGGAACGTCATCCGACAGTCGATTTCAGCTGGAACAGAAGTCATTGCCAAAGAACAGATGATCACGATCACGGTTTCAAACGGATCGTCGACGTTTGTTTTAAAGGATCTGACAGACTTGTCGAGCGCCGAAGCGAAAGCCTATCTTGACGAGACGGGACTAGACGGAACGTTTGAACAAGAATTCTCAAGTGACGTCGCGCTGGATCAAGTGATTCGACAGTACCCACAAGCGGGTGCGCAAGTGGAGCCCAATGATTCGGTGACCGTCTTCATCTCACGTGGCGAAGAAGAAAAAACGGTGACGGCTACATTCCCTGAAAAAGTGGTGTATGATGGCATCAGTGAAGAAGAGGAGCCTGCTCCTCGTCAAGTCGTCCGGATTGAAACGGAGGACGCGAAGGGTAAACGGACAGTCATTGAAGAATCGATTGATCAAGATGAAACATTTGATGTTCCGTTGACGATTGATCCAGGTGACGAAGGAAAGATTACGATTTATAAAGACGACGAAGTATATCGTTCCAAAACGATTACGTACAATCAGGCAAAATCACAAGAATAATGGGCAGGAAAATAATCCTGCCAACAGGAGGGCACAGGATGGCAGAAAGTCGAATCGAAGAAAATCGGGATGGGACGATTATTCGTTTACAAGGTGGATTTTATGATGTCATGACACCTCAAGGTGAAATTCGATCACGGGCACGTGGTAATTTCAGAAAACGGGGCATCAGTCCGGTTGTAGGGGATGAAGTCGTGTTACACATCGAAAGTGAAACAGGATACATTCTGGAAGTAAAAGAACGGCAAAATTTCTTAGTCCGACCACCGGTTGCGAACATCGATCAAGCACTTTTGGTCGTCTCAGCAGCAGAACCCGATTTTTCTGCACATCTCCTTGACCGCTTTCTTGTTTTGATTGAGGCGAAGGACATTCAGCCAATCATCATCTTGACGAAGATGGATTTATTGCAAGGGAAAACAGAACAGGAAGTAAACGAAGCGATTGCTGCGTATCGAAAAATTGGGTACCACGTGGTCGAGACTTCAAGCGAGACATTGCTTGGTGTCGAACTCGTTCGTCCACTACTCAAGGATAAGACCAGTGTCTTGGCCGGACAGTCCGGCGTAGGTAAAAGTTCATTGTTGAATGCCTTAGAACCGGCATTAGCACTGGAGACGAGCCATATCTCAAAATCACTTGGGCGAGGTCGGCATACGACGCGCCACGTGACGTTGATTCCACTTGGTGAAGGATTGATCGCCGATACACCTGGTTTTTCGAATCTTGATTTCCCGCACGAAATGGAACTTGAAGAATTACGTTGGTGTTTCCCGGAGTTCGTTGCTTTACAAGATGACTGTAAATATCGAGGTTGCCTTCATCTGAATGAACCAGGGTGTGCGGTCAAGGCCGCCATGGAAGCGGGCGAAATCATGCCCTCCCGGTATACGAATTATGGTATGTTTGTAGAGGAAATCAAGAATCGGACGCGGAGGTATTAAGATGATTAAAATTGCACCATCAATCTTATCAGCAGATTTTGCAAACTTAGAGCGGGACGTCAAAGCCGTTGAAATGGCCGGAGCGGATTATATCCACTTCGATGTCATGGACGGACAGTTCGTTCCGAATATCTCGTTTGGTCTACCGGTCTTAAGTAGTCTTCGTCAAAAAACAGATATGGTTCTTGACGTCCATTTAATGATCGATCGTCCGGAAAACTTCGTCGAAGCATTTGTTGCGGCAGGGGCCGATATCGTGACGTTCCATGTTGAGGCAACGAATCATGTCCATCGTGTCCTTCAACAAATCAAAGCAGCCGGTGCCAAGGCGGGGGTAGTACTCAATCCACACACGCCCCTTTCAGCGATTGAGCATGTGTTAGAAGACGTTGATATGGTCCTATTGATGACGGTCAATCCAGGTTTCGGTGGTCAAGCATTTATTCCGGGTGTCATGAAAAAATTAAATCAACTGGCCGCATTAAAAGCAGAACACAATCTATCATTTGAGATTGAAATCGATGGTGGAGTCAACGCCGAGACAGCTAAGCTGTGTATCGAGAACGGTGCAAACGTCCTTGTTGCGGGATCCGCCATCTACAATGCACCAGATTATGCAGAAGCAATCACTGGTATTCGGAATGCCGCTCACGTATAATAAGAGCAGAATCAAAATTAAATGATGACCGCAAGGGGTGTCGCGTCAAGCGGCTGAGAGAAGTGATTGGACTTTAACCCTTCGAACCTGTTCCGTTCAGACGGACGTAGGGATGTGGCGCACGCAGGCAGTACGGCGTCCGTCGTACTGCCTTTTTGCCGTCCTGCGATTTTATTTTTAGGAGGAAAAAGAATGAAACGGCTACAAATGTTAATGGAAATTGCAATTTTCGCAAGTCTAGGGGTTGTCTTTGATTTATTGATCCCGTTTAAAATGCCTCAAGGTGGTTCCATCAGTTTGGCGATGTTACCGATTTTCGTGATGGCGTTTCGCCACGGTGTTGTAGGTGGTGTCGTGACGGGAGCTCTTGTCGGGACCATTCAATTGATGTTTGCTCCACAAATCCTGACGGTCGTCCAACCGTTACTCGATTATACGATTGCCTTTGGTGTCGTCGGATTGAGCGGCTTGTTTGCCCGACAAGTCAAACAAGCAGCGGCGGCTGGGAAAAATGGACGTTTGATGGCGATTGTTCTCATTGCGACCTTGCTTGGTGCGGGCTTACGGTATGTGTGTCACGTCATCAGCGGAATCGTATTCTTTGCAGAATACGCAGAAGGTCCTGTCGTGCCGTATTCACTGATTTATAATGCGACGTACATGGTGCCTTCATATCTCTTGTGTGGCATCGTCGCAGGTCTCTTGTTTACGACAGCACCACGACTTCTCCGCTACTCTGCCCGAGGTGTCTGATGCGGATCATCATCGTCGCAGCCGGTCCGTCGGAAGAGGTGCCGCTACTAAAACCGTTCTTATTCGAAAACACACGTGTCATCGGCGTCGACGGGGGTATTGCGACCTTGGTGGATCAAGGCATCGACTTTGATCTTGCCATCGGTGATTTTGATTCACTTGGTCATATACCGACAGGAGCTATTTTGCATCCTGCTGAAAAAGATGAGACGGATTTGGAATTGGCATTACGGTATGTTTATGAACAGGAGGACGTCACAGAAGTGCTAATTTTCGGTGCAACCGGGGGCCGGCTCGACATGACGCTCCAAAACGTTTATTTGCTAAAACAATTTCCATCGGCCCGGCTGGTGACGAAGCGGGAAGAGGTCCGTTTCTTACAACAGGGGCAATACGCCATCCAGTCGGACCAGTATCACTATCTGTCCTTTATTCCGCTTGTTCCGACACGTTTGACACTTCAGGGGGTCAAGTATCCGTTGATGAACCATGACGTGCCGGTCGGAGGATCGCTGACCGTCAGCAATGAATGGACAAATCATGGACCGGCAGAAGTGACGGTTCATGCAGGTGAAGTGATTGTTTTACGTAGTTTGTCGGACCACTAAAAAACGTGATCGGCTCAGGATTATCCTGAAGCCGATCACGTTTTTTTAAGGCTCTAAAGTCGAACTGGCTGCTTGACGTTCTGTTTGAGCCGCAATGTGTTTTCCTTTGACGAATAGATGGTAAGAACCCCATGTCAAAAGGAAAAAGGGAACACCTATATAAAGCGCAATCCGTTGATCGGCTTGGAATGCCAAGCTGATCAAAACAAGCATGTTCAAAGAAAACGAGATAATCGGTAAGACCGGGAAGAACGGGGTCTTGAATTTCAATTCACTGACAGAATGTCCGTTTTTAATGAACTGACGGCGGAAAGCGATTTGTGAGGCAGAAATCGAAATCCAACCGACCTGTGCCCCGAGCCCTGCGAGTGAAAGTAACCAGATGAAGACGGTATCTTCGGCGAAAAAGGCGGTCAGGAGCGATAACATGGCAAATAGCATCGTAAAACATAACGCCCGCATCGGAACGCCACGTGAATTGACGATTGCAAGTTTTTTCGAAATCATCCCTTCTTGTGACATCGACCATAACATCCGGGTCGCTGCATACAGACCAGAGTTTCCGACGGATAGTAAGGCAGTCAAGACGACGATATTCATCAAATCTGCTGCATACGGGATTCCGATGGCATCAAAGACCATGATGAAAGGACTGCTGATCCCACTTGCGGTTTCATACGGAATCAAGGCACCGATGATCGTAATCGAGAGGACAAAAAAGATGAACGTTCGCCAGACCGTATTGCGAATGGCTTTTGGAATCGATTTTTCGGGATCACTCGATTCACCGGCAGCGACACCAATCAATTCAGTCCCTTGAAAGGCAAAATTGACGGCAATCATCGTCGTCAACACGCCAAGCACGCCGTTCGGGAACCAACCGTTTGCCGTAAAGTTCGCAAATAAGGTTTCTGGACGTGCTGCGGTCATATCGATCCAACCAAACCAAGCGGCTCCCCCAAGCGCGATGAAAAAGAGAATGGCGAGGACTTTCAGGCTCGAGAACCAAAATTCTGCTTCCCCGAACGCTTTTGCCGAGACCGCATTGAGACCAAATAAGATAATAGTGAAAAGGGCGCACCAGATAACGATTGGTGTGTCCGGGAACCAACGTCCCATCAAACTACCGGCGGCTGTAATTTCAAGCGCCACCGTCACGGCCCAACCGAGCCAGTAGATCCAACCGACGGCAAAACCAATCCCCGGACCGATGAACCGGGTCGTATACGTCTGGAACGAGCCCGAGACCGGCATATGGACGGCCATTTCCCCTAAACATAACATCGTCAGATACATGATGGTCCCACCCACGATGTAACTGAGAACCGCCCCGAGCGGTCCAGCTTGCGAAATTGTCAATCCAGAACCGAGGAACAATCCTGTTCCGATGATTCCTCCGAGCGAAATCATGAAGAGATGCCGGCTTGTCATTTCTCTTTTTAACTGCATGTTGACCCTTCCCCCTTGAAAAAAATAACTGCTCATTTATTGTAAGCGTTTTCAAATGTTCCGACAATTAGTTTATGAGAAAAATAAAAAAAGACCAAAAAAAGAACCGGAAGGGAAGATTCCCATCCGGTTACTGCGCCTTATACGCGTTCGACTTTACCTGATTTGAGCGCTCGAGCTGAAACCCAAACCTTTTTAGGTTTACCGTCAACGAGGATACGTACTTTTTGTACGTTGATTCCCCAAGTGCGTTTCGTTTTGTTCAATGCGTGTGAACGGTTGTTTCCCGACTTCGGCGATTTCCCAGTAACGTAGCATTTACGTGCCATGTGTTCCGCCTCCTTTTATGTTGTTTTGCGTTCGTCCTAATAGACACTTTGCTATCTTAGCATGCTGTTAAGACGGTTGCAACATAAAAAAAGTAGCTGACAAGAAAAAAACTTGACAGACAA
The DNA here is from genome assembly GCF_001870785.1 of Exiguobacterium sp. KRL4. Lineage (GTDB taxonomy): Bacteria > Bacillota > Bacilli > Exiguobacteriales > Exiguobacteriaceae > Exiguobacterium_A. Next base: position 154,916 of record NZ_MOLV01000004.1, read on the forward strand.
CCTCAAAATTTAAAATAATGAATGAGGATGATGGTAAAAGTTCATTTGACCGCTACTATTTTTCACATATTCATTGTATAGTCAGTACGGCGACTTTTCAATAGTAGGTCCTTATAGTAGAATTATTAGAAGAACAGATTAATAAAGGGGGCTACACAGGTGGCGATCGAGATGAAAACGACCTATGGAAAAATTGATGTAGACAATGATGTCGTCGCGCAACTTGCGGGCGGAGCAGCAATGGAATGTTTTGGTGTCGTTGGTATGGCATCCCAATCTCAAATTAAGGACGGACTTGCTGAATTGCTCAAACGAGAAAACTTTGCACGTGGCGTCATCGTACGACAAGCTTCTGAGCAAGTTCATATCGATATGCATATCATCGTGAGTTATGGGACAAAAATTTCAGAAGTCGCAAACAATGTCCAAAGCCGTGTGAAGTATTCACTCAGCCAGGCACTTGGTTTAGAAGTAACATCTGTCAATATTTTTGTTCAAGGAGTCCGCTTGACGAATGTCTAAAGCGGGAATAGAGGAGGAAACTTTAGTGAGCGTAGATCGTTTAACAGGAGCGCAACTGGTCAAGATGATCCAGAATGGCGCAGCGAATCTCTATCAAAATGCGGATTTCGTCGATTCGCTGAACGTTTTCCCGGTCCCAGATGGTGACACGGGAACAAACATGAACTTGACGATGACATCCGGTTCAAAAGAAGCATCAAAAACAACAACAGACTCTGTCTCTGAAGTCGCCACGGTTTTTGCACGTGGTCTTTTAATGGGAGCACGTGGGAACTCCGGTGTCATCTTAAGTCAATTGTTCCGTGGTTTCTCGAAGTCGATCGAAGGAAAAGATGCGATCAACACAAAGGAATTTGCAGACGCGTTACAAAAAGGTGTCGATACAGCGTATAAAGCGGTCATGAAGCCGGTCGAAGGAACAATCTTGACTGTTGCCCGTGAGACAGCTGTTGCGGCAATCGCTCAGTCCGAGACGACAACGGATCTCCTTGAATTGATGCGTGGTATCGTCGAATCATCAAAAGTATCACTCGAAGGCACACCAGATTTATTACCTGTACTTAAAGAAGTCGGCGTCGTCGATTCAGGTGGTCAAGGACTGGTCTGTATCTATGAAGGGTTCCTCGCGACACTCGAAGGCAAAGAGTTAGAGAAACCCCATGCACCGGTCATGGAAGCCCTCGTCGAAGCAGAGCATCATAAATCGGCTCAAAGCTTCATGTCGACGGAAGAAATCCATTACGGTTACTGCACAGAAATCATGGTGCGATTCCAAGACGATAAATTGGCAAACACACCGTTCAGCGAAGAAGCGTTCCGAAATGAGTTAGCAGAATTCGGCGATTCCTTGTTGGTCGTTGCAGACGAAGAATTGTTGAAAGTCCATGTCCACGTCGAAACGCCAGGCGAAGTCATCACAAAAGGACAACGGTTTGGTGAACTGGTTGCCGTCAAGATCGAAAACATGCGTCAACAGCATTCGACGATCCTCGAAGAAGAGGGTGTCAATCAAGTGGCAGCACCAGTCGCTACGAAAGCAAAAGCCCAGTCGGCACTCGTCACGGTAGCGATGGGCGAAGGCATCAGCGAACTCTTTAAATCACTTGGTGTCAGTGTCGTCATCGAAGGTGGACAGACGATGAATCCGTCAACGGAAGATATCGTCAAAGCGATTGAAGATGCACATGCGGAGCACGTCTATGTCTATCCCAACAACTCAAACATCATCATGGCGGCAGAACAAGCAGCATCGGTTGCGTCTTGTGGTGTGACGGTCGTCAAATCGAAGACGGTTCCTCAAGGATTGGCGGCAACGATCGTCTACAATCCGGAAGCGACGGTCGAAGAAAACGAACGTCATATGATGGATGCGATCGCCGCAGTCAAGTCAGGTCAAGTGACGTATGCAGTTCGCGACACGAGCATCGACGGCATTGAGATTAAAAAAGATGATCATATGGCGATTGCGGAAAAACAAATCATCGCAACGGATCATTCGAGCCTTGGAGCCGTCAAAAAATTGGTTGATACCCTCGTCACAGAAGACGATGAGATCATTACCGTGTTGTTTGGCGAAGGGGTAACGCAAACGGAAGTCGACGAACTCGTTGCGTATATCGAATCGGTTAATCCAGAAGCGGAAGTAGAAGTCCATGACGGGAAACAACCACTTTATTCTTATATTTTAAGCGTCGAATAATATAAAACGTGAACGTACCTTTTCACACATCCCACCATCTGCGATAATAGAGGTGGGATTTTTGTTTTTAAAAGAGAGGGGGAAATAAGATGAAGTACCGGAGTGTATTTGATATCATCGGTCCAATCATGGTCGGACCATCCAGTTCGCATACGGCAGGGGCAGCACGAATTGGCCTGATGGCTGGGAAATTATTTGGGGAGTTACCAACAGATATTACGATTACATTTTATGGATCATTTGCGGATACGTATCGGGGACACGGAACGGACGTCGCGATTATCGGAGGGGTATTAGGATACGATACGTTTGACGACCGGATTCCGGAATCGATCAAGATTGCGGAACAAAAAGGGATCCGGATTCATTTTGAGACGAGTGAAGCGTTGACGGATCACCCGAATACGGCACGTGTTCATCTGACGGATGGACAGGCAGAGTTTGAACTGGTTGGTATTTCAATCGGCGGGGGAACGATTGAGATTACCGAACTGAACGGAGTACCGTTACGCCTATCCGGTGGTGGACCTGCCTTGATTGTGTTGCATCATGACCGTTTTGGAGCAATCGCAGCCGTGACTAGCATTTTGGCCGATTATGAAATCAATATCGGACACATGGAAGTATCGCGTCATGAAAAAGGGAAACAGGCATTAATGGCAATCGAAATCGATGACCGGATGCCAACTGCTGTACTCGAAGAAATCAACCGGTTACCACAAGTCGAGCGTTCTGTCATGATGGGAGAGTGAAGAGATGTTTAAATCCGTAAAAGAACTCGTCGCACTGGCGACTGAAAAAAATGTACCGATTTCAGAAATCATGATTGAACAGGAAATGACTGTTCGGCACCTCGAGCGAGATGAAGTCCTCGGCATGATGGAACGGAATCTTGAAGTGATGGAAGCGGCAGTCGAACGTTCGCTGACAGGGGACGGTGTCGAATCCGTTACCGGTCTGACGGGTGGCGACGCCGTGTTGCTACAACGGTATCGGGCGAGTGGCAAAGGATTGTCCGGTGATTTATTGCTGGATGCGGTCAGTAAAGCGATCGGAACAAATGAAGTCAACGCGGCGATGGGGAAAATTTGTGCGACCCCAACAGCCGGTAGCGCCGGTGTTGTCCCCGGGACGTTGTTTGCGGTGAGAGAACGTTTGAATCCAAGTCGAGAACAGATGTTACGCTTTTTATTCACATCCGGAGCGTTTGGATTCGTGGTTGCCAACAATGCCTCGATTTCCGGTGCTGCCGGAGGATGTCAGGCGGAGGTCGGTTCGGCAACGGCGATGGCTGCTGCTGCGATCGTTGAAATGGCAGGCGGGACACCGGATCAATCGGCTCACGCCTTTGCAATCGCTCTAAAAAACATGCTCGGACTCGTCTGCGACCCAGTGGCAGGACTTGTTGAAGTACCGTGTGTGAAACGGAATGCGATGGGAGGCGCAAACGCCCTTGTTGCTGCTGACATGGCGTTAGCCGGAATTACGTCACGGATTCCTTGTGACGAAGTAATCGGAGCGATGTATGAGATTGGACAAATGATGCCGTCAGCGTTACGTGAGACGGCAAAAGGTGGACTCGCGAATACACCGACCGGACGTTGGCTCGAATCGAAGATTTTTGGAGAGTTATCGAATGAATCCATTAAGTAAGGTAACGGAATTAAAAGGGGTCGGGCGTGACTTAGCCCGGAAACTAGAAGAAATGGATATCCTGACGATTGCGGACGTGCTCGAGCACGTCCCCTTTCGTTATGATGATTTTGTGACCGGCAGTTTGACGGAAGCGATTCATGAAGACAAAGTCAAATTTACCGGACAAGTACAATCAGAAGCGCTCGTTCGTTACTATGGAAAAGGGAAAAACCGCTTGACGTTCCGGTTGCTAGTTGAAGAACGGTACAGCGTCACGGTGACGATGTTTAATCGTGCCTTTTACAAGGAACAATTGAAACTGGGAGAAGAAGTGACGGTCAGCGGGAAATGGGATTTACACCGGATGACGATTTCCGCGACGGAACTCCAATTCGGGGCAATTGAAGGCGAATTGACGCCTGTCTATTCGTTGAAAGGCGACATGCGGATGAAGACGTTTCGCCGCGTCGTCGAATTGGTCTTTGCGGAAAGTGTATCCCTGGAAGAACGGGTTCCGGATCCGATTCGGACTACATACCGGTTACTGGACCGGATGACGATGCTGAGACGACTGCATTTTCCGGTGACCCGTCAGGATCTCACGACGGCCCGGCGGAGTTATGTCTATGAAGAATGTCTTTATTTTCAACTGAAGTTACAGACACTTCGCCTAGGGAAACGAAAAGGACAAGGCATCGCCTTACCGCTTTTTCAACAAGAGATTGACCAGTTCGTCAAACGGCTGCCGTTTCCGTTAACCGGTGCCCAACAACGTGTCACGGAGGAAATACTAGCGGATATGCACCGGTCAGAACGAATGAATCGTCTGCTCCAAGGGGACGTCGGGAGTGGGAAGACGGTTGTCGCCGCGATCGCCTTATTTGCGACGGTCCGTGCGAATAAACAAGGAGCCTTGATGGTACCGACAGAAATTCTAGCGGAGCAACATGCCTCATCTTTAGCGCCCTTACTGGAACCGCTCGGAATCAAGGTTGGATTGTTGACAAGTTCGGTCAAAGGGAAAAATCGTCTGTTGTTGCTAGAAGCTTTGCGACAAGGAGAAATCGATGTCCTGGTCGGGACACATGCCTTGATTCAAGATACCGTCGTCTTTCAAGATCTCCATCTTGTCATCACGGATGAACAACATCGTTTTGGAGTCGAACAACGGAAGCGACTTCGGGCGAAAGCCGATCAAGCGGATGTTCTTTACATGACGGCAACACCGATTCCACGGACGCTAGCGATTTCCGTGTTCGGCGATATGGATGTTTCAATCATTGACGAGATGCCAGCAGGAAGAAAAGAAATCGAGACGTATTGGGCTAAACCGGAACAAATCGATCGTGTGTTTGGGTTTGTCGAAAAAGAATTGCTGCTCGGTCATCAAGCTTACATCATCACGCCATTGATTGAGGAATCTGAGTCGCTTGATGTACAAAATGCGATTGAACTGCATCATCTGTTAACCGAACGTTTTTCGACGCATCGGGTCGGTCTGATGCATGGACGCCTCAGTTCGTCGGAAAAAGACGACGTCATGCAGGCGTTTAAAGACAATCACGTTCAACTTCTCGTCTCGACGACGGTTGTCGAAGTGGGGGTCAATGTTCCGAATGCCTCAATCATCGTCATTTATGATGCGGAACGGTTTGGTTTAGCTCAACTGCATCAGTTGCGTGGCCGTGTCGGTCGCGGTGACGCTCAATCTTTTTGTATCTTGATTGCGGATCCTTCCTCGGAAACGGGGAAAGAACGGATCAAAACGATGACGGAAACGAATGACGGCTTTAAGTTAGCGGAAAAAGATTTAGAGTTACGGGGTGCCGGTAATTTTTTTGGAACAGAACAAAGTGGATTGCCACGGTTTATTTTGACCGATCCAGCACTTGATATTCAAGTCATGGAAACGGCTCGAAATGATGCCGTCCGTTTGCTCCGATCGGATGCCTTTTGGCAACATCCCGAGTATGCCGTCTTAAGACGGTACATCGAGCAACAAGGTTTGCTTGACGGAGAAAGAATGGAATAATACTTGAAAGTGAACAACAAGGGATATATACTACTATTAGTACCAGGTAATAATGGTAGTCATCCTTCTTGTGGGAGGAACGTACATGCGGGTACCTAAAAAAGAACGACAAACTGAACTACAGCATACAATTGAACAAAATCCGTTCATCACCGATGAAGCGTTAGCAACACGTTTCAACGTCAGCATCCAAACGATCCGATTGGATCGGATGGAGATGAAGATTCCAGAATTACGCGAACGGATTAAACATGTTGCGACAGAACGACTGGATGATGTGCGTACGTTAACTGAAAATGAAGTCATTGGTGATATGATTGACCTGAAACTCGATACATCGGCGATTTCGATCTTAGAAATTCTACCGGAACATGCGTTTAGCCGAAATGCCATTGCGCGAGGACATATTTTATTTGCGCAAGCCAATTCACTTGCGATCGCGTTGATTGACGATGAACTGGCATTGACGACAAAAGCCAATGTCCAGTTCACCCGGTCCGTTCACGTGGGAGAACGTGTCGTGGCGAAAGCCTTCGTCAGTTCTCATCGTCAAGATGGGCGGTCCGACATCAGCGTCGAAAGTTTTGTTGGCGATGAGTGTGTGTTCATCGGTGAATTCACCGTGTATCGGAGCAGTAAGGAGGAGTCCAGATGATTTTAGCAGTAGACGCGATGGGGGGCGACCATGCTCCCCGCGCCATCGTAGAAGGAGTCGTTCAATTTTTAGCAGAACGCCCCAAACAACAACTCGAGATCCGGTTAGTCGGAGATGAGTTGAAATTGCGTTCATATGACATTAAAGATCCACGGGTGACGATTGTTCATGCCCCCTCCGTCATTACCGGAGAAGACGAACCGGTCCGTGCCATCCGGCGAAAAAAAGACAGCTCCCTCGTAGTGGCTGCAAACCTGGTGAAATCAAAAGAGGCAGATGCCTTGATTTCAGCAGGCAATACGGGAGCACTCATGACAGCCGGATTGTTTGTGATTGGTCGGATCGAAGGGATTGACCGTCCGGCACTTGCGCCGACGTTCCCGACACGAAACGGAAAAGGTGTCGTCATCTTAGATGTCGGTGCCAATCCGGATGCGAAAGCAGAACATTTGCTCGATTACGCAATCATGGGTTCTGTCTACGCAGAACAAGTAAGAGGAATCGATCGACCGAAAGTCGGATTGCTGAATATCGGCTCAGAAGCCGGAAAAGGGAATGCGTTGACGAAAGAGGCCTATCCATTACTTGAGACAGCACCGATTCATTTTGTAGGAAACGTCGAAGCACGAGACGCGATGAGTGGGGATGTGGATGTCATCGTGACAGAGGGTTTTGCTGGAAACACCCTTTTGAAAAGTACAGAAGGGGCTGCTAGCATGATCATGGGTATGATGAAGGAACAGTTCATGAGTTCACTCAGTTCAAAAATTGCCGCGTTCATTTTAAAGCCAAAGTTAAAGAAGATGAAACAACTCCTCGCCTACGAAGAATACGGCGGAGCCGGATTGTTCGGAATTGCTGCGCCTGTGATTAAAGCACACGGATCAAGTAACGCCTATGCATTCAGTCGTGCGTTGGCACAAGCAGAACAGATGGTCGAGCAACAAGTGGTCTCAAAAATCATCGAGGCAAAGACGACAAAAGAAATCTAAAGGGGTGAGACGGATGGGTAAAACGGTTTGGATGTTCCCTGGTCAAGGCTCACAAATGCCAGGAATGGGACAAACACTCGTTCAACAGGACGAGACACGTCAAGCATTAATGGATCTTGGTACACGTATCGGTCTTGATTTGACGGATTTACTGACGACGGGGACAAAAGACGACTTGAAATCGACGGAAATCGCACAACCTGCGATCGTCGCACATAGCACATTACTTGCGAACCGTTATGCGGCACTTGGTCATCGGCCAGACTTCGTACTCGGACATAGTGTCGGAGAGTACAGTGCACTTGTTGCGGCGTCCGTTTTGACAGCGAGTGAAGCGGTTTACCTTGTTCGGGAACGCGGGAACTTGATGAATCAAGTCAAAGGCGGAACGATGGCAGCTGTCATCGGCTTGGATGATGTTGAAGCAGCCCATCATGCAATTGAATCAATTGCAGCGACAGGAGAAATCGTACAAATCGCCAATTACAACTGTCCGGGACAATTCGTGATTTCAGGACAAGTCGCAGCCGTTGAGACAGCGACAGCGAAATTAAAAGAACTCGGTGCGAAACGTGTCTTGCCACTTGATGTATCCGGTGCGTTCCATTCTTCATTGATGACACCGTTCGCATCTCGTTTTGAAGACATCCTGGTATCTTCGCCTTTCCAAGCAGCAAAAACGAAGTTTATCTCGAATGTCGATAACGATTTCCACGATCAGCCGGAGGAACTCATTCGTCTACTCGTCCAACAATTGTATTCGCCAGTTCGTTTTGAGGCATGCGTTGAAAAGCTGATTGCAGAAGGTGCGGATACATTCATCGAATTTGGTCCGTCTTCACCACTTAGTGGACTCGTCAAACGAATCAAAAAAGATGTCAAGATTGTCAGCATCACGACGCTTGAGCAACTAGAAGCGGAGGCGATTCGTTGAATAAGGTAGCCCTCGTAACAGGTGCATCACGCGGAATCGGCGCTGCGATTGCAAAACGTCTGGCGGCGGATGGTTTCCGAGTCGTAATCAACTATGCCGGAAATACGCAAAAAGCAGAAGAAGTCGTATCGGCAATCGTCACTTCAGGCGGTGAGGCCATCGCGATCCAGGCGGACGTCGCCGATGCAGAGCAAGTCAAAGGATTGCTGAAGACGACGCTCGATACGTATGGACAGCTCGACTGTGTCGTCAATAATGCCGGCATCACACGAGACGGTTTATTGATGCGGATGAAAGAAGCGGACTTTGATGCCGTCTTGAACACGAACTTAAAAGGTGCGTTTCTTGTCACACAAGCGGCGACACGTCCACTTCTAAAATCGAGTGGCCGGATCATCAACATCGCATCGGTTGTGGGCATCACGGGTAATCCTGGTCAAGCCAATTATGTCGCGGCCAAAGCGGGACTGATCGGTTTTACGAAGTCAGTGGCACGTGAGCTGGCAAGTAAAGGGGTCACGGCAAACGCGATTTGCCCGGGTTTCATCGAAACGGATATGACGGACGAATTGACCGAGGAACAACGGAATCAAACGCTTGTTCAAATCCCGTTAAAACGATTTGGGCAGACGGAAGATATCGCTTCCTTAGTCAGCTTCATTGCTTCAGACAACGCCCGTTACATCACTGGCCAAACCTTGGCGGTTGATGGCGGCATGACGATGTAATTTATAACTGTGGTAGTACTTTGCCAAATCGGCAATCATCTTATATACTCAACTCATGGAGGGATTTTCAAATGACAAAAGAACAAATTTTAGTAGACGTACAAGAAGCAATTGCAGAAAAATTAGGGAAAGAACAAAGTGAAATCACACTCGACAAATCGTTTAAAGACGATCTTGGTGCCGATTCACTTGAAGTGATGGAACTCGTCATGGATCTCGAAGACAAGTTCGAAATCACAATCGAAGATGACCAAGCAGAAAACTTGAAGACGGTTGGCGATGTCGTAAGCTACATCGAAACACAAGTCTAAATCATCAGGCTAGACCCACCGTGGTATTTGCGGTGGGATTTAGCTGTTTAGGAGGCATTATGACGAATCCAAAAGGACGTCGTGTCCGTAAAGGACCTTATGTAAAACGGCGAAAAGACTCACGGGCATTAGCTCAAATCGAGCAAAAGTTTGACGACTTACAAACACGGTTGGACATTCATTTTTCAAATGTCGATCTGTTAAAACAGGCTTTCACCCACTCGTCGTTTGTCAATGAGCAACGAGAATCAGACGGTGACAATGAGCGTCTCGAATTTTTAGGGGATGCGGTGTTAGAACTGACAGTCTCGAGATATCTGTTTCAACACTATCCGGAACGTTCCGAGGGGGAATTAACAAAGCTGCGTGCGGCAATCGTCTGTGAGCCGTCACTCGTCCAGTTCGCGAATCATTATCAATTTTCTGAAATGATTCTACTTGGTAAAGGAGAGGAACTGACAGGTGGTAGAAATCGTCCGGCATTACTTGCGGATGTGTTCGAAGCCTTCATCGGTGCCTTGTATCTGGACCAAGGAATCGATGCAGCAGAACGATTCCTCGCCGAAGCGGTTTTTCCGAAAGTGGCATCTGGTTTTTTTGAAGAACAAACTGATTTTAAAAGCCAGCTCCAAGAAGCCATCCAACGGGTCGGCCTTGGACAGATTGAATATGAAATCATCGAAGAACGTGGTCCGGCTCATAGTCGCGAATTTATTTCACGGGTCCATGTGTCCGACAAGTTAGAAGGAATCGGGACAGGTCGTTCAAAAAAAGAAGCAGAACAACAAGCTGCCAAACAGGCGTTGCTTGTGTTAAAAAATAGTCTGTAAACAAAAAAAGGCATCCATTTTGACATGGAATGCCTTTTCTTGTGTCGCCTTCAGACGGTTTTCAAAGATTTTAATTCGTCGACAATCGCATCGACTTCTGCAAGTGACAACGATTCCCGCATCATGACGAAGTCATAAATCTCTTTTAAGTCGTCATTTTTCGTACCGTCAAACTGTTCAGCCTTGATGACCCCTTTGTTGATAATATTCAATTTATCCAAAATTGCCTCAATCATTTGTTCAATCGTCATGTCGTTAAAATCTCCTCTTCATCTCTTTATACTTAACGTTACCATAAAAGCTACCATTTTGTAGACCTTTCGGCTATGGTAAACTAAAAGAAAATTAAAAGAAATTTAAACATATGGGTGGTCAAGATGTACTTAAAACGAATTGAAATCAACGGCTTCAAGTCATTTGCAAGTCGGACGGAGCTCGACTTCCTTCCAGGAGTCACGGCTGTCGTCGGACCAAATGGTAGCGGAAAGTCGAATATATCGGATGCAGTGCGCTGGGTGCTCGGTGAGCAATCAGCTAAATCATTACGTGGAGCGAAGATGGAAGATATCATCTTTGCCGGAAGTGTATCGGAACATCGGAAACAATTTGCCGAAGTGACGCTCGTTCTCGACAACGAGTCAGGGACGGTCGCATTGCCTTATCAGGAGATCAATGTAACGCGGCGTGTCAGTCGAAATGGGGATAGTGACTATTTCCTAAATAAAAAACCGTGTCGCCTCAAAGATGTTCTCGACTTATTCATGGATACCGGTCTGTCGCGTGATGCCTTTGCGATCATCGGACAAGGGCGGGTCGAACAAGTGATTTCCGGAAAACCGGAAGAACGTCGTTCGGTCATCGAAGAGGCGGCGGGTGTTCTCAAGTACCGCCATCGAAAAAAACAAGCGGAACGGAAACTGACGGATACAGAAACCAATCTGTCGCGTGTCGACGATATCTTGTTTGAACTAGGTGGTCGAATCGAACCATTACGGGAACAAGCCGCCTTAGCAAAAGAGTTTTTGAACGCACGTGAACGTTTTGATGTTCTTGAGCGCGGAATTCTCGCAACCGAGATTGAACAGTATACGACACAAATCACGGATGTGACACGAGAAATCGAATCGTGTCAGCAACAATTGATGACAGAGCAGGAACGCTACCAGGCGACCGTTGCAACGCGGGAAACACAGGAAACGAATCTTGAAGCAGTTCGTCGACTCGAGACGGAGATGCAAGAACGGTTACGCCACGTGTCAACGCAACTCGTCGAAATTCAAGGGGCGTTGAATCTTGCGAAGGAACGAGAAAAACACGGGACCGAGATGAAACGACGTCTCGAACAAGAAGTGGCACAAGCTGACCAACGTGTCGAACGGATTGAACAGGAAGTGCAAGTCGCGATTCGTCAGCAGCAGGAGACGGATCAATCGTATCTCGCGGCTGTCAAAAGACGAGAAGCAGCAGATGCAGCTTTATTGTACTCTGATCGTGATTTCGAAAAAGAAGCTGAGTCGTTACGCTCAGAAGCGTTTGAAGTGGCAAGCCAGTTGGCTGCGACCACAAATGCGTATCAACGAGCGAAACAAGACCTTCTTCAGGCGGAAGAACAACAAACAAGTTTTTCGGCGAATGTAGGGACGAAACAAACAGCACGCTCGACCTATGAAGCTGAAACGTTACGGTTAGCAGACCAAGTCGAACAATTACGACATCGTCTAGATACACTGCGTCAAGAAGAACAGGTCCTGCAGACGACACACCGTCAGCAACAAGAAACGATTGGTCAAATGGAACAGTCGATCATCGACTTATATCGACGCCGAGATAAAACAGAAGACCGCATTGAATTTTTAGAGTCGGTCAAAGCCGATTACAGCGGCTATTTCGGGGCCGTTAAAATGGTATTGAAACAACGGGATCGAATACCGGGTATTCACGGGGCCGTCGCAGAGCTAATTACCGTACCAGCACGATATGAAGCGGCGATTGAGACGGCATTAGGTGGCGCGATGCAAAATGTCGTGGTCGATACGGATGCAACGGGACGGAAATTGATTCAAGAATTACGTCGTCTCAACGCCGGACGGGCAACGTTCATGCCACTTGGGTCGATTCAACGTCGTGAACTGAGTCCATCCGTTCAGACGAATTTATCCTCGATGTCAGGGTATTTAGGCATCGCAAGTGACCTTGTGACGACACGGGAAGAATTTATCCACTTGAAACAGAACTTGTTAGGAACGACGGTAGTCGTCGAGACACTGGAACAAGCGAACGGGATTGCGCGTGCGACGGGTCATCGTTACCGAATCGTGACATTAGACGGCGACGTCGTAAACGTCGGTGGATCGATGACGGGTGGGAGTCGGAAAAAAGGGACTCCGTTGTTTAGCCAATCACGTGAATTAGAAGAACTGCAAACTGGATTAAAACAGGGACAGGCCGTCATTAAAGAACAAGAACGCCGCCGGGACGATCTGACATCCACACTGAAAGAGTCGGTCCAGACGCTTGCTGATACCGTGCGTGAGATCCAAGCCGTCCAAACGGAATTAGACATCGTCCGCGAGGCTTTCACAGATGCTAAACGGAGTTTAGCGGTCACCGATTCAGAATTGTCGGTGCACGATGGTCAGCTCCATCGTCTCGTCGAGCAAGCGACGGAAGCGAAAAAGATCATCAAGGTGTCCGAATCGGACATCGAACGTTTGACGAAACGTCAAGCAGAGCTCCGGCAAACGATCGATCAACTAAAAGAAGCCCAATCGCGTGGCGCGGTGGCGGTGGAAGAATTAAAACAACAACAGGCTGAAGCTTTGTTAGAGGAACGTACGGTCAGCATGACGAAAGAACAAGCGAGCCGTGAAGTTGAACGGATGCAAGAGACGTTAAATCATGCCAAATTAGAGCGTAGTCATAAACGACGTGACTTGAAACATGTCTCAGAAGGATTCGACGAAGCGAAAATCGATGCCTTACATGCGGAACAGGTACAGATGCAACACGAACAGGTGACGGTCGAAGAAAAACTGACGACCGTGACGAAACAAATTCAACAGGCGACGGAAGCGTTACGATTACTTCGGATACAAGAAGCCAAGCTCAAGGAAGATCAACAGGTGACGACACAACGCCTCGATCAGGCCCGCCTGGCCCAAGGACGACTCAGTACGCGTCTTGAGACCCGTCACGAGCTGCTCGAGGAGATGGGCTTAGTCGTCGACTTGATGGAACCGTTGACGATTCCGTTTGAAGAAGCAAAGGAAGAACTACATTTGCTCAAACGGCAACTCGAAGAAATCGGGATCGTCAATCTAGGGGCGATTGAAGAGTTTGCGGAAGTCGACCAACGCTTTACGTTCTTGTCGACGCAACGTGACGATCTTGTCAGTGCAAAAACGGATCTCTATGCCGTCATCGACGAGATGGACCGGGAAGTGATTCGTCTGTTCAAACAGACCTACACGGGCGTACGCGAACATTTCCGCGAAACGTTCCGGGAACTGTTTGGTGGTGGAGAAGCAGATTTGATCTTAGTCGACCCAACAGATTTACTGACGAGTGGGATTGACATCGTGGCGAAACCACCCGGGAAGAAGTTGCAGAACTTGTCTCTGTTATCAGGAGGCGAACGGGCGTTGACGGCGATTGCCTTATTATTTGCGATCTTAAAAACAAGACCGGTCCCATTCTGTGTCCTCGATGAGGTCGAAGCGGCACTCGACGAAGCGAACGTCGCCCGGTTCGGAGAGTTTGTGCACCAGTTAGCCCGAGACACACAATTCATCATCATCACGCACCGAAAAGGAACGATGGAATCAGCCGACGTCCTGTATGGCGTCACGATGCAACAAAACGGCATTTCAGAAGTGTTATCCGTTAAGCTGGAGGAAGCAAGACGGACGTTAAGTGAAGAAGTAGAATCAAAGGGGATAAAATAATGAGTTTCTTTAAAAAATTAAAAGACCGTCTGACGACGTCGACCCAAGATGTGACATCGAAGTTCACCGAAGGTCTGACGAAAACACGGGACGGATTAGCAAGTGCGGTCAACGATTTAGTGTACCGTTTCCGGGAAGTGGATGAAGATTTTTTTGAAGAGTTGGAAGAAGTCTTGATTCAGGCGGATGTTGGTGTCACGACGACGATGGATCTGGTGGAAAAATTAAAGATCGAAGTCAAACGAAGAAACGTCAAAGATTCAAAAGAAGTCCGTGATGTGCTCGTTGAAGTCGTCGCTAACATGTTGATCGAAGAGGAAGAGACGGAACTTGATCTCAGTCATGAGCTAAATGTCATTTTATTTGTTGGTGTCAACGGTGTCGGAAAAACGACAACGATCGGCAAACTGGCGAACCGTCTTAAACAGGAAGGGAAAACAGTCATGCTCGCAGCAGGGGATACGTTCCGTGCGGGAGCAATTGATCAACTTCAGGTCTGGGGCGAACGTTCCGGTGTTCCGGTCATCCGGCAAGGTGAGGGTTCAGATCCGGCGGCTGTCATCTATGATGCTGTCCAAGCAGCCAAGGCACGAAAAATCGATGTCTTGATTTGTGATACGGCAGGTCGCCTCCAAAACAAAGTCAACTTGATGAATGAACTGGAAAAAGTCAAACGGGTCATTGAACGTGAAATCCCGGGCGCACCACACGAAGTCTTACTGGCATTAGACGCGACGACAGGACAAAATGCCATGGTTCAGGCGAAGGCATTTAAACAAGCAACTGACGTCAGTGGAATCGTTTTGACGAAGCTGGATGGGACTGCTAAAGGTGGAATCGTGCTGGCCATCAAAAATGAATTGGATCTACCCGTGAAATTCGTGGGTCTCGGTGAAAAAATCGATGACTTACAACCGTTCGATGCGGAACAATTTGTCTATGGATTATTCGGGGACGTCTTTGAGGAAAAAGAAACAGTTGACGAAGTCCGAGAAGAGGACTGACCTCGATTTCCTTGTAAAGAAAAAAACTTGACAACACACTGCGAGGGCTGTACTATACTATCTGTAAAGGAATTTCACTTAACAACCGTGGAGGTGCTCGGATGACACTTGATAAAACGAACCGGATGAATTATCTGATTGACTTTTATCAGGAGCTGTTGACGCCGAAACAACGAAATTACATGTCACTTTATTATTTAGATGACTTTTCGTTAGGTGAGATCGCCGATGAGTTTGAAGTCAGCCGACAAGCAGTCTACGACAACATAAAACGTACGGAAGCGATGCTCGAACAATACGAAGAACGGCTCGCTTTGTTCAAAAAATATGAACAAAGAAAGTTACTCCTCGATCAGTTGAAGCAACTTGACCTTCCGAGCGAAGCTCTCGTGACCATTACGGCACTGGAGCAATTAGAGTAGGGGGCATTTTCATGGCATTCGAAGGATTATCGGAACGGCTTCAAGCCAGTCTTGCTAAAATGCGAGGCAAAGGTAAGATTTCTGAAGCGGACGTAAAGGAAATGATGCGTGAGGTTCGCCTTGCGTTATTAGAAGCTGACGTCAACTTCAAGGTCGTCAAACAATTCGTAAATGATGTGAAGGAACGTGCCGTCGGACAAGATGTCATGACGTCCCTCACACCCGGTCAGCAAGTTGTCAAAATCGTCCATGACGAATTGACAAAACTGATGGGCTCCGAAGTTTCACCCTTAACGTTATCGAACCGTCCTCCAACCGTCATCATGATGACAGGGTTACAAGGGGCAGGTAAGACGACGACGACTGGGAAACTGGCGAATCATTTACGGAAGAAACAAAATCGCAGTCCACTGCTTGTTGCAGCGGATATTTACCGGCCGGCTGCGATTAAACAGCTTGAGACGTTAGGGAAACAACTCGAACTACCTGTTTTCTCAATGGGAGACCAGGTGAGTCCACAAGAGATTGTGACTGGCGCACTCGACTATGCAAAAGAGCATCACCACGATATCGTGTTGATCGATACGGCGGGACGCTTACATATCGATGAGGACCTCATGCAGGAACTTGTTGATGTGAAAGAAATCGCCAAACCAAATGAAATATTCCTTGTTGTGGATTCGATGACGGGTCAGGATGCAGTCAATGTGGCAGAAAGCTTTAATGAAAAGCTGGGCGTAACAGGCGTTATCTTGACGAAACTCGACGGAGATACTCGAGGCGGAGCAGCGCTCTCCATCAAGGCAGTCACCGGAGCACCGATTAAATTCGTCGGTCTTGGAGAGAAGCTGGACGCAATCGAGCCATTTTACCCCGAGCGGATGGCGTCACGAATTCTCGGTATGGGAGATATGCTGACGCTGATTGAAAAAGCAGAGTTTCAAATGGACGCTACCCGCGCCAAGGAACTCGAAGGCAAGATGCGCGATGCATCGTTTACGTTTGACGATTTTATCGAGCAGTTGCAGCAAGTGAAACAGATGGGTCCTTTGGATGAGTTGTTAGGAATGATTCCGGGTGCCGGTAAAGGAAAGATGAAGGGTTTGAAAAATGCCCAAATCGATGAAAAGCAACTTGTGTATGTCGAAGCGATTATTCAATCGATGACAAAACGAGAGCGAACTGAACCGGAAATCCTCAATGCAAGTCGTCGGAAGCGGATTGCGCGCGGCAGTGGTCGTAGCATTCAAGAAGTGAACCGATTGATCAAGCAATTTGAAGACATGCGGAAGATGATGAAACAATTCTCCGGCCAAATGGGCAAAGGAAAAAAGAAAGGCGGCTTTGGCCTCCCATTCTTCTAAAAGTCTTTTCTCTTTTGCTGTAACGTTGTATACTAATGAAGTTGTCAATTTGACTAAACGAAAAAATTATTTATTACTTGGAGGGACTTACGAATGGCAGTTAAAATTCGTCTTAAGCGCATGGGCGCAAACAAATCACCTTTCTACCGTGTGGTAGTAGCAGACTCACGTGCACCACGTGATGGTCGTTTCATCGAGCAAATCGGATACTACAACCCGGTTGCTAAACCAGAAGCAGAAGTAAAACTCAACGAAGAGCTTGCTCTTAAATGGCTCGCTGAAGGTGCTAAACCTTCAGACACAGTTCGTAACCTCTTCTCAAAAGCTGGTATCATGGAGAAATTCCACAACGCGAAACTCGCGAAGTAAGACGATTGGAGGTGAGCGAAAGCTTACCTCCTTTTTGTATGGCAAAATAATAACGTGAAAAAAGACTTGTGGATGAGGAAGTGAAACAGATGGAATGGTTGGAAGTCGCAAAAATCGCCAACACGCACGGCTTGAAAGGCGAACTGAAACTCCTGGCAAGCACAGATTTTCCGGAACAACGCTTTAAAGTCGGCAACGACGTATTTTTAGAATCGAACGGAACATACACGCCGTTTACGATCAGCAGTTACCGGAAACATAAACAGTTCATCATGGTGACGTTCAAAGGGATGCAACATATCAATGATGTCGAGAAATATAAAGGATTGAAACTGTATGTCCAGCCGGAAGCGTTACAAGAACTGGGTGAACATGAATACTATTACCATGAAATCATCGGCTGTACGGTATTTGACGGCGAGGACGAGATTGGTGTCGTGTCCGAGATTCTCGAGACGGGAGCAAATGACGTCTGGACGATCAAACGCCCCGGCAAAAAAGATGTCTTAATTCCATATATCGAACAGGTCGTTGCCTCGATTGACGTCGAAGCAAAACGGATTCAAATCACACCGTTACCAGGTTTGATCGAAGGATGAACATCACGGTCATGACATTGTTTCCGGAGATGTTCACGGCGCTCAATCACTCGATTGTCGCCCGTGCCCAGGACGAAAAACGGATTGAGCTGAACTATGTCAATTTCCGAGACTATTCGACGAACCGCCATGGTCGTGTCGATGATTCGCCCTATGGGGGAGGGGCCGGAATGTTATTGACACCCCAACCGATTTTTGACGCCATTGCGGCGTTACCTGAAGCGAACCGGCGAATCATTGCCTTGACACCGACGGGACGCCGGTTTGACCAACGTCTCGCGGAAGAGTGGTCAAAAGAAACGGAGCTTGTCTTTTTATGTGGTCATTATGAAGGATTCGATCAACGGATTCATGATGAACTGGTAACAGATGAAGTCTCGCTTGGAGATTTTGTGCTGACCGGCGGAGAGCTTGCGGCCATGACGATGATTGACGCAACCGTCCGTTTGTTGCCGGATGTTCTCGGAAAAGCCGCCAGTCATGAAGACGACTCGTTTTCGACCGGACTACTCGAATATCCGCATTACACGCGTCCGGCCGACTTTCGTGGTTTAACGGTTCCGGATGTCTTATTATCCGGTAACCATGCCCGGATCGAGACATGGCGCCGCGAACAGGCATTGAAGCGGACGCTTGAGCGGCGACCGGATTTACTTGAGCAGGCCGATTTGTCCGAGACCGACCGACGTTACTTGCAATTAATTTCAGGATTGTCAAACGACTGAAACTGTGATAAGTTAAAACATGTGGCAAAAGCCACCTATTAACGATGTTCCGCTGTTGGATGCCAAGGGCAAATGAAGATACGAACATTGGTGAAAAAAGGAGAAATCATTCATGAACACACAACAATTGTTCCGTGAAATTACACAAGAACAAATCAAGTCAGACGTCCCTGCATTCCGTCCTGGTGATACAGTCCGCGTCCACGTTAAAGTCGTCGAGGGAACGCGTGAGCGGATCCAGCTTTTCGAAGGCGTAGTCATCAAACGTCACGGTGGCGGCATCAGCGAAACGTTTACAGTTCGTAAGATTTCTTACGGAGTTGGCGTAGAGCGTGCTTTCCCGCTTCACTCACCACGTGTAGCGCAAATCGAAGTCGTTCGTTACGGTAAAGTCCGTCGTGCGAAACTTTACTACCTCCGTAACCTTCGTGGTAAAGCGGCTCGTATTAAAGAAATTCGTCGTTAATCATGTGAAAAAGTGGCTTGTCTCCGGACAAGCTTCTTTTTTTTATCGTTTATGCGTATACTGGGTTTAGGCAAGAGATTGAGTTGAAGGAGTGGAACGCGTGAAGGAGTTATTTAGCTGGGTCAAGGCGCTTGTCGTGGCGCTTGTAATTGCGTTCATCATCCGAACGTTTTTATTCGTGCCGGTCATCGTTGATGGTGAATCGATGATGCCGACGTTACACAATTCGGATCGAATGATCGTCAATAAGGTTCCCTATTACTTTAATGAACCGGAACGTGGAGATATCGTCGTGTTCCATGCGACGGAAACACGGGATTATATCAAACGTGTGATCGCGGTTCCAGGGGATACGATGTATTACAAAGATGATACGTTATATGTCAACGATAAAAAAGTCGAAGAACCTTATCTAAATGAATTCAAGGCACAAATGAATGGTGTTCCGTTAACGGAGGACTTTACGCTGGAAGAAAAAACAGCAGAGACGACCGTCCCAAAAGGAAAAGTGTTTGTGATGGGAGATAACCGTCAAAACTCGAAAGACAGCCGGGACATCGGTTTTGTGGAGGAAGAACAGATCGTCGGGACAACGAACTTTGTCTTTTATCCGTTTAACGATGTCCGGTCTGTTGATTGAATCAGCGAATCAAAAACCAGATTGACGGAGTTCACTTCGGTGGACTTCGTTTTTTGTTCGTTTTCAGACAGGCTTCTTTTCTTTCGTCAAGTTGCGTATACTAGAGAATGGATCGTTTCTCTCGAACAGGACGTATATCAAACGTCATTGATATACGATATAGAAGAAGTTCATTATTAGCAGTCCAAGCAATATGAAAACTTGAGGTGGAAGATATGACAATACAATGGTTCCCAGGACACATGGCGAAAGCACGCCGTGAAGTCATGGAAAAGTTAAAATTAATCGATGTCGTCATCGAATTGGTGGATGCCCGATTACCGATGTCGAGTCGTAACCCGATGGTCGAACAGATTACGGCAGGAAAACCGCGTCTGATCGTCTTAAATAAATCGGACATGGCAGATGCTCGTTTGACGGAACAGTGGATGAAGGCGTTACGGAAAGACGGCGTTGATGTCGTTGCTGTGGATGCAAAACACAACAAAGGACTTGGTCAGATCCATGAAGGAGCATTACGTCTGATGAAAGACAAACATGATCGGATGCGTGACAAAGGTCGAAATCCAAGTGCGATTCGTGCCTTGATCATTGGGATTCCGAACGTCGGAAAATCGACCTTGATCAATCGACTAGCAGGACGGAATATTGCGATTACAGGTGACCGTCCCGGTGTGACGAAACGTCAACAATGGATCAAGATGAAAACGGGTGAGATGGAATTGCTCGATACACCAGGGATCCTCTGGCCGAAGTTCGACGATCAGATGGTTGGATACCGTCTGGCAGCGACGGGTGCCATCAAGGATGATATCTTGAACATCGATGATATCGCCCTGTTTGCGATGCGTGAGCTCAAAACACGTTATCCGGAGCAATTAAAAGCACGTTATCGTTTAGATGAAGTGACAGGCGAAGCCGTCGATGTACTAGAAGCCGTCGGGAAGAAACGTGGTTTCGTGACAAGCGGATACGTCGACTTTGAACGGACGAGCGAAATGTTGCTCCATGAGCTACGGACGGAGAAAATTGGTCGTGTCACGCTTGAAACCGTCGAAGAGTGGGCGACGGTAACCGAATAAGACATGCTTGGACTTCTCAAGATGAGAATTCCAAGCTTTTTTCAAAAGGAGTGTCGTCATGAACATCAATGAAATCAAAACACAATTGGCAGGGATTTCTCGAACGGAATTCGAAAAACTAAAAGTGGAGTTTGCTGAAGATACACGAAAAGGTGTCATCAACGCCTTGAACCAGGCGGAACGACGCCTGTTAACCGAAGAACAACAACGGATCCAGTTCCAGGAACGTTCCATCTTCGAAGCACGCTATCAAGCAGAGGGGTATAAACGGATCGCCGGTGTGGATGAAGTCGGTCGGGGACCGTTAGCGGGTCCCGTCGTCGCGGCGGCCGTCATACTGCCAGAGGGCTTTTATCATCCCGGTTTGACCGATTCGAAACAGCTCTCGAAACAACAACGAATGGTTGCGTACCAACATATTCAAGACGTCGCAGAAATCGCCATCGGAATCATCGAACCGGAAGAGATTGACCGGATCAATATCTATCAAGCATCGAAACAAGCGATGCAACAAGCTGTCGCTGCGCTGAAGCCGGACGCTTTGTTAGTAGACGCGATGAAACTTGACATGGACCTTCCGCAAGAGTCTTTGATCAAGGGAGATGCCCGCAGCATTTCGATAGCGGCAGCTAGCGTCATCGCAAAAGAAACACGAGATGCGATGATGGCGGAGTACGCGCAACTCTATCCGGAGTACGGTTTTGCACAACATGCCGGTTATGGAACGGCACAACACCTTCAGGCGCTCGACACGATCGGTGTGACACCGATTCATCGAAAAACCTTTAAACCGGTCCTAGACCGACTCTAAACGCTAGGAGATGATGTTGCCATGCAGATTGAGCACCGTGGCTTATTACCCTTTAAAATCATTGATCCAACCAATCAGCCGTTACGCGAAGGGGCAAATGTCATCGGGAAAGTATTAAAGTTACTTCCGGACGGATTGATGGAGTTACAGGTCGGTCAGCGTGTCTTGACGGCGGGAACGACGGCTGAGTTAAAAGAAGGAGCGACCTATCGGTTCACAGTCACGAGTACAGAGGGACAACCTGTCTTAAAAATCGTGTCCCAAGAGACGGTGCCAAGTAAAGCTGTGACGTTGCCGGTCTTTGACCGCTTGGCTCATTTTTCGAGCGAATCCATCCCGCAAGCGACACGGGAATTGTTGCAACAACTCGGTCAAAAAGTCATGGATGGTTCAGGTCCTGTACTCAAGCAGACCATCATCGAGTTGGTTCAACTTGCTCGAGCGGCGGATGGCACGACGGAAGGCCAACTCGATCGTAAAACAAGTGACCATGTGTTGAGTCAACAAGTCATCCAGGCAACAAACGAAACGGGACGCGGTGTTTTTTTGTTTCAATTACCGCAATTCGGTCCGTTTGAAGAAGTGGATGTAACGATGGAGGCTCCCTTTGATCAAAAAGAATTTAACCCAGATCACGCACGTATTGCGTTTTACTTAAAACTTCCCCAAATCGGAGAAATCGCATTGGATCTCTTGATCACGGACCGGAAAATTGCAATTTCCGTTTTTCATCCGGATGAACGCATTGCGACGTTCATGTCGAGCTACCAACCGGTCATTGAGCAACGGTTGCACGATCAAGGGTATTCATTGATCCGGTTTGAACAAATCGAAGCCGAAAAAGAACGGATCTCTTTTCAACCAACCGATCGAAATGGGAGGGTGGACTATCAGATATGAAAAAAGCCATCGCCTTGTCCTATGAAGAACAGATGCAAGCGCCGAAGGTCGTCGCTAAAGGATCTGAACGGGTCGCGGAACGAATACTCGAAGAGGCTTTACAACACGGGATACCGATTCGTGAAGATGCGACGCTCGTCACATTACTTGATGCGGTGCAAGTATCAGAACAAATTCCAAACGAGTTGTACGGTGTCATCGCCGAATTATTCGCCTTTTTATATCAGCTTGATCAAACAGGAATTTCAAAGAAATAAATGCTTTCGGTCGATAACGATAGACAGCGCTTCCAATTTTAACTACAATGAAAGAGCCGAAACTAAAGGGGTTAAGGGGGATTTTTTCATGAATGTACATGAATATCAGGCAAAAGAGTTACTTCGTTCATACGGTGTACCCGTTCCGAACGGAATTGCAGCATTTACGGTCGAAGAGGCAGTCGATGCAGCAGAACAATTGTCAGGTCCGATCAAAGTCGTAAAAGCACAGATTCACGCAGGGGGTCGCGGTAAAGCCGGTGGTGTTAAATTGGCTAAATCGCAAGAAGAAGTGAAAGAATTCGCGACAGAGTTACTCGGCAAAACACTCGTCACGCATCAAACAGGTCCAGAAGGTAAAGTCATCCAACGTCTTCTTGTTGAAGAAGGTTGTGCGATTGACAAAGAGTATTATCTCGGGATCGTCCTCGACCGTGTAACAGGTCGTGTCGTCATCATGGGTTCAAGTGAAGGCGGAATGGATATTGAAGAAGTGGCAGAAGCAACGCCAGAAAAAATCATCAAAGAAGTCGTTGATCCGGCAGTAGGTCTCCAAGCATTCCAAGCGCGTAAACTCGCCTTTGCGATGGGTGTTCCGGTTAAGCTGGTCAACAAGTTCGTCGGTATGGTGACGAAATTGTACACGTTCTTCGTCGATAAGGATTGTTCAATCGCTGAAATCAATCCACTTGTCACAACCAAAGATGGTGATGTCTTGGCGCTTGATGCAAAACTCAACTTTGATTCAAACGCACTTTACCGTCATCCGGATGTCGTCGCACTTCGTGATGAATCAGAAGAAGATCCACGTGAAGTCGAAGCCTCTAAAAATGACTTAAACTATATCGCACTTGATGGGAACATCGGATGTCTCGTCAACGGTGCCGGTCTCGCAATGGCGACAATGGATATCATTAAACACTTTAGTGGTGATCCAGCAAACTTCCTTGATGTCGGCGGCGGAGCGACTAAAGAAAAAGTAACAGAAGCATTCAAATTGATTCTATCTGACGAAAATGTCAAAGGAATCTTCGTCAACATCTTCGGTGGGATCATGAAGTGTGACGTCATTGCAGAAGGTATCGTTGCAGCAACAAAAGAGGTTGGCTTAGAACTGCCGCTCGTCGTTCGTCTAGAAGGGACAAACGTCGACGCAGGGAAACAAATTCTCAAAGATTCAGGTCTAGCGATTACAGCAGCTACATCAATGGCAGACGGCGCAGAAAAAATTGCTGCGCTCGTGAAGTAAGGGGGAGCTAAGGATGAGTATTTGGGTAAATGAATCGACAAAAGTCATCATTCAAGGAATCACAGGAAATCAAGGGATGTTCCATGGTGAACAAATGATTGAATACGGAACAAACCTCGTAGGTGGTGTGACACCTGGTAAGGGTGGAACGGAAGTATTAGGCGTACCGGTATTCGATACAGTCGCACAAGCTGTCGAAAAAACGGGTGCCAATGCATCAATCATCTATGTACCACCTGCATTCGCAGCCGATGCAATCATGGAGGCAGCCGATGCCAACATCGCATTGATCATCTGTATCACGGAAGGTATTCCAGTCCTTGATATGGTCAAAGTGAAACGTTACCTAGACGGCAAACCGGTTCGTTTGATCGGACCAAACTGTCCTGGCGTCATCACGCCAGGCGTTGCGAAGCTCGGTATCATGCCAGGATACATTCATACGCCAGGTCATGTCGGAATCGTATCGCGTTCTGGAACGTTGACGTATGAAGCTGTTCACCAATTGACGACGGCAGGAATTGGTCAATCAACAGCAGTCGGAATCGGTGGCGATCCTGTCAACGGAACGGACTTCATCGATACGCTCAAAGCGTTTAATGAAGATCCGGAAACAAAAGCAGTCATCATGCTCGGTGAAATCGGTGGAACGGCGGAAGAAGAAGCGGCTGAGTGGGTCAAAGCCAACATGACGAAGCCGGTCATCGGATTCATCGGCGGACAAACGGCACCTGAAGGAAAACGGATGGGTCATGCCGGCGCGATCATCTCGGGTGGCAAAGGAACAGCTGCTGAAAAGATTAAAACACTTCGTGCAAATGGAATTGAAGTGGCAGAAACACCAGCCATCATTGGTGAGACCTTGATTCGTGTCATCAAAGAAGCTGGTATCTACGATGCGTGTGTCACAGGCTCGACTGTAAACTAAACAAGATGTCAGCTGTCCTGATTTATTCAGGACGGCTTTCTTCTATATAAAAGGAGCGTAATGGATGAACAGAGAACTGTATGCACGTTTTGCGACTTGCCGGGTTCCGTATTCAATCGTTGTCTTGATCGAACGGTATGGTCTTTTACCGGTAGAGGATTTACCTGTTTCCCGAGCAATCAAAAACCGATATCAGCAAGCCTTACAATTGGATCAAGTCCCAACGAACCTCCTGGTCCCAGGAGATCCATATTTTCCAATGCACCTACTTCAGATTCCTCAACCCGTCTATGGATTGTTCTTTCTAGGTAATCCTTCGTTACTCGAGCAACCGATGATCAGTATCATCGGTAGTCGTGATCCCTCCACCTCCCACCAAAAACGCCTGTCCTTTTTACGACCGTTTTTTCAATCACCTTTTGTCACTGTATCTGGTGGTGCGATCGGAATCGATTCCCTCGTCCATCGTCTCTCCCTCAAACACCATCAAGCGACGATTGCTGTTTTGGCAAACGGATTTGATTGCTTTTATCCGAAGCAACACACGACGTTATTTCAGCGTATTCAACAAACGGGACTTCTATTATCTGAATATCCTGCTGGGAAGACTGTTCACAAACATCAATTTCTAGAACGGAATCGAATCATTTCTGGATTATCTTCAGGATTAATCATTGTCGAAGCGGCGCGTAAAAGCGGGACGATGAATACGGCAGGCCATGCTCTAGAACAAGGTAAGGACGTGTACTGTATACCCGGTTGTCCGACGGAAAAACACTTTCAAGGAACAAATCAATTGATTGCTGAAGGTGCGATTCCACTCTTGAATCCAGAAGAAGTTTCAAAAAGTATCTTGATGAACGTTGACAAATGGGAATCGAGACTACTATGATAAGTGAGATTAAAATACGAGTACGCCTCTAATAGGGAGCGATTGTAATGGCAAAATATCTAGTAATTGTCGAATCACCTGCAAAGGCAAAAACCATCAAACGTTATCTCGGTTCGAACTATACCGTGAAAGCTTCGATGGGGCATGTCATCGATTTGCCAAAAAGCCAAATGGGTGTTGACGTAGAACATGACTATGAACCAAAGTATATTACGATTCGTGGTAAAGGACCGGTTTTAAAAGAATTAAAAACGGCCGCTAAAAAAGCGCAAAAAATTTATCTCGCGGCCGACCCCGACCGTGAAGGGGAAGCAATCGCATGGCACTTAGCGAAAGCCCTCGGCGTCGATGAGTCGACGGAATGTCGGGTCGTCTTTAATGAAATCACAAAAGATGCCATCAAAGATTCGTTCAAGAAACCCCGCAAGATCAACTATGATCTTGTCGATGCACAACAGGCACGGCGTATCTTGGACCGTCTAGTTGGTTATAGCATGAGTCCGTTACTTTGGAAAAAAATCAAAAAAGGATTGTCTGCAGGACGCGTTCAATCCGTTGCCGTGAAGATGATCATCGATCGCGAGCAGGAAATCAATGCCTTTTTACCAGAAGAGTATTGGACGATCAAATTAGAGTTAGATGCGAACGGTGAAAAGTTAGAAGCAAACTTTTATGGCGTTGATGGAAAAAAACGTGAATTGCACTCGGAAGAAGAGGTCAACGAAGTGTTGGCTAAACTGTCGCAATCGTTTACGGTTGATTCCGTAACGAAAAAAGAACGTCGCCGTAATCCAGCATTGCCGTTCACGACGAGTTCACTTCAGCAAGAAGCAGCACGTAAGTTAAATTTCCGGGCGAAGAAGACGATGATGATTGCTCAGCAATTATATGAAGGAATCGAGCTTGGAAAAGAAGGTACGGTCGGTCTGATTACGTATATGCGGACAGACTCGACACGGACATCTGAAACAGCGAACGTCGAAGCACATGGATTCATTGAAAATGCGTACGGAAAAGAATACATCGCGGTTGAAAAACGAAAAGAGAAAAAAGCAGCGAATTCGCAGGATGCCCACGAAGCGGTTCGTCCGACTTCGACGATGCGCGATCCGCAACTCGTCAAATCGTATCTCTCGCGTGATCAATTCCGATTATACAAATTGATTTGGGAACGGTTCGTCGCAAGCCAAATGGCACCGGCGATTTTAGATACCGTCAAAGTCGATCTTCTCTCAAATGATGTGATGTTCCGCGCGAACGGTTCGACGGTCAAGTTCGCGGGATTCATGAAAGTATACATCGAGGATACGGATGACGAAGCAGTAACGGATGTCAAAGACGGATTATTGCCACCGCTTGACGACGGAGAAGTGTTGCAACAAGAAACCATCGAACCAAAACAACACTTCACACAACCACCACCGCGTTACACGGAGGCGCGTCTTGTCCGGTCGATGGAAGAACTTGGTATCGGTCGACCGTCGACGTATGCCCCGACACTTGATACGATTCAAAAACGCGGGTACGTCACGCTGGAAGAGAAAAAATTCCTGCCGACAGAACTTGGTGAACTTGTCATTGATATGATCAGTGATTATTTCCAAGAGTTCATCACCGTCCAGTTTACGGCGGATATGGAAGCATTGCTTGATGCCATTGAAAAAGGTGACATGCAGTGGACAGAAGTTGTCGATCCGATTTATAAATCGTTTGCAAAACGATTGACTCGAGCAGAAGCTGAAATCGAGAAGATTGAAATCAAAGATGAGCCAGCAGGAGAAGATTGTGAAGTCTGTGGCCATGCGATGGTCATCAAGATGGGGCGTTACGGTAAGTTCATGGCGTGCTCAAACTTCCCGGAATGTCGGAATACAAAACCGATTCAAGTCGAGATTGGTGTCAAGTGTCCGACATGTGGGACAGGTGAAATCGTGGAACGACGGAGTAAAAAAGGACGCCTCTTCTACGGGTGTTCCAATTATCCGGAATGTGAGTTCGTCTCATGGGATAAACCGGTCGAAGAACCTTGTCCGGTCTGTAGCAGTATGATGGTACAAAAGAAAATCAAGAACGGTGTGAAAGTAGAATGTACGTCTTGCGGACATCATGAAACACGCATCGATCAGGAGCAAGAGGAGGAATGACCGGTGAAACGAGTAACCGTGATCGGAGCCGGACTCGCAGGTTCTGAAGCAGCATGGCAACTTGCGAAGCGTGGCGTTCAAGTAGATTTATATGAAATGCGACCAGTAAAGCAGACACCTGCTCACCATACGGACCAATTTGCAGAACTCGTCTGTTCGAATTCCCTCCGGGCGAATCAACTGACGAATGCAGTCGGGGTATTAAAAGAAGAGATGCGTCAACTCGACTCGCTCATCATGAAGGCAGCGGACCTTGCGAGTGTGCCGGCAGGTGGTGCACTTGCCGTCGACCGACATGATTTTGCAGGGTATGTGACAGATACATTAAAAAATCATCCGAATGTCACCGTTCATCATGAGGAGCTTGAAGCGATTCCAGATGGACCAACGATCGTCGCGACAGGACCTTTGACGAGTGTTGCGTTATCGGAATCATTAAAACAGTTTACAGGTGAAGATTATCTCTATTTCTTCGACGCAGCAGCACCGATTCTTGACGGTGATACGATTGACCGCGATAAAGTGTATTTAAAGTCACGTTATGATAAAGGAGAAGCCGCGTACTTGAATTGTCCGATGACGGAAGAAGAGTTTACGCATTTCCACAATGAGTTGATTCAAGCGGAAGTCGTACCGTTAAAAGAATTTGAAAAAGAAATCTACTTCGAAGGATGTATGCCTTTTGAAGTACTCGCGACACGGGGACCGAAAACATTATTGTTTGGTCCGATGAAACCGGTTGGACTTGAAGATCCTAAGACCGGAGAGCGTCCGTATGCGGTCGTTCAACTTCGTCAAGATAACTCAGCGGGTACGCTGTTCAACTTAGTTGGTTTCCAAACCCACTTGAAGTGGGGCGAACAAAAACGAATCATTCGTTTGATTCCGGGGCTTGAAAATGCAGAAATCGTCCGTTACGGTGTCATGCATCGAAATACGTTTGTCAATTCGCCAAACTTATTGCAACCGACCTACCAGACACGGACACGCCACGATCTGTTCTTTGCCGGTCAGATGACAGGCGTCGAAGGATACGTTGAGTCGGCGGCATCCGGCTTGACGGCAGGAATCAACGCGGCTCGTCTCGTGAATGAAGCCGAACCGGTTGCTTTCCCGAAAGAGACGATGATGGGAGCGATGGCTCACTACATCACGACGACGGAAGGAAAGAACTTCCAACCGATGAATGCGAACTTCGGACTCGTTCCGGCACTTGTCGGACAGACCGGACGGATGAGAAAACCAGACAAATATGCGCTTTTTGCAGAACGTGCGTTAGAAGCAATCAAAGACTTTACCGATATGTAAGGCAAGATGGGAGAGAAGGCGCGATTTAGCGTTCTTTTCTCCCATTTCTTAATTTGTCATAAAAGCGTGATAATTTTGTTATTTTTCCGATTTTTGGTCTATTGTCAGACTACTTCCGGTGTGCTATGCTAAGGGCGATTCGAGTATGAAATGGTTAGAAGGGGGCTCACAGATGGGAGTAGACTCAGAGTTTGACGTACTGCGAAAATCTTTTTTACGGTATGTACACATCGAACGTCAATTATCTCCAAATACGGGCCGTTCTTATGATCAAACACTTCGACAATACGCCGCTTTTTGCCTCGATCATCAGTTAAGATCGATTGAATTGGCAACTGCACGGCGTTATTTGTTTGCCCTTTATGATCAAAAAGCATCTAAATCAACGATTGCTCAAAAAGTCTCCTGTCTCAAACAGTTCGGACGATTTGTGACGCGTGATACGGATGAGATCAATCCATTTGAAGGATTAAAGGCGCCAAAACGTGCGCAGACGTTACCGACATTTCTAGTACCTTCTGAATACGAACGTTTTTTGGAAGCATTTCGGACGACGGATGCATTTGGTACCCGTAATGTCGCCTTGATTGAGTTGCTGTATGCGACAGGCATGCGTGTAAGTGAATTAGCCGGGCTGAATGTAAAGGATTTGGATCCAGATTTAGAGTATGTTCACGTGTACGGAAAAGGCAGGAAAGAACGGATTACACCCATCGGATCGTTTGCGAGAAAAGCGCTACGTCGTTATTTAGAGGAGCGGAAACCATTTGAAGTCGAAGAACAAGCGATATTTCTTTCACGGTCAGGTCGCCGCTTGACGACGGATGGGATTCGAAAGATTTTAAAAAAGGGTGACCCGCTTCTATCGAAACATGTCACACCGCATGCTTTACGACATAGCTTCGCGACAGATCTTCTTGAGCGTGGAGCAGACTTACGAGCAGTACAGGAATTGTTGGGTCATGCTTCATTATCCACAACAGGACAGTACACACACGTCACGACGGAACGCCTTCGTCATGTTTATCAGCAAGCGCACCCGCGTGCCTAAGGGAGGAAACAGAATGTTTCATGCAACGACGATTTTTGCCATTCAACATAACGGTCAATCTGCGATGAGCGGTGATGGACAGGTGACCTTCGGAAATCAAGTCATCATGAAGAAAAGTGCGAAAAAAGTACGACGTCTCTATGGTGGGAAAGTGATTGCCGGATTTGCCGGAAGTGTGGCCGATGCGTTTACACTGTTTGAAAAATTTGAAGCCAAACTCGAAATGTATAATGGGAATTTGCAACGAGCCGCCGTTGAACTGGCTAAAGAATGGCGTGGCGATAAAATGTTACGTCAACTCGAAGCGTTATTGCTTGTCATGGATGGCACGCATCTACTGCTCGTTTCAGGAAATGGGGAAGTGATTGAACCGGATGACGGAATCTTAGCCATTGGCTCAGGTGGCAACTATGCCCTTGCTGCGGGTCGTGCGTTAGCACGGCATGCAGGACACATGACAGCTGAGGAAATCGCTCGTGCGGCGCTTGAGACAGCAGGAGAGTTATGTGTGTTCACGAATGACCAAATCATTTTAGAGACGATCGGAGGAAGTGCAGATGCATGAATTGACACCGAGACAAATCGTGGAGAAACTAAATGAACATGTCATTGGTCAAACTGATGCGAAACGAGCCGTTGCGATTGCCCTTCGGAACCGTTATCGTCGACAGTTACTAGAACCAAGTTTACGTGATGAAGTGACACCCAAAAATATCTTGATGATCGGACCGACTGGCGTAGGGAAAACCGAAATCGCACGTCGACTCGCAAAACTGGTTCGAGCCCCTTTCGTCAAGATTGAAGCGACTAAATTTACGGAAGTCGGTTATGTCGGACGTGATGTCGAATCGATGGTCCGTGACTTGGTGGAAGCGTCCCTTCGTCTTGTAAAGGATGAAAAAAAGGAAGCTCTTAAAGAGCGTGCTGAAGCCGTTGCCAATGAACGAATCGTTGATGCATTAGTCGGGAAGAAGTCATCGACAGGGCTTGGGGGAGGAAATCCGTTCGAAATGTTGTTTGGTGGGAATCAAAAGCCACCGGAACAAGAAACGGCAAATGATACAGCGGATCGGTCGGTGATTCGTCAACAATTATTCCAAGGTCAACTAGAAGACCGCATGATTGATGTCGACATCGAAGAACGCCAAATGGACTTGTTTTCCGGACAACAAGGAATGGAAGGTCTTTCAAACCTACAAGATATGCTCGGGCAAGTCATGCCAAAAAAAACAAAAAAACGTCAGTTGACGGTCAAAGAAGCACGTCCGATTTTGACGGCAGAAGAAGCAGAACGGTTACTCGATTTAAATGAAGTGCATGATGAAGCGGTTCGTCGCGCCGAACAGATGGGAATCATCTTTGTTGACGAAATCGATAAAATCGCGACAAAAGGACAGGACAGTGCCGGTGTGTCCCGTGAAGGGGTGCAACGCGATATCTTACCAATCGTCGAAGGTTCGACGGTCGTCACGAAATATGGTCCTGTCAAAACGGATCATATGTTGTTTATTGCAGCCGGTGCATTTCATATGGCGAAACCATCCGATTTGATTCCGGAACTGCAAGGTCGTTTTCCGATTCGTGTTGAACTCGACAGCTTGACGGAAGACGACTTCGTCAAAATTTTGACGGAGCCCAATCAGGCGTTACTGAAGCAATACAAAGCGTTACTTGGCGCAGAGCAAGTCCACGTCACGTTTACCGAAGACGCAATCCGTCAAATTGCGCGGATTGCAGCGCAAGTAAATGATGAAACGGACAATATTGGTGCGCGCCGTTTATATACCATCATGGAACGGGTTTTAGAAGAATTATCGTTTGAAGCGGCAGAGATGCCAGAAACAGACGTGACCATTACACCACAATATGTCATGGACCGCGTCGGAAAAGTAGCAGATGATCGTGACTTAAGTCAGTTCATCTTATAAGTGGAGGAAGAAAATCATGAATTTACTGGCAAAAACACGAAAGCTCAACACGATGTTACAACAAGAAGCAAGCACACATGTAGACTTTAAGGTCATGGCGGACCGGTTAAGTGAAGTCATGGAGTCAAACACCTTTATCGTCAGCCGTCGTGGAAAGTTACTAGGGATTGCAATTAAACAACAAATCGAGAATGCACGGATTCGTGGATTCCTCGAAGAACGTCAGTTCCCGGAAGACTACACAAAAAAATTATTCAACGTCACAGAAACAACAGCAAACATTGCGATTGATAGTGAACACACAGCATTCCCAATCGATAACCGAGATATGTTCGAAACGTCAAAAACGACAATTGTCCCAATTATTGGTGGCGGGGAGCGTTTGGGGACACTTGTTCTTGGACGAATGCTTGAAGATTTCAACGAAGAAGACTTGGTTCTCGCAGAATACGGCGCAACTGTCGTCGGGATGGAAATCTTACGTGAGAAAGCTCATGAAGCAGAAGACAAGGCGCGAAAAAAAGCCGTCGTTCAAATGGCAATCAACTCGTTATCGTATTCGGAACTCGAAGCCATCGAGCATATCTTCGAAGAATTAGATGGAAACGAAGGATTGCTTGTCGCTTCAAAAATTGCGGATCGTGTCGGAATCACGCGTTCCGTCATCGTTAATGCACTGCGTAAACTGGAAAGTGCAGGCGTCATCGAATCACGTTCGCTTGGTATGAAGGGAACGTACATCAAAATCTTAAATGACAATTTCCTCTATGAGTTAGAGCGAATTAAATCAAACTAAAATAGAAATTGTTAGAATTATGAAGAAGACCTAGTAAAGTACTGGGTCTTCTTATTTTTATAGGTATTATTTATCATTTTTATAAAAAAAGGGTTTAAAAAGTGTAAATTTAACATCTCATTCCCCTCTTTTACAAAAAACTTCTTTTCAAACATTGACCTATTTGTTTCAATTATTTCAGATATGTTACTAATCGCTTACGGTATAATACTTCGTTTTACTATATAAATCAGAGTGGAGGTTGAGTGATGAACTGGCTTGGTTCAGATTATGCAACGATGACACAGGCCGTCGATCGGACGGTCGCAGCTCAAAAAGTGATTTCAGCAAATATTGCGAATGTCGATACACCAGGATATAAATCAAAACGTGTTGTGTTTGGAGATGTACTGGATTCGGAAATGAAGATGAGTTTAAAACGACATGCTACGATTGGTTCTTCCGGTAGCATCGTCGAACAATCATCTGCGATGCGTAACGATGGAAATGGTGTCGATATTGACCTTGAGATGTCTGAATTATCACGCAATCAAATTGAATATGAGGCACTAGTAGAACAATTGAACCGAAAATTCTCTGGCATTCAATCTGTCATCCGAGGAGGGCGATAAATCATGAGTATGTTCTCTGGTTTTCATACATCGGCAACGGGATTGACCGCGCAACGTCTCCGATTAGATACTGTTTCAGCAAATATTGCCAATGCGCAGACGACACGTGGTGAACTCGTCGACGGTGAATGGCAACCATACGCACGAAAGTTAGCGGTTTTAAAAGAAACGGGAAATGGTGTAACGGTCAGTGAGATTCGAAAAGACCAAGAACCTTTCAAATTAGAATACAACCCAAATCATCCGGATGCCGATGACTTAGGGTACGTCAAAATGCCGAATGTCGATCTATTAAAGGAAATGGTGGATATGATGGGGGCGACCCGTTCATATGAAGCCAACATCACAGCATTAAACGCAACAAAAGCAATGTTAGTGAAAGCGATGGAAATTGGGAAGTAATGAGGAGATGACACGATGGCGATTCAACCAATTCAAAGTATGCAGATGGTATTACCTTCACAGTCGGTGGCGAAAACGACACCCAGTGACTTTAGCGAAGTATTAAGCCAAGCCATGAACGGCTTGAACGATGCGCAACAAGCTTCCTCACAAGCACGAGTGGATCTTGCGACCGGCAAAACAACCGACTTACATAACATCATGATCAAAACAGAAGAAGCATCGCTTTCTATGCAACTCGCTATCGAAGTCCGGAACAAGGGCATCGAGGCATACCAAGAAATGATGCGTATGCAACTGTGATTGTTGAGGAAAGCGTGGGAGATGTTTGATGAATGAAGGACTAAAAACGCGTTTTAGCGCATTAAAAACGACATGGCAGGAATGGTCGCTCACTAAAAAGGCAACAATCATCGGACTTGTCTTATTTTTAATCGCAGCGATCATCGTCGCAGCGATCTGGTTCAGTAAACCAACGATGACACCGTTGTACTCGAAGTTGTCTCCGCAAGAGGCAGGCCAGGTGACGGAGAAATTAAACGAAGACGGTGTGAAGTCGGAAGTCGTCAGTGGAACAGACGGTGTAACGATTCTTGTACCGGAAGAAAGCGCAGAAAACTTAAAAGTCGAACTCGCAACAGCTGGAATTCCAAAATCAGGTCAAATCGATTATTCATTTTTCAGTGAGAATGCAGGTTTTGGAACGACGGATAAGGAAATGAACATTTTAGAACGAGACACGATGCAGACAGAATTAGAAAACCTCATTACACAAGTCAATGGAATCGATGCAGCGAAAGTCATGATCACACTGCCTGAAAAAAGTGTCTTCTTGTCAGATCAAGAAGAGACGTCTACCGTCTCGGTTGTCTTGACGTCAAGTGCCGGAAGCGATCTCAATCAACAGACCGTCCAAGGACTTTACCACTTAATCGCTAAAAGTATTCCGAATCTAAAAGAAGAAAACATCACGATCATGGATCAGTACTTCACATACTATGAACCTGGTAAAGGTGCACAGACTGCTGGTGGAACGGATCCAATGCAATTAAAGAAGACAACGGAAAACGATTTACGTAAACAAATTCAACAAATGTTATCGGTTGTTCTTGGACCACAAAAAGCATTGGTATCCGTGACAGCGGATGTCGATGTCACGCAACGTCAAGAAGAACAAAAGTTAGTCGAGCCTGTCGACCCGGATAAGATCGAAGGGATTGTCACATCAGCTGAGAAGGTCGCGGAAGCCTATACAGGAGCAGCGAACGAAGGAACAGCTGGAACGGGTGAAAACGAGACGATCAACTTCCCGGAAGGTACAGGAACGACGGGGGATACAAGCGAAAAAACACATGACATCATCAACTATGAAGTCAATCGGATCACCAAACAAATTACCGGAGCTCCTTATGAAATCCGTGACTTAGGAATTCAAGTCATCGTCGAACCGCCGAAAGGGCAAAATCAGATTGATCCACAGCTTCAAACTGATCTTCAGACGATGATGTATTCCATCATTCGGACTTCATTAACAAAAGAAGATGCAAAAACGACGTTGACGGATGCAGAACTGGCGAATAAAGTCGTCGTCATGTCACGTCCGTTCGCGGAAACACCAAAACAAACGGTGACGACAGAAACGACACCGATGTGGGTCTGGTTTGCGTTAGGTGCTGCAGCATTAGTCGTAGTAGGCGCCATCTTCGTGATGATGCGCAGACGTCGTACGACAGAAATCGAAGAACTGGAAGAATGGACACCAATCGAAACAGATATTCCTGAACTGTCAACGGAAGATACGAGTGACGGGGCGGTTAAACGGAAACAGCTTGAAAAGCTTGCCGCATCCAATCCAGATGAATTTGCGAAGTTGTTACGCACATGGTTAGCGGAGGATTGATGAAATGAAGAAGTTAGAGATGAGCAGTCGGGAAAAGGCTGCGATTTTAATGATCTCACTGGGTCCGGAAGTAGCGGCGACTGTCTATAAACATTTGTCGGAAGAAGAAATGGAATGGTTGACCTTACAAATTTCAAGTATGAAACGGATTGATCCGGACGAAAAACTAGAAGTGTTAGAAGAATTCCATGAATTGGCGACGGCGCAAAACTACATTACGCAAGGCGGAATCGGATTTGCAAAATCGGTCCTTGAAAAAGCGCTCGGCGAAGAGAAAGCGATGGAGCTGATTTACCGATTAACATCGACGCTCCAAGTACGACCGTTTGAATTTGCTCGTAAGGCAGATCCAAAACAGTTATTGAACTTTATTCAAAACGAACACCCACAAACAATTGCCCTTGTATTAGCTCACTTGGACCCTGCTAAGTCGGGACAAATTCTGTCGGAACTACCAGCAGAAGCACAATCGGATGTTGCACGTCGGATTGCGACGATGGATCGGATGAATCCGGAGATCATTAGTGAAGTCGAACAAATTCTTGAACGCAATCTTTCACAGGCAGGTATGCAAGATTATGCACAGTCTGGTGGAATCGAAGCTGTCGTTCAAGTCTTGAACGGAGTCGACCGGACGACGGAACGGACGATTCTCGATACACTCGAAATTCAGGATCCGGAACTGGCAGAAGAAATCAAAAAACGGATGTTTGTCTTTGAAGATATCGTTACTCTTGATGCGCGCGCCATTCAGCGGATCATCCGTGAAGTATCAAATGAAGATTTATTATTATCACTCAAAGTATCCTCGGACGACGTCAAAGAGATGGTTTACCGCAACATGTCACAACGAATGGTCGAATCGTTTAAAGAAGACATGGAGTTCATGGGACCTGTCCGGTTACGCGACGTTGAAGAAGCTCAAAGTCGGATTGTCGGTATCATTCGTCGCCTAGAAGATATGGGTGAAATCGTCGTAGCCCGTGGTGGAGGAGATGATATCGTTGTCTAACGTCATTAAACGCCAAATCGTCTTTGAACGTGATCAACGGACCATCTTTCATCAGACGGCGTCAACACACGAGGTGGATCAAGAACCGGTCGTTTCCTACGAGGAAATGATGAACGAAGGACAGAATCGATTGAAACAACAACAGGACTTGATTGAACAACAAGAACAAAAACGTCGTATTGCCTTGGAACAGGAACGAATCGCTGCGCTTGAAGAAGCAAGGCAACGCGGATATGAAGAAGGGTTTCAATCTGGTCAGCAGGCAGGACTTGATCACTACCAACAACGGATTGATGAGACCAATCAGTTTGCGAATCGTCTCGAACAGATGTTTTCAGATCGTTTAATCATGATGGAAGATGAATTATGTGCGCTGGCCCTTCAACTGACCCATCAGTTTTTAGAACAGCTGCACGACACGGACGAGGAAGCCCTTTACCAAACGATTCATCAGTTGATTCTTCAATTTCGCGATCGTGAAAAACTGATTGTCTATACTTCTGCCGAAGACTTTGAACGTGTGGTCGTATTAGATGAACGTCTCCATACGATTTTAGGTGGTACCGCGACCATTAGTTTGCGGATTGACCCGGAACTCGCAGCACGTGACTTCCGTGTCGATTCAGAAAACGGAGCAATTACAGGTGGGCTGACCGCAGGGTATCAAACCTTGTTGGAACAACTTACCGAGGTGTTACACGATGTATAAGCTAAAACAACTGCAAGCAGCCATCCGTGATATTCGCCCGGAAGACTTGGTTCAGCATTCTGGAAAAGTTGTTCAGGTCATTGGTTTGATGATTGAATCACGTGGTCCTACGGCGGTCGCAATCGGGGAACGGTGTTTAATCCGGATTCACCGGGGACAGGAAATCGAGGCGGAAGTCGTTGGTTTTCGAGAAGGGCATGTCTTATTGATGCCATACGGTGAAACGACGGCAATCGCACCAGGTTCGATCGTCATCGCAACAGGTAAGCCGCTCCATGTGCCGGTCGGAGATGATTTGATTGGCAAAGTCTTGGATGGACTCGGGCGATCGTTAAATGGAGAATCATTGACGCATTTACGGACGACCTCGATTGTCCGGAAGCCACCAAGTCCGTTGGATCGTCCGCGGATCGATCAAGTCTTATCGACGGGGATTCGAGCCATTGATGGTTTGCTGACGGTCGGACAAGGTCAACGTGTAGGGCTGTTCGCAGGTTCCGGCGTAGGGAAATCGACGCTCCTCGGAATGATTGCGAAACGGTCGACTGCTGATATCAATGTCATCGCCTTGATTGGCGAGCGGGGACGCGAAGTGAAGGAATTTATCGAGGCAGAACTCGGGGAAGAAGGCATGAGTCGTTCGATCATTGTCGTAGCGACCAGCGACCAACCCCCACTCGTTCGATTAAAAGGAGCCTATACGGCAACGGCAATTGCCGAGTACTTCCGAGATCAAGGGAAAAACGTCGTACTGATGATGGATTCCGTGACACGTTTTGCGATGGCGCAACGAGAAATCGGTTTAGCGACTGGTGAGCCACCAGCATCAAAAGGATATACGCCTAGTGTGTTTGCCTTACTTCCGCAGTTACTAGAACGAAGTGGGAAAACGACAGAAGGTTCGATTACCGCTTTTTATACCGTCTTAGTCGACGGAGATGATATGAATGAGCCGATTGCCGATGCCGTCCGCGGAATTTTAGATGGTCACTTTGTACTCGACCGTAATCTCGCCAATAAAGGGCAATATCCTGCCATCCACGTCCTGCGTTCAATCAGTCGGGTCATGAATCAGATTACCTCGACAGAACATAAGGACAGTGCGATTACGTTTCGACAGTTATTGTCCACATATCTCGATGCGGAAGATTTAATCAACATCGGGGCTTATAAAAGTGGGACCAACCCAGACATTGATCGGGCTGTTGAAAAATACCCAGAGTTAATCGGTTTTTTAAAACAACGTGTCGAAGAAAAAAGTCACTTTGAAGAAGGTATGAGTCGTTTGATCACGACAATCCGTTAAGGAGGTGCAAGTATGAAGACGATATATGAACGCATCATCCCTTTAGCGGAGGCGGAAAAGGATCGTGTTTCAAAACATACTGCTGAAAAAAAGAAACAATATGAAATCGAAGTTGAAAAACTGTACCATCTCCTCATTCGCTATGAAGCCTTTTTAAAAGCACAAAACGAAACTGGTGCCGTTGAACTACTCGCATCCCAATACCGTGAACGGGCACGTGATGTCGTTAAACAACAAATCGAACGGCAACAACTGTATGTGACACAAGCCAAAAATCAGTACGAACGAGCCCAAGTCGACTTAAAAGAAGCGTTGATTGAAGAAAAGAAATTCACGCGACTTCAGTCCAATCAATTGGAGGAAAACCGTCGTACGATTGCATTGACGGAACAAAATCAAATGGATGAACTGGCCTTATTACAGTTTGGAAGAAGGCAAACGACATGAGTGATCAAAAATCATCGAAACAATGGATTTTACCGTTATTGATTATTCCTTTATTGCTGCTCTTATTTACAGCTTATCTTGTTTTAAATTATGCGAATGGGAGACCGATCTTTTCCTTACCGTTCTCTTCAGAAGAAGTAGCAGATCAACAGGTTACCTCAACAAAAAATGCGGACGTCGAGCAACGGTTGAAGCTTGCGAACGCCGAAATTAAAAAATTACGGACTAAAACGACCGATCAAGCTGATATCATTCAGGCGAAGGAACAGGAAGTCGTTCGATTGATTGCGGAACGGGACCGTTTGAAAAAAACACCGGCTACTCCGGCTGTCGCAGCTGATGAAACCACAACAAAGAAAAAGACGGCGAATGTGACCGATGTCTATGCGGAGATGCCACCAAAAGACGCGGCAAACATTTTAAACGAATTGAGTCCGACAGAGGTCGTTCCCATCATCCAAAAGATTGATGCAGAACAACAAGCAGCAATCATGGCAAAAATGGATCCTAAAAAAGCAGCCGCGTTGACACAACTGTTGGCAGTCGAATGAGGGGTGAGTAAATAAGATGAACTTGATGGATGTACAACAAGCACAGACGGCGAAACCCGTCACGAAGTTAAACGGGAAAGACATTCCGGTGAACGGGGTAGGGAATTTTGCTTCATTGCTCCAGTATTTAGTACAACCGATGGCTGAGGCAGCTCAAAACACATTACCGGAACAACAGGTGTTACCGGTGGATGCAACAAACAATTCCGAAGTGAAAGCTTTGATTGTTCAGTTGTCGGCGCAACCGGAAAAAGTATTACAACTCCTCGATCAGCCGGAGTTAGAAGGCGTAACACAGGATCCGAAAAAAACGACGGAATTGCTCCAGTTCATCAAAACGATGCAAGAAGGTCAGGGAGAACAGGCGATGGACTTGTTTCAACAGCTCCCGACGGCTGTTCAGCAGACCATCGTAGCTGCCTTATCCTCTGTTCTTGGGGTAGTAAAAGAAAATGGGTTGCCAAAGGACGGTCAAGCGGTACCGGTTAATACAGTGACAAATGTACCATCTGATACAAAAAAATCGTTTGTTACGAAAACAATACCGTCGACAGTTGAAACCATGTTAACAAATACGAGTAAACCAGTAGTCAGTACTCCAATCGTCAAACCTCTTACTCCAACTGAAACAGATGGAGTGACCGCTAAGTCATGGAATACGGTTAAAAAAGGACTCGAGTCGCTTCCGGTAGTCGCTGATCCAAAAGGTAACGAACAACCGGTATCATTAAATGGATTGAAACTCGACCGCTTGACGGTCGCAGCACCAGTCCTTTCACGGACGTCACCTACTACGCCTACCGTCGATGAACAATTGGCAACACGAATCGAGGCGGCTTTAAAACAAGCGCCCTTTTTAAAAGGAGCGGACGGTTCGACGCGGATGTCGATTCGGTTGTATCCGGAACAGTTAGGCGAGGTTGTCGTTCAGTTGGATCGAAAAGAAGGACTGCTTACGGTCAAGCTATTCGCAGCAACCGAACAAGCGAAACAACTGATGGACCAACAACTTGGAAAGTTACATACGTCGCTTCAACCACAAGCACCACTCGTCAAAGTCGAGACGGGATTGCTCGCATCGAGCGTCAAGGAGTTTGAACAAGGATTGCCACAAGAACGACGCGAACGACAACAGGAAGAACCTGTGCCATACGAGGAAGAACTAGAGGAGGATGAAGATGACTGAGTCAATCAAAAATGATGCGTCTTCTTACCAATTACCGGATAAAACGAAAGTACCATCCAGTAATACGATGGACAAAGACATGTTCATGAAAATCTTGATCGCCCAGCTATCGAACCAAGACCCGACTGCCCCGATGGAGGACAAGGAATTCATCTCACAGATGGCCCAATTTTCTTCGCTCGAACAGATGCAAGCGATTGGGAAAGGGATGGATACGATGATGCTCAATCAGCATGCAGGAGCATTGTTGACTTACAGTAACTTGATCGGAAAAGCGGTCAGTTACGAAGGTGAAACCACGACAACAGATGCAACAGGTGCTGAAGTATCGTCAGCCGTTAAAGAAACGGCAAACGTCCTGAGCGTAAAACGGGACGGAGTAGACGTCGTCGCCGAGTTATCAAATGGGAAAAGTGTCAGTGTCTACGAATTGACTGAGATTAAAACAAAGGAGGAAAAATAATGTTACGTTCAATGTATTCAGGAATCAGTGGGTTAAAGAACTTCCAGACAAAATTAGATGTCGTCGGGAATAACATCGCCAACGTCAATACGTTTGGTTATAAAAAAGGCCGTGTCACGTTTAAGGATCTTGTCAACCAATCAGTTGGTTCCGCGTCAGGCGCAGGCGGTGGCGTCGGGGGAACAAACCCGAAGCAAGTAGGACTTGGTGCATCGATGTCAACAGTCGATAATGTCTATAATCAAGGGGCATTACAAAATACTGGGCGAACGCTTGATGTCGGGATTTCAGGTGAAGGATTTTATCAAGTCTTAACGGCAGACGGTGTACGTTATTCTCGTTCCGGTAACTTTTATACAGATCTTCAAGGAAACATTGTAACGGGAGATGGAAACTATCTCGTAGGATTGTCTGATCCACCGCCTGCTAATCCAGGACAGCCACCTGCAAATCAAGATGATTTACCAGCAAATGAATATGATGAACAAGGTCAAATCACAAACAAAGTAAACAATGGCTATATGAAATTACAAATTCCGACGGGAGCACAAAACTTAGCGATCGGTAAAGACGGACTAGTCACGTTTGTTGACGGGACAGGTAATCTGCAACGTGTAGGTTACGTATCGATGGCGAATTTTGCAAACCCAGGTGGTCTTGAAAAATCAGGGGTAAACTTGTTTGCCGCTTCTCAAAACTCGGGCATCGCAGCGACTGGCACACCAAGCACAAATGGTCTTGGACAACTGACGTCCGGTACACTCGAAATGTCAAACGTTGATTTGTCGGAAGAATTCACAGAAATGATCATTGCACAACGTGGTTTTCAGGCGAACACACGAATCATCACGACGTCTGACCAAATTTTAGAAGAACTCGTTAACTTGAAACGATGATCACACTGACGACATTACGTGAAGCACCGCTTGTCTTAAATGCAATCTTAATCGAAGCGGTCCGGTCAACACCCGATACAACGATCCAACTGGTCGGGGGACAGACCTATGTCGTAAAAGAAACGTTAGAAGAGGTAAAAGCAGCGACAATCGACTTTTACCGACAAGTCGGATTGATGGGCTTGAACAGTGCTAGGAGGCTCGAAGATGGCAGAAGAAAAGAAGAAGAGTAAATTAAAATTACCACTCATCATGATCGTCGTCGCACTCATGATGATCGGTGCCGGTTACATGCTTTCGAAATATTTATTGACGAGTGATCCGACGGAAGCAAAGGTCGAACAGCCGACCGGCGTTGAACTCGAGGAACGCAGTTTTCAAACCGACGACTTGACGACGAATATCGCGGATGAACGATTCTTAAACGTTCAATTCACGATCGTTACGGACGACGCGGCGACACGAGAAGAACTAGAGTTACGTAAATTCCAAATCAACAACATCATCTTGGGAGATCTC
This sequence comes from Exiguobacterium sp. KRL4, assembly GCF_001870785.1. Lineage (GTDB taxonomy): Bacteria > Bacillota > Bacilli > Exiguobacteriales > Exiguobacteriaceae > Exiguobacterium_A. Next base: position 198,135 of record NZ_MOLV01000004.1, read on the forward strand.
GCTTCGATGAAAAAACAAGATTTGGATTCAAAACAAGACATGGCGAAACTTGAGGAAAAATTACGGGGACAATTCAAAAAACTCCTGCAAGAAGGCGATGTTCAACGTGTCTATACGACGAAAAAAATCATCCAGTGAGGTGGCCGCATGAGCGAAGTATTATCACAACATGAAATTGACGCCCTGCTATCAGCCATTTCAAGCGGAGATATGGAAGTCGAGGAAATACGTAGCCAAGAAGAAGAGCGACGGGTCAAAGTCTATGACTTTAAACGGGCGTTACGATTCTCGAAAGATCAGATGCGTAACCTGACGCGAATTCATGAACAATTCGCTCGGGTCTTGACGACTCATTTCTCAGCACAACTCAGAACATACGTCCAGTTTACGGTCAACACGGTTGAACAGTTACCCTATGATGAATTCATCCATTCGATTCCGAACATGACGCTAATCAATCTCGTTAATCTTCATCCACTGGACGGTCGTGTCATCTTTGAAGTCAACCCGAACATCGCCTATGCGATGCTCGACCGTCTGCTTGGTGGACCCGGCGAAGGGATGAATAAAATCGAGAACCTGACGGAAATCGAAACCCGCATCTTGACACAATTGTTCAAGCGGGCCTTTGTCCAATACGGGGCAGCATGGGAATCGATTGCGGAGATTGAGGCGGAGTATGACGACTTAGAGATCAACCCACAGTTTCTTCAACTCGTGTCACCAAATGAGACGGTCATTCTCGTCTCGATTTATGTGACGGTTGGTGAAGTGAGCGGGACGCTCAACGTCTGTCTACCGTTCGTGACACTCGAACCGATTATTCCGAAACTATCGAGCCACTTTTGGATGCAACAAGAAAAACGAAAGTCAGCCGATAATCAAGAGTCTGAACATATGCAAACACAGTTGATGGGATCAATCGTCGATTTGAAAGCAGTGCTCGGCCAGACGGAACTTTCGTTTGGAGAATTGTTACACCTCGAAGTAGGCGACTGCCTGTCCCTGCAGACACGTACATCTGATCCGGTTGAATTGTTTGTCGATGATCGGAAAATGTTCAAAGCGCGACCTGGTCTGAATGGGAAGCATCTCGCTTTACAAGTCTTACAACGAATTGAGGAGGAATAACATGAGCGATATGCTTTCGCAAGATGAAATCGATGCGTTATTACGCGGGACCCCATCGGCTGAAGAACCAACCGATACAAGTTCAACCGATGAGTTAAGTCAATTGGACGACATGGAGATTGACGCGCTAGGAGAAGTCGGGAATATCTCGCTTGGAAACTCCGCGACGGCCCTGTCCGCCTTATTGAATCAAAAAGTCGAGATCACGACGCCGCACGTCCGGATGATTACGATGGAAGAGTTACGGAGTCGGTATCCGATACCACACGTTGCCCTTCGTGTTGGTTATACAGAAGGATTTAAAGGAGAAAACGTCTTGATTTTGACACAACGGGATGCCTCGGTCATTGCCAATCTGATGATGGGTGGCGACGGTGTCGTGGACGAAAGTCTAGAGATGGAGCCGATTGCGTTATCTGCTGTCCAAGAAGCAATGAACCAGATGATGGGCGCTGCTGCGACATCGATGTCGACCGTCTTCTCGATGCGGATCGATATTTCACCGCCAGCGGTTGAAATTTTTGATTTTTCACAAGAAAAAAGTATCGTCGACAGCTTTTCGTTATGGGAAAGCATGGTCATTATTGAATTTGATTTAAAAATCGGCACACTGATTGATTCAAAAATCGTCCAGTTGGCACCCCTTGAATTTTCAAAACAGTTGATTCAGAAATTATTTAATGCTAGTACGACAACTACTCAAGCACCACCGGTCAGCCAACCGGAACCAATGCGTGAACAGCCTGTGCCTAGCAAGCAACCAGAACCACGTTATGAAGCACCGCCGGAACCGAAAAAAGAACCGGTCGGAGTCAGCCCTGTTCAATTCGGTCAGTTTTCCGAAGTACAACCAGAAGGTCCACCTGGAAATATCGGCATGCTTTATGATGTTCCATTAAATGTAACCGTTGAGCTTGGTCGGACGCGTCGTTCAGTCCGCGATATTCTTGAACTAACCCAAGGATCGATCATTGAACTCGATAAATTAGCCGGTGAACCGGTAGACGTATTCGTCAACAATACGTTGATTGCAACAGGAGAAGTCGTCGTCATTGAAGAAAACTTCGGTGTACGGATTACAGAGATCGTTAATACAAAAGAACGTCTACGGATGTTCTAAGGAGGAAATAGGATGAGTGCAAAAGTTTTGATCGTAGATGATGCAGCTTTCATGCGAATGATGATTAAGGAAATTTTATCGAAGAATGGATATGACGTTGTAGGAGAAGCGGAAAACGGTCGTGAAGCCGTTTCGAAATATAAAGAGCTATCACCGGACCTTGTCACACTGGATATCACGATGCCGGAAATGGATGGTATTTCGGCTTTAAAAGAAATCAAAGCGTTTAATCCGGCTGCTAAAGTCATCATGTGTTCCGCGATGGGACAACAATCGATGGTTATTGATGCCATTCAAGCAGGGGCGAAGGATTTCATCGTCAAACCATTCCAAGCGGATCGTGTACTCGAAGCCGTTTCGAAAACCATTTCATCATGAAAAGACTGACCTGTTTGACCTGTTTGCTCCTGTTATTGCTGATAAATCACGTCGGTGCTGAAACAGTGGAAGAGAATCTGAATCCATCTAAGAAGAATGAACCTACAACACAACAGGTCGACGGGTCATCGACGGTCGTCACGATTGTGAAAATCGTCGTGACGCTCGTAGTCTTAATCGGCGGATTTATCGTTGCCGTCCGTTTCATCAATGAACGGACGAAAGGTGTCCGTCAGTCGAACAGGCTCTCCCATCTAGGTGGTGTATCGCTTGGCAAAGATCGATCTGTTCAGCTCGTGAAGGTTCACGGTAAGGTTTACGTCGTCGGTGTCGGTCAGAACGTTGAGTTGATCGATACGATCGAGGAAGATTCCGAATGGGCATCGACGACCGATCTACCGGAAGACGAGTTACATACATCAACGGCGTCTCCGTTTCTGGAATCGTTTAAGCAACAGCTGGATCAGTTCCAGAAGAATCGAGGACGTTCATGACGACGATTGAAAATTTGATTTCACTGGATACGCCGTCTGGGACGGCGACCTCGATTAAGTTACTTGTACTACTGACACTTTTATCACTCGCACCATCGCTTTTGATTTTAATGACGTGTTTCACCCGTGTCATCGTCGTCTTGTCCTTTGTCCGTTCGGCACTGGGTACACAGCAGACACCGCCGAACCAACTGCTTGTTGGACTGGCTTTGTTCATCACGTTATTTGTCATGGCCCCTATCTTGACGGAGCTCAATACGACAGCATTACAACCGTATATGGATGAGAAGATCAGTCAAGACGAGGCATTTGATAAGGCCGGCGGTACGATGAAACGATTCATGTCGCAGTACACACGAACAAATGACTTAGAGTTGTTTTTGAAATACGGCAATTATGAAAAACCAGAAAAGGTGGAAGATATTCCACTCGTCGCATTAGTACCAGCCTACGCGATTAGCGAGTTGAAGACCGCCTTTCAAATTGGCTTCATGATCTTCATTCCTTTTCTCGTCATCGATATGGTCGTCTCGAGTGTCTTGATGTCGATGGGGATGATGATGTTACCACCGGTCATGATTGCGTTACCGTTTAAATTATTACTATTCATTTTGGTAGATGGTTGGCATTTGATTGTCGAGTCACTACTCGTCAGCATGCGATAGGGGGGACGACATGACGCAGGAAATGATTATTCAATTAGCCAGTTCGGCTGTTTGGACCTTGCTCAAGGTCTCAGCTCCGCTCTTGCTTGTCTCACTCGTCGTCGGCCTTCTCGTCAGCATTTTACAAGCGACGACACAAATCCAAGAGCAGACGTTATCGTTTGTTCCGAAGATTGTTGCGGTATTTTTAGCCCTCGTCTTTTTTGGACCATGGATCATGGAAGAACTGAAGACGTTTACGATTGAAATTTTTAAACAGATTGCAGAGGTTTCACGGAAATGACGTTACTGTCCTTTGTCAGTGTCTTTTTACTTGTGTTTGGTCGAATTGTCGGATTTCTTGTTGCAGCTCCCTTGTTTTCATCCAAGCAATTACCGGCGCAACACAAATTAGCGATTGCTGCCGGTCTTGCCTATTTTGCAAGTTATGCCGTCAAGACAACCGTTCAAGTCGATGATATTGATTTCTTTTTTCGGATGGGGACAGAAGTCATCATCGGACTCGCCCTTGGTCTACTCGCTAGTTTTTTACTGTATGCACCACAGATTGCAGGATCGATCATCGATTTACAGATGGGTCTTGCGATGGCATCAGCGTATGATCCGATGTTTGGTGGTCAATCGCCCATCATTGGTCGCTTTTATTATATGTTGACGCTACTTGTTTTACTGGCTTCCGACATGCATCTGATTTTGCTTGACGGCATCTACACCAGTTTTGAGATTTTTCCTCCAGGAAGTCCAATTGGTGTAACGGGAGAGGCGGGGATGAGTTTAGTCGTCCGTGTCATCGGAATGGCGATGTTGACTGCATTACAGATGGCGATGCCCTTAGTCGTCTCACTATTTTTAGTCGATTTGGCGCTTGGATTTTTAGCGAAAACGGCTCCGCAGTTCAATATTTTTGCAATCGGTTTTTCGGTCAAGCTATTGATGGGATACGCCATTTTATTTTTACTTGCCGGTGCGATGATTACAGGGATTTCTCGATTTGTTCCATTATTACAAGAAGTATTGTCGGACGCGATTCAATTACTAGGAGGTTGAGATGAAGACGTACAAGTTAACCCTCGACCTCCAGTATTTTGCAGGCGAAAAGACAGAAAAAGCATCTCCTAAAAAACGAGATGATTCCAGAAAAAAGGGACAGGTCGCAAAGTCAGCCGATTTGACGAGCAGTCTCATGTTATTCGGAATGTTTTTAGTGTTATTTTTCTTTGGTCCGTTCTTAGGAAAACGATTCGTCATGGTGCTAGAAGATGGCTTAAGTGCGCAAACTGTACTGGTCGCTGTTGAAGAAGGACGCGTTCAAGAAATTATGATCGAGATGTTGATTCAGATGGGCATTCTTGTTTCGCCTTTTTTTGTGACAGCTGTTGTAATCGGAATTTTAGGAAATTTCGTGCAAATCGGAGCGTTACTCAGTTCAGAATCGATTCAACCAAAACTTGATCGGATCAACCCCTTACAAGGTGTAAAACGTATTGTTAGTATGAAAGCACTGATCGAATTTTTAAAATCGGTGTTCAAATTACTTGTTATTGGTGTGACAAGTGGAACCGTATTATGGAACAACAAGGTAGAGATTTCACGCTTGACGTCGGAGCCAATCGGCGACGCTTTAGCCATCATTGGTCACTTGACCTTCTTGTTAGGTATCTCAGTCAGCATCACGTTGATTGTGTTAGCCGTCCTTGATTTTGCTTATCAAAAATTTGACTTCGAAAAATCGATTCGGATGAGTAAACAAGATTTAAAGGATGAGCATAAGAATACAGAAGGCGATCCGCAAATCAAAGGGAAAATCAAACAGCAACAACGCGAAATGGCGATGCGACGGATGATGCAAGAAATACCGAATGCCGATGTCGTCATTACGAATCCAACCCATTACGCGGTGGCGATTCAATATGATGACGGCAAACATGCAGCGCCGATTGTCGTCGCAAAGGGAGTGGATGCTGTCGCATTCCGGATTCGGGAGAAGGCGACAGCAGCCGAGATTCCGATTATCGAAAACAGACCGCTCGCACGAGCATTATTCGCAAAATCAGAAATAGGGATGGCAGTGGATGAATCATTTTATCAGGCACTCGCTGAAACACTTGCCTTTGTCTATCAAATGAAACAAGCGAAATGAAAGGATGAAGCATCATGACCATTTCAACAAGAGATTTAACCGTCCTGCTAGGCGTCATTATGATCGTCTTCATGCTCGTCATTCCACTGCCAGGATTTTTACTCGATTTCTTAATCATCATTAATATCTTAATTTCGCTGATGGTCTTACTTGTCGCGATGAATGCCAAGGAAGCCCTTGAATTTTCTGTATTTCCGACGCTGTTACTGATCGTCACCTTGTTTCGATTGGCACTGAACGTCTCGACGACCCGTGCGATTCTTTCGAACGGGAACGGGGGGGAAGTCATCGAAGCGTTCGGTAGTTTTGTTGTCGGAGGAAACGCGCTCGTTGGATTCGTCGTCTTCCTGATTCTCGTCTTGATTCAGTTCCTCGTCATCACAAAGGGTTCGGAGCGGGTATCGGAAGTGTCGGCACGTTTTACGCTCGACGCAATGCCGGGGAAACAGATGGCAATTGACGCCGATTTGAATTCCGGCATGATCGACGAGTTGCAGGCACGGACACGCCGTCAAAAAATCCAATCAGAAGCGGATTTTTACGGAGCGATGGATGGAGCTTCTAAATTCGTCAAAGGAGACGCCATTGCCGGCATCATCATCGTCATCATCAACTTGATTTTCGGAATGATCATCGGAGTCGTTCAACAAGGGTTGCCGATGATGGAGTCGGTCCAACTGTATACGTTATTGACCGTCGGAGACGGGCTTGTCAGTCAAATTCCAGCGCTCTTGATTTCAGTTGCGACCGGAATCATCGTCACGCGTTCGACTTCGGACGGTAACTTAGGAGAAGACATCATCGGTCAGCTTTCCCGGACACCATTGCTCGTTATGATTGGAGCAGGTGCGATTTTCTTACTTGGTTTATTTACAGCAATTCCAGATTACGTAACGATTCCAGTCGCAGGAGGTGCGGCGTTTTTCGCCTGGCAGTTGACCCGGACGTCCAAAACAACAAAAGAAGAAGTGGCAGTCGAAGAGGCGCCGACAGAAAATCTCCGGTCGAGCGAGTCGGTCATTTCGTTGTTAAACGTCGATACGATTGAATTTGAATTCGGTTACGGATTGATTCCACTTGCTGACGAAGCACAGGGCGGCGACTTGCTCGACCGTGTCGTCATGATCCGCCGGCAGTTGGCACTTGAACTTGGATTCGTCTTGCCAACCGTGCGAATACGAGATCATCTGCAACTCCCGCCGAACCATTACCGGATTAAAATTCGTGGCAGTGAGATGGCGACCGGTGAATTGTTACTTGACCATTACTTAGCGATGAGCCCTGGTGTCGATGATCCCGAGATCCAAGGGATTGAGACGGTAGAACCCGCCTTTGGCATGCCGGCACTCTGGATTGATGAACGGACGAGAAGTCGGGCGGAAATGTCCGGGTATACGGTCGTTGATCCCCCATCCGTCGTCGCGACACACTTGACGGAACTGCTCAAGAAACATGCAGCTGATTTATTGGGACGAGAAGAAACCAAGCAGTTAGTCGATCATCTGAAAGAAACCCATCCGATTTTAGTCGACGAAGTGACACCACAGCTCTTATCGATCGGTGAACTACAAAAAGTGTTCGTTCAGTTGTTAAAAGAAAAAATTTCAATCCGAAACTTGCCGTTGATTTTTGAAACGTTGGCCGATTATGCAACGGTCACGAAAGACAGCGATCTGTTAGCAGAATACGTACGTCAGGCATTGGCACGACAAATCACAGAACAAGTGTTACAAGGTGAAGTGCTTCATGTCGTGACCGTATCAAGCGAGATGGAACTCGATATTCAATCGGCAATCCAAAAAACCGAGTTTGGTAACTACTTGGCGCTTGATCCCGATAAAGCAACACGATTCATTGAGTCCTTAAACGAGTTGACGACAGAATTCGAGCGTTATGGTGCTCAACCAATCATTTTAGCCTCACCGAGTATTCGGATGTTCGTTCGTCAATTGACGGAACGTTATTTCCCGGATGTACCTGTTCTGTCCTATAACGAGTTAATTCCGACAATCGAAGTCAAGAGTATTGGGGTGATCTAACACATGATGGTAAAACGAATTATTGCGAATTCTGTCAGCGAAGCGATGGAACTAGTGAAACAAGATTTAGGGGAAGAAGCAATCATCTTAAATACCCGGCAAATCAAAGTCGGTGGGGTGTTTGGTTTATTTACACAAAAAAAAGTGGAACTTGTCGCGTCAGTAGAAGAACATCCGGTCGCTCGACCAAAAAAACAACCGCTTGCGAATCCTGAACCCGTGTCGGTCCCGCCAACTGCTCGTCTCCATGGCGTAGTCAATTCGGGAATGACGGAACAGGTCACTCCGACCGTCGTTTCCTTTGCGTCACGGCGCTTACCAGAAGCACTAGAACGATATGACGTCTTGTTAGCTGAACCTGCTTTACAACGATGTGCGGAAGAGTTACATGACTTGATGTTGTCGACGTATTATAAAACGAATGATGTGACGCAGGTCGAACAAGCACTCGTTGAAGCAGTGGAAAAGGAAATTCAAATTACGACAGCCACATCCCGTTTTGTCATGCTGACAGGACCAACCGGCGTCGGAAAGACGACGACGATCGCAAAACTCGCTGCCTATTACCGGTTAACGAAACAACAAACGGTCGGATTGATCACGACGGATACATACCGGATTTCGGCAATCGAACAATTACGTACTTACGCGGATATCATCGATATTCCATTACGCGTTGCATATGATTTAGAAGAATTCGAACAAGCTAAAACCGAACTCGCTGACTGTGACATCATTTTGATCGATACGGCGGGACGCAACTTCCTCGATGCCGGATATGTTGAACAATTAAAAGCACGACATGATTTTTCCGATACGGATGTCTTCCTCGTCCTCAGCTTAACGTCGAAGTATCGTGACTTGGAACAAATCCGGAAACGATTTGGTCAAGTACCACTGAGCGGTTTTATCTTTACGAAAGCCGATGAGACAACTGAATTATGGTCGATTTATGGACTGACGAGGGAAACACGAATCCCTGTGTTTTGTCTGACGACAGGTCAAGAAGTACCTGAAGACATCATCTGGCCGACAAGTCCAGAAATTTCCCAAATGATTGTAGAAAGAGGGTTACGATGATGCGAGAAGATCAGGCACGGGCGTTACGTTCAAAGGTAGCAGTTCGAGAGACTAAAACGATTGCCATCGTCAGTGGAAAAGGTGGCGTTGGAAAAACGAACGTGGCTGTCAATTTAGGAGTAGCACTATCGTTACAAGCTAAAAAAGTATTGATCATTGATTTAGATATCGGAATGGCGAACGTCGGAGTGTTGTTAGGGAAGTCTTCTAAAACATCCTTGATGGATTGTGTCAAACAGCGTGAATCCTTGGCGCAAGCCGTCGTAGAAGCGACGCCTGAGTTACATTTCATTCATGGTGGGAGCGGATTCACGGAATTGATGGATCTGACCGATCATGATGTGCAATTCATGATGAGCGAATTCCGATTTTTTTACGACTATGATTTCGTGTTACTCGATTTAGGTGCCGGTGCGACACATCAAACATTCGATTTCATCAGCAGTGCAGATGAAGCTTGGTTAGTCGTGACGCCAGAGCCGACGTCGATCATGGATGGCTATGCGTTCGTAAAGCTCGCCCATCATCATGCAAATGAACTTCCGATTGCCGTTGTCGTCAATCGGGCGACGAATGGTCAAGAAGCACTTGAGACATTCGATCGTTTACAACAGGTCAGTCAGAATTTTTTAGAGAAGTCGTTACGCTTCGTTGGTTTCTTGCCAGACGATCCAACCGTCATGAAGGCGGTCAAGGCACAGCGTCCATTTTATCTGTTTGACCGGACGAGTGATGTCAGTTGGCGACTCGATCATATTACGACAGCACTGACGGGACTTCAGGTACACGAACAGAAATTTTTAGACCGGTTACTGAATCGTTTGACAAAACGGCGTAATCGCGTCCGCTAATCATGAAGGAGGACATGTTCCATGGATTTAAATGAATATTTAGGATTGTTTCTGGACGAGTCAATCGAACATCTGCAAGCCATCAACTCGAGTCTTTTGATTTTTGAACAGCGTCTGGATGATGAAGCCGTCATCGATCAGATTTTCCGTTCCGCCCATACATTAAAGGGAATGTCCGGTACGATGGGATACGATGCGATTGCCGATTTAACACATGAGATGGAAAGTGCGCTTGATCTTGTACGTTCGAAAACACAGCCGGCGACACCCGATTTGATTGACGTCTTGTTTGTGGCCGCTGAACAACTCGAAACGATGGTCGAAGATATCAGTCAAGGGGGAACCGGGAAGCTCGATGTGGCGACGACGGTCGTCCGCTTAAAACAGTTCATTCAGAAGGATGGTGAAACGGACAAAGTAGCAGCGCATCCTGTTGTGTCGGTCATCAAAAACTTTGAATGCGACGTTTACTCGGAATCAGTTGTCCGTCAATCGATGGCTTCCGGTTATCAAGCGTATGTCATTACGGTGGAACTGTCAGCCGATGTGATTTTAAAGGCCGCACGTGTCTACATGGTCTTTGATCGTTTACAAAATCTTGGTGATGTCATTTTGTCAAACCCAACTTCTGATGAACTCGAGCAAGAACAGTTCGAGACAAGTTTTGATGTCTTGTTCGTGACGATGAAGTCGGAACAAGAAATCCAGGACGGGATCAAAGCCGTGTCGGAAGTCGCACAGGTTTTGATTCAACCATTCGAAGTACCCGTCGAGCCGGTTGCTGCAGCAGCGACGTTGCTTGAACCAACCGATAATCCGCTGAATAAAAAGCCGGGTGAAACGGTTGATGCTTCAGGAGAAGCCCAAACCCCGATTGCGGCAAAAACAATCCGTGTCAATCTAGAACGGATTGATCGACTGATGAACTTATTCGAAGAATTCATCATCGATCGTGGTCGTCTAGAGCGGATCGCGGCAGAAGTCGGTTCCTCTGATTTGACAGAGACGGTGGAACGGATTAAACGGGGGACGAATGAATTACAGTCATTGGTCCTGACATTACGGATGATGCCGATTGAACAAGTCTTTAACCGATTTCCGCGAATGGTTCGTTCGGTTTCGAAGGATGTCGGAAAAAATATCAAATTACACATCACCGGAGCTGAGACAGAACTCGACCGGACGGTCATCGATGAGATTGGTGACCCGCTCGTCCACTTGATCCGGAACGCCGTGGATCACGGGATTGAAAGTAAGGCAGACCGGATCCTAGCTGGAAAGCCCATCGAAGGAAATCTGTCACTGCGTGCCTATCATTCGGGAAACCGCGTGTTCATCGAGATTGAAGATGATGGTGCCGGAATCAACCATGAACGCGTGACGAAAATTGCGCTTGAGAAAGGTTTGCTGACGGAAGAAGAAGCAGCTTTACTGACACCGGAAGAAGCAGCGATGTTGTTATTTGCCCCAGGATTCTCAACAGCGGAGACGGTAACCGATCTATCGGGACGTGGTGTCGGACTCGATGTCGTTAAATCAAAAATCGAATCACTTGGTGGGGAAGTATTCGTCGAGACGAAACGTGGAGAAGGAACAATCTTTAGAATCAGCTTACCGCTGACGCTATCAATTATTTCGGCCATGCTCGTCAAACTTGGTCAAGAAACGTACGCCATCCCACTGACGGCGATCATCGAAACAACGTCACTCAAACAAGAAGCGATCTTACAAGCGCACCGTGAAAAGGTCTTTGATTTCCGGGGACAACTTGTTCCATTGATTTCATTGAATCAGGTGTATGGTTTGCCGCAAGTAGAAGCGGATGCCTATTCCGTAGTCGTCGTAAGAAGTGGCGAGAAGCTCGCCGGATTGATCGTTTCTGAATTGATCGGTCAACAAGAAATCGTCATGAAACCACTAGGCAGCTATCTCGAAGGGATCCGTGCGATTTCCGGTGCGACGATTCTAGGTGACGGTCAAGTGGCATTAATCATCGATAGCAATGCATTGTTACGAAAGTGAGGGAATGAAAAATGGAACAAAAATGGGTTGTCTTTCAATTAGAAGAAAATGCATACGGAATTGATGTTCAATCTGTTCGTTCAATCGAACGTGTCATCCCGATTACGCGGATTCCAAATGCCGCCTCTTATGTCAAAGGTGTGATTAATTTACGAGGTGTCGTGACACCCGTGATTGATTTACGGACACGTTTAGGATTTGATTCGATTGAGGAAACAGAAGAAACACGAATCATCATTGCGACACTCGAACATGGAGATGCTGGTTTTATCGTCGATCGTGCAAATGAAGTCGTGGAAGCAACAGATGTCCGGATTGAACCATTAACGGATCAAAAACAAGATGAGACGACGTATTTGACTGCGATTGCAAAAGGCGAAGAGCAGTTGTTCTCCTTGTTAGAGCCAAATCGATTGTTTGAAGAGATCATCCATGCTTAATCGGATGGAACAAGATGTCTTTCGAGAAATCGGGAATATCGGAGCAGCCCATGCGGCGACGGCATTATCGACACTTCTTGGACAACCAGTTGAAATCGAAGTACCGTCAGCAGACTTAGAGTCGTTCTCAACAATCGTTGAGCGGGTAGGTGGCGCTGAAGCCTATACGGCGGGAGCACTCCTTCGTTTTTCTGGTGACATCAAGGCGTGTCTTCTATTTTTAATGCCACTCGAAGATGCTGAAAAGCTAGTGTCGCAGTTACTACAACAGCCATTCCGTTTTTTTTCCGATCAACATGCGATGGGAGTGTCGGCCTGGGAAGAGATCGGGAACATCTTGATTGGCGCCTACGCCCGTTCGATTTCCGATTGGCTCGATCTATCCGTCCATGTGACGGTCCCGGCATCTGCTTTTGATATGGTCGGAGCGATTTTGGAAGTTGCCTTACTAGAGTCGACAAAATTTGGTAACATGGCAGTATACATCGATACACGGTTATCCAGTTCAGGAAACGATTTGAACGGTCATTTATTGTTGTTACCTGAAGAAGGTGCCTTTACCTCTGTTTTTCAACGATTGGGTGTGGATATCGATGGATGAAGTCGTTCGGATTGGAATTGCAGAATATGCAGTTAGCCAAAAACCGATCATTCTTCGGACAGCCGGTTTAGGGTCTTGTGTCGGTGTGATCATTTACGATCAAGAACGTGGACTTTCCAGCATGGCGCATGTCATGTTACCTGACTCGGCGATCAGCCGAAACATTGCGCTTGAGATTGGAAAATTTGCGGATACAGCGGTTGTGGAACTGGCACGTTCTCTTCGGTATAAAGGCGCCATCCGTCTACGAGCGAAAATTGCGGGTGGCGCACAGATGTTCCAGTTTAAATACGAACACGAATCAATGCGGATTGGTGAACGAAATATTGCAGCTGTAAGACTAGCTTTACGAAAAGCGAACGTCCCACTCGTTGCGGAAGACGTCGGTGGAACAAACGGTCGAACGATCGAATTCCATTCGCATTCTGGCCGATTAGTCATTCGGACAGTTAACGTCGGAACGCTGGAAATCTAGAGGAGGAATGGTCATGCGTGAGGAATTACAACAACTTTGGGATCAATGGCTATCGACGCGTGATGTAGCGGTAGCTGACCGGTTACTGCTGAATTATGAACCTCTTGTTCAATACCACGTTCAACGTCTCAGTGCGACACTTCCGAAAAGTGTCGATCGCGATGAATTAAAAAGTCTGGGTATGATGGGACTTTACGATGCCTTACAAAAATTTGATCAAAATCATAATAATAAATTCGACACGTATGCCGCGTTCCGGATTCGTGGAGCCATTCTTGACGGACTTCGAAAAATTGACTGGTTGCCCCGTTCTTTACGGGAAAAATCAAAACGTGTCGAAGCGGCGGTCGAGATTTTAGAACAAAGCCTTCAACGGACACCGACGATTGATGAAGTGTCATCGATTGTCGAAATGAGTCCAGAAGAAGTAAAGACGGCGCTAGCAGAAAGTTACTTTGCCAACATTCTATCAATCGACGAAGCGGTTACGCTTCAAGACGAAGGAAAAGCGATGGCCGTTTCTTATCTTGATCCGGATGCTGCAACACCGGAAGATACGGTACTGATGCGTGAGTTGATTTCGAAGCTTGCAGAAGAAGTGGAACAGTTATCAGAAAAGGAACAGTATGTCGTGTCGCTGTTTTACTTTGAGGAACTGACGTTGACGGAAATCGGCGAAGTTCTGAATCTCTCGACATCACGCATTTCGCAAATTCATTCAAAAGCACTCAAAAAACTGAAACAAGCGTTAGGAAGTGCGTATCTTTCTGATCGTGTCGCAATGTGAAAGGATTTATGATGACACTCTTTTATATTTTACTTGCTGCACTCATCTGTTATGGTTTGCTACTGTTATTTAAGCAACAGGCGCTACTTAAAGACCGGATTACGAATCTCGAGCGCCAAAAGCAAGAGACAGAAGAAATCTTGTTGCAGTTCATGCAACAGGTCAATGAGCTGACAGGAACTGACGATACGTCAGCTTCTTCAACACCTGAGCAAACGGGACGAACGGTTCCGCTGGAGACATCCGAACGCCTGGTATTCCCGTTGCAAGAAGAATTGCAACCAGAACCAGTCGTTCGTGTACAAGAAGAACCCGTTTTCGATGTGAAACAACAACTCGAAAACGGTGCGGACTTAGATCAGTTAGCCCGTTCTTTAAATCGGGGTGCGGGAGAGATCGCCTTGATCGCCAAACTTTCCAAGAAAACGAAGGTTGCCCGACGTTAAACTTTATGCTATATTAGTCTACGGTGTTAATTACGCACGCATGTATCGCCAGCTGCGGTGCCTTTAATAGGTTAGCTGGGACAACGATCATCGCGGAGGACATCCAAAACCCAAAAGGAGGAATTCATCATGGCAGTAATCTCGATGAAACAATTGTTAGAAGCTGGTGTACACTTCGGTCACCAAACACGCCGTTGGAACCCAAAAATGGCAAAATACATCTTCACAGAACGTAACGGAATCTACATCATTGACCTACAAAAAACGGTTAAAAAAGTAGACGAAGCGTACAACTTCATCCGTGAAGTAGCGTCTGAAGGCGGAAATGTTCTTTTCGTTGGTACGAAAAAACAAGCTCAAGACACTGTGAAAGAAGAAGCGATCCGTGCGGGTCAATACTTCATCAACGAACGTTGGTTGGGTGGAACACTCACGAACTTCTCAACAATCAAAAAACGGATTAACCGTTTAAAACAACTCGAAAAAATGGAAGAGAACGGTACGTTCGAAGTTCTTCCTAAAAAAGAAGTCATCATTCTTAAAAAAGAAATGACACGTCTTGAGAAATTCCTCGGCGGTATCAAAGATATGCCAGGCGTTCCAGATGCACTCTTCATCGTTGACCCACGCAAAGAGCGTATCGCGATTGCAGAAGCACACAAACTCAACATCCCAATCGTTGCGATCGTTGATACAAACTGTGATCCAGACGAAATCGACTACGTCATCCCAGCAAACGACGATGCGATCCGTGCAGTCAAATTGCTTACTGGTAAAATGGCTGACGCAATCCTCGAAGTTAAACAAGGCGAAGATAACGTAGCACCTGAAACTACTGAAGAAGTAGTAGCAGACGCTGAGTAATTCGTGATGCCAGGTGATAAAGGGAATTGACCTTTTATCACCTTTTTTTTGAAAATAAGGACGTTATAAGGAGGAATATCGAATGGCTATTACAGCAGCTATGGTAAAAGAACTTCGTGAAAAAACTGGTGCAGGGATGCTTGACTGCAAAAAAGCACTCGTCGAAGCAGACGGGGATATGAACGCAGCAATCGATTTCTTGCGTGAAAAAGGAATCGCGAAAGCAGCAGCTAAAGGCGACCGGATTGCAGCAGAAGGTTTGACAGCTGTCGCAGTCAACGGCAACAAAGCAGCACTCGTTGAAATCAACTCAGAAACAGACTTCGTTGCGAAAAACGAACGTTTCCAATCACTCGTTCAAAATATTGCGGACGCAGTACTCCGTAACGGATCTGAAACGGCTGAAGCGGCACTTGCTTCTGAATACGAGGCGGGTAAAACAATCGACACATACATCTCTGAAGAAGCATCGACAATCGGAGAGAAAATCTCACTCCGTCGTGTAGCTCTCTTCGCTAAAGAAGACAACGCAGCATTTGGTTCTTACCTCCACATGGGTGGACGAATCGGTTCTGTCGTCATCGTCGAAGGCACAACGGATGAAGCTGTCGCAAAAGACATCGCTATGCACATCGCTGCAGCGCGTCCACTTTACGTTGACCGTTCTTCAGTCACAGAAGAAGAAAAAGCGCGTGAAGAAAAAGTCTTGACGGAGCAAGCACTCAACGAAGGCAAGCCTGCTAACATCGTTGAAAAAATGATTGTAGGACGCATGAACAAATTCTTCGAAGAAATTTGCCTCGTTGACCAAACATTCGTCAAAGATCCAGACTTCAAAGTCGGTAAATATGTAGAATCAAAAGGCGGAAAAGTCGTCTCATTCGTACGCTTCGAAGTTGGAGAAGGTATGGAGAAACGTGAAGAAAACTTCGCTGAAGAAGTTATGAATCAACTTAAAAAATAAGAATCAGGATTTCCTGAGGACAAGAGAAGGAACACGTATGCTTCAATCCACTTTCGTGTGGAAGTGGGTCGTGTTCCTTTTTTACGGAATTTAGCAAGGGGGACATAGTCATGCAACCGAAATATAACCGGATTGTGTTAAAATTGAGCGGAGAAGCGCTCGCAGGAGATCAAGGGTTCGGAATCCATCCTGGTATTGTCAATTCAATTTCCAATCAGATCAAGGAATTGGTTGAATTGAACGTCGAAGTCGCTGTTGTCGTCGGCGCAGGGAATATCTGGCGCGGCAAAACAGGAGCAGAGCTTGGAATGGACCGGGCAAACGCGGATTATATGGGAATGCTTGCGACCGTCATGAACTCGCTCGCTTTACAAGATAGTTTGGAGTCGGTTGGCGTTGAAACACGTGTCCAAACGTCGATTGAAATGCGACAAGTTGCTGAACCGTACATCCGTCGTCGGGCGATGCGTCATCTTGAAAAAGGACGTGTTGTCATCTTTGCAGCCGGAACAGGGAATCCCTATTTCTCAACAGATACGACGGCAGCGCTTCGGGCGGCTGAAATTGAGGCAGATGTCATCTTGATGGCGAAAAACAACGTCGACGGCGTCTACTCGGCTGATCCGAACATCGATCCGGAAGCGAAGAAGTTCGAAACGTTATCCTACTTGGACGTCTTAAAAGACGGTCTTCAAGTCATGGATTCAACGGCGACGTCGCTTTGCATGGATAATGATATCCCGCTCATCGTCTTCTCGTTAATGGAAGAAGGAAACATCAAACGCGTTGTCATCGGTGATGAAATCGGGACACTCGTAAGGGGGAAATAATATGTCACAAGCAATCATGAAACAAGCAGAAGAACGGATGGAAAAAGCCCATCTGTCACTAAAAAAAGAACTCGCGACGTTACGAGCAGGGCGAGCAAACGTAGCGATTCTTGATCCTGTCCAAGTGGAGTATTACGGCTCACCGACACCATTGAACCAAGTGGCAAACGTCAACACGCCAGAAGCACGCTTGATTTTGATTACACCATGGGACAAATCGATGGTTACTGAAATTGAAAAAGCAATTCAGCGGGCCGACTTGGGATTAGCTCCTTCTTCGGATGGAACAGTCATTCGGTTAGCCATTCCACCACTGACAGAAGATCGTCGGAAAGAACTCGTGAAACTTGTCAAAAAGTACACGGAAGAAGGAAAAGTGGCCCTTCGAAACATTCGTCGTGATACAAACGAACAATTGAAAAAGCAAGAAAAAGACGGAGCGTTGACTGAAGATGATCTTCGCGGATACACAGAAGACGTTCAGACGTTAACAGATAAATTCGTTAAGTTGCTTGATCAAACAGCGACGGATAAAGAACAAGAAATCATGGAAGTATGACGCGATACGTCGTCATGTTGGGGACTCTTTGTCACACGAAGAGTCCCTTTCTTCTTAAACTGAACGAGGGGAGGAAGAGATAAATGTTTCAATGGTTAAATCAGACCAAAGAAGTGATTGAACAACAAGTTCCTGAACACATTGCGATTATTATGGATGGAAACGGGCGTTGGGCAAAAAAACGAGGCCTTCCCCGCATCATGGGTCATCGCGAAGGCATGAAGTCCGTGCGAGAAGTCGTTCGTACCGCAAATGAATTAGGTGTTAAAAGTTTGACGTTATATGCCTTCTCGACTGAGAATTGGACACGTCCTGAAGAAGAAGTCAGTTTCTTGATGAAGCTACCGGCACAATTTTTAGAGTCAGATTTAAAAGACCTCAAGGAACGTAACGTCAAGGTCGAAGTAGCAGGTGAAATTTCACGGCTTCCGATTTATACACGAGAAGCGGTGCAACAAGCTAAAGCAGATACCGTTGATAATACAGGTCTGCGGTTGATTTTTGCGTTGAATTACGGTGGTCGGGATGAAATCGTACAAGTCATGCAAAAAATCGCTGAAAAAGTACAGGCTGGTTTGTTGCTTCCTGAAATGATCACGAACGACGTCATTGAACAAGAATTGATGACGGGATCGATGACAGATGTCGATCTAGTCATTCGAACGAGCGGTGAACAACGTCTCTCGAACTTCTTATTGTGGCAGGCCGCCTATGCAGAATTTTATTTTACAGATGTCTTGTGGCCCGAGTTCCGGCGTGACCAGTTCCTCGCGGCGATTGAAGACTATAATCAACGGACACGCCGTTTTGGCGGAGTCTGACTAAACGAGGATACAGCTTATGAAAACACGAATCATTACGGGAATATGGGCAGGTGCCATCTTTTTAGGATTACTTTATCTAGGAGGACTCCCATTCCTTACATTTATGGCAGCTTTGACAGTGATTGGTTATACCGAACTAATCAAGATGCGACAGCTTTCGTTTAAATCGTTCCCTGTTTTATTATTTGGCGCAGGAACATTACTCCCGTTTATCGGTCTGTACGAGCAAGCGAACAACCATTCGCTTTCGCTTGGATTGTCTCCGTTAGCATGGGGCATGTTGATTGTGTTAATCAGTTTGTTTTGGACAGTATTTTCAAAAAACGTATTTACGTTTGATGATGTAGCCTTTCTTTTATTGACGGCGGTCTATGTCGGAGTCGGTTTTGCATCGTTTACGTATATCCGTCTCCTTGAGAATGGACTGATCGTATCGTTATTGATCATCCTGCTGATTTGGTTCACCGATTCTGGTGCCTACTTCGTCGGGAAGAGTCTGGGTAAAACGAAATTATGGCCAGCCATCAGTCCGAATAAAACGGTTGAAGGCGCAGTTGGTGGTATCGTTTTGGCGCTTATGTTAGGGATGCTTTTTGAGTGGATCCATCCGACGGTCGGATTCGGAAAAGTCTTATTGTTGGCACTGATCGTCGCAGTCGTCGGTCAACTCGGAGATTTAGTCCAGTCGGCGTACAAACGTCATTATGGGGTAAAAGATTCTGGTGCATTGTTACCTGGACATGGTGGGATTCTTGATCGATTTGATAGCATGATCATCGTGTTTAGTGTATTGATCGTACTTGGTATATTCGATTAAGGGGGAAGAACGATGAAAAACATCAGTATTATTGGTGGGACAGGTTCAATTGGGACACAAACATTGGATGTCATTGCAGCAAACCCTGATCGTTTTCAATTGGTCAGTTTTGCATTCGGTAAAAACGTCGAAGTCGCGTCACCATGGTTGAATCGATTGCGCCCGGCGTTAGTCGCAGTGTTGGATGAATCAGTTAAAATGGAACTCGAGACGATGTTAACGTATACACCAACAATCGTTGTCGGAGAAGATGGATTGATTGCCGTTGCGACAGCGGAAGAAGCCGATATCGTCATTACGGCCGTTGTCGGAGCAGTCGGTCTCCGTCCGACCCTTGCCGCGATCGAAGCAGGAAAATCGATTGGTCTTGCCAACAAAGAAACACTTGTCACAGCAGGGCACTTAGTGATGAAAAAAGCGCGAGAAAAAGGAGTCATGATTCTGCCGGTTGACAGTGAACATGCAGCCATTTTCCAGTGTTTGAACGGGGAACGACGTGAAGATGTCCGTCAAATCATCTTGACCGCATCTGGCGGAAGTTTCCGAGATCAGACACGGGAAGAGTTGGCAAACGTAACCGTCGAACAAGCACTCGATCACCCAAACTGGTCGATGGGCGCGAAGATTACGATTGATTCCGCGACAATGATGAACAAAGGGTTTGAAGTGATTGAGGCCCATTGGTTATTTGATGTATCGTATGAGGAAATCGATGTTGTCATCCACCGGGAGTCGATCATCCATTCAATGGTTGAATTTAATGATGGTGCGGTCATGGCACAACTCGGGATGCCGGATATGCGTGAACCGATTCAATATGCCCTTACATATCCGTCTCGCCTTGAAATTCAAGGGGGAGAACGGTTAAACTTAAAACAAATCGGACGCCTGAATTTTGCTGAGGCTTCGTTTGATCGGTATCCCTTGCTTCGCCTTGCCTTTGAAGCAGGACGTGCTGGTGGATCGATGCCTTCAGTACTCAATGCTGCGAACGAACAAGCCGTGGACCGCTTTTTAAAAGGGGAAATCAGCTTTTTAGAAATCGAAGCGAGCGTCGAGGCGGCTCTTCAAGCACACGAAAAAGTCGAAGATCCGTCCTTAGAACAAATCCTTGAGGCGGACCGTTGGGCACGTGCGTTTGTCGCGTCACTCTCACTCGCTAACTAAGGATGGGATAGCAATGACGACCTTTATATCAATCGTATTGATGTTCGGTGTACTTGTTGCCGTACATGAATGGGGTCATCTCGTAATGGCGAAACGCGCCGGCATTCTCTGTCGGGAATTCGCCATCGGATTTGGACCAAAAATCTTTTCTTTTTTCAAAAATGAGACATTGTATACGGTTCGCCTATTACCGATTGGCGGTTATGTCAAGATGGCGGGTGAAGAGCCGGAATTCGTCGAAGTTAAGCCAGGTCAAACGATTGGTTTAGCACTTCGTGAGGGGATCGTCGAAACGATTTATCTCGATCCTGCTCGTCCAGAAACGGATCAAGTCGTGACGGTGGAAAAAATCGATTTGTTGCACAAGCTAGAAATCGTCGCCTTACAAGATGAAGTGTCGACACGTTATCCTGTCTCAAAGACGGCATTTCTCGTCGAGGGACAAACGAATACGCAAATTGCACCTTACGATCGGACGTTTGGATCAAAATCGGTGTTTAAACGGGTTTTAGCGATTGCAGCAGGTCCAGCGATGAACTTTGTCCTCGCGTTTGTTATCTTGTTCGGTTTAGCATTGTATAATGGTTCACCGACAGGCGAAAGTGTCATCGGAACGGTCCAAAAAGAATCTCCTGCCGACAAAGCAGGCCTTGTCGAAGGAGACCGGATCGTTTCCGTCAATGGAACAGAAACGGACAAATGGACGGATTTACGGGCAGGATTCCAAGATCAGGCTGGAAAAGAAACGACGGTTGTGTACGAACGAGATGGACAGGAACAAACAACGACGATTACACCAAAGATCCAACAACAAGGGGATCAAAAAGTTGGAATCATCGGTGTGACAAATGAAACGGAAAAATCGTTTGGAACGGCGTTGCAAACCGGTGTATCTGAAACATGGCGGATGTCGACATTGATCGTCGGAGCGGTCGGAGATCTTGTGACGGGTGCCGTGGGTGTTGATCAATTGTCAGGACCTGTCGGAATCGTTAAAATGACCGATCAAGTTGCTGATAGCGGGTTTTCGATGTTATTGACATGGACAGCATTACTGTCTGTTAACTTAGCCGTGTTCAACTTGTTGCCGTTACCAGCTTTAGATGGTGGACGATTATTGTTCCTGTTCTTAGAGGCTTTGCGCGGAAAGCCTGTTGATCCACAAAAAGAAGGATTGGTTCATTTTGTTGGATTTGCCTTGTTGATGCTGCTGATGTTAGTCGTCACATGGAACGATATCCAGAAATTCTTTTAAATTATTAGTCAAAGGGGTTCACGACTCAAATGAAACAATCGAAACTATTTATGCCAACTTTGCGTGAAGTACCATCCGATGCAGAAGCCATCAGTCACCAACTGCTGTTACGTGCAGGTTTCATACGCCAAAATGCGGCTGGAATCTATTCCTATCTACCGCTTGCTAAACGTGTCCTCTCTAAAATTGAGACGATTGTCCGTCAAGAGATGGAAGCAGCTGGTGCGCAAGAACTATTGATGCCGGCCATTCAACCGGCAGAACTTTGGGAAGAAACAGGACGATGGGATATTTATGGTCCAGAACTGATGCGTCTGACAGATCGTCATGATCGCCGGTTTGCGCTTGGTGCCACACACGAGGAATTGATTACCTCAATCGTTCGAGATGAGTTGAACTCGTATAAAAAATTACCAGTCAACCTGTTCCAGATTCAAATGAAATACCGCGATGAGCGTCGACCACGCTTCGGATTACTCCGCGGGCGCGAATTCATCATGAAAGATGCGTACTCTTTCCATGCAACACAAGAGAGTTTAGAAGAAGAATATCAAAACATGTTTGAAGCCTATAAAAAGATCTTCACACGTGTTGGGCTCGAATTCCGTCCGGTCGTCGCAGACTCTGGCGCAATCGGCGGTAGCGGCACACACGAATTCCATGCGTTAGCCGCAATCGGGGAAGATACGATTGTGTATTCCGATCAATCAGACTATGCTGCCAACTTAGAGATGGCAGCATCGGTGGATCAGTACGCGAAACAAGATAAATCACCGGCAGCGCTCGAAGAAGTACACACAGGTGACGCAAAAACGATTGAAGCCGTCAGTGCAGTGCTTGGATTACCGGAACAGGAGTCAATCAAAACCGTTGTCTTCAAAACGGAACAAGGTCTCGTCATGGCGCTCGTTCGCGGCGACCATGAAGTCAACGATATCAAACTGAAAAATTATCTTGGTGCCCTCGATATCATGATGGCAACGGATGATGAAATCGAACAGGCCCTTCACTCGACACCAGGAACACTGGGACCGATTGGCGCCGAGATGAAAATCGTTGCGGATTACGCAATCCGTGCTCTGACGAATGTGGTCTGTGGTGCGAATCAAGCAGAAACACACTATATTCACGTGGATCCAAGTCGCGATTTCGAGGCAGAGTATACGGACTTACGATTTGTCGAAGAAGGAGACGTGTCGCCAGATGGAGCCGGACACGTCAAGTTTGCTCGAGGAATTGAAGTCGGACAAGTCTTTAAGTTGGGTACACGTTATTCAGAAGGGATGAACGCAACGTTCCTCGATGAAGGCGGGAAAGCCCAATCGTTGATCATGGGTTGTTACGGGATTGGCGTTTCCCGGACGATGTCTGCTGTCGTCGAACAACATTATGACGAGCGGGGAATCGTTTGGCCTAAAGCGATCGCACCGTTTGATGTTCATTTGATTGCGGTCAATGGTAAAAATGCGGATCAAATGCAGGTTGCGGAAACCGTGTATCAAGAGTTGACGGCTGCTGGGTTCTCCGTTCTCTTCGACGATCGTAAGGAACGGGCTGGCGTGAAGTTTGCCGATGCAGACTTGATTGGTTTACCGGTCCGGATCAACGTCGGTAAAAAAGCACCGGAAGGTATCGTCGAACTGAAAGCACGTCGTGGCGGTGAAGCAGAAGAAATTCAGCAAACAAATCTTCTTGAGGCTGTTCGTTCGCTTTATGAAGGTTTACAATAAACAATGGGAACGGTCACTTTTCGTAAAGTGACTGTTTTCTTGTCTCACACCCATTCGCCCCTTGGGCAATCTGCAAGAGGAGGAGGAGTGGCTGTCATGGTGTGGAGCTATAACGACAGCACAAATGCGAGTGGATACACAACAACGCATGTCGCTCTTGATGAGCGATTTAGAATTACCAACCGGCATCGTGGAAGAATTTTTTACCGAGGCCTCTCTTGAAAAATTACGGGTTCAGAAGGCAACTTCGACATGGACCTTCCATATCCGAATTGCACGTGTCTTGCCCCAAAACGTCTATCAGATGTTTTATAGCCGTTTGAAAAGTCGTTACCAACAGTTTGCGGAAGTGAAGTTATTTTTAGAGTCAAAAGAGCGGCCTGACAACAAACTATTTATTGATTATTGGCCGTATATCGTTGAAGATTTGGCCGATGCCTCGTCGGCGATGCGGAGCCATCTCAGTCGGGTGTTGCCTGAGTACCGCGACAATAAACTATTCATCCCGGTTCGGAGTGAACCAGAAGCCGGGTTCTTAAAAAATGATTTATGTGGTGAGATGCAACTGTTGTACGGTGCGTACGGGTTTCCGAAGTTCCTTTGTGAGCCCGTCGTCCAAATGGATCAGACGCAACAAGAACAGTTGCGCAACCAAGTGAAGCAAGAAGATATCGAAGAAGCCAAGCGGATGCTTGAATTACAATTCAAACGTGAACAGTCACGGGATGATGACGAGGGTCCGGTCGATATTCGTATCGGAAAACCGATTCAAGACGAAGTTGTTCCGATCAAGACGATTCAAGATGAGGAACGACGGATTGCGATTCGTGGTCTCGTCTTTGCGGCCGAAAGCCGTGAACTCCGAAGTGGAAAAACCATCTTCACCTTTAAGCTGACCGACTACACGGATTCATTAGTCGTCAAAATGTTTGCACGGGACGAAACGGACGTCAAGATCTTGTCGGCCATTAAAAAAGGCATGTGGATTCAAGTCGCAGGTCGTGTTGAATTTGATACGTTCTTGCGTGATTTGTGTATGATGATTGCTCAACTGTCCGAAGTTAAAATGGAGTTGCCTGCTGATCCATGGGCGGGAGAGAAGCGTGTGGAATTGCATGCCCATTCCCAAATGAGTCAAATGGATGCCGTCATGAATGTCACGAAATACGTCGAACGTGCGGCTGCGTGGGGACACCCAGCAGTCGCCATCACGGATCATGCCGGTGCGCAGAGTTTTCCGGATGCGTATTATGCCGGAAAGAAAAACGATATTAAGATTTTATACGGAATTGAAGCGAACGTCGTCAATGATGGGGTGCAAGTCGCCTATCATCCGGTCGATCAGGAGCTAGAGAAAGCGACGTTCGTCGTATTTGACGTCGAGACGACTGGTCTTTCTGCGATGTACAATAAAATCATCGAGCTCGCGGCGGTCAAAATTTACGACGGGGATATCATTGATAAGTTCGAGGCCTTTGCGGACCCGAAACATTTGTTGTCGGCGACGACAATCGATTTGACTGGTATCACGGATGAGATGGTCCGGGGGAAATCGGATCCGGAACAAGTCGTCAAAGAGTTCATGGACTGGGCGGGGGATTCCATCCTCGTTGCCCACAATGCCTCATTTGATATTGGCTTCTTAAATGCAACATTACGTGCTGGTAGTCATGAAGAGTCCGTCTTACCTGTCATCGATACGCTCGAATTGGCACGTGTCTTGATGCCAAGCCTGAAAAATCACCGTTTAAATACGTTAGCCAAACGCTTTGACATTGAATTGACGCAACATCACCGGGCGATTTATGATGCGGAAGCGACCGGGTATTTGATGCTGAAGTTGCTTCAGATGGCGGATGAGATGTTTAACATGAAAACCCACCTCTCGCTGAACCGGGAAATGGGGAAGGATATTTCACGGGCACGTCCGTACCATGCAACGGTCTATGCCAAAAACCGAACCGGGCTTAAAAACCTCTATCGTCTGATTTCACTGGCGCATACGAAACACGTCCACCGGGTCGTTCGCACTCCTCGTTCACAACTTGTCGCGCACCGCGACGGATTGATCATCGGTTCTGCTTGTGACAATGGTGAAGTATTTGATGCGGCACTCAACAAATCAGATGACGATTTAGCGAAGGTGATGCGTTTTTATGATTTTATCGAAATACAGCCTCCATCCATGTACGGACATCTGATTGAACGGGAAATCGTTCAAAATGAGTTGGAATTACGTGAATTGATCAAAAAAGTCATTCGCGTGGCAGAAAAAAATGACATCTTACCGGTCGCGACAGGGAACGTTCATTACCTCGATCAACATGATGCGACGTACCGGGAAGTGTTGATTCGGACGCAGGGCGGCGCGAATATGCTAAATATGCGTAAACAATTGCCACCGGCCCATTTCCGGACGACACAAGAAATGATGCAAGACTTTAAATTTTTAGGACCGGAACTTTCGGAACGACTTGTCATTACGAACAGTCAACAGATCGCGGACTGGTTTGAAAACATCGATATCATTCCGAAAGATTTATTTACACCGAAAATCGAGGGCGCAGATGAGGAAGTCCGGACACTCTCTTATAACATGGCACATCAGATTTATGGAGAAGTGTTACCGGAAATCGTCGAAGCACGACTCGAAAAAGAATTGAAGTCGATCATCGGTCACGGGTTTGCCGTCATCTACCTGATTTCACATAAACTGGTTAAAAAATCACTCGATGATGGGTATCTCGTCGGGTCCCGTGGATCGGTTGGGTCAAGTCTTGTCGCGACGATGACGGAGATTACGGAAGTCAATCCACTACCGCCGCATTATGTCTGTCCGAACTGTAAGGAATCAGAATTCTTTGATGACGGGTCCGTCGGTTCAGGATTTGATTTACCGGATAAATCGTGTAAGACGTGTGACATTCCGTTAACAAAAGACGGACATGATATTCCGTTTGAGACGTTCCTTGGATTTAAAGGGGATAAAGTACCCGATATTGATTTAAACTTTAGCGGTGAATACCAACCGAAAGCTCACGCGTACACAAAAGTCTTGTTCGGGGATGACTACGTCTACCGAGCAGGCACAATCGGGACGATTGCTGAGAAAACCGCCTATGGTTATGTCAAAGGGTATCAATCAGAAAATGACTTGAATTACCGGAACGCGGAAGTCGATCGACTCGTCAGTGGTGTGACCGGTGTCAAACGGACGACAGGACAACACCCGGGGGGGATCATCGTCGTGCCGGACTATATGGACATTTATGATATCAGTCCGATTCAATTTCCGGCTGATGATATGGGGTCGGAGTGGAAAACGACCCACTTTGATTTCCACTCGATTCATGACAACTTACTAAAACTCGATATCCTCGGTCATGATGATCCGACGATGATTCGGATGTTACAAGACTTGTCCGGACGCGATCCCAAAACGATTCCTGTCGATGATGCAGAAGTCATGAAAATCTTTAGTTCGACAGAATCGATTGGTGTGACGCCGGAACAGATCGACTCGAAGACCGGTACGCTTGGGATTCCGGAGTTTGGGACGAAGTTCGTCCGACAGATGCTCGAAGAAACCAAACCGACGACATTCTCGGAACTTGTTCAGATTTCTGGTCTGTCGCACGGGACCGATGTCTGGCTCGGGAACGCCAGTGAATTGATTTATAATGGAACGTGTGAGCTGAAGGACGTCATCGGTTGTCGAGATGATATCATGGTCTACCTGATTTATGCGGGTCTCGAACCGTCGCTCGCCTTCAAAATCATGGAGTCCGTCCGAAAAGGGAAAGGTCTTTCGATTGAGATGGAAGAAGCGATGATTGAGAACAACGTTCCATTGTGGTACATCGACTCATGTAAAAAAATCAAATACATGTTCCCGAAAGCGCACGCCGCGGCCTATGTCCTAATGGCAGTGCGGATCGCTTATTATAAAGTGCATCATCCGATGTATTACTATGCATCTTATTTCACGGTCCGTGCGGGTGATTTTGATATCGGAGCGATGAATAAAGGATCGGCTGCTATTCGAAAGGTATTACAAGACATTAAAGATAAAGGCTTTGAAGCAACGGCGAAGGATAAAGGGCTCTATACGGTGCTTGAGATTGCCCTCGAAATGATTGAACGTGGTTTTACATTCAATAAAGTCGACTTATACAAA
This sequence comes from Exiguobacterium sp. KRL4, assembly GCF_001870785.1. Lineage (GTDB taxonomy): Bacteria > Bacillota > Bacilli > Exiguobacteriales > Exiguobacteriaceae > Exiguobacterium_A. The sequence goes on from NZ_MOLV01000004.1 coordinate 225,991, forward strand.
TCCAGTGCGACAGAGTTCTTAATCGATGGGGATACGTTGTTGCCACCGTTCGACGCCGTGACCGGTCTTGGGACGAATGCGGCGAAACAAATCGTCGAAGCCCGAAAAGGCGGAGAGTTCCTATCTAAAGAAGATCTGCAAAAACGAGCGAAATTATCGAAGACGATTATTGAAACGCTGGATAATCTCGGTTGTCTAGAAGGTCTTCCGGATGAGAACCAACTCTCGTTATTTGACCTCTAAAGCCTTGCGGATGCTTGCTTAAGACGGTGCATTATGCTATATTGAGTGAGGAAATGTTTTTTATACTACGACTTGGAAGGAGTAGGGGGACCTGCTCCTTTCTTGTTTGTTTTTTGAAGGAGGATGAAGATGACGAACGTAACTGAGAAGGTCGAACTGCTCGCAAAACCGATCGTAGAACGAGAGGGGATGGAGCTTGTCGACGTCGAATTCGTCAAAGAGGGGGCGGATTGGTTCCTACGTGTCTCCATCGATAAGGAAGGTGGCGTTGACCTGGAAGATTGTGTCAACATCAATGAAAAATTGTCGGAAGCGTTGAACCAAGACGATCCGATTGATGAACCCTACTATTTAGATGTTGCCAGTCCGGGTGCTGAACGACCACTTAAAAAAACTGAGGATTTCGAAAAGGCGATTGGAAAACATGTCTATATCAAGACCCATGACCCGGTCAAGGATGCCACAGAATTCGAAGGGACTTTACTGACGTATTCGGATGAGCTACTTGAAATCGAAGTTCGTGTGAAGACACGCAAATTGAAAATTGAAATACCGGTGAACAAGATCGCGATGGCGCGGCTTGCGGTAGTGTTCTAAGGAAAGGAAGAGAACGATGGGACCACAGTTACTTGAAGCAATCGAACAAATTGCAAAAGAAAAAGAGATTGACAAAAATATCATCATCGATGCGTTAGAACAAGCATTGATTTCCGCTTACCGTCGCAACTTTGGAAAAGAGTCGGAGGCAGTTAAGGTTGAGTTTGATCAAAAAACAGGAGATATTCGTGTTTTTGCCCTCAAAGAAGTGGTCGAACGGTTAACACAACCGGAAGAACAGCTGTCACTCGAGGAAGCACACGAAATTGATCCAACCTATGAACTCGGGGATTTCCATAAAGTCGAGGTCACGCCTGGTGATTTTGGTCGTGTTGCGGCTCAGACGGCAAAACAAATCGTGACACAAAAGATGCGTGAAGCAGAACGGGAACGGATTTATAATCACTTTGCTGACCGTGAAGACGAGATCATGACAGGGATGGTCGAACGTCAGGACGCCCGTAATCTCTACGTCAACCTCGAGGGAATCGAAGCGGTCTTGACAACACATGAACAGATGCCAAATGAACGATTTGGAATCCGTGAATACATCAAAGTCTATGTCACGAAAGTCGATCCGATGGTCAAAGGATCGGGTGCTTCAATCCTTGTTTCGCGGACACATCCAGGGTTGCTGAAACGTCTCTTTGAAATTGAAGTACCCGAAATCGCGAGCGGTGAAGTCGAAGTGAAGTCAGTTGCACGTGAAGCAGGCGATCGTTCGAAGATTGCCGTTGCTTCCGATGAGATCGATCCAGTTGGTGCATGTGTGGGTCAAAAAGGAGCACGTGTTCAGCGTATCGTCAACGAGTTGAACGGCGAGAAAATTGATATCGTCCGTTATTCCGATGATCCAAAAGAATATGTGGCGAACGCCTTAAGCCCAGCGCAAGTCGTAGCGGTTTATGTCAATGAACCAGCAAAAGCAACGATTGTTGTCGTTCCTGACTTCCAATTGTCACTCGCCATCGGGAAACGTGGTCAAAATGCCCGTCTCGCAGCGAAATTGACAGGGTGGAAGATTGATATCAAGAGCGAATCCGAAGCAGAGTCAATGGGGCTGAAAGATGTCTTCTTGAAAGCAGAGCCTGTAACAGAAGCAGTTGACATGGAAACGGTCCAAGTCGAAGGCGAGGAATAATTCGTGCAAAAAAAGGTACCATTACGTAAATGTGTCATCACACAAGAAATGCGTCCTAAAAAAGAACTAATTCGGGTCGTTCGAACACCTGATAGTGAGGTTGTCGTCGATCTTAATGGTAAAATGAATGGGCGAGGAGCCTATTTGACAAAGGACGTCACTGTCATTGCGACAGCAAAAAAGAAACGCACACTCGATCATCATCTGAAAGTCAAGACGACAGATGCGTTATATGATCAATTGCTTGCGATCGCGGGAGGTACAGATGAGTAAATGGGAATCGCTCCTTGGTCTCGCGAACCGAGCGCGGAAAGTGACGACTGGAGAAGAACTCGTACTAAAAGAAGTACGAGGAGGACAAGCTAAACTTGTCCTCTTAGCAGCAGATGCGGGGGCTGCCACGCGTAAGAAAGTAACGGATAAGTGTACAAGTTATCGTGTCCCGTATATCGAAGTTGCGGACCGAAATATCCTTGGGCATGCACTTGGAAAAGATGCGCGTGTCGTCGTGTCAGTCAACGAAGCCGGATTTGCGAAAAAGCTAACTGAACTCCTCTCGAACGATTAACTGGAGGTGGATCTTTTGGGTAAACGTGTATACGAATTCGCGAAAGAACAGAACGTAACGAGTAAGCAGGTCATCGCCCAGCTCGAAAAGCTGGAAAAACCAGTCAAGAACCATATGGCGGTCTTAGATGAACAGACAGTACAGCAACTCGACAAAGTATTTAATCCCGAGAAACATCGGGTCCAAAAAACGGAGGCTCCAAAACAAGTGAAATCAGACAATAAACCGAACAGACCAGGAACAACTAACAAACCAGCAGGGAACCAATCACGTAATACAAAAGGCGGACGTCCAGAATTCGGCAACCGCAACAACCGTGGTGGCAAACGCCGTCCACAGAAAAAGGCAGAACCACGTAAATTAGAAGTAGCAGACCCGAATTCAAAATCAAGTCAACGAAAAGCGGCACGTCGTGCGCAAGAAGAAGCAATGGCAAATGTCGTTCAATACGCTGACAACTTAACAGTCGGCGAATTGGCTGAAAAAATGGACAAAAAACCAAACGAACTCATCATGAAATTGATGGGAATGGGTGTCATGGCGACAATCAACCAGGATCTCGATGATGAGACGGTTGAATTGTTAGCATCTGACTTCGGTTTTGAAGTCGAGAAGACAGTCCAAGTCGATGAGACGGAATTTGATGCATATGAGTTGAATTTAGAAGATTATACGTTGTCAGAGCGTCCACCGGTCGTTACGATCATGGGACACGTCGACCACGGTAAAACAACATTGCTTGACTCGATTCGGAACACAAAAGTCACTGCAGGTGAAGCCGGCGGAATCACGCAGCATATCGGTGCTTACCAAGTTGAAATCGATGGAAAGAAAATCACATTCCTCGATACACCAGGTCACGCCGCCTTTACGACAATGCGTGCGCGTGGTGCAGATGTCACGGATATCGCGATCATCGTCGTCGCAGCAGATGACGGTGTCATGCCGCAAACAGAAGAAGCCATCAGTCATGCGAAAGCAGCTGGTGTTCCAATCATCGTTGCCGTCAACAAGATGGACAAAGAAGGCGCAAATCCTGATCGTGTCAAACAAGAGTTGACAGAGTTTGGCCTTGTCGCAGAGGACTGGGGCGGCGATACGATTTTCGTACCGGTTTCAGCTTTAAAAGGTGACGGAATCGATGAGTTGCTTGAGATGATTCTTCTTGTGTCAGAAGTCCAAGAATATCAGTCAACACCAGAGATGCACGGTCGTGGGACAGTCATCGAGGCTAAACTCGATAAAGGTCGTGGACCGGTTGCGACGTTACTCGTGCAACACGGAACACTTCGTGTCGGAGACCCGATTGTCGTCGGTCATACGTTCGGTCGGATCCGGGCAATGGTGAGCGATATCGGTCGTCGTGTCAAAGAAGTGGGACCATCGACGCCAATCGAAATCACAGGGTTAAACGATGTGCCAAAAGCGGGTGATCAATTTATCGCCTTTGAAGATGAGAAAAAAGCGCGTCAAATCGGTGAAGCACGTTACCAACGTGAAATCGAGGCGCAACGTCGTGACTCGGCGAAAGTCAGTCTCGAAGATCTTTTTGATCGCATCAAAGAGGGTGAAGTCAAGGACCTCAACATCATCATCAAAGGGGATGTTCAAGGTTCAGTCGAGGCTCTTGCTGGTTCACTCAAGAAAATCGATGTCGAAGGCGTTAAAATCAACATCGTTCACTCCGGTGTTGGTGCGATTACCGAAGGAGACGTCATCTTGGCTTCAGCAGCAAATGCCATCATCATCGGCTTTAACGTTCGTCCGGATGGTAATGCAAAATCAATGGCCGATCAAGAAAAAGTGGAGATTCGTCTTCACCGGATCATCTACAATGCCATTGAAGAAATTGAACAAGCGATGAAAGGATTACTTGATCCAGAATTCATCGAGAAAATCATCGGTCAAGCAGAAGTGCGCGACGTCATCAAAGTTTCGAAAGTCGGAACGATTGCTGGTGGTTATGTCACGGAAGGTAAGTTGACACGTGCAGCAGGCGTTCGTGTAGTTCGTGACAGCATCGTTATTTTCGAAGGAAAGCTCGATACGTTACGCCGTTTCAAAGACGATGTGAAAGAAGTCGCAACAGGTTACGAATGTGGAATCAAGATTGAACGTTACGATGATATCAAGGTTGATGACGTCATCGAAGCATTCGTCATGGAAGAAGTAAAACGGAAGTAACAGAACGGATCAGAATCCGAACTGGAGGGATTACAGATGAGTGTACGCTCGAATCGTGTAGCAGAACAAGTACGGAAAGAAATTACGCAAATGTTGATTAAAGATGTCAACGATCCACGTGTCAAGCCGATCACTGTTACAGGTGTCGAGGTGACAGGGGACTTGCAACAAGCAACGATCTTTTATTCAGTGCTCGGAGATGAAACGGTGCGGGAAGAAGCACGTGTCGGACTTGAAAAATCAAAAGGGTTCATGCGCAAAGAAATCGGATCACGGATTCGTTTACGTAAGACACCTGAACTGTTATTTGAGATTGACACATCAGTCGAGTACGGATCACGGATTGACGAGTTGCTCCGGAACTTGAACAAGGATTAACAAGACAAGGGCAGCCACAGGTGTGGTTGCCCTTTTTGAGGAGGAATTTTAATGGAACCCATCGGAGTATTACCGTTAGATAAACCGGCAGGCATGACAAGCCACGACTGTGTCTTTCGACTGCGTCGCCTTTTTCAAACTAAAAAAGTGGGACATACGGGTACACTTGATCCAGAAGTGACGGGAGTCTTACCCATTTGTTTAGGCCGAGCGACGAAGCTTGCGCGTTTCATTACGGATGAAGGAAAAACATATGCAGCAGAAGTGACGATTGGTTACGCGACGACGACAGAAGATGCACACGGGGAGACAGTACACGAGACACCTGTCATACCGGATTCGATTTCTGTTCAAATGATTGATGAAGTGTTGGAACAATTGACAGGGCAGATTCAGCAGACACCCCCTTATTATTCTGCCGTCAAAGTGAACGGAAAAAAACTATACGAATATGCGCGAAAAGGAATTGAAGTGGAACGACCGACACGGATTGTCCAAATCGATGCGTTGGAGCGGACGTCTGAAGTGACATTTGAGGACGGTCTCTGTCGTTTTCGGATCGAGATTGCGTGTGGAAAAGGTACCTACATTCGAACGTTGGCAGTAGAAATCGGTGAACGCTTAGGATACGCTGCACATATGAGTGATCTGCGCCGAACGAGCTCAGGCGCGATGTCTGAAGTAGATGCAGTCACGCTAGCGACGTTAGAAGCATGTGAGACGATCGAAGAGCGGATGCAGTATGTCCTACCGATTGAACAGGTAATCCAAAAATGGCCACGTCTGACTGTCGACGCCGAAACGGCGGCCCGTGTATTAAACGGAGCAAAGCTTGCAAGCATTCCGGTCGAATTTGAACGATTTACTGTCTATAATGAAGAAGGCATCCCTTTAGCGATCTATCGGCTTGATCGTGAAATCAATATGGGACGTGTTGAAGTCATGTTACAAATCGATTAAGATCGGAGAGATCAGGAATGGACATCATTCACTTAACATATCCAGAACGACCGGTAGAAGATCCAGCCGTCATCGCCCTTGGTTTTTTTGATGGCGTACATTTAGGACATCAACGTGTTTTACAAGTTGCTCTGGAAAAAGGGCGTCAATTGGACGTACCAGTGGCTGTCATGACGTTTGATCCTCATCCGAAACAGGTGCTCGGACAGGGAACGGAACAGGTTCGCTATATTACACCGCTTGACCGGAAACTGGAGAAGATGGCGCAGCTTGGAATTGATCGGGTCTATGTCATCGAATTTACCGTGACGTTTTCTGAATTATCCCCACAAGATTTTGTCGATCATTATTTGATTGCGGCAGGAGCCTGCCATATCGTAGCAGGTTTTGATTATTCGTACGGTCGATTTGGTGCAGGAAAGATGGAGACGCTCGATTTTCATAGTCGTGGGCGATTTGAGCATACGACAGTCTCTGAACATCAAGCGGACAAGGAAAAGGTGAGTTCGACCCGGATTCGGCACTTGTTAGCGAATGGGGCGGTCTCGGAGGCAGCTACGTTATTAGGTGAACCGTATCAAACGAAAGGGATTGTCATCCATGGTGATGCCCGCGGCAGGCAGATTGGTTTTCCGACAGCAAACATCCGACCTGAATTCGCATACGTCATCCCGAAATTAGGGGTATATGCGACGTTTGTCTATTTAGAAGATGGGCGGAAATATCCGGCGATGACGAATATCGGACGGCGTCCGACATTTTATGAAACAGGGGACGTCAGCATCGAAACCCACCTCTTACAGTTCGATGAAGATTTATACGGACAAGAGTTAAAGCTAGAGTGGATGGCGTACTTACGAGACGAACGTTCATTTGACGGTATCGATAGTTTGAAGACACAGCTGGCACAGGATAAAATCAATGCATTACAGGCATTAACCGTTTGACAGACCGGCAGTGGTTCGTTATGATGAGTCAGTACGAATACGTACAGCCGGTTGGCTTGGCATCAGGTCTCACCATCCGATGCTCGGCAATACGGTCATTCAAAAGATGGAGGTGGAGTGACAATGGCACTCACTAAAGAACGTAAAAATGAAATTATCGAAGCTTATGCTACGAAACAAGGCGATACTGGTTCGCCGGAAGTACAAGTTGCTGTTTTAACTGAACAGATCACAACTTTAAACGATCACTTACGTACACACAAAAAGGATCACCACTCACGTCGTGGTCTCTTGAAAATGGTTGGTCGTCGCCGTAACTTGCTCACATACCTTCGTAACAAGGATGTTTCACGTTACCGTTCATTGATCGAGCGTCTTGGTCTTCGTCGCTAATCTGAACAGATCAACAAGAAGTAGGAGCATCGTCTCCTGCTTCTTTTTTTTGCCGATTCATGGACATTTGACGCAAGAACATCCATAATTAGATTTGAATGAAAAAACGGATAGAAGTGAGAGGGGATTTGTGCATGTCACAAACAAAACAGACGTTTTCGACCGAACTCGGTGGACGTCCTTTAACAATTGAAATCGGTCAACTGGCCAAACAAGCGAACGGAGCAGCTTTGATTCGTTACGGTGAGACAGCAGTTCTTGCGACGGTCGTTGCGTCAAAACAACCAAAAGACTTGGATTTCTTCCCATTAACAGTGAACTATGAAGAAAAATTATATGCAGCAGGTAAGATTCCGGGTGGTTTCTTAAAACGTGAAGGACGTCCAGGTGAAAATGCGATTTTAACGTCACGTTTGATTGACCGTCCGATTCGCCCATTGTTCCCGGACGGTTTCCGTCATGACATTCAAGTTGCGACGACGGTCTTATCGTCAGACGAAGATAACTCACCGGAAGTAGCCGCAATGATCGGGGCATCGATTGCCTTGTCGATTTCAGACATTCCATTTGATGGTCCGATTGCAGGTGTCACGATTGGTCGTGTCGATGGTGCATTCATCATCAATCCGACATTAAGTCAAGCGGCTGCAAGTGATATCGACCTTCAAGTAGCCGGAACAAAACACGCGGTCAACATGGTTGAAGCGGGTGCAAAAGAAGTGTCGGAAGAAGCGATGCTCGAAGCGATCCTCCTCGGACATGATGTCATCAAGACATTGATTGCGTTCCAAGAAGAAATCGTAGCAGCAGTCGGTAAAGAAAAGTTCGCCTATACGGTGTCTTCATTTGACGAGACGCTTGTCTCTCGCCTGAAAACAGAAGCACTTGCTGAAGTGACGGCAGCGGTTCAAGTCGAAGAAAAACAAGCACGTGATCTCGCCATCAACGAAGTCATTTCGAAATACATCGATCAGTATGCAGCAGATGATTCCATCACGGAAGCACAATTAGCGGAAGTTTCAGGAGTCTTGAATAAATTCGTCAAAACAGAAGTCCGTCGATTGATCACAGAAGATAAAGTCCGTCCAGATGGACGAGGACTTGCTGAGATTCGTCCACTTGATTCAGAAATCGGATTGTTGCCACGCGCACACGGTTCAGGTCTGTTCACACGTGGTCAAACACAAGTCTTGTCTGTTGCAACACTAGGTGTCGCAGGCGATGCTCAAATCATCGATGGTCTCGGGTTGAAAGCTGAAAAACGATTCATGCATCACTACAACTTCCCACCGTTCTCAGTCGGAGAAGCACGTCCGATGCGTGCGCCGGGCCGCCGAGAAATCGGACACGGAGCTCTTGGAGAGCGCGCCTTGTTACCTGTTTTACCGTCTGAAACAGATTTCCCGTACACGATTCGTCTTGTTTCAGAAGTTCTGGAATCAAACGGATCGTCTTCACAGGCATCAATCTGTGGATCGATTCTTGCGATGATGGATGCCGGTGTCCCTCTGAAAGCACCAGTTGCAGGTATCGCGATGGGCTTGATCAAAGAAGGCGAAAACTACTCCATCTTAACAGATATCCAAGGAATGGAAGACCATCTCGGTGATATGGACTTTAAAGTGGCCGGTACAAAAGATGGTGTGACCGCTCTTCAAATGGATATGAAGATTGGTGGTATCACACGTCAAATTCTTGAAGAGGCACTAGAGCAAGCACGCCTCGGTCGTTTACACATCTTGGAACACATGAATTCAGTGATTGCTGAACCACGTGTCGAGTTGTCTAAATATGCACCAAAAATCGTCACACTCAAAATCAATCCGGATAAAATCCGCGATGTGATTGGACCCGGCGGTAAAGTCATCAACGGCATCATCGATGAGACAGGAGTTAAGATCGATATCGATCAAGACGGAACAGTCTTCATCGCATCAACGGATCAAGACGGCATCAATCGTGCGCGTCAGTTGATTGAAGACATCGTTCGTGAAGTCGTCATCGGTGAAGAATTTGACGGAACGGTTCGCCGCGTCGAAAAATTCGGAGCGTTCGTCGAATTGTTTAAAGGAAAAGATGCACTCGTCCATATCTCTGAACTTGCCCTTGAACGTGTTGGTCAAACAGAGGATGTCGTCAAATTAGGTGACAAGTTAAAAGTTCGCGTCACGGAAGTAGATGATAAAGGACGTGTCAATGCTTCTCATAAAGTACTCCTTGTAGAAGGCATGAGTGCTGAAGATCGTGCTGCCTATGATGAAAAGAAAAAAACAGAGCGTGACAATCGCCCGCCGCGTCGGGATACTGGATCGCGCCCACCACGTGACGGACAACGTCCACCACGTCGTAACTAATGAAAACAAGGTGGCTCAACGGTGCGGAACGTGCATCGAGAGCCACCTTGTTTCATATTTGAAGGAGGAATAGACCATGGTCGAACAACTTACATTAGCAAATGGCGTTCGTATCGTCAGTGAACAGATCCCGAATACACGGAGTGTCGCAACCGGTATCTTCATTAAAGCCGGCTCACGGACGGAAACAAAAGAAGAACACGGTATCAGCCATTTAATCGAACATATGATGTTTAAAGGCACAAACCAGCTATCGGCAAAAGAGATTGCCGTTTATTTTGATCGCTTGGGTGGTAATATAAATGCATTCACGAGTAAGGATCAGACGTGTTATTACGTGAAAACGTTAGATGAACATGCAATCACGGCTTTTGATGTCTTAGCAGACATGTTTTTAGAGTCGACATTCGACGAAGAAGAACTCGAAAAAGAAAAACGGGTCGTGATTGAAGAAATAAAAATGTATGAAGATACCCCGGATGATCTGGTGCATGAATTGTTAGCGATCGCTGCTTATGGGGAAGACGTCATGGCACGACCGATTCTTGGAACAGAAGAAAGTGTTAAAAGCCTCAGCCGTCAAATGATTTTGGATTATGTCAAGGAGGCCTATGCGCCTGACCAAATCGTCATTTCCATCGCCGGTCATGTAACGGACGAACTGATCGCACAGGTCAAAACACGTTTTAGTCGCATCGAACCAAGTGAGACGACACGACAAATCCAAGAGCCGGCATTACAAAGTGAGTCCTTACGTAAGGAAAAAGATACGGAACAGGTCCATGTTTGTTATAATTTCCGTGCGATTCATTCCGCCGACGATCGGTTACCGACTTTAGCATTGTTGAATAATGCGTTTGGGGCAACGATGTCGAGCCGCCTGTTCCAATCGATTCGTGAAGATCGTGGATTAGCGTATTCTGTCTTTTCGTACTATACGACGTTTGATGACCATGGGACCTTTACGATTTATGTCGGAACATCAAAAGAGACGCTTGAAGAAGTGGAAACAGTCCTCGCGTCTGAAATCCATCACTTGCTCGAACATGGTTTGACCGTAAAAGAACTTGAGGATGGGATTGAACAGTTAAAAGGCTCATTGATTTTAGGAAATGAGAGTACATCGAGTCATATGAACCGTAATGCTCGGAATGAACTTCATTTAGGAACACATCCGACTTTAGAAGAAGTGTTAGAAGAAGTAGAACGGATTACACCGGAAAACGTGCAGGAAATGATTGCCCATATCTTTAGTGAACCACCGGCAAAAGCTTACATCCTACCGGAAATTGAGGAGTGAGACCTTGAAACCGAGCGGGGCTTCCCCTACACTGAAATAGCATGTAACTGAAAAACAAGTTGTTGAGAAAGAAGGAATACCCTTGAACTTAGCTGAATTAATCGAAGTCATTCAGACTCAAAAAACCGAGCGGATGGTAGAGGCGGACGTGACCGCGTTAACAACCGATTCACGAGATGTGAAGCCAGGTACGTTGTTTGTCGCAATCAAAGGATATACAGTGGATGGACACGATTATGCACAACAAGCCGAAGCGCAGGGGGCCGTCGCAATCGTCTCAGAACGTCTGCTCGATGTGACGATTCCTGTTATTCTTGTCCGAAGTACGACACGAGCGATGGCAGAACTTGCCGGTAAATTTTATGATTATCCTTCGGAAAAAATGCGGATGATTGGCATCACCGGAACAAACGGAAAAACGACGACGACGACCATCGTTCGTGATGTCTTGGCTCAGTTGGGACGGAAAACGGGTATCATCGGTACCGTCGAAGTCAAAATCGGCGATCGGGTCGTCCCGAGTCGAAATACGACACCACAAAGTTCAGAATTGCAGGCTTTTTTCCATCAGATGCAGCAAGAGGGTGTTGAAGACGTCATCATGGAAGTTTCCTCACACGGGTTAGAACTCGGACGTGTGACGGGAACGGACTTCGATGTGGCCGGTTTCACGAATCTGACACACGATCATCTGGATTTCCATAAGACGTTTGAAAATTATGCGCGAGCAAAAGGATTACTGTTTGCCCAACTCGGTCAACGGTTATCGGATAAAAAAGTAGCCGTCTTAAATGCAGATGATGAAATCAGTCATTTGTTTGAAATGATGACGGGGGCTCGTGTCATGACATATGGGATTGAGCAGCCAGCGGACTTGCAAGCGAAAAACATTACACAAACGCTACAGGAAACGACGTTCACGATGGTCTATCAGGAACAAGCCGTCGAATTGACAGTGCAATTCATCGGTCGATTCAACGTCTATAACTTATTACTCGCAACAGGAATTCTCCTTTCGATCGGCTACGGTCTCCCTGAGATTTCGAATGCGATCACTCAGATCCAGCCGGCTAAAGGACGGATGCAACGGTTACCGATTGACGGTTACAACATCTATGTCGATTATGCGCATACCCCTGATGGAATCGAACAATGCCTCAAGGCGTTAGTGGACGTTCCGAAAGAAAACATCATCTTTTTGATTGGTACGGGTGGCAATCGAGATGTGACGAAACGACCGATGATGGGACAACTGGCTTCGACTTACGCAGGAACGGTCGTCATTACGACGGATGATCCTCGTTTTGAATCGTATGAGTCGATTACATCCGGTATCGCATCCGGTATGCTCCACGATCAATTCGTTGAAATCGGAGACCGGGAAGAAGCCGTCCGCTACGCAGCGAGTCTCGCTCGACCGGACAACATCGTCATCCTGGCAGGAAAAGGGCATGAAAAATATCAAATCATTGGGGAGGAAAAAACACCCCTCGACGAAGAACAACTCGTCAAAGAGATGATACGCCAATTGGAGGAAAAGAAGTGACTTACCAACAACTAGACATCGAACAGAAGCAGTTTGAAGACTTTGTAAAAACACACCCTAAAGGAGATTTGTTGCAATTACCCGCCTGGGGATCCGTTAAAGCGGCAACCGGTTGGACACATGAGCGGATCGCTGTCGGAACGGCAGACGGACAACTTGTGGGCGTCGCACTGTTATTATTTAAAAAAGTTCCGAAGTTGCCGTTTACGTTATGTTACGCACCACGCGGCTTTGTCGTCGATTATAGCGATCAGGAAGCGCTCACGGCATTACGGGATGTTGCGATCCGGGTCGCCAAGCAACGGAAGGCGATTGCGATCAAACTGGATCCAAACGTCGATCGGACAGAGGATCCGACATTAGTACAAGAGATGCATTCACTTGGTTTTAAACACAATGGATTTGGAGGCGGGTTTGATTATGCGCAACCCCGCTTTACGATGGAAACGAGTCTCGAAGGAACAGAAAAAGAGATTTTTGATCGATTCCATTCGAAGTTCCGTTATAACGTTCGTTTAGCGGAGCGAAAAGGAATCATCTGTTATGAAGCTTCGCGCGATGAATTAAAAACCTTTGCGAAACTGATGATCGAAACGGGGGAACGTGATGGTTTCTCCATCCGTGGTCTCGATTATTTTGAAAACTTATATGACCATCTGCATCCGACGGGCGATGCGGCACTATTTTTGACGAAACTGGACGTCGTCCGGGCCCTCGAAAATACGGAAGCGGCATTACTTCAAGCCGATAAAGAATTAACAAAGATTCATCGACAACTGGAAAAAGAGACGGTTGAGAAAAAAATCACGAGTCTAAACAACCGGTTAGAACAGACGACGGCTCAGATTGAAAAAGCAGAGAAGTCCAAGACGGAATTATTGACGATTGCGGCAAAACATCCTGATGGCGTGATTTTGTCTGGTGGATTATTGACACTTGCGGGTCGCCGGTCATATTACCTTTACGGGGCTTCGTCAAACGAATATCGGGAATTCATGCCGAATCATCTGATGCAGTGGACGATGATGCGTCATGCGAAAGCACATGGAGCTCTATCGTACGACTTTGGTGGTGTGAGTGGCTCGACAGATCCAGATGATCATTATGCAGGGTTGTACGCCTTTAAATCAGGGTGGGGGAGCGAAATGATTGAAAAGGTCGGTGAGTTTGATTACGTCTTAAACAAACCGTTATACGTGTTACTTGAAACAGGATTGCCGATCCTTCAAAAAATTCGGAAGAAGTTACGCCGTTAATGAAGCGGGGAACATTATTCGTCTGGATCTTGTTCCTGCTCGCTACGTTTGCGATTGGGTTATTTCTTGCTGCTTCGACCAATCGAATGCCAAGTATTCTGATCGATCAGCCGGAACTCGGGATTGAAAGTTGTCCACGAGATCGGGCAGGGGAAGATCGCCTCATTAACGCGAGTGCTAAAAACTTAAAGGGGCTGCATCCAGCCGTTCGGGCAGGAGCAGAGGACTTGATTCGGGTAAGTCATTCTTGTTACAACATCGACATCCGGATTACCCAAGGATATCGGACAAACAAACAGCAGGATGTGCTGTATGAACAAGGAAGATCCCGTGCAGGGGACGTTGTCACAAACGCGCGTGGTGGAGAATCGATGCACAATTATGGTCTTGCGATTGATTTTGTCCAGATGGTTGATGGAGACATCTCTTATGATCTGGAGTATGACGGGAACCAGTCCGGAAAAAGTGACTGGCGTGAAGTAGCAGCGGTCGGGAAAGCGCTTGGTTTTGAGTGGGGTGGCGATTGGAAACGATTCGTCGATTATCCACATTTTGAAATGACATTCGGATACTCTCTTGACGAACTTCAAGACGATGAACGACCGAGTAGACAAGAAAAAGCCAATCGGACGGAAGAAATCGAGACACTTTTAAACCCATAAACAGACATCGTGTGGACCTGTTGATTGGTCACACGATGTTTTTTTTCGTTTTAATGGTGACTGTTGTTGGCAGAATGGCAAAGTTCGGCTAGAATAGTGATAGTGATAAGTGGACGGCTCACGAAAAGTGAATACAAATAGGAGGTCATATCGTGTCAAAGAAAAAGACGGAAAAAGTAAGCGTCTTTGCTCTTGGTGGAGCCGGTGAAATCGGTAAGAACATGTACGTCGTCGAACTCGACGAGGACATCTTCGTAATCGATGCCGGATTAATGTTCCCAGGAGACGAGATGCTTGGAATCGACAAAGTCATTCCAGACATCAGTTATTTAAAAGAAAACAAAGAACGCATTCAAGGGATTTTCATTACCCACGGTCATGAAGACCATATCGGTGCGCTCAGTTACGTCTTACGTGACTTAAAAGTACCGGTCTACGGGACACGTTTGACACTTGGGTTGATTGAAATCAAATTAAAAGAAGCCGGTTTATTGAAGAAGGCAGATCTTCGTCCAATTGATGCCAAGACGAAATTAACCGTAGCGGGTCATTTCATTACCTTCTTCCGTGTGAACCATTCGATTCCGGATGCAGTCGGGGTATGTATCCAGACATCACAAGGCGCAATCGTGCATACAGGTGACTTTAAGTTTGATTACACACCTGTCGATGGGAAACAAGCCGACTTCGGGAAAATCGCAGCCATCGGTCAACGTGGGGTGTTATGTCTCTTATCCGACTCAACGAATGCCGAGCGTCCGGGGATGTCCGGATCAGAATCGACAGTCGGTTCTGAGTTAAATGATGTCATTTACGAAGCACCAGGTCGTGTCATCGTTGCATCGTTTGCGTCAAACGTCCATCGCTTGCAACAAGTGTTTGCTGCGGCTGAAGTCAACAATCGTAAAGTCGCTGTTGTCGGCCGAAGTATGGTCAACATCGTAGAAGTTGCCCAACGGTTAAACTACTTACGGTTTAAGCAAAAAACATTAGTCGAATTGTCAGAAATCAATCGCCTGGACGACAACCAAGTCGTGATTCTGACGACCGGTTCGCAAGGTGAACCGATGGCAGCCCTCACACGGATGGCACGTAATGCGCATAAACAAGTCAACATTCGTCTAAATGATACAGTTGTCGTCGCGGCGTCGCCGATTCCCGGAAATGAGAAGTCGGTCTCGAAAACAATCGATTTGTTATTCCGTGCGGGAGCGAACGTCATCTACAACCAACGGAAGGTTCACGTCTCAGGTCATGGTCACGCCGAAGATTTGAAATTGATGCTGAACTTGATCAAACCGAAGTTCTTCATTCCGATTCACGGTGAATTCCGGATGCAAAAAGCACATAGCCGTTTAGCACAAACGGTTGGTGTCAATGCGAATAACATTTTTATCATCGAAAATGGGGATGTCGTTGAGTTTGAAAAGCGCAAAGCACGGATGTCGCGTAAAGTAAATGCCGGAAACGTCTTGATTGACGGAATCGGTGTCGGCGATGTTGGAAATATCGTCTTGCGTGATCGTCGTCTCTTATCGCAAGATGGGGTCGTACTTTGTGTCATCACAATCAGCCGTAAGAACAAAACGATTGTCTCAGGACCCGAAATCATCTCACGTGGATTTGTTTATATGCGTGAGTCAGAAGATATGATCAATGAAGCAAACCGGATTGTTGCGAAACAATTGCAAGGGAAATTGACAGGAGAGCTAGATTGGACAGAAATGAAGTCATTGATTCGTGATAAGCTGAGTTCTTATCTATACGAGCAGACGAAACGTCGTCCAATGATCTTACCGATCATCATGGAAATTTAACAAAAAGAGCGACTCAAGAAGGCCGATCACTGGTCAGCTGAGTCGTTTTTTTATCAGGAGGGAATCGACAGATGGCAACAACCAAAAAGGGACCTGTCCGAAATACGCGAAATACGCCGGCTAAAAAACGACCGCCAGCGAAAAAGCGACCAGCGACAAAAAAACAACGTCAACCGGTTCAATATCGTACATATGCAGCAATCATTGCGGTCTTTTCGTTGCTCGCGTATGTATTGGCGCTTGGACGATTTGGGCGTGTCGGTGAAGTACTTGCTCAATTCGCAACGGATCAAGTGGGACAGTTCGGTTCACTCCTATATGGATTGATTGGTGGGACAGTCTTATTGGTGCTGTCTAATCAACCACGTTTCGCAAAGTGGGCATGGTCGTTTTTGATGCTTGGGAGTTTGATCTGGATTGATCTTATGCTTGGACAACCGCGTGGGACGATCAATGCCTGGCTTTACCAAGGGTCGTCTTACTATATCTCAAGTTTCGGGGCCTTTATGATTGGTTTATTATTAATCATGAGTGGCATACATTTGCTGCACCCTTCCTTTTTTAGTGAGCTTGCATCTGGCATCCAAGAGCGGATTCAAGAATTCCGTCAGCGAGAACGGGCGACTCCTACTCAACGAGAGCGTCGTGCGCAAATAAAGCAGGAAGAAACAACACCCGAGCCAAAAATGACACGACCGCTTGATCAAAAGAAGCGGTTGAAAGAAATCGAACCCCCTGCGGAAGAAGTACCAGTCAATATCCAAGATGTTCCGATCATCGGGTTTGCAGATCATGTCGAACCGCAGGCAAAGGAAACACAAGGACCGTTGACGATGACGGAAACACCGGATGGGTATCAATTGCCCTCATTGGATTTATTAGCAGAACCGGTCACAAAAGATTTGTCGGGTGAGAATAAACGCTTAAAAGACAATGCGACGAAACTGATTGCGACATTAAAATCATTTGGAATCGGAGCAAAAGTCCTGAAAATCCATTTAGGTCCAAGTGTCACCAAATACGAGATTGAACCGGATCAAGGTATCAAGCTCAGTCGGATTACGGGACTTGCAGACGATTTGGCGTTGGCGCTTGCGGCCAAGGATATCCGGATCGAAGCTCCGATCCCTGGGAAGGCGGCTGTCGGAATCGAAGTACCGAACCGGGAAGTCGCCATGGTCTCACTCCGTGAAGTGTTAGGGGCTGAAAGTGTTCAGGCAGACCCTGACCGTCTGCTTGTCGCCTTAGGTCGAAGTATTTCAGGGGAAACGGTCACAGCCAAACTCAACAAGATGCCTCACGTCTTAGTGGCTGGATCAACCGGCTCCGGGAAATCCGTTTGTATCAATGGCATGATCGTCTCGATTTTAATGCGGGCCCGCCCCGATGAAGTACGCTTGATGATGATTGATCCGAAGATGGTGGAATTAAATGTCTACAACGGCATTCCCCACTTGTTGGCGCCCGTCGTGACCGATCCGAAAAAGGCAGCCCAAGCGTTGAAACAAGTCGTTTCGGAAATGGAACGTCGCTATGAAATCTTCAGTCAAAACGGGGCGCGGAATATCGAAGGATACAACGCCTTGATTGACAAGATGAATGCAGAAGAAAAAGTCCATCAACGCCTCCCTTACATCGTCGTCATCGTGGATGAGCTGGCGGACTTGATGATGGTCGCTTCGAACGAGGTGGAAGATGCCATCATGCGCCTCGCCCAAATGGCACGAGCGGCAGGGATTCATATGGTCATCGCGACACAACGTCCAAGTGTTGATATCATCACAGGTGTCATCAAAGCCAACATTCCTTCCAGGATTGCGTTTAGCGTGTCGAGCGGAACCGACTCGCGAACGATCCTTGATACGAGTGGAGCCGATAAACTACTTGGACGGGGAGATATGTTGTTACTTGGAAATGGGATGAATAAACCCGTCCGCGTCCAAGGCGCTTTCTTGTCGGACGAAGAGGTGGAGACAATCGTCAATCATGTCATTTCGCAACAAAAAGCCCAGTATGTCGAAGCAATGATTCCAAAAGACGTGCCGGAAGGTGAGACGGAAGTCGATGATCCGTTATATGACGAAGTGGTCCAGTTCATCTTGACACAAGAGACGGCCTCGACATCGATGATTCAACGGAAATATCGAATCGGCTACAACCGCGCGGCACGATTGATTGATGCGCTGGAAGGAAATGGTTTGATTGGTCCGTCGGAAGGTTCAAAACCGCGACGGGTCATTGGACATTAAGTTGAGAAATGACAAAGCGATGCTTCGCTTTGTCGTTTTTTATGGTGTCTAAAGAAAAAAACTCAAACTTAAACCGTTTTCACAAAAATAGTTGTCAGACGTCTGTTGATTTTATGAAAAATCTTTGTCATACTCAGTCATATGAGTTGGCGTACCCCATGAAGGTACGTGAGCGACTTTTTCACAAATAGATAATGAAAGCGCTCACATAAAAAGGAAGAGGAGATGGCTATGATGAAAAAGCAGTATGCCTTTGTATCCGCGATGACAGTCGCAACCGTCAGTTTAGCAGCATGTGGAGGTTCTGAAGAGAATACTTCAACGAAAAAAGAACAGTTTTCCGTCGCAATGGTTGCGGATAAAGGGGGAATCGATGATAAGTCGTTTAACCAATCGGCATGGGAAGGTCTTCAAGCGTACGGAAAAGAAAATAAGCTGACACAAAATGACGGATACTCGTATCTCCAGTCTAAATCACAGCAAGATTATCAACCCAATCTGTCACGTCTCGCACGTGGGGGAGAAAATCTTGTATTCGGAATCGGTAATACGTTTAATGAGGATATCAAAATAGTAGCAGAACAATTCAAAGACACCCAGTTCGCTATCATCGATAATGTCGTCCCAGGTAAAAATGTCACTTCCATCACATTTAAAGAAAATGAAGGTGCCTATTTGGCAGGTATCGTTGCAGCGATGGAAACAAAAACGGACCATATCGGATTTGTCGGCGGCATGAAGATGGATGTTATTGAACGGTTCCGTGCCGGGTTTGAATCCGGTGCAAAATCCGTGAATCCGAAAATCAAAGTCGATGTTCAGTATGCAGAAGACTTTGCAGCACCTGAAAAAGGACAGGCGATCGCAGCCGGAATGTTTGGAAAAGGTGCTGACATCATTTTCCCGGCAGCAGGGGGTACCGGGAACGGTGTCTTTACAGAAGCGAAGAACCGTAAGAAAAACGGTGAAGATGTTTCAGTCATCGGAGTCGACCGCGATCAAAAGGAAGAAGGCATGCCGGAAGACGTGACATTGACTTCCGTCATCAAACGTGTCGATCGTGCTGTTCAAGATACAGCGAATGCGGCGAAAGACGGCAAATTAAAAGGCGGCGAAACGATTCGTTACGGTTTAAAAGAGCAAGGGGTTGACTTGGTCGAGTCAGATAAATTGTCGAAACAAACAGTAGAAAAGGTCGAACAAGCAAAAAAAACGGTCATTGAAGGGAAAACAGTCGTCCCTGAACAATAAGCGATGGAACAGAGTGGGGCATTCTTAGGTAGAATGCCCTATTTTCTTCCAAACAAAAGTGCGTTATGAAAAGGGTTACAAAAGCGCCAGAAGTCAGACTTCTAACCTGTTACAAAATGATTGCAGGATTGTGTCCGGCATCATATACTTATCTTGGCTGGAGTTCTCATACGTCAGAAGTCTGAGCACTGGTTACAACTAGATAGAGGATGGAGATGCGTCATGTCGATTAAATTAGATCATCGTTTGCTTTATTTACGTGTGATTGAAAAAATCAAGTCCGACATCGATGACGGCGTTTACAAGGAAGGCGAGAAACTACCTTCAGAGTTTGAACTTTCAAAGCAACTTGGCGTTAGTCGAGCGACTCTTCGAGAGGCTTTACGAATTCTTGAAGATGAGAACATCGTCATCCGTAAACACGGTGTCGGTACGTTTATCAATGCAAGACCACCATTTACTTCCGGAATCGAAGAACTCTACAGTGTCACGGAGATGATTGCACGCGCTGGTATGATTCCAACGTCCGAAGTATTGTCATCAGAAATGGTGCCACCAACCGAACGGGACCGGGAACGTTTTCAACTGGGTCCGGATGAACTGGTATATCGAATCGAACGAATCCGACTTGCGGGAGATGTTCCTGTTGTCTATTGCGTCGATAAGATTCCAAGCCATTATATTAAAAATGAAGAACAGTTCACGTCCTCGACGTCACTGTTTGACGCATTAGAAAAAGAACTAGGACGTCGTGTCACTCATGCGGTTACGCATATCGAGCCGCGGATTGATCCGAAAATCGCTGAACAATTACATACGGACCAACCGCTACTCGTATTGCGGCAAACGCATTATGATGAACTCGATCGATCCGTTCTTTATTCAGCGAACTATTTCCGTGCGGACAAGTTTGATTTCCATGTCATCCGTAAACGTGTCTAACCACTCGTTTTAGGAGTTTTACTGAAAGCGCTTTCCACCTACCTACGTAACGCTCCTCATCACCAGCCTCAGGTGCTTGACGTAGTCAGGAACTTTGTATGACCATATTCGAAAGGGGATTATTTCAGATGAAAAAGAAGTCACTTCTCGCATTAGCAGCAACAGGTTTAGCAATGAGTTCGGTACTCGCAGCATGTGGTGGTAACGACGATTCAAAAGATTCAGGCGGCGGTAACGAAAAAGAGGGCTTCAAAGTAGGTATGGTTACAGATACAGGCGGTGTTGATGATAAATCGTTTAACCAATCAGCGTGGGAAGGGATTCAAAAATTCGGTAAAGACAACGACTTAAAAGAAGGTACGGGCTACAAGTACCTCCAGTCGGCAAAACAATCGGATTATCAACCAAACCTTCAACAATTGGCACGTGCGAAATATGACTTGATCCTCGGTATCGGATTCTTGATGGCGGAAGATATCGGTAAAGTAGCAGATCAGTTCAAAGATAACAACTTTGCGCTTGTCGATATGGTCGTTGATAAACCGAACGTCGCTTCAATCGTCTTCAAAGAAAACGAAGGATCGTTCCTCGTGGGTGTTGTCGCTGGTCTGACAACGAAATCAGATAAAGTCGGATTTGTTGGTGGCGTAAACTCTGACTTGATCAAAAAGTTCGAAAACGGATTTAAAGCCGGCGTCAAGGCCGTTAACCCGGATGCGGACATCGAAATTCAATATGCAGAAGATTTCAACGCTGCTGAAAAAGGACAAGCGATCGCGTCAGGCATGTACGGTAAAAAAGTTGACGTCATCTACCACGCTGCTGGCGGAACAGGACAAGGTGTCTTCACAGAAGCGAAAAACCGTAAGAAAAACGGGGAAGATGTTTGGGTAATCGGTGTTGACCGTGACCAAGTCGAAGAAGGTATGCCGGAAAACGTCACGTTGACGTCGATGGTCAAACGTGTTGATACAGCTGTTGAGCAAGTTTCAAAAGATACAAAAGACGGCAACTTCCCAGCTGGTAAAGTCGTAGAGTTTGGTCTGAAAGACGGCGGTGTCGATATTGCGCCTTCACAAGACAACATCAAAGAAGACGTCTTGACAAAAGTGGAAGACTACAAAAAACAAATCATCGATGGCAAGATCACAGTTCCAGGAACTGACGATGAGTTTAAAGAATACGAAGCATCACTGAAATAAACTGGAAGCGGGGGTCGCTAGTACTGCGGCCTCCCCTTTTAAACTAAACATGGGAGTGGATTTTCTTGGAATACGTCATTGAGATGCTAAACATACGAAAAGAGTTTGGCACTTTCGTCGCAAATGATAACATCACGCTCCAGCTTCGGAAAGGTGAGATTCACGCTTTACTTGGTGAAAACGGTGCCGGAAAATCGACGCTGATGAACGTCTTATTTGGTTTGTATCAGCCTGAGGCTGGAGAGATTCGTGTACGTGGTGAAAAAGTGAATATTACGAGTCCAAACGTCGCGAATGATCTTGGAATCGGCATGGTACACCAACATTTCATGCTCGTTCAAAATTTCACGGTAACAGAAAACATCATCTTGGGTGCAGAACCGAAAGCAGGTCTGAAAATCGACCGGGCAGCGGCACGTGAAAAAGTCCGTCAAATTTCAGAACAATACGGTCTTGCCGTCGATCCGGATGCAAAAATTGAAGACATTTCCGTTGGTATGCAACAACGTGTCGAAATTTTAAAGACGTTGTATCGTGGTGCGGACATCTTGATCTTTGATGAGCCATCTGCTGTTTTAACACCACAGGAGATCAAAGAATTGATTCAAATCATGAATCGATTGATTGCGGAAGGGAAATCGATTATATTGATTACCCATAAGTTAAAGGAAATCATGGAAGTGGCCGACCGTTGTACGACGATTCGTCGCGGAAAGTATATCGGAACAGTGGACATCGATGAAACGATGACCCAATCCAGATTAGCTGAGATGATGGTAGGGCGTGAAGTAAACTTTAATGCGGAGTATTCCAAGGCAAATCCACAAGAACTTGTGCTGGATATCAAAGATCTGGTCGTAAAAGACAGCCGAGGCATCAAGACAGTCGATGGATTGAATCTAGATATTCGTGCTGGTGAAATCGTCGGAATCGCAGGGATTGATGGAAATGGACAAACAGAGTTGATTGAAGCCATTACAGGTCTTCGTAAAGCAGACAGCGGCGAGATTTTCCTGAATAACAAATCGATCAAAAACTTGAAACCACGGAAAGTAACAGAATCCGGTGTGGGTCACATTCCACAGGATCGACATAAACATGGTCTTGTATTGGATTATTCAATCGGGCATAACATGGTGTTACAAACGTACTACAAACAACCGTATTCGAAAGCAGGTATCATGAACTACGGTCAGGTCATGGAAAAAGCAAAAACCTTAATCGAGAAGTTCGACGTCCGAACTCCAAGTCCGGAAACATTTGCCCGTGCCTTATCGGGTGGAAATCAGCAAAAGGCAATCATTGCCCGAGAAGTTGACCGTTCACCTGACTTACTGATTGCAGCACAGCCAACACGTGGACTGGATGTCGGAGCGATTGAATTCATTCATGAACAGTTGGTTCTTGAACGGGAAAAAGGCCGAGCTGTTCTGTTGATTTCGTTTGAACTAGAAGAAATTCTTCAAGTTTCAGATCGAATTGCGGTTCTTTATGAAGGTCGAACGGTTGCCTTCCTCGATCCAAAAGAGACAAACGAGATCGAACTAGGATTCTTGATGGCTGGCGGTAAGAAAGAGGAGGTCGGTCGTTCATGAAACTCGAACGTTTTTACGGAATCTTGATTCCGATTCTTTCCATCATTTTAGGGATGGTCGTAGGTGCGATCGTCATGCTGGCTGGTGGGTACAATCCGATTGACGGATTCGATCAATTATTTTACGGGATTTTTGGTGAACCGTACAGCATCGGTGAAACCTTACGAGCTGCTGCTCCTTTGATCTTTGCCGGACTTGCCGTTGCGTTTGCTTTCCGGACAGGACTATTTAACATCGGGGTTGAAGGACAAGTGTTGGTCGGCTGGATGGTTGCCGTCTGGATCGGGATTGAGTTTGATCTCCCGACAGCGATTCACTTGCCGCTCGCACTGATTGGAGCGGGTCTTGCGGGTGCATTATGGGCCTCGATTCCGGGTATCTTAAAAGCAAAATTCCACGTGCACGAAGTTATCACATCAATCATGATGAACTATATCGCCCTATATGTGACGAATGATATTTTACGTCATGTCATCGGGATTGAAAACGAACGGACGGAGTCGGTGAAAGAATCAGCTTCACTTGCTTCACCATTCCTACAAGAATTGACGGATTTCTCACGTCTTCATAACGGAATTTTCATTGCTGTCTTGGCAGCACTCGTCTTTTGGTTCATCCTTTGGAAAACGACGCTCGGTTATGAACTACGGGCAGTTGGTTTCAATAAGAGTGCAGCAGAATATGCCGGTATGGGTGTTAACAAGAACATTGTTCTCTCATTCGTCATCTCAGGCGTGTTCGCAGGTCTTGCTGGTGCGATGGAAGGGTTAGGGACGTTCCAAAACATGACGTTGAATGCCTCGTTCACGGGCGTCGGATTTGACGGGATTGCCGTTGCCTTACTGGGTGCGAACAATCCAATCGGTGTTGTTCTTGCCGCCTTACTGTTTGCGGGTCTCAATATCGGTGGTCTGTCCATGCAACAGATTGGCATCCCACCTGAATTAATTAAAATCATCATTGCGTTTATCATCATCTTTGTCGCTTCTGGTTACGCGATCCGTCTCTTAATTGAGAAGTTTACGGTCAAAAAAACAGAAGCCAAAAAAGTGAAAGGAGCCGATAAATAATGGGCTTTCTAGAAGTACTTTATATTGTCGTACCAATTGCGCTTGCCTATTCGGCTCCATTAATTATTGCAGCACTTGGTGGAATCTTCAGTGAACGTTCAGGTGTCGTCAACATTGCCCTTGAAGGATTGATGGTCATGGGTGCGTTCTCAGGAATCGTTTCCGCTTTGACGTTGTCAAAAATGGGATTAGGCGCAGCAAGTCCTTGGCTTGCGATGTTAATTGCCATCGTCATCGGAGCAGTCTTCTCCTTGTTCCTTGCGATTCCAGCGATTCTTTTCCGTGCGGATCAGACAGTTCTTGGAGTAGCCATCAACATGTTGGCGGTAGGTCTGGCGATTTTCCTTGTCCGTGCCTTTTATGGTAAAGGACAAACGGATTCGATTCCGAATCGGATTTCGAAAGAAAATGTGCCATTCTTATCGGATATTCCGGTCCTCAAAATGTTTTTTGCAAACGTTTATTACACATCGTACATTGCGATTGCGTTAGCGTTCGTCGCTTGGTATGTCATCTTTAAGACACCGTTTGGTCTTCGTCTCCGTTCAGTCGGTGAACATCCGATGGCGGCGGATACGATGGGAATCAATGTTACGAAAATGCGTTTCATCGGTGTCATGATTTCCGGTGGATTCGGCGGACTCGCCGGTGCAGTTTATGCGACGTCGATTTCATTGAACTTTAGTGTGACGACGATTCTCGGACAAGGATTCTTAGCCATTGCGGCAATGATTTTCGGAAAATGGAATCCACTTGGAGCGATGGGTGCTGCCCTATTCTTCGGTTTCGCGCAGGCGATTTCGATTATCGGACAACAGTTGCCGCTACTCGACCAAATTCCACAAGTCTACTTGTTGATTGCACCGTACTTGCTGACGATCCTTGCACTTGCTGGTGTTGTGGGACGAGCCGATGCACCAAAAGCTGTCGGTGTACCCTACATCAAAGGGAAACGTTAAAGCTAGTTTTATAAGAGCATCAAGCCATAGTTTTTCTGTGGTTTGATGCTCTTTTTTTATTTAAACGAAAAAACGATACAACCTGTAAAGGTCGTATCGTCAGAATAGATGTTTATTCGTATTTGAGGGCATCGCCTTCAAATGATTCATCGGCTACTTTAATCGAATCCGTTGGGCATCCTTCAAAAGCATCAATCATATCGTCAAACAATGCTTCTGGAATTTCAGCAGTTCCCTTGTTATCATCTAAAATAACGTATGCCAATCCCTCATCGTCGTAATCATAAATATCAGGGGCAGCTGCGCCGCAAGCACCACATGCGATACATGTGTCTTTGTCAACAATTGTAAATTTAGCCATCGGTCATTCTCCTCTCTATTCGAAAACATTGGAAACTAAGTACTGTTCTCCTCTATAAGTCATTGTATCGGACTCATGCACGCTTTTCAATGAGGAAGAGGTAGAAGTATGTAGAGAACTGTTTTGTTTAAGGGAAAGTGTCGACCAGTTCTTGTTCATTTTATTCAAAATGGCGAATTTGTAAGTAGAACTGTAAAATAAGAGCGAACGAACGAAATGCATCTCGATCAAATGGAAACAAGGTCGGGAGAGCTGTTGCTGACTCTACGAAGGGAGGATTCATATGGAGCGGACAGTGTTACGACAAGTTGTGATGGAAGCGATCATTCGGTTACGAAACGAACGGACGGATCGGAGTTTATTTCATATTTTTCAAGGGAAACGATCAGCGACGTCTTTGCAGGATGCTCATTTTTATGGATTAGAGTCCGTTTTTGGAATGCTCCCTCTAAAAAAAGAGCGGTTTGAACAAGTATTACGAGAACTAGAACAGGCTGGCTGGATTAGGCAGGAACAGACGTTAATCGTAACTGAATCTGGACAACGTCAAGTCAGTAGCCCGTTTTTAGTAGACGAGTTGGGGGGAGAACTGCGCGGATATCCGATTTTATTATGGAAACGAGTCAGTTTGTTGATCCAAACCATCATCTGTCTAGAGCAACAAACTTTTTTTGTTCCCGTCCAACAGGATAGTGGTGTGAAGGAATGGGTTCGAAAACAAGTGAAGCAACTACCAAAACGAGCAATCTGGATGAGGGAAATCCATCAGGAACTAGAAATCGCCTTCAGTCAGCTGACGGAACGGGAAGCAACCCTGATCAGTTATCGTCTGTCCGGACAAAAAACAGGATTATCGTTTCCGCAACTCAGTGAAAGGTTAGGGACGGATCTGCTTTCACTCCAACTGGAATTCGTGATGGCATGGCGAAAATGTTTACGTGTATTACCAGAGGCCGGTCTGATTTTATCCTTAGGTACGGATATCGATCAGACAAGGATGACCCAGTCGGCAAAAAAAACATGGGAGATGCTCAAACAAGGCTATTCGGTTCAACAAATTGCGGAACGACGTCGGTTGAAAAAAAGTACGATGGAAGATCATTTAGTAGAAATGGCAATGTATGCCCCGGTTTTCCCGATCGATCAGTTTTTATCCGCTGAGGCATACGAAGAAGTAGTGATAGTATCCGATCATTTGGGAACATTCTCTTTGAAGCGCATCAAACAAGAATTGACACAGGAAATTGATTATTTTCAAATCCGCGTCGCATTAGCAAGGAAGGTGGTCAATCGATGATGGAAGAAGTATTAAAACAAGTTTTTCGATACGATCATTTTCGTGCTGGTCAACAACCCATCATTGAGTCCGTTCTTGCAGGTCAAGACACGGTTGCGATTTTGCCGACTGGCGGGGGGAAGTCAGTGTGTTATCAGTTGCCGTCATATCTGCAGCCGGATGGTTTGACATTGATTTTGTCGCCCCTTCTTTCATTGATCGAGGATCAAGTCATGCAAATCAAAAGTCGTGGCGAACGAGCTGTCGCCAAGTTGACGTCGCTTGAGACTCGGGAACAAAAAGAACACATCCTGCACCATCTCGACCGGTTACGTTATTTATACTTGTCACCTGAACAGTTAGCGGTTCCACAAATCAAACGGCGTTTGGCGGAAGTTAAGATCAATCTATTCGTCGTCGATGAAGCACATTGCATCTCGCAGTGGGGACATGAGTTCAGGACGGACTATGCGAAATTAGGCCATGTCCGGCAGCAACTGGGGAATCCGCCGTGTTTGGCCTTGACGGCAACAGCAACAGATCAAGTGGAACAAGACATCATAGAAGGACTGGCGTTACGTCAGCCGACACGAATCCGTCATTCGGTCAATCGCCCGGAAATTCAGTTGATTGTCAAACAGACTGAACAAGCGGATAAAGATCTTGTATTAGAAGAACAGTTAAAAATGGTCGAGCGACCTTGCGTCATCTATACGACGACACGTAAAGAGGCAGAACGCATCGCAAAACTCGTTACGAATGCAGTTTATTATCATGCAGGTCTTGAAGCGGAAGATCGCCAATTGATTCAACAACAATTTCTACATGATGAAATTGACTGCCTCGTTTGTACAAGTGCCTTCGGAATGGGGGTCAATAAAGCGAATGTCCGGACGGTCATTCATTATACGATGCCGGCGACGATTGAAGCTTACATGCAAGAAATCGGACGAGCTGGTCGAGATGGTCAACCATCGACAGCCATCTTGTTGTACGCACCGGGTGACCAGCGTCTGCAACAGTTTTTAGTAGAAAAACAGTATGCACCGTCTTTATGGATTGATCAAGTGGCACGGGGACGTGTCCAGAATGATTCGTTTGAAATAATCGAACGACGTTTTGGTTTGAATGCGGATGATCCGGCGTATCGTTTGCTAAAAACGCAACTGATGGACGGGAAAACGCGTGCCGAGATCATCGACTGGCAAGAAAATCGAAAAAAAATACGTTTACGTGAACTTATGCAAATGATAAATTATATTCAAAATACGTTTTGTCGCCGAACCTTCATCTTAAACCATTTTGGTGAAGACCCCATTATTCAGGACCGGTGTTGTGACAACTGCGGTACGCTTACGGTAGCCGGACCCATCAGTCATGTCGAGCAAGACCAACTGAACTGGAGGCGCCGATTAGAAGAAGTCTTTTTTTCATCCCACCATTCAGTGTAAACTAATAGTATTCCTTATTTTTTAGAAAAGGTGATGAAATTGAGTAAACACGATCAACGAAAAAATCGGCAAGAAGAACAACGGATGACCTTACCTCCACGTTCATCAAGAATCGAGCACGTGCGTAACGAACGCTTCAAACAACCATTTGCTAAAAATCCACTTGCGATCACACTGACGGTTTTGATGATTACGATCATCATCGCCTTTGTCTCTATCGGTTTCATGATGTAAGTGCACATTGTGAACGGAGATTTTTTTCCTTTACGGGTATACTAAAAGGAAGAAGAAAGGAGGCACGGTGCATGGATCGTGGGAAATACAATATCAAAGCAGTTGCTGCATTGGTGGGACTCAATCCGACGACCATTCGTGCTTGGGAACGGCGGTATCAAGTTCTGGATCCAGATCGTAGTGAATCGGGTCATCGTATTTATAGTGATAATGATGTCGCCAAGCTACGCTGGATCGTCGATAAACAAAAAGAGGGGTTATCCGTTTCAAAAGCCATTCAATTATATGAAATGCCAGTAAACCGAACGGAAGTCCCAATGGATTACGGAATCGAACTGCGTGATCAACTGTTTGAGGCGCTGACGAATTTCGAAGAACGGCATGCCCATGATATCATGAACAAAGCCTTTTCCATGTTTAGCTTTGATAAAGTGATTCAAGACATCGTGGGTCCTTTGTTACATGAAATCGGGACGAAGTGGGAACAAGGGGCGATTACGATCGCCCATGAACATTTTGCGACAGCTTTCTTACGGGCTCGTCTCTCTACCTTATCTCTTCAAATGCCAATCAATCCTTTTTTGCCACGAATCTTATGTGTGTGTGCACCGGAGGAGGAACATGAACTCGGGTTACTTTTTTTTACACTCTTTTTACGGCAGTCCGGATTTGACGTCATTTTTCTTGGCGCAGGAATTCCGGTACCGGATCTTGTGACAGTGACCAAACAATTGACGCCTCGGGCAGTTGTCCTTTCCTGTACGGTTTCGGACCATTTAGACGATTTGGATGAAGCAATCGCTGAAATTCAAAGCAACGTCCCACAAACGGAGATTGGTTTAGGTGGCTACGCTGTCGATCAGCATCCAGAAAAATACGGGGATCTGTTACTTGGATCGGATGATCGTGCCTGGAAAAGTTGGTTAAGTCGACTCACCCCGACAACTGGTGTATAGTGTGTGACATATCGAACGGAGAGCTTCTGTACTCTGCCGAGTGACTGGAGGAGTCTAAGATGAGGTTTGAACAATTTAAACAAGGGCATTTGCGGGTCTTCGTGTCAAAACAAGAATTATCGGTGCATGACGTGCGACCAGAAACGTTAGCTGTCGGAAAAGGACAAGCCTTACTACGAAACTTATTAGAAGAAGCAGAGTCTAATTACGGCTTTCATGCTGTCGGGACACTTGACTTTTTTGTGACGTTTTTCCCGAACGATGGAATGTTGGTGGATGTCCGGCGTGATGGTGTCATGCCGGAAGAAACATTTGAAGAGTTTGATCAAGTGGAGATTCGGATGACGGTTGATATCGTTCACCATGTCTTGTATCAACTCGACAAGTTCGAAGACGTCATCCAGGCTAGCCATGGTCTGGTTCGTCATATCAAGCAAACAGAAACGGGTGGAGCACTCTATTTCTTTGAAGGACGTTATTATTTGTATTTCCAGGAACAAATGAAACAACAGGTCGAGCAAACCATGACGACGATTTTATCGGAATATGGAACACCAAGTCCGAAAAGTCCCCTTGTCATGGCAGAATACGGGAAGGTGATTATGTCAGAAGACGCAATCACGACTATAACAACAACATTTACACCTTGACGTCTGGCACTGATTTTGATCGTGATACCGTCATTGTGTATATAAAAAGTCACTTCACCGAATGGATTCGGGAAGTGATTTTTTATGTGCCTTGATGACCATTGCGACCATTTTGTGTTTTTTCGAATAAAAAGTGGTGGTATGATAAGCATTGAACGTAAGATGAGGGAGTGAACATAATGAAAGTGGCAGTATTGTTTGGCGGGATCTCTGGTGAACGTGAAGTTTCATTAAATAGCGGGAAGTCCGTAATTGATGCACTAGAAAGCAAAGGGCACGATGTCATAGCCGTTGATTTTCATCCAGAGCGTGCGGAAGACATCTTGAATCTAAAAGTAGAAGTGGCTGTTATCGCACTTCATGGTAAGTTTGGTGAGGACGGTCGTGTTCAAGCGTTACTTGAGATGGCGGGAATTCCGTATACAGGATCTGGTGTGTTGGCTTCAGCACTAGCGATGGACAAAGCGCGTTCGAAAGTTCATTTCGAAAAAGCGGGCATCCGGATCGCACGTGATGTATTGATTGAGCGTGGGGACGATATTGAGCAGAAAATCGCTTTGTGGAACGGTCAGTTCCCGTGTGTCGTCAAACCAGCACAAGAAGGATCATCAAATGGCTTGACGATCGCCATGGATGAACAGATGCTTCGTCAAGGAATTGACCTTGCATTTACGGCGGATGAAGCAGTTTTGATTGAACAATTCATCAAGGGTCGTGAAGTGACCGTCCCTGTGCTCGGTACTAAGGGTGAAGAAAAAGCCTTGCCGGTCATCGAAATCATTCCGAAAAATGAATTTTATGATTATGAATCGAAATATGCAATCGGTGGATCGGAACATATCTGTCCGGCACAATTTGACGAAGCGACGACGCAGACGTTACAAGACTGGGCGGTTCTTGCGCATCAAGTACTCGGTTGTGCAGGCTATTCGCGGACGGACTTCCTTGTGCCAGAATCAGGACAACCTGTGATTTTAGAAACGAATACGTTGCCTGGTATGACGGCAACAAGTCTATTCCCGGATGGTGCACGTGCTGTTGGGATCGACTATCCAGAACTCGTGGAGACGTTTATGGAGCTGGCAATTTCTCGACACCGGAGCGGGACTGAGAACAAAAAATAATAGAAATGAAGTAGATGGTAGAAAGCGCTTACAAATATAGTGGGAACCCCTTTCATTACGGCTCGGAAAAAGGTATACTTTATCCGAACAAGGAAACGGCATAGGGGATGCCACTTATGGGGAGGAACGTTGGAATGATCACTGACCAACAACACGCAAATCATCGCAAGAATGTACTCGAGGCAACACAGGAAATCGTCAAGGAAGCACTTGAAAAACTTGGTTATCCAGACGAGATGTACGAACTGTTAAAAGAACCACTTCGGATGTTGACGGTTCGGATTCCGGTTCGGATGGATGATGGATCGACTAAAATCTTTACGGGTTACCGGGCGCAACACAATGATGCCGTCGGTCCGACAAAAGGTGGAATCCGTTTTCATCCAAACGTAACGGAAGTCGAAGTCAAAGCATTGTCTGTCTGGATGAGTTTAAAAGCAGGAATCGTCGATTTACCGTATGGTGGTGGTAAGGGTGGTATCATTTGTGATCCACGTGAGATGAGTTTCCGTGAGATTGAACGATTGAGTCGTGGATACGTCCGCGCAATCAGTCAAATCGTTGGTCCAACAAAAGATATTCCGGCACCAGACGTCTTTACGAACTCACAAATCATGGCTTGGATGATGGATGAATATAGCCGCATTGATGAATTCAATTCGCCAGGCTTCATAACAGGGAAACCACTTGTCCTTGGGGGTTCACATGGTCGAGAGACAGCGACAGCAAAAGGTGTCGCAATCATGATCCGAGAAGCAGCCGCGAAAAAAGGAATCACGTTAGAAGGGGCACGCGTCGTCGTGCAAGGATTCGGGAATGCGGGTAGCTTTTTATCGAAGTTCATGCATGATCTAGGAGCAAAAGTCATCGGCATCAGTGATGCGTATGGAGCGTTACATGATCCAAATGGTTTAGACATTCCATATCTACTCGATCGCCGGGACTCATTTGGGACGGTTACGACGCTCTTTAAGAATACGATTTCGAATAAAGAACTGTTAGAACTCGAATGTGATATTCTTGTTCCGGCAGCCATCGAAAATCAAATTACAGAAGACAATGCCCATGACATTAAAGCAAGTATCGTCGTCGAAGCGGCGAACGGACCTACGACTAACGAAGCGACGAAGATTCTAGCGGAACGGGACATCTTGATTGTCCCAGACGTGCTCGCATCGAGTGGTGGCGTGACCGTTTCATACTTCGAATGGGTACAAAATAATCAAGGGTACTATTGGACAGAGGAAGAAGTCCATGAAAAGCTAGAAAAAGTACTCGTGAATTCCTTTAATCAAGTCTATCAAACCGCCCAGACCCGCAATGTAGATATGCGACTAGCTGCTTACATGGTAGGTGTTCGCAAAATGGCGGAAGCGTCACGTTTCCGTGGTTGGGTCTAACGTTATCGCAGCTCACTTCGTTTAGGAGTGGGCTTTTTTTATGGGTTATTTCTTTCTTCGACTAGAAAGATTTGCTAAGATGGTAAAAAAGCAAGTGGAAGAGGCGAAAGACATATGTTGGATTGTATCATTATCGGTGCAGGCCCTTGTGGGTTATCGGCTGCGATCGAAATGCAAGATCGTGGTCTATCCGTTGAAGTGATCGAAAAAGGAAACATCGTGGAGGCCATCTATCAATACCCGACCCATCAAACCTTTTTTTCGAGTAGTGAAAAACTAGAAATCGGTGGAGTTCCTTTTATCAATAAAGAATTAAAGCCAAGACGTCAAGATGCGCTCGTCTATTACCGTGAAGTCGTCCGGCGTAAAGGGATTACCATTCGACCATTTGAGACGGTTCAACAGATTCGCCGAATCGAAGAGGGGTTCGAAGTGATTTCGTTACGTGGCGTACAGACGATGAAGCGGACGGCACAGGCAGTTGTTCTTGCGACCGGCTACTACGGGCTACCGAATAAGATGGATGTCCCAGGGGAAGACTTGTCACATGTCTTCCATTACTTCAAAGAAGGCCATCCGTTTTATGGACAGGACGTCGTTGTGATCGGTGGGAAAAATTCCAGCGTCGATGCAGCGATCGAGCTAGAAAAAGCCGGTGCCCGTGTGACGATGCTTTATCGAGGCGAAAATTATAGTCCTTCGATTAAACCATGGGTGCTTCCGAACTTCGAATCACTCGTGCGGGCAGAAAAAGTAAAGATGATTTTTGATGCGACGATCGAAGAGATTACACCGGCAGATGTCGTCTATTCGGTCGATGGAGAACCTGTAGCTGTACCAGCGGATTTCGTATTTGCGATGACAGGCTATACACCAGATATCGGATTGTTTGCTGATGCGGGGGTCGCCATTGATCCGGAGACCGGGGTTCCGACCTATGACGAAGAGACGATGGAATCGAATGTTACAGGTATCTATATTGCGGGAGTCGTCGCAGCAGGATACGATGCCAACAAAATTTTTATCGAAAATGGCCGGTTCCACGGAGAACTGATCGCGACTAGTTTAGTCGGTCGCCTTGAACGGATGACGGCACGTCCGTAACTACGAAAAAGGAGCAACATCCAGTCGATCCGGATGTTGCTCCTTTTTCATGTGGATATGGTGACGAGATTTATTCAACTTGAAAAGAGTGTTCGAGATCTTGATGGTTGGCTTCGATTTCTAACTCGATCATGAGCTTGAGACGTGCTTTTTGTGAGTTTAATCCGTTTGAGAAAATCAATCCGAGTTCTTTTAGTTGTTGGCCGCCCCCTACATAACCATAGACATCTTGGACAATCCCGTTAAAGCAACGGCTGACAATGACAATTGGCATTTGTTCGGTCAGTGTCCGAATCGCTTCGACTAACCCAGGTGGGACATTTCCCTGACCCAGTACTTCTAAGACAAGACCATCGTATCCGAGTTCACCAACAGCGAGCAGTAAATCAGGCTCCATTCCCGCATATACCTTTAAGACAGCGACTCGTTTGCTTAATCGTCTGATCATATGCGTTGGTTTTAGAAGCGGTGTATTAAATAAGTAAACGTGGTCTTTTGTGACCATGCCTAAGTTTCCGAAGTGGACGGATTTAAAGGTGTCGACAGAAGACGTATGGGTTTTCGTGACGTTGAAAGCAGAGTGGATTTCTCCGTTGAAGACGACGAGTACACCTTTGCCCTTGGCGGCATCGCTGACAGCAACGCGCAAAGCCGTAATCAAGTTGAATTCACCATCTGAGCCGACTTCGTTCGACGACCGCATCGCTCCGGTCAGAACAATCGGGATCGGTGCACCAATCGTCAGCTGAAGAAAATACGCCGTTTCCTCCAAAGTATCCGTTCCGTGTGTAATGACGACACCGTCATACCCGGACTGGAGTTCTTCCTTGATGAAGTGAGCAAGCCGTAACATGATATCCGGTGTGATGTGCGGAGACGGTAGATTGGCAAAGTGGCGTGTCGTGATGTCGGCGATATCCGTCGCCCGTGGTAATGAGGCATCAAGTGGATTAATATCGTTTGGTAAAACATGTCCGGAATGATTTTGAGCCATCGCGATGGTTCCTCCGGTATGAATCAAAAGTAGTTTTTTCATATCAGTGTTGTCGTTGAGTAACAGACAACTTTCACCTTCTTTCCTGTCCTTTTCATTAACATTGTATCCTTTTTTTGCAGAGATACAACGGGTGCGGTTTTCTTTTTCTGCAGAAACCTTTATTCTAAAAGAATAGGAAGGGGGGAGGAGACGTGTTACCAATCGTTTTCTCAGGAATTGCCCCAGGAATTGCGTTATTGACATACTTTTACTTACGACATGAACACGAATCAGAACCCGTTGGTTACATCCTACGTAGTTTTATTTTCGGGATACTACTTGTATTTCCTTTAATGTTCATCGATTACATCATTCAAAGTGAATTCGGAGGACCGGAGTCTATCCAATTGATTCGTTCGGCCGTGACCGAAGAGTTCGCGAAATGGTTTGTTGTTTTTTATACGGTTTATATCCATCAACGCTTTAATGATTATTATGATGGGATCATTTATGCGGTAGCCTGTTCGTTAGGATTTGCGACACTCGAAAATATTTTATATTTGATGGTCAATGGAACGGTGGAACATATGATTTTCCGTGCGTTGTTGCCGGTCTCTGGGCACGCTTTATTTGCTGTCATCATGGGATTTTTTATGGGGAAGGCTAAATTTTCAACGCATCCCTATCGCTGGTTAGGTTTATCGATCATCGTCCCGATGATTGCGCACACAACCTTTAATTTGTTAATATTGGAAAATGGTGGTATTTCTTTCGTGCCGATTTTGTTTATGATCATCTTGTGGATTGTCGGCCTGTATCAAATTCGAAGTGCCAATCGTTTGAATCAACGTTATAACAGAAAAAGTAATTGAATAGAACGGACTGGGAGAGAGTGACATGATACAAACTGGGGATTTAGTAATGTTAACCAATCAAGAGAATCGTCAAGGACGGACGAAAGTGACTGCAGTGACGAATCGGCTGATCTGGATCGAAGCACCAAGTGAAGTGGCGACGTTAAAAACGTTCATCTTATCAGATCACGAACAAGTCGGCTTTTACTTTTTTAAAGAAAAAGGAAAGCTGTATGGATTTGAGACCGAAGTCGTCGAGCGTCAAAATGATCCTCTGCGTGGCCAAAGGTATGCCTTAAGACGACCAAAAGAAGAACTGGTCCAACGTGTTCAGCGGCGGCAGTTCGTCCGCGTACCACAATTGTTGGATGTGGCGGTTCATCCACATAAAACGGGGTTCGAACCGTTTACATCCGTGACACTCGACTTATCAGCAGGGGGAATCTTAGTACTCGCGAGTCAGATCCCGATTCAGGTTAAAGAGGAACTGGAACTAACATTTTTATTACCGACGGGTGATGGAACGACACATACGGTGGATGTCTTAGCCGAGTTAGTGCGAGTCGACCCTAGAGAAACGCGTTATGAACTCGCGTTTCAATTCACACGGATCAATGATCGGAGTCGTGAACTTGTCTTACGACATTGTTATCAAACCCAGATGAAAAATTCTCGACGGGGAACGAATCCATTCACGTGAGTACAAATTTTTGCTATGATAACGGTCGATACTATACACCATATGAGATGGTGAACACGGAAGGAACGAATCATTCATGAATAACATTCAAATTGCCTTAGACGGACCTGCGGGTGCCGGGAAAAGTACGATCGCAAAACAATTGGCGGCACATCTTGATTATGTCTATATCGATACAGGGGCGATGTATCGTGCAGTGACACTCGCTGCGTTAGAGCAAGGTCTTAATTTAGAAGATGGACAGGTGCTTGGAGAATTGATGCAATCACTTGATATCCGTCTGACGCCGGGCGATCAGGGACAACGTGTATTCATCGGCGACCGTGAAGTCACAGAAGCGATTCGAACAAACGAAGTGACGAATAATGTGTCGTTTGTTGCGCGTCAAGCAGAAGTGCGTTCTGCACTCGTCATTGCGCAACGTAAACTCGCAGAACATGGTGGTATCGTCATGGACGGTCGTGACATCGGAAC
Organism: Exiguobacterium sp. KRL4; assembly: GCF_001870785.1. Taxonomy (GTDB): domain Bacteria; phylum Bacillota; class Bacilli; order Exiguobacteriales; family Exiguobacteriaceae; genus Exiguobacterium_A. The sequence goes on from NZ_MOLV01000004.1 coordinate 263,165, forward strand.
AGTTGTCTTGCCAGATGCAGAATTAAAAGTCTTTTTGACAGCATCGGTTGAAGAACGGGCGAGTCGACGACATCGAGAAAACAAGTCTCGCGGGATCGACAGCGATTTGAGTTCGCTTCAGGCAGAAATCGCCTTACGCGATAAACGGGATAGTGAACGGACGGTTTCTCCCCTCAAGCAAGCAGATGACGCGATATATCTTGATACGACAGAATTGAACATCGATCAAGTCGTAGCGCGTCTGACGGAACTCGCAGAAGGTGTCCTCAAATGAAACGGAACGAGTTTGTTTATCGTTTAGCACGGTTTATCGTCTTGATCATCGCCAAAACTGTTTTTCGTTTAAAAGTAACGGGAAAAGAAAACATTCCGACAAAAGGATCGTTACTTGTCTGTGCCAATCACAGTTCGAACTGGGACCCGGTTTTTTTAGTCAGTGCGATTCCGACAAGTCGGTCGGTTCGTTACATGGCGAAAGAGGAATTATTTCGTGTGCCCGTCCTTAAACAAATCATGATTTCCGCGGGGACGTATCCAGTCGGACGGGGACAAGGCGACCGACAAGCGTTAAAACGGACGATTGAATTGTTGAATACGGATGAGACGGTCGGAATCTTCCCGGAAGGAACACGTTCTGCGCCTGGTGAATTTACGTCTGCTCAACCAGGTGTTGGTTTTTTTGCTTTACGTTCACCGGCACAGATTTTACCGATCGCGATCATCGGAGATTATCGCCCGTTTCGGCAGATGCGAGTCGTTGTCGGAAAACCGGTTGATATTTCGGATTTAAGAGATCAGCGTGGTGCGGCAAAGGCGATTTCGGAGCGGATTTTGGACGAAATCAAAACCGTCTACTTCAATCATGCGTAATGCCTTGACAAATAGTCAGAATTGTAAGAAGTTAGAAGAAGGATAAACGTATATTCATACGTTTCTTGTACTCATCGTGAGGAGGTTGTGTTGGAATGGTCGAAGAAATGAAAGATATGCCTGATTTTGAAATTCATCGGGACCAGGTAGTAACCGGAATGGTCGTGAAGATTGAAGACAAGCAAGCACTCATTGATATCGGATATAAGACAGAAGCAATCCTGCCGATCAGCGAAGTTTCGAGTCTCCATTTGGATGACATTCGAGGGGTTTTAAAAGTCGGTGATGAACTACAAGTAAAAGTGAAGAAAATTACAGATGAGGAAGTCGTAGTCTCAAAACGTGAAGTCGATGCCTTACAGGCATGGGGGAAAGTCGAAGCGAAGTACGAATCGGGTGAAATCTTTGAAGTTGTCGTCAAAGACATCGTCAAAGGTGGACTCGTCGTCGATATCGGCGTTCGTGGATTCATTCCTGCATCACTTGTTGAACGGCATTACGTCGAAGATTTCTCTGATTATATCGGTCGTTCGATTGAGGTGAAAGTCGTCGAGTTGGACCAAGAAAAAAACCGTGTGATCCTTTCGCATAAAGCCGTAGTTGAAGGTGAACTGAATGCGAAGAAAAAAGAAACACTTGAACAGCTCGAAGTGGGTCAAGTCTTAGAAGGGACAGTCCAACGTTTAACTGATTTTGGTGCTTTCGTTGACATCGGCGGTGTCGATGGACTGGTCCATATTTCGGAAATGGCGCATCACCGGGTCGAACGTCCGTCCGATATCGTGACAGAAGGGCAAAAGATCGACGTGAAAGTATTAGGTGTCGATCGAGATACAGAAAAAGTCAAGTTATCGATCAAAGAAACACAACCCGGTCCGTGGCAACAAATGGAAGGGAAGATCGAAGCTGGTGATATCGTCAAAGGACGCGTCCGGCGAATCGTTCAATTCGGAGCTTTTGTCGAATTAGCACCACAAGTTGAAGGGTTATTGCACATTTCTCAAATCGCGAATCGGCATATCGGCTCGCCGTCAGAAGTACTCGAAGAAGGTCAAGAAATTGAGGCGAAGGTTCTCGAAGTGCACTTAGCAGAACATAAGATTTCTCTTTCGACACGTGTTTTGGAGCAAGAAGAGTCATCAGAAGATGATTATTCGCAGTACACGGATCAAAATGAAGGATTTTCGGTAGCGGATCTTTCGGACAAAGAGTCGGATTCAAAAGAATAAGTGAATGGAAGTGGACACAAATTGTGTCCACTTTTTTTATGTTACGGATTGATATGGTATAAAACCGCTTGATTTGATACAATAGAACGGCTATGAAGCGAGAGAAGAGAAAGAAGGTGTTGGGATGGCAATTCCAGTAGTGGCGATCGTAGGTCGCCCAAATATCGGAAAGTCGACGATTTTTAACCGGGTGATTGGAGATCGGGTTTCGATCGTAGAAGACAAGCCAGGCGTTACCCGCGACCGTATATACGGCACTGGAGAATGGCTGAATCGTCATTTTCATTTGATTGATACAGGTGGAATCGAAGTCGGGGATGAGCCCCTACTTCAAATGATGCGTCATCAGGCGGAACTCGCCATTGATGAAGCAGATGTGATTATTTTTATGGTGAATGGACGCGAAGGGATTACATCAGCTGATGAAGAAGTCGCTAACATGTTATTCCGTTCGAATAAACCAGTCGTCATCGCGGTCAACAAAGTCGATAACTTTGAGATGCGGGATTTAATGTATGAGTTCTACTCATTAGGATTCGGCGATTTATATCCGATTTCTGGAACACATGGTCTAGGACTCGGCGATATGCTCGATCGTGTACTTGAGCTTGCACCGGATAAAGAAGAAATCGAATACGATGAAAATACGATCAAGTTCGCGTTAGTCGGACGCCCGAACGTCGGGAAATCGAGTATGACGAATTCCATCCTCGGTGAAGAGCGCGTCATCGTCTCAAGTGTCGCAGGTACGACACGTGATGCGATTGATACACCGTTCTCACGTGATGAGCAAGAATACGTCATCATTGATACGGCAGGTATGCGTAAACGCGGAAAAGTCTATGAATCAACAGAACGATTTAGCGTGATGCGTGCGCAAAAAGCCATCGAGCGGGCAGACGTCGTTTGTGTCGTCTTAGATGGAGAAGAAGGCATCATCGAGCAGGATAAAAAAGTGGCCGGTTATGCCCATGAAGCGGGTCGTGCCATCGTTATCGTCGTTAATAAATGGGATGCTGTCGAAAAAGATGACAAGACAATGAAAAAAATGGAAGAGGAAATTCGCGAAGAGTTTCGTTTCCTTGATTATGCACCGATCGTTTTTGTTTCAGCGAAAACAAAACGTCGTTTGCAAACATTACTTCCCGTCATCAAACAAGCAGCGAAAAGTCATGCGCAGCGCATTCAGACAAGCGTCTTAAACGATGTCATCGTCGATGCTGTCGCGATGAACCCAGCACCAACCGATAAAGGGGTCCGTCTTCGCATCAATTATGTGACGCAAGTAGCTTCACGTCCGCCGACGTTCGTCTTGTTCGTCAATGATCCTGAATTGTTACACTTCTCGTATAAACGGTATCTAGATAACCGAATTCGCGAAGCCTTTGATTTTACAGGAACACCGATTCGGATTCTGGCACGTCAAAAACAATAAGGACAAGGTGAATCATGATGAAAAAAATCGCAGTCATTGGAGCCGGGAGTTGGGGAACTGCTCTTTCGCTCGTTTTAGCAGATAACGGTCATGAGGTCGTCCTGTATGGCCGGGATCAAAAAAATGTTGATGCCATTAATCAAAATCATGAAAATACGCAGTTCTTACCGGGTGTGACATTGCCAAAATCACTTCGGGCCACAACGGTTTTACAAGAAGCAGTGACAGGTGTCTCACATATTTTAGTTGTGACACCGTCTTCTGCAATCCGTTCTGTATCGCGTCAGTTAAACGAATTATTGACGGATCCCGTCGTTCTGATCCATGCCTCAAAAGGAATTGAACCGAAAACCCATTTACGGTTGTCCGAGTTGATGGAACAAGAAATTGATCCATCAAAACGTTCGGCAATCTGTGTGTTGACCGGTCCTTCGCATGCGGAGGAAGTGGCATTACGAAAACCGACGACTGTAACTGTTGCTTCAACAGATATGGAAGAAGCCGGGCGTGTGCAGGAATTGTTCATGAATGAAAATTTCCGTGTGTATTTGAATGCAGATATCATCGGAGCAGAACTCGGTGGTGCCTTTAAAAACATCATTGCCTTAGCAGCAGGAATGGCAGACGGTCTTGGATACGGTGATAATGCAAAAGCCGCGTTGATTACACGTGGTATGGTGGAAATCGCCCGACTGGGTACCTTATTTGGTGCCAATCCGATGACGTTCACCGGTCTGACTGGAATGGGTGACTTGATTGTCACGTGTACTTCCGTCCATAGTCGAAACTGGCGGGCGGGAAATGCGATTGGTCGTGGGGAGAAACTCGAAACCGTCCTTGAAAACATGGGGATGGTCGTTGAAGGTGTCCGTGCGACACAGGCAGCCTATGACTTAGCAGAAACGAAACAGTGTGAGCTACCGATTACGACGGCACTTTATCATGTCTTGTTTGACGGACATACTCCGGCAGAAGAAGTACAGAAATTGATGCGTCGTCCACAAAAAAATGAGATTGAACATCTGTTTACGATGAAAGATTAACGGAGTGGGGTGGAAACCTTGAGTCCAGGTTTATTAAAAATGTGGATTTCATTTGCCGGTATCGGTCTATTTGCGATCAGTGTCTTACTGGTTACGATCAGCCGGACGAAGTTGACTGGTTTTTGGCAGTTTCTGATGTCGACGGTCGCGGTCCTATGTTTTATCATCGCATCAATCATCATGGTCTTTATCGTTATGGCAGGACCAAGCGCATGAAAAAAATAACGATTGTCTTGATGCTCATCCCGGTGATGTTACTGTCTGGTTGTTTGTTTCCAGATAGCCAAAAACCGTCCAATCGTGTCCCGTATCCGGAACAAATCCGGATGGTCCAAGAAGCGGTGGAAGCGTACCAAAAAGATACAGGTGTGTTGCCGATCAAAACACGAGAGGCAAATACCCCTTTGATGGAACGATATCAGATCGAACTCGGTCGACTCATTCCACGCTATATGAGTGATCCGCCACCAAACAGTTTTGAAGGAGGCGGAACGTTCATTTATCTATTAGTGGATGTCGATACAAAACCGACTGTCAAACTGATGGATTTGCTTGTTGCCGAAGAACTTCAAAAACTGCAGGTCCGGATTGACACGTACCGCAAGAAAAACGAAAAATATCCATTTAAAGGATCAATTGGGAAAAATCAGTTTACACTTGATTATAAAAAATTGTTTATTAAAGAAGAACCGAAAGTGCCGAGCCCGTATTCTGATGAGCAACTATCGATTTACGTCGATGGGCAAGGTCAACTGTTCATCAACTATTTGCCTGAATTAGAAAAAGCGCTTGAAACAGCGAAGAAAAAGCCGGAAGTAGGCCAAGATATTCGTCATTTACTCTATGATGAGCAACCTTTTGTTCCTGCATACTCTCAAAGTTATACCATTAACGAAAAAGGCGAACCTGTGTTTTCTGAAGAATCGATCGAAGAATCAGAAAATTGATGGGGATTCTTATGAAAATGTTGTAATATCAACGTTTATAAGGTATGATTAGCCTCGAAGAAGTGATTGGGAGGGGGTGAACGTAATGAACAAAACTGAACTCATTCAAGCAGTCGTCGAAAAATCAGGTCTAACTAAAAAAGACGTGACGAAAGTTGTCGAATCAACATTCGAATCGATTACTGAGACACTTCAGTCTGGAGAAAAAGTCCAATTGATTGGCTTTGGTAACTTCGAAGTCCGTGAACGCGCAGCTCGTAAAGGTCGCAACCCACGTACAAAAGAAGATATCGAAATTCCAGCAAGCAAAGTACCTGCTTTCAAACCAGGTAAAGCATTGAAAGATGCGGTGAAGTAATTCGGCTACATAGTCGTTCGGGGAATTCCCCGAACGGCTTTTTTTGTGGACATTGAGAGACGAGAAAACGGGTTGATTATGGTATATTAAAAAAGAAGAACATCCATCAACGAGATGGCACTGGAGATCGGGGGGTAAAAGCATGAATCATCAAGAGCTGCTCGTGGAAGAAATGATCACTGCACTCACTACAAAACAAACAACACAACTGGCTCAACATGTGGATTTCCCTTCCATCGATCGTGAACAGATCAGTTGGTTGATCGATGTCGCCCAGAATGAGACGTTGGTCTGGCAAGCGCTTGTTAAAGGCGTTCACCATGCGCAAGTCGCCTTGTTGTTACATGAACGTGTAGGGGAAACAAAAAGAGGCTCCAAAGAACGGCAATTGCTTGTTTTAGCAGGTGATCTGTTCTCAAGCTACTTTTTTGAGGAGTTAGCATCCCTTCCTCAAACTGCACTGGTTTCACTCGGACGGACGGTTCAGCGTGTTAATGAAGCGAAATGTGCCCTTCATGAGGAAAACTATGTCTCGACCGAAGAATACGTCTTGCTTTGGTTGACGGCAGAATTTGGACTGGTTCAAGGTTTGGCGACGATCAGCGGGAGAGACTGGTTAACGGAACACGGACAACGATTGATTCGCCAGCGGGCACAGGTATTGAATCCTAGTGCCCAACAACTACTATTATCACATTTAGAACAGATGGCAGTAGCGTAATATCTTTGAAAGGGTGAACTGCGTGCAGACACAAGAAAAAGAGAAAAAAGTATACGAAGTATTTCAGTCGATTTCAACGAATTATGATCAAATGAACTCGATCATCAGTTTTCGCCTGCATAAAGTATGGAGAAAAGAGACGATGCGTCGGATGAATGTGTTCCCAGGTGCGAAGTGTCTTGATCTATGTTGCGGAACTGCGGATTGGACAATCCAACTCGCTAAAGCAGCAGGACCGACTGGCGTCATCAAAGGACTTGATTTCTCCGAGAATATGTTAAAAGTAGGCGTCGAAAAAGTAGAAGCGTTAGGTATGAAAAATGTCGAATTGTTACATGGGAATGCGATGGAGCTTCCTTTTGGAGATCATTCCTTTGATTACGTGACAATCGGGTTTGGTTTACGGAACGTGCCTGATTATCTTCAAGTCATTCAAGAGATGCACCGGGTGTTAAAACCAGGTGGAACCGTTGTTTGCCTGGAGACAAGTCAGCCAACGGCACCGTTGTTCAAAGAAGCCTATTCGCTTTATTTCGGTAAAATCATGCCGCAAGTCGGTCGTTTGTTCGCGAAGTCGTATGATCAATACAACTGGTTGCAGGAATCAACAGAAGTGTTCTTGGACCGCGTTGAACTAAAACAATTGTTTGAACAGGCCGGTTTCATGCAGGTTGAAGTCAAAGCATTTGCAGGTGGGGCGGCTGCGATGCACCTCGGAAAGAAGTGGTGACATGTCACTGCACTCAATTTACCGAGATGTAACAAAAGAAGTGAATCTAGTCGATCAATTTTTAGTCAGTCATATTGCGTCGGATGATCCGACGATCGATGCGGCAGGCCAGCAATTACTTCAAGCCGGTGGGAAACGGATTCGACCAGCATTCGTCTTATTGGCTTCGAAGTTCGGGCAGGCGGATCGAGATGAACTCGTTCGAGTCGCAGCAAGCCTAGAGTTGATTCATATGGCATCGCTCGTTCATGATGATGTGATCGATGATGCAGAACTTAGACGTGGCAAACCAACCGTCATGCAACACTTTGATGAAGAAGTAGCCCTTTATTCTGGAAACTTTTTGTTTGGTGAGGCTGTCAAATTGATTGGAGAAGTCGGGAAACCGGAACTCGTTCAAGTAATGGTCCATGCGATGCGTGAAATCTGTGAAGGCGAAATCGAACAGATTTATGATCAGTATGATTGGGAACAATCAATCAAACGATACATCAAACGAATTGAGCGGAAAACGGCGATTCTGATCGAAGCAAGCTGTCATCTTGGAGCGATTGTAGCCAACTGTTCTGCGGAAGATACAAAGGCGTTGCGGCAATTCGGGCGAGACATCGGTCTAGCTTTTCAAATTGCAGATGACTTACTGGATTTTACAGCCAAGCGGACCGAACTAGGAAAGCCGGTTGCAGAAGATTTACGGCACGGTCACAAAACGTTACCCGTTTTTTATGCATCAGAAGATCCGGCGTTTTTTCAAGAACTACAAAAAATCCGATCGATGCCAACCCATCAAGAAGTTGCTCCATTACTGGAGAGGCTGCAACATTCAGATGCGCTGGAACGGACGCAACAAACCGTTGACTTGTATATTCGACGCGCGATTCAACGTTTGAATCACCTTCCGAAATCTTCAGCCAAACGGTCGCTTGAAGAGGTTGCCCGTTATGTCGGGAAACGAAAAGGCTGAAAATTGTAAAAAATTTCTTGCCGCCATTCCAATTACGCAGTAAACTTACTATGTAAGCGCTTTTTTATTCGTATTTCATAGGGGGAACTAGTAATGGAGCAAACGTTTTTAATGGTAAAACCAGATGGCGTCGAACGGGGATTGATTGGGGAAATCATCGCTCGGATCGAACGTAAAGGATTTGTGATTCGTGAAATGAAAATGATGCAGGCAACAGAAGAATTAGCACAAGCGCATTATGCGGAACATGCAGAAAAACCATTTTTCGGAGAGTTGGTCACTTTCTTGATATCTGGTCCAGTCGTCGCCCTTCGTGTCGAAGGAGCGGATGTTGTGACAGTTTCACGGATGATGATCGGTAAAACGAAACCAACGGAAGCGTTACCTGGAACCATTCGGGGTGATTTCGCAAACACGATGAGTGAAAACGTCATTCACGGTTCAGATAGCGTTGAAAGTGCGGAGCGCGAACTGAGCCTCTGGTTTCAAGGACAACCTTTAAACGTATGATACCGGCAAGACGATTGAGCAGTTGCTCAATCGTTTTTTTTGTTTTTTGGAAAGGAAATGGCTTTATGCTAAAATAGAAAATAAGATTGGGTCTACTGTGAAGTCGTCCTAAACAGAGAGAGGATTTGTGAGGTGGATTATGCAGGACTATGAGCTTTTTATCCAACGTTTCTTAAAAAAATCGGGAATTGATTTAGGACAATATAAAGAAGCACAGATGAAACGACGATTAACAGCATTACGCGATAAAAAAGGACATAGTACATTTGCTTCTTACATGCAAGCGATGGAGAAAGATACGAACTTGTACGAAGAGTTTTTGGATCGGATGACCATCAACGTCAGTGAATTTTTCCGGAATCCGATTCGTTGGCAACAGTTAGAACAAGATATCTTACCTGTCCTGCAAGCACGCGCACACGGCCGGATTCGAACGTGGAGTGCCGCCTGTTCGACAGGTGAAGAACCATATTCACTAGCGATGATTTTAAATGAAAAGATGGATCCGGCACAGTTTACGATCCAGGCGACGGACTTGGACGATCTTGTACTAGAAAAAGCGAAACAAGGACGTTACGGGGCATCTGCCTTAAACGAAGTCGAAGAGGCCAGAAAAAAACGCTACTTCATCGAACAAGAGCAACAATTCGAAGTTGTTCCTGAGATCAAACGACTTGTTCGTTTTAGTAAACATAACTTGTTAGGTGATCGTTATGACAATGGCTTTGATTTGATCATTTGCCGGAATGTCTTGATTTATTTTACGGAAGAAGCGAAAGCCCATGTATACCGTTCCTTTGTCCAAGCATTGAAGCCAGGTGGGATTTTGTTTGTTGGTGGAACAGAACAAATCTTTCAACCGGAACGATTTGGTCTTAAAATGAAACAAAGCTTCTTCTACGAAAAAATTTAATAGGACGAAGGGATGGAACATATGCGTTATATGACTGCAGGAGAATCACATGGTAAAGGCTTATCTGTCATCATTGAAGGTGTCCCTTCTGGTTTAACAATCGATTTCGAACAAATACAACGGGAGATGAAACGGCGTCAAGGTGGATACGGTCGCGGACGACGGATGCAGATCGAACAAGATGCGGTCGATGTCCGCGGTGGAATTCGTCATGGCTATACGACAGGCGCACCGATCAGCCTGTTCATCGAAAACAAGGATCATACGCACTGGACGCAAGTCATGCAGGCTGAACCGTTGGAAGAAGAACTAGAACGCCCTCGTACACTGACCCGTCCACGACCGGGGCATGCCGATTTAGTTGGGGGGTTGAAGTATGGTCATCGGGACTTGCGTGACGTCCTGGAACGGTCGTCTGCTCGAGAGACAGCGGCCCGCGTTGCCGTGGGTGCGATCGCGAAACAATTGCTCGCTCAACTCGGCGTGGATGTCTTCTCACACGTCCGCTCAATCGGTGGTGTAGATGCCGCTCGTGTGAATCCGATGGAACACCGCGAAACGATCGAAGCCTCTCTTGTGCGTTGTGCGGATGAAGTGGCGTCAGAAAAGATGATGCGGGCCATCGATCAAGCGAAACAAGATGGGGATACGCTAGGCGGGGAAATCGAAGCCGTCGTGACGGGTCTTGTTCCCGGAATTGGTTCCTTTACACAAAATGAAACGAAGTTAGATAGCCGGATTGCGCGTGCGGTCATCAGTGTCAATGCGATGAAGGCAGTTGGGTTTGGAGATGGATTTGATCTTGCTCGCCGAAAAGGAAGTACGGTACAAGACGAAATCTTACATGATGAGACCGGTTACTACCGTAAAACGAATCATCTTGGTGGGATCGAAGGAGGCATGTCGACCGGAATGCCGATCCGTGTTCAAGTGGCGATGAAACCGATCCCGACCTTGTATCGTCCGTTACAGTCCGTTGATATTGAAACAAAAGAACCATTCGTCGCACAGATTGAACGAAGCGATGCCTGTGCGGTTCCAGCCGCTTCCGTAGTCATCGAGGCGGTCGTCGCCTTTGAAGTGGCGGCGTCGATTCTTGAGATGTTCGGGAGCTCGACACTGGATCGTCTGAAAGATAGTGTTGCTGCGTACAAGGAGGAGGTGCGTCTCTTTTGACGCAACTCCATATTCAGGCAAGTCGTCCTTATACCGTCTACATTGAACCGGACGCGGTGAAACGGCTGATGGAAGTACCTGAAGCACAACAAGCGGATCAGTTTTGGATCATCACTGACCAGACGGTCGCCGCGTTCCATTTGGCGACGGTATGTGCACAACTCGATCACTGTTTCAACAAGAACCGGTTGATCAGTCGAGTAGAACCGGGAGAAGCGAGTAAGTCACTCGCCGTCTATCAAAGTGTATTAGAAGACGGCATTGAGCAAGGGGCGACGCGGAAAACGGTGGTGCTTGCTGTCGGAGGAGGGATGATTGGTGATTTAGCCGGTTTTGTCGCCGCGACGTTTTTGCGAGGTGTACCGTTCATTCAAATCCCGACGACGTTGCTTGCCCATGATTCAAGTGTCGGCGGAAAGGTTGGATTAAACTTACGTTGGGGTAAGAACCTAGTAGGAGCGTTTTATCAACCATCTGCCGTTTTATATGATATAACTTTTTTACGCACCTTATCTGACCGCGAATGGAGAAGCGGTTTTTTTGAATTGCTCAAACACGGTCTACTCGCACGTCCGACGTTTGCTCACGATTTATTGGAACTCGATTTGACAGGTATAAAACAATTGCCGTTAGCTGACTCGATTGCAGCGGGGATTGCGGTTAAACAACGGATCGTCGAACAGGACGAACAGGAAAGTGGTGTCCGGGCTTTTTTAAATTATGGACATACGTTTGGACACGCCGTCGAATATGCCAGTCCTGGTTTATCACATGGTGAGGCAGTCGGAATCGGCTTGGTGTTCGTTTCTTTTTTAGAAGGAAACCTGGACCAAGCGAAGCGGATTGTTAGCTTGATTAAACGACTAGATGTGACATTGCCAGAACGGCACGCTTTTCAGGTCTACTTGGATTTGATGAAACGGGATAAAAAAAATAATGCGTCGATTCGTTTTGTAGTACAACGACAAGGTGAATTTAAATTAGAAGAGATTGATGAAGAACGTCTGTGTAAGGCATATGATCAAACGGTGAGGTGTTTACAGTGGGATTAAGAGGAACAGTACGAGTACCCGGAGATAAATCGATGACCCATCGCGCTTTTTTGATGGGAGGAATTGCTGACGGTACGACAGTGATTTCCAATGCACTGCTTGGAGCAGATTGTCTAGCATCACTTGCTGCGGTCGAAGCGCTTGGTGCTCAAGTCGAGCGATCGAGTGATGGGATTCACATCACTGGAACGAATCATTTAAATGCCGCGACGATTGATTGCGGAAATTCAGGAACGACGATTCGTTTGTTAAGCGGTATCTTAGCTGGTGGACAGGAGAGTTATACCTTGACGGGGGATGACTCCCTGAAAAAACGACCGATGGACCGCGTCACCGTCCCGCTCACGACACTTGGAGCAAAGATTGACGGAACATATGCCCCGTTAATGATAGCGGGTCGACGTCTGGTTGGTACGACGTACACTTTACCGGTCGCTAGTGCACAAGTGAAAAGTGCGGTACTTCTCGCCGGTTTGTTTGCGACGGGTGAGACGACGGTCATTGAACCGGTTCTCTCACGTGATCATACGGAGCGGATGTTGCCGAAGTTTGGTGCTGAGGTGACGATTCAAGAGCAGGAACGAGGTCGGCAGATTCGCTTGCAAGGACCGATTCGTCTGCAGGCGACGACGCTTGACATTCCGGGTGATCCGTCATCGGCAGCGTTCTGGTGGACAGCGGCTGTCCTTGGACAGGACAGTGCGATCACGACTGAACACGTGTTAATGAATCCGACCCGGATCGGTTTTTTACAAGTATTACGCCAGATGGGGGCAAGTGTTGAGATCACGAATCGTCAAGAGTCAACGGGAGAAGAAACGGCAGACGTGACACTGAGGACAACGTCCCTACAAGCCATTTCGATTGAAGGGGAACAGATTCCGTCATTGATCGACGAAATTCCGTTGCTTGCCTTACTTGCGACACAAGCGGATGGGAAAACGATCATCCGGGATGCCGCGGAATTACGAGTCAAGGAAACGGACCGGATCGAGACCGTCGTGTCGGCCTTAAAAAAACTCGGAGCCCGAATCGAAGCGACGGCAGACGGGATGATCATTGATGGACCGACCCCTCTAATCGGTGCGACGGTCGACAGCGCCGGCGATCATCGTTTGGCCATGATGTTGACGATTGCTTCGACATTACAGCCGGAAATTCAAGTGCTCGGGAATGAAGTAGTTGAAGTCAGTTACCCAACGTTCTATGATGATTTAAAGACACTACAGCAGGCGAACCTGTAAGTTCGACAGGCACAGTGAAATAGAAGAAAGTGAGGTGTTTGCCTTGAACGAAGACCTATTAAAACAGATAGTCGAAAGCCTAGAACATGGTCACACGTCAGAAGCGCTAGCAGCGCTCGAACAACTCGAGAAAACAGGTACGGATGAAGACCGACTGGCAGTAGCCGATCTCTATATCGAGCTTGGTCTATCCGATCGTGCGGTTGACATACTCGCGCCCCTGTATGTCGACTATTCAGGAAATGCCGGCGTTGCCTTGTTGCTCGCTGAATGTTACATCGATCTCGACCGTGAGGAAGAAGCCATCACCGTGTTAGAGCAAGTGGATACGAGTGACATCGAAAACGGACCACGGACATTGGTCTTGTTAGCTGATTTGTACCAATCGCAAGGGTTAGACGAAGTGGCACTTGCTAAACTGAAGGAAGCCCGGACGCTTGCGCCGGACGAACCATTGCTCGCCTACGGGTTAGCCGAATTATATATGACACTCGGTGCGTTTGATCAGGCCGTTCCCTTATTCGCTGAGATTGCGGCAGATCCCGTCCTACGTGAAGAATTGCCGCTTGATGCGCTCTACGCAGAGTCATTGGCGATGATTGGAGAATTCGAAGAGGCGATTCCGCTTTATGAACGTGCCGTCGCGGAACGCTCGGACTTGCATACGTTATTTGGTCTGGCGATGACGGCCCACCGAGTCGGTCAACATCAAAAAGCAGTCGAGACGTTCCAACAGCTGATCGCCCAAGATCCAGATTACACCTCGGCGTATGTTCCCTATGCAGAAAGCCAGTCGGAACTTGGTTTGACGAAAGAAGCCTTGAATGTCATCAAACAAGGCATCGAACGGGATGACTACAATGATGAATTACGGACGATGGAAGCACTATTCCTGCTGAAACTCGGTGACCGGGAAGGGAGTGTCAAAGCGTTACGCGAGGCACTTGCCCTGAATCCAGAATCCTTGCTCGCCGCTGAACGGTTACTGGCGTTACTGGCCGAGGATGAAGATCACGAAGCGACGCTCGAGACGATTTCGGCGATCGAAGAACATGTCACAGCACCAATTCTGACATGGTATCGTGCCCGTTCCCTGTATGCGTTAGAAGAGTATACACAAGCGATGGAAAAATATGCTCAAGTCGAGTCTGCTTTTGCGGATGACGCTTTATTCTTAAAGGAATATGGCTACGCATTAGTCGAGGAAGGCCGTCGTGAAGAAGGGCACTCCTTATTACGACGCGCGGCAAGTCTGACGCCGGAAGACGCAGATTTAGTCGATTATGTCGAACGAATGGATGGATGACTTCACTGGAGAAGGGAGTAGGATTGAGATGACAGAGAGAAAGCAGCGTTTCTTGCGCCGCATCTTGACCTATTATACGTTGAAACGTCGGGAATCGAAATGGATCATTGATTATTGGCTTCGCAATGAGTCGAAGCTGGATCGTGTTCATTTCGTTCAAAATGCCATGTTTGCGCCAAAAGCGATGATCATCACGACATATGGATTTGACGCCGACCCTTTTCTGTTTAAAAAAGGTGAAGTCAAAACAACGGATCCCGAAAAAGCGTATCACGACATCCGGTTGACGGATGAAGACGTCTATATCGAATTAAACTTCCAAGGCATGATGATGGATGATGAGTACCTGTCCTTGTTGGAAGAAAATCCATTCCGACCAGAAGTGGCCGTTGAACCCAAATTGGCAGACGCGGCGATGAATTTTATTGCTGCGACCGTCAATCGCCAAGAAGAAGAACGTCTTGTCCGATTGATTGATGAGGCACTTGATGCGCGAGATAAAAATCGGTTTCAATCTCTTTCGGACGAGTTGCGTCTGATTCGCAGCCAGTTGTAAGTCAAGAAGTAGAAATATGATGGTCGTGCCCCCTCCTGTTCAACAGAAGGGGGGCTTTTTTCGGAAAGTGAAAGTAAGGACAAAATATGAAGAAAAATCGTAGGTAATTTCATAAAACGTTCACATTAGGCGGGCAGTTATAAATGCGGATATGATACATTAAATGTGACGAATTGTAAGTGAACAGGAAAGGGGGGAAATGACTTGCGTTTCAAACCATCCGATGTTCAAAGGACGAGAAACGAACAAGCGTATATCGATACGTTGATTGTCCCATTGATACCTGTCGGATTTGACGAAGCGATGCATGCTTTTGCAGAATGTGCAGATATGACGATGACGGTGGCGACGGAAGTCGAACGACAATTGTCCGGTCGGGCGATGCTCGTACCACCGATGACCTATATCGGTGACCCATCCATTGAACAGCTCAGCAGTTGGGAGCAAGCAGCGTCTTCTGAACAATTTCGATTTGTGACGTTCATTACCGCCGATTTACGGTGGAAAGAGACATCGGTCGAGGACATCATTTATGTCCCGCGTTTATCGCTTGAGACGATGAGTCGCGATCAACAAGGTCAGATGGTCGGGAATTTTGTCGGGCAAGTCCTCGAGCAGTTAGGAAACCGTTGGACCGCGCTATGAAGCGGTTGACGCAATGATTTTATTAAGATACTATTACCATGTGAGAAATTTGTGTGAAGTACTGTGGTCTTGGGGCACAGCGTACATCACGAGGGGGGATCGAGATGGCTCAAAACGGGTCTAACGTAACACGTCGTCAGTTCTTGACGTATACATTGACTGGAGTCGGCGGCTTTATGGCGGCGACGATGGTTATGCCGATGGTCAACTTCGCAGTTGATCCAGTCCTGAAAAAATCAGGAGCAGGCGATAAAGTAAAAGTAATGAAGTTGTCGGACATCACGACAGAACCAAAACGGGTCGACTTTAAGAAACAAACACAGGATGCGTGGTATGAGTTTGAAGAAACGTTGTCTGCTTGGGTGTTTAAAAACGATAAAGGTGAGATTTTAGCATTATCACCGATTTGTAAACACTTAGGTTGCCAAGTAAGTTTTGGATCTGATCCAACGCACCCCGAACAATTCTATTGCCCATGTCATTTCGGCCGGTATACGAAAGATGGCGTTAACGTTCCAGGAACGCCTCCGACGAAACCGCTTGACGGATATGAAATGCAAGAGAAAGATGGTTTCCTCTACCTAGGTAAACCAGTCGAAAGAGGTGCGTAAGCGATGATGCAAAAAATCTATGATTGGATCGATGAGCGGGTAGATATTACTCCGCTGTGGCGAGATATCGCCGATCATGAAGTACCAGAACACGTTAACCCGGCTCATAACTTTTCAGCATTCGTTTATTGTTTTGGCGGGCTGACATTCTTTACGATTGTCATTCAGATTCTTTCGGGAATGTTTTTGACGATGTATTATGTACCAGATATCATCAACGCACACGCGTCTGTTTATTATCTTCAAAATGAAGTCGCCCATGGTCAAATCGTTCGTGGTATGCACCACTGGGGCGCATCTGTCGTTATCGTAATGTTGTTCCTACATACATTACGCGTCTTCTTCACAGGTTCTTACAAAAAACCACGTGAATTGAACTGGGTCGTCGGCGTTCTGTTGTTCTTCGTTGTCTTAGCGCTTGGCCTGACAGGATATCTGTTGCCATGGGACATGAAAGCCTTATTCGCGACGAAAGTTACCATTCAGATTGCTGAGAGTATTCCGGTCATCGGTGGTATCGCGAAAACACTCCTTGCGGGTGGAGAAATCGTCGGAGCGAGTACAATTGCTCGATTCTTTGCGATTCACGTCTTCTTCCTTCCTGCAGCATTGTTCGTCTTGCTCGGGGCCCACTTCATGATGATCCGCAAACAAGGGATCTCTGGACCACTTTAAACCGACAATTACTTTAGACAACTAAAAGGGGGAGAACACGATGCATCGTGGTAAAGGAATGAAATTCGTCACCGATTCACGGGTGTCGATCAACAACCGGATGCCGAATAAGTCAAAAGACTATTCAGAGTATCCAGGTCGGACGGAAGCGTTCTGGCCAAACTTCTTACTTCGCGAATGGATGGTTGGAGCGGTCTTCTTGATTGGCTTCATGACTCTGACAATCGTTGAAGCGGCACCACTTCAAAATATTGCTGACCCGACGAATACGTCGTACATTCCACTTCCGGACTGGTACTTCCTATTCCTCTATCAGCTCTTGAAATACCAATTTGCTGCCGGTCCATACATCTTGATGGGAACGGTCATTCTTCCGGGTCTTGCCTTTACGGCCTTACTCGTAGCACCATGGTTAGACCAAGGCATTGAGCGTCGCCCAGCGAAACGTCCAGTTGCAGTCAGCATGATGTTACTTGGAATTGTCTCAATTATTTTCTTGACTTGGGAATCTGTTCAAACAACGCACTGGGATACAATCCATAAACAAGGTGAGTTGACGATGAACGAAGGTCCTAAAATCGATACAGCAGCAAAAGGGTTTGAGATTTATTCGAACCAATCATGTGTCAACTGTCACGGGAAAAACCTCGAAGGTGGAGCAGCTGCTCCTGCCCTCGTCGGTACGAAAAAGACAGAAGAAGAAATTTATGAGATTGCAGACAAAGGGGTCGGAGCGATGCCTGCTGGACAGTACAAAGGTTCAGATGCAGACCGTAAAGAACTCGCCAAATTCATCGCTTCTTACGGTGAAGGCGGAGAAAACAATAAATAAAATGACAGCCGGGGGAATTTTCCTCCGGTTTTTGTCTATCACGAGGTGAAGTCAGATGCCCTTTTTACACATTTTGAAGCATAAAGCTGTTTTGTGGCCACTCGCGTTAATCAATCTCGCGGGTACCCTGTATGGTTATTATTGGTATCAACCGCAACTGGCGCTGTCGAAATGGTACTACTATCCGTTTATTCCCGACAGCCCGACAGCTTCGCTCTTTTTTACAATCATCGTTTTCCTTTGGATTTTCAATCGGCGTTCGCGGTTATTTGAAGCCCTCGCTTTCGTGACGCTCATCAAGTATGGCGTCTGGGCGGTCATCATGAACGCGTTGATGTTACGCGAACTGGGAACGAGTGATTCCTATTTAACGGCAATGGCATTGATGCTGATGGTTTCACACGGGGCAATGGCATTCCAAGCTGTTTTATATGCCCCTGTGATGGCGTTTCGGACAAAAGAGCTTGTACTAGTCGCTATTTGGGTCCTTCATAACGATGTCGTCGATTATGTACTAGGACAATGGCCGCGTTATCCGGCACTTGCTGAACACATCCAGTGGATCGGGTACGGATCGTTTTGGCTGACTGGATTATGTCTTTTGATGGGATATTGGTTTGTCGCACGCGATTCGATTGACAATAAGTTCGCTTGAACATAAAATAAGAATA
Source organism: Exiguobacterium sp. KRL4 (assembly GCF_001870785.1). GTDB lineage: Bacteria > Bacillota > Bacilli > Exiguobacteriales > Exiguobacteriaceae > Exiguobacterium_A. Next base: position 281,653 of record NZ_MOLV01000004.1, read on the forward strand.
TAATCTTTTTTGTGAAGGAGCAGATGCCATATGGCGAACTATCTGATTTATTTGGCCATCATCATCATCGTGCCGATTTGGGCTCAGATGCGTGTCAGAAAAACGTACAAAAAATATCAACAAGTGCCGATTCATAGTGGGGTGACAGGGGCGCAAGTCGCTGATTTCATCATGAAACAAAATGGAATTACGGATGTCCGGCTCGAGCCGATTGGCGGAACGATGTCCGATCATTACGATCCGACGAATAAAGTCGTTCGTCTTTCGGAAGATGTCTATTACGGTTCAACGGTGTCAGCTGTTTCGATTGCTGCACACGAAATCGGTCATGTCATTCAAGATGCAACGGATTACGGGATGATGCGTGTCCGTCACCGGATTGCACCAGTCGCTTCGATCACATCGAACCTATCGTTTCCGTTATTGCTGATTGGTTTGTTTGCCGGTATCACCGGTTTTGCGATGCTCGGTGTCATCTTGATGCTTGGAGCGGTCATCTTCCAACTCGTGACGTTACCCGTCGAGTTTGATGCCTCAAACCGGGCGATGGCCCAGTTGACGGAACACGGGATCATTGATGCAGAGGAAGAACGTGGTTCACGTCGCGTATTGAACGCAGCTGCTTGGACGTATGTTGCAGCGACACTCGTTGCCGTAGCTGAATTCGTCCGACTCGCATTGCTCGTCTTTGCACCGTCTAGTGATGACTAAATAGAAAAAAACGAGGAGTCCTTTCGGATTCCTCGTTTTTTTGTTGTGGACACAACAACGTGTCACGTTTCTTTGATTGGGATTCGATTTTCGTCAAACGTAAATCCTTCTCCCGTGACCTCATAAACGTCATGTAAGGTGATGAAGGCGTGTTGATCGACGGACTTGACGAGTGTTTTTAGTCGCGTGATTTCATTACGGGCAACGACGACGTAGAGCACTTCCAAGTCCCGTCCCGAGTAACCACCTTTTGCGATTAGGCGGGTCGTTCCCCGGTTCATCGTTGCGTGAATACCGTCTGCAATCTCTGTCCGGTGATCGCTGATGATCATCGCCGCTTTTCCGGCATACGTACCTTCTTGCATCCAATCGATGACACGCGCCCCGACGTAAACGGCGAGTAACGTGTACATCGCCTGTTTGTAGTCGAGATACGTTAAAGAGGCAATGATGACAAAAAAGTCGAAGACCATAAACGTTCTTCCGATCGACCAACCAAAATAGCGTTTCGTCAGGCGGGCGATGATATCGACGCCACCGGTCGTGCCACCGTTGTTGAAGATGATACCGAGACCAACACCGATGAAGACGCCGGCGAATAAGGCAGCAAGTACCATGTCATCCTTCAATAAAATCTCAAGCGGTGAATACTTCGCGATCAAGCCATACCAAATCGAAAAGCTGAAGGTGCCGATCAACGTATAGATGAACGTCGTCCGACCAAGCAGCTTATAGCTGACGAAGAAAAGCGGAATGTTCAAGACCAGGTTGGTGATGGAAGGAGAAAATCCGAACAACCCTTTTAAAATCAAGGTAATTCCGGTAAAGCCTCCTTCAGCCAACTCGTTTTGAACGTTAAAATGATAAATACCAAAGGCAAAAATAAATGATCCGATTAAAATCCAAATGATATTTTGAATTCGAATCGGAAACTGGAATGGGGGTGCCATCTGTTTGCTCCTCTCTGACATGACTCTTTCTCTAGGGTAACGGCAGAATTCAAAAAAGACTAGTCTTTCTCACGAAAATCACTCGAAAAGTGGTCGATGTAGTTTTTAGTCGCTAATTTGATTACAATGAGCAGGGTAGAGGACATTATCAGTGGAGAGTGAGTGAGTGAATATGAAAAAAGCGATTGGGATTCTTTGTTACCCATCAGTCGGCGGCAGTGGCGTCGTCGCGACGGAACTCGGAATGAAATTAGCGGATCGGGGACATGATGTTCATTTCATTACATCAAGCATTCCCTTCCGCCTGACGGAGTATCGACCGAACATCACTGTCCATCTCGTCGAAGTGAATCAATATTCGGTCTTTAAGTATCCACCGTACGATATTACTTTGGCTTCGAAAGTGGCGGAAGTGATCGACCTGTTTGATCTCGACATCATTCATGCCCATTACGCAGTCCCCCATGCGGTGTGTGCCGAACTGGGCCGAAACATGGCGAAGAAAAAAGGGGTTGGTGTCGTAACGACTTTACACGGTACAGACATTACGGTCATCGGTCAAGACTTAGAGATGCAGCCAGCCATCCGTTATGGGATTGAAAGTTCAGACGCTGTCACAGCTGTCTCGGAAAGTCTTGCCCTGGAGACGAATATGACGTTAAACGGGCACTATTTAATCGATGTGATTCCGAACTCGATTGATGAAAGTGTCTATTATCCGATGCGAGATGAGCGTTTGAAACGGCATTATGGCATCGAACCGGATGAAACCGTTGTCATCCATATCTCGAACTTCCGTCCGGTCAAGCGGATTGATGACACGTTAGCCGCTTTTGCGATTGCCTCAAATGATCGGGCGATGCGCCTGCTGCTTGTTGGCGACGGTCCAGAGATGGGGCAGACGAGACGACGAGCAAAAGAACTTGGGATCTACGACAAGATTATTTTTGCTGGGAAACAGGAACATGTCGCCCAATTATTAGCGATCAGCGACATCCATTTATTGTTATCGGAAAAGGAAGCGTTTGGTCTTGTTGTTCTGGAGGCGATGGCGGTGGGGGTTCCAAGCGTCGTCTCGAGTGCCGGTGGATTACCGGAAGTGATTCAAGACGGAAAAACCGGATTTATTGTTCCGACCTATGATGTCAAGGCGGCAGCCGAACGGATTGGTCGTTTGGCAGACGACCCGTTACTACGAGAAGAGTTGGCAGAGGAAGGGATCCGGGATACGCGGCGACGGTTTGACTCCAATCAAGTCGTTCGGGCGTATGAACTCCTTTATGAACGGGTGTGTGCACGATATGAAAATGCTTGAGCGTGCGAATCAAATCATTCAGACGATTGAACAGGCGGGCGGGGAAGCGTATATCGTCGGTGGAGCCGTCCGCGATATGTTACTGAAACGGCAACCAGGTGACTATGATTTGGCGACATCCTTATTCCCCCACGAAGTGATCCCTTTGTTTCCTGTCGTCATTCCGACAGGGCTCGATCATGGGACCGTCACGGTTGTCTTAGACCATGATCCTTTTGAAGTGACGACATTTCGTTCAGAAAGCACGTACAGTGACCGTCGTCGACCGGACGAAGTGACACTCGGGGTCAGCTTAGAGGAAGATTTGACCCGACGCGATTTTACAATCAATGCGATGGCACTCAAACCAACAGGGCTTGTGGACTTGTTTGGAGGTCAAGACGACTTGGCAGCAAAAATCGTTCGCACGGTCGGACGAGCAGAAGAACGGTTTGATGAAGATGCGCTCCGCATGATTCGAGCGTTTCGATTCATGAGTCAGCTGGAGTTTTCACTTGATCCTCAGACGGAACAAGCGATCGAGGACAAAAAAGAACATCTTCAAGCGGTTGCGGTCGAGCGAATTGCCAATGAGTTTGAAAAATTATTGTTAGGACCGGGTCGGACGGCAGCGCTAGAAGCGATGCTTCGGACAGGAGTCTACGCCCATTTGCCTCATCTCGACCGGTCGATCATCGAACATTTGATCAGACTTCCATTCAACGGTGTGTCGACAGATGACGTCTGGACACTCGTTTTGGTGGCAGGTCTGCGTCCGGAAGCGTTGCGGGCCTGGAAACGGTCGAAGAAACAAGAAGGGCGCGCTAAGACATTAGCTGTCCTCGTTAACGCGGACACGTTATCGGACTGGCAACGTTATCGTTTGTCAGATGAAGAATTGTTACACTTAAATGAAATGACGGGTCGTCATCATGACAAACGAACAACATTACCGATTCGCGAGTTAAAAGACTTGACCGTCAATGGACGCGACATGATCGAACTCGGCTTACACAAAAAAGAGATTAAAGAGGCGCTTCGTCACTTGGAAAAACAAGTGGTCTACCGTCATCTTGAGAATCAACGTGACAGTTTATTAAGGGAAGTGATGACTTGGAAAAAACAACACGGGACCGGATCCTCCAAACCTTGATGCAGACCGACTGGGTATCCGGTCAGGAGTTGGCTGATCAGCTAAATATTTCACGTACCGCTATTTGGAAACAAATTGTCTCTTTAAAAGAAGCAGGGTATCCAATCGAATCAAACAAAAAAACAGGTTATCATCTCATTGATCAAGGAGACCGGCTGACAGCACTCGCCATTGAACAGCATCTCCAAACAAAACAGTTAGGACAACAAATTGTTCATTTAGAAGAGACGGAAACGACACAGAAGATTGCTCATGAACAAGCACAACAAGAAGCGGCCGAAGGAACGGTCATCGTCTGCGATTTTCAAACGAGTGGCCGTGGTCAACTCGGGCGAGTCTGGCATGAGACGCGCGGTGCCGGTATTGCGATGAGCTTGATTTTGCGTCCGGAGGCACCACTGCATCAAGCGGGTCAATTGACATTGCTTGCGGGAATCGCGTTAACAAAAGTATTACGGACGCTTGATGTACCGGTCACGATCAAATGGCCAAATGATTTATTGATTGCCGATCGAAAAGTGGCCGGAATCTTAACGGAAATGCAGACGGAAGCAGATCGTATCAATTCCGTGATCATTGGGATTGGGATAAACGTTCGGCATGAAAACTTTCCGGACGTGTTGACGAATCGGGCGACGTCATTAAAACTCGCGACGGGAAAATCATTTTCCCGCGCAAAAATCGTCGCGTTGTTTTTAAATGAATTTGAACTGATGTACCAACACTGGTTAGTAGAGGGCTTCGCGCCATTTGTGTCAGAGTGGGAAGCATATGCCGATCGACTAAATGAAGTGGTGACACTACGTACGCGGCAGCTGACGGTAACAGGTTATCTACGCGGCATCCAATCGGACGGGACACTCCAAATCGAAACGGAAGAAGGAATCAAAACGTTTCATTCTGCTGAATTGATTTACTGGACAGAAATGTAAGTTCGGACGTTTGCAGTCTGCTTTTTGAATCATGTATACTGAGGGCAAGGATGATAGCCATTTGGAGTCATACCGGTTAAAGGCTTTGATTGATAGTTTTTTATTTTACTGCCTTGATCCTACTCGGACAGGGACAGAAGGACGATATTGCACTTATCCACGCCTTCTTTCCTATGATTTATTTTAGGAAGGAAAGGCGTTTCCTTTTGTCCTCTCTAAACTACGAAGGAGAGAACACACATGCATACGATGACACCTTTATTAAAAAAACAACAAGCCGGAGAGAAGCTCGTCATGCTGACAGCCTATGATTATCCTTCGGCGAAACTAGCGGAAGCTGGGCAAGTTGATTTACTGCTAGTCGGCGATTCATTGGGGAACGTGATTCTTGGATATGATTCAACGATTGCCGTGACCGTTGATGACATGGTCCATCATGCCCGTGCCGTCCGTCGGGGGGCACCGAACACGTTTATGGTCGTTGATATGCCGTTTGCGAGTTACCACGGTTCGTTCGACCGGACGCTTGACGCAGCGGCGCGTATCTTCCAAGAAAGTAACGCGGACGCTTTGAAGCTTGAAGGAGCAGGCGAAATCTTAACGACGATTCGTCGTTTGACAGATGCCGGTATGCCTTGTGTCGCCCATTTAGGACTGACACCACAATCTGTTGGGGTTCTAGAAGGATTTAAGGTCCAGGGGAAATCACTTGAGGCAGCTGAACAGTTGATTGCCGACAGTTTAGCAGCTGAGCAAGCCGGAGCGAAGATGCTTGTTTTAGAATGTGTCCCTCATCCGTTAGCCAAACGGGTCCAAGAATTATTGACGATTCCGGTGATCGGGATTGGTGCCGGTGCTGATGTCGCCGGACAAGTGTTGGTCTATCATGATCTTTTGACTTACGGAGTTGGACGTCTGCCGAAATTCGTCAAGGCGTATGCCGACTGGAATACATCGGGAACGGAAGCAATCGCTAGTTATGTCAAAGAAGTCAAAAATGGTACGTTTCCAGAACTTGCGCACTCGTTTATGATGGATGAAGAATTGATCGGTGCTTTATACGGAGGAACAACAGAATGAAGATCATGCGTAGCGTCGCGCAATTGCAGGAAGCTTTAGGCGGACAACACTCAATCGGATTTGTTCCGACGATGGGATTCCTGCATGAAGGGCATGCCTCGTTACTCGAGCAGGCCCGTGCAGAAAATGACATCGTCGTCTTAAGTATTTTTATCAATCCAACACAATTTGGACCGAATGAAGATTTAGACCGGTACCCACGTGACGAAACACGCGATCAGCAACTGGCGCAGTCAGCCGGAGTGGACTACCTGTTTTATCCGACAAACGAGGTGATGTATCCGCTCGATATGGCCCGAGTGACCGTTCGTTCTGGGGATGACGTCTTATGTGGCGCTTCACGTCCGGGACATTTTGATGGTGTCCTGACCGTCGTCAGTAAATTGTTTAACATCGTCCGTCCGACGCGTGCCTATTTTGGATTAAAAGATGCGCAACAACTCGCTTTGATTGAAGGATACGTCGCGGATTATTTTGTCCCGGTCGAAATCAAACGGTGTCCGATCATTCGAGAAGCAGATGGACTGGCGAAATCATCGCGGAATGTCTATTTGTCGGATAGAGAACGGGAACAGGCACCGGGGATTCAACAAGCATTGGTCGAAGCGAAACAGGCGTTGGATCAAGGTCAGCCGCTTGAAACGGTTCTCGAAAAAACACGTACACTTCTTCAGTTTGAAGGAGCGGCGATCGATTATGCCGAAGCCGTCGCTTATCCGACGCTTGGACCGGTTGACGCAACGACAGAAACGATTTTATTAGCGGTTGCGGTTCAATTCGAATCAGCCCGCTTGATCGATAACTTATTATATACGAGAGGAGCATGACCATGTTACGAACATTCATGCACGCAAAATTACACAAAGCCCGTGTCACGGAGGCAAATCTCCATTATGTCGGGTCGATTACGATTGATGAAGACTTACTTGATGCTGTCGGGATTCTTGAAAACGAAAAAGTTCAAGTGACGAATAATCAGAATGGTGCCCGGATTGAGACGTATGCCATCAAAGGGGCACGTGGCTCAGGTGTCATCTGCTTAAACGGAGCAGCGGCACGTCATTTCCAAATTGGTGATGAAGTCATCATCATGGCGTATGCACAACTCACGAACGAAGAAATCGCTGAGCATGTTCCTAAAGTAGCGGTACTCGATCAAGAGAACAGCATTAAACAGATGTTGTCACAAGAAATCGCACATACGATCTTATGAATTTGAGAGACCCGGGATACATGCTGGGTCTTTTTTTGTTAAGATGGAACTTGAGATGCCATGTGGTGAACATGTGGATGGTTAAAGGTGGAGAGAAGCCGTGGAAAAAAAGTTTGTTGTAGTGGATCTAGAAACGACCGGACATTCGATTAAATCCGGCGATGAAATGATTGAAATCGGTATGGCAGTGATTGAAGACGGTCAGATTACAGAACGTCTGTCAGCATTTGTCCGTCCGCAAAAACCGATTCCGCCGTTTATTTCTCAGCTGACGGGAATTACGGACAAAGACGTTGCGAATGCTGAAACGTTTGATCAGATTGCACCACGTGTTTTGCAATTGTTAGACGGTGGTATATTCGTAGCACATAACGTCCAGTTTGATTTGACGTTCTTAAACGAGGCGCTAGAAGAAGAAGGTTATTTACCGTATACAGGTCCTGTCATTGATACCGTTGAATTGGCGCGGATTTTATTGCCGACAGCAGAGAGTCATTCGTTATCACATCTGACCGACGCCTTACACTTGACGCATCACGAAGCACATCGAGCAGGCAGTGACGCGGAAGCGACGGCAGAGCTATTACTCTATTTACTTAGTGAGCTGCGGAATTTACCGCTTGATACATTACGCCATTTACGTCGCCTAGCCGGAAAATTGTTTAGTGCGATTGAAGAAGAAATCGATCAGGCGATTCGACTGGTGGGTCTTGAGCCGGATGAGCGGTTCGACAGTTTCCGAAAGATTGCTTTGAAAAAGCGGGTCGACTCGGAAGAACTGACGATACGGACGGATCTTGAACCGTTTAGCCCATTTGTTGATCGACTCAATGAAACGGTGTTTCCTCAATTATTCCCAGGATACGAACCACGAATGGGTCAACTCGAGATGATGCGTCATGTCTATCAATCGCTTGATCAAGAAACACCTTTGTTGGTCGAGGCAGGGACAGGGACAGGGAAGTCGCTCGGATATCTTGTGCCGGCAGCGCATTATGCGATTGAACACGAGACCCCGATCATCGTCAGCACGCATACGATTCAATTACAGGAACAATTGTTTGCACGTGATTTACCACTCTTGCGCCAGCTGTTCGACGAACCTGTCGACATCACCCTGCTGAAGGGTCGGAATAATTATATGGATTTACGAAAATTCGAATTTTTCCTCAGTGAGACGGAAGAACCGTATAATTTTACACTCGCAAAAGCGATTTTGCTTGTCTGGTTGACGCAGACAGATACGGGGGATTTGGAGGAAGTCAGCTTACCGGGTGGAGCTGCCCAAGGCAATATTGCGATCAAACAATTGATTCAGTCCGATAGTCAATCACAACTTGGACGATTTGACCCTTGGTATAGCCGGGATTTCTTCCATCATGCGGTTCGTCGAGCAAAACAGGCGACAATCATCGTCACGAACCATGCGTTATTGTTTAGTGACATCCAATATGAAGCAGGTGTCTTGCCGAAGGGCTGTCCGTTGATTTTAGATGAAGCGCATCAAATCGAAGAAGTAGCCAGTCATCATTTTGGATTAGTATTTGATGGGCATTCGTTTGATCGGATTTTCAGACAGCTTGGTTTTTCATCGGATAAAAAATTATTAACAAAATTGATCAGTCTGTCCGATCAATTTGATTTGACGGAATTGGTTGAAGCGCATAGTGAAACGATTGATGAGACATTAACGGAACTACTCGAAGAGGCAGATGGTCTGTTGACGATCATCCAGGCCTACGGGCTGGAGCTTGCTTCACGTAAAGAACGACGGGAAGGACGGGTCACGGTCCGCTTTAAACGACTCGATCATTCGATGCGTGCCGTCCAAGAAAGTGCAAAACGGGTCGAACTGGTCTTAAGACGGTTACGTCAGGCGATTCGGGCGATCCATAAATTGTTCCATGATCAACGCGAACATATGAGTTATCGGGAACGATCGGTCGTCGCGGATCTAAAGACGGTCATCGGTCAACTCGAAGAGGCCGAACAAGCCATTTTCGAAACGATGCTCGCTCCACACGATGAGACGGTCTCCTGGATTGAAACGACCGTTAAAAATCGGAAGCTGACACGGATTTACACACAACCCATTGATATTTCTGGACGCCTGCATCGGGATGTCTTTTCGAAACGAACGTGTGTTTTAACTTCTGCAACCTTAACCGTGTCGAACAAATTTCAATTCATCGAAAAGCGTCTGGGATTATCAGAACTCGAGACACGACGGTTCATCGTCCCGTCGCCGTTTGGATATGCTGAAAAAGTCCGGTTGATGGTCCCGACGGATTTGCCGTTATTACAAGATGTCCCACAAGCGACCTATTCCGAAGTCATCGCGGATGCAATCATTCGGATTGCGGAAGTGACAGAAGGGCGGATGCTTGTCTTGTTCACCTCAAACGAGATGTTGCGACAAACGCATGATGCAACGAAGATGGCATTACCTGAACGCTTTACGTTACTTTCTCAAGGGATAACCCAAGGTTCACGTCAACGTCTGATGAAACAGTTTAAACAACTTGACGCCTGTATCCTGTTCGGGACGGCCAGTTTTTGGGAAGGGGTCGATGTGCCAGGGGACGATTTAAGTTGTCTTGTGATTGTCCGCTTGCCTTTTGCACCACCCGATCAACCGATTGTCCAAGCCCGCTCGGAACAAATTGAACAGCAAGGGAAATCCTCGTTCTTCGAATACAGTTTACCGCAAGCGATCATTCGCTTTAAACAAGGATTTGGTCGGTTGATCCGCACGACAAATGACCGTGGCGTCGTCTTTGTCTTTGACCGGCGAATTGAGACGACACGTTACGGAAAACGGTTTGTTTCGAGTCTACCGCATGTGCCGGTTCTGGCAAAACCACTCGACGAACTGACGGCAGAACTGGAATTGTTCTTAAATGATATGGATTGAGTCTGTTAAAATAAGCATTATCGCATTATAATAGATGTAGAAAAATGAGGGAGGATATAAGATGGATTCGAAAATCGAGACGCTCGCAACCGTCAAGGTCAATCGGCATGACGATACGTACAAGATTGTAGACTTATTGAATCGCACGTTGAAAACAGAGGATTTGATGTTTGGTCTGGCACTGGACGAAAAAGATAAGGAGCAGATGGTCTTTACCATCTACCGCACATGAACTGGAAGGTCGTCATCGGTCTTGTCTGCTTCATCCTTCTGATTACGCTCATCGGTACGGGAGTTTATCAATTCACCGTCGCGGAAGCTAAAGGACGCGAACAAAAAGTGGTGCTTCAGGCAGAAGCACGTCTGGAAAAAGAGTTGGCACCGGAACAGATTCGGTTTGACCATGTCTTTAATGGCAAAACCCAGTATAGTGTGTTTACGATTCAACAAGAGGGACAAGCTGTCCGGGCGTTTGTGCCGAAGGCAGGTCGCATCGAGACGAGACGGGTCTCAGACGGGATGGAGATTGCCGAAGTCATTCGACAAGCCGGTAATCCAGCCGAAATCGTTTCCGCCAAGTATGGTTTTGAAGATCGGGCGTTGATTGAGATCGTCTCGAAAACAAAAGTCGGCTATGATTATTCGTATTACACCTATCAAGAAGGAACGTTTATCAAACGTCTACGGATCAATTAAAAAAAGGAGTGTGCAAGATGTTATCTAAACGTGTACAACAGTTGGCACCGTCAACGACACTAGCGATTACTGCAAAGGCAAAAGCATTACGTGAAGAAGGACAGGATATCATCGGACTCGGTGCGGGCGAGCCGGACTTCAACACTCCAGAATTTATTATCCAAGCTGCATTTGCGGCGGCAGAAGCAGGCGATACGAAATACACGCCATCTGGTGGGACGGTGGCCTTAAAAGACGCCATCATCGAAAAAACGCGTCGCGATTTATGGCTTTCGTATGAACGGTCGGAAGTCATGGTCGCTTCAGGCGCAAAACATGCCTTGTCGACACTGTTTCAAGCGATTTTAGATCCGGGCGATGAAGTCATCGTCCCTGCGCCATATTGGGTCAGCTACCCGGAACAAATCAAGTTAAGTGACGGCGTTCCTGTTATCTTAGAAACGACGGAACAATCACGATTCAAAGTGACACGTGACCTGCTCGAACAGCACATCACGCCGAAAACAAAAGCACTTGTCTTAAACTCACCTTCAAATCCGACAGGGATGGTCTACACGAAGGAAGAACTTGAAATGGTCGCAGATGTAGCGACACGCCATAATCTTCTTGTCATCAGTGACGAGATTTATGAAAAGTTATTATACAATGGCGTGACGCATTTATCGATTGCGACGTTACCGGATATGCGAGAACGGACCGTCATCATCAATGGCGTCTCAAAATCGCATGCGATGACAGGCTGGCGGATTGGTTATGCGATCGGGCCAAAAGAAATCATCGCTGCGATGACGAACCTTGCGAGCCATTCGACGTCTAACCCGACATCGATTGCGCAAGCAGCATCTGTTGCCGCTTATGCAGAAGGCGATGCACCGGTTGAAGCGATGCGGGTCGTATTTGAAGAACGTTTAGAACAAATTTATGACCGGTTGATTCAGATTCCGGGCTTAACGTGCCTGAAACCAGAAGGTGCCTTTTATCTGTTCCCCCATGCGTTACGGGCAGCAGAGATGTGTGGGTTCTCAAACGTCGATGACTGGTGTACGGCCGTCTTATCAGAAGCAAAAGTCGCCTTGATTCCAGGGTCTGGCTTTGGCGCACCGGAGTACGTCCGTTTATCGTACGCAACGGATCCAAAACGTGTCCTTGAGGCACTGGACCGAATCGAAGGATTTATCACGGCGCATACCGCCGTTTAATAGAGAGAGGATGTTGACTTTTGAAAGCAATGATTCGTGATGTAGAAAAACACGTAGGCGAAGAAATCACGATCGGATGTTGGTTGGCCAATAAACGATCTAGTGGAAAGATTGCGTTTCTTCAATTACGTGATGGTTCCGGCTTCATGCAAGGTGTCGTCGTCAAAGAAACAGTCGGGGAAGAGTTGTTTAAAACGGCTAAAGGATTGACGCAAGAAACATCGATGTGGGTGACGGGCGTCATCAAATCGGACGGCGGACGGACAGCGATCGGACACGAAATGGAGATCACAGCGATTGAAGTGATTCATGAAGCGGTCGATTATCCAATTACTCCAAAAGCCCATGGAACCGACTTCCTGATGGATAACCGCCATCTGTGGTTACGATCAAAACGTCAACATGCCGTAATGGTGGTCCGGAACGAACTCATTCGTGCGACGTATGAATTCTTTAACCAAGAAGGCTTCATCAAGGTCGATCCGCCAATCCTGACGGGAAGCGCACCGGAAGGGACGACTGAATTGTTCCATACGAAATATTTTGATGAAGATGCTTACTTGTCGCAATCCGGACAACTTTATATGGAAGCGGCAGCGATGGCACTTGGAAAAGTCTTTTCGTTTGGTCCGACATTCCGGGCTGAAAAATCGAAAACACGCCGTCACTTGATCGAGTTTTGGATGATGGAGCCGGAGATGGCATTTTATGATCACGAGATGAACTTAGAAGTGCAAGAAAACTACGTGACGCATCTTGTACAATCGGCACTGAACAACTGCCGTGCCGAACTCGATTTATTGGGTCGCGATTTGACAGTGCTCGAGAGTATTCAAGCACCATTCCCGCGCGTCAAATACACGGAAGCAATCGAGATGTTGAAGGAACAAGGATTTGATGATATTGAATTCGGAGATGATTTTGGTGCGCCACATGAGACGGCAATCGCGAACACGTTTGCGCGTCCCGTCTTCATCACACATTGGCCAAAAGACATCAAACCGTTCTACATGAAAGAAGACCCGGAAAACCCAGGATTCGTGTTATGTGACGATTTGATTGCTCCAGAAGGATATGGAGAAATCGTTGGCGGATCGCAACGGGAAGAAGATTATGAAAAGTTACGTGCCGGCATGAAAGAACATGATCTGGATGAAACCGGTGCCTACAAGTGGTATTTGGAAACCCGTCAATATGGATCAGTCCCACACAGTGGTTTTGGTCTTGGACTCGAGCGAACAGTCGCCTGGATTACAGGTGTCGAACACGTCCGTGAGACGATTCCGTTCCCACGTCTGTTGAACCGATTGTATCCGTAATATCGACCGAAATCGACCCATCCCTCGGACGGGTCGATTTCTTGCTTATCTTACAGAATCGAGGAAGTGTCATGGATCATAATTTAATTCAACTTTTTGAGGAAGGAACGGTTGTGCTCCCCAAACGATTGTTTACGGAAGCCAAACGTCTTGGCATCAGTTTTGTCGAGTTTACGTTGATTGGACAACTGTTTGCTTGTCGCGCAGAAGGGATGGAGATGCCTTCACCAGAGGAGCTCAGCAACCGACTGGGACTTTCTGAAACGGAAACAATCGAGACGACACTTGGATTGCTTCAAAAAGGATTACTCGCCATGGAGAACGTCGCCGGTTCGGAACGTTATTCCCTGGTGCCACTCTACGAAAAATTAATGGCACCACCCGAACAGGAAGCACCGAACTTCGATACGATCAATCCCTCTGTCTTCCAACATTTTGAACGGGAACTGGGGATGATGTCACCATTTCAGATGGAACAGATCATCCAGTGGCTGACGATCGAAAACATCGCCGAAGAGCTCGTCTTGGCCGCCTTACGCGAAGCCGTCTACCATAACGTCCGGAAGATGACCTACATCAACCAAATCTTACGGACGTGGGAACGTGAAGGGATTAAGACGCTCGAAGATCTGGCAACGAGAGGGGGGTGATAGGGATGTTACGCAAAGCAGATATTGAACGGATTGAATCGACCCTTGAAGAGATGTTTCCAGATGCGTTTTGTGAATTGATTCATCAAAATCCGTTTGAACTCGTCATTGCCGTGGCTCTCAGTGCGCAAGCAACAGACGTGCTGGTCAACAAGGTGACACCTGGTCTATTTGCCGCCTATCCGACACCGGATCGTTTGGCCGCGGCACCGGTCGAAGAGATTGAAGAGAAAATCAAACGATTGGGGTTATACCGCAATAAAGCTAAAAACATCAAAGCATTAGCGGAGCAATTGCTTGTTCTTCATGATGGGGAAGTACCGACTGAGCGAGCAGGGCTCGAAGCTTTACCAGGTGTCGGACGAAAAACGGCGAACGTCGTTTTGTCCGTTGCGTTTGATGTGCCGGCATTCGCTGTCGACACCCATGTCGAACGGGTCTCGAAACGTCTCGGAATCTGCCGCTGGAAAGACAATGTCACACAAGTTGAACAAACGTTAATGAAACGGTTTAAGCGGGAACGGTGGTCGAAGTTGCATCATCAGTTCATCTTTTTTGGGCGATACCACTGTAAGGCGCAACGGCCGAATTGTCTAGAATGTCCTTTACTTGGTATGTGTCGGGAAGGAAAAAAACGGACAAAAGGATTGCTTCCACCAATATGAAATGGAGAGCGAATAACAAAAAGCGTCCCGCAGTAAAATTGCGGGACGCTTTTTTGTGCCAATCATCCGTTCCACGGTGTGTCGGACCACTCGCGGCGTTTTTTCGTAATCGGAACTTTTTTGAAGCCCCAGTTTCGGAAATCTTGATCGGGACTGTCACGTCGGATGTAAATCTTATTTTTGATGGCTTTGAAAATTCGGTTTTCGTCCCCATAATGGACAAACCGGGGTTTCACCTCAATGACCCCACGTCGGACGCGGGAGAGGGGGAGGCAGACGAGATCGGCAATCTCAAGACCAGATTGGTAGAGGTCGCTATCTTTTTCAGCAAAAATGAACCCTTTGATTTTTTGACGACTTTTCTCCACGTCCAAATGAACAGTTCCGGAGTTGAAGATATCAAAAAATGCTTTTTGGATCAACAAATTCTGATAGTCATCCCGACTTTCGAGTACGACACGGGCGCTCGTCGCTTCCGTCTCCTCGAGAAACGCATAAAACGATTTCATCAAATGAGCAAATGCGACGACATACGGATCTTTTGGTGTAGAATAGAATTCCTGCAGTTTTTGTTTATCGACTTCAACGCTGACGATCGTACAATCGATGTCAACGAGGAAATCTGGTAAAGCGACCCAAAAATGACGTAACATATCAATCGTAATGCCGTCTTCCTTGCCATACGGGTGTTCCGCCTTTAAAATTTCTTTCAGATGAAGCGGAATATGCGGATCTTCGAAAACAGACGATTTGAATTCCATCAAACGTTTACGTAATGGACTTGGTTCACCGGTTTCGTCAGAATCGATGGCGTATTTATATTCCATTAAGACTCCAGTCAAGTTAAATTGTGTATTACCTTTAGGTGTCCCCGTCTCATCAACGAACATGACATATTTTTTAGGGACTGAGTTTGTAGACCTTGGAAACCCTTTGACATCAACGTTTTTCACGTGTTTTGTTTCTCTCTTATTCAAGCGAATCTCCTCCGATTGCACAATTATTGCACACTTTTTTTGAAAACGAGCACGTTCGCGGCCTCTTGATGCAACTTTACACTGACATGGCTATATAAATCCATGGTTATTGCATAACTTGCATGAATCCAATCTTTCCTGAACGACTTTTGGATACACGCCTAGTTCGAGCAACAGGGTAGATGCGTATGACGAAGATCGTGAATCCGGATGCGTGGTACTCCGGCGAGCTCCGACAACCAGTTGAACGCCCGGTGGACGATGCTTGTGCTGAGTGTAACACCAAGCGTGTTCAGACAAACATAATCACGGTCACTCCGGTAGCCCTGACTGAGTTGATGAGCAGACTAGGTCCGCTTCATACTTCTCAAGTAGTCTATGGCGTTCTCATTCAACACGATGAGGCGAGAGCGGTCGTTTTTAGGGGCTTTCTCGTTATAGATGGCTGAGCCGGTTATGATCTGCGATGGAGCGCTTCACGAGTATGGTCTGTTGCTCAAATTCGATGCCAGACCAACATATGGTGATGACTTCACGATGCGCAGCCCGGTATACAGGATCAAGATGATGGGGAGGACACGCAACTCCTACTCATGCGTCCCGATGAAGAATTCGCACTCTTGTCGACCAGATCTGATGGTTTTTCCCAGCACGATTTCTAACAGGGACGATACCTTTCTGCGGTTGTAAAACATCGCTTTCACCAATTGAGGAGCATGACGTTCGTAATAGATCGCAATCAGATTTTCTACCGTCAGCTGTGAGACTTTTGCCGTTCGATGGACCTGTCCTCACGTTCATTGAGAAAGTTGGCCATCCAATACTCCGGTTCACGTTTCATATCCGTTCGTCTTGTTCATCGAATCCAAGACTGATCCTAGCTTTCCATTTACCGGTAGTGGGGTTCTTTTTAATATTCGTCATACAGTTTCCCCTTCCTGCACGACTAAACACTATTCTCATTTATTTGAATCAGCGGATTTTATCAAAATTAGGCGAGAATACTCCCACTTCTAAACGAAGTGAAAGTGGGAGAGGAATCGCCAGCCTGCCTTTCGGGTATATTCCCTTTGAAGGAGGTGAAAAATGGTGTTGAAGCACAAGGCCTACAAATTCAGAATCTACCCCACAAAAGAGCAGGAAATCCTGATCGCGAAGACGATTGGATGTTCGCGTTTCGTCTTCAACCACTTCTTGGCGAAGTGGGATGAAATGTACAAGACCACTGGAAAAGGACTGTCCTACGGTTCTTGTTCTAAAGAAATTCCTTTGTTGAAGCGGCAGTTCGACTGGTTGAAGGAAGTCGATAGTACATCTGTTCAGATCAGCGTCAAACACCTTGCCGATGCGTTTGACCGCTTCTTCAAGAAGCAGAACGAACGCCCTCGTTTCAAGTCTAAGCGCCATCCCGTCCAGTCGTACAAGACCAACATCCAAGGCAAAAACCAGCTTCCTGAAGTCTCGATTGGATGCAACAAGCTCAAACTTCCGAAGCTGAAATGGGTTCGTTTCGCCCATTCGAAACAGGTCACAGGCCGTATCTTGAACGCCACGATCCGACGTAACGCTTCAGGAAAATACTTCGTTTCCCTGCTCGTCGAGCAGGAGATCAACGAACTGCCGAAGACCGGTTCATCCGTCGGCGTCGACGTCGGACTCAAGAACTTCGCCATCCTGTCGGACGGCACGGTATACAAGAACGACCGTTACTTCCGTTCGCTTGAGAAGAAACTGGTGCGCGAACAGCGCAAGCTCTCCCGCCGTCAACGCATCGCTCTGAACAAGAAAGTCAAGCTTTCCGAGGCGAGGAACTATCAGAAGCAGAAGCGGAAGGTTGCCCGTATCCACGAGAAGATCGCCAACAAGCGTACCGACTTCCTGCACAAGGTATCGACCGAGATCGTCAAAAACCACGACGTCATCGGCATCGAGACCTTGCAGGTGAAGAACATGCAGAAGAATCGCAAGTTGAGCAAGGCCATCTCGGACGTCAGCTGGTCGGAGTTCTTTTGCATGCTGGAGTACAAGGCAGAATGGTACGGGAAGACTGTCGTCAAGGTCGGCAAGACCTTTGCTTCCAGTCAACTGTGCTCCAGTTGCGGACATCAACACAAAGACGTGAAACATCTTGGATTGCGTGAATGGACATGCCCGAGTTGCGGCATCCATCACGACCGTGATGGGAACGCAGGACTGAATCTCAAACAAGAAGCAGAACGCATTTTAGCTTCTTCAACCGTCGGAACGACGGGGGTAGCCTGATCAGGTTTCGACTGTCAGGTCGGATAACTCAGGAATCCTCCACCTCTAAGTGAAGCGCAAGGTGGAGGTAGTTCAAGCGATATAGCTATTCTCCAAGACGACAATTCGAACATGAAGAACCTTTTGAAGAAGTTGTTTAGCAAACGACTCGATCAGTAAGACGTTTTGTATTCAAAAATGTATGAGTTATGCGATGCGTGTTCCGAAAAGGTTTTGGAATTCATTGCTAGCTAGACGACGGGAAAGATACTGTGTTCGCAGTATCTTTTTTTGTACAAAAAAAGCCGTCATATAGACGGCTAAGGTGTTACCATTCAAATCCTTCTTCACTATAAGAACCATCAGAATTAAAGAATCGTTCTTCTGTTTTACCGTTTACCGTACTAGTATAAATGACATAGACGTCGAGGTTATCGTACTTATCAGCCATTTTTTTAGCAGCCTTACGAGCTTCAGCCTCATTCGTGAACGATTCAGTCATATCTGCTTCACGATGGTTCTCTACACCGTGCTCTTCATAACCTTCTACTGACCATACTTTTTTTGATGACATAAACAACATCCTTTCATAGCAGAGCGAGATGTGTAACGCTTTGCTGTTTATCATTATGCTTTGTTTGATGAAAATTAGTCAATTTACCATACTTACAATCGTTCTAAATACGCAAAAAGCATGAGGGGAATCAGCTCATTTGCTAACATACACTAATAGTAGAAATTTGACGAGTTATAATCAAACTGTTGAACAAAACAGATCATCTTGTTATCAGATTACATATTCAAAGTGTCCATCTTAGGTCCGGGGTTACGTGACGAAAAACAGAGTTCCTCTGATTATTGCATCAGTTGATCGATATAACGGACAGATTTGATGGTTTCATTAAAGCGCTTTAAGCTCGTTTTCGGTTGAAACGCTTGGACGGACAACTGTTTTAGCTGATCGACGGCACTCTCGACCATCGCAGGGCGTAAGTAAGGGCTGTTCTGAGCGTTTTGTTGCCATTCTGCAATCAGAAGGTCCGCTTGTTCGACGAACGGAATCACCTCTTTTTGGAAGTCATATTCTGTCCCATCGCGTCCTGCCTGATAAATACGTTCAATCTCTTGAAGTAACGGTTCTATTGTCATTTGTTTTTAACTACTCCTCTCGGCCGATACGATACAATCACATATCATGGTACAATAAACGCGTTAGGAGGGGAATCCTTTTGAATTACCCGAATGGTAAAAAGTTTCAAAAACCACTTGAGTCGCACGGCATGACGATTCAAAACGCCCGTTCCAAAGGCTCGACGTTCTCGAATCGTGGAATGAAGCTAGAAAAACTCATTAATGAAAGTAATACGTTTTATTTGACCCACAATCGGGCAATCATTCATAAGAAACCGACTCCTCTTCAAATCGTTCAAGTTGATTACCCGAAACGGTCGGCTGCCGTTGTCAAAGAAGCCTATTTCAAACAACCGTCGACAACGGATTATAACGGGGTGTACCGCGGACGATACATCGATTTTGAAGCGAAGGAAACTAATCACAAAACGTCCTTCCCACTAAAAAACTTTCATTCCCATCAAATTGAACATATGCGTCAGTGTGTAGCACATGGAGGAATTTGTTTTGTCATCATTCGATTCAGTATGTATAATGTGCAATATGTGTTGTCTGTCGAGCATTTGTTCCCCTGGTGGGAGCAGTTGGAAACAGGCAGAAAGTCGATTCCGTTAGCAGAAATCGAATGTCATGGAAAAAAACTCGAGACAGGTGCGTTTCCTGCAATTGATTATTTACCAGCAGTGGACGAGTTATATTTCACTTGAGAAACTTTACAGATTGAAGGAGAAGGATAGCATATGGAAAGAAGTCGTGTCGCACGTCGTGAAGAAACGAAGACGTCAGTCAAACAAACGAACCGGACAAAACGTCCGAAAAAGAAAAAGACGGGTGGATCTGGCGGAAAGGGTGCCCTTTGGAAAAAGTTGCTGTTAGTGGCAACAGGATTGTTCATCATTTTGATGCTTGCTGGTGGAGGTTTTGCCGTTTACGCAATAGCCACAGCACCGGAGCTGGACGAATCAAAATTACGCGATGCGCTTCCGCTGAAAATTTATGCGAGCAATAAGGAAGAAATCAAAAAAGGTGGGACGAGCCGTGAATACGTCTCGATCAAAGAAGTACCGGATGTCGTCAAAGACGCATTCATCTCGATTGAGGACCGGCGTTTTTATCAACATAACGGGATCGACTTCCGCCGCTTAGGAGGCGCGATCATTGCCAACATCACAGATGGTTTCGGATCAGAAGGTGCTTCGACGATCACGCAACAGGTCATCAAACAGTCGTTCTTGAGTTCTGATAAAACAATCACCCGTAAAGTCCAGGAACAGTGGTTAGCAATTCGTTTAGAACGCGATTATACGAAAGATCAGATTCTTGAAATGTACTTGAACAAAAACTATTACGGTCAAGAATCGTATGGGATTCAAACCGCATCAAAAGCGTACTTCAATAAGACTGTCGATAAACTGAACTATGCAGAAGGTGCGATGCTTGCAGGTCTGCCCCAACGTCCATCTGCTTACGATCCGATCAACGGTGATCCGAAGTTAACAAAAGGGCGTCAAACACAGGTCCTTGATGCGATGTTGACGACCGGCGTCATTTCACAGAATCAACGTGATCAAGGTGTCGATCAGCCGATTTCAAAATTGATTGATCCCGCTCCAAAGTCAAAAGACGACGCTGCATACGATAGCGTGATTTTTGATATGGTCTCACAAGAGCTAGAAGACGTCTTTGGTCTAGAAGGAAAAGATATCTACGGTCAAGGATTAAAGATTTATACATCAATCGACAAACCGATGCATGATTATATGAACGAAGCAATCAAAAAAGACCAAGTCGTTCAGTTACCGGATTATGCGGAAGCCGCAGCGACCGCCGTCAACACGCAAACGGGTGAAATTCTCGGAATCGTTGATGGGAAAAATCCAGGGACAGGTACGTCGCGCCGAAATTTTGCAAAAGAACCGCACCAACCGGGTTCTTCATCAAAACCGTTTTTCGCTTACGGACCGGCCATTGAAAATGAAAAATGGTCAACGGCTAAAATGTTGACGGACCAAGAAACAAAAGTGAATGGAAAAAATATCGGAAACTATTACGATGGATACCGAGGGACAAATACGATTCGGAACTGGCTTAAGATTTCTGCCAATACGCCGGCCATTCAAACGTTCCAACAAATCGGAGGAGATGCGGTGGAGAGTTTTGCTGCCAAATCCGGATTGAACTTAAAAGACGACGAGTCGATTTCACCCGCTTATGCGATTGGGGGAATGAAACACGGCTTCAACACGACACAAATGGCATCTGCTTACGCCACACTCGGTAACGGTGGCGATTATATCAAACCACACATCATCAAGACGATTGAATACAGTGACGGCTCAAAAATCAAATCACCTGTCAAACCGAAAAAAGCAATGGAAGATTATACGGCCTACATGTTGACGGATATGTTGCGAGACGTCTTGAAGCCAGGTGGGACGTTCCCGAGTGCCGCTCTTGCCTTTGATGCAGCAGGTAAGACCGGAACGACGAATGCTTACAAAGATGTCTGGTTCGCCGGCTATACGTCCGATGTCTCAATCAGTGTTTGGACGGGAACGACGAAATCAGGTAATAACAATGAGTTAGGTTTAAGTGGACCAACGAATAGTACGATGGCTCAAAACCTCTGGAAAGATTTTGTCACGAAAACACGTGACCGGACACCAGCACCTTTTGAACAACCAAGTTCTGTTCTCAGTATCGGTGACGAACTTTATGTCAAAGGAACAAAAGAACCGGTTGTTGAAAAAAAGGCCGTACCAGCTCCGACTGGCTTACAAGCATCTTACAATGAAGACTCGGAGTCTGGTGAACTGACGTGGAGTTACAACGATTCAGCACTGCGGACAAACGGCTACGATAGTGTATCATTTGAAGTGTCGATGACAGATCCAGACGGGAAACAATCGGTTCTCGGGACAAGTTCAACGAACCGAATCGGCATCAGCGGACTGGATCCGGGACGGACGACGTTTACGGTCGTCGCTAAAGCATCCGGTGAGCAGTCCGGTCCTGTTTCGACCACGGTGACGGTTGCCGAAGTCGAGACGGACGAACCGACGACGGACGAACCGACGACGGATGAACCGACGACGAATGAACCGACGACGGACGAACCAACGACGGATGAACCAACGACCGACGATGGAGCTTCTACCCAGTCGAATAATGGACGTCAATCAAACGGGAATCAAGGTCGGGGTAATGACACACCGGCTGATTCAGAATCCAATCAATAATGGGTCCGAGGACCGCTTAAGATAGACAAGACCGAGGAAACGGATGTGTTTCTTCGGTCTTGCCTGTTTTTTTTGTATAATGGAACAGAGGAAGGAAGTGGGGCAATGGAAGCTAGACAATCACTTGTCACCTATTTAGAAGAACTCAAAGCTGATCGTTCCTTCATGGAGCGTGTTACCTATATGAAAACGATGGAAGCGACAGTTGGGAAGTACGCACCGTTTCCCAAAGAGATGCCGGAACGGTTACGACAAGCCCTGGAAAAACGCGGCATCACTTCGTTGTATCGGCATCAGGAGCTAGCCTTTCGAACCGTCCAAGGTGGTGCATCGACCGTTATCGTTACACCGACAGCATCTGGGAAAACCTACTGCTTTAATTTGCCGATTTTATCTCATCTCTTAGCCCACCCGAATGCACGGGCCTTGTACCTTTATCCGACAAAAGCGTTGGCACAAGATCAAAACAGTGAACTGTTAGAACTCATCGACGAGATGGAAGCACCGATTCGTTGTTTTACGTATGATGGTGATACGTCACCGACGATTCGAACAAAAGTCCGTAAAGCCGGTAATATCGTCATTACGAATCCAGATATGTTACATTCCGGTATCTTACCGCATCATACGAAATGGATCGAACTGTTCGAAAATTTATCGCATATCGTCATCGACGAATTGCATACGTATCGCGGAGTATTCGGCAGCCATGTGGCAAACGTCATCCGACGGTTGCGACGGATTTGCCGATATTATGGGAGTGACCCGATTTTCATCATGACAAGTGCGACGATTGCGAATCCACAAGAACTAGCAGAACGTTTGACGGAAAAAAAGGTTCAGTTGATTGATGATAATGGAGCACCAACCGGTCGAAAACATTTTATCGTCTATCAGCCGCCAATCGTTAATGCGCAACTTGGAATTCGTCGTTCAGCGACACTAGAAACCAAACAACTGGCCTCACGCTTCATCAAAAAGAAGTTCCAGACGATTGTTTTTGCCCGGTCACGTGTCCGTGTCGAGGTGTTGTTGACGTATCTTCGCAGTCTGATCCGGCACGAACTTGGACCCAAATCGATCGAAGGCTACCGGGGTGGTTATTTACCAACTGAACGGCGGGATATTGAAAGACGGTTGCGTAAAGGTGAAATTACCGGCATCGTGTCGACCAATGCACTAGAGCTTGGTGTCGACATCGGACAACTTCAAGTCTGTATCATGAACGGTTATCCGGGAACGATTGCCTCATTATGGCAACAGGCGGGACGAGCCGGACGGCGTCAGGATGATGCCTTGATCATTTTAGTCGCTTCTTCCGGAATGCTCGATCAATATGTGGCCGAACGACCGGAATTGTTTTTAAATCAATCACCGGAAGCAGCTCGACTCGACCCGGATAATCTCATCATCGCCGTCGATCATATCAAATGTGCCGCGTTTGAATTACCGTTTCGTCAGGGCGAAACGTTCGGGACACTTGAGACGGAAGATATCTTAGAGTATCTCGTCGAAGAACGTGTATTGCATCAGCGGGGGGAACGGTATTACTGGATGAACGATGCGTTCCCGGCACATGGTATTTCGCTTCGATCCAGCGATCAAGAAAATGTCATCATCGTTGATCAAACAGAAGTCCCGAATCGAGTCATCGGCGAGATGGATACCTTCAGTGCGATGACGTTATTACACGATGAAGCGATCTATTTACACGGGGCAGATCAATACCAAGTCGAAGCCTTGGATTTCGAAGAAAAAAAAGCCTTTGTCCGAGCCGTAGATGTTGATTATTATACGGATGCTAATTTTTCAGTCGAATTATCAGTTCTGGATGAAGATGAATGTTATACGAACGGTGTTTTTAGTGTCGCACGCGGAGATGTCAGTGTCCGTGGAATGGCGACGATGTTCAAGAAGATCAAGTTCGGGACACATGAAAACATCGGATCAGGTCCCATTCATCTGCCCGAACGGGAAATTCACACGACCGGTGTCTGGTTTTCCTTACCGGAAACGTCTACATCGAGCACAGAACTCGAACAAGTATTAGAAGGGGTCGCAAACAGTCTGCGTCGTGTTGCTCCCTTGTATTTGATGTGTGATGCGAGTGATGTGTTTGTTGTTCCTCAAGTCAAAGCCACGCATACACAAAAGCCGACGATTTATCTGTACGACCGTTATCCGGGTGGTGTTGGGCTTGCAGCATCGATTTACAAACAACGGACTATCATGCTCCGTGCTGCCCGGGACTCGATTGAAACATGTCCTTGCCTTGACGGTTGTCCGGCTTGCATTGGTATGATTGGGGTATCTGATGAAAAAGAGCGGACAATCAGAATGCTTGCTGAAATGGAGACAGAATTATGAAAAATAAACTGAGACGGATGTTGAAGACGACCGAGACAGAACCGAAAACAAGTCCTTCATCCACGGATCAGGAACAAGCCACGACGGCTGAACAAGCAGCCTGGTTAGCAAAAGGAGCTGACATCCTCACATTCGAAGAGGAATGGATTGTCCGACTGGATCGTCGGTATCCCCTGACGGCTCAGCACGGTCATCGGTCATTTGAAGCGGTTTTTGAATCATTACAGTTACCGCATCCGCCACTGGCGCTAGATGTCCCACTCGAACAAATCATTTTTTTTGATACGGAAACAACGGGTCTAAAAGGTACGGGGACCACGATTTTTTTACTTGGATTTGCACGATTTGAAAAAGGCGAATTGCTGATGCGGCAATATTTTCTGCCGCATCCACACTATGAAGCGGCTTTGTATCACCATTTTTTGCGAGATATCGGGGAAGATGTTCGATTCGTCACCTACAATGGGAAAAGTTTTGACTGGCCGCAAATAAAGACACGCCATGTGTTTGTCCGTGAACGTGTACCACGTCTGCCGAAAGTCGGTCATCTCGATTTACTCCATGTCTGTCGTCGTCTGTTCAAAGGAATGTATGACTCGTACCGGTTGACACGGATGGAAGAGCGGATTGGATTTGAACGGACAGATGATCTGCCCGGTTTTTTGGCGCCGATGCACTATTTTCAATACGTCGAACATCAAAATCCGGACATCATGTCTGGGGTTCTTGAGCATCATTTGCATGACTGTCTTACGTTGGTCAGCCTTTATGATGAATGTAATCGGCTTGTGACACATCGCCAAGAAGCCACGTCTCAGATTCGTGAAAATATTGGGGTCTGGTTAGCGGATCTAGGCATTCATGATCAGTCGGTCAAACATTTTGGACAGGCGGATGAGTTGACTGCGCAAGGCTGGTTCCGCCAAGGGATGTTATACAAAAAACTGCGGCAGTATGAGAAAGCCAAACTCTGTTTTGAAAAGAGTGATTCGTACGAAGGGTTCATCGAACTTGCGAAATGGGCCGAGCACATTGCCAAACAACCAACCGTTGCTTATGATTATACGGAAAGAGCCAAAAACATGTTAGCGCACCACCAGTTGTTAGCTTCGCGTCGGGAACGATTGTTAGCCGAACTAGATCATCGAAGTTTACGTCTACAAAGGAAGTGTCGTCGATGAAGGTCGTAGCAGTAACAGGATATAAACCAACGGAACTTGGGATCTTTGACCAAAAGCATCCCGGTATCAAGATTTTAAAAGCAGCCTACCGTGAACGTCTCATCCGATTGATTGAAGATATGGGGACGACTTGGTTCATTACGAGTGCGGCTCCTGGATGTGAGTTGTGGGCATGTGAAGTCATTTTAGAACTCAAACAGGAGTATCCAGATATCCGGTTAGGGATTTTGCTTCCTTTTCTTGAACAAGAAGCAAAATGGAAAGAACCGGTACAAGCACAATATCTAGCGGTTTTGAATCAAGCAGACTTTGTGGACGCAATCAGTCAAAAACCATACGAAAATCCATCTCAGTTTCGAAATAAAACGGAATTCATGATTCAAAAGAGTCAAGGGTTATTGTCCGTGTTTGACGAGGAACATGGAGGATCTGCCAAGTATCTGGTGGAACGTGCTAAACTAGAAATGGAACGATCGGATTATCAGTTGTTCTTGATTACACAAGATGATTTGGCAATGATGGAACAGGAGCAGACCTACAATGAACAATGGGAGTGAAGCATATGTACAAGCCGTTATTGACAGCAGATGATATTTACAAAAAGGAATTCAAAACAGGTCTACGGGGTTATGTCATCGAAGATGTAGACGGATATTTGGATCAAGTCATCAAAGATTACGAAGGCTTTGAACGGGAAATCGACCGGTTAAAACGGGAACTAGAAGAAGCAAAAGTGGCGTCTTCCGTTGGCATCAAACGAGAAGAACGGCGAACGGAACCAGACGTGCCGACAGTCCCTTCGAACCCTTCTAATTATGATATGTTACGTCGCATCTCAAATCTTGAAAAAGCCGTTTTTGGACGACCGCATCAAGAAGAGTAACGGATACGTGAACGTAATGGAAAAAATTGACGCAGACGCAAAAAATCGGCTCCTCCACCAAATGAGGATGCCGATTTTTTGTCAATTATGGCGTAGAATCTCTTCTGCCTGAGGTAAATCTTCTTTTAGGACATAAAGGGCTACCCGGTCGTCCAACTCTTTACTGAAGCGTCGGAAGAGAAAAGATGTTTTAACGCCACGTTCCATCCGGACGCGAAGGCCTGCTTGATCTAACCGATCATGATCACGAGCCAACTGTTCTCCTTTTTCTCCAAACGCTTCACCAAGTACGACCCAGCGCATTGATTCTTTAGTTCGTCGTGTCACAATGACGATAAAATATAAAACAAGAACAACAATCAATATAATACGTATCGTATTAAAATCCATGGATAACATCACCTCATCTTTTATCATACGTCCTTAACGCGCATAAAGTAAACGTTCAAGATAACGTGAAAAAGGCTGAAGTTTTAATCCTTGTTGACGGTAGGCGATGTACCCGTCTGGTCGAATAAGATAGAGTCCAGCTTGTTTAATCCCGAATTTCCGAGCGAGCTCGCCACCTTGGTCAACGACACCATCATCCTTCAACTCTTGATGGATTGGCACGGTCTCGAATAAATCGGGGTAGGAATATGCCAATTCTTTAAAAGGTGAGAGTGTGGCTTCGTCTGCTTGACGAGGTAAAAAAAGTAACAACAAGAAGTTCCGGTCTGCACGTCGTAATAATAATTCATTTTTCTTTGTGCGTGGATTCACGACTTCACTATACGGCATCGGTTCTCCCGGACGTGGAGTCAGGAGCGGAAAACGTCCCTGTGTGACAAATAAATGGGAAGCTTGATAATTACTGTTCAGTTGGGCAATGCGATTGGTGACGTAATGGTGTAGGGGTGTAATCTTTAAACTGTTGCGAATGACTTTTTCTTGGAGTGGTAATAAAAAAGGCACATTAATCTGCAACAATTCAGTGGCGAGATTCGTGGAACGTAAAATTCCGCGGGCTGCCTCACGTCGCTCGATACTATACGAATCAAGCAATGGAAAACTGGCTTTAAACCGGTGGACACACCATAATTTCCAGGCTAGATTCATTGCGTCGGCAATCCCGGTATTCATTCCTTGACCGCCGACAGGTGAATTAATGTGGGCAGCATCCCCGATGAGATAAATCCGGTGATGACCAAATTTTTCGATGATTCGGTTATGGACCCGGAACATGGAATACCAATGTACTTTTTTTAACTTAAACGGAACTTTCGCCCGATTTTGTAAAAAATCTTCGATTGCAGCATGGTCTGTCGGAACGGTACCGTTCGTCAAGTTGCCTGTAATTCGAAATAAGTTGGACTGCAGTGGAAAGGACTCGATGACACCATGATCGGAAAAGAAGATGTGGACTTCTTCAGAAGATAACGGCCAATCCACTTCGATATCGGCTAATGCCCACGATTCTTTAAAGGATTTCCCGCTGAATGGAAGTCCCAGTTCACGTCGGACAAAACTATTGGCACCATCTGCTCCGATGATAAAGGAAGCGTCGACGGTCTCCGTCACATCATGTCTACGGATCGAGGCGCTGACGAACGTCGGAAACTGAGCAAAACCAGTCAGTTCCGTTTCACGTTCCACGGTATGCCCATCTTCCTGCAACCGGGTTTCAAGAATTCGTTCGGTCTCACTTTGAGGTAATAAGGTGACGAACGGAAACGGTGTATTTAAATCAGTAAAGTCAAGTTTGGCTTGCCAAGCGCCATTGACATACAGATTACCTTGATTGATTTTGATTGCATGCTCCATCAATGCATCGGCTACGCCAAGGCGCGCGAATAATTCGAGTGATCGAGCCTGAATTCCAATCGCTTTTGAGACGACGGATGGACCACTTGCACGTTCAATGATTCGAAAAGTCAAACCATAACGTGATAATGCGAGCGCTAACGTCAAACCGGTTGGTCCAGCACCAATGATCAGTACATCTACTTTTTTCTTCACGAATAGCCCCCCTTATTTTACTTCTTAGCCAAAACTCGCTACCATTAAACTATCGACTTGGCGGGTAACCGTCTGAAAGGATGAGGGCAGTGAATGAACAACTATTTACGACGGAACGCTTGATGAGCAACTTCAGAGAATACATGCGACAAAATGAAGCGTATATGACGAAGATTCAGGCACTTAATGCCTATTATAAAGTCGTAGCAGGATCGATTTTAGCCGATCGAATTGCTAAAAATGCGGACTTGATCGTACGCATGCGCCATCTGGAAGAAGCGTATCAGAAAGTCGCGCAGGAAACACGATGAGTGACTTCCGGATGGATGATGTGAAACGAGCGTTTGCCTCGTCAGAAGAGCGACTCCCTAAAAATGCTGCTGCCGTATTAGTTCCGCTCCTCGAACGTCACGGAGAGGTCTATCTCCTGTTTCAAGTACGAGCGAAAACGCTCCGGTCGCAACCAGGAGAAATTTCGTTTCCAGGTGGGCGGATTGATCCCGGTGAGCAGCCGAAGCAGGCGGCCATTCGTGAAACAAAAGAAGAGTTGAACTTGAGTGATACCAATATTGAAGTCATCGGCACATTGGAACCCCTCGTGACACCAAATCGGTCAATCATCTATCCCTATGTGGGTATCTTGACGGCAGAGGAAATTCATCCGTCTCCGATGGAAGTTGATCATATCTTTTTTGTTGCCTTATCGGATTTAGTAGCAGCCGAGCCGATTCAAGGCGAGATGGAATGGCGCATTCGTCCAGGGAAAACAGTTCCGACAGACCGCTTGGCCAATCGTGATGCCTACTTGGATCGAACGTATAAAACCGTTGAACATTTTTATGAGCATGAAGAGTATTTGATTTGGGGACTGACGGCAAAAATCTTACGGCAGATGTTACGGACCTTGACGCAATACTAGCTTTTTCATGAGTTCTTTTATATGATTAAGAATATCTGAACGTGTCAGGAGATGATTGAGATGGAAGAAGAAGAGTTATTTGATTATATCGTCGGTGATATGGTAAAGACAAAAGAGGGCTGGGTCGCTGAAGTCACAGCCGTATTAACCAATACCGTAGTGGGAGATCTCTCACATACAAAAAACTTCGAAACTCTTGGTTTTGAGTTCGAGAAACAAGTATTGATTAAATCGGAGATTGAATTGTTAGAACGAAAATCAAAATAAACGACGGACCGGACAGACTTTCTGCCGGTTTTTTTGTATGTCAAGGCATGTGAAAGCAGGTTTCAGAACAGGCAATTCAGGGGAATTTTACAAAGATAATAAAGAATAGACTTGACTACTACAGATGGTGGAGGGATCGTGTGTGATTGAATTTAAAGCAGTCGGAAAAACATATCCAGATGGAACAAAAGCGGTCCGTGATTTAAATTTTACGGTCGAACAAGGAGAGATTTTCTGTTTGATTGGTCCCTCGGGTTGTGGGAAAACAACGACGATGAAAATGGTCAATCGGCTAATCGACCATACAGAAGGACAGATTTGGATCAATGGACAACCCATCATGTCAATCGATGAACACCAATTACGTCGTCAAATCGGTTACGTCCTTCAACAGATTGCCTTATTCCCGCATATGACGGTAGAAGAAAATGTAAGTGTCGTACCCCAGTTGTTGAAATGGGATAAAAAGAAGATTGAAGAGCGTGTCGAGACGTTATTTCAGCTGACAGGCTTAAATGAAAACTTGCGGAAGAAATATCCAACTGAACTTTCCGGTGGTCAACAACAACGTGTTGGTGTCATGCGAGCCTTGGCAGCCGAGCAAGATGTCATCTTGATGGATGAACCTTTTTCAGCGCTCGATCCGATTTCAAGAGAGCAACTTCAGAATGATTTATTGCGTCTGAACGACGAACTTGGAAAAACGATTCTGTTCGTTACACACGACATGAATGAAGCATTGAAATTGGGCAGTCGGATTTGTTTGATGGACGAAGGGAAAATCGTTCTGATCGGAACAAAAGAAGAAATCTTGGCTAGCGACGATGCCTTCGTCAAAGAATTCATGGGTCAAGTCAGGGGGACGATCCAATGACAGGACTATTCGAGACGTATCAAGATCGGAAAACAGAATTGCTGCAAGCACTGATTGAACATATTCAATTGTCTGTCCTATCACTGGTGATTGCTTGCCTGATTGCCATTCCACTCGGGATTTATCTTTCTCGTAATAAAAAACTAAGTGAATGGTCGATTGGGGTCACTTCCGTCATCCAAACGATTCCTTCATTGGCATTGCTTGGGTTGATGATTCCGCTTGTCGGGATTGGAACGGTCCCCTCTGTCATCGCACTTGTCCTATATGCGTTACTTCCAATCGTTCGAAACACCTATACAGGATTAGCAGAAGTGGATTCTTCGCTCAAGGAAGCGGCACGTGCCTGCGGCATGACACCGATGCAAAGCTTACTGAAGGTCGAATTGCCGCTTGCCCTGCCTGTCATGATGGCAGGTGTCCGGACAGCGATGGTCTTGATTATCGGGACAGCGACGATTGCTGCCTTGATCGGTGCAGGCGGTCTTGGATCAATCATTCTATTAGGAATTGATCGAAACGATAACTATCTGCTCTTATTAGGTGCCATTCCGGCAGCCTTGTTAGCTCTTTTATTTGATGTCCTATTAAGACAAACGGAAGTGGCAACCAAAAAACGTCAAAAAGGTCGACTTGTCGTAGCACTCGCTTTAATCGCGACATTGATCGTTACGCCATTCGCTCTTGGACGCACGGAACGACCAGACTTGGTTGTAGCAGGAAAACTAGGCGTCGAACCTGAAATTTTGATGAACATGTACAAGTTAGTCATTGAGGATCAGACCGACTTAAATGTGCAAGTCAAACCGAACTTCGGGAAAACGACGTTCGTCTATAAAGCATTACAATCTGGGGATATCGATTTGTATCCGGAATTCACAGGAACGGTTCTTGCGAGCCTGACGAATGAAAAACCCGTCTCGAATGAAAAAGAGGCCGTATTCGAGCAAGCACGAGATGGTTTAGTGAAGCAGGAGCTAGCATTGCTTCCGCCGATGAATTACAACAATACGTATGCAGTGGCTGTCCCGAAAAAAGTAGCTGAACAATATGACTTAAAAACAATTTCTGATCTACAGCAAGTGGCCGATCAATTAAAGGCAGGATTCACGCTAGAATTTAAAGATCGCCAAGATGGGTACAAGGGGATTCAAGAAAAATACGGTGTGAATTTTAAAGACGTCGTGACGATGGAACCGAAGTTACGCTATAAAGCTGTTCAATCAGGTGATATTCAAGTCATCGATGCCTACTCGACAGACCCCGAAATCGCGAAATACAATATGGTCGTCCTAGAAGACGATCAGCAACTATTTCCACCATATGAAGGGGCGCCACTCTTACGTCAAGAAACACTGGATGAGTATCCGGAAGTCGGTCAAGCACTTGAGCAATTAGATGGAAAAATCTCCGATGTCGAAATGTCGCAAATGAATGAAGCCGTTGCCTACGGTGGAAAAACAGCGAATCAAGTGGCACGTGAGTATTTAGAGAAAGAAGGAATCATTAAATGAGATTACTACTGATCAGTAATCCGACAGCAGGATCAAATCGTGCTGGTCTGTTACAAGATGTCATTGATCCCTTGGCCGGGATATTTGACGAAATTGTCATCCGTCAAACGACTCAGTCTCTCGATGCGTTACACTTTGCGGAAGAAGCAACGGATTTCGACGCACTGGTCGTCATTGGTGGTGACGGAACGGTATTTGAAGTCATCAACGGTGTCGCTAAACTCGACAAACGTCCGATTCTCGGTATCATTCCAGGAGGGACATGCAATGATTTTGCGAGAACGTTAGGGTTACCAATGGTACCTCGTCTGGCTGCTGAAATGATTGCCACCCAGCAAATCGTCGAAGTGGATCTTGGACAAGTCAACGATACGTATTTCCTGAATTTCCTTGGACTCGGATTAGTGGCGGAGGCGTCGATTGGCATTGACACGGAAGAAAAAGCCCGTCTCGGTAAGATGGGGTATTATCTTTCGACGATTCGCTCAAGTATGGAAGCGAAACCCTTTTCCTACGAACTAGAGTTAGCAGAAGGTCAAAAAATGACGGGAGAAGCCGTCTTGATCTTGGCTGCGAATGGAGAATCGTTAGGTGGTATTGGCACCAATTTATCAGAAGGAGCCTATAATGACGGGAAATTGGATCTCGTAATCGTCGATGAGGTCAATCTCACGACAATCCGGGATGTCATCCTTCAAAAAATCGGCTTAGCCACAGAACCATCCTTTACACATGTTTTGACAAGTGGATTTACACTGAAAACGGATTCTCCGAAAGTGATTGATACAGATGGAGAAAAAGCAATGCATTCACCGATTGAAGTCAGCGTTTTACCCGAGTATTTAAAAATGTACAGTGGGCGTTTGGATACGTTGGTGTAACAACCGTTTTCCCAATGAAAGTCGACCTTTGAACCGAAGTCCACTGCTGTGGGCTTCGGTTTTTTGTTATCGATCAACTAAAACCTGTATGTTTTATCACGAATATGCGGTTATGCTTTGACGCTTTAAAGAAAATGTTTGATAAAGGATGACTTCCAAAGGGATTTTTTGTACAATGGAAAAGTATTTTTGAAAAGGAGGTCGAGCACCATGAAAGGAAATGCATGGGCTTCGAAGGTCGGTTTTATTTTAGCAGCAGCAGGATCAGCGATTGGTCTTGGGGCGATATGGAAGTTTCCATATACAACGGGAACAAATGGGGGAGGGGCTTTTTTATTACTGTTTTTAGCCTTTACTTTGTTACTTGGACTCCCGGTCTTGATTGCCGAATTTTTAATCGGTCGGACAAGTGGGAAAACAGCGTTACGGGCCTTCACGGAATTGGGTCATAAAAAATATACGTTCATTGGTATACTGGGTGTCATCGCCTGTTTTCTTCTCCTGTCGTTTTATAGTGTAATTGGTGGCTGGGTACTGATTTATACGGTACTAGGTTTCTCAGGCAGTCTGACCACGATGAACGGGCAGGCACTGGGAGAATTGTTTGGTACGATTTCGGCTTCCCCAGTGTATGCGGTATCGGGACAACTGATTTTCTTGGTCATCACCTGTGTCATCGTCTTACGTGGCGTCCAAGCTGGAATCGAAAAAATGAGTAAAATCATGATGCCGTTACTCTTTCTTTGTTTCATCATTCTTGTTGTTCGTTCGTTGACGTTAGAGGGAGCAAGTGAAGGCGTTCGTTTCTTCATTGAACCGGATTTTTCAGCATTGAGTCGAACTTCGGTCCTGAGTGCACTTGGTCAAGCGTTCTTCTCCTTGTCGCTTGGTGTGTCCGCAATGTTGACCTACGCTTCTTACATGAAAGAGCGAGGACAAATCAACCGCTCAGCAGTCTGGATCGTCTCGTTGAATATCGTCGTGTCTTTACTTGCTGGGTTCGCAATTTTTCCGGCGGTCTTCGCCTCAGGGCTTGATCCAGCGGAAGGACCAGCACTTTTATTCATCGTCTTGCCGACTGTCTTCAGTCAAATACAGTTTGGTACCGTTTTCTTGACCCTCTTCTTTTTATTATTTGCCTTCGCATCGATTACCTCGTCGATTGCGATGCTTGAAGTGGTCGTCTCATCGATCACGGATCGAAAAGAAGGGGCTACATTCCAGGACAAAAAACGAAATACGATCATCGCAACCGGTTTGATTGCATTAATCGGCATTCCGTCCGCTCTTTCCTTTGGTCTTGCAAGTGACATCATGTGGATGAATAAGACGATATTTGATTGGATGGACTTTACGGTTTCGAACATCTTGATGCCAATCGGTGCCTTGTTGATTTCGTTTTTTGCCGGATTTAAACTTGACCGGACCCTAGTGGAGCAAGAACTCGTCACGAATCCGTTCATGAAACGTATGCTTCCGTTTTGGCGTTTTAGCATTTGTTACATGAGTCCCGTTGCGATTTTGATCATCCTGATCTGGCCGTTGTTCAGTTCTTGAAGATGGATGTCCCATTCCAAAAAAGCTAGTCTGCCTCATGGCAGACTAGCTTTTTTGAGAATCCATAAATCAAACTTGAGACGGATGTGAAGCCGGATAGATTATGGTGAAATAAGAATTGAACTACCCCCACCTACGCCTTGCTTAGAGGTGGGGGATTCCTGATTTATTCGACCTGACGGTCGAAACTTTATCAGGCTAGCCCCGTCGTCCCGACGGTTGAAGAAGCCAAGATGCGTTCAGCTTCTCGTTTAAGATTCAGTCCTGCGTTCACATCACGGTCGTGGTGGATCCCGCAATTCGGACATGTCCATTCACGCAAGCCAAGATATTTCACGTCTTTGTGTTGATGTTTGCAACTGGAGCACAGTTGGCTGGAAGCAAAGGTCTTCCCGACCTTCACGACGGTCTTCCCGCACCAGTCCGCCTTATATTCGAGCATGCGGAAGAACTCCGACCAACTGACCTCGGAGATGGACTTGCTCAACTTGCGGTTCTTCTGCATGTTCTTCACCTGCAAGGTCTCGATTCCGATGACGTCGTGGTTTTTGACGATCTCGGTGGATACCTTGTGCAGGAAGTCGGTTCGCTTGTTGGCAATCTTTTCGTGGATGCGGGCGACCTTTCGCTTCTGCTTCTGGTAGTTCTTCGACTCGGAAAGTTTCACTTTCTTGTCCAAGGCCATGCGCTGACGACGAGAGAGCTTGCGTTGCTCGCGCGCCAGTTTCTTCTCAAGCGAACGGAAGTAGCGGTCGTTCTTGTATACCGTACCGTCCGACAGGATGGCAAAGTTCTTCAACCCGACGTCTACGCCGACGGATGAACCGGTCTTCGGCAGTTCGTGGATTTCCTGCTCGACGAGCAGGGAGACGAAGTATTTTCCTGAAGCATTACGCCGGATGGTCGCGTTCAAGATGCGTCCTACGACCTGCCTCGAGTTGGCGAAACGCACCCACTTCAGCTTAGGAAGTTTGAGCTTGCTGCCGACGATCGAGACCTCGGGAAGCTGGTTCTTCTTCTCGATATTGGTCTTGTAGGATTGGACGAGATTGCGCTTCGATTTGAATCGAGGTCGTTCGTTCTGCTTCTTGAAGAAGCGGTCATACGCATCGGTCAGGTGTTTGACACTCGATTGAAGCGAATGGCTATCGACTTCTTTCAGCCAGTCTAATTCTTGCTTCAGCATCGGGATTTCTTTCGAACAAGAATCGTAAGACAGTCCTTTGCCTGTCGCTTTATACGTCTCATCCCACTTCGATAAGAAGTAGTTGAAGACGAAGCGTGAACAACCAATGGTCTTCGCGATCAGTATTTCCTGCTCTTTTGTCGGGTATATTCTGAATTTGTAGGCCTTATACTTCAACATGATTTTCACCTCCTTGAAAGGTATTATACCCGAAAGGGAGGGGGGCGATTCACCTCCCACTTTCACTTCGTTTAGAAGTGGGAGTACTCTCGCCTAATTTTGATAGAGAGGACTAACATTTCTCTAAAACGGGAAACTTTTTGTTATATGATCCGTAATGGTAAGATAGAAGTAACTATACAGTCAACTTGTAAGACAGATAGAGGAATCAACTGAAAGAGGTGATGAGATGAAGTCTTCTACATGGTGGGTACTAGGTTCGATTGGTCTGATGTTCGTATTTCTTCAAATAGCAGACGTCCTAAATTTCTCCGGCATTTTCATCGCGTTAGGGTTATGGTTTATCTGGAGTGGATACCGTGCCAAACCGGGGAAACGATACCGGACGGAACGAAAATCAACTGAGTTGAAACGAAAAAACGTCAAAAAGAAATTACTTCTTGATGACGAAGAAGAATTTGTTGGCAGTATCATCTTGAAACCTGAACAGGCGACACGACGGTTTGATGAAACGGACGATCTCGAATTGCAGGTTTTACAACGGACGGTCGAAGAAGGCTTCGTCAAACTACAGGCGTTTGACAAAATCATGCCATCGATTCGTGACAGTGAAATCCGTTCTGAGATGAGAATCGTGTCTCGTGAGGCCCATGTCTTATTTGAGGAACTGTTTACAGCGCCACGTGAGGTGAAAAAAGTCCGTGACTTCTTTACATTTTATCTGGATTCCCTACTGTCGATATCGGAAAAGTTCGCCGACTTAGAACGTCGCGGTGCGCAAGTTCAAGTCGATACACGGGAACAGTTACAATCGAATCTAAAGATGATTGCTGAAAAACTAAAACAACAGCAATCGCTTTTATTAGAAGGAGATACGGTCGACTTGGAACGTGAGTTGTTGACGATTGAAAAAGTTTTGGCCCAAGAATCCGAACAACGAAAACAGGAGGAGAGTTATAAACATGACCCATTCTGACAACAATAGCTGGCAACAATGGCCGGAGGACGAACAAGCTACACAACCAACGATTTCAGATCCTTCCGTCGATGTCAATCTTGCCGAAACTTCACCTAGTCAAGCGATACAGGCCCGACCGGTCGAAGAAATGATTCCAAGTGATGTGCCGGTTGAACAACGTCAAAAAATTGAACGGTTGCTTCAAGTAATCGATTTAAAAAAATCCGATGCTGTCATGCAATTCGGTGCGCCGGTCCAACGGGAACTCTCACAGTTTTCCGATCAGGTATTGAGTGAAGTGAAGATGAAAGACGGCGGGGACGCCGGAAAATTATTATCTGATTTGATGCAGCGTGTTCGTCAAATGGATCCGGATACATTACAAGAAAAGAAAAGTTTTTGGTCAAACGTACCGGTCATCGGTCGGGCAAAGAAAAAGGCAGAGACGTATTTCTTACAGTATGAAAAGATGAGTGCTTACTTGGAAGAAGTCGTCCACAATCTCGATCGTTCGAAGTTTGGATTGATGAAGGATATTACATTACTTGATCAAATGTATCAAAAAAATAAACGTTACTTCGAAGAATTAAATCTCTACATCGCGGCGGGTGAGACAAAGATTGCACACGTTCGAGAACATGAAATCGAGCCGTTACGACTAGAAGTCGAACGTTCACGCGATCAGACACGATTACAAGAGTTAAATGATTTGATCCAACTCGCTGATCGATTTGAAAAGAAGATTCACGATTTGAAGTTATCTCGGACAATTAGTTTACAGATGGCTCCGCAAATTCGTGTCATCCAACAAAATAATCAAATTTTGGCGGAAAAGATTGAGTCAGCCGTCGTCAATACGATTCCCCTTTGGAAAAACCAAGTGGTGCTTTCCTTGAGCCTATCGCGTCAAAAAACAGCATTGCAAATGCAAAAAGATGTAACGAATACGACAAATCAATTACTTGAGCAAAATTCGCGTCTGTTAAAAGATTCGTCGATTGAAATCGCAGAAGAAAATGAAAAAGGAATTGTTTCGGTCGAATCCTTGAAGGTAGCACATCAAAACTTAATTGAGACGCTTGATGAGACACTTCGGATTCAGCAAGACGGGAAACAAAAACGCCGTGATGCGGAACATGAACTTGAGCGGATGGAACATGAACTCAAACAAAAAGTCATCGAAGTTGCCTCGAAAAGTCGTGAATTACCAAATCGTCCATACTAAGGAACACGTTTACGTGTTCCTTAGTAGTTTATGTAAAGGAGAGAATCAACTTGCAAAAACAACAACAATGGGATACGACGTGGCTTTTGTTTGCCCGTATGATGGCGGATCGTCACTCAAAATGTGCTTCGAAGTCTGTCGCCTGTGTCATTGTCAAAGATGAAAAGCCGATTTCGATTGGAATAAACGGAACACCAAGTCAACACGTTAATTGCAACGAAATTTATTTGAAGCAAGAGGGTATTTTATATAAGGCATCTGCAGAAGAAAATACGGATGGCGAGTCAATCCTACATAATGGGTTTCTGTTCTATCGTTGTTCGAATCAAGAAGAGCATCATGAATGGTCAAAACTCAATGAAATTCATGCTGAGATCAACGCGTTAGGAAAGCTGGCGGCCGATTCGACGAGTGCGCGCCATGCAACCGCTTATGTGACACATAGTCCGTGTCACGCTTGTAGTCTAGCATTGATCGCTTCGAAAATTGATCGAGTCGTCTATTCCACCGGTTATGAATATGGTGATGGATTAACGCTCATGCGTCAAAGTGGAATCGAAGTCGTCCATCGTCCTTTGACCGAAGAATATTTTCTTGAAAGAATTTTCGATAAAGACTTGTAAACGCTTCCATTGCATTGTATGATGAAATCAAGCATTGCCATGGTAATTATTCACTCTTCCATTCGGGACAATCTCAAACGAGATGGTCCCACTTTTTTTGAAAAATGAATTGACAATTTCCCAAGATTCTGCAATGATATATATAGAATATGACGAAGCGGAATGCCGCATTTTCATAGGAAATGCCAATCAAGGAGCTGGAATGCCAGGTCGTTGAAAAAAGTCCTGACTCACTGGAGTCGGGACTTTTTGTATTATTAGCGTAAAACGGTCCAAGATGCCTGAAGCCGCTCGGCACGGACAAAAGATTTTTTAGCGGATGCTCCAGCTAATATGGTCATCAAACGTTGGCAAATGATGTCACGTTGTGTCTGATGAAGAAATAAGTGTTGAATGAAACGGGCAAATACGACATCATTTGTCATTAACTGCCGTTTAACCATTTCAGGGGACATCTGATTGATTTCATCAGCATTAAAACCTGCGCCTACGTTAAACGAGGAGACAATCAACAATTTGACCGGGGCGGATTCGAGAGGCAAACCAAGTGATTGGACACGACGACAGGAAAGTATCATTTCCTGACGAATGAGTTGTTGTAACAAACAAGGTTCCTTAAAGACAAACGGATCATAAACCGAGACGGCTTGACGAAGTTGCTCACGTGTCATCTCGATGGGATGCTGTAACTCGACCGTTGCAGTTCGCACATCTTCATAACACGTAGATAATGAAATAATCATCCGACAGTCCTCCTTATAGTGGATAATTTGTCTGCTACTGTCATCTTAAAACATAAATGAAGCGCTTACAATGATTGTTTTGACATATACACGACAAGAAAAGATTTGATATCATGAAAGACGGAGCAAACGAGAGGAGTGTGGACAATGGTTCGATTATTTAAAGCAATTCCTGAAGTGGAGATGCCGGTCTATAACGGAAATGACTATCCACTCGAGATATCAGAATCAGCAACAGGGTTTTCAATCATCGATCATGTTCCCGGTGAACAGGTAGAAGAAACCTTACTGGTCGCTTCAGCGGAAATCAAAACGAGCCAAACGGGGCGTGAGTGGTTACAGTTCACCTTTAACTCTCCGAGAGGGACGTGCAAAGGAAAACAATGGTTAAACCAAGGGACGGCTGAAGAGGCGATGCGTCCGTATTTGGAGACGGGAATCGTCCATGTCTTTGCCAAGGTCGAGGAGTACCCCGTCGACTCAGGAAATAAGTCGCTGACAGTCCAGCGTGTCAAAGCGGTTCATGGTCAATCGGGAACAACTCTTTTACCGCAAATGCCGCATGGTGAATCGGCGAGTCAATACCGCGATCAGTTGATTGGCTTGATTGATCAGATGGAGGAACCACTTCGACAACTGGCGCATCGTGTGCTCGTAACGTATTGGTTCGATTTTTCGACACGACCAGCAGCCTTGTATCATCACCATGCCTATATCGGTGGATTATTAAAACATACGGCTTGTATGATGACCATCGGTACTGGGATTTGCCAATCTGAGCGTCCTTATTTAACCCTTTTGCAATGTATTCAAGAAGCAGAGGCGGATCATAAAAATGATTTGTTTCAAGCGAGTGAGCGGGAGATGCGTCAGTTCGCTTGGGACGAGAGTTTTGACGCCTTATATCAAGCAGCTCGATCGATTACGCTGTTGAATGAATCCCCTCGTCGAGATGAACTATTACTCGGTATCCTTTTACACGATATCGGAAAGATTTTTGAATATACCCATCTGGGTGCCTCGGACGACCGATTTGCTCGTTTAGTCCAAGTAGAGCCAACGGAAGAAACGGTCTCGGGCATTGCCCTTGATCCGAACGGTGTATTGATGGGACACATGCCATATGGATGTTTTGTTTTAGAACAGGCACTACAAAACGATGCGATCCGGCTACCAATCGATCAATACCATCGCTTAATGCATATGATCCTGTCCCATCATGGTAAAAAAGAATGGGGCTCAAGCGTAACACCACAAACGACAGAAGCTTGGTACCTACATGCAATCGATCTATTAGATGCGCGAAAAGAAAAGTGGCGGCAGAACCAATCGTCATAAGGAGTGAAACCATGTCAGAACGTATTCGAACGACACTCATCACCGGTTTTTTAGGAGCTGGGAAAACAACGTTGTTGAACCGGATCGTCACGAATCCGATTGAAAAAGTGGCCTTACTTGTAAATGAAGTCGGGGCAGTTCATATCGATGAAGCGTTGATTGAACGAAGTGACGAAGAAGTCATTGAATTGACGAATGGATGTATTTGCTGTTCGATTCGGGGTGATTTACGTGATGCCTTGTTACGGATCGCTAAAAAAAGACGGCAAGGTGAGATGGAATTCGATCGGTTGATCATCGAGACGACAGGCATCGCGGATCCTGGTCCGATTTTACAGACGTTTTATTTTGAACCGGCCATTGAACAACAGTATCAAATCTCTAGTGTCATTACCGTCGTGGATGCCTATCAGCTGGAACGGCAATTGACGTTCGAAGAAAACGTAAAGCAGATTGGTTTTGCGGACACACTCTTGTTAAACAAAATCGATTTGATTTCAGCAGATGAAGTCGTGAACGTGACACGTCGTTTATCCAATCTGAATCCAACGGCATTGATTCTCCCGACGGTGGAATCGGAAACGGATATTCAACACTTATTTGAGACATTCCATTTTCCAAAGCAGGAAGAGGAACGTTTGACCAAGCAAACCGATGGTCTACAAAAAGCAGCAGAGTCCTTTACAGCATTGACGATTACAGAAACGATCCCATTGCACCGCCAACGTTTTGGAGCAGTGCTACGCGAAATTCTTGAAGCCTATGCGGAAGACTTGTACCGGTATAAGGGAATCATTCATTTTGCAGATACGAACCAAAAAGTCATCCTGCAAGGAACAGGAATGATTTATGGGACGGCAGTGCGTGGGGAATTTGAAGAACATAAACAAACGACGTTAGTGTTCATTGGGAAAAATTTAGATGAACACGCGATTCGAAAAGGTGTAAAGGCGGCGAGAGAACATGGTTGAACTATATTTTGATGGGGCAGTCCGACCATCGAATGACGATGCAGCAATCGGGATTTTTTGCAAAAATTCAGCAGGACAGGTCATTGA
Organism: Exiguobacterium sp. KRL4; assembly: GCF_001870785.1. Taxonomy (GTDB): domain Bacteria; phylum Bacillota; class Bacilli; order Exiguobacteriales; family Exiguobacteriaceae; genus Exiguobacterium_A. The sequence goes on from NZ_MOLV01000004.1 coordinate 323,769, forward strand.
GCGGACATTTAGAATCACGGCAGAAAATAATCATGAAGCAGAATTTCAGGCGTTTGAGAGAGCGGTGGATTTGGCAGAAGAGTTACTTGCTCAAGGCGAAAGCGTTTTTTCCTTCCGGACGGATTCGGAAGCGGTCTCGCTGGCAGTAGAACGAGAATTTGCTAAAAATAAGCGGATCCAAATTTATTTTGATCCGGCGTTTGAACGATTCAGTCGTTTGCCGTTAGCTTTTGTTAAATGGATTCCACGTTCGGAAAATAAAGCGGATCGTGTTGCAAAAGAGGCTTTAAACGACTTCTGACGAACAAGGAAACTGAAACATAAGAATACACGAAGAAACCCGAACGATTCCCTTCTTCTTCAGAGAAGAGTTGATATCGTTCGGATTTCTTTTATCCAGTTGTTGGATGTAACCATCATTCCGATGTAGGAAACGATGTTTCTAAGGGCGCGTCACGCACAGGCTCAATCAAAATCTGATCAATCCGGCGACCATCCAGATCAACGACTTCAAACCGGTACCCATTTGTGACGACATGACTTCCCCGGACAGGGAATTCTCCGAGAAGATACAATACGAGACCAGCGACCGTGTGATAGATATTCTTTTCTTCTCCGGGCAAGAGCGGTTTGATCTGCAACACTCGCTTTAAATCATCGATATGCAACAACCCGTCGGCCAGATAGGAGCCGTCACTTCGTTGAACGAGTTCAGGTTCTTCCTCAATCGTCGAGATTTCACCGACGAAGGCTTCTAAAATATCAAACAAGGTGATCATTCCTAAAAAACCACCATACTCATCCAGGACAAAGGCGATTGAGACGGTCTCTTTGCGCATCCGTTCCAGTAATACCGTCGCCTGTAGCTGTTTCGGAACAATCAGTGGCGTATGGATCAAGGATTCGATGACAGCAATCGGATGATCCGAAGCTAACACTTCTTTCGCATCGATGTAACCGACAAAATGATCCAAATCCCCATGACCAACTGGCAAGTTCCGGTGTTTCGCAGTGCGTAAATCCGCTAAAATCTGTTCCGGCGAATCCGTCAAATCAATCCACTCGGTGACTGTCCGCGGTTCCATCAATTCATAGGCCAACTGATCATGAAAAGCAAACACACGGGATACCTGTTCTGCTTCAGACGAGGCAAACGTACCTTCTTTTAATCCTCGAATCAACAACTGTTTCACTTCATCTTCTGTTTCATCTTCCATCTGTAAGCGATCAAGACCAATCAGACGAAAAATAGAGCTTGTCGATTTACTTAAGATAAAGATAAAGGGTTTTAGAAGACTTGAAAAAAAACGCATCGGTTGGGCTAACATCATCGTTACCCGTTCCGGACTGACTAAAGCGATACGCTTTGGAACCAATTCACCGATGACAAGTGAGAGATACGTGATGATGGTGACGACGATCATATAACCAACAGTACTGGCATATGGCGCGAGCCAGGAAAACCCTCCTAACCAATCAATCAACGGCGCGGATAAGGCAGCACCACCAAACGCACCATTGATGATGCCGATCAGGGTAATCCCGACTTGGACCGTCGATAACAAATCGGTTGGACGTTCCAGAAAATCGAGGGCGATTTGAGCTGATTTTTTTCCGTCATCTGCATACTGTTGCAGTTTTTGTTTTTTTGAAGACAATAAAGCGAGTTCGGTCATTGCAAATAAGCCGTTTGCGAGAATCAATAAGACGACAATTGTTAAATTAATCAACCACATCAAGCATTCACTCCTTTTCGATAACAAACTATTCCCCAAACTCGCCTCTATCATTCCCATTCGTTCTCGTTTCCGTTAAACTATTAATGTATCAGTAGATAAAGGGGGAAGTTAAAATGGAATATCGGTTAGAGCGTGACACGATGGGGGAAATTCGTGTCCCAGAAGCACAAGAATGGGGAGCACAGACACAACGGAGTCTAGAAAACTTCAAGATTGGGACGGAAAAAATGCCGATCGAAATCATTCGGGCATTTGCGGTCCTTAAAAAAGGGGCGGCTTTAGCCAATCGTGATTTAGGTGTTCTCGATCAAGAGAAAGCGGAAGTCATCGCTGAAGTCTGTGATGAAATTATTGCGGGTCAGTTTGATGCGGAATTTCCGCTTGTCGTTTGGCAAACAGGGTCGGGTACACAGTCAAACATGAACGTCAACGAGGTCATCGCCCGAGTCGCAACTCGAAAATTAACGGAGCGTGGAAGTGAGCAAGTCATTCATCCGAATGACGATGTCAACAAATCACAGAGTTCGAATGATACATATCCGACAGCGATGCACATTGCAGCGAAGACGATTGTCATCGATCAGCTGTTGCCAGCAATCGATGCGATTTATGCGACGCTTGACGAAAAGGCAACCACGTTCGCAGACATCGTCAAGATTGGACGGACGCATTTACAAGATGCAACGCCAATTACACTCGGTCAAGAAATCAGTGGATGGGTCCGGATGTTACAATTGTCGAAAAAAATGATTGAGTTGACGTTAGAGCCGTTGACGGAACTCGCAATCGGTGGAACCGCTGTCGGAACGGGAATCAATGCTCACCCAGAGTTTGGAGATCGTGCGGCACAAAAGATGAGTGAAGAGACGGGTAAATCCTTTGTCAGTGCGGAAAATAAATTCCATGCCTTGACGAGCCATGATCAACTGGTCTTTTCGCATGGTGCCATCAAGGCACTCGCGATGGATGCGATGAAAATCGCCAATGATGTCCGGTGGTTGGCATCCGGTCCACGTGCTGGTATCGGTGAGATCACGATTCCAGAAAATGAGCCCGGTAGTTCGATCATGCCTGGGAAAGTCAATCCGACACAAAGTGAAGCGTTGACGATGGTCGCAGCGCAAGTTCTTGGTAATGACGCGACGATCGGGTTTGCGGCGAGTCAAGGAAACTTTGAATTAAATGTCTTTAAGCCTGTCATCATGTATAACTATATCCAATCTGTTCGCTTGTTGACGGATGCACTTCATTCGTTTAATGACCACTGTGCAATCGGAATCGAGCCGGAACGTACGGTCATTGCGGAAAACGTCGAACGATCATTGATGCTCGTGACGGCACTGAATCCACACATCGGTTACGAAAACGCAGCTCGGATTGCTAAAGCTGCCCATAAAGAGGGTACAACATTAAAAGAGGCAGCACTTGCGACTGGCTTATTGTCAGAGGAACAATACGATCAGTGGATTATTCCGGCTGAAATGGTGAGTCCAAATTTAAAAGCATAATCGAAAGCGAGGGTTTCCCTCGTTTTCTCTTCAGTCGAAGCAGGGGGTTTCGGCTGTATAGAAAGAGGGGGAAGACTTGTGGAGACAGATCAGAATCAGATAGAAAAACAAATCCACCAGACAATCCTCATGGTCGAACGGTTACTTCGGATGGAGTCTGTTCCTAAGTCAGAGTTACTTGTTTTTTCAGACTGGTTGAACCGATTCGGTAAACACGACGAACTCGATTTTTTTGAAAGACAAGCATCACGCTGGATTCAGGAGTTAGAAGGTATTGCCGAGACGGTCACACCGGATCAAATCCAGATGCTACTTGCACCGGTCATTGATCATCTTTCGGAACGAAGCCGAAAGAAAGTGATTCGTAAGGAAATGATTCTTTCTGTCACAAAACGATTTTTAGACAATATTCAATGGAAAAAATCACTTGAAAACGAACGGTATCTGACACGTTTTTTTGGCTCTATTGAAGACACATTAGAAGTCGGATATGATCTTCACGTCGATGCGATGCTGATTGATTATGAAATCATTCAGACAACAGATGAAACCTTGCTCTTCAAGCTGATTAAAAAAGTAGAGGCAGCCTTCATTCCGCTGATCATCATCGGTCCAACCGATTCGTCGATCCGCCAAACCTGTTATCAGCTAGGAGCAGATGATTACTGGGATGCAACCGTTTTGATTGAGGAACGTCAAATTCGTCTGAAACGATTGCTGCGTAAACTTCGGACGGTTTCGGCGACGATTTTAGTGGATGAATTGACAGGTGCCTTTAATCGTAAGTATCTCCAAAATGCGTATCGCCGGCGGACATCACGTCTTGAACGGGATGGACAGTTATTTGCCTTGGCAATATTTGATTTGGATCATTTTAAACGGATCAACGATCTGCATGGTCATCCGGCAGGCGACCTTGTATTGGCAGAGCTTGCCGTATTGACGAAACAAGCCATCCGACAAGAAGACGAATTGATTCGATTTGGTGGTGAAGAATTCATGTTGCTGTTTAGTGCCGACGATTCGGAACACGCAGTTGATATGATGGAGAAGGTCCGAGCGCGGATTGAACGGCATACGTTTCCGAACGGATTAAAGGTCACGGTATCAATTGGCTTAACGGTCATCAAGGATGCAACCATGGATGTAGAAGAGATGACTTCTGAAGCTGACGAAGCGCTGTACCAAGCAAAACGAAATGGTAGAAATCAAGTGACGATCTATTCGGTGGCAACTGCAAAAGAAAAAATGGAGGCATTGATTAAAATCGAATCGAACTCGTTTGATCAGCTTGCGCCATTGCCGCTTCCACATCACGCCAAGTACCATTTTCGGATCATTCCTTATGACGAGACGTCGGTTGCCCCACTTCAGCTGTGTGTGCTACCACTCGATCAACTGGCGGCTTCAAACTTTAAATTGTTAGAGGAATGGAAACAGTTCCGCGACGGCATGATTGAAGTCATTGCGATCGCGTCAGAAGAAAATCAGTTACTGGGCCAAGCACTTGAACGGGGAGTGACAGATTATTGTTTGTCTCCACTTGACCGGGATCAGCTAGAAGAGCAAATTCGACAATGGACAGTCCGTCTTCCTTAAATGAAAAAGGTATCGACACGTCATGGACGTATCGATACCTTTTTTGAGGACGTATGTTAGTTAGACGGGACAAAACGGTCAAACCGTTTGATTGTAAAAGCAAAGGCATGAGTACGATCGATCGGATGAAATGTTTCCGTCGTTTGGACAAAGTCGTTTGGTAACTCGGGGTAATAGACGTCTCCTTCAATGACGGCGTCGATTTCGGTCGCATAGATCCGTTTGACATGAGACAACGTCTGTCGGAACAACTCACCGCCACCAATCAAAAAAACTTCATCATCCGTATGCAGATATGCATCAAGTTTACTCAAGTCGTGCCAAATGGTGACACCTTCTGGACGAAATGAAAGATCCCGGGTGATGACGATATTTTCACGTCCAGGTAAGGGACGACCAATCGAAATAAAGGTCTTCCGACCCATGATGACCGGTTTACCATAAGTCGTTTGTTTGAAGTGAGCCAAGTCAGCGGGCAGATGCCAAGGCATCGCATTTTCCCGACCGATGACACGATTGTTTGAATAGGCGACGATATGTGAAATCATACGGCGACCACTCCTTTGATATGAGGGTCCGGATCGTATCCTTCAATAATGATATCTTCAAACGTAAAGTCCTCGATCCGTTCGATTTCCCGCGCAAAACGAATGGTCGGTAATGGTTTTGGTGTCCGACTTAATTGAAGCTCAACTTGCTCCAAATGGTTCGCATAGATATGAGCGTCACCTAATGTATGCACGAAGTCCCCGACTTCCAGCTTACAGACATGGGCAATCATATGGGTCAGTAAGGCATAGGAAGCGATATTAAACGGTACCCCTAGGAAGACATCCGCGGACCGTTGATAGAGCTGACAGGACAACTTTCCGTTTGCGACATAAAATTGAAACAACAGGTGACAAGGTGGTAATGCCATCTCTTCTAGCTGGCCGGGGTTCCAGGCGCTGACGATCAAACGACGTGAATCCGGATTGGTTTTAATTTGTTCGATGACATCTGCCAATTGATCAACCGTCGAGCCGTCCGGTTTAGGGAATGAACGCCATTGGGCACCATAGACAGGTCCGAGATTTCCGTCTTCGTCCGCCCACTCGTTCCAGATCCGTACACCATGATCTTGTAAATAGGAGATGTTCGTGTCACCGGAAATGAACCAGATCAACTCGTGGATGATGGATTTCATATGTAGTTTTTTAGTCGTCACCATCGGAAACCCGTCTTGTAAAGGGAACCGCATTTGATGACCAAAAATGCTGGTCGTCCCGGTTCCCGTCCGGTCTTCTTTTTGGATGCCGTTCGTTAAGATTTCGTGACAAAGTTGATGATACTGTCTCATGAATTAAATCCCCCTCTAAAAGCTATCTCCCTATTGTAGCCGAATCCGTTCGGTCGAATCAACTGTTGGTTGAGGCAGGAAGATGGCAGCGGAATAAATAACTGAACAGCCCGAATAACGGAATCAGATCGCGCCAACCGAGTCGTTGATCTTGGCGAATTCGAATTCGGTGTAACATGAACAACTGTAGGATGTAGAACATCACAAGGTCGACAGTCATCGTGCGTACGAATTGATTTGTCATAAAGTAAATCTGGAAAATGGACCAATCGGATCGAGCGAGTGCGAGCCAGATGACGATGGCGGAAAGAACAGCGAGCACGGCGACGAGGTACGGAACAAATTTACGGCGCCGAAACGGTAAAAAAGTTTGACGCGGAATCGCAAGTGCTAAATAGGGCATTAAAATAAACGATCCTAACACAAAGGCTCCACAACTAGCCAACATCGGGGAAGGTTTTAAAAAACGTTTTTCATCCAAAAACAACATAAAAAAAGCAGCTGGATAAATGCCGAGTAAGGTAAACAAACTCAGTGCGGACGTATCAAATTGACTTTGGTCAAAACGGAAGAAGGAGAACAGAAAACCAGCGGGGAATACACGGTTGTTTCCGAACACTAAAATAAATACGATGGCGATTGCCCAAATCAAAAATAATAAGTAGCGGCGGTACATAGTGTCATTCCTCCTTTCCTAAATCATTTTCCTCTATCTGACGGTTTTAAACGTCAAACCGAACGTAGAGACAACTTCAGTATACCTTACGAAAATAAGGGAATCTCCTTGTTCTTGCCGCTTTGTTCGTGATACGATGTCGATGAAATAAATGGAAGCGCTTTTAAAAATAAATGCAATCGCTTGCATTAAATAGTCATGAGGGAGTCGATCAATCTGATGGAACGTAAATGGTGGCATGACAGTGTGGTCTATCAAATCTATCCGCGGAGTTTCAAAGATTCAAATGGTGACGGAATTGGTGATCTTGTCGGAATCATCGAAAAACTGGATTACTTAAAAGAACTTGGGATCGATGTCATTTGGCTGAGTCCGGTCTATGATTCACCAAATGATGACAATGGATACGATATTCGTGATTATGAAGCCATCATGGCCGAATTCGGAACGATGGCGGATTTTGATCGATTACTGGACCAAGCACATGATCGGGGTATTAAAATCGTAATGGATCTTGTGGTCAACCATTCATCTGACGAGCATGCCTGGTTCGCAGAATCTCGCAAAAGTAAGGATAATCCTTACCGTGATTATTACATTTGGCGAAGTAGACAGGAAGACGGAACGTTACCGAATAACTGGGGATCGATCTTTTCAGGTCCAGCCTGGGAACTGGATGAAGCAACTAACGAATATTACTTGCACCTCTTCTCAAAAAAGCAACCTGATCTGAATTGGGAAAATGAACAGTTGCGTCAAGAAGTCTACCAGATGATTACCCGGTGGTTGGACCGAGGAATCGATGGATTCCGGATGGACGTCATTAATTTGATTTCGAAGACACCGGGTCTTCCGGATGCGACGGTCTCTCCAGGGGCACTTTACGGCGAGGGTGGACAACATTATATTAATGGTCCACGGATTCATGAATTTTTGAAAGAAATGAATGATGCCTCGTTCGGCAATTATGATGTGTTGACAGTAGGCGAAATGCCGGGTGCGACGACGGACGATGCGATTCTCTATACCGATCCTGAACGAAAAGAAGTTAATATGGTCTTTACGTTCGAACATATGGATCTGGATTCCGGACCAAACGGGAAGTGGGATGTCCAACCGTTTGATCTTCAAAAACTAAAAACAAACTTCACGAAATGGCAAGTCGCTCTTCATGAAAAAGGGTGGAACTCACTTTATTGGAACAATCATGATCAACCACGCGTCGTCAGTCGCTTTGGAAATGATACGACCTACCGCGTCGCGTCAGCGAAAATGTTGGCGACGTTGTTACATTTATTAAAAGGAACTCCCTACATCTATCAAGGGGAAGAAATCGGGATGACAAACGTCGCTTTTGAATCGATCGATGATTATGAAGACATCGAAATTCGAAATATGTGGAAAGAACGTATCGAACAAGGGGCATCACCCGAAGACTTGTTGCGCTCGATTCATCTAAAGGGACGGGATAACGCTCGAACTCCGATCCAATGGGACGCGACAGACCATGGAGGCTTCACGACGGGAACACCCTGGTTGAAGGTCAACCCGAATTATCCATCCATCAATGTCGAACAAGCTTTACAAGATCCGAACTCGATTTTCTATTACTATAAACAATTGATTGCATTACGCCATCAACATGATTTGATTGTTTATGGAGAGTATGCGTTAATCTTGGAAGAAGAGCCTGAAGTCTATGCCTATACGAGAACGTATGAAAAGGAAACATGGTATATCTACTGTTCCTTTGCTCAATCAGACGTAACGGTTCCGCTCGTACACGATACGACAGATCCAGTCATTGGAAACTATGACGCCTCACCTATCGTGACAGACCAAAAGTTGACACTTCGTCCTTACGAGGCAATCGTGTATCGCACAATGCAATAAAAAAGGAACGGCCTCAAAAATAAGTTTCTAACAAAAACGGGTTGACGGATTTCAAATCCGTCAACCCGTTTTTAGTATTTGGTAAAAGGAAATCACGCGAATCCTGTAGGGAAGCGCGTGATTTGCGTGGTCACTTTTTGAGTCCGCCCACTTCAACTGTACCGAAAAGTGGGTGGAGTTCAAGGTTTTTCCTTGACGATTTGTTTGATCGCCTCAATGATTCGTTGTTGATCTTCTTTCGTCGTGTCTAATCGAACACCATATAAACGCTGTGCCTCCGTCCATTTTTCATGTAAAATCTGACCGGATACGTTCAGCGGTTCTGAACCGAGTAAAAGTGAAAATTCGACGACGATAGAAGTCGAACGATCGATTGGCAACTTCAATGGCGTTGCAATGGCGATACCACTGGGAGAAATATTGTGAATTTCCATTAACCCAGCCGGTGTCCGACGTCCTTCTTTGACGAGATAGAATTCACCAGTGATCGGTTCATCAAAGTGATACCGAAACGACTCATTTCGTTTGATTTTCAAGAAGACCACCTCCTAATTTCCATTATCCATTAAAAGAAGACAATCTTCTAGACGGGTGTCTCAAAAGAAGGGAAATCAACAAATCAAGCAGCGAGATCTTTAGAAGAAGCCGTCGGATGGATTCGTTTTGCAAGATACATGAATGGAGTAGCGACCCAAGCGATTACAAACTTCGCTAAGTACGTCGTCACAAAAATCTGCCACCAAATATCAAACGGTAAATCATGAAATGCAATCGCACAAAACGTTAACGTATCAATCAGTTGGCTTAAGACGGTCGAACCAGTCGTCCGCAACCACAGCTTTTTTTCGCCTGTTTTTTGGCGGATCTTAGAATAGATGAAGACATCAAATAGTTGAGAAACGAGATAAGCGGATAAACTACCAAGGGCAATCCACGGAAGTAAGCCGAATAATAAGTTTAAGGAACTCGACATGTCTTTAGCAAGCGTATCGTTAAGGGGTGTATACAAAAGACTGTATTGCATGAGGAATGTTGTTGTGATCAAAGAGAAAAAGCCCATGTAGACGCCTTGACGAGCAACTTTTTTCCCGTATTTTTCGTTTAAGATGTCTGTTGCCAAGTAACAGCTTCCATACACGACATTCCCTAATGTGAAGATATAAGAATAAATTTCAACTTGTTGTGTCACTTGAATGTTCGCGATGATCGTTGCGATGGCAATCCACATCAACAAACCGGTTTTACCAAACAAACGATAACTGAGTAATAATAATCCCATCGTAATAAGAATCGAAGGGAACCATAACCATTCATTCATCCACGTGTCCTCCTTTCAGAATCATACAAAGAAAAATTTTACGCTTAAATTGAGGATCTGTCAAAAAAAACCGACGCAAGTTCGCGTCGGCATACGATCAAGGTCGTTGCAACGAATAACGTTTACGGCGACCTTTACTAAAATAATCATTCTGTTGTACGAATCCATTCGTCTTAAAAATCTGACAGGCAATCTCTTGGTGAGGTGACGTCGGTAAGACACGAGCACGTACTTCATAGACCGCTAGCACGTCTGATTGTTGTAAAGCGAACTGAACAGCTTTGGTTCCATAACCCCGTCGGCTATAGGCATCAAAAATCATTAAGTCCAGTTGGAAGTAATGGCCCATTTTCAATAGAAGTAGGCGTCCCACCAGTTGATCGTCGACAAGAATATCAAAATAAAAGTCTTCTGAATAACTGTGTTCGACGGAATCAAAAGCGCGTTCCACCCCGAGTTCATGATTGTAGCCTTGAATTTCCTGACTGGATAATCCGTAAGCCTGTTCCCCGTACTTTAAAAAATGTTCGAATTCGGTCTGGTCGACGTGACGTAATGCTCGACGCTTTAAATCCATGACGTTGTCCTCCTCTGATCGCAATTCACTCTGCTTATTCATTATAGCGACTCGAAGAAAGAAATTGCAAAAGATAGCTGAAACGAATGCCGGAAACAGTCATCCCGAAAAATAAGGGGATTGTAAACGGATTGTGATTGTTTCATTTAGTGATGGATATGGTAAAGTAATGATGTAGACATCTGTATGCTGGAAGGAGTTGGGGAATGTGTTCACAGAACGGGATGGAATTAAATTACGCTTGGAACAGATTGAACGTTTATACTCAGATTTAAATCGTGAAGCAAAACAATTAACGGAGCGGTTACGCCAACTGGATGAACAAGGTGACGAAGTGCGTCACGATCTTGCATTAAATAAAGAAGATCGCGATCATCTGAAATCAAGTATCGATGAGACGTTACAAGCCTTGTTGCAACGGACGACCGTCGACGCCAAAGTCGAACAAGAAAAACAAGAAGACTTGATTTCAAAAAAAGCACTCATCGAGGACATCGAAGGGTTATTGAAGAAAAAGAAATAAGCTGGCGTAGGCTAGCTTATTTTTTTCTGGGAGTGGAAAGATTTTGAATAAACAGAGGATTGTATTAACAACGTGTTTGAGACCTACACCTGACGTAAATGCTCGAGCAAAACGATTAGCTGAAACGGAACAGACGGTCGACTTCCAAATCGTTGAACGGAAAAAACTCAGCATTCGGTCGCTTCATGATCACTACCGGCTTCCGGTCCTTGTCGTTGATAAAAAACAATTGGAGTACTATCCGGAAGGGACAGACCATTCGTTTTTCTTTCATCCATCAAGTGCAGTTTTCCGAATCAAACAATTTGATGCGAGTGGACACGATCCTTTGATTACAATCGCACGGTTGGTGGAAGGTGTGACGGTGCTCGACTGTACGCTAGGGTTAGGTGCGGATGCAATTGTCATGAGCCATGCGGTCGGCTCTTCCGGACGAGTGACTGGACTAGAAAGTAACGCAGCAACCGCTTTGATCGTCCGTCAAGGTTTAAAGCACTGGATTGAACGGTATCAGCCGATCGTCGATGCGATGCGGCGGATTGTCGTTCGAGATGCCGATCACCTGACATATCTCAAAAGTTGTTCGGATGACGCAGTCGATGTCATTTATTTTGATCCGATGTTTGAAAAAACGGTTTCGGAATCCACACACTTAAATGGATTACGCCAACTTGCGAATTATGAACCGTTGACGGAAGCCGTATTGATCGAAGCGAAACGAGTCGCTCGGCGGCGGATCGTCTTAAAAGCCCATTTCGAAAGCGATTTGTTTGACCGATTTGGTTTCGAACGAACGAAACGTAAATCTTCGAAACTGCATTATGGTGTCTTGGAACTGTGACGCGTACAAAAAATGCCTCTCCGCAACTTGCGAAGAGGCATTTTAGTCATTCAACAGCTTCTTTTAATTCTTCTTCCATGTCGTCAAACTTATCTTGGATGGCATCAGCAGGCTGTTTCGTCAACAGGCTGACAACAACGGTAAAGGTCAAGCTTGTAAAGAATCCGGGGACCATCTCGTAGAGCGTCGTGCTGAGACCAAACTGGACCCAAAGAATGACAGTGATCGCACCAGACAGCATACCGGCTAGGGCACCTTGTTTCGTCATCCGTTTCCAGTAAAGGGAAAGCAAGATGATTGGGCCAAACGCGGAACCAAATCCGGCCCAAGCGTATCCAACGAGTGACAAGATGGTTGCAGATGGGTTCCAGGCTAAAACGGAACCGATTACAGCAATCACTAAGACCGCAATGCGACCTGTTAAGATCAATTGTTTATCCGATGCTTTTTTGTTCAAGAACGTTTTATAAAAATCTTCCGTCAAGGCACTTGATGTTACGAGTAGCTGAGACGAAATCGTCGACATGATCGCGGCTAAGATGGCTGCCATCAAGAATCCTGTGATATAGGGATGGAATAAGACGTCAGAAAAACGGATAAAGACGGTTTCTGGGTCGCCAAGCCCATTTCCTTGTCCTTCAAAATAGGCAATTCCGACAAGTCCTGTCATCATCGCACCAAGGATCGAGATGAACATCCAGCCGATTCCGATACGGCGCGCTTTTTTCAAATCTTTTACTGAGCGGATCGCCATAAAACGGACGATGATATGTGGTTGTCCAAAGTAGCCCAGTCCCCAGGCGAGAAATCCGATGATTCCGAGAAGGGTTGTTCCTTTAAACGGGTCAAATAACGTTGGATCTAAGTTTTCAGCATAGCTGTATGCTCCGTCAATCCCGCCGACATTTGTCAAGGCAACGATTGGTACAAGAACGAGAGCGATGAACATGATACAACCCTGGACGAAGTCGGTCCAACTGACTGCGAGAAAGCCACCAAACAATGTATAGGCGACGACGACCGCAATCGTCAAGAGCATACCATAATGATAATCGAAGCCAAACGAACTTTCGAACAGTTTACCACCGGATACGATACCCGCTGATGTGTAGAACGTAAAGAAGACGATGATGACAACGGCTGAAACTGTTCGCAAGACACGTGACGTATCCTTAAAACGATTTTCTAAAAAATCAGGAATCGTAATCGAGTCATTTGCCATCTCCGTATAAAGGCGAAAACGTGGAGCAAGAATCAAGTAGTTGACGTAACAACCAATTAATAATCCTAATGCGAGCCATAATGCGGATACACCCGTCGCATACATCGCACCAGGTAATCCCATCAGCATCCAGCCACTCATGTCTGAGGCGCCGGCGGATAGTGCCGTCACACCAGGTCCTAAATCACGACCGCCTAACATATAATCTTCTGTGTTTGTCGTTCGCTTGTACGCAATGTAGCCGATGGCAAGCATCATGACTAAGTACAAGCTAATTGAAATCCATTCTTGCGTCATAACAATAAAGCCTCCAATAACGTTGTTTTTTGCGCTAGTTAACTGTCTTGTCAAATAAGCACAATCGATTTGTTCCCCACCTTACAGGGGATGAAACAGTAACGCAAGCCTTCACAATGTCATTGGAAATGGCTTCAAGCCATAACTATCAAGGGGTTGGGACACATTTTGTCCCTCTAAAAGTTCTATTTTTCTGAATTCCGTCATGTAAAAGTGGTCGAAACGTAAAGAAAATGCCTTTTTTTATACGGATTAAACTAGATATAATTAAAACATTTTGATATCTAAAAAACACCACACGAATGGATAAATCCCCATCAATTCGTGTGGTGTGACTAGGAAAAAGAAAACTCAATCCATGAAATTCAGTTTTTGATAAGCTGAGTGAAGACGATCCAAGGCTTCATCCAGCTGACTCCTTGGACAACCAAAGTTCAATCGTTCAAATGCAAGGGCATTTGTGCCAAAGGGACGACCATGTGTCAATGCCAAACCGGCCTCCTCGACTAACCAAGTGGCGCGTCTTGCATCGTCAAACGGGAGTGCTTGGCAATCGATCCAGAGTAAAAACGTCGCATCAGGTGACACCACCGTCAAACGAGGCATCTCTGTCTGAATTCGTTGCACGGCATGATTTCGATTAGCTTCTAAATAATCCAGTAAGTTGCCTAGCCACTGTTCACTGTGAGAATCGGTATAGGCGGCGATGATGGCAGTTGAAGCCAAAGCATTCGGATGAACAAAATGTGCTTGCTGAACCGCTTCGATTTTTAGTCGGGTTTCAGCTTCCGGTACAATGAGATACGAGGCGTATAGACCCGGGATGTTAAATGTTTTAGACGGGGCACTTACTAAAATTACCTTATCGTAATCAAACCCAATGATCGGATAGTGGCGTGAACCTGAAAAAATTAAATCGGCATGAATCTCATCCGATACGATATACAAGTCGTATTGTTTAGCCAAGCTTACTAGACGCTGAATCTCAGACTGACTGAAGACACGTCCTGTCGGATTATGAGGATTACATAAAATGATCATCCGTGCCGTCTTCATCTGTTGCTCGAGTAATGAGAAGTCGATTTCATAACGTCCCTTCGTGAGAAGAAGAGGATTTTCAATCAATTGTCGTTCATTTGACGCGATGACATGATGGAATGGAGGATAGACAGGGGTTTGGATGATGATTTCATCCTCTTTTTCTGTTAAAGCTAACACGCTATGCGCCAGGGCAGGAACGACTCCACTGGAATAAAGAATCGTTTCCTCGTCAACCGGTTGATCATATCGTTTTTTAAACCAATGCAAAATCGCACGTTTTGCATCCTCTTCGAATAGGGAGTAGCCAAAATGACCGCTTGCTGCCCGTTTTGTCAGTGCTTTTGTAATACTGTCTGCGGGGCGGACGTCCATGTCGGCGACCCACATCGGAATCAATTGATCAGATCCAAATAATTGTTCCAACCCATCCCATTTCGCAGATCCGGTTTTTCTTTTTTCCAACACTTCATCAAAGGAGTATTCTTGCATCTGTCTTCATTCCTTTCAAAATAGAATTGCTACTGTCTTCACAGTACCGAACGGGCTTCATTTCGGCAAGTTCGAAAAATAAAGGTTTTAAACGGAGGGACGTTGGGAAAACTCAATATCGTACACAAAAAAAAGGACGGGGTGGATTTCATGTTACATTCTAAAGTGTTAGTTGGTCGATCACCAGAAGAACTCGAAGAACGGTTAAATCATTTCTTTGAAGAAAATGGTGTCGGTTCAAATTCAATCATCACACTCAAATTCTCGACATTCGTTGCATCGAAAGCGGATGAACATTATTCCGTGTTGATTGTCTTTGATAACTCATTAACAAAAACAGTCCTTTAATGAACGAAAGTAGCTATCTCGATCAAATGAGAATAGCTGCTTTTTCTATTCTTTCAAAAATGTTGAAATGATGTCAGGTTTACGTTATACTAATATTAGAAAAAATAGGCTTCCGTAGGTTAATGGCAGACCTCAGCAATGGTAATGCTGCAGTGCGAGTTCGATTCTCGCCGGAAGCATCAAAAATAAACAGGTCTTCCGTCACAAGTCAATTACTTGCGCGGAAGACCTGTTTTAGTTTGGAACAGGAACTGACCTTGAAGGAGAAATCGATGAATTCATTAAATATTTCGATTGGCAATGAAATCAAGCGGATTCGGCAAGAACGGAATTGGACACAATCTGAGTTGTGCCAAGATATTTGCAGCCAAGCCGAAATCAGTAAAATTGAGAATGGACACAATTCGCCTACCGTTGATTTGTTGCAGCAAATTGCTGAACGGTTAGAGGTGCCTATTTCTAATTTATTGGAAAATAAAGCGGAAATCGAAACGTTTAATCGTTTTGATCATATGTTGCTAAAACTAACAAGAGAAGGTCATTATGATCAAATTCAAAAATATGAAGTTCAAAAATCTAATAGTATTTCGAGTGAAACGATGTTGTTGCTCGAATATTATCGTATCATTAGTGATTATCGAATGGATAAATTTGATTATCGGACAACATCAGTTAAATTATCTCGATTAACTGAAAAAGGTGAACTCAAGTTTGAAAGTCCAGGACTATATCTGCGAATAAAAATGGCACTTGCGATTTTATATGCAGAAAATTTCGATTATAAACAAGCGGAAAAAATATATGCTGATTTGGAAGATATAGATTTTAGAAATGATATAGAGATGAGAACACAACAACTAAAAATTATTTACAATCATGCAAAGTTACTTTTTAAAGTTGGTAAATTTGATAAAGGACTTACTGTCACTCAAGAAGGAATTCAATTAAGTGTGCATCTCCATAATTTTTCGTACATGGCACATCTTTATTATCAAAAGGGAGAATTTTTTGAGGAATTGTATGGATTGGAAGCAAATACTTGTCAAAGTTATATGATGGCTTATGAGTTGTTTAGTGCTTTTCAAATGTTTCGGTATGCCGATATTGTAAAAGATGTCAAAAAAAATTTCCTTTTTTCGAGTATTACTAAAACAGAATAAAAAGGACTGTTCAAAATGATTCCACTTTCTACTTCAATCGGATACCACTTGAGGCAAATTCGCCTTGAAAAAAACCTCACTCAAAAAGAAGTATGCAAAGATATCTGTAGTCAAGCGGAGCTGAGTAAAATTGAGCAAGGTAAAGTGTCCGCGACAATAGATATGATTCAAAAAATTGCCCGGCGATTAAACGTCTCTGTTCTACAATTATTCGAAGAAGATACTCAATCGATGATCTTTCGGGAATATGACCATAAATTCACAAAACTTTTTCGTAATGAACAATTTGATGAAGTAATAGTATTTGCCAAAAAAACGGTGGATTTGCCACTCTATTCTTCAATTCATTTATTGGCAAGATATTTTGAGTTGATTGCATTAGAAGGAAAAAAGTCTCTAGATTATCGATCCTGTATCTCACAATTGTCGTTCGTAGCTGACAATGAAGAAGTATGGTACGAGTCTCCAATAATGTATTTGCGTATTAAATTAGCAATTGCTAATTATTACTATTTGAATCAACAATATGTACATTCGAGAAAAATCTATGAAGAATTATTGAAAATGGATTTTGAAACCGAAGAACTGAAACATTTGCGCTTAAAAATTTTATATAATCATGCGCAACAATTGTTTTTTCAAGGCGATTATAAAGAAGGACTAAAAGTCACTGAACTAGGAATTGATGAGAGTATCATACGTAAAAATTCTTCTTTTTCTGGCCATTTTTATTATCAACGGGCTAATTTCAAAGAAAAGTTAGATTATGAGATGGAAACTGTAAAAGAAGATTATTCATTATCTTATTCTTTATTTGCTGCACTAAATCTTGAACGTTATGTAGAAATCGTAGAAACAGGAAGAACTGATTATTTATTGTTTAAATTTTGATATGGCTTTTTGTTAAGGGAGACAGTTAATGAATTCACTACCGGTATCGATTGGAAATGAAATCAAACGAATTCGTAAAGGAAAAAGAATGACGCAAGCAGATCTGTGTCAGGGAATTTGCAGTCAAGCAGAAATCAGTAAGATTGAGAATGGGCGTAATTCGCCAACAATTGACTTGTTGCAACAAATTGCCAAGCGATTAAGAGTACCAATGTCAATGTTGTTCCGCGATCAATATAAAAGTGAGCAGTTCCGTGAATGTGACCGGCTTCTTACAGGATTGTTGAGAAATCATCAATTTGAAGAATTGATGGATCAAATCGAAGAAATAAAAAGCCAGTCCACAAACAAGGAAATTCTTCTTTTATTAGAATACTTTAAAATCATCAGTGGGGAGCGGACTAAAAAAGTCGATTTTCGAACCAGTATCTCACAATTGGGACATTTAACGGATACGGAAGAAGTGTGGTTTGAATCTCCGCAAATGTATCTGCGCATAAAAATGGCAATGGCTAATTTTTATTTTGAAAACAAACAATTTATTCATTCGGAAAGCGTGTATGAAGAAATATTAAACTTGAACTACGATACGATTGAATTAAAAAAAATGAGAATCAAAATCATTTATAATCATGCTCAACAACTGTCGTTCCAACAAAATTACCAAAAAGGTCTTCAAGTAGTGGCTGTCGGGATTCAGGAAAGCTTAGCCTTAGATGATGCTTCGTTTTTAGGACATTTTTATTATCAACGTGGCTACTTCACGAAAAAAACGAATGGTGCTCTTCAAGATATCAAAAGAGATTTTACACTGTCCTATAGTCTGTTTAAAGCTTTTGAAATGCCGAGTTACGAACAGCTTGTCATCGACAGTCATGAAGAATTTTTATTGTATAAATTTTAAAATCGTTGCCCGGCCTTCTCGCAAGCAGAGAGGGCATTTTTTATGAGTTCATCGGCCCGGTCCGTATATTGTTGATGACCTTCAAGAATTACCGATTCAACATCGTCGATTCCAAAAAAGCGAAGGATGTCAATCATGTAGCGGACGGCATGATCCGAGCTGACTTTGTCAGGAGTCGAGTAATCACCGCCACGTGAATGGAGCAACAAGACATGTTTCCCCGTTACGAGTCCAACAGAACCTTCAGATGTATAACGGAACGTCTGACCGGCCTGTGCCAAGTAATCCATATAATTATGGAGCGGAGCAGGAACGGTCAAATTCCACATCGGGAATGAAAAAACGATTTTATCCGAGTCGAGAAAACCGGTCAGGTAATCTTGCAACTTTTCAACCGGGACACTTTCTTCAGCATCCAGAGATTCCCCCCGAAACAGTTTTGCCGCAGATGTGGCGAGTTTCAGGTCAAAAAAAGGCAGGCGTTCTTCGAATAGATTTAAGACGACAATCTCATCTTCCGAGTGATGTGTCCGGTAACTGGACAGGAACGTTTCGTTCATCTGTGAACTGATACCTTTTGATTGATGGGTGCTATCATTAGCTTCGATGAATAATAGGCGACTCATAACGGATCGCTCCTTTCTATATTAGTCAATTACCCCAATCAAGGTGGACTTAGACGTTACACAAGAAACCAAAATGATGGAGAATATAGGTTTTAATTCCAGTTTAAAAAGGAAAAAGACAGGACAAGAAACCGAAACGAGGGGATGTTATGAAGCTGTCATATCGACCTTCATCAGCGAATCTTGACTATCACCGTGAAGTGAAGGCGAATTACCGCTTATTCGGAATGATCATCTTTGTATTGACGGGTTGTGGGGCGATTTTATACGTTCTCTCTAGTGCGATGGGTGAATCAGGGTTGGAACGGATCGATGTATGGCGTGCAGGTCTGATCGTTCTCGTAGGTTTTTGTCAATGGATGGTTGGAAGAAGTAATTTAACTGAAAAGTGGAAACCCCATGTCATGTCCAGCGTATTTTTGTTGATTCCATTCATCAATTATCCCTTTCTCGATAGTGGAGCACAGACGGTGTGGGCGGCCTCGTTATTATTTTTATTGACCTCCCTCGTCGTCATCAGTCGGACGATGTTGTTGTATGTAGCAGGTATAAGCATCGTTTCTTTATTGTATGTCTGGTTTGAATCGCCGGCTGGATCCTCTGTATACAATGCATCAGATCATATCGCGCGAATGGGTCTAGTTCTGATTGCGACGTTGATTAGTTTATTGATTCATAACCAATATGTCACTCGTTTAGAACGGAATATCGATTATTTGTCTCGCCTGAAGGAACAGGCGTTTATCGATCCGATTACAGAACTTGCGAACCGATCTTTTTTTGTCATTGAAACGGAAAAACAAGCAACGACCGGCGATTTTATCTGCTTGATTGATCTTGATGATTTTAAGACGATCAATGATGCGTTTGGTTATCGAACGGGTGATCGTGCCTTGCATATCATCGGGAGAAGATTGGTGACGCGTTTTTCAGATTGTCTCATCGCCAAAGCGAGTGGAAGTGCATTTCTTTTGCATGCCAGACCGAATCAACCGGTACAAATATTGTGTGACGCGATTTTATCGAGTATTTCGGAGCGTATCCAGATTGATTTTAAGCAAATCAATATGACGGCAAGCATCGGTGTTGCCTTCGTAAATGGGGCATCGATTGATCATGTCATCAATGATGCGGAAATCGCTTTGTTCACAGCAAAATCAAATCGGAAAAATACATTTGCGATTACCGATCAAGCAACACAAAATGAACGGAAACGAGCCTTGCAACTGACACGGGATTTATATGATGCAGATCTCGATCGTGATTTTTTTATTTTATTTCAACCACAAGTCGATGCAACAAGTCATCGCATAACGGGAGCAGAAGCCTTGGTTCGTTGGAATCACCCGACGTATGGGCTTATTTCTCCCCTCGAGTTCATTCCCTTAGCCGAACGGACGCGGTTCATCGAGACACTTGGTGGGTGGGTCATGCGAAAGGCTTGCCTACAAGGGAAGATGTGGCTTGAACAAGGAAGGACTCCGATTACGATTGCCGTGAATGTCTCGCCATGGCAGTTGCGGCAACCGGATTTTACGAAAAACGCACTCGATATATTGAACGTGACGGGATTTCCACCTTACTTATTGGAAATCGAAATGACGGAACATATCTTTATTGAAGGTACGATGCAAATTATTGATACGCTCAATGAACTACATTCCTATGGGATTCGGATTGCACTTGATGATTTCGGAACAGGGTTTTCTTCGATGCAGACACTTGTTGAACTGCCGTTTGATCAACTAAAGATTCCAAAAGAAATCGTCGAAGCGGCGATTGATTCAGAAGAGAAACGGGCGATTGTTGAGATGATCATTCAGTTAGGAAAAAGACTGGATATGTCGATTGTCGCAGAAGGAATAGAAGTGACTGAAGAAGCCGAGTTATTAAGACGACTCGGATGTCATACGTTACAAGGCTATCTGTTCCACAAGCCATTGGAAGCGATTTATGTCGAACCCTTTTTGGATCAAGAAGCACAATAAGAAAAAGCGCACTGGTCTTTTCTGCACGTCATGCGACGCGGAAAGGCAAGTGAGCTTTTTTTGATTACACATAACGTGCAAAATGACGTTCAAGCATTTCTTGAACGGTAGCGATGATGGCACAAATTCCCCAATAGATAAAGGCAATCACGAAATAAACCGTCATATAATCAAACTCACGACCGCCAACGATTTTAGCCCGCTGAAAAATCTCAGGAACGGTAATCATCGCAGCAAGCGAAGAGGCTTTGACTAAATCAAGAAGGACGTTCGATAACGGAGGAATCGCTAAACGAACTGCCTGAGGCAAGATGATGCCTGCAAAAATCCGGTAGCGGGACAGACCTAACGATTCAGCAGCTTCCTGTTGTCCCCGGTCGATCGATAAGATGGACGAGCGGATGATTTCGGCCATATAAGCGGCACTGTTCAAACTAAATCCAGCAATCGCAGCAGTGATTGCATCCAACTGGATATTGATGACGGGCAAACTAAAATAAAGCATAAAGAGTATGACCAAAATCGGCACGCCTCGCATGAAAGAAATGTAGAGAGTCGCCGTTATGCGCAAGAGACGAGATCGAGAGAGGCGCGCTAACGCAAGCAACAATCCGAGACCGAGTCCGATCAGCATGCTGAGAAGTGAGATCCAGAGCGTATGCCCTAATCCCCCCAAGATGTATGGGAATGCCTCGATTGCAAGATCAGGGTTGAAGACGGATCGCCAATCAATATCGGACAAGGCGCTCATTTCACGTCGACGAGTGTCGTCTTGATATCAGGCATTTTCGAGACGTCTTTATTGGCGTAAAACGTTTTCGACAGTTTGGCCAGTGTCCCATCTTTTTTCATCTCATCAATCTGTGCATTGATGTTCGATTGTAATTCTTTATTGTCTAAATCCATGATGAGACCAACTTGACTTGGATTATAGGCGATGTCAGGGTGGATCGTAATATCAAAGTCTTTAAAGAAGTCGATGGCTAAGCTTTGTAGATAATAATCGTTTAAGATGACGTCCGTCCGACCGTTCGAGACGTCCCGTAAATATTGATCGTTCGTTGCATTATCATACGTGACTTCTTTTGCCCCATATTGTTTGGCGACTTGCATATACGTAGTCGTCGCTTCTCCAGCCGCTTTTTTTCCTTTTAAATCTTCGAGTGATTTAATACCTGACAAGTCACTTTTACGAACGATCGCCGTTCCGTACGTGTATTTATACGGTTTAGAGAAGGCGAACTTCCCTTTTCGTTCTTCCGTAATCGTAATATCGTTTGCTGCAAGGTCGACTTGCCCTGTATTGATGCTCGTTAACATCCCATCAAATGACATTTCCTTGAATTTCACTTTTAAATCAAGACGTTTCGCGACTTCCTTGACAACCTCGACATCAAATCCTGTCAGTTTGTTATTTTTTTCTTCATGAAAAGAGGTTGGATAAAGTGTTCCAGCCGTTGCGACCGTTAACGTCCCGTCTTTCTGAATTTTATCGTATGCGGTCATTTGTTTTTCTTCTTGACCACACGCACTAAGGAACAGGGTAGTTCCTGCAATCAAGAGCCCCGTCCACTTTACAGAGTTTTTCATCGTATTACATTCTCCTTTTCCTACAAACCTGGGTAATTTACTTTCTCTTTAAAAATACCATGGAAGAATCAGTTCGCGCAAAAATAAATACGGTTTCAAAAAAGTTTCTATAAAAAAAGAATTCAGAAAAATTATTCATCTATATGTAAGCGTTATCATGATTGATAGACCGTCCATCAACACCTTTCCATTTCATGGATTGAAAAATATACATGGTAGCGAATAAACATAAAAACGTGTAAAGTATATTTTAACTGAATATACAGAAAATTATGAACGGTTAGGAGCGTGGTACTATGTCATTTCATCAAATGCCGGAACGTCAGGGACTCTATGATCCGAAACAGGAACACGATGCATGTGGAATCGGTGTTTACGCCCATCGGACTGGACAAGCGAGTCATGAAATCGTTCAAAATGCCCTGAAGATGTTGTGTCAGATGGAACACCGGGGTGGACAAGGCAGTGATGCCAAAACAGGAGACGGAGCAGGAATCCTGACGCAGCTTCCGGATCGATTATTCCGACAGACATTACGAAATGTCAGCTTACCCCAGAGTGGGGATTACGGTGTGATGATGATGTTTCTTCCACGAGAAGATCGATTGCGTCAACGACTCGAGCGTGCGCTGGAATCGATTATTTTATCCGAGGGGCAGCGACTGATTGAATGGAGAACAGTCCCTGTTTCGAGTACAGTCATCGGTGAAAAAGCCCGTCAAACGGAACCGGTCATTCGCCAATGTTTTATCAAAGCCAAAAAGGTCGAAGGATTGGCTTTTGAACGGACGTTATTCTTGATTCGCCGTTTGTTTGAACGAGAAGCAGATCAGTTAGGAATCGAACAATATGTGTTGAGTAGCTCGAGCGAAACGATTGTCTATAAAGGGTTGGTAACAACCGATCAACTCGGATTGTACTTTGATGATCTTCGAGACGAACGGTATCAGTCCGGTTTTGCGATTGTTCACTCGCGCTTTAGCACAAATACGTTTCCGAGCTGGAAACGTGCCCATCCGAATCGTTATTTGATTCACAACGGGGAAATCAATACGTTACAAGGGAATATCCGAGCCATGCGGAGCCGTGAAAATAGTTTGGCAAAAACGACATATGGTCGCCGGGCGGAAGACGTCTTGCCGATTCTCGATGAGTCAGGTAGCGATTCATCGATGCTTGACAATGCTTTTGAATTTTTATATTTGTCTGGTCTGACGTTAGCAGAGACGGCGTTGATGCTCGTACCGGAGCCGTTTGAACATGCAGAGGTTCGTCCGGCAAAACGGGCCTATTATGAATACCACAGTAGCATGATGGAACCGTGGGATGGTCCGTCAGCCATTGTCTTTACGAACGGAAAGCAAATCGGAGCGACGCTTGATCGAAACGGATTGCGACCGGCACGTTACATGATGATGCGTGATGGCCATTTCATGTTATCTTCTGAGTCCGGTGTGCTACCGGTCGCGGAAAGTGACATTTTATTTAAACGACGGCTCATTCCTGGAGAATTGTTATTACTTGATTTTGCTTCCGGACAATTGATTTCAGATGAAGAAGTCAAACGGGAGCTCGCGATGCGCCATCCGTACGCGGAATGGTTGGCAGAAGAGCGAATTTCGTTATCGGCGACCGTCTCTTCAGAAGAGGTCGACGATGTAGGCACTTTACAGCGCTTATTTGGTTATACCCGTGAAGATATTGATCAGTATTTGATTCCACTTGTGGTTGAGAAAAAAGACCCGCTCGGAGCGATGGGGACGGACATCCCGTTAGCAGTCTTGAGTGAACGGCCACAATCGTTGTTCCGCTATTTTAAACAGTTATTTGCGCAAGTAACGAATCCACCGATTGACGCCTTGCGGGAACAGATTGTCACATCGACGATGACCTGGCTTGGTCAGCAAGGAGAACTGTTGACACCGAATCGTCGAAACTGCCGACGAATCCGTCTGGCTTCACCGATTTTACTACCGACCGAAGCGGCTGCATTAAAACAAACAACACTGGTCCAAAAAACACTTTCGACCTTATTTGATGGTCAGCTTGAAGAGGCACTCGAGAACATACTCGATCAGGCCGTCCATGCTGTTCAGAGTGGGTGTGAATTATTGATCCTCTCCGATCGGAATG
Source organism: Exiguobacterium sp. KRL4 (assembly GCF_001870785.1). Taxonomy (GTDB): domain Bacteria; phylum Bacillota; class Bacilli; order Exiguobacteriales; family Exiguobacteriaceae; genus Exiguobacterium_A. Next base: position 348,471 of record NZ_MOLV01000004.1, read on the forward strand.
TTCGTCCGGGAGCAGTCCCGATGCCGATTCTTCTTGTGACGAGTGCGGTTCATCATCATTTGATTCGTCAAGGGTTACGAACAAAAGTCAGTTTGATCATCGAAGGGGGCGAAATCCGGGAAGTCCATCATTTTGCGGCCTTGATTGGTTATGGCGCCGATGCTGTCCACCCATATTTGGTGTATGCGACATTACAGGATGCGTTAGGTGAGACAATGACGGATTATGAAGTACGGTACCAGGCGGCTGTGACGGAAGGGGTCGTCAAAGTCATGTCCAAGATGGGGATTTCGACCGTCTTCAGTTACCGTGGGGCACAAATCTTCGAAGCCATCGGAATTTCAGAACAGGTCATCAATCGATATTTCACGGGAACCGTCTCCCAGTTAGATGGTTTATCGCTTGATTTGATTGAACAAGAAGCGGTCCGTCAGAATGAAGAAGGCATTCAGCGGACATATCTTGAATCGGGAAGCGTGTTCCGTTATCGGCATGACGGGGAACATCACGCCTTTAATCCGGCGACGATTCATTTGTTACAGCATGCTTGTCGAACGGGACGATATGATTTGTTTAAACGCTATTCTGCTCAGATTCAAGAGGAACCGGCGACATTTTTACGTCATTTGATGACGTTCAAAGAGACGACGCCGATTCCGATTGATGAAGTCGAACCCGTGAGTATCATCGTCCAGCACTTCAAGACGGGAGCGATGTCGTACGGATCGTTATCGAAAGAGGCACATGAGACATTAGCGATTGCGATGAACCGATTGGGTGGGAAAAGTAATAGTGGTGAAGGCGGGGAAGAAGAAGAACGATACGAACAAGATGCGAATGGCGATTCCCGGATGAGCCGTATCAAGCAGATTGCATCTGGCCGGTTCGGAGTGACGAGTCATTACCTCGTCCATGCCGATGAATTACAAATCAAGGTGGCTCAGGGCGCGAAACCGGGCGAAGGGGGGCAATTGCCAGGTGAAAAGGTGTATCCCTGGATTGCACGTGTCCGTGCCTCGACACCGGGCGTCGGATTGATCTCCCCACCTCCACATCATGACATTTATTCGATCGAGGACTTAGCGCAGTTGATTCACGACTTGAAACGGGCGAACGATCAAGCCCGGATCAGCGTCAAACTGGTCGCCAAAGGTGGTGTCGGAACGATTGCAGCTGGTGTTGCGAAGGGGCTTGCCGATGTCATCGTCATCAGTGGACATGATGGTGGAACAGGTGCGTCACCTAAAACGAGCATTCAACATACCGGCTTGCCATGGGAACTTGGCTTAGCCGAGACGCATCAAACCCTTGCATTGAACGGACTTCGTGATCGTGTTGTCTTAGAAACAGACGGCAAACTGTTAACAGGACGCGATGTCGTAATTGCAGCAATGTTAGGGGCGAATGAGTATGGATTTGCGACAGCCCCGTTGATCGCCGTCGGTTGTATCATGATGCGGGCCTGCCATCTGGATACGTGTCCTGTTGGTGTCGCGACGCAAGATCCAAAATTACGTGAGAAGTTTACGGGAACGGCGGATCATGTCGTGCACTTCATGGAATTCGTAGCGGAAGAAGTACGTGAATATTTGGCTCAACTCGGTGTCCGGAGTTTGTCAGAGCTAGTGGGTCGGACGGATTTGTTGCAAACGTCCGATCGGTTGACGACACACTGGAAAGCCGCGAGTCTCGATTTGTCCCGCCTGTTCGTCATGCCGGACTATCAAGCGGCGAAACGACAGGATCAACAGCATCATCTGTCTGCATCGTTTGACGGACGGGAGTTGAAACCACTCGTGACGGATCACTCCTTCACGGAACGGCAGACGTATGCGTTTGATGTCACCAATACGGACCGTGCCATCGGAACGAATACGGGAGCACGCTTGAGTAGAATCTACGGTGCGATGGGGCTTCCGGCTGACCGTTTGACGCTGAACCTAACCGGATCCGCTGGTCAAAGCTTAGGTGCCTACTTGCCGCGGGGGATGACGCTACAAGTCATCGGTGACGCCAATGATTATGTTGGTAAAGGATTATCAGGAGGAATCATTTCCGTCCGTCCGCAACCTCGGTCCAGTTTTGTTTCTTCGGAGCAAGTCATCATCGGAAACGTCGCCCTGTATGGAGCGACGAGCGGAGAACTCTATATCAACGGTCAAGCTGGTGAACGGTTTGCTGTTCGAAACAGTGGGGCGACAGCAGTCGTCGAAGGAATCGGAAATCATGGTCTTGAATATATGACGGGTGGCAGTGTCGTCATTCTAGGGGATGTCGGGCTGAACTTTGCGGCCGGCATGTCGGGTGGTGTTGCTTACGTTTTGCCGAAAGACCCAGGACGGTTTCGGTCGCGGGTCAATCTGGAACTTGTGACGATGGGAGCTGTCACGGATCCAGAAGAAGCGACCCGGTTGAAAACATTCATCGAACGACATGTAGCGCGAACGGACAGTGAACAAGGTCATGCAGTCCTTGCGAACTGGGATCATGTACTCAGCTCGTTCATCCGTGTCATTCCGACGACCTATCAAGCTGTGACATCATTGATGGCAGAGTATGCACAACAAGGACACAATACGGAAGAAGCGATGTTACTTGCGTTTGAGACGCACATCGGACGCGGAACAGGAGGTAAAAAATGAATAGACGGGATCAATTCATGTCAGTTTCTCGCCAGTCCGGTCAGGAACGGGATAGCAGTGAACGAATCGGTGATTTTAACGAATATAAAGAACGTTTCACAGAAGCGGAAGCGTCAGAACAAGCAAGTCGTTGTATGGATTGCGGGACACCTTTTTGCCATGTCGGGGAAACATACGGTCAAGTGAAAATCGGTTGCCCCGTCTACAACCTGATTCCGGAATGGAACCTCCTCGTCGAACAAGGAAACTTCCGAGAGGCACTGGAGCGGCTTCAACAAACCAATAACTTTCCTGAGTTCACGGGTCGTGTTTGTCCTGCCCCGTGTGAAGGGTCTTGTACGTTATCGATCAATGAACCGGCCGTTACGATTAAGCATATCGAACGGACAATCATCGATATCGGATTTGAGAAAGGATGGGTCCAACCACGTATCCCGGCGGTCAGAAGTCAGCACCGGATTGCCATCGTTGGTTCTGGACCAGCTGGTTTAGCCGCAGCCGATCAATTGAACCAGGCAGGTCATCAGGTCACTGTTTTCGAACGGGAGGATCAGATTGGAGGATTGCTGACGTACGGGATTCCGGCGATGAAGCTGTCGAAAGAGATCGTCGCCCGACGTGTCCGTTTACTAGAGACGGAAGGAATCAGCTTTCAGACTGGTGTGACGATTGGTCTTGATCTGTCACTGGATCAATTAGAGGCAGAGTACGATGCAGTCATTCTTTGTGTCGGAGCGACCGAACCGAGAAGATTACACGATGTACCGAGTCGTGGTGTCGGATATGCGATGGATTATTTGACGAGTGTGACGCGACATCTGTTGACGGGACAGTCGTTAACGACACTTCACGATACAAAAGGAAAAGATGTGTTGGTCATCGGTGGTGGAGATACGGGAGCCGATTGTGTAGCAACGGCGCTTCGTCAAGGTTGCCGGTCAGTCGTCCAGTTTGGGAAACACGAGATGCCGGGTCAAGTTCGTTCACCGGAAAACATGTGGCCCGACACACCAAACTTATATACGCTCGATTATGGATACGAGGAAGCACTGGTGCAGTTCGGTCGTGATCCCCGCGAATATCTGATTGCGATTGATCGGTATACGACGAGTGATGCCGGGCAATTAACGGGTGTCTGGACGATTCATAACGAAAAAATCCATCACCCAGATGGTCGGATCGAATTCCGAGCCGTTTCAGGTACCGAAAAATACTTCCCGGTTGATACGATGTTGATTGCGATCGGCTTTAGTGGTGTCGAACAAGATGTCCTGCGCCACTTAGCGATTGATAGTGAAAATGGAAAGATTAAGACAGCAGCCTATGCAACAAACCGTCCCGGTGTATTCGCAGCAGGAGATGCTCGACGTGGACAATCCTTAATCGTCTGGGCAATCCGTGAAGGACGGGAAGTTGCTGAGGTGGTCGAGCACCATCTGCTGACACTAAAAAAAACAGGTTAAATATGATGGAAACGTTCGAATCCTCTTGTTGAGGAATCGGGCGTTTTTTTGTGTCCAGAAGAGGTATAGGCTAGGATGATGAAGCTATCGTACAAACGATATAAGTTAATTGCTCTAAACAATCAACCGTAAGTCATTGTTGAAAAAACATGATAATCATGTTTTTTTATAATGGCTAATAAGCAAATAAATTGATTTTAAGTCATAAAAATTTTACGGATTTGATTTAAAGTTCAGTTGATCAACGTTTAGAAAATCGTATTTTAAAAACTATGTTCTCGACGTTGATTTCCAGATTTATAGCATAAATTTGTTAACTTGTGTATAACAGATTTAGAATATTCGTTATCGAATATTTTTTAACTTCTTTGCGATGTACGCTATAGAAACGGAACTAATGTCTCATCCGATTCCAAGTTAAGAGAAGGTGGAATTATGCTGAATTATAAAGTGAACGTATATATGAGCAAAGGTACACGACCTAAGACAAGCAGTACCAACACGATAAAAAACTTAGTCTATACCAGTCAATTTTTATCGCATACACCCGTTCAACTGTTACACCAACTCATTTTTAATCGTTTGACGTTGGAACAGGAAAAAAATCAGAGTCTCATGTACACGTTAGAAGTGAACACGGTCGTTGATCAATATGTCATCGATGTTCGTCTGTACACAGATGAAGCGGTCTGTGCGACGATTGAACGTGGATTGATCGAACTGATTGAACGTGAAGAAGTGCGGCATATCCCACCGCTTGAAATCGGAAAACCTGATTTCGCAGAGTTTGCTCACCTCGTTCTCCACGTCAAACCGGGCGCACTCCGAATCGATCAAGCAAAAATGCAAGAGATTTTTGGTGGATCAGGGGTGCACGGGAAGATCATCTTACAAAAAGAACGGATTGATAGCCGTGAACCCTGTCATTCGATTCAATTGTTGATTGGTGGATCGGAAAAAAGTTTATATAGTTTATCGCATTATCAATTGGATCCATTATTCCGCAAGCATGGTCTATTGATCCAGTCGCTGAATTTGCTACCGTTCGATCTGTTTTCCATCCGCGATAAAGTGGCGATGTTATCTTCTGCCGATGCGAATCGTCTGTGGATTGATGATATTTCCACCTCGAAGAATGGACGAAGTCATCAAATTTGTTTTAAGGACGGTCAGGAGTTCATGACGGTCATCTGTGATTTACACGGAGCGATTCGTTCCTATAAATGTTCGTGAACGAGTCTTTGACGTTTAACATGGTTTCATTTCGGTTAAATCCTTTAGAGAAGAAGTTGAAGCTAAAGAATTGGAGATGAACAAGATGTTATCAGAAAAACAAATCGAGACCTTTAAAACACGTCTACTTAAAGAAAAAGAAAAAACAGAAACGAATATCGAAAACCGGGAATTGGATTACGATACTGGCGAGTTATCAAATTATGATAACCACCCGGGCGATTCGGGGGACGAGTTGTTTTTACGTGAACGCGATCAGGCCATGACAGATATGCAGGAAGACATGTTATCCGACGTGGATTTGGCATTACAGGCAATTGACAATGGGACGTATGGCGTCTGTAAGGTCTGTGGAAAAGAAATCGAACTCGATCGTCTGGATATCATACCAGAGACGCTCCTTTGCATCGAACACGCAAAAGAAGAAGCTGAACGCGAAGGCAACGATCCGATGTCGCGTCCGAGTGAAGAAGATGTTCTAGATCCATCGGTCACGGCAACAGGGAAAGATATTGATGGTACAACGGATGGCTTCAGCAAAGTCAGTGAATTCGGAAATTCGGATACACCTTCTGATAAAGAAGATGGCATCGACCCGACCCGTTAAGCCGATCCAGTTCAAAAACCGTTCATCGCTTGAGGATGAACGGTTTTTGGTTTTAAAAGTGGTTGTTATTATCGGAAAATTTTGACTTTTGACAAAAATTTGGTAGGATAGACAAGAGAGGTCATTTCATACAGGACAAAAATGAAAGCGCATACATGAAATTACTTCTCGCCGCTTTGCCATTTTATTTTGAAGGAGGAATAGTAGCATGATTTATGAGATTCCAAACACGCAAGGGTCGAAGGTACAATACAAGGATCGGTATGAAAACTTCATCAACGGAAAGTGGACAGCACCCGTCGGAGGCGAATACTTTGATAACATCACGCCAATCACAGGCAAAGTGTTATGCCAAGTCGCGCGTTCTGGAAAAGAAGATGTTGAGCTTGCACTTGATGCAGCACATGCAGCAAAAGACGCTTGGGGAAAAACATCTGTTGCAGAACGTTCCAATATCTTAAATAAAATCGCGAATCGGATGGAAGAAAATTTAGAGATGTTAGCGTATGCGGAAACACTGGAAAATGGAAAAGCGGTTCGGGAAACATTAAATGCCGACTTACCACTAGCAATTGACCATTTCCGCTATTTTGCAGGTGTCATTCGCGCTCAGGAAGGATCGATTGGTGAGTTGGATAATGATACGGTCGCTTATCATTTCCATGAGCCACTCGGTGTCGTTGGTCAAATCATTCCATGGAACTTCCCGATTCTGATGGCAGTCTGGAAACTGGCACCAGCACTCGCAGCGGGGAACTGTGTTGTTTTAAAACCAGCGGAACAGACGCCGGCTAGCATCATGTTGTTGATGGAATTGATTGAAGACTTATTGCCAGCAGGTGTCTTGAATATCGTTAATGGATTTGGACTCGAAACAGGAAAACCCCTTGCCTCGAGTAAACGGATCGCGAAAATTGCTTTTACGGGAGAAACGACGACGGGACGACTCATCATGCAATATGCCTCCCAAAACATCATTCCCGTCACGCTTGAGCTAGGTGGAAAATCACCGAATATCTTCTTCGCGGACATCATGGAGGCGGATGATGCCTTCTTCGATAAAGCGATTGAAGGATTACTGATGTTTGCCTTGAATCAAGGGGAAGTCTGTACGTGTCCATCGCGTGCCTTAATTGAAGAATCGATTTATGAGCCGTTCATGGAACGTGTGCTCGAACGGGTCAAAGCAATCAAGTTAGGGAATCCGCTTGACGCGGACGTCATGATGGGCGCACAAGCATCAAGCGAACAGATGGAAAAAATTCTTTCCTATCTCGAAATCGGAAAATCTGAAGGGGCAGAATGTCTGATTGGCGGAGAACGGAACCACCTCGACGGGGATTTAGCGGAAGGGTACTATATCCAACCAACCATCTTTAAAGGGCACAACAAGATGCGGATTTTCCAAGAAGAGATTTTTGGTCCCGTTCTATCGGTCACAACTTTCAAGACCGAAGAAGAAGCCTTACAAATTGCGAATGACACGTTGTATGGTCTAGGAGCCGGCGTTTGGACGCGTGACATGAACAGAGCCTATCGGTTCGGGCGGGCAATCGAGGCAGGACGCGTCTGGACGAATTGTTACCATCAGTACCCAGCACATGCTGCGTTCGGTGGGTATAAGATGTCTGGGATCGGCCGCGAAAACCATAAGATGATGCTCAACCATTACCAACGGACCAAAAATCTACTTGTCAGTTACAGTCCGGACAAACTTGGTTTCTTCTAAAATGAAGAAAGGGTGTGGCGACGTGGTCGAACGTGTGCTTGCGACGGATGCTGGTTTAGAATTGATTGAATTGCTGAAGGCGAAACACGGACCGCTGATGTTCCATCAATCAGGTGGCTGTTGTGACGGGAGCTCCCCGATGTGTTTTGCAGAAGGGGATTTATTTTTAGGAGATCATGATTTATGGATTGGAACGATTGGTGGCTGTCCGTTTTATATTCATGAAGATCAATATGAATACTGGAAACATACGCAACTGATCATTGATGTTGTCAACGGAAGAGGAGGCATGTTTTCATTAGAAGGGGTCGAAGGAAAACGTTTTTTGACACGATCGCGTGCCTTTACTCCAGACGAATATGCAGAACTCACGGCATCTGCCAAACCATAAAGCAGGAAGAAAAAACACCTCGCTCAAATTTTTAAGGGATGAATCCTTAAACAATCGAGCTGAAGGTGTTTTTTTATAACTCAAAAAGTCAAATGAGAGGTCATGTTTTGTTTCTGGGCTGCGACACGTTATAATTGAAAGATATTTTACAAAAAAGGAGGGGGAGACATGGCAACGTTTCAAGAGCTAACGTCAATCGAAGCCGTAAGGGATTTTTATCTTAAGCAATCGGCAAGTTTTATCTATATCTCCAGTCCGGGCTGTGGCGTCTGCGCCTCGTTGTTTCCACAAATCGAACCTATTTTAACAAACCATCCCGAATTTCGGTCAGCGCATGTCGATTTGAGTATCGTACCGGGAATCGTTGGAGAATTTTCCGTATTTACAGCTCCCGCTTTGTTGTTTTTTTTTCAAGGAAAAGAAATTCATCGAGAAGCGCGGATCGTTCCGATCGAACCGTTTACACGGAAAGTCGAACAGCTTAGTCGATTGGTGGCATCGATAAACTGAAAAAATCCAACATCGTCAGGAGGAAACAATCATGCGCTTTCCCTTTTTAGGCTGGACCGGACAAACGATTGGAGTGACAGCCCCGTCTTCTGGGGTGCTGGAAGACTTACATGCATTGCTGGAAGAAGCAACGTTACGTTTACAGGATCGGCAAATGGCAGTCAAAATCGGACAAACGGTTTGGACGCAACATCAGGCGGAAAGTGCTCCGGCTCAATCGCGCGCAGACGAATTGAATGAGATGCTACAAAATCCAGACATTGATGCGATCATTCCACCCTTTGGAGGGGAACGGGCGATTGATGTGTTACCGTTTCTGGATTTCGGACGAATCCCGGCAAAGTGGCTGCTCGGTTATTCTGATATCAGTACTGTATTGTTTGCCATCACGGTCAAGACAGGCATTGCGACGGCGCATGGACCGAACTTCGTAGACATGCGCAGCGAAGAGTGGGATGAAACGACGACGGCCTGGCGGCGTGTGCTGGCTACGCCTGCCGGAGGAACAGTCACGCAGTGGACGTCTGATCTGTACCAAACCAAGTGGAATCATTCGGAACGACCGGACCGTTACATGTATCATCTTGATGCAACGACAGAGTGGAAAACAATGGATCCAACACAAAAGCAGGCATCCGGCCGGTTGCTTGGCGGATGTCTTGAGACAATTCGTCATCTCATCGGAACACCGTACGGAGGAGTTGAAGCGTTTCAGGCAAATCAGATCAATGAAGAACCTATCCTTTGGTACTTCGAGGTGTCGGAAGCCAGTGCCACCGATGTCCACCGTTCACTGATGCAGATGTACCTCGCCGGTTGGTTCAAGCAGGCATCCGGAATCGTGTTTGGAAGAACGGCAGGCGGACGGACCATCGAGGATTATACGATAGTAGATGTCTATGAGACGTTTAAAAGGATGTTGGACATTCCGGTGTTTTACGATCTTGACATCGGACATCAACCGCCGCAAATGACACTCGTCAACGGGGCGTCAGCGACCATCACGATTCAAGGAAAAGATTCTAGATTAGACATGACCTTTCAGTAATCTAGAAGAGGAGGACAGATATGGCGAGTCGGAAGTTTCAATCGTTAGCAGCCTATAAACGGGTGCACATCAATCCGGAAACACGTCGGATGACCTTACCTGAACCATTTTATGATGCGTTACAGTTAAAAGATGAACTGATGTTGGCACAGGTCGGTCAAGTGCTGATTATACGCAATCCACAAGAACTTGTAACGACAGAAACGGATTTGCTGTCCGACATCGTTGAAGAAGGATTCACAGGACAAGAATTAGTTCAAGAATTTGCTTACCGAAAGGCGCAACACGAACATCGTCTGCGGCAACAAATTTTACAAGAAGAGGACAGCGAATCCTCGGCACAACTACAAATCGATTTATAAGAGTGGATGAGGAGTGGAAAGTAATGCGTAAACGAACAAAAATCGGCTTAGGCGTCATCGGGTCAGGAATGCTCGCAGCAAGTTATTACTTTTATGAAATGGCGATTGCGACTAACCCTAAACCCTTTTTATCGAACAATCGTGATCTCAGCGACGAGATGGTCCGCTTGATGCAACCCGGTCAAACGTGGATCAAAGAACAGCCGCTGGAGCTGATTGAAGTAAAAGCCCATGACGGATTAACGTTGCGCGGTCATTATTTGCCACCGCTCATTCCATCCAACCGTGTTGTGATTTTAGTTCATGGATACGGCGGTGTCGGAACAGACTTAGCCGGATTTGCGTATCTGTACCATCAAGCTGGTTTCCATGTCATGATGCCGGACAACCGCGGACACGGAAAAAGTGACGGGAACTACATTGGTTTTGGTTGGCATGACCGGGAAGATTGTCTCCGATGGACAGAATATCTGGTTGCTCGTCTTGGTCAAGAGAGTGCAATTTTCTTGCACGGTGTCTCTATGGGCGGGGCGACCGTCCTGATGACAAGTGGTGAAGTTTTACCACGGCAAATCAAAGGCATCATTTCCGATTGTGCTTATACGTCGGTCAATGCGGTTCTTTCCTATCAGATGAAACGGATGTATCGTTTGCCGCACTTTCCGTTTTTGACGATGACAAGCATCTTAACGAAACTAAAAGCAGGCTATTTTTTCAGTGAAGCTTCCGCACTCAAGCAAGTGAAGCGTGCAACGGTTCCGATTTTATTTTTACACGGCGGAGCCGATACGTTTGTTCCAACCTCGATGGTCTATGAACTGTATCAAGCCTGCCCGACGGAAAAGGAATTGGTAGTCATTCCAAATGCCGCTCATGCGATGGCTTATTTTGAAGATCCGGACACATATGATACGGTCGTTGAAAAATTTGTCCGACGGATTTTAGGCGAACCAATGGAACAAGTATAAAAAAATGAATGAAACCGTTGACATGAAAAACACTATTTAGTATTCTAATAACATAAATAGAAGTCGTCGTGGCGGAACTGGTAGACGCGCTAGACTCAGAATCTAGTGGTGGCAACACCGTGGAGGTTCAAGTCCTCTCGGCGGCATTTGTAAGTGAAAATAGGAGTATTCTTCGCGAGAAGAGCGCTCCTATTTTTTATGGAAAAAATCTTGATTCATGTCCTTAATAAGTTTGTTCGTAAAATTTGAATTTTTCTGATAAAATATGTGTTAAGGAAAAGATTTTGAGTAAATTACAAGGGAGAAGGCATTTGTCTTCAAGAGAGGAGTAACAACATGAAAAAGCATTTATCGGTTTTATTTTTACTGCTCAGCTGTTTAATGGTATTGAGTGCATGCAGTATCGGATCACAAGACGAGGTTTCGAAAGACAAGACGTACAAAGTCGGAATCGATGTCACATATCCACCGTTTGAATATAAAGACGGGGACACATATAAAGGAATCGATATTGATATCATCAAAGCCATTGCGAAGGATCAAGGTTTTAAAATCAAGTTTGAAGCAATGGATTTCAGCGGAATCATTCCAGCCCTTCAAGCCAATCAATTGGATGTCGCGATTGCTGGTATGAGCATCACACCGGAGCGGAAAAAAGTCGTGACGTTCTCAGACCCTTACTTTAAAGCCGGATTGATTTTAGTCGTCAAAGATGACAACAATAAAATTAAGTCGGTCGATGATTTGAAAGGACAGAAAGTAGCTGTCAAAAAGGGAACGACAGGTGCAAAATATGCGACGGACAATGCAGATAAGCTAGGCATTACAGTCACGCAATTCAATGACAGTCCGGCGATGTTCCAGGAAGTCAAAAATGGAAACGCGGCTGCCTTGATTGAAGATTATCCGGTCATCTCGTATGCGAACAAACAACAAAACCTCGGTCTGAAACTCGTCGGAGACCGTTTGAATGGCGATAATTACGGAATCGCCGTCTTAAAAGGTGAAAACGAAGAGTTGATGAAAAAAATCAACAAAGGACTCGCTAACTTGAAAGAAAGCGGCGAGTACGACAAAATCGTCGATACGTATTTAAAATAAGAAGATTTGAACGAAAGACAAGGGAGTTGAGTCACTGATGGAAGTCGCAAAAACGGCGTTTCCGTTTTTCTTGGAAGGGTTACAAATTACCCTCTATATCTTTATCATCGCGGTCATCGTTGGATTTTTAATCGGCTTGATCGTCGCATTGATGCGTTTGTCTCCACTGAAGATTTTAAACGGAATCGCCATCGTCTACATCGATGTCATCCGCGGGACACCGTTCATCGTCCAGTTATTTTTCATCTATTTTGGACTCAATTCGCTCGAGTGGTTGTCGATGGACCGAATGTATGCCGGAATCCTGACAGTCGCGATTAATGCTGGAGCCTACTTCGCAGAAATCATCCGAGCCGGGATTCAATCGATTGATAAAGGTCAAACCGAAGCGTCCCGTTCACTTGGGATGACAGGATCTCAAACGATGACACAAATCATTTTGCCGCAAGCCTTTCGCCGGATGTTACCGACGATTACGAACCAATCGATCATCAGCTTAAAAGATACGTCGTTACTATCGATCATCGGTATCGCGGATTTGACGCAACAGGGACAAGTGCAACAGGCGACGACGTTTGAACCATTCATCGTCTGGACGGTCGTCGGTCTGATGTACTTCGTCGTCATCTATCTCCTTTCACTGTTAGGGAAATTCTTGGAACGGAGGTTTACGCTACGATGAGTATCATTGAAGTCAAACAACTAAAAAAGTCATTTGGTTCGAATGAAGTATTAAAAGACATTTCCGTTGAAATCAAAGAAAAAGAAGTCGTTTGTGTCATCGGACCTTCGGGATCCGGGAAAAGTACGTTTCTCCGCTGTTTGAACCGGCTGGAAGATATTACAGGTGGCACAGTCATCGTTGATACACACGACATCACGGATCCGAAAGTCGATATCAATAAAGTACGGGAAGAAGTCGGAATGGTGTTTCAACACTTCAACTTGTTTCCACATAAAACAGTGCTCGAGAACGTGACGCTTGCACCGATGAAAGTCCGGAAAACGGAAAAAAATCAAGCGAAACAGCGGGCGTTCGAACTGCTTGATAAAGTCGGATTGCGGGAAAAAGCGGATAATTATCCGGGCGAACTGTCCGGTGGTCAAAAACAACGGGTCGCGATTGCCCGTGCCCTGGCGATGAATCCGAAAATCATGTTGTTCGACGAACCGACGTCTGCGCTCGATCCCGAGATGGTCGGTGATGTTCTTGCTGTCATGAAACAGTTGGCACTCGAAGGGATGACGATGATTGTCGTCACGCACGAGATGGGATTTGCCCGTGAAGTCGGTGACCGGGTTCTTTTCATGGACGGTGGTTTCATCGTCGAAGAAAATATCCCGAGTTTATTGTTTGATTCGCCACAACACGAACGGACACAGTCGTTTTTAAGTAAAGTCTTATGATACACGAAATCGAGTATGGATGACCTTCAGGAAGGTTATTCATACTCTTTTTTTGTAGAAAACATCAGTTTTCGCCTAGAGATGTTTGATTCATAAACAACACAGGGTACAGTCATAAGAAAAACTTATACATTTATGACTGAGAAATTGGGAATTCGAAACGCACTGACCTAAAAGAAGTAGTAATATAATAACTAAGGCAAATACTTTTGACATACAGGCCTTCGTTGAGAGTTGTGTTCGTACGCAATGTAAGGAACATGACGATTATCGAATTTTTATGTCATGCGATTTGAAAGCGCTAACAGGTAGAGAGTTGGAAATATGCTGATTTTTCAACACGAAGTGTGAAATGAATGAAACGGGGGGAACCGTATATGGCAAGCCGGGAACAGGAACAACAAACATTTTATGGACCCAATCTTGGGTACATCATCGAATTGTATGAACGTTTTCTAGAAGATGCTTCTTCGGTTGACGAGGAAACACGGAGTTACTTCGAGAAAAATGGGGCGCCAGTCGCTGAACCAGTCGTTCAACAAACGGTCGAGACGGGTGATTTCGAAAAATATTTGGCGGCCAGCCGATTAGCGGATCAAATTCGGGCAAAAGGTCATTTAGCTGCTGATATCTACCCATTAAAAGACCATCCGCGGGAGATGGAATTATTTGAACTTCGTCAATTCGGATTGACGGAAGCTGATTTACGTGGCATGCCGGTGACACTCGTTTGTCCTGATCCACCAGCCCATCTGGCGGATGCTTTTGAGGGAATTGAACATTTAAAAGCACAATACACGGGAGCAGCGGCAGTCGAGTTCCAACATGTCGATGATTTGGATGAAAAAAAATGGTTACGGCAAAAAATTGAACAAGGGGCGCTGACGGCTACATTATCAGTCGATCAGAAAAAACAATTGTTCAAACGCTTAGCCGAGACTGATCTTTTTGAAAAGTACTTGCATAAAACATATGTCGGACAAAAACGATTTTCAATCGAAGGCTTAGACGCGATGGTACCGTTGCTCGATACGATCGTGGGTCATTTGATTGCGAATGGTTCGGAAACAATCAATATCGGCATGGCGCACCGGGGAAGATTAAACGTCTTGGCGCATGTCTTAGGCAAACCGTATGAAATGATTTTCGCAGAGTTTCAACATGCACCAAACCATGATCTGGTCCCGTCAGAAGGATCCATTGGCATTACGTATGGTTGGACAGGAGACGTCAAATATCATTTAGGGTTGAATCGGAAAATGGGACAGCAGTCCAGTAACGTCCGCATGACGCTTGCGAACAATCCATCACACCTCGAGTTTGTTGATCCTGTCGTCGAAGGTTTTACACGAGCAGCACAAGACGATCGTTCCCAAAAAGGGGCACCACGCCAAGAACAAGGTAAGGCAGCCGCCATCTTGATTCATGGGGATGCCGCCTTCCCAGGACAAGGAATCGTCGCTGAGACATTGAACCTGACGAACTTGAAAGGGTACAACACGGGTGGAACGATTCATATCATTGCGAATAATACAATTGGCTTTACGACGGAACCGGCGGATTCGCGTTCGACACGCTACTCGAGTGATTTGGCGAAAGGATACGAAATTCCGGTATTCCACGTCAATGCAGATGAACCGGAAAGCTGTTTGGCAGTCGCCTTACTTGCGAGCGAATACCGGGCTACCTTCAAGAAGGATATTTTGATCGATCTCATTGGTTATCGTCGATTCGGACACAACGAGATGGATGAGCCGATGAACACAAACCCAGTCTTATATGAGTTGATCCATAAACATGACTCGGCACGTGTGTTATATGCCAACCAGCTTGTCGAACAAGGTGATGTCACCAAAGAAGATATCACGACGATAGAAGCAGACATCAATGACATGATGAAAGCAGCACGTGAAAAAGTGCCGAACGTTGAAAAAGAGTACGGTGGTGTCATGCCAGACGTCGTCTTCAAAGGAGTTC
Organism: Exiguobacterium sp. KRL4; assembly: GCF_001870785.1. GTDB lineage: Bacteria > Bacillota > Bacilli > Exiguobacteriales > Exiguobacteriaceae > Exiguobacterium_A. The sequence continues at coordinate 363,909 of NZ_MOLV01000004.1, forward strand.
CGACGATCGAGACAGGTGTTGCAGTTGAAAAACTGATGGCTTATAACGAACAGTTGCTCGAATGGCCAAGCGGATTCAGCGTGTTCCATAAACTTGAAAAAGTCTTGAAACGCCGGACGGATGCCTTGACGACGAAAAATGGAATCGATTGGGGCCATGCGGAAACGTTAGCCTTCGCTTCGATTCTCTCGGATGGGACACCGATTCGTTTGAGTGGTCAGGATTCAGAGCGGGGAACGTTTGCCCAACGGAACATCAACTTAAATGATGTCAAGACAGGTAAAGCCTTTTCGCCGATGCACAGCTTAAAATCTGCAACAGCGTCCTTTGCTGTCTACAATAGCCCGTTATCCGAAGCAGGTGTTCTCGGTTTTGAATATGGCTATAACGTATTTGCGCCAGAAACACTTGTCTTGTGGGAAGCCCAGTACGGGGATTTCGCGAACTCCGGTCAGGTCATCTTTGATCAATTCATCTCGGCCAGTCGTGCAAAATGGGGTCAAACATCCGGTCTCGTCATGTTGTTGCCGCACGGATACGAAGGTCAAGGACCGGAACACTCGAGTGCGCGTTTAGAACGATTCCTATCGTTGTCCGGTGAGAAAAACTGGACAGTGGCCAACGTCTCGAGTGCTGCACAATATTTCCACTTACTCCGTCGCCAAGCAGCAATTCTTGGAAAAGACGAAGTCCGTCCGCTCGTCGTGATGACACCAAAAAGTTTATTACGTCATCCGTTAGCCACATCGGATTTATCGGAGCTGACAGATGGTTCCTTCAAACGGATCGTTGAACAGGCGGGGCTTGGTCAATCACCGGAGCAGGTCGAACGGATCGTGTTCTGTAGTGGGAAAGTGGCGATTGACCTAGCAGAAGCGGTCTCGAAATCTGATGACGACTTCAACTGGTTACACATCGTCCGGATTGAAGAAATTTATCCATTCCCGGCGAAGCAGTTAAAAGCCTTGTTGGAACGTTTCCCGCAGGTCACGGAATTCGTTTGGGTTCAAGAGGAACCAAAAAACATGGGCGCCTGGACGTATATCGAACCACGTCTCGAGTCAGTCGCGATCAACGGTATCACACAGGTCCGCTACATCGGTCGTCGCAGACGTTCAAGTACGGCGGAAGGTGACCCGACAGGACATAAGGTCGAGCAAGCACGAATCTTGACGGAAGCTTTGACGCGACAATCTGTCAAAGAGCCGACTGCACCAACTACTTCTGAAACGAATGTCTAAGCATCATCTGATTTGGGGTCAAACACGAAAAGAGTCTTAGGGGGACGAATGAACATGGAAATCAAAGTGCCAGAGCTTGCAGAGTCGATTACAGAAGGAACGATTGCATCATGGTTAAAACAACCGGGTGAACAAGTGGAAAAAGGAGAAGCGATCGTTGAACTAGAAACGGATAAAGTCAACATTGAAGTACCATCCGACGAGGCTGGGATTTTATCGGAGGTCATGGCTGCTGAAGGTGACACGGTGCGTGTCGGTGAAACGATTGCAATCATTACAGCAGGTGGAGAAGCAGCAACACCTGCACAAGCAGAAACAAAACAACCAACAACAGAACAGGTAAGTGAAGTACCCGTTGCGGAACAACCGAAAAAAGAGCAACCGGCAGCCGTTGCGGCTACAGAAAGAACGTCCCTTGCGGATCGTCCGATCGCGTCACCTGCCGCACGGAAGTTGGCACGTGAAAAAGGAATTGATCTATCGCAAGTCGCAACACAAGATCCGCTTGGGCGGATTCGTGTCCAGGATGTCGCGACGTTCGAAGTCGCACCACGCGAACAAGCAAAACCGACTCCTTCACCAGCACCTGCAGCACCAGTGACACAAGCGGCATCAGGAAAACCGGAAGAACGGATCAAGATGTCCCGTCGTCGTAAAACGATTGCCAATCGTTTAGTAGAAGTCCAGCAAACGGCTGCGATGCTCACGACATTCAATGAAATTGATATGTCTGCTGTCATGTCCTTACGTAAACGCCGTCAGGAGAAATTCGTCAAGGACAACGAAGTCAAGCTTGGTTTCATGTCGTTCTTTACGAAAGCGGCGGTCGCGGCACTCAAAAAGATGCCGTACTTGAATGCTGAAATTCAAGGGGATGAAATCGTTCTTAAGAAGTTCTATGATATCGGGATTGCCGTATCGGCACCAGACGGATTAGTCGTTCCGGTCGTCCGTGACGCGGACAAAAAGAACTTTGGTGAAATCGAAAAGGACATCATCAGTTTAGCCGTCAAAGCACGTGACAATAAACTGGGACTATCGGATTTGACGGGTGGTACGTTTACGATTACAAACGGTGGGACGTTTGGTTCGTTGATGTCGACGCCGATCCTTAATGGACCGCAAGTCGCGATTCTTGGGATGCATGCAATCAATCTTCGCCCTGTTGCAATCGACGCCGAACGAATGGCAAATCGTCCGATGATGTATGTGGCGCTCTCTTACGATCACCGGATCGTGGATGGCAAAGAAGCCGTGACATTCCTAAAACACATCAAGGATTTGTTAGAAGATCCAGAGTCATTGATTTTTGAAGCATAAGTCGAGTTGAGATAGAGGCGTTCTTCCTATGATAGGGAGAACGCCTCTTTTCGTCTCTTCAGATAAGCAGGTGATCCGTTTGATTACAAGTCTGTCATGGATTCTAAAAACTTCTTCACCTCAACTATATGTTTGCTTCACAGTCGTCGCGTAGGCTTTAGTCTGTAAGTTACTTTTAAGGGGGAAATACAACATGATGAAACAGATTGGCGTTACCGTACTTACAGGAGCAATAGCCGCAACTAGTTTCGGGAGCATCGATGCTTTGGCACATGCAAAACATGATCTACTCGACCCGAATCGTGTTGTTAACATCGCCCACCGAGGCGCTTCCGGGTATGCACCGGAACATACGATGACGGCGTATCAACTCAGTCATAAGAAATTAAAAGCGGACTACATCGAAATCGATTTACAGATGACGAAGGACGGTCAATTGATTGCGATGCACGATGAGACGGTTGATCGGACGACAAATGGAACAGGTGCCGTCAAAGATAAGACACTAGCTGAAATCAAACACCTCGATGCGGGAAGCTGGTTCAATACAGCGAATCCGGATTATGCGAAGGCTGAATATAAGGGACTCCACGTTCCGACACTCGATGAAATTTTTGATAAGTATGGCAAACATGCGAACTACTATATCGAAACAAAATCACCTGAAGTTTACCCAGGAATGGAAGAAAAACTACTGAAAACATTACAAAGTCATGGTCTATCAAGCAATCGTGTTCAACCGGGACAAGTCATGATTCAATCGTTCAGTCAAGCAAGTCTATTAAAAATTAAAGCGCTTGATGAAGGTTTTCCACTCGTTCAGCTGATGGATGCACCAACAGTCCAATCAATCACGCCTGAGGCACTTGACGAAATTCAGACATACGCGGTCGGACTCGGTCCTTCATATAAAGGACTAACGCGTGAAAATACGGCAATGATTCGGGAACGTGGACTGTTGCTTCACCCCTACACGGTGAACGAGAAAGTTGACATGGAACGGATGCTCGATTATGGAGTGACGGGTGTTTTCACGAACTATGCTGATCGTTTCAATGAAGTATTACATGACATGAAAAAGAAATGAATCGTTTAAAAGTCAGTTTCCTTTTTAGGAATACTGACTTTTTTTGTTGGAATGAAATCCAAGGCTTCATTGGTTACGTATACTTCAATGAAAGATTTTAAGAGCATACAATTTATTTTCGATTGATGCCGAACATGCTACGATGAAACAGCAGTGTTGGATGAAGTGTTCAGATTGCTTCACTAACAGGGAATGGAGAGGAAAGACATGCGAATCACACAATATACGGACTATGGATTACGTGTTCTGATTTATTTAGGTCTTCATCGGGAAGAAATAACACCGATGCCGGCGATTGCCAATCATTACGGAATTTCATCGAATCATTTGATGAAAGTGACCCAACAGTTGACAAAACTAGGTTATGTCGAGTCGACACGCGGACGAACGGGTGGGTTGCGACTCGCGAAGGACCCGACAGACATCAACATCGGACAAGTCGTCCGTGAAATGGAACCGATGGAAATCGTCGACTGTTTTTCAGCGGAAGGTCGATGTGTGATTGAACCAAGCTGCCACTTAAAAGGGATTCTCGGGCGTGCTTTACGTGCCTTTTTAAAAGAACTTGAACAGCATACATTAGCGGAACTCGTTGAGAACAAGGACGAGTTGACACTTTTGTTTTCCTCATCACCGTCGTCCGTTCATTCATGAGAAGTAAGTTGAACGAGACAAAAAAGACATCATCTTTTCCGAACCCATTCGGAAGATGATGTCTTTTTTGATTGTTTATTTTCGAGTCGATCGTTTTTTAGGGTTGACATGCTCCGGGTTTTTCGCCAAATCATCTTGGACGGATCCCTTCCATAAAGGAACATCGCTATAATAGGCAGCACGCGCAATTAAATGGCCACCAATCGGGGCGGTAATCAATACAAACAAAATACCAAGTAAAACACGGGACGAGAAGAAACCGTCTTCAGCGACAAAATAAATGATGACACTGATCAGGATACTCATCACCCCAAGCGTCGCACTTTTGGATGCGGCGTGGGCACGGGTATATAAGTCGGGTAGCCGAATGAGACCCAGTGCAGTTACAAGACTGAAAAAAGTCCCGATCAAGGCAAAGGCAGCTACAAAGATATCACTGATTGCGATCACGTTCGATGATCTCTCCTTTCTCAATGAATTTAGAGAAGGCGACGGTGCCGATGAACGCTAAGATTCCGATTAACAAGATGACTTCGAGATAGTCACTTGTCCGGAGAATGATGGATACCAATCCGACGACAGAAATCAGACTGATGCCGATTGAATCCAGGGCAATGACCCGGTCGGCGACAGAAGGTCCTTTAATGACCCGGTAAAATAAGCCAAGCATCGATAAGAAGACACCGCCTAAAGCGATGAATAAAATTGTCTCTAGCATTATCGGCTCACCTCCAAAATGGCTTTTTCAAAACTGTTGCGGATGGAGGAGACGGCTTCATCCGCTTCTGGCATGTGCAGGGCATGGATATACAGTGTTTTATTGTCGTCTGAAATATCGACGACGAGTGTCCCTGGTGTCAACGTAATCAGCATTGATAACAACGTGACTTGCCAATTGTGTTCGAGTGCTGTCTCGTACGCGAAGATACCCGGTTTGATATCAAGCTTTGGTTTGAGGATGATCGACAAAACTTCGAGATTTGCGACGACCAGCTCGTATAAAAACCGGAAAAACAAACGGATCAGCGCGATGAACGGTTTGAGGTAAAAGCGGCTACTGAATCCTCGGCGCATGGCGAACATCGCAAGCAACCCTAACAGATAGCCGATGATGAACGACGAAGCAGAAAAGGAGTTGGCGAGAAACATCCAGAGAAATGCCAACAAGATATTGAGTAATAACTGGAATGGCATTGATTAATCTCCTTTCAAGACAGCTTGGATATAAATCGACGGATCGACAAGTGGATCGACCGCTTGAGAAATAAACGGACGAACCGCTTCAGTGCCTACACCATACACGACCGTAATGGCGACGAGTAGAATCGCTGGTGTCATCAATTGTTTGAGCAGGTGGCGTTTCGGTCCTGTGTAGGCATTTGGTGTTCCCCAAAATCCACGAATGAAGATTTGCATGACGGAGTAGAGAACAAGTAAGCTCGAAATCAAGACGATGAACGGACCGGTAAGGTCTCCGGCCTCAAAACCACCTCGGACGATCAGAAGCTTTCCGATGAAACCACTGAGTGGCGGGATGCCAGCCAGAGATAACGCGGCGATAAAATACGTCCAACCGAGTAACGGATAGTCTTTGATCATACCGCCCATATCCTTCAACTTACTGGATCCAGCAATCCCGATCATGACGCCGATTAATAAGAATAAGGCTGCCTTGATCAGCATGTCATGGATCAGGTAGAAGACAGCGCCTTCAAGCGACTGCCGCGTCATGACGGATACGCCATACAAAATGACACCGACGGCGACGATGATGTTGTAGATTAAAATCTGTTTGACGTCTCGTGTTGCGAGGGCACCAATCACCCCGATCAGAATCGTGGCAAGCGCCAGCCAACCGAGAATCTGATGCGTGAATTCAGGCTGATGGGAGAAAAATAGACTGTACGTCCGCAAGATTCCGTAGACTCCAACTTTCGTTAACAGTGCCCCGAATAAAGCGAGGACGGGCGTCGGAGGCACTTGGTAGGAACCGGGAAGCCAAAAGTACAAGGGAAAGATGGCTCCCTTTAAGCCGAAGACAATCAAGAACAGAATCGCGATGACACTGAGAATACCAGGTTGATTGATTTCCGTGATTTTTTGTGAAATATCGGCCATGCTCAGTGAGCCGATGACACCGTATAAAAAAGCGACGGTCATGACGAACAAGGCGGATGAGATGACGTTGATCAACAAATACTTCAGTGATTCGCGTAACTGAGCCGGTTTTCCTCCCAGTACAATCAAGACGTAAGACGAGATCAAGAAGACTTCAAAAAAGACGAACATGTTAAAGATATCACCTGTCGTAAAGGCACCATTGACCCCGACGAGTAAAAATTGGACGGCGATGTAATAATAAAAACGTTGATGTAAATCGGACAGGTAATAGATGGAATACCAGACAACAAAAAAGACAAGCAGGCTCGTCGTGAAGACAAGCAGGGCAGATAACATGTCAGAGACAAGGGTGATGCCGAAAGGCGCCGGCCAGCTCCCAAGCGTCACCGTCAATATCCCTTGCTGCCGGACACTGTAAATCAGATAAGCGGCTGCAACGATGGTGACAAGGGTTGAGCCGAAAGAGAGCGTCCGTTGTAGGCGCAATCGATCCGGGAACAACATCAAGATGACACCGGTGACCAGTGGAATCAAAATCGGTAATAACGGTAAATTAATCATGCGTATCGGTTCCTTTCATTTCCTCGAGATTGTCTGTCCCTAGTTCTTGATAGGCCCGGTAGGCGAGCACGAGGAAAAATGCAGTCACACCGAAATTGATGACGATTGCCGTTAAGACAAGAGCTTGTGGGAGCGGATCGGTATACTGGGTGACGCCGTCCTTGATGACGGGAGCGGCGCCCGTTTTCAATCCACCCATCGTCATGACAAGCAGATGAGCCGCATGACTGAGAAGGCCGGTTCCGATGATGATGCGTAAGATACTTTTTGAAAGAATGAGATAGACGGCACACATCGTTAAGATGCCTGCAGCGATCGCCATGATGATCTCCATGCGTTAATCACTCTCCCCAATCGTTTGAATGATCGTCATCGTCACACCGACGACGACGAGATAAACACCTAAATCAAACAACATCGCCGTGTGCAAGGACGTTTTTCCGAACAACGGTAAGTTGAAGTAATCGTGGGCGTGTGTAAAGAACGGTACATTAAACAACAAGGCACCAGAAGCCGTCAAGACAGAAATCAACATGCCGATCGCCGTCATCTGTTTGTAGTCGACTGGTAAGATCTGCCGAAGTGTCTGGATGTCAAAGGCTAACAAAACTAAAACGAGTGCGGAAGCTGTGACAAGCCCTCCGATGAAGCCGCCCCCCGGTGTGTAATGACCGGCGAAAAACAGGTAAACGGCAAACAAGAAAATAATGAAGGTGATGAACGTTGTAGATGATTCTAGGATAACGTCGTTCGTGTGTTTTTTCGTTGGAGTTTTCATTTGTCGATTCCTCCTGTCTTCCGGAAATTAATCATCGCATAAATACCGAGTCCGGCAATCGCTAAGACACTGATCTCAAACAACGTATCAAACCCACGGAAGTCGACTAAGATGACGTTGACCATGTTTCCACCTGCTGCTAAATCAGCGACGTTATCAATGTAATACTGGGCAATCGAAGCGAATGAGCGTTGACTGAGGGAAGCGAGTGCAACCAACGTGACACTTAATCCGACGAGCGCAGAAATCGCAGCGTTCCCGAGTTTAAATTTGATACGTTCTTCTTTTCGACTGATTTCCGGCATATGATAAAACACAAGCAGGAACAGGGCGACGGAAACGGTCTCAATGACAAGTTGTGTCAAAGCGAGGTCAGGTGCCCGGAATAAGACGAAGAACAAGGCGACCGTATAGCCGACGACACCAAGCAAGATGATCGATGTCAAACGAGATCGCGCAAACGTGATCGACAAGGCGCTACCAACCAGAACGAGTGCCAAGACGACTTCATAAGCATGAACGGTGCTGAGTGGATCGACATCGAATTTAAAGGCATCGAGGAAATACATGCTCGATAGGACAAGGACAACGATGAATCCGAAGATATAGACCAGATAGGAGCGCATGTAACCGGTCATGACGGTATCATGGATGGCGGTTGAGGCATGTTCCCCCCGGCGCAGCAATCCATCATACTGATGATTCAACGAGACGCTTGTTGGCATCCGGTTGTAAAGTGTAGACCATTTCGGCAACGTCAAAAATAGCACCGTGCCGACCGAAATGATGAGAAGCGTCAAAAAGAGTTCCGGATTAAACCCATGCCAGAGCTTGATGTCAACTGAAATCGAACCGCCTTCAGCAACGACTTTCGGTAAAATCGCTTCGACTGCAGGACGAATCAGCGTATTTGAAAGTAAGTTCGGGAACAGTCCGATCAAAACGACGAGGGAAACGAGAACGAGTGGAGCGAGTAACATGCCAATCGGTGCTTCGTGCGGTTTTTTCGGAAGTTGTTCGAGTTTTTTTTGTCCAAGAAACGTTCGGTAGACAATCAAGATACTGTAGACAAACGTGAACATACTCCCGACGACTGCAAAAAACGGGAATAACAGACCAAACGTATCCAGATGAAACAGTCCTGATTGGGAAACTTCAAGGACACCGGTCAAAAACATCTCTTTACTTAAAAAACCATTGAATGGAGGCACACCTGCCATCGATAAGGTCCCGATCGTTGCAATCGTAAACGTCACCGGCATCAGTTGGGACAAGCCACCGAGCTTTCGGATATCACGTGTTCCCGTTTCATGATCAACGATGCCCGCCATCATGAACAAGCTCCCTTTGAACGTGGCATGGTTGATAAGGTGGAAGACGGCAGCGACCGTTGCAATCGTATAGAGACTGTCCGGAAGGATATCAACCTGTAAAGCGGCCGCTCCTAATCCAAGCAGTGACATGATGAGACCGAGTTGCGAAATCGTCGAATAAGCGAGGATGGCTTTTAAGTCGACTTGTTTGACGGCATTTAATGATCCCCAGAAAAGTGTGAACATTCCGACACCGGATACAAGATAAAACCAGAGTGGTGTCTCAGCAAAGATCGGACTCATCCGGGCAACCAGATAGAGGCCAGCTTTGACCATCGTTGCTGAGTGGAGATAGGCACTGACTGGAGTGGGTGCCTCCATCGCGTCCGGTAACCAGATATGGAATGGAAACTGAGCAGATTTCGTGAAGGCCGCCAGTAAAAACAGGACGAGGGCGACCGTAAAGAGTGGATCCCCATTATACGTACTGACGGTTGCGAGCGATTCACGGATGCTAAACGAACCGGACAGTAACGATAAAATTGAAATCCCGCCGAGCATCGATAAACCACCAAAGACAGTGATCAGCATCGATTTTTGGGCACCGTATCGGGAACGTTCACGTTCGTACCAATATCCAATCAACAAAAACGAAGAAATCGATGTCAGTTCCCAAAAGAGATACATGACGATCAGATTGTCCGATAAGACAATTCCAAGCATTGCGGTCATGAAAAGAAGCAGGTAGACATAAAAATTGTGTAACGCTTCTTTTTTCGGATCCAGGTAATAGACGGAATAAAGCACGACCAGTGAACCGATTCCGGTAATCAATAACGCGAACAACAGACCAAGACCGTCGACATAGGCGACGAAGTTGATATCGAGTGAAGGAATCCAGTTCATCGTTGCGACTACAGGTTTTCCAGCCATTGTCTGACTGATGTACTGACTGAAGTAGACGACTAACGTAAGGGGAACGAGCAGAACGAACCATCCTGTATGTACGGATGGAATCTTCTTATAGAGAAGCGGAATGAAGAGACTTACAAGTAACGGCAACAAGATTGCCAAATGAAGCAAAGACACATGATTCCCTCCTTATGGTGTAATACCATCGAAAAAATGAAAGAAGGACGTTGTACGCAAGCGACGAGTATGGCTTGTGACGTGTCCTCTTCAACATAGACATTCGATTTTTGTGAAGCTTCTGTTAAAAGTATAACGTAGATTTCCCGTCTCTGCATGACCTGAACCTTTTTGATTTAATGCAGGAACGCGGTTTTTGAGCGAATTATTAAATATGTAGGAACACGGCAGAAAAACAGCAAAAAAAATTTCAAAAAAATATTTTTAGAGTCATGTTGATTACCTGATGGAGTTTAAGGGAAAAGCATTCAAGTATAAAAATCCAGTAAATAGAGGTGTCGTCATGAGAAAAACATTTAAACAAGGATTAATCGTCGGTGGAATAGTTGCTGTATCCGTGTTAGCGATTCAGCGGTATAAACAAAGTTGCTCGAATGCTCAGGACCAGGACGTCAGTCATTCAGCTGAACTCGATCAACGTCCAAGTATCGATGCCAAGACGGATGAAACGGAAGTGGGTCTGACGCAACTGGATTCGATTCATCGTGCAGACTGGCAAGCCAATGGTTTCCCACAAACACATGCGGAACTGGAACGATTAGAAAAAGAAGAAAATCAATAAAAAACACGCTCTCATGTGAGGGCGTGTTGTTCTGTAAACGGGTTCAGGCACTCGTCGATACAAGCGCCTGAATACGCTCGCTGTGTGCCGTGTAGGAAGACAGGTGCTCAAATTGATGCAGGGTAAGAGTCGTCATGCGGCTATGACCTGTGCTTGATTCAAGCAGCAGGTAGGCTTCATTTTGATCCTGTCCCCCACCGTCAAAGCGGATTTTAGCTGTAATCGTTCGTCCATCGTTCGTTTGCATATAAATATCGTAACCACCAAAATCAACTCGGGTAAAGCGATTTGCTTCGCTTACGATTCGTTTAAAGGTTTCTATCAATGAGTAAGACATACAAGTTCCTCCTTATGTGAAAAAGCGCATGTGACCTAACGATCAATCACCAATCGGTATCGAATATCTCTTTTCCCATTTTATAGAAGAATCAAACCTTTTAAAAAAATCTTTTCTTTTGTTGTTATGAAACGCGTTCCATAGTTTATCGTACAATTAGACAGCGCGTGACTGGTCATACAGCTAGGCGTCAGCTGGAACACTTACAAAAAAGAGCGGACGAGCTCTTTTTTTCATGAAGACATCAAAAAAGGCAAAGTTCGAATAAAGAACTTTGCCTAAATGTAAGACGTCATAATTCGACGTTATGGTATACCTGTTGGACATCTTCCAGATCTTCTAATGCATCAATCATTTTTTCAAACTGTTGGACGTCTTCTTCTGATAATGTGACTTCGTTTTGAGCAAGCATCACGAGTTCCGCAACTGAAAATTCTGTGATACCGGCTTCTTTTAAGCATTCTTGAACGGCATGGAACTGTTCTGGTTCCGCATAGATGATGACCGACTCGTCTTCCTCTAAAATATCACGGACATCCAGATCGGCTTCCATCATCAACTCAAGAATATCGTCGGCCGTTTTCCCTTCGAAGGCAAAAATGGCTGTCGCGTCAAACATATACGCAACGGATCCACTGACACCCATGTTCCCGCCGTTTTTTCCAAAAGCAGCACGTACATCAGAAGCAGTCCGGTTGACATTATTCGTCAACGTCTCGACGATGACCATCGAGCCACTTGGACCAAATCCTTCATAACGCAACACATCAAAGTTCTCTTCAGCGCCACCTTTTGCTTTTTCAATCGCCCGATCGACGATTGCCCGTGGAACACTGTATGTTTTAGCCCGCTCGAGGACAACCTTTAGCGCCTGATTCGATTCAGGATCCGGTTCGCCTTGTTTGGCAGCCACATAAATTTCGCGACCGAATTTAGCATAAACCCGGCTTGTGTTTTTGTCTTTCGACGCCTTTTTTTCTTTAATATTATTCCATTTACGACCCATCAGAATCCACTCGCTTTCACATGACTTCGATTTAGTTAGGAACTTGCTGGTTCCCTCTGCCTTCTCAGTATACCTCATAAGTTGTTGATTTCTGAACTGAAAAGGTGAGGGCAGTAGTGTTTTTTCAAGATTGACGTTTACAGGTAGTCGGAAATTGGGAAGTAACAGGAGATGAAATCTAGTGTTTGGAAGGGTGAAGAGAGATGAACAGAGCAGCAGTATTCCACCGTGCCTTGTCGCCATATGTGTATAAGTATGATCAGGAGACCGTCCACATCCGTTTGATGTCCGCCAAAGGAGATTTGGATCGTGTCGAGTTGGTCCATGGGGATCCGTATGAATGGGACGCGGAAAAAGAAGAAGACCGTGACTGGAATTTCGATCCAAACAAAGAGAAGTTCTGGAAAACGACGACGACGGAGATGACGTTCTCCGGATCGGATGCGACCCATGATTATTGGTTCGTGGCCATTAAACCGGCGAAAAAACGTGTCCGTTATGGATTCAAAGTCAATGCGGGTGAAACGTCTGCCGTCTATACGGAGCGTGGTTGGTATGACGAATTGCCACTCGATCATCCCGGATATTATTTTGCCGTTCCGTATATCAATGCGGTGGATGTGTTTGACGCACCTGAGTGGGTAAAGGACACGGTTTGGTATCAAATCTTCCCGGATCGGTTTGCGAACGGTGATCCCGAAAATGATCGACCTGGAACGATTGCTTGGGGAGCGGAAGCCCCTGCCTTTGATAATCATTTTGGTGGTGACTTTCAAGGGGTGATTGATCATATTGACTACTTGAAGGCTCTTGGGGTCACAGGCATTTATTTCTGTCCGATTTTCGTGGCACCTTCTAACCATAAATACGATACGCTTGATTACTTACGATTGGATCCGAGTTTCGGGACAGAAGAGACGTTCCGAGAAATGGTCCAGTTGCTCCATGACAATGAGATCCGTATTCTGCTTGACGCCGTCTTTAACCATGTCAGCGTCGATCATCCAGCGTTTCAAGATGTCATGAAATATGGGAAAAATTCAAAATACGCCAATTGGTTCATGGTTGACGAATTCCCGATTCAAACGACGCCAGAACCAAACTATGAAGTGTTTGCCTTCGAACCAAACATGCCTAAATTAAATACAGCCCATCCGGACGTCAAAGACTATTTATTGAAGGTCGGACGATACTGGGTCGAAGAGTTTCAGGTCGACGGTTGGCGACTCGATGTAGCAAGTGAGGTCGATCATGCGTTTTGGCGTGAGTTCCGGACCGAGGTCCGCACTGCCAATCCGGAAGCCTATATCGTTGGGGAGTGTTGGACGGATTCTCAGGAATGGTTGCTTGGTGATCAATTTGATGCCGTCATGAATTATGGACTGACGGAAGCGTTTCTGACATTCTTTGCGACAAACGACAGTACCGCTTCTGAATTTAGTCATGCAATCGTTCGAAATCACAACGGGAATACGATGAATGTCAACGAGGTGATGTTCAATTTAGTCGATTCGCACGACACCCCGCGCGCCTTGACACGAGCGAACGGGAACCACGAACGGATGAAATTGCTGATGTTGTCTCTGTTGACGTTCACGGGAAGTCCGGTCATTTATTACGGTGATGAAATTGGTCTGACGGGTGGTCAAGATCCGGATAACCGAAAGTGTATGGTCTGGGACCCGGCGGAGCAGGATACGGCACTGCTGGCGTATGTCAAACGTTTGATTGGTCTACGGAAACAACACCCCGGTCTTGCCAATGCAGGGACGTATCAATTCGAACGGTTAAACGATGAAACGGCCAGTTTTGTCATCCGTCGCCGGACCAATCAGGCAACGTATTTGATTTTGTTTAATAACGGACCGGAAGCCGTCGACTTTACCTTCGACGAACCGACGATTGATTTGTTAGAAGACCGTCCGTCTGCAAAAACGGTTGTCGTTCCTCCTGTATCTGGAAAGATACTTCAAGTACAATCTTCATGAACAAACGAAAAGCATCCGTTCAGGGATCTTCCCATGACGGATGCTTTTTTTGAGTTTCAACGAGTATTCATTTGAAAAACGGATGAATCAATAAACCACTTCTCAATTTAGGTTCAAACCAAGTTGATTTGGGCGGCATGACTTCATGAGCATCGGCGACGGTCATCAACTCCGTTAAACTTGTCGGATGCAAATGAAAGGCAACGGCCATCGTGCCTTGATCGACAAGCTGTTCGAGTCCGGCATAGCCTCGGATACCCCCGACAAACTGAATCCGAGAATCGGTCCGTGGGTCTTCGATGCCGAGGAAAGGGGTCAGCACTTCATCTTGTAAAATCGTGACATCCAGATTCTCCTTGACGGATGGACGTTCTTTTTCATAATCAAGTGTATACCAGTTTTGTTTGACATACATTTCAAACCGATGTGGTTTCGTTTCCGTCGCTCGACCGGGTATAATCGTGAAACGACTGCTGATCCGTGTCAATAACTCGTCAACGGATTGACCATATAAATCTTCAACGACACGATGGTATCCCTGGATGTTCAATTGATCACTCGAAAACGAAACGGCAAGGAATAAACCGGCGTCTTCATGATGATTTAACCGAGCGACTTGAGAAGCGGCTTCTGCCCGGTGATGACCGTCTGCAATATACAGATGATCATGACGAGCGAACTGGCTGCCAATCGTCATCATCGCGGCGCGTTCTGTAATCTTGAAAATCGTATGTTCGATGCCGTCTTCTGCCGTGAATTGATAAATCGGTGTCTGTTGGTCCTGCTCGGAAACGATGCGGTCCAGTTCAGGATCAGGATGGTGCGCAAGTAAAATCGGGCCAGTATGAGCAGCCAGTGACTGGACATGACGAACGCGGTCTCGTTCTTTGTCGGGACGCGTGAACTCATGTTTCCGGATGATACCTTGATCGTAGTCAGCAACAGAGACACATCCGACGAATCCAGTCTGAGTATGTGTTCCGTCACTTAGCCGGTACAGAAAATAACTTTCTACGTCATCAAATGTCAGGATATGGCGTTCGATGGCTTCTTTAAAGTGAAGAGCCGCTTGTTGATAGACGCGCGGATCGTGGTCATCGATGAAGTCAGGTAACGTCACTTCGGCTTTATCCATCCGTAAAAAAGATAAAGGACGACGTCGGACTTCTGCGCGTCCTTCCGCCCGATTAAAGACGTCATAAGGGAGAGAGGAGAACGCTTCCGCGTATTTAGGTTCGGGACGTAACGCATGGAATGGTTCAAAAGTAGGCATAATCAACGCTCCTTAAAGTAGTCGTGTTTTTAAAACACCAGGAATGAAGTCCAACTGGCGTAATGAGATCGTTTCATCCAAATGGTTATCGATGTCGATGATCGTATAGGCGATGCCACCTTTACTGCCATTGATCATGTTTGCGATGTTGATTTGTTCCGTCGCGAGGACGGAAGCAATCTGCCCGACCATGTTCGGAATATTTTGATGGGCAATCGTAATCCGGCGTTTCCCAGAGTAGGGAAGTTCGACCGACGGGAAATTGACGGAATTGCGGATGTTACCGGTCTCCAAAAATAGTTTAAGCTGATCGACCGCCATGATGGCACAGTTTTCTTCTGCTTCGCCGGTCGAAGCTCCGATATGTGGGAGCGGGGTGACACGCGGCAGTGACAGGATGAATGCGTTCGGGAAGTCGGTCACGTAATTGGCTAAGCGACCGGACTTTAAGACCGTTGCCAAGGCGTGTTCGTCAATCAGTTCACCCCGGGAAAAGTTGAGTAACGTCGCTCCTTGTTTAATCTTGGACAGTAAGCGTTCGTCGAGCAGATGGTGCGTCGCATCAATCAAAGGGAGGTGCAAGGTGATATAGTCGCTCGTCGCAAGCAACTCTTCTAGATTCGTGACACGATGGACTTGATTGGACACACGCCAGGCCGATTCGACAGACATGTGTGGATCATATCCAGAAACCGTCATCCCAAGCTCGTGTAACGTATTGGCTAAGCTCGCCCCAATCGCCCCAAGACCGACGATCCCAATCCGTTTGCCGAGCAGTTCTGTACCGGCAAACTGTTTTTTGTTTGCTTCAATCCGCTCTGGGATATCGGGCCCCCGCAGATTATTGGTCCATAAAATGCTTGGAATCAGTTTACGGGCGGTCAAGAACAGACTGGCGATGACCAACTCTTTTACGGCATTTGCATTGGCGCCGGGTGTCGAGAAGACGGGAATTCCCCGATTCGCCAATTGGTCGAGTGGGATGTTATTGACTCCTACACCAGCCCGGGCGACCGCTTTTAAGGATTCATTAAATTTCATTCCGTGTAGATCTTTGCTCCGAACAAGAAACGCATCCGGCGCTTCGATCTCATGCTTGACGAGGTACTGATCGGTAAATCGTTTTAAACCTTTGTCAGAGACGTCATTCCAAAGTTGTACGTGATACATTTAGCGTTCCCCCTGTTCAAATCGGTGTAAGGCATCTAGAAGGGCGTCGACTCCGGAGGTTGGCATGGCATTGTAAAGACTGGCACGCATGCCACCAACGGAACGATGTCCTTTGAGATTGACGAGCTGATTGCGTTCCGCAAACTTTAGAAACTGTTCATCCAAGTCAGCTTGCCCCGTCGAGAACGGGATGTTCATACGACTACGATCCGTTATGGCGACAGCGTTTGAGAACAACGTCGATTGATCCAAATACGTATAGAGAGTAGCGGCTTGTCGGCGGTTTCGTTGAACGACCGTCTCAAACCCTTGCTCTTTAATCCATTCGAGAACAAGTTTTGTTAAATAGATACTATACGTTGGCGGTGTATTGTAGAGAGAATGATGTGTAGCATGTGTGTCATAACGCAAATAGGAGCCTAACAATGCCGGTGTTCGTTGGAGAAGGTCATTTTTGATGATGACAAGCGTCATCCCTGCCGATCCCAAATTTTTTTGGGCACCTGCATAAATCAAATCGAACTGACTGATATCGATGGGTTCAGACAAGATGGAAGAGGAAAAGTCTGCCACTAAAGGAACGTTGACTTGTGGTACATGGGTGTAAGTCGTTCCTTCGAGTGTATTGTTCCACGTGATATGCAGATAGTCGGCGTCAGAGGTAACTGGCTCAGTCGGGATCGAACGGTATCCATCAGACGCAGATGAGGCGATGATCCGTGTCGTTGCATACGCTTGTGCATCTTGAATCGCTTTTTGGGACCAGCTACCCGTATCAATGAAGTCGATGAGATGACGATTTGTCGCCAAATTGAGCGGTAACATGGAAAACTGGAGCGTGGCGCCACCTTGTAAAAATAAAACATGATAGTCGTCCGGCACTTCCAGCAGCTCGCGGAGCAAAGATTCTGTCTCGTTTAGGATAGTTTCAAATAGAACGGAACGATGACTTAGCTCCAAGACGGATTGACCGGATCCTCGATAATTCAACAGCTCAGATTGGGCTTTAAGTAACACCGGAACCGGTAATACGGCGGGACCAGCAGAAAAATTAAAAACAGTCATATCATTCCTCCTACAACAATTTTCAGAAAATATTCACAACTAAAGTGTAACGGAATGAAAACAGTTAATCAAATGTCTTTTGAGCGGAAGGCGTGATGCAGGAGGGCGATGTTCAAACGATGTTATAATCAAGTGTTTTAATGAATTCTCTGATTTAGCTTAAGTTAAGGAAGGGTAATGGAGCGTAAAGAAAATAGGACCAGCCATCTTCATGAGATGCTGATCCGAGATCTAAGCCGCGCATACTGTCTGATAAGTAATTGCTGAAGGTTTCAGGAGGGATCGAGTGGTGTCAGTTGATTGAAATGCCATTTCCAGCCTTTTGTTGTCCAGTGGTACAAGGAGACACTCCGAAAACGACCGACGTATGAGGTATGACCATACGAAAAGGTGTCTTCTACTATTTCTTGCACAAGTGCAGTTGTTTCAAATACTTCGACGACCATAGATTCGTTTGTCTGGTCGATCCATTTGATTTGATTTAAATCAACATAATGATCGAGGTACGTCTCGGCATCAAATTGACGCCCTTGTCCATCAATAAAAGAAAAATGGTCCGATAACAGTTGATTCATCGCTTGCCGGTTCCCTTGCATCAAGTAATCATGCCGGTTTGTAAGGAGTGTTTGCAACTGTATATGTTTAGTTGGTGGTTCCATCTAAATCATCCTTTCAGTCTTTTGGTAGGGGAATGGCTCAAAAAGAAACAGAAACAAAAAAAGACTCTGCAACAGCAGAGTCTCGGAAAATTAAAGTTTAGAAACGTTAGTTGCTTGCGGTCCGCGTTGGCCTTCTTCAACTTCAAACGAAACTTCTTGACCTTCGTCAAGTGATTTGAAACCGTCTGTTTGAATAGCTGAGAAGTGAACGAAAACGTCGTCGCCGCTTTCACGTTCGATGAAGCCAAAACCTTTTTCTGCGTTAAACCATTTCACTTTACCTTGTTCCATGTGTGTTGCCTCCTGCGCATGACTGAGTCATACTGATTATTACTACCGTGATCAATTTCATCGAGTCAAAAGTGTAACCTTCATATCTCCACCGAACAACAATAATTACTTAATAATATACCATGTCCGGTCTGAAAAAGATAGGGGAGATTAAAAAAGAATTAAAAAAGAGGATCCGCGGCTGCGGATCCTCTCAGGAAAATTAAAGTTTAGAAACGTTAGTTGCTTGCGGTCCGCGTTGGCCTTCTTCAACTTCAAACGAAACTTCTTGACCTTCGTCAAGTGATTTGAAACCGTCTGTTTGAATAGCTGAGAAGTGAACGAAAACGTCGTCGCCGCTTTCACGTTCGATGAAGCCAAAACCTTTTTCTGCGTTAAACCATTTCACTTTACCTTGTTCCATGTGTGTTGCCTCCTGCGCATGACTGAGTCATACTGATTATTACTACCGTGATCAATTTCATCGAGTCAAAAGTGTAACCTTCATATCTCCACCGAACAACAATAATTACTTAATAATATACCATGTCCGGTCTGGAAAAGATAGGGGAGATTAAAAAAGAGGAAACGCAGCTGCGCTTCCTCTTAAGAAAATTAAAGTTTAGTAACGTTAGTTGCTTGTGGTCCGCGTTGGCCTTCTTCAACTTCAAACGAAACTTCTTGACCTTCGTCAAGTGATTTGAAACCGTCTGTTTGAATAGCTGAGAAGTGAACGAAAACGTCGTCGCCGCTTTCACGTTCGATGAAGCCAAAACCTTTTTCTGCGTTAAACCATTTCACTTTACCTTGTTCCATGTGTGTTGCCTCCTGCGTGTGACTGAGCCACACTGATTATTACTACCGTGATCAATTTCATCGAGTTAAAGTGAAACACTTTGTATCTCCACCGAACAACAATAATTACTTAATAATATAACATGGTCTCTAAGAAAAAGGAAGTAATAAACAACAAAAAAAATATCTCGCCTAAAATTTATCAGAATCCTTTAAGTAATGGAGCGTTAAAAGGAATTGGCGTCTCGTGGTCCGAATACTTGAACTATCTCCACCTACGTTTTGCTTAGAGGTGGAGGATTCCTGAGTTATTCGACCTACCGATCGAAACCTTATCAGGCTAACCCCGTCGTCCTGACGGTTGAAAGTTAATCTTGCCTGTTTCTTTTGCGCGGATGCCTACTCTGCTTGGTTTTCGCTACTTCGGTCATCTGCAAGGTGAACGTTGAAGATTTTACGTGACATACGAACTTCCTGTCACAACCCTATATCTTCAGTTTTCAAAGAACATGACACTTGGTTTATTCCTGATTTTGATTGTTTTCAAACCAAGAATGTCGGACAATTGACGCGTAGGAAGACCGAAGACGATTCATCCCCCACTTACACTAGGGCTTCGCCCTGAACGTTTAGAAGTGGGCGTATTCTCGTCTGATTTTGATAAATCTAAGTAAAAGGATTCCGTCAATCGCTTATCCGACCGGTTCGCGTTGAGACCTGACTTGTTTCACTGCACTGATTAAATAGCCGTGAATCGATGCGTATCGTTTAGGATTTGTCCAGACATCATGGAAAATTTGTTTTAGAGTAAGTTGAATGCGCCGTTCATCGGACAACATTCGTGTTAATAACAAATATAACGATTTTTCATACCGGTCATATAACAATTCGAGAGCGTATCTATTTTTTAGTTCGATTTGTTGGAATAACTCTTCATCAGTTCGCATGCTCTCCTCCTTGTAGTCGTTTACATCTTGTTTTGTAAACACTTTGTTACTTGTTTGTTGTTGTAATTTTCCCGATAAAAAAAATATCAAACACCTTAACTCTTTGATATTAAGATATTTAAGGAATACGTTAGTCGCAAAGAAGGAGAATGACGCCATGAGTTCGATTTATTTACGTGTGTATAAGAAAGAAGACGCACTGGCATTGCTGGATCTCAGCGTTCGAAACCAAGGGCATTTTGAATATTGGATGCCGGTCAAACCCCTAAAAGATACCTATACGCTACCGAAACAACTTGAGCGAATTCAACAGTTGGAGGAGAACCAAAGAGCAGACCGTTCGTATGCGTTCGGGATATTTTTAACAGAAACGAATCAACTGGTCGGAGAAGTGTCTGCGGCGTTCGTCGAACGTTTCCCGGCAGAGACGTGTATGATCGGGTATCAACTTGATCAGCAGTATAACGGGCAGGGCATTATGTCGAATGCCGTGCGCCAAGCTGTGCGTCTCTTGTTCGATGAATACCAGTTCCACCGTTTGCGGGCCGAAGTCATGCCTGAGAATATCGGATCGATCCGCGTCTTGGAAAAAGTAGGATTCAGACAGGAAGGGGTCGCAAAAAAGAGTTTGTTCATTAACGGTGCCTGGGAAGACTTCGTATTGTTTGCACTATTAAAAGAAGAACTCGATTAAAAGAAGAACTCGAATGAGGAGAAACGCTCGAGCACAGTCTTTTAGCCATACATCAGGATTGTCAAAGGAGAATGATTCATGCCCATGTCGACTTATTACCAGAATCTGCGTCAAAAAACAGGAAATCAATTGTTGTTCACGCCATCTGTCGGTGCAATCATCCGCGATGCATCGGGACGAATCTTGTTCCAAGATCCGGGAGGTCCGTTCTGGAGCCTTCCGGCGGGCGCAATCGAACCGGGCGAGCCGCCGGCAAAAGCGGTAATCCGCGAAGTATATGAAGAAACTGGATTGATTGTCCGTCCGATCCGCCTAATCGGCTGTTTTGGAGGAGAGGCGTTTCGCCTGACCTACCCGGATCAAAACCAGGTGGAGTATATCGCCTTTATTTTTGCTTGTGAAGTGTTGGAAGGAACGTTAACAGCGATTGACGGAGAATCCAAAC
The DNA here is from genome assembly GCF_001870785.1 of Exiguobacterium sp. KRL4. GTDB lineage: Bacteria > Bacillota > Bacilli > Exiguobacteriales > Exiguobacteriaceae > Exiguobacterium_A. The sequence goes on from NZ_MOLV01000004.1 coordinate 385,344, forward strand.
AACTGTGTTATTTCGACAGGAAAGATCGTCCACCCTTAGCGCTTCCTTATCCAGAACATATTTTTGAAACAGGAACGGAAAGTAGCTTTTTTGAATGGGAAGAAGCATGGATTGATCAATTAAAGATGGAACACTCTGTAAAAGACGAACATTAAAAGGTTTTTTAATAGAAAAATATGCTTTTTGGTGATTTTATTTTGACAAGCTTCCTAATGTTCGATATAGTATCCAAGTACGAACGTTACTATTTAATTAACAAAAAATATTCGTTATTTGGGGTGCTAGTGATGGATGTAGTATTTGATTATGAAGATATTCAATTAATTCCTGCAAAATCAATCGTAGGAAGCCGGTCGGAATGTGATACGACGGTTGAGTTTGGTGGACGACGTTTTAAGTTACCGGTCGTTCCGGCCAATATGCAGACGATCATTGACGAAAAAATTGCGACTTATTTGGCAGAGAACGGTTACTTTTACATCATGCACCGTTTCGAGCCCGAAACACGACTCGATTTTGTTCAGTCGATGCAAAAACGCCATTTGATTGCATCAATCAGTGTTGGCGTAAAAGCGGAAGAATATACATTCGTCGAGACGTTGGCACAAGAAGGCTTGACGCCGGAATACATCACGATTGACATCGCTCATGGTCATTCGGAAGCGGTCATTCGGATGATCCAACATATCAAACTGCTGTTACCGGACAGTTTTGTTATTGCTGGAAACGTCGGCACACCGGAAGCGGTTCGTGAATTGGAACACGCCGGAGCAGACGCGACAAAAGTTGGGATTGGTCCAGGGAAAGTGTGTATTACGAAAATTAAAACGGGATTTGGTACGGGAGGCTGGCAACTGGCAGCCCTGAGATGGTGCGCAAAGGCCGCCAGTAAACCAATCATCGCAGATGGAGGAATCCGGACCCACGGTGATATCGCAAAATCAGTCCGATTTGGGGCGACGATGGTCATGATCGGTTCATTATTCGCAGGGCATGAAGAGTCACCGGGGGAGACACATGAAGTCGATGGACTACGTGTCAAAGAATACTTTGGATCAGCATCCGAGTTTCAAAAAGGTGAAAAGAAGAACGTTGAAGGAAAAAAAATGTTTGTTGAACATAAAGGCATTCTGTCTGATACATTGATTGAGATGGAGCAAGATTTACAGTCCTCGATTTCTTATGCAGGCGGCAACAAACTGCAAGCTATCCGAACTGTTGATTATGTGGTCGTCAAAAATTCGATTTTCAATGGAGATAAAGTGTATTAAAAATAGCGGAGTGAGATCTTTCAAAGGTCTTGCTTCGTTTTTTTTTGCTTTGACGAATTGTAATATTAAGTGCAACACCTAGCTGAAAACACAAAAAAACCCATAACGGCCTCGTGTAGAATAGAGTTACCACACAAAATTCAACGGAGGATTCGTTATGAGCTATGTTCATCTTACCACATCAGAAAGAGTCAAAATAGAGACGTATCTCGAGCTAGGTTTCTCTGTCCGAAAGATTGCTGGACGCCTGGGGCGTCAACCTTCTACGATTTCACGAGAATTGAAACGAAATCCTTACTATGATTCTTCCCATGCCGACCAGCGTTATGTGGAGCGAAAAAAGAAGTGCGGTGCACGGACGAAGTTTACGCTCGAAAAAGGAGTCCGCATCCTCGAAAAGTTACGGGAGACGTGGTCCCCTGAACAGATTGCCGGACGATTATTCCAAGAAGAAGGACTCTCGTTCAAGACCATTTATCGTTGGATTTATATGGGCCTCGTCGAGGCCGATT
>NZ_MOLV01000040.1 GCF_001870785.1 Exiguobacterium sp. KRL4
ACTTGACGGGGAGCAGTTCAAACGATAAGAAAAAGGTCTTTTTTTAGAGAATAATCAACGTCGCCGCTCCATCTCGACCGTAAAGGTGTACCGATCGCCACGATAAGCCGAAATGACGTACTCAAACGGTTGATCTGTCGCGAGGAAGGTCAATTGTTCGACCGATAAGACGGGCGAACTGATCGACAAACCGAGATGGTGAGCTTCTTCTTTTGTGGCGAGACGCGACTCGAACGTCTGACTGGCACGACCGAGGTTCAGCCCACTCGCTTCAGCGAATGCGTATAAGGAAGCAATCGCAACTTCCTGATTTAGACCCGGTAACAGCTGTTCCGGAATATAGACGGTCTCAAGCGCAAGCGGTTGTTCATTGGCGATGCGTAACCGTTTTAATTCATAAATCTTGGCACCTTCACGGATGCCCAGTTTATTTGCAATCGTCATTTCAGCAGCAATCACCTGATAGGACAAGAGTTCACTCGCTGGTTCGAGTCCGAGGTGTTCCATCTCCTCTGAAAAACTAGTTAATCCAGACAGTTGCATGACGATTTTTTTATTGGCAACGAATGTGCCACGACCTTTTTGACGGATCAGATAGCCGGCATTCACTAAATTCGAAATCGCTTGGCGAACCGTCATTCGGCTGATTTGATGTGCCTCAGCAAACTCTCGTTCAGAGGGGATCAAATCCCCTGGCTGCAACAGACCACTTTCGATTTGTTGTTTCAAGGCAGCTTCGATTTGATAGTAGATTGGAAGTGGTGAATTTTTATTGATGTGCTGAATCACGGCATTTCGTCCCTTCGCGGTCGATAGTCTTTCGTCTAGTGTACTAGGAAATGAAGATGCCGACAAACGATTGTAGGCAATTTGTGGCATAATAGAAGCGAAATCAGATGAAGAAAGGTGGGCGTAGGATGCGTCTTGAACAAATTTACCCGACGGTTCGGACATTCGAAACCGTTGTAGCGGATGTGAAAGAACAACAGGGGTATTGGGTCGCGTTAGAAAAAAGCTATTTTTACCCGGAAAGTGGAGGGCAGCCAGCTGATCGCGGGACACTGAATGGAATCGAGGTACTGGATGTCCAACTCGAAGAAGGCATCGTTTGGCATCGACTGGACAGTCCGCTTCTTGGAAAAACTGTCCAGGGTGAAGTCGATGATGCAGTCCGGACGGATCATGCGGCGCAACATACAGCCCAACACGTCATTTCGGCGATTTTACAAGATGAGTTTCAGGTCAAAACGGTCAGTTTTCGAACAGGGTCAGAAGAATCGACACTGGATCTTGCAACGGACCAATGGGACGAGAAATTCCAGAACCGTCTTGAGGAACGGTTACGCCAGGTCATCGTGGCCGGACTTGTGATTACGGCTACAGAATACGAAGAGGCAGCTGCTTTAACATTACCATTACGAAAAACGCCTCAGGTGACTGGTCAAATTCGAGTTGTCCAAATCGGTGAACTCGATTATAGTGCATGTGGCGGAATACACCTTGAATCAACATCAGAACTGGAGTTGATTTTATTTACGGGTCAAGAAAAGGTTCGTGGAAATATCCGATTGACGTATGTCGCAAAGGACCGGGCGTTTCGATTACTCACGACAGAACGGCGTGTCTTGTCGGAAACTGCACGTTTCTTATCTGCTAAAAAAGATCAGATCCGTGACGTCGTCGACGAACTGAAACAAGATCAAATCCGGTTGAATCGACAAGTCAGTCAAGCAGAGGACGCCCATGTCCAAACCGTTCTGAAACATCTCTTGAACGGACCGGAGCAGATTCTAGTGCTTCAACACGAACAGGAAGATATCCGTTTTTCAGAAAAAGTCGGTAAAGCATTGATGGAAGCAGGACGCACTGCACTTGTCTGGAACGAGGTCGCTAAGAAACTCGTGATGTACAGCACGGGACGTGTGCACCTCGGACAGTTTACGAAAACACATGTCAAACAGTTTAACGGTCGCGGCGGCGGAAGTGAAACGAACGCTCAAGTGTTGTTCGTAACGCATGAAGATGCACTGGCCTTTGTAGAAGCATTAAAGGAGGAATTACATACATGACCGTCATACAAGTGAAAACAACAGAACATAAGCAAGCTGTACGCATGATCCGGGAACGTGTTTTCGTCGAGGAACAAGGCGTCCCGCGCAATCTCGAATATGATACACATGATGAAACGGCAATTCATCTCCTCGTTCTCGATGAGATGAATCGTCCGGTGGCAACGGGGAGAACCCGCCCGTATGACGAGCAACGGATGAAGGTGGAACGTGTTGCGACGCTTGCTGCGACACGCGGCAAAGGGTATGGCGGTGAACTGATGCGAGCGATGGAACGGATTGCCCGCCGTGAAGGACGGACGATCTTGACGCTTGGTGCGCAAGTCCAGGCGATTCCCTTTTATCAAGGACTTGGTTATGCCATCGTCTCGGATGAATTTGATGATGCGGGCATCCCACATCGGACGATGGAGAAGAAAATTTGATGAAATTTGATGAGAAATCCTGAAAAAGGGTTTCTTTTTTTGAATATCTATGTATATATATAATCCATAGTGAATTTTTATACAGACAGATACAGTCGACTTCAAGGAGGAATTGGGAATGACAAAACAAAAATTGATTTTAGCGTATTCAGGTGGACTTGATACTTCGGTTGCCATCAAATGGTTGAGCAAAGACTATGACGTCGTCGCGTTATGTATGGATGTCGGTGAAGGAAAAGATTTGACGGTCATCAAAGAAAAAGCATTGCTCGTTGGAGCGGTCGAATCGATCGTCCTTGATGTCAAAGAGGAATTTGCGAACGAGTTTGTTTTGCCAGCCCTTCAATATGGAGCACATTATGAAGGAGCTTATCCTTTGATTTCGGCACTATCCCGTCCGTTGATCGCTGAAAAGTTGGTCGAAGTGGCCCATGCGCATGGCGCAACGGCAGTCGCTCACGGCTGTACCGGAAAAGGAAATGACCAAGTCCGGTTTGAAGTCTCGGTCGCGGCCCTCGATCCATCGCTCGAAGTCATCGCACCAGTGCGTGAGTGGAAATGGTCACGGGAAGAAGAGATTGCCTATGCCAAGGAAAATGATGTCCCGATTCCGATTAACCTCGACAGCCCATATTCAATTGATATGAATCTTTGGGGACGGAGTAACGAGTGTGGTGTCCTTGAAAACCCGTGGACAGAACCCCCGCAAGATGCGTATGCGTTGACGGTTGCACCGGAAGAGGCACCGGACCAAGCAGAAGAAGTCATCATCGGCTTTGAAGCGGGTGTACCGACTGCAATCAACGGAACAGCCTATCCACTCGCAAAATTGATCACAGAACTCAACATCATTGCTGGGGCACATGGCGTCGGACGGATTGACCATGTCGAGAACCGTCTTGTCGGGATAAAGTCACGTGAAGTCTACGAGTGCCCGGGCGCAACGGTCTTACTTAAGGCACATGCTGCTTTAGAGACAATCACGCTGACGAAGGATGTTGCTCACTTCAAACCGATTTTAAGCAAACAATATGCAGAGACGATTTATAACGGATTGTTCCACGCACCGTTAACAAAAGGACTGAAAGCCTTCTTGACAGCGACACAACAAGATGTGACGGGCGAAGTCCGGGTCAAACTGTACAAAGGGAACGCGACCGTTACAGGACGTCAGTCAACTGTTTCGCTGTATGATGAAAAACTCGCGACCTACACAAAAGAAGATGCGTTCGATCATGACGCAGCGAAAGGATTCATCAAGCTTCATGGTCTGGCAATTGCGACACATGCGAGTGTCCATCGTCAGGAAGGCGTGAAAAAATGACGAAACTATGGGGCGGACGTTTTACGGAAAGTGCTTCCGCTCAAGCGGAGGCCTTCGGAGCATCGATTGCATTTGATCAGAAATTAGCAGCCGTCGATTTACAGGGCAGTCTGGCGCACGCGCAGATGTTGTATGAACAGGGGATTCTTGAGAAAACTGAGTGGGAACAAATCGAAACAGGGCTCAAACAGTTACAAACGACACTCGGTCAACACGTCTATACGACTGTTGACGAAGACATCCATATGAATCTTGAACGATTGCTGACGGAACAGATTGGTCCTGTTGCAGGAAAACTGCACACGGCGAGAAGCCGGAACGATCAAGTTGCGACCGATCTTCATCTCTGGATGGAGCAGCATGTGCTCGAACTCCTGACAAGTATCCGCAACCTGCAATCCGTGATCACGGAACAAGCGGAGCAACATGTAGAGACGGTCATGCCGGGCTATACCCATCTTCAGCGGGCGCAGCCGATTTCACTGGCACATCATCTGCTCGCTTACTTTTGGATGTTTGAACGGGATGCCGATCGATTAACGGATAACTTGAAGCGGATTCGGATGTCACCGCTCGGCGCCGGGGCACTTGCCGGGACGACGTTCCCGATCGATCGATTCAAGTCGGCCGAGTTGCTTGGTTTTGAGCACGTTTATCCGAATAGTTTAGACGCCGTCTCGGACCGTGATTTTGTCATCGAATATTTAGGAATCGCCTCGACGGTCATGATGCACTTGTCACGTTTTTGCGAAGAAATCATCATCTGGGCATCACAAGAGTTTTCATTCATCGAATTATCCGATGCCTTTTCAACCGGATCGAGCATGATGCCGCAGAAAAAGAATCCGGATTTCGCAGAACTGATTCGCGGCAAAACAGGTCGTGTCTATGGAAACTTGATGGGCTTCCTGACGACAATGAAGGCATTACCGCTCGCGTACAATAAAGATATGCAAGAAGACAAGGAAGGTGTCTTTGACACCGCTGATACCGTGTTACAATCCGTTCAAATTTTTACAGGCATGATCGAATCCGCTACGTTTAAGACAGAAGCGCTCAAGAAGGCGACGATGCAAGACTTCTCGAATGCAACGGAACTGGCAGATTATCTGGTCACAAAAGGGATTCCGTTCCGGGAAGCACATGAAATCGTCGGGAAAGCCGTCTTACATTGTGTGCAGAGCGGCTGTTTCTTAAAAGATTTGACGTTGTCGACGTATCAGACGTTCCATTCGGTCATTGCGGAAGATGTGTATCCGTTGCTCGATCCGGTTCAAGCCGTTGCACGACGGGGAAGTTACGGTGGGACCGGTTTTACAGCCGTCCGGGAACAACTCGCATTAGCGAAGAAGCAACTTAAAAAATTATAAAATTCAAAAAAAGTTTGGCAAATCACTGGATTTAACAAAAAATGTTTGCTATAACTGTAACTAACAACCGACAGATAGAGGCGCGGATGACATCAGTAGCAACACTTACAAAGGCAAGCATGCCAAGTGATGTGAAAGGGGAAATCCGCCGAAGTGAACAGGGAAATGCTTTTTCTTGATTGCTGGTACAACGGTTAAGATCCGTTGTACTGCCGAAACCCACGTTTCGGAGCGCTATCTTACGTAAAAGAACGTATGACACTGTCATCGTTTGTCCGATCGTGATAACGACGGGCCGTAGGAACGCTCCTACCGGCCCGTCGTTTTTTTCTGTTTCGGGACAAAAGGAGATAGGATTGTGACAACTGTACTTAAATTTGGTGGTAGTTCGGTTGCGACTGTCGAACAGATTCAGTCTATTGCGAATTATTTGAAGAATCGGACGGATCAAGGAGAAAAATTAGTCGTCGTCGTATCAGCGATGGGGAAAATGACAGACTCCTTGATTGCGCAGGCCCAAGCAATCACGGACCGTCCGGAACGACGGGAACTCGATCGTCTGCTTGCAATCGGTGAGGAACAGACGATTTCGTTACTCAGCATCGCACTAAACTCGCTTGGGACAAAAGCCTTGTCGCAAACGGGTGCCCAAGCAGGAATCAGTACGATGGGTCTGCACACGAAAAGTAAAATCAAACAAATTGACGGAGAACTGCTCCGGAAAAAACTTGAAACCTACGATGTCATCATCGTTGCCGGTTTCCAAGGGGTCAATGAACTGGGTGATGTCACGACACTCGGACGCGGCGGATCCGATACGACAGCCGTCGCACTGGCGGCCGTTCTCGATAAACGATGTGAAATCTATACGGATGTTGACGGTGTCTATACGGCAGATCCACGAATTCATGCCGCGGCCCAACCGATTCCACACATTTCGTATGATGAGATGATGGAAATGAGTGCGCTCGGATCAAAAGTCATGGAGATGCGGAGTGTCGAGCTCGGTAAAAAATATGGAGTCCACATCTTTGTTGGGAAAACACTTGAATCGGAAAGAGGGACTTGGATCATGGAGGCAACGGAAACGATGGAACAAAAAGCGGTGACGAGTGTCAGTGTGACGAAAAATGTCATGACAGTATCAATTAAACATGTACCACAGACGAACTCAGCGGTCGCAGATATCTTTGAATTGTTGTCAGGACGTCACGTCAACATCGATATGATCAGTCAGACGACGTTTGACAGTGACATCTTCCTCTCGTTCTCTTGCCCATTAGACGAAGAAGAATTTTTGGAAGAAGCGTTGCAGGATATCATCAATCGTTTCCCGACCGTCAAAGTCGACCGTCATAACCAACATGCCAAGTTGTCGGTCGTCGGAATCGGGATGCGTGACGCAACCGGCGTCGCTTCGAAATTATTTGCGACATTCCGGGCGGAAAACATCACGTTTTATCAGGTTACGACATCAGAAATCAGTATCTCGTATACGATTGCCCAAGCCGACATCGAACGGACCGTCGCAGCAATCGCCAATGCATTTGATCTGTAAGGAGGAAACCATATGTATCATGTAGCAGTCATTGGCGCAACGGGCGCTGTCGGACAAAAAATGTTACAAGTTTTGGCAGAACTCGATTTCCCAGTTCGTCAGATTTCAGCCTATGCGTCCGCACGTTCCGCAGGCAAAACGGTTCAATTTAAAGGGCAAGACATCATGATTCAAGCGTTATCGGAACAGATCACGGAAGACGGGATTGAGGTCGCGTTGTTTGCAGCAGGTGGAGCCATCAGTGAACAGTATGCGCCGTTACTCGCTGCATCAGGCACACTGGTCGTCGACAATTCAAGTGCCTTCCGGATGCAAGCAGATATCCCGCTTGTCGTACCGGAAGTGAACCCGCAGGCAATCGGTCCGGACGATCGTTTGATTGCCAATCCAAACTGTTCGACGATTCAATCTGTCGTCGCCCTTGCTCCACTCCAACCGTTTGGTTTGAAACGCGTCAACTATACGACGTATCAAGCCGTCTCCGGTTCCGGTCAAAAAGGAATCGAGGATTTAGCCCGTGGCAGCCGCGGCGAAGAACCGGTCAACTATCCGCATCCGATTTACGATAATATCCTGCCGCATATCGATGTGTTCTTACCGGACGGCTATACGAAAGAAGAACAGAAGATGATTGACGAAACGCGGAAAATCTTCCAGTTACCGGAGTTACCGGTCAGTGCGACGTGTGTCCGTGTACCGGTCACGAATTCGCATTCTGTCGCGATCAACGTGACATTCGAGCAGGAGACGACGGTCGAAGCCATCCGTGCCGCATTAGCCGAAGCACCCGGCGTCGTTCTGATTGATGATGTCAGTCAAAATCAATATCCGATGCCGCTTGATGCGAGTGGAACAGATGACGTATATGTCGGACGGATTCGTCAGGATCAAAGTCTCGCCAATACGTTCCATATCTGGTGTGTCGCCGATAATATCCGTAAAGGGGCGGCTTCGAACGCTGTCCAAGTAGCGCGTCAAGCACTTGAAAGTTCAATCCATTCTTAAGAAACGAGGAGGAACCGATATGTTTAAAGGAGCAGGAACAGCACTGGCAACACCGTTCACGTCAACCGGTGAGCTGGATTTAGCGGTATTTGAACAACTGATCGAACAACAACTCGCAGCGAACATTCAAGCGTTAGTCGTCGGGGGGACGACTGGAGAAGGATCAACGTTGACGAATGAAGAGTTTGAAACGTTACTTGAAACGGCTGTCCGCCTTACAGCTGGACGTGTACCGGTCATTGCCGGGACCGGAACAAACAATACGGCACAGACGATTGAAAAAACACAGACAGCAGCTCGTATCGGAGCTGATGCGGCCATGCTTGTCACGCCTTACTACAATAAGACATCGCAAGCAGGACTCGTCGCCCATTTCACGGCAGTTGCGGATGCAGTTGATTTGCCAATCATGCTGTACAATGTTCCGTCACGAACAGGTGTCGCGATTTCTGTCGAAACAGCCGTAACGCTCGCGAAACATCCGAACATCCAAGCGTTTAAAGAAGCAAGTGGAGACGTCAGTTTCATGGGTGAATTGATGACGGCATTACCAGATGGCTTTGCAGTCTTCTGCGGCAACGATGATCAAATTCTTCCTTATATGGCATGGGGGGCACAAGGCGTGATTTCCGTCTTGTCGAATCCGTATCCAGCTGAGACGCAAGCCTTGGCAGAAGCTCTGCTCGCAAACGATTACGTCACGGCACGCCGGATTCAGAGTGATCTGATGCCCGTCATTTCCGCGTTGTTCAGTGACGTCAATCCGATTCCCGTTAAAGCAGCACTCGAAGAAACCGGACTTGCTGTCGGAGCACCACGTCTGCCGCTCGTCCGTCAGTCGGAAGCGGGACATGCCCATCTGCTTGAGACGATGCGGAGTTACAAAGGAGTGGTTGGATGAAACTCGCCATTCACGGCTACGGGGCAACCGGACATTACGTCCATGAACTGGCACCGGATGCTGTCGTTGCTGTCATCGACAAAACGAAAACGGCGGATCAAGTACCGTCTTACGGTACGCTTGCCGAGATGACGGAGTCAGTCGATGCAATTATTGATTTTTCACACCCAAGTCTCTTATCGGACTTGCTTGACTACGGGATCAAAACGAAGACACCACTCGTCATTGCGACGACGGGTTTCTCGGAAGCGGAACTGCAGACGATTCGCGATGCTTCGACACAAATTCCGATTTTCCAATCGTATAACATGTCGTTTGGGATCGCGATGATGCAACAGCTGTTAAAAACACTCGTTCCGCTCGCCGGAGCATTCGACATCGAACTGCTTGAGAAACACCACAATCAAAAAGTCGATGCACCGAGTGGGACAGCGGAACTGTTGCTCCGGACCATCCAGGATTTACGAAATGTCCGACCGGTCTACGAACGGGAGTCGACGCGTGAGAAGCGGGAGCCAAACGAGATCGGGATGCACTCGATGCGTGGGGGAACGATTTTCGGCGAACATGAAGTATTGTTTGCCGGCGTCGATGAGTTGATTGAAATCAAACACACGGCGTTATCCAAAAAAGTATTTGCTTCAGGTGCGATCAAGGCAGCGGAAGCGCTCATTCAAAAATCAGCGGGACTCTATACACTGGAGACGCTTTACACACAGGAGGATTCACATGTTATTAACTGATGCTTATGAAATTGCGAAATTCATTAAAGATGCTAAAAAACAAACACCGGTTAAACTGTACGTCAATGGTGACTTGGAAGGACTGACGATTGAAGGAGCGACGGCTTTCGGGACGGATCAATCGAAAATTTTCTTCGCCGATGCAGGACTTGCTTCAACTTTCTTAGAAGAGAATGCAGACCGGATTACTGAAGTGCACGTCGAATATGACCGCCGCAACAGTGCCGTGCCGATGCTCGATACACGCCATTTGAATGCCCGGATCGAACCAGGTTCATGGATTCGTGATCATGTCGTCATCGGCGATAATGCGGTCATCATGATGGGTGCAATCATTAATATCGGTGCATCAATCGGAGATGGTACAATGATTGATATGAACGCCGTTGTCGGAGCACGTGGCACAATCGGCAAAAACGTTCATGTCGGCGCCGGTGCCGTGGTAGCAGGGGTTCTTGAACCACCTTCAAAAACACCGGTCATCATTGAAGATGGTGTCTTAATCGGAGCGAATGCCGTCATCTTAGAAGGTGTCCGCGTCGGAAAAGACGCCGTCGTCGCAGCGGGCAGTGTCGTCACAGAAGACGTTCCTGCCGGCAGCGTAGTGGCTGGTACACCAGCACGTGTCATCAAACAGAAAGATGCAAAAACAGCAGAGAAGACGCAACTGGTGGATGATTTACGTTCACTCTGATTGACGTCGAAGAGGAGGAAAACACATGGCAGTGGATACACAGTATGGAGAAGCAATTTGGTTAGACGGGATTTTTCATGATCCAAAAGAGGCAAATACGAGCGTCATGTCCCATGCGATTCATTACGGAAGCGGATTCTTCGAAGGCATCCGTGCGTATGCGACACCGGATGGTCCGGCGATTTTTCAATTGACGGAACATATTGAACGTCTGTTCCGCAGTTGCGCGTTCTATCACGTGACGATTCCTTATACAGTGGAAGAACTTGTCCAAGCGACGATTGATCTTGTCGCCAAAAACGGCTTTGAATCTTGTTACATCCGCCCGTTTGTTTTCCTTGGTACACCGTGGCAGGCACTGATGGCAAAAGATACGACGGTTCACGTCGGTATTTCTTGCTGGGAACTTGGTGAATACTTTGACAAAGGTACCGGTATCCGGGCAAAAGTCGCTTCTTACCGCCGTGTTTCGTCAACGATGATGCCGATGCAGGCAAAAGCTGCCGCCAACTATATGAACTCGCAACTCTTAAAAGGAGAAGCACTTCGCGACGGATTTGACGAGGCGATTGCTCTTGATATGAACGGAAATGTCAGTGAAGCGAGTGTTGCTAACTTGTTCATGTTGAAAAACGGCACGATCTACACGCCTTCACTTGATTGTTCGGTGTTAGACGGGATCACACGTCAAGTCATCATGCGTCTCGCACAGGATCAAGGATATGCGGTCGTCGAGCGTCATATCGGCCGTGATGAGTTATACGTCGCAGACGAAATCTTCTTAACGGGTACGGCTGCAGAAATTACTAGTGTCGGTGAAATTGATCATATCGTCATCAACGGCGGAACACGGGCTGTCGCAGATGAGTTACTTGATCTTTACCGTCAAGCGGTCTCGGGTCAATTGCCACAGTATGCATCGTGGTTGACTTACGTGACACCAGCCATCGCAGAATGAGTTCGAGAACAATCGTTACCATCGATCGGGAAGCGGTGCGGCAAAATGTCGCATCGGTTTTCGCCCGGTCCAATAAGCAAATTTTTGCCGTCGTCAAAAACAATGCTTATAACTTAGGAATGATTGAGATGGTCGCCACATTGATGGAAGCCGGTGTCCGGCATTTCGCAGTGGCAGAAGTCTACGAAGCAATTGAAATCAAAACGAATTTTCCAGACAGTTATGTTCTGGCGATGAATCCGGCATCGCACTTCAAAGAAGTCCGGTTGCATGGAGTGGCGCTTGGAATTCCTTCGCTCGACTGGCTGCAACGTCATCAGGCTGAGTTATCAGGAATTGAACTTCATCTAAAAATAAATGTCGGGATGAACCGTTTTGGTGTCAGTTCGCTTGAAGAAGCGCTAGCAGTGCTTGAAACCGTACGTGAACAGGAGCTGATGTTGACGGGTCTTTACACCCATTTTCCGCTTGCCGATGAGCCGGGAGCCGATCACGACGGTCAAGTCGAACGATTCCTCGAAATCGGGAATCCGTTACAGGAGAAACACACGTTCACGTACATTCATGCCGAAAACAGTGCGACGATTGTCAAACACGATCCGCGGTTGGCCTGGTGTAATTATGTCCGTCCCGGCATTTTCTTGTTTGGTTATTCACCGATTGAAAAAATGGATTGGCTTGTTCCGTCACTTCGGATGACGACGGAAGTCGTTGAGATTCGTCAGGTGGAAGCAGGCGAACACGTTGGATATGGCACGTCTTATACGGCACCGACAGCGATTCGTGTCGCCGTTCTGCCGGTTGGATACGGGGACGGGGTCGTTCGCGGACGGTCATCGCTTCCGGTCATCATCAACGGGAAACGTTATCCGATTATCAGTAAGTTATTCATGAGTCATACGTTCATCGCTATCGATTCGACGGTTGAAATCGGTGACAAGGTTGTTCTCTACGGGGACGGCATCGAAATTGATGATATTACCCGGACCGGAACAGCTAATAATTCAGAACAGATGTGTGCCCGTTCGTGGCGTTTGACGCATCGTTATTTATAAGGGGGAATCCAGATGTACGGGAGCCAGTATTTGACGGAACAAGAGAATCAGTTACAAATTGATGGTGTGACAGCAACGGCGCTTGCCAAACAATACGGGACACCGCTTTATATCATGGCAGAACGTGAATTGACGGACCGTCTGGCAACTGTACGGGATGCCTTTTTAGAGAAATATCCGAATACGTATGCCTCGTTTGCTTCTAAAGCCTTGACGATTGGTGCTGTTTACCAGCAAGTCGTCCGACACGGTCTTGGCATTGATGTCGTCACAGGCGGCGAACTGTTCATCGCCCGCAAAGCGGGTGTGCCGGCGGAACGGATCTATTTCCACGGCTCGAACAAATCAACTCAGGATTTACGGTATGCCGTTGAAGAGGGTGTCGGAAAAATCGTCATCGATCATTACGGAGAAATCGCCCAACTCAATCAAATTGCGGCAGATGCCTGTCAAACCGTTCAGGTATTGATTCGGATTGTTCCGCAAGTCATTGGCGGTGCGCACACGAAAATCCAGACCGGAGGTGTCGATACGAAGTTCGGTTTCTCGACGCATGACGAGTCGTACCTTGAAGCGGTGGAAGCCGTTTTAGCAGCGGAACACTTGGTGTTACTAGGCATTCATTGTCACGTCGGGTCACAAATTCAAGAGATTGAATTGTTTGAACGGACGGCCCGGACGATGATGGGGTTTGTCGAAACGATTCGTGAACGGACGGCTTTCGTCGCAAGCGAAGTCAACCTTGGTGGCGGATTCGGAATCGCGTATACGCAAGAGGACCAGCCACTTGATTTCGAACAGACGATGGAGCGGGTGATGGCGATCATCGACGAAGAGACGGCACGTCTCGCCATCGATCGTCCACGAATCGGCATCGAACCGGGTCGTTGGATTGTTGCCAATGCCGGAACGACGCTTTACACGGTTGGGGCGATCAAGGAAGTGCAGGGTGTCCGAACGTATCTGTCCGTCGACGGCGGAATGGCCGACAACATTCGTCCTGCTTTATATGGGGCGGTGTACGAAACGGTCATCGCCAATCGAATCCAGGGAGAGACACGTCACGTGACAGTTGTCGGTGCGGCGTGTGAATCAGGAGATTTAGTCGCCGAGTCGGCTGACCTAGCGGATCCGGTCAGTGGCGATACATTGGCTGTTTTCGGAACAGGTGCCTACAACTATTCGATGGCGAGCAATTACAACCAATTTTTACGTCCGGCCGTCGTCTTCGTTAATGAAGGTGAATCCCGCGAAGTTGTTCGTCGACAGACGTATGCCGATTTGATCCAGTGTGATCTGGGACTGGAAAACATTCCATCCTCTTAAAACAACCCAAAAAACACCTTCGTCTTTGAACTGAGCCCTAGAGTTTGGACAGTTTAATAAAAGCACCCTTAACGTTTTAAGCTGCTATGAGATGGCTTCGGTATTGTACCGGAGTCATCTTTTGTAGTTTCCATTGTCTTCGTTCGCTATTGTAATAATCAATGTAAGCATCGACCATGGCACAGACCTCATCGAGGTCAGATGC
>NZ_MOLV01000041.1 GCF_001870785.1 Exiguobacterium sp. KRL4
GAAGCTTGCGCTTCATTCATTGTTTGTATCCGAAGATACGTTTTTTGCCTCATCGTTCAGTTTTCAAAGTTCGTCCGCGCCTGTTTTGGCGACTCAATTAGAATACCAAGTCTGAAACAATAAGTCAACAACTTTTTGAAAGAAGTTTTTTCTTGTTTCCCTCAGTGCGCTCGTCCTCTTAAGGACAAGAATTAATATACCACGATAGTTACATCTTGACAACTCTTTTACTAAAATAATTTCAAAAAGAATAAAAAGAGGCGATCGCCTAGAAATAAAGGCGATCGCCTCTTCGGTTTCTTTATGATCGTAAGGTCTTCAATGAGACACGTCTTTTTTTCGCTTCTCTGATATAGAAGTAATATAAAGATTCAGCCAGTTTCACTTGAGCCTTGAGCTCACCATGATCATCATAACTGATTTCAAGCAAATGACGTTTCATAAGATAGTTCTCTTTTGCTTGCGCCAGTTCTAGAAGAAAACGTTCATCATATTCGTTTCGGATTTTTTTTCGAAACCAGCTCATAACTCCCGTCTTCCCTCCATAGCACGGGACAGCGTGACTTCGTCCGCATACTCCAGATCACCACCAACAGGAAGACCATGTGCAATCCGAGTGACGCGAATGCCGGTTGGCTTCAATAATCGAGAAAGATACATCGCCGTCGCTTCCCCTTCGATATTCGGGTTCGTCGCCAATATGATCTCTGTAATTACTTCGTCCGCTTGGAGACGTGTCAATAAGCTCGACACGTTGATATCTTCCGGTCCGATTCCTTCCATTGGACTGATTGCTCCATGCAGGACATGATACAACCCTTGATAATCACGCATTTTTTCCATCGCGATGACATCACGTGAATCTTGAACGACACAAACAATTGTCCGGTTACGATGTTTATCGGAACAGACGTAACAGGGATCTTTATCTGTGATATTTCCACAGATACTACAATAAGAAATATCTCGTTTCGCACTTACCAGGGCTTTTCCGAACATCAGCACATCATCTTCCTCCATATCAAGGACATGAAACGCAAGACGAACAGCCGTTTTCGGACCAATCCCTGGTAACTTCGTAAAACTTTCGATTAAGCGGCTGATTGCTTCAGGATATTGCAATTCGTTTCCCCCTACAGTTTAAAACATTCCCGGCATGTTCATTCCTTGTGTAAATTTACCCATCTTACTCGAAACGAGTTCATCGACTTTTTTCAAAGCATCATTCGTCGCAGCAAGAACCAAGTCCTGAATCATTTCCACGTCATCCGGATCCACGACTTCTTCTTTAATGATGACATCGATGATATTTTTGTGACCATCTGCTACGACGGAGACCATTTCGCCTCCAGCTGTTCCCGTAACCGTCAAATCCTTTAACTCTTCTTGGGCTTTCGCCATATCTTTTTGCATCTTTTGCATTTGTTTCATCATGTTGTTCATGTTTCCCATACCGCGCATAATTGTTCCTCCTCTAACTGAAATTAGTCTTCAAATTCTACGATATCACCAAATCGTCCGAGCGTCTCGGACAACAGCCGATCTTCTTCCGATTCGACCGCCACTTCTTTCTCTTCTATATTACTACTATTTCGTTTCGCAACAAACTCTGCTTTTAGTTCTTTCCAGTCATTATCGAGAATCGCAAGGATTTGACGTTTGACGCCACAGACTTCAAACAAGGCTTCTTCGATGACGAAACGTGTCCGCTCATTCGTCATGACCTGTTCAAAATGCCACCCTTTACTATTATCAAATTCAATCAACAACGTATCCCCTGAACATAAAACCGGTTTACTTTCATGGACTAAGGAATAGATCGGTCCATCCTGCTTCAAGATCAATTTCAAAATCGCATCCCAACGTTCCTGAATTTCAAGAAGCTGCGCCTTTTCCGCTCGGCTCAACATTTGTCTGATCCGTTCCTTGGCAATCCGGACAGTCGGTCGCGCCTGTTTTCGTTTGACCGGCTGAGCAGGTGTATTTTCAGCAACAGGTACACCCGTCACTTTCAATTGATGCATCTGTTCTTTTAGTTCCCGGACTTCTTGTTGTAAGGTTTGGACGATTTGTCCTGTCGTTCGACCCTGTTCAGCAATCTGAATGAAGGCAATTTCAACTAAAACACGTGGATGATTCGTTAAACGCATCTGTTGCTGACAATCATGCAACTGTTCAATGATGTGAAAACACGTTTCCGTCTCAATCGTCTCGACGAACGTTTTGAACGCTTCCGTCGGACGGGCTCGCTCTAAGAGGTCAACTGCCGTCGGTGACGTTTTGAGTAACAACGTATCCCGGTAGAAGAATACCAGATCTTCCACAAACCGTTTTAAATCTTTCCCGGACCGTTGCATTTTTTCAAGTGTTTGTAGAAGTTGATCGACTTGATGTGCCTGTAGGGCATTTGCGACAGCAAGCAATGCCTCGTCTTCCACTGCTCCGGTTACTTCCAGTACGGCTGTATCCGTTAGATCACCATTCGAAAAAGCGACGGCTTGATCCAGTAAACTTAATGCATCCCGCATCCCGCCATCCGCTGCCCGGGCAATTAAGCGTAACGCCGTTTCGGTGTAACCAATCGTTTGATCCGATAAGATGTATTGCATCCGTTCCATCAATTGATCGACTTCATGACGCTTGACGTCAAAACGTTGACAGCGTGAGATGATCGTCGCCGGTATCTTATGGGGTTCTGTCGTCGCTAAGATGAAGATCGCATGGGCAGGCGGCTCTTCCAATGTTTTTAGTAAGGCATTGAAGGCGCCGGTCGATAACATATGGACTTCATCGATGATGTAGACTTTATAGGCTGCTTCGGACGGTGGATATTTGACCTTATCCCGGATTTCTCGAATCTCGTCGACACCGTTATTCGATGCCGCGTCAATCTCAAAGACGTCCGGACTTGAACCTTCCGTAATCGCTCGACATGTCGGACATTCGTTGCACGGTTCATTTACAGGCGCTTGTTCACAGTTGATTGCCTTGGCAATGATTTTTGCCAGACTGGTTTTCCCCGTCCCACGTGGTCCGGAAAACAGATAGGCATGCGACATCCGTTCTTCCATCAAGGCGTTTTGAATCGTCCGGGTAATATGGGCTTGCCCGACGACTTCATCAAAACGTTGCGGCCGGTACACACGATATAATGCTTGATAGGCCAAATTTGCGCCTCCTCTTTTTATGATCCTGACTCTATTCTACCTAAAAAAGTCTACAACCGGAACCGGCTGTAGACTTGTTATCTAAAATTAAACTGCCGCGCACCATATTCTGAAATAGGTTCAACATGCGTTACTCACGCAGCCTGCTCAGTCCAAGCACTCCCGCGGCACACAGAGAGCACCACTTAAGGCTGCTTCCTTCCGGACCTGACCTGGTTCATGGGTATCTGTTGCGCAGGACTCAGACGTCAACGCTACTTACGTAAGGCAGACCACACCAATCCTATCCCTCGATATGGAATTCAGTCTCGCTATAGCGGATTGCGAGTGACAGGGAACCGCTACATCCCCACCTAGCACGGCAAATGGTTTATCGTATTTTAGTGGCACTTGTTTCGAGTGCTTTTTCATTATACTGTTTCATTCGTTCCGTTGCAACCCATTGCCCGTTTCTGTTGTTTCTTTTTCGCCCGGAGCTCTCGGAAAAACGCAGTCAGCATCTCGCCGCACTCCTGTTCAAGGATACCACCCGTCACTTGTGACACATGATTAAACCGTTCATCCTGCACAAGATTCATCAATGTTCCACAACATCCACCCTTTGGATCCACCGCACCAAAAATGACGTGTTCGATCCGCGACAGCAT
Organism: Exiguobacterium sp. KRL4; assembly: GCF_001870785.1. Lineage (GTDB taxonomy): Bacteria > Bacillota > Bacilli > Exiguobacteriales > Exiguobacteriaceae > Exiguobacterium_A. The sequence continues at coordinate 3,815 of NZ_MOLV01000041.1, forward strand.
GATGGCTCCGGCACACATCGGACAAGGTTCGAGTGTTACGTAAAGCTCACACCCTTCTAGACGCCAGTTGGCAAGCTTTTGGCATGCTGATTCAATCGCCAATAACTCGGCATGAGCCGTCGCTTGACGATTCGTTTCACGGTGGTTGTAACCGGAAGCAATGACCTCGTCTCCTTTGACGATGACGCAACCAATCGGAACTTCACCGATTGCTTCCGCTTTTTTTGCTTCCTGCATTGCAAGGCGCATATAGTGTTCATGCCGTTCCATCTTTCCACTTCCTATCTTCACAAAAATTCTCTCCTTGAAACTTCGGCAGGTGCCGCTTCTTTGTGCTAAAATATAAATTGCACTTTGCTGAACGGAGGGTAATTGAATATGTTCATAACGGTTGAAGGACCAATTGGTGTTGGCAAAACTTCACTTGCAAACGCCATCAGTCACCATTTCTCATTTTCTATGTTACGCGAAATCGTCGAAGAAAATCCCTTTCTTGGAAAGTTCTATGAAGATATCGAAGAATGGAGTTTCCAAACGGAAATGTTCTTCTTGTGTAATCGCTTCAAGCAACTCGATGACATCGATCGTCACTATCTTAGCAAGCAACGCTCTGTCGTCGCTGATTATCATATCTTTAAAAATCTCATTTTTGCCCATCGTTCTCTAAAAGTCGAACATATTGATAAATATGAACAAATTTATTCAATTCTGACGACGGATATGCCAAAACCGGATGCCGTCATCTATTTAGATGCGAGCATCGATACGTTGATGAAACGTGTTGCGCTAAGGGGGCGTGAGATCGAAGAAAACATGTCACGTGCCTATCTCGAACAACTCGCAGCTGACTACGAAACGTTCGTCACAGACTATCAGTTAAAACATCCAGAAGTAAAAGTCATTCGATTTAACGGAGATGAACTCGACTTCGTCAAACGTCCGGAAGATTTAGATTACGTCCTGACAAAGATCCGCAATGAATTATATGAAGGAGCGAACCACGCATGAACTCGAAGTTACGCGAAAAGTATAACATCCCGGCAGATGCCGTCATCACGATTGGTGGAATGGTCGGTATTGGTAAATCGACGATCACGAACGGTCTAGCAGACTCACTTGGTTTCCGGACATCTCTTGAAAAAGTCGATACAAACCCTTATCTCGATAAATTCTACCATGATTTCGAGCGGTGGAGCTTCCACTTGCAGATCTACTTCTTGGCAGAACGGTTTAAGGAACAAAAGAAAATCTTCCAATACGGTGGGGGTTTCATTCAAGACCGTTCGATTTACGAAGATACAGGCATTTTCGCGAAGATGCACTTCGAAAAAGGAACGATGTCACCTACCGATTACGAAACGTATTCGAGTTTGTTTGACGCCATGGTCATGACGCCGTTTTTCCCTCATCCCGATCTCTTGATTTATCTCGAAGGATCGTTTGAACAAGTGCTTGAGCGGATCCGGTTACGCGGTCGTGAAATGGAGCAACAGACGCCGATCGAGTACTGGGAAGAGATGTATGAGCGGTATACAAACTGGATCAACAACTTTACGATCTGTCCTGTCCTCCGTTTGTCGATCGATGAGTACGATCTGTTAAACGAACCGGAATCGATTGAACGGATTTTATCAAAAATCGATAAACAGCTTGAAGTCGCCCGGATTGCTAAAATCCGCTAACACAAATGCCCATTGACGGATACGTCAACGGGCATTTTTTCTTATGAAGCGATGACTTGTTCAATTTGTGTTTTGTGATGAAGATCATGCTGCATCATTGCCCCTAAAAAATCAAGAAGTGAAATCGTTTTGCCTTTCGACGTAAACGTATCCGTCAGACGCTCTTCCGGAATCAAGTCGACGGCAACACGCAGACGATCGCGGCTGACTAAAAATTCATCAATCGTCAAAATCCGTTGCTGCTCCCGGCTCATCTTCGCCGCTTCTTCATTGACCGCCTGACTGTCCGGCGTCACACGGAACGATTCATTCGCCAGTACATACGGTAAACGTTCCGCGACAAGGAACCGATCCCACGGTGATAAGTGTCCAACGATCTCAGCGACCGTCCATTTCCCTTCAGCGTAGGGTGTCCGCCATGTTTCTTCCGGTATATGTTCAAGACCACGAACAAAATCCATCGTTTCTTGATAGTGGGTGAGTAAGGTTTGTTTCATAATCGTCATGATAAGTTCTCCTTCTGCTATTTGAGATGTAGGAAAACATAGCACGACCCTCTCCCTTGAAGCAATAAAAAAGCATCTCACAAAAAACGTGAGATGCTTATATATAAGCGGAGTCGGTGGGATTCGAACCCACGCGGGCCTTACGACCCCTAACGGATTTCGAGTCCGTCCCCTTCAGCCGGGCTTGGGTACGACTCCATATTAAATGTAATTTTAGGTAAAAAAAAAGAAATGGAAGAGGCGGTGGGATTCGAACCCACGCACGGCTTTCGCCGCCTGACGGTTTTCAAGACCGTTCTCTTAAACCACTTGAGTACGCCTCCAGGTTAAATGTAGTTTTCAGGTAAAAAAAAAGAAATGGAAGAGGCGGTGGGATTCGAACCCACGCACGGCTTTCGCCGCCTGACGGTTTTCAAGACCGTTCTCTTAAACCACTTGAGTACGCCTCCATACTTATAATCGAGCGTTGTGTTGCACAAGCGCCTTCCTGACATAAATTATGATAGCATCTTGGTTTTATTGTGTAAAGTCTTTTTCTAAAAAAACTTTTTAAAAAATCAGAAGGGGAAAATCTCCCCTCCCTGACTTATGCTTGAATGACTTCAAGTCCACCCATGTATGGACGAAGTACTTCTGGAATAACAACTGACCCATCCGCTTGCTGGTAATTCTCAAGGATCGCCGCAACGGTCCGACCAACGGCTAAGGCAGATCCGTTTAACGTATGAACAAATTCTGGTTTTCCGTTCGCTTCCCGGCGGAAACGAATTTGTGCCCGACGTGCCTGGAAATCTTCAAAGTTTGAACAAGAAGAAATTTCACGATAGACGCCTTGGCTTGGCATCCAGACTTCGATGTCATATTTCTTCGCTGCCGTGAAACCAAGATCCGCTGTACACATGCTGAGCACTTGATAAGGCAGTTCAAGTAATTTCAAGACGTCTTCTGCTTGCCCTGTCAATAACTCAAGCTGTTCGTATGATTCTTCTGGTTTGACGAAACGAACCAGTTCCACTTTATTGAATTGGTGTTGACGGATCAAGCCACGTGTATCACGACCGGCAGAACCTGCTTCAGAGCGGAAACATTGGCTGTATGCGGCATAACCAATCGGTAACTGGTCGGCTGACAAAATTTCTTCCCGGTGCATGTTCGTGACCGGTACTTCTGCTGTCGGGACGAGGAAGTAGTTCGTGTCTTCGACTTTGAACGCATCCTCTTCGAATTTCGGAAGTTGTCCGGTTCCTGTCATAGAATCCCGGTTGACCATGAGTGGCGGCAAGATTTCCGTGTACCCATTTTTATCTTGATGGAGATCCATCATGAAGTTGATCAATGCGCGTTCGAGGCGAGCACCGGCGCCGCGGTAAAAGACGAAGCGACTGCCCGTTACTTTTCCGGCCCGTTCGACATCAACGATTTTTAACTGCTCCATCAAATCCCAGTGCGGTACAGCTTCAAAATCAAAGGCTGGTTTGTCACCGACTTCTCGAATGACGACATTATCATCTTCCGAAGAACCAATCGGAACGCTGTCATGGGGAATGTTCGGGATACCTAGCAATAACAAGTTAAGTGTTGCTTCGACTTCGCGTAACTCTTCATCGAGCGCCTTGACTTCTTCCCCGACTTGACGCATCGCAGCAATGGCCTCATCTGCGTTTTCTTTGTTCCGTTTGAGTTCTGCGATTTTTTTCGTCGCCTCATTCCGTTCGGCTTTGAGGACTTCTGTTTTTGCAATCAGTTCCCGGCGCTTTTCATCGAGTGGGATAAAACGATTCATGTCTGTCAAATCTTCACCTCGGTGGGCGAGCTTTTCTTGAATCGCATCAAAATCCTGACGCAGACGTTTAATATCAATCATGTTTCTTCCTCCTTTTTTTCAATAAAAAAAGGCAATCCATCCCTCTCCGGTTCAAAAACCGAAGAGGGACGAATCACCTTGGATCCGCGTTGCCACCCTCATTGCTAGTTTCACTAGCCAACTCTAAAGACGCGATAACGGGCGTACCCGCACCTTGTTCGCAAGGTGTGTGATCCGGCTCGATTCGAAGTATCCTTCTGACTAGTTCGCACCACCCACTAGCTCTCTTAACAGAATAAACACCTTTACTTGGTCCGTTCATGACATCATGTATGAGATTAGCTTTACTTTACACTATCTCCTTTAAGATTGACAAGGGTTGGTTTATGAATCGCTTGGCTTATTTTTTCAGACCAAGCAGATATTGCACGGAATAACCGAGTCTGAAAACTCGCTAACTCGATTTTCTCAGCACTGTATAAAACGGTCTGCGGTACAGTAAAACCTGGTAGATACAATCCAGCATCTTCAATCTGAACCGTACCAATCGCTTCTCCCTGTTTAACTGGCGCATCTGTTTTCGAAAAATGAAAGACCGGTGGATGTTGTCCTGCCTGCTTTTTCGAAACCGTGACGTATAACGACGTTTCCGTCACGACATCATGGTTCAATCGTTCTGCCCCTTTAATTGGTAACACACGTTTGATGGATTCCCCTTTTCCGTAATACGTCAGCGGTTCAAAAGAGGAAAAACCGTAATCGAGTAATTTTTTTGTTTCTGTAAAACGAGCTTTGTCTGATGTCGTGCGCATCACGACCGACACCAGTGTCAAATTCCCTCGTGTCGCGACACTTGCAAAACAGTAACCGGCAAGATCCGTCGTCCCTGTTTTCATACCACGCATGCCCGTATAGGCATATGGTTGGCGTGCCAACATCTTATTCGAATTCTCGATTTTCGTCCCGTTGATTGTCATCGTAGAACGTTTGGTGACATCCAGTACGTCAGGATATGCTTGAATGTAGCGGATGATCAAAAGTGCGATATCCATCGCCGTCATCAGATTCGCTCCGGGTAACGTCGCATCGACAGCGTCTAATCCGGAGGCATTGGCATACTCGGTATCTTTCATCCCGAGCGATCGGGCAGTCGCATTCATCTGTTCGACAAACTTCTTTTCCGTTCCGCTGACGACTTCTGCCAGCAAAACGGCGGCATCATTGGCCGATTTAATGAAGGCAGCGTCATAGAGTTCACGAATCGTATACGAGGTCTTTTTTACCGGAAGACGGGCAATCCCTTCCGTTTCTGCCAGTTTCAATACTCTGGCACTTGGTTTGACCGTCTGACTCCACGATAATTTTTTTTGTTCAATCTGTTGACGGACTAAATAAAGTGTCATCAACTTTGTCATTGAAGCCGGAGGTAACGACAAATCGGCTTCTTCCGCTAATAAAACCTTCCCTGTCACGGCGTCAACCATTATGTAGGATTCTGCCTTGATTGCCGGAGTATCGGCATAGCTTGTCACAGGAAACAAACTTGTCGTCAGTAGCAGGGCACTCAAGAAGAGTGTGAAAAAACGTTTCATCGGTCCTCTCCTTCAACTGATGTTATGTCTTTTTAGTGTAGCACAAAAAAAGGAGCCGACAGTTGAAAAACTGTTGGTTCCTCTTAGGACTCTTCTCATACAGAAATAGTTTGACGCTGTTTGATTTTTTGAATGAAATAACGGTGAAGCCGTGTATCTGTCGTCAATTCCGGATGGAAGGAACAGGCCAGGTGCAAATCCGTTTCAACAGCGACAACTGCATCCGAGACTGTCGCCAGTACCCGAACACCGTCTCCAACTCGTTCCACATAAGGGGCACGAATGAAAACCGCTTCGATATCGCTCCCGATCCTTTCGATTGGAAGCCGTGTTTCAAAACTATCGACTTGGCGGCCAAAAGCATTTCGTCTTACGGTCATTGGAATCCCTTTGAGATGAGCAGTACCTTGACTTAGTTCGGTCGCCAGTAAGATCATCCCGGCACACGTCCCGAACATCGGTAACGTTCCGATTTTTTCGCATAAGAGGTCAAACAGGTCGTATCGATCGATCAGTCGTCGCATCGTCGTCGATTCGCCACCTGGCAAAACTAAACCGTCGATTGTTTCCAGGTCAGTTGCCGACTTGACGATGACCGTGTCGACGTCGAGTGCCTGAAGCATGTCTTGATGTTCCCGAACAGCACCTTGGACACCTAATATACCGATTACCATCCGCGTGGTGCCATCCGTTCCTCAAATGGCATCGATGTGACGTCGATGCCTTTCATCGCTGTCCCGAGTCCCTTCGATAAATAAGCAATTCGTTCGAAATCATCCTTATATGTCACGGCCTCGACGATTGCTTGTGCGACACGTTCCGGATGTTCTGATTTAAAAATACCTGAACCGACGAAGACACCCTCTGCTCCGAGGTGCATCATTAATGCCGCGTCAGCAGGTGTCGCAATTCCACCTGCTGCAAAATTGACGACAGGAAGGCGACCGGCTGCTTGAATCTGTTGCAAGACTTCGTAAGGCGCTCCCCACTCTTTTGCTCGTGTCATCAGCTCATCCGGCTGCGTATGCAAAATCTGATTCAATTGACTTTGAATCTTTCGCATATGGCGGACGGCTTCGACAACGTTCCCCGTGCCCGGTTCCCCCTTCGTTCGGATCATCGCAGCACCTTCTGCAATCCGTCGTGCCGCTTCCCCTAAATCGCGAGCTCCACAGACAAAAGGAACCGTAAACGTTGATTTCAAGAGGTGATATTCTTCATCGGCTGGTGTCAGCACTTCACTTTCATCAATGAAATCCGCCCCTAACGATTCGAGAATCCGGGCTTCGACGATATGACCGATTCGACATTTCGCCATGACTGGAATCGATACGGCATGTAAGACTTCTTCTGTAATGAGCGGATCAGCCATCCGGGCCACTCCACCATCCCGACGAATATCGGATGGCACCCGTTCGAGCGCCATGACAGCGACAGCACCTGCAGCCTCTGCAATTTTAGCTTGTTCCGCGTTGACGACATCCATGATGACGCCCCCCTTCTGCATCTCTGCCATTCCCCGTTTTACACGATTTGATCCTTGTTGTCGTTCCATCATATATAATTCCCCCTAAAAATATGTGAGTTTAACCTGTGATACTCCTTAGTATATTCTTGATTGACTATTTTAAAAGTACCAGTTTATGATGAATGGACAAGGTCAGTTAAAAAGGGGGTACAGCATGGACATGTTATCATTTGAGTTAGTCCGCGACGGTCATCGTCCGTTGTATGAACAGCTCTATCAACAAATACGTCAGGAAATCATCGAAGGACGTCTGGCTTACGGGACAAAATTACCATCCAAACGAAAGCTCGGCCAGTTTTTGAACCTCAGTCAAACGACGATTGAACTGGCTTATCAACAACTCGTTGCCGAAGGATACGTCGAATCGATTTCACGAAAAGGTTACTTTGTTTTGGCGTATGAAGAACTGGCTTATGTCAAAACGGCACCCTTGATGACGAGCCAACGTGTGAGTGAGCAACCCATCATGCGGTACGATTTCCATCCAAGTAAAATCGATGGTTCATCGTTTCCCTTCTCCCGTTGGCGAAAACACGCCAAGGATGTCATTGATGAACAGCATCAGTCGTTAGTATCGCTCGGACATCCTCAAGGTGACTTATCGTTACGTATTGAAATTGCGACCTATCTCTATCATTCGCGTGGTGTCGTCTGTTCTCCAGAACAAATCATCATTGGGTCGGGTGTGGAACAGTTATTGCCTCAAATCATCTTCTTATTAGGAAAAGGGACCACATATGGTATTGAAGATCCGGGGTATCATGCGACTCGACTAATTCTTGAAAGTCATGAACGGGTAACCCTACCGATTCCTGTCGACCAAAACGGGTTGACAATCCGGGCACTTGTTGAGAGTAAAGCTACTATCATGTACGTGACACCGGCCCATCAATTTCCGTCCGGCAGTATTTTATCAGTGAACCGACGCCGTCAATTACTCAACTGGGCGTCTGAATCCGATACACGCTATATCATTGAGGATGACTATGATAGTGAATTCCGATACAGCGGAAAATCAATTCCATCTTTGCATAGCATGGACAGTGAACGGGTGATCTATCTCAGTACGTTTTCAAAATCGTTAATGCCTTCTTTGCGGATTGGATACATGGTTTTACCCCGTCTTCTCTTAGAACGGTATCAGACGGAATTTCCTTATTATACGTGCAGCGTATCGCGGTTTGATCAGACGATTCTGACCCGTTTCATGAAAGAAGGCGACTTTGAGAAACATTTAAATCGGATGCGAAAAATCTATCGCCGTAAACTGGATGTTGTTGTCCACTCGTTACGGGATATTCCGTTTTTGCGGTTAACCGGTGAAAGTGCGGGACTTCACGTCGTCGTTTCCGTCTCGAACGGGATGAGCGAACAAGAGTTACTCCAACGTGCGAAGGACGCATCCATCCGAGTCTACGGTTTATCCGATTATGCCCAATTACCGTTATCCACAACCTATCCACAGATTGTCTTAGGATTTGCAAGTTTAACTGAACAGTCGTTAGAACGCGGACTGGCTGAACTCGTTGCGGCGTGGCAGTTGCGATAAGGTTATCCACAACCTTATCCACAAAAAAACCCTGTGACCAATTTTGGTCGACAGGGTTTTGAATTATTGACGTGTATAGTTGGATGCTTCTTTTGTGATTTGAATATCGTGGGGATGACTCTCTTGTAAGCCGGCTCCCGTCATACGGATGAACTGTGTTTCTTCACGTAACTCTTCGAGTGAAGCAGAACCACAATACCCCATACCTGAACGAATCCCTCCAACGAGTTGATAGACAGAGTCTCCTAGTTTCCCACGATACGCGACACGACCTTCAATTCCTTCTGGAACGAACTTCTTATCCGCTTCTTGGAAATAACGATCCTGACTTCCTCGTTTCATCGAGGCTTCCGATCCCATACCACGATACGTCTTGAACTGACGCCCTTGATAAATCTCCATTTCTCCAGGGCTTTCTTCCACACCTGCGAGCAGGCTACCTAACATGACAGCATGTCCTCCTGCTGCAAGTGCCTTGACGATGTCACCGGAGTACTTGATTCCACCATCTGCAATGATCGAGATCCCATGTTTACGAGCTTCTGTCGCACAATCAAAGACCGCTGTGATTTGTGGTACACCTACTCCAGCAACGACACGTGTCGTACAAATCGACCCTGGTCCAATACCCACTTTGATGACTGATGCACCGGCTTCGATCAAATCACGTGTCGCTTCAGCCGTTGCCACGTTTCCGGCGATGATTGGCAAGTTCGGATACTCATCACGAAGTTCACGTACTTTAACAAGAACCCCTTCTGAATGACCATGTGCTGTATCGACGACCAATGCATCCACACCAGCATCCACAAGAAACTTTGCACGAACCGAAGCATCTTTTGTGACACCAACAGCCGCTGCGACAAGCAAACGACCAAATGGATCTTTTGCAGCATGTGGATATTGCTCCACTTTTTCAATATCCTTTGTTGTAATCAATCCTTTTAAAACACCGTTCTCATCAACGAGTGGTAACTTTTCGATTCGATGCTTATGGAGAATTTGCTCGGCTTCTTCTAATGATGTGCCCACTTTAGCCGTCACCAGTTCTTCTGTCGTCATGACTGTTTCGATAACCGTCGAGTAGTCTTTAACAAAACGAAGGTCGCGGTTTGTTAAAATCCCGACCAGTTTTCGTTCCGTTTCGTTATTGACGATCGGAACACCTGAAATGCGGTATTTGCTCATTAAATACTCAGCATCGTATACTTGCCGTTCTGGTGTGAGATAAAACGGATTTGTAATGACACCATTCTCAGAACGTTTGACACGGTCGACGTGCTCGGCCTGGTCTTCCATTGACATGTTCTTATGAATGACACCAAGACCACCCTGACGGGCCATCGCAATCGCCATCGGAGCTTCCGTCACAGTATCCATTCCAGCACTGATTAAAGGAATGTTCAACGTGATCCCTTCACATAATGTTACAGATAAATCTACATCTCGCGGTAAGACACTTGAACGACGTGGTACGAGCAAGACGTCATCAAACGTCAAGCCTTCTTTAGCAAATTTGTTCTCCCACATGTTATCCACTCGCTTTCTCTTCTATAAAAGAATATTGATGTTATGGTAACAAGCGAGAGGTGTCATGTCAATGACTCCACCAATAATCAGAACAATCAGAAGTTTCACATAACACAAAAAAGCCGACCTGCATCTGCAGATCGGCTTCTTCAATTGCCTGGCAACGTCCTATC
>NZ_MOLV01000042.1 GCF_001870785.1 Exiguobacterium sp. KRL4
ACCTCATCGAGGTCAGATGCTAATTTATAATCGACATAATCTTTCAAGTGCCCAAAGAACGATTCCATCGGGGCATTATCCAGGCAGTTTCCTCTACGAGACATGGATTGAAGCATTCCCATCTCACGGATGCGTGTTTGATAAGCAGGATGCGTATAATGGAATCCTTGATCGGAATGTATCATGGCTTCCGGGTGTATATTCCCTTGAAGTCGTTTTGCGAGCTTATTCGTTGTATGAAGGACAAGTTCCATATGGAGGCGTGTAGATACATGATGTGCCATAATTTCACGTGTAGCGATATCCTTCACACAAGAGAGATAAACAGTTTGGCCAGATCCAATACGGAGATAAGTGATGTCTGTGACGAATACCTTACCAGGCTCTTCTTGATCGAACTGACGGTTCAAGTGGTTTGGTACAGTCTTATGTTCATATGTCGCTTTAGCGATTTTACGGTAAGCGTTCTGCCTACGGATTTTCGTCACGATTCCAAACTTCCTCATGATACGCAAGATACGTTTATGATTCATCGGTCCCCCAATAAGATCAAGCATCTCCATGTAAAGACCACGATAGCCGATTTTCCCCTTATGAAGATCATGAACACGTTTCAGAAGTAGGTAGTCTGCATAGTCGCGTTCTTCCCGAAGGGAAACACTATCCGTACGTGCGAGCCAGGCGTAATAACCACTGCGGCTCACTTCAGCGAGCGTACATAGATCCGTCACGAACCGGCCCGATGATTGTTTCCGTAAGACAATATTGATTGCCTGATAGCGCTCAGATGCCGTTAGTTTCGGTACTTCGCCTCTCTTTCGAGAGCTTCGAGCTTTTTTAGTAATTCGTTCTCCGCTGTGAGGTACTTGATTCGTGCTTCAGCTTTCGCAAGGCGTCGTTCGACGGAATCATCTTTTTTCGGTCGACCTCCAAGATTTGATTTTCCACGTCTCTCATTCAAGAGTCCTTCTTCTCCATAAATGCGATATGTCTTCCGCCATCGTTTCAACGCTTCGTTCGTTGTTTGCTTACCGATCATGTCCAGGTCAAAGCCGCTTTCCTCAAAGATTTGTATCGGTCGCTTACCAGCTAAATTCTCACGCACAGCGTGAATCTTAAATTCTCCTTTGTATTGAATCGTACGATCTGATACCGAGGCTACGTGAAGATTCGCTTCAAGTTGTCTGATTTGATCTGGATTGAAGGTGCGTCTGTTCATGAATAGTTCTCCCGTCTAAATTGAATAGGTACAGTATATCGAATGATATCTTATACAACACAAAAAACCCCGATGGGGCTCATCAATCAAGTGTCCACCATTCAGGGTTCACACCGGACCAGAAAGCAGAAAAACCATCAA
>NZ_MOLV01000043.1 GCF_001870785.1 Exiguobacterium sp. KRL4
TGATATGCTCCCACAAAAGTAGACAGTTGAAATAACAAAACTGTCTACTTTTGAAGGGAGCTTTTTCTATGGCCACATCTAAATTTTTGCTTGATGAAAAAATACACATCATACAGATGTACGATAGCGGAACATATACGTTAAAGGAGATTGCGTCGCTCTTCGAGCTTTCACTCGATACGTTGAATACTTGGCGAAGACGATACCGTCACGGTGGTGCCTTAGCTCTAAGTAATAGAACGGGATGGACACGCTATTCAGAAGAACTGAAAACACAGGCCGTACGCGCAGTGCTAGACCGTGAGGAATCACTCAGGAGTGCCACGCTAAGATTCGGCATCTCGAGTAAGAGCGTGCTTCAAAGATGGATTAGCCAGTATACTGGTCATAGTACTCAAGGGAAACCGTTGAAGGAGCGATTCACTATGACCAAAGCAAGAAAGACAACATTCGAAGAGCGCGTCGAGGCAGTTATGGACTGCATACAGAACGGGAAAGACTATCAACACACCATGAAGACCCATCGGGTCTCGTATCAACAAATCTACAGCTGGGTAAGGAAGTTCGAGAAAGACGGGATAGACGCACTGTTGGACCGCCGGGGACGTCGGAAACCGGAGGAAGAATTGACCGCTGGAGAACGTTTCACTATTGAAATGAAACAACTCGAGAAAGAAAATGAGCGTCTGCGAATGGAGAACACTTTCCTAAAAAAGTTAGAGGAGATCGAGAGGAGGTCACGTTAAGCCAAGTTCGTAATCGAGATAAATACGAGGCGATCCAGTCATTCGCAGCGCAATTCGGTTATCCCATCGTATCCTTATGTGACCTTGCGGGTATCTCGCGTGCAGCTTACTATAAATGGTTACATCGTGTACCGACGGTACGGGAGACCGAGAACACACGGATTATCGAAGAGATGTGCCAGATTCACCATTCGGTGAACGGAATTTACGGATACCGCCGAATGACACTGAACCTGAAACGTCGCTTTGGCAGAAACGTCAACTCGAAGCGAATCCGTCGCTTGATGGGCGTTGCCCGAATCTACTGTGTCATCCGTCGAAAGCGTCCCAAATATATGCGCCACCTTCCTCAACAGACGACAGAGAATATCCTGAATCGTGATTTCCATGCGGCGGGACCGAATCAGAAATGGGTAACGGATGTCACGGAACTGAAGTATGGCGCATCCCAAAAGGCGTATCTAAGTGCCATTCTAGACCTGTACGACGGATCCATTCGTTCGTTTGTCATCGGTCATTCGAATAACAATCAACTCGTGTTCGATACGCTTGAACTCGCCCTTCAGGGCGCACCAGAAAGCCAACCACTTCTACATAGCGATCGTGGGTTTCAATATACGTCGCATGCTTTCCGTCGAATGACGAAAGCAGCAGGCATTACACAAAGTATGTCTCGTGTCGGTAAATGCATCGATAATGGTCCGATGGAATCGTTCTGGGGCGCATTGAAGTGTGAGAGTTATTATCTACATAAGTTTGAGGAGTTCGACGAACTCTGTCATGCGATTCAGCAATACATTAGATTCTATAACGAAGAACGATACCAAGAACGACTAAACGGCTTGAGTCCGCTGGAATTCAGGGCTCAAGCCGTTTAAAAGATTTTTATTATTTGGCCTGTCTACTTGACGGGGAGCAGTTCAAACGATAAGAAAAAGGTCTTTTTTTAGAGAATAATCAAAGTCGCCGCTCCATCTCGACCGTAAAGGTGTACCGATCGCCACGATAAGCCGAAATGACGTACTCAAACGGTTGATCTGTCGCGAGGAAGGTCAATTGTTCGACCGAAAAGCAGGGCGAACTGACGAAAACCAACGGAATGGTGAGA
>NZ_MOLV01000044.1 GCF_001870785.1 Exiguobacterium sp. KRL4
GAGGGTTTGTCTACGATCTGAGAAAAAGAGTGCCGTTTTAAAAACGACACTCTTTTTCTTTCACTATTACTTTATAGACAAATCAAACTTGTTCGACGGATTCATCATTCACAGATTTCATTATCGTTTCAATCAATTTTCGGACTCCGTCTTGATCCTGAATATACTCTTTAAAAATGATGGTCTCATCTTTAACCAGTACGACGCTCACATCTAGCTTGTCTTGAACTTGTAGAAACGTAAGTGCCATCAGTTCCTTTGAATTCTGCAACGTGTAGGTGAAAACGTCATCAAGCTGATCACAGAGCTGGAGCCGAACATCTTCAGTGTATTTCTTTTGAAGTATAGTACCCATACTTGAAGCTAATCGTTTCTTTTCTTCTTCAGTAATGGAGACGCGATAGATCATGCAATGCCAAGACTCCTCCGTGATTGTAGGAGTCAAAATGTAATGCTTGATAGGTAAAGATCTTCTTATCTCATTTTTTAGTGAGTAGAAAGTGATTTTTTCTCGGCTTAACATAATATCCTCCTCTTGGATAATCGTAAAAAAGAAGATTTACGTGACCAATTGGAAGAGGACATCTCATGAAATGCCATCCAAAAAAAGTTAGCTACTCCTCGTTCGCCAAAACTCAGTAACAAAACATCCTGACTTATCACTGCGATATAAAATCCTCATAGACGAACTCAGATGAGATGTACCTATCATACCATATCAGCTAAGTTATTGCTTGGAAACGCCAATACGAACGGAACTGTGGCTAAACATTCAGGGATTCTTATTTGTTTTTCGTGTCAACTATTTCATTTAACGTAATAGATTGGAGAAATTCGAAAAAGAGCAGATAGGCTTTATCCAGTGTCTGACGAATTGGAAGATCACCAACGGAACTAATCGGGTCTTCATTTTTCAGATAGACCATGTCTTCGAAAATCATAATGATTTCTCCGATACTAATATTTTCGGCCGCCTTGGCCAATCGAAAGCCACCATTTCTTCCGCGTACCGTATGAAGATAACCATTTTTTTGTAAAGCATGAACAATTTTCATGAGATGGTTCTCGGATATCTGATAGGTCTCTGCAATCTCTTTTATTTTAACTAACCGCGTTGGATGGGTTGCTGCAAATAAAAGGACTCGGATGGCATACTCGGTCGATAGGTTGATTTTCATGAAGTTGTGTCCTTTCCAAATAGATTTCTATTTGACTGACAGGAGTACGATACATTGCTTGCCGATCATCCAATCCTCTTTTCCTTTTCCTACTTATCGGATACATCTTATTACACGCTACTTTATTTACTAGTTCGTTTTAAATGTGTAATCTAGGAGAACACTTCCATTATAAGCTTTCCATATGATTAACTTGAGGATTCCCATACGTCTAAATGGTTTAAAAAGAAAAGAAAAAAGGAAAAAACTTAAAACATGAATTTAAAATACATCTTTTTTACTGTTGGATGATGTGGAGGGAGGAAATCACTGATGATGAATGCACAAATCGATCGTTCTTCTACCTTAGTCTGGACAAAGATGCTGTTAGACAAGGCTATGAGGCTTACACGCGATTCGGAGACCGAGACAGAGCTATTGATTATGGGAGGGAACTTGACAGCCATCACACTCGCCTCGATTTTACAAGAACGAGGACATGACGTCACTCTCATGCTGGACAAGGAGTGGTTTCTTGAAAAAATCAAAAATCAGTACCTTCTCTTTCCTGCGTCCGCAACTCCTTCATATTCAGATTTAGTAAAAAAGGTAGGGGTTGAGCAGACGATTCTATACCATGAAGCGATCCAAGAAGCTGCTTATTTTTTGAAATATCAAATCGAACGTCTAGAAATAGAGTGTCTACTCCGTATGCAGGATGTTTATGTTTTGGCGGAGACACCTGATGATCAAAGAAGAATGGAGACTGAAATCCTTTCGATGGAAGAGGTGGGAATTCCAGTTGAACGAACGATAATCGAAGCAACGGAAAACTCGACACAGAAAATGAAGTCCGGCTATATATTACGGGATCAGCTTCAATTTTGCCCCTCGAGATATATTACTTCCTTTTTGGATCATTTTTGTTCATATGGAGGACACGTCATCGAGGAAAGAAAAATGAAGGACCTGAATTTTTCTAATCCCATGGAAATATATGATGAAGACCATAATAAAATACGTGTACAAAAAATCATCTTCACCGACCCTCATCCTCTGCAAGAAGCGGAAGAAAATACCCGATTTAGCCTGGGCAGAGATTTCTTCAAGAATCTGGAACACGTAGCCGACAGATACTCCACTGCTGACTCGTTACCAGCCATCGGCCGGTTAAATCACCTCAATCCGAATCTCTTTCTTGCCACTGGATATGACGAGGATGATATAAGTAACAGTATGATCTCGGCACTCTTATTGACCTCCTTGATTCGCGAGCTTCCCACTAAATACCGTGCGTTGTTCAATCCTTATCGATTTACACAGATAGAATAGAAAATGGGAGTCTCCCATTTTCTATTCTATCTATACGACAAGAGACACGAACCTATTTTTTAGGATGAAGGAGATCTTTGACGATATTGATCTTTTCTTCGTCGTGCTTCAACTGCTTCTCTAAGTCATAGGCGACGTACATGTCATTCTTGATCATGTAATCGGCGATCTGAGCATGTGTTTGAATCGCCTTATTCAACTGCTCCGTCAACGTTTTACGGACATTTGGAGAAGCTGCTTCTGTGACTGCCACTGCATAAGCGCGTACGGTTGATTTCGCACTCACTAAGAAGTCTGTGGCGATTAATTCATCGCGTTTCTTACTTGAACGGCTCATTTGTTCCATGATTGTCATGGGTGTATCCTCCTCATTGAAGATTTTATTTTAAAAGCTTTTGAAGCTCTTCGATGGCTTGTTCGCAATCCTTCACATCTTGCTCGATCAGTTTTTTTAAATTCTCGTCCTTAACGAGTGGGCTGAGGGCATACGCTTTTACGAGGCATGCTTGTTTTACCGTCAGGATCTCATGAATTTCTAACGTTTCATGAATTGCTAATTCTTTCTTAGCCATATACATTCACTCCTTGTTTTTTAAGATATCTTTTACCGTGTCCTTGATCCCTTTATCGCTAGTTGTTTCCTCTAAGTCATGATGGATGTTAAAAGGTGGAACCACCGGATTTGGAACTTGACCTTGTGGAGCCGGATTCTCCAGGTGGACGAATTCTCCTGTACCGTCCTGTGCTGGGCCTTGTGCCCATCGTCCTTCTTTCGAAGCCGTTCCTTCTGATAGATCCCAAAACTCATAGGCATGGGGTTGGGCTTCCATTTCATCCTCGGGACTGAACGTGGCTGGAACGATGATTCCGTTCTTTTGTTCTAGTTCCTCGATCGCTGCCATCCATTGATATTGGTGATACCGGTCGCGGGCCAACATCTTCCGGAACGTCGCTCGTACGCCTTCGTCATTCGTCATATGATAGAGACGGGCGACTTGCAGGCGACCTTGGGATTCAGCATGGAGATTGGAGCGCATATCGGCAAGGAGATTCCCACTTGCGACGATATAGGAGCCATTCCAAGGAATGCCGTTGGCATTAGTGGGTAATCCACCTAGACCACTGACCAATAAGTGTTGCGGATTCATACCTCCGAGAATCGCAGCGGTAGCCGGATCCTTGGCAGCCTCAGCCTGATCGTCAGGAGATGCCCCGTCAAGCAACTGAGAAATCAAGGAACATAACATCTCGACGTGCCCGATCTCTTCTGTCCCGATGTCCATCAACATATCTTTATATTTCTCGTTCCCCCGACAGTTAAAGCCTTGGAATAAGTACTGCATCATGACGGTCATTTCCCCGAATTGACCCCCTAACACCTCTTGCACGGCACGTGCCAGCTTCGGATCCGGACGATCTACCTTCACTTCGAACTGTAATTCTTTCTGGTGTCTGAACATCATCGATTCCTCCCTTAATCTATTTAAAACATGTATGAAACGTACAAGTTATCTATACCTTCTTTTTCTTTCTTCTAACCTTATTCGTATTTTTTTTAATGAAATAAATCTAAAGATACATGACAGTCCTTTTTCATGAACACATTCCATTACGGTTCTAAAAAAATTTTCAAATATGCATAAAAAAAAAGGGGGTAATCTATTAAAAGATATATTTTATTAACATTTTTAATATAGTAAAGCTGTAAATGATTAAAGTGTGGAGAGTGGGGTAATAACTTAAAGTACCACCAAAAACGTATAGAGGAGGAAATCAAATGAACCATGCAAAAGCACTCATCATGAAGTTTCTAATGATTGCCGTCGTACTGCTTGTCATCCTGACTGTGATTTATGATGTCGAGATCGAGAAGACCCTTTTGATTAGCCTCGTGCTGACACTCATCGCCTATGTATTAGGGGACCTGATGATCTTCAGAAGAACCGGGGATGGATCATCGAATAAGCAGAATGGGAATCACGTGAACAACAGTAACGGGAACAACCATTCTCACCATCATGATCCTCATGAGGACCATAAGAAGCGGAACATGATGGCCACGATTGCTGACATCATCCTCTCTTTCCTCGTCATTTGGCTGATGGGTGACGGGATGATCAAGGGGGCGGACGACGAAATCATTCGCGCTGCACTCTTCTCCGCCTTAGTGATCGGCGTAGGCGAATGGTTCTTCCATAAATATTTGGATAAGAACGTCTTCCCTGAAAAGGACGGACGCGCCGTATCAGATATCAAGCATCGTTCATGATGAAATAAACCATAGAGTGCGTCCTTCCTAAGTGCAACTTTCTTTGGAAGGACGCACTCTTCTTTCAGGATTTTTTACGGAAATCTTCTACGCTTTTACTCATTTTTTCAGATTAAATACCTTTCATGTCAGAAGCAAGATGATAGAGATTACATTCTCCTCCTGTTCATTTCTTTATATTTCGAAAAAAATCAGGCAGTATTGCAGTTTCAATATATTAGTTATAATAAATGTACTAAAGATTATTTTGATTTTAAAACACCTTGTTAAAAAACGGTTTTAGGAAGGATTAGATTATGAAAAAATCCTCTTTATTGGCACAGAAACTTAACTCAGCTTTTGAGAAGAATCTAATCTCCTTCTCAACGATCGTCTTAAAACCAAGCGATCCCTATGTGTTACTGATCAAAGATCATGCTCATCGACAATGGGAAGATTTCGTTCAAATACGTGAGGAATTAACCGAAGAAATCGAAGAGGCGATTCGCCTTTACTATATAGAACTAGAAGATGTGGAAGACTTCCTGATATTTGAAGAAGTTTTCATGAGTCCTGCCCAACTTTATTCTCCTTATCATTATCTAGTGTCGTTCATTTGAAGGAGTATTTTAGGTGCTCTCTACTAAAAAATTCTGTTCCATTTTGGTCCTAAAGAAGATCTTCAACTATTGATTGGATAAGGAAAGGGGAGAGATGCTGAAATAGTATGCTCTCCCCTTTCCTTTATGATTCGTTAAAAAACTTGAACGTATTTTTACCCGATGATTTAGCGTCGTATAAGGCAGCATCTGCATGCTGCAGGAGATTTTTCAGGCTGTGGATGGTCTACACTTAGTT
>NZ_MOLV01000045.1 GCF_001870785.1 Exiguobacterium sp. KRL4
CCACTAAACTACACCCGCATAATCAGGTGAATCTTGATTGAGATCGTACAAAGGTAAAAGCGGGTGAAGGGAATCGAACCCTCATCATCAGCTTGGAAGGCTGAGGTTTTACCACTAAACTACACCCGCAAGATACCGGTGGTCGGAATCGAACCGACACTCCAAAGGAACACGATTTTGAGTCGTGCGCGTCTACCAGTTCCGCCACACCGGCACAATCTCTTGCATAAACATTAAATTAGGAATTGGAGGCGCCAGTCAGAATCGAACTGACGATAGAGGAGTTGCAGTCCTCTGCCTTACCACTTGGCTATGGCGCCACTCATTGGAGCGGAAGACGGGATTCGAACCCGCGACCCCGACCTTGGCAAGGTCGTATTCTACCACTGAACTACTTCCGCACAAAAGCTGGGCTGGAAGGGATCGAACCTTCGCATGCTGGAATCAAAATCCAGTGCCTTACCACTTGGCCACAGCCCAATAATAAAAGGGCGACTGATGGGAATTGAACCCACGAATGCCGGAATCACAATCCGGTGCGTTAACCACTTCGCCACAACCGCCATAATAATAAAACAGGGGCAGCAGGAATCGAACCCGCGCTGACGGTTTTGGAGACCGTAGTTCTACCGCTAAACTATGCCCCTAAGAGTGGTGGGGGGGGGCGGATTCGAACCGCCGAACCCGAGGGAGCGGATTTACAGTCCGCCGCGTTTAGCCACTTCGCTACCCCCCCACAATGGGAAAAACATTTGAAAATCATATGGTGGCTTTGGACGGAATCGAACCGCCGACACGAGGATTTTCAGTCCTCTGCTCTACCGACTGAGCTACAAAGCCTTAACAATGGCGGTCCTGACGGGATTCGAACCCGCGATCTCCTGCGTGACAGGCAGGCATGTTAACCGCTACACCACAGGACCGTATGTAATTGCGGGGGCCGGATTTGAACCGACGACCTTTGGGTTATGAGCCCAACGAGCTACCAGACTGCTCCACCCCGCGCTAATAAAAATGGTGACCCGTACGGGAATCGAACCCGTGATACCGCCGTGAAAGGGCGGTGTCTTAACCGCTTGACCAACGGGCCATCTTAAAATTGAAAATGTTATGGCGGAGAGCAAGGGATTCGAACCCTTGAGACGCTTATGACGCCTACACGATTTCCAATCGTGCTCCTTCGGCCACTCGGACAGCTCTCCATTGCATGTGGTGAAGAAGTAAATATAATGGCTCCGCAAGTAGGATTTGAACCTACGACCTACCGGTTAACAGCCGGTTGCTCTACCACTGAGCTATTGCGGAACGATCGCCTGGCAGCGTCCTATCCTCACAGGGGGAAGCCCCCAACTACTTTCGGCGTTCAAGTGCTTAACTTCCGTGTTCGGCATGGGAACGGGTGTGACCACTTGGCTATCGCCACCAGACATCTATCATCTTAACATTATGTTTCCATAACGTCAAGAACTTTTTTTGAAAAGCTCGCGCCCTCAAAACTGAAGTCATCAACAAGATCATCTGCTAGAACAAGGCCTCGACCGATTAGTATCACTCAGCTCCGCATGTCGCCATGCTTC
>NZ_MOLV01000046.1 GCF_001870785.1 Exiguobacterium sp. KRL4
TTCTACCTCTGAAGAGTTCCGTGAGCTTCCTGCGTCTGCAACCTGGACTTGCATGTATTAGGCACGCCGCCAGCGTTCGTCCTGAGCCAGGATCAAACTCTCCATAAAGTGTTTGACTTGCTCGTTGTTGTGACCGGAGTCACGTTGACGAAGCTTGCGCTTCATTCATTGTTTGTATCCGAAGATACGTTTTTTGCCTCATCGTTCAGTTTTCAAAGTCCGATATGAAAAATAATGGTCGGGAAGACAGGATTCGAACCTGCGACCCCTTGGTCCCAAACCAAGTGCTCTACCAAGCTGAGCTACTTCCCGAAAAGTGCACCCTGAGAGATTCGAACTCCCGACCCCTTGATTCGTAGTCAAGTACTCTATCCAGCTGAGCTAAGGGTGCATAATAAGTGCGGTCGAGAGGACTTGAACCTCCACAGTGTTGCCACCACTAGGCCCTCAACCTAGCGCGTCTACCATTCCGCCACGACCGCAAATTATGCTATTTGCTATTTGTTGTTACGATTAGATTAAAAATTGGAGCGGAAGACGGGATTCGAACCCGCGACCCCGACCTTGGCAAGGTCGTATTCTACCACTGAACTACTTCCGCATACATATAAATGGTACGGGTGAAGGGACTTGAACCCCCACGTCAAAGACACTAGATCCTAAATCTAGCGCGTCTACCAATTCCGCCACACCCGCATAAAAAAAATGGTGTGTCATGCAGGATTCGAACCTGCGACCCTCTGATTAAAAGTCAGATGCTCTACCAACTGAGCTAATGACACAAATAGTATTAAGTTAAAAAATAAAATGGGGCGACTGATGGGAATTGAACCCACGAATGCCGGAATCACAATCCGGTGCGTTAACCACTTCGCCACAACCGCCATATTAAGATGGTGCCGGCAACAGGAGTCGAACCCGCGACCTACTGATTACAAGTCAGTTGCTCTACCAGCTGAGCTACACCGGCAGGTGTAAATGGTGGCTTTGGACGGAATCGAACCGCCGACACGAGGATTTTCAGTCCTCTGCTCTACCGACTGAGCTACAAAGCCATAAATAAAAATTCGGTAAATAAAAATGGCGGTCCTGACGGGATTCGAACCCGCGATCTCCTGCGTGACAGGCAGGCATGTTAACCGCTACACCACAGGACCGTGGTAACTTGACGACTTCTATAATATTATATCAATCGGTCAAAATTGTCAAATACTTTATTAAAAAAGTATGCCTGGCAACGTCCTATCAC
>NZ_MOLV01000047.1 GCF_001870785.1 Exiguobacterium sp. KRL4
GCATCGCGCCGCATCGCTTCGCTGCTGGGTCGCTCCTGCTTGTTTTTCCCTAGGAAGCGATTTCGAGCGAACAAACGCTTTTTCTTTCACGCTTCCGGGTATAAAACTAACATAGATATTCGAAAGAGGAGGAATCATTATGATGGGAAAAAGAGACCAACATCATCGTTCTGAGAACATCACCATCACATTGGAACAATTGGTCCCGCAGGACCATCTCGTTCGAAAAGTGGATCAGGTCATGGACTTTGAATTCGTCTATCCTTTAGTAGAGAAACTGTATTGTGAAAATAACGGAAGACCTAGTATCGATCCTGTTTTATTGATTAAGATGGCGCTTCTCCAATACCTATTTGGTATTCCATCAATGCGTCGGACCATCAAGGAGATTGAGACGAACGTCGCGTATCGGTGGTTCCTCGGAATCGGATTGGATGAGAAAGTTCCGCACTTCTCTACTTTTGGAAAAAATTACGTCCGTCGGTTTCAAGACACGGATGTGTTCGAAACCATCTTTTATCGTATCCTCTCACAAGGTGTCGAAGCCGGGTTCGTGGACCCTTCGGTCCTATTCATGGATTCCACACACATCAAGGCGAACGCAAATAAACGGAAGTTCAAGAAGAAAAAGATCGTCCGTCGTGCTATCCAACAATATAAAGAAGAACTCGACCAAGAAATCAACGAGGATCGGGTACTGCATGGAAAAAAGCCCTTCGCCCCCAAGGAGAGCCGTCTTGAAACACGTGAAATCAAGGAAAGTACGACAGATCCCGAGAGTGGTTACTACGTGAAGGGGGAACGTGAACGACTATTCGCTTATTCTTGCCATACAGCCTGTGATCGAAATGGCTTCGTACTTGGACTGATCCTCACACCAGGCAATGTACATGATAGTAAAATGCTTGAACCTCTTCTTGAATCCATCATTCATCGTTTCAGTCAGCCATTCGCTGTCGTAGCCGATTCTGCCTACAAGACAGTCCAACTCGCACATCACCTCCTTCAACGAAACATCTTACCGGTTTTTCCTTATACACGCCCCAGAGGGGTGAAGGGAATGTTCAAAACGAAAGACTTCTATTATGACGAATACTATGACTGTTATTTGTGTCCCGACAATCAAGTTCTTCGTTATCGGACGACCAATCGAGAGGGCTATCGGGAATATGTCTCTGATCCAATGATCTGTGCGTCGTGCTCTTTTCTTTCACAGTGCACGAAGAGTCAAGAGAACAAAAAAATGATACTACGTCATATTTGGCAGGAGGCGATGGATGAGGTGGAGCATTTGCGACATACCTCTGTGAACCGGGCACTATATCGAAAACGACAGGAGACCATCGAACGCGTCTTCGCAGATGCAAAAGAAAAGCATGGCATGCGTTGGGCCCGATATCGTGGTCTGAAAAAAACAACGCTACAAGCGATGCTTACTTTTAGTGCCCTGAACCTCAAAAAATTGGCGAACTGGTCATGGGATTCCGGTGGGAATCCTTGTTGTTCAGACCATTTTATACGACTACATAAGACAAACCCTCATTTCAATGTTGAAATGAGGGTTTGTCTACG
>NZ_MOLV01000048.1 GCF_001870785.1 Exiguobacterium sp. KRL4
GCTCCATGACGAGCTGAGAGTACGCAATGCCAATCACACAACCTGTTCGATCGTGTGTGTGGATCGGGACACCCCAGGGATCCGCCGCACACATCCGCGCTGAATCACTTCACGTCACACTCGGGGACCGGCCTGTGCTGAGTGGGGCCGACGTCACCGTTTCTGCCGGGTCAAGGCTGGCGATCGTCGGCGACAACGGCCGGGGCAAGACCACTTTGCTCCACGTGCTGGCTGGGATCCTGAAGCCTGACTCAGGGGTGGTGACCCAGGTGGGTTCCCTCGTCCTGGTGAAGCAGGACATGGCTCCCGAGGACAACCGCACGGTAGGTGACCTGATCGCCGAGGCGCCTGCTCCCGCCAGGGCAGCGCTGCAGGAGCTGGACGTGGCCAGCGCTGCGCTAGCCACGGGTGAGGACGCGGCCGATGCCTATTCCGCTGCGCTCGAGGCGGACAGGCTGCTGGACGCGTGGGATGCCGAACGCCGCGTGGACATCGCTTTGGCGGGTCTGAACGCTTGCAGTGACCGCGCTCGGGGCCTGTCGACATTGTCGGTGGGCCAGCGGTACCGGGTACGGCTGGCGGTCGCACTCTGGGAGACACATAACCGCTTGCGGGTGGACGAGCCCACGAAGACCCCTGACCACAACGTATGAAGACTACGGCTCGCAAACAAA
>NZ_MOLV01000005.1 GCF_001870785.1 Exiguobacterium sp. KRL4
CAGTTTTCAAAGTTCGTCATCGTTTGTTTTGAA
Organism: Exiguobacterium sp. KRL4; assembly: GCF_001870785.1. Classification (GTDB taxonomy): domain Bacteria; phylum Bacillota; class Bacilli; order Exiguobacteriales; family Exiguobacteriaceae; genus Exiguobacterium_A. The sequence continues at coordinate 34 of NZ_MOLV01000005.1, forward strand.
AAATGGTGGGCCTAAGTGGACTCGAACCACCGACCTCACGCTTATCAGGCGTGCGCTCTAACCAGCTGAGCTATAGGCCCGTCAAAAGCAAACAAAATGTGGTGCACCCTGAGAGATTCGAACTCCCGACCCCTTGATTCGTAGTCAAGTACTCTATCCAGCTGAGCTAAGGGTGCGATATGGTGCGGTCGAGAGGACTTGAACCTCCACAGTGTTGCCACCACTAGGCCCTCAACCTAGCGCGTCTACCATTCCGCCACGACCGCAAATATAAAATTGAAATTAAAGTTAAAATGGTGTGTCATGCAGGATTCGAACCTGCGACCCTCTGATTAAAAGTCAGATGCTCTACCAACTGAGCTAATGACACGAAAAAACTGGGCTGGAAGGGATCGAACCTTCGCATGCTGGAATCAAAATCCAGTGCCTTACCACTTGGCCACAGCCCAAAAATGGCGGTCCTGACGGGATTCGAACCCGCGATCTCCTGCGTGACAGGCAGGCATGTTAACCGCTACACCACAGGACCACATTTTTGTGAAACTTAAGTATGAAATTGAAAATGGTGGAGGATGACGGGATCGAACCGCCGACCCTCTGCTTGTAAGGCAGATGCTCTCCCAGCTGAGCTAATCCTCCGAAATGGTGACCCGTACGGGAATCGAACCCGTGATACCGCCGTGAAAGGGCGGTGTCTTAACCGCTTGACCAACGGGCCATTTAAAAAATTGATAACTATTCTCAAGTAACAAATTCACATAAGAGGTCTGGCGGAGATGGAGGGATTCGAACCCTCGCACCAGTTTCCCGGCCTACACCCTTAGCAGGGGCGCCCCTTATAGCCACTTGGGTACATCTCCAAAAATAATGGCTCCGCAAGTAGGATTTGAACCTACGACCTACCGGTTAACAGCCGGTTGCTCTACCACTGAGCTATTGCGGAACGTGACGTTCGTTTCAGAACACTTTTCTATATTAGCAACTTTCTTTCTCTTCGTCAATGCTTTTTTAAAAAAGTTTTTAATGACGAGAAGTTGTTTAGTTGCGGTCATTTTGACGACTTCTATAATTTATCATGCTCCGAAATGAACGTCAACTACTTTTGTGAAAAATCTTTCCACGACATCGTCCACACCGATATCGTTCTGGATTCATCTTTCTTTTCCTTCTATATAATGTCCCGCATTTTTTACATTCATAGAGATGCGTCTTTTTTTCATTTTCTTTTAAACGCGGACTATACCGTAAGCCTCCGTACCGGGATAACCACTCTTTAAAGTCTTGATCTTGATGCCGGTGCCCTTTCCCTTGCAGGTGAAGATGATAGTGACAAAGCTCGTGAATGACGATTCCGCGAAAGATGTGCGGGTCTTCGAGATACCGCCGATTGAAGTCAAGATGGTGATCCGTCAAAAAATAGCGGCCGCCTGTCGTCCGTAAGCGATCATTAAACAACGCTCTGTGCGTAAAAGGTAAAGCAAACACGTCGAGTGATAACCGCTCGACGTATTGCTGCAACTCTTCGTTCGTCATGACGGGCTGACCATCGTTAAACCGATGCGTCCCCGCTCTGGTTCGACACTCGTCACCCACACTGTGACGATGTCCCCGACCGCGATGACATCAAGCGGATGTTTGACCCGTTTTTTACTGAGTTTCGAGATGTGCACAAGTCCACTCTCTTTCACACCGATATCTACAAATGCGCCAAAGTCGAGTACGTTGCGCACCGTCCCTTGAAACTCCATCCCGACTTGAATCATGTCGAGTGACAATACATCTTGGCGTAACAACGGTTTATCAAGTGCTTCACGCGGATCGCGCTCCGGACGTTGTAACGCTTCAATGATGTCGCGTAAGGTTGGTTCCCCAACTTCAAGCAATTGCGCCGTCTCTTGTACGGATAAAGCGTCAAGTCGCGTCCGCAACTCTTCTGTCCCTACTGTTTGTAACGAGAACTCGAGCTGCTTAAATAACCGTTCGACGGTTTTATATTGTTCCGGGTGAATTGGTGTCCGGTCCAGGGGATGGCTGCCTTCCGGTATCCGCAAGAATCCAGCCGCCTGTTCATAGGCTTTTGCTCCTAAGCGCGGTACTTTCAACAGTTCTTTCCGGGATTCGAAGGCACCTAGCTCCGATCGACGTTCGACGATTTTTTTCGCAGTGGCTTTTGTGATCCCCGCGACATAACCGAGAAGTGACTCCGATGCGGTATTGACATCAACACCTACCTGGTTGACGACCGTCTCAACGACGAAGTCGAGTGTTTCTTTCAGCTTCGTTTGTGTGACATCATGTTGGTATTGTCCGACACCCACCGATTGTGGGTCGACCTTGACGAGTTCTGCCAACGGATCTTGCAATCGTCTTGCGATCGAAATCGCCGACCGCTGTTCGACTTGTAGATCAGGAAACTCTGTCCGTGCGATTTCCGATGCGGAATAAATACTTGCACCCGCCTCATCGACGATTGTGAACGCGATGTCATCATGTTCCTTGAGCCAATTCGCGACAAACGATTCCGTCTCACGGGAAGCCGTTCCGTTTCCGATCGCTATCAATTCAATACCATATCGGTTCACGAGTTTCGTCAAGACCTGACGTGCCTCTTGTGCCTTTTGTTCAGACATCGTGACATAGACGACACCTACTTCCTTGAGTTCCCCCGTCGGATCAATGACAGCCCACTTACATCCGGTCCGGTAGGCAGGATCGAGACCTAACATCACTTTCCCTTTCATCGGTGGTTGCATGTAGAGTTGTCGTAAATTTTTTCCGAATACTTCAATCGCTTGATTTTCCGCCTTGTCCGTCAATTCATTCCGAAGTTCCCGTTCGATGGCCGGGAATACCGATTTTTTATAGCCTGTTTGGACAGCTTCTTCGACCAGACGCCGTTTTTCGTCCGCTAACCGGTTAAACGGGCGCAACAGGTACGGCAATACATGTTGATCATCTAGGACCACTTTGACCGAAACGATTTTTAACGATTCCGCACGATTGATCGCTAAAATCCGGTGCGGCACGATTTGACGGATTCGTTCATTGTATTCATAGTACTGCGCGAATACACGTTTCTCGTCGACTGCGTCTTTTTTTAACTTCGTGACGATGTCCGCGAAACGATACGCCGTCTTGCGGATATGATCGCGGACACTTGCCTGCTCGCCCCATTCCTCAGCAATAATCGCTTGCGCCCCAGCAACCGCTTCCCCTTCTTCATGCGCTGCGACAAACTGATTAAATTGTTCATCGTCATACGATTTCGGGGAACGTAAAAAGTCGGCGAACGGTGCCAGACCAGCTTCCCGTGCGATTTCCGCCTTCGTTCGTCGTTTCGGACGGAACGGTAAGTATAAGTCTTCGATCTGTTGCAGCGTCGTCGCCTCATTCAGGCTTTGTTTTAACTCTGCCGTCATGACTCCCTGTTCTTCAATTTTACGCAGGACGTCTTCTCGTTTCGTTTCGAGCTGCGTGATACTTTTATGGCGATCGAGGATCGCTTTGATTTCGACCTCATCGAGTTCACCGGTTTGTTCTTTGCGGTACCTGGCGATAAACGGAATCGTTCCCCCGTCTTCCGTCAGTTGTAAAACGGCTTTTACTTGTGCTAGTCGTAAATTCAATTCTGTTGCGATTCTCTTCTCCATCTTCTTCACCTCTTCTCCATTATACCGAAGAATCAATCGGACACAAAAAAAGACTGATGCCTGAGCATCAATCTTTTGAGAATACTTCGTTTGGTTCCACTTTGATCGCTTCGCGTAACTTTTGAAGGGCCCGGCGTTGCAGGCGCGAGACATGCATCTGCGAAATACCGAGTAATTCCCCGGTTTCCTTTTGACTCATGTTCCGGTAATAGGCACATTCTAAAATCGAACGTTCCCGATCCGTCAAAACCGCAAAAGCTTTTTCAAGAATCAACCTTTGATCAACCGAGTCATAACCATTTTCTTGGTTCCCGACTAAGTCAAGCAACGTGACCGTACTGCCTTCTTGGTCAGCTTCAATCGAACTATCAACGGATAACGCTTGATAACTTTTACCCATTTCGAGCGTCTCGAGAACTTCCTCTTCCGACACTTCCAGACGGGCTGCAATTTCATCAATCCGTGGTGACCGTTGCAGTTCCGTTGTCAATTCTTCGACGGCTTTCTTGATTTTTGGACCGAGTTCCTTGATTCGACGCGGGACGTGTACGCTCCATGTCTTGTCGCGGATGAATCGTTTGATTTCACCGATGATGGTCGGGACGGCAAACGATTCAAAACTGCGGCCAAATTCTTTATCAAAGCGGCGGAGTGCCGCGAGCAGACCGATCATTCCGACTTGAACGAGATCGTCATGAATCGGACGGCCACGTGAGAATTTACGGGCGAGTGCCTCGACGAGATCCGAGTAACGCGCGAGTAACGCAGCATGGACTTCCTCATCTTGGTCATCTTGTTGGTATAGGTCAATTAGTCGAAGGACTTCGTCATCACTGTGATGGCGTTGTTGAGACTTTGCTGGCACTTTGACCCACCTCATCTCTATTCATATATTTTGTCATATGGACAGTGACGCCGTTTGCTTTCTCGATCGTAACTTGATCCATGAGTGCTTCAATCATTAAGATCCCTAGTCCCCCCTCATGCAGAGAGTCTAGATCATGTGCGTCCGTAATCGGTTCACTTTGGCGTTTGACGCTGTCTTTATCAAATGTCACACCGTTGTCTTTGACGATGATTTCAAGACGATCATCCGGATAGACATTACACGTCAATGCCATCGACCCATCTTTTTCTCCTTCATATGCATGCTGAACGGCATTGGCACACGCTTCAGAAACCGCGATTTTGATGTCTTCGATGTCATCGTATGTGTAGCCCATCCGATTCGCGACACCAGAAACGGTTAGTCGAGCGATCGCTACGTATTCCGGTTTTGCCGGAAGCATCATTTCAAGCTGTTCGTTCTTCATTGTGTTCCACCTCGTACACCACTATCGATTGTAATGATGCTTGAAAGACCTGTGATTTCGAATAGACGACGAATCCGTTCGGATACCCCGACGAGTGTGAACGTCGTTCCGTTTTTCTTTGAGGCTTTGAGCGCCCCGACAAATACACCAAGACCTGTTGAATCCATATAATGAATTTCATCCAAATGGACGACGACATCATTTGTTTCGACTGCCGGTACTAATTCTTGACGAAGTTTCGGTGCTGTATACGTATCAATCTCTCCTGCGATATAGAGATGCGTCTGACCATCTAGTTGCTCTGTTTTAATTGTTAAATCCATCTTCAAGTTCCTCCTCAAGGAAAATCTACTATGTGTTTTCTCTATCTCTATCTCTATCATCTGAATGAACCACTTTAAATAAAAGGTCACCCTGATGTAATTCCCCGATTTTACTGTTCCTAAACCACTTTTTAAAAATTGTTCAAAAAAAAGTCGCATACAGTTGTATCGACTCTTCTCGCTGTTCTATGTAAGTGCCTAAAAGTCAATCAAGCCTAGGCTGATCGCGACGGCACTATTTACTTTCATCATCGTGTCAGGATCTAGGTGCGTGACTTTATCCGTTAGACGGCGTTTGTCGATTGTACGGACCTGCTCAAGTAGGATGACCGAATCACGTTCTAATCCGTGTCGCTCTCGATATACTTCCACATGGGTCGGTAGTTTGGCTTTGTCGATCTGTGCCGTGATCGCAGCCACGATGACCGTTGGGCTGAATCGGTTACCAATATCATTTTGTAGGACAAGGACAGGACGAACGCCTCCTTGTTCCGATCCGACCACAGGTGACAAATTTGCATAAAACACGTCGCCACGTTTGACTATCAAAGCTTACACCCCGCTTACTTGACGTAGGAGCGAGAACTCCGCCTCCGTTTCAATCTGGAACATTTCGCCAACGATTGATAAATTGATCGCTGCCATTTCTTCGTAACCACGTTTCAATTCCTCACGTAGCTGACGCTTGCGTTCTTCGGTCGTATGGTTCGACTTCATCCCAATCGTCTCCTTCGCTACATTTCGTTCAACAAATTGCTTTTCCCGTTGTTGGACCAAGATAATGGCACCTCCAGATTCACTGAAACCTTAACGAACGACTCACTTCCACTTCAATATATCAGTCAAATTCAGAAAATACAATCAAAATTCAAACAAATAACATTTTTTTACCATCATATTGATGTTTTTTCAAAAATCAGACGCGCGGGACTCGCTTCGAAAACTGGCAGAGCACTTCATAATTGATCGTCCCCAACCAGTGAGCGGCTTCATCGATTGGTACACCTTGCCCGATCAATGTGACTTCTGTTCCGATCGGGTAATCACGCGGTAAGCGGATCATCAACCGGTCCATACAGACACGCCCGACGATTTCGCAAGGAGTGCCATCGACGATCAACGCGTATCCTTGAAACTTGCGTGACCACCCATCGGCATAGCCGATCGGCACCGTTCCGATCCATTCATCCGTCGGAGCCGTATACGTCGCACCGTAGCTGATCGTCTGACCAGGCTCGACGTGCTTGACTTGCATCAGACGACTTTTCAATGAAAATGCCGGCCGTAAAAAGTAATAATAGGAACTCATCTCGTCTGATGGCAACGCGCCATACAGGGCAATCCCGACCCGGACGACATTACACGGTTCTTGACCGGCAAGACGGATGGCCGCAGCTGAATTGGCCGCATGAATATAGCGGATACCCGGCACACGTTCGACAAAACGCAGAAAAATAGTTTGTTGTTGCTCAAACAAACGACTCGTCAATTCATCCGCCGTCGCGAAGTGTGTATAAATTCCGTCCAGTTCCATCAAATCCGGATCCAGTTCTTTGAGAACCGCATCTAGCTCGTCCAGTGTCTGCAGACCAAGTCGTCCCATCCCGGTATCGACTTTGATATGAAGACGCAAGTGATCGATTTCCGTCAAATGTCTTTTCGCTTCCCGTAACCACTCCGCTGAAAACACAGGGACGGCGACATCATAATTCGAGGCAATCGGAGCATGTTCGGGTAAAAGTGCCTCGAGCATCAAAATCGGTGCTTGAATGCCCGCTTCCCGCAACTCGATGGCTTCTTCCAATAAAGCGACAGCAAGCATCTCCGCCCCGTTTGCTAAAGCGATTTCTGCGACAGTGATGGCTCCGTGTCCATATCCATCGGCTTTGACGACAGCCATCATCGATTGATGCCCCATCCGCGCCTTGATTTCTCGTACGTTATGGGCGATTGCCTCGCGGTCAATTTCTATCCAAGTTGGTCGATACATCTAAACTCCTCTTTTCTAATAAGACTTGTGCAGCCGCGTAATGATCGGAATGCGTAATCGATAGATGAATCGTTCCTTCGAACGGACCCGTCATGACCGGTCGCCCTGATGTTTCGTTCAGCACTTCGAGATCGAGCCACGAGACATCAGCACCTATCCCCGTCCCGAATGCTTTGACGAACGCTTCCTTTGCCGCGAACCGTCCTGCGAGATATTCCAGCTGCCGTCCCTCAGACAAGGTATGAAACCGTTCTTGTTCTGCTGCTGTCAAGATCCGTTCGATGATTCGTGGCTGACGCTCGAGCGTCTGTCGGATTTGTTGCAGTTCTACGAGATCGAGTCCTATTCCGAAAATCATTCCTGACGCCTCCACAGTTCTATTCTTCGCCATCTTCATATAGAATGAAGAGGAAGCGAGGTGTTGTCATGTTTAGTCGAACGGAAAACCTACAAACGTTCACACGTTCTTATCCGGTCGTTTCGTTGTTCATTTTAATCCAAGTCGCTCTGTTTGTCATCGAACAGTTAAACGCCTTTTTCAACTTGGGCTTTTCACCACTCAATTACGGGGCAGCCATCAACCTGTTCATCGGGAACGGGGAATGGTGGCGCGTCGTCACGGCGACCTTCCTGCATTATGATTTTTGGCATATCGCCTTCAACACGTTTGCCTTGATCATTTTTGCACCTGCACTGGAACGGATGATTGGTCATGCGAAGTTCGCATCCTTCTATCTCCTCGTCGGTACACTCGCAAACGTCTTGACGTACTTCACGAAAATCAATGAACCGTTTTACGGACAGGCCGGGGCTTCCGGTGCCATCTTAGGGTTGCTTGGTTTTTATGTCTATCTCGGTCGATTCAAGCGGACGGTCATCTCAGCCGATGATGCACGCCTGGTCTACATCTTCAGTGCGATCACGGCAATCTTTACACTGCTTGGTTCGAACGTATCCGTGTTTGGTCACTTGTATGGGTTCGTCCTTGGTTTTCTCGCCGGCTTCCTCTTCGGAAAAGGCACAGTACCGTTTACACGACCATTCAATACCGGAAGACGCCCTGCGTCAGGCGGTCGCATCATTCATACGAGCGGTTCCGGACAACTCGGACGGATCACCTTTTATGTCATCGTCGCCTTCGCCGTCTTCGGTTTACTCGCACGATTCATCTGACGAACGCTACAAAAAAAGCGAATCCTCCTGTTTTTTCCGTTTTCGGAATTCAGAAGGGTTCGCTTTTTTTAACCTTATTTACGTAATGATTCCGCCAAATCTTTGATATCATCGATCAAGTTGTGAATCGTTTCTTGGTTATCCGTATACAGGGCGCGAATCTCTTCAAAACGTCCTTTTGGATCCTGTTTGACGGCCGAAAGCTGCGTACTTGCTCCACCAAATGTCCGTTTGACGGCAGCGAGTTGCGATTGACGTGTATCTTTATGAAGCATCGACAACGTTGCTCCGACAAGCGCTCCACCAAGCGTTGCTACTAAAAAGTAATTCTTTTTCATCTGTTTTTTCCCCCTAGACTAATTTGACTATTTATTATAGTGGTTGTAAAAGTTGATACCGTTTCATGACCGGAGAAGGCGCAAACGACTTCCCTGCTTCTTCAGCATACTGGTCGACGGTCAGTCGTTCAACTGATTTCGCGTAACGTGCCGCGTCTCCTTCATGGTTGAACTGAATCAACAAGACTAAATCCGTGCCGCGTTCGACACGAGCAATCCGTACTGCTTGAAAACTATCATATTCTGCCCCAAGTACTTTAGGATCTGACATGACTTGGTGCACAAATAGATCGCCACTGTTCTGATCTGCCGGAATCGACCAATAGAACAGACTGCCTTCTTCGTTAAAATTACCGCGTGTTTCAAGCAACGTGTACGTATTACCACTTTGGAAAGGGGATTTTCCTTCTGTTTCGATAAACAAAAGAGCTTCCCCACTCCCGCTTGCTGCCCGAATGTGTGAATCACGTGCTCGAATTTGATCAACAAAACTACCGCTACCAAATGTTATGGAAAGTTTAGATGGCATCACAGGCCTCCGCGAGTTCGAAGTCTTTGCCGGTCAGACCGCCTGAATCATGCGTCGTCACAGCAAGCGTAACATTTTTATAATCGATGATGATACGAGGGTGGTGGTTTAAGTGTTCTGCTACCGAACCAACCTCCTGTACAAAATCAAGTGCTGCCGGAAATGAATCCAGTGTGTAGACACGGACGATTTCGTCATCGACGACACGCCACTCGGACAGTCCTTCCAGATGTTCTTCCACTTCATACTCATTCAACCTCTTCATGCCATGTTCCTCCTCCACAATTATTTTCGTCCTATACCTTATACCCTACTTTTCCACATTCTTATACCTATCACTAGCGGATTTCTTCCTTTTGTCTTCGGATGCAGATAGAGTACAATGTGAAAGAGAACACTATCTTCCATAAAAGAAAGGGGCAGACGCTCATGCGTGCACTTATCGTCATTGATTATACATTTGATTTTGTAGCCGACGAAGGAAAGTTGACGTGCGGAAAACCAGGCCAGGCAATCGAAGGACGGATCGCTTCGTTAATGGATGAATTTTCATCCGCAGATTATGTCGTCATCGCAAACGATATCCATGAAGAAGGAGACACCTTCCATCCGGAAACGGTCCTCTTCCCGCCGCATAACATCCGTGGCACTCATGGCAGAGACCTGTTTGGACAGGTTGCCGAAATGGCGCGTGTTGCGGATCATGTCATCGACAAAACACGGTACAGTGCCTTTGCCGGAACGGATCTTGATTTACGTTTACGCGAACGTTCGATTCACGAAGTTCATCTCGTTGGTGTCTGCACCGATATCTGTGTGCTGCATACAGCCGTCGACGCCTACAATCTAGGATATAAAATCGTCGTTCATGCCGATGCCGTCGCAAGCTTCAATGCGATTGGTCACGACTGGGCACTCACACATTTCAAACAATCGCTCGGCGCAGATGTCGTCGGCGAATAAGAAGGGATCTGTCTTCATGCTACAACGTAACCTCGCACTTCATACTGACCTGTATCTTCCACGGTGGATGTATATTTATTGGCAGGAAGGACGTCATAATGAACGTGCTGTTTTTGATGTCTATTACCGGACGAATCCGTTTGAAGGGGGCTATGTCGTCTTCGCCGGACTTGAAAATATCATCGAGTACGTCCAAACTCTTCGCTTTACGGAAGAAGACATCATCTATCTCCAAAAAATGATTGGTTTTCCGGAAGAGTTCAAAGACGAATTACGAAACTTTACATTTTCCGGCTCGATCTCAAGTGTCAAAGAAGGCGAAATCGTTTTTCCAAATGAACCGCTCGTCCGGATCGAAGCACGGATTTTCGAAGCAAAATTGTTACAAACAGCCATCTTGAACATCGCCAATCACGAATCCCTCATCGCAACGAAATATGCGCGGATTCGTCAATCAGCGCCGGGTGCAAAATTCCTCGAAGCCGGTGCGCGCCGAGCGCAAGGGATTGACGCTGCTTACTTCGGGACACGTGCTTCTTATTTAGCAGGCTTCGACGTCACGAGCCTCGCCTCTGCCGGACGTGACTTCGGAATTCCTTCAGGCGGAACGATGGAGCATGCCGATATTCAATTCCACGATGACGAATTGACGGCTTTCCGGACGTTTGCTGCGTATTATCCCGATCAAGCGACATTGCTCGTCGATACGTACGATACGTTAAAAAGTGGTTTACCGAATGCCATCATCGTCGCAAAAGAACTCGCCGCGAAAGGGCATAAACTACGCGGCATCCGGATTGATTCCGGTGACTTATCCTACCTATCAAAACGCGCTCGGACGATGCTTGACGAAGCCGGTTTCACAGAAGTCGATATCGTCTTGTCGGGTGATCTGGATGAATACGTCATCCAAGATTTACGCATCCAAGGGGCACAAGCCAATACATTCCTCGTCGGGACACGCGGCATTACGGCATATGAGCAACCAGCCCTCGGGATGGTCTACAAGTTGGTTGCACGTGAAGTCGACGGGGCACTTGTTCCTGTCATTAAAGTCTCTTCGTCTAAAGCGAAGACGACGACTCCGCATATCAAGGAAGTTTACCGAATCGTCGACCGGGTGACGAATAAGTTTAAGGGCGACTACGTGACGTTGCTCGATGAAGATCCGACTCATCTGGATTCGATTGATTTGATTGACGTCCGGGATCCTTCGTTCCGAAACCGGATCGAGAATTTTAACGTCGAGCGCCTGTTGACACCAATCTTCGTCGATGGCGAGCTCATCTATTCCGTCCCGACAATCGAAGAAAGCCGACAGTTTCACGAACAGCAAATCGGCCGTCTATGGGAAGAATATAAACGCCTCCGCCTGCCGGAAGTGTACGCCATCACATTCAGCGATCGTCTCTGGAAGCTGAAACTCGATATGATTCGCGATACGCGGACCGCAAGCGGTATCAAATAAAAAAAACAGCCTGCTTCAGCTGAAGTGGGCTGTTTCATTTGGTGTCGGTGTCATTTGGATTGTCGTTTGTTCCATTTGTTGACGAAAGTACCACGCGAAGCCAAGCGCACCTCCGATCAAGACGATATACGTAATGCGTTGACCAAATTCAGCCAACGAATCCGCATAAAAAATACTGATCAAGTGGTCGCTTCCACTGATGAGAAGCAAACAGGCAATCAGGAGCGCTATGCGATAAGCAAGCGTCGGACGATCGGTTGGTTCGGCATGCCAATACGTAATGATGTAATGGGCAAGTAAGATGATTCCAATGATTCCTAATACTCCTATTAGTGCTTGCGGCATAATGAACGGTCCTCCTGTTTCTGATTTCTACTTTCATTTAAACATAGTTCACTAAAAAATCCTCTCTAAAACTTTCCCACCGTTTGCTTGGTCACGGTATACTGGAGAAAATCTGTTGTCCATTCAACAAGGAGGCGTTTTCTTGAAAACCTTTAAATTGTGCACACTACGTATTTTAATGGACGAATCCGGTCAAGATACAACGATTCCGGTTGCGATTAAAGATGGACTGACCGTCAGTACCGACCAGACGGCACAATGGGTCGCAGAAATCGTCGTCTTAAAAAACGATCAACCGATCATCGAGGAACTCTTTACCAAAAAATTACGGGCGTTGATTGAAATCACGATCTCCCGACCGGATAACGATCCCGCCGCGATGATTGTAACACCACTTGAATCCACACCGTTAAGCGAAGGCGTTTCTTACTTGTTCAAAGGAAAGATGGTCATGATGAAAAATGATTTATCCGAATCCATCTTACGTGAGGTCGTCGAAGACCACTTTACCGGTGAAGCCTTGATTCAAGAGTACAAAGACCGTCGCTCCAAACGCGGAGCGCACATCACGAGCATCGCCAAGGAAACATTCAAACAGTACCTCCAGGAAAATCCGACCCTTCCTTAAGGGCGTTTTGTCGTGTCTGCGATATGGTCCGCTACATTGATGCGTTCAATCTCGTACCGGTCGGAAAAACGAATGTAGTTGGCACAGGCATTTTTGAGCGGTGTCCGGTAACTGAAGCTATCATCAATCGAGGATAACGCTGCTTTGATCGTATGTGAATGACAGACGATCAGCAGGCGTTTGCCTCGATATTTTTTGGTCAATTCTTCGACCGCTGAAAATACCCGTTCCTGGATTTCCTGTTCGGTTTCAAGTCCCGGCACGCGTGTCGTATCATTGGCTTGGACCGCTTCATAAATGCCTGCGACCGGTTGACCGGACGCAAGACCAAATTCCCGTTCGACCAACCGTTCATCCGTCTCCGTCACGTCCAGCCCAATCGAACGCCCGATGATTTCTGCCGTTTCGACAGCCCGTGACAACGGGCTTGAAATCAGGACATCCCACTTCTCTTGTGCCAAATATGTGGCACTCATCCCAGCCTGCCATCTGCCCGTCTCATTCAGCGGAATATCTTCTCGTCCTTGAATCCGTTCATTTAAATTCCAATCGGTTTGACCGTGACGCACTAAACAAATTTCTGTCATCTCGCTGTCTCCTTCAAAAGAAATATGACTGATTGTATCATGTTTTCTTGTTTAGTGAAGAGTCTCACGAGGTGGCAGGACAAGGACTTGACAGCTAAATGCTTCGATCCGTTCAAGTAAACGCTCGATTTTTAGCGGATTCTCGGTTTGAGCAAAACTGGCAAGTGAATGGGTTCCGTTCGGGAAGGAAAACAGGCGGACATCTGCTCCGACATCTGCTCCTTTTTCAACGAAATACAGCGCTTGCGCAAAGGGCACGATCGGATCTTTTTTTCCGTGCAACAACATGACTGGAGGTGAATCCGCTGTCAAATGTGTTGCAGGAGAGACTCGTGTCATCAAATCACGCCACTCGTCTCGTCCCCCGCCGTAAAATTTAATGTGCGCGATCCACGTTTGGATGAACTTAAATAACAAGAAATTCGTAGGTGGATATAAGGCGATGATACCGCTGACCAACGGGAGATGCTCGGCTTTTTGTTCACCGATGAACGCATTTGGGGCAAGTGCCGTCGTCAGCATCAGTGCCGCTCCTGCCGAATCTCCCCAAAGAAGCATTCGTCCACGCGCAATCCGTAAGTCATCCGCTTCCTGATTCAAGAAACAGAGTGCATCTCGGACATCCTCTAAGTTATCCGGAAAATAACTTCCGTCCTCGAACAGCCGATAGTCGATACTGCACACAGCAATCCCCAGTTCTAAAAAACGCTCGACGATCGGTGTAAAACAAAAGATGTCATCCCGACTTCCCCGGACAAATGCGCCGCCATGTGCGTAAATCGCTACCGGAAAAGGTCCGTCGCCTGGTGGATAATACAGATCCAGTTTGAGCTCCTGTTTATCAATTGTTTTATACAAAATGGTGCGGGGAGCAAGTTGCGCTTCCGCAAGCGGAAGTGCCGGTTCCGTCCACCGTAAAAGTGCCCCATAGTTATTCCAGATGCTTGCACCGGCTGCTGCCGTCGTCAGGATTGCGGCACCGCCCATCAACCACGCTGTTTCCCGTTTCACCTCATCACCTCCCAGACATGATCCCGATTTTTAATTCTTATTAGTCTTTTACCCCATTTTTTTAGAAGTCGAACTTCTGCCTGATTACGCTTGACGCTTCGTTTTTGATTCGTTATAGTGAAAAGGTTCAAATCGGAATAATTACGTTTTAATACTTCCTGGAGGTTTTATTCATATGAAAAAGTTCATCCCTGCCTTAACTATCGCCTTAACCAGTGCAACGTTCCTAACTGCCTGCGGATCATCCGACTCCGATTCCAATCAAGGTGCTACGGACGATCGGCTGCAACTGTATACGTCAACGTTCGCAACGGCGGCAATCGCCAAAGAAATCGGTGGTTCCGACGTCAACGTCGAAATGATCGTCCCACCTGGTGCCGATCCCCACTCCTATGAGCCGACTTCTAAACAACTGACGGCAATCGCCAAAGGCGACCTGTTCCTTTTAACGGGTACCACGCTTGAGCCGTATTCGGAAAAAATCAAAGCGAGCCTTAAAGGAAATGATGTTCGCTTCATCGAGACGAGTAAAGGCATCGATCTCCTCGAAGCAAGCGCAACGCTTCATGACCACGAGGAAAAAGGACATGATGACGAACATGCGGAAGAGGAGCAGGATCATGGAAAATATGATCCACACGTCTGGCTCGATCCAAACAATGCCAAATTGATGGCAGAGTCGATCACGACCGCACTCGCAAAAGAAGTGCCGGATAAAAAAGCAACGTTCGAAAAAAATCTGGCGGCATTTAATAAACAAGCCGACACGCTCGACCAAAACTTACAGCAAGCCGTTGACGCCGGATCTAAAAAAGAACTGCTCGTCACGCACGCCGCTTATGGTTACTTGGCTGAACGGTATGGGTTCTCCCAATTACCGATCGCCGGGATTTCTCCATCGGACGAGCCTTCCCAAAAACAACTGGCGGCACTCGTCAAGGAAGCGGAGTTACATGACTTAAAGTATATTGCCTTTGAAGAGACGGTTTCACCAAAAGTCGCCCGTGTCATTCAGCAGGAAATTGGCGCTGAAGCGATTACGATTCACAACTTGGAGTCCGTCACGAAAGCACAGCAGGATGCGTCTTATTTTGACTTGATGAATGAAAATGTGGCGACACTAAAAAAAGCACTGCAGTGAAGTAGTGTTGACATGCATTAAAAGATACGTTACGGTAGAAAACGTGTTTCAGACAATTAAATGACTTCTTTTTATCGCGAGAGACGGAGGGACTGGCCCAATGATGTTTCGGCAGCGGACGATTGATTCGTACTGTGCCAAATCCAGCAAGCTACGGCTTGAGAGATAAGAAGAGCGTCTTTTTCAGTAAAGACCTCCTTCTTTCTTGCGAAGGGGTCTTTTTTTTGCAGATGCAGAAAAGGAGTGATAGACAATGAACGAGACGATTACACCAAACAAGTGGGCCCTTCTACCATTACTTGTCTTTTTGGTCCTCTTTATCGGTGCCGGGATCTTTTATGATGATTTTTACAAGTTCCCGATTTTGATTGCAGCTCTGATTGCCTTGGTGTTTGCCGCCGTAACAACAAAAGGTAGTATCAATCAAACCGTTGAACGGATTGCGACGGGTGCCGGGAATCCGGACATCATGATCATGGTCTTTATTTTCTTACTTGCCGGTGCATTTTCCGGAACGGCTGATGCGATCGGTGCCATTGAAGCAACCGTCAATGCCTCCCTGACGTTTTTACCGCCTTCCCTCTTAATGAGTGGGTTGTTCGTCATCGCCGCCTTCATCTCGATGGCGATGGGAACATCAACAGGGACAATCGCGGCACTTGCACCAATCGCACTTGGTATTCATGAAGCGACCGGTGTCAATGTCGCTGTCGCCGCGGCGGCTGTTGTCGGCGGCGCGATGTTCGGTGATAACTTGTCGTTCATTTCCGATACGACAATCGCCGCAGTCCGAACGCAGAAAACGAACATGCGTGATAAATTCCGGACGAACTTCCTGATCGTGCTGCCGGCGGCGATTCTGACCGTCATCATCTTGGCATTCGTCTCAGGTACAGGCGAAGTCGTCGAAGCGAAAGCGTTTGAGTTTTACAAACTGATTCCTTACCTGTCCGTCATCGTCCTCGCCCTGTTTGGCGTCAACGTCATCCTCGTCTTACTCGGTGGAACCTTACTGACCGGAATCATCGGCATGCTCGATGGCAGTTTTGGGTTGAGTGGATTTGTCCTGTCGATGTCAGAAGGATTGATGGGGATGGCCGAAATTTCAATCTTGACGTTATTGATGGGTGGTCTCGTCAGCTTGATCACGTTTAATGGCGGGATTGTTTACCTGAAAGAAACACTGACTCAAAAAATCACGCAACGCCGCGGAGCAGAGTTCAGTATGGCCGCACTCGTCAGTGCAACGAACCTTGCGACAGCCAACAATACGATTTCGATTCTTGTCGCCGGTCCACTCGCAGCCGAGATTGCGGATACGTATGACATCGATCGGAAAAAGTCAGCCAGTATTCTCGACATCTTCTCTTGTGGTATTCAAGGAATCATCCCGTACGGAGCCCAGTTGCTGATTGCAGCAGAATTAACGAAAACGGCTTCTCCGGAACTGATACCGTATCTATTTTATCCGTTCCTGCTTTTCGTTTGCGGGTCTCTTGCCATTGTCTTCGGTTTCCCGCGTCGTAAGACATCTGCTACGCAAAAGAAAAACGTTTCGTAAAACAAACAAGTCCGGCCGCCTGCAGCGCGACCGGACTTGTTTTTCAGTTATTTTTTCTGATCTTGACGGTTGAGAATGAAATACGCGATGGCTGGAAGTGGGAACTGAACAAGTCCTGCTCCGCCCCATACCCACGGATTGCGTCCAGTCTTACGGGCACCAAGGAATAAGAAGGTCGCTTGAGCACCTAGTAGTGCCGCAATGCCTGCCCAGACGCCTTTTGGTACGTTTTTAACGGATCGTGCCATGATTTACACCTCATTTCTTTTAAGGTTTACCCCCCTTTTTTCTCTTTCTAACCGTTCATTTCCTGCTTTGAGCGTTGAAACAGACGTTCTTGCTCGTTCATGCTAAACTAAACGAGCAAATCCATATTCTAGTTTTATTGAAGGAGGAGTATACACATGCAATACACAAAACTTTCAAATGGTATCACGATTCCACAAATCGGCTTCGGTGTCTGGCAAGTTGATGAAGAGACGGAAGCACCGGCTGCCGTCGCAGAAGCCCTTCGTGTCGGTTACCGTCATATCGATACGGCTGCCGTCTATAAAAACGAACGTGGTGTCGCTAAAGGAATCAAAGAAAGCGGCGTGAATCGTGAAGATCTCTTCTTAACGTCTAAAGTATGGAACGATGATATTCGTGCCGGACGCACAAAAGAAGCTTTCGCTGAGTCACTCGAACGACTAGAGACGGATTACCTGGATCTCTATCTCATTCACTGGCCGGTCGAAGGATATATCGAAGCATGGAAAGCCATGATCGAGCTGTACGAAGCAGGAAAAATCAAAGCGATTGGTGTTTCGAACTTCAAAGAACACCACCTCGATACACTTGCTGAAGAAGGATTGATGACACCGATGATCAATCAGGTGGAACTCCATCCGCAACTTCCGCAACATGAACTTCATGAGTACTTACAAGACCATAGCATTCAAGTTGAAGCATGGAGCCCACTCATGCAAGGGAAATTCCTTGAAATCAACGACTTTAAGGAAATTGCCGAAAAACATGGTAAGTCTCCGTCACAAGTCGTGTTACGTTGGCATTTGGATAACGGTATCGTCGCCCTTCCAAAATCCGTCACACCAGAACGGATTGCAGAAAACTTCGATGTGTTTGATTTCCAACTGGATGCAGATGATTTAGAGAAGATTGATCGTCTCGCAACGGATGTCCGTCTTGGACCAGATCCAGATGAAATCGACTTCTAAGCATCACAATCAAAAACACACGGATCCGGCTATCGTCGGGTCCGTGTTTTCGTTGTCATGGATCTATTTCAGACATAATAGATTAAAATCGTTTCTTCTGCTTCTTCTGCTTTGCGGAAATAGGCACGCAAGTCACCAAACTGTTCCCATACTTCGTCAAATTCTCCCGATCGCCCCGCTTCTTGATAAATCACTTCCAGTGCCTGCCGATCAAAATTACGCATGACTTCGGTCGAGATGATGAGTAAAGGTAAGGGAAGGATACCAACGATCGCCGCATGATCTTCGTTGACGATCAATTCTTCTCCAACAATCGCCCGTCCAAGATTATAATGTGTTTCTTGATCGATGAAAATATCAATTTGACTCATCACATGATACAGCGGTTCCGTCTCTTCCAGCGCAAACAACTGCTCCTGATCCGGTTGTGTTTCATGAATGAATAAAATCCAGTCCATGATGATATGCGGATCGTTTCCAAATGAATCCCAGACCGCGTCAACAACCCGGACATAATGTACGTTTTCCATCCTTCCCCTCCTTTCGATCGTTATCTTTTTTAAGTATTCCCATTTTCGGACTTCTTTAATGATGATTCCAGAAATCTCCCCTGCAAAAAAAGAGGACCAGATTGCTCTGATCCTCCTCTATTAAATTGCTTTTTCTTTTGAATCATCGTCCTGCCACGCTTCGAGCGTTTCTTTCCCCGGCAGATTCGGAATCGAATCTGTATAGAAACGAGGATCCTGCCCGTTTTTTCGTTGCACCAAATAATCATCCAGCGCCAACTTCGCAATTTTAGATAACCGGAAAATCGCATACAAGTTGACAATCGCCATCAGACCCATAAAGATGTCGGCCAGTGCCCAGACAAGACCTGCCGTTTGAACGAGCGAGCCGAACACAACCATTCCTAGAACCATCACACGGTAGATCGTCATCAATTTTTTATTGTCATTGATGAAGCTGATGTTTGATTCGCCATAATAATAGTTCCCGACAATCGAACTGAAGGCAAACAAGAAAATGGCAAGCGCCATGAATCCTGTCGCGAACGAGCCGACTTGAGAAGACAACGCACCTTGTGCCAATTCGATTCCAGCAACAGGTTCCCCGCTCGCATCTTTTGTCGCAACGCCGCTGACCAGAACGATCATTGCAGTCGCTGAACACACCAGTAACGTATCGACGAAAACAGAAAACGATTGAATCAATCCTTGTTTGACCGGGTGTGAGACTTCTGCCGTCGCAGCCGCGTTTGGCGCTGATCCCATCCCCGCTTCATTGGAGAAGAGACCACGACGGATACCGTTTAGGACAGCTGCCCCAATCGCTCCACCCGCAAGCGTTTTGAATTCAAGTAATCCTTCTTGGAAAATCAAACCAAACACACTTGGCAGTACCTCTAAGTTCGTTACCATGATATAGAGGGCGATCAAAATATACCCTCCCGCCATGATCGGCACAAGGAAAGCCGAAACCGTTGCGATACTCCGTACACCGCCGAAGATGACAAGGGCCGTCAATACAACAAGTCCCACTGTGATCCATGTCTTATCGATCCCATACTGACTTTGGAGTGATAACGAAATCGTATTCGATTGAACCGAGTTGAAGACGAATCCAAAGGAAATCGTAATCAAGATACTGAAGACGATCCCTAACCAACGTTGTCCCAGTGCTTTTTCCATGTAATACGCTGGACCACCACGCCATGCTTTTTCATCACGTACTTTATAGATTTGAGCCAGTGTACTCTCTACGAACGCTGATGCCGAACCAATTAAAGCAATCAACCACATCCAGAAGACAGCACCCGGGCCACCCAGGGCAATCGCTGTCGCGACACCAGCGATATTTCCCGTTCCGACACGTGCTGCCGTACTGATCGCGAATGCCTGGAAAGGTGAAACCCCATCTTTTCCTTTATCCGTTCCTTCGAATAGAAGCCGGAACATTTCCGGAATCATCCGAAATTGGACGAAGCCCATGCGAATCGTAAAATAAATGCCTAAACCGACTAACAGAATGATTAAGACGCTTGACCACAATAAGTCGTTGATACTGCCGACTAAATCTACTAGTTGTTTCTCCACAGGTGATCCCCCTTATTTATAAGTTGTTTCATGTAACATTTTTTCACATGTCTTCTATGATACGAAAATAATTTCAGAAAATCAAATGCGTTTTATCTGTCAGTCTGTAGTTTTCTTGAATAAGTTATGTAAAACCTCACATCCAATGTAAGGTTTTACATAAAAAACAAGCCCCAGTCTACTGAGGCTTGTCGTGTCATTCATACTTAGATGAACAGATTCAGGTTTGCGTCGTCCGTCGCACCTAGATAACTCGCGACACCTCCATAATCGATGCCATCGAGTAACTCTTCTTTTTTGATTCCCATGATATCCATTGACATCGTGCAGGCAATCATTCGAACTCCTGCAGCCTGCGCTTTCGCCATCATCGTCTCGAGCGCATCGACTTGTTTGTCTTTCATGACTTTTTTCATCATTTTTTGACCAGCCCCGCCCATGTTCATGTTCGAAAGCGGAAGATCCCCGGCGTGTTTCGGCATCATCATGCCCATCATCCGTTCCATTGGTGCCTTATCAACGGTCGGTGCATCTGGTTTTCGAATGACATTGAGTCCCCAGAACGTAAAGAACATCGTCACTTGTTTCCCCATCGCTTGGGCACCTTGCGCGATGACGAACGAAGCGAGTGCCTTATCGAGTTCACCGCTAAAGACGACCATCGTCGCATCATCTGCTTTCGTGACGGTCGATTGGACAGGTTGCATCGTCGTATTCCCTTTTTCGAGCAAGACTTCGACGATTCCTTGATTCATTTCCGCCGTATGGACGGTATGACCTAGTTTATGTGCCCATGCTTGAACATCCGGTAAGAAACCAGGATCAGATGCTTTGACGAAAACTTGATCGCCGTCTTGCAGTTGATCAATCTTCGTTTTCAGCTCCAGAATCGGTCCCGGGCACTGTAAACCACATGTATCAAGTAACGTGATCTGCTCTTTTGTTTTTAATTTCGGCTCACTTTTCGTGATCGTCACTGCTGTTTCCTCCCGTACGTGGCTTCTCGCTTCACGGTCACGGTTGACCGTTGCCCACGTCTTGTAGCCGCCACTTAGATTCTTGACATCAAATCCGTGTTGTTTGAGTAACTGACTCGCCACATATCCACGGAGTCCGACTTGGCAGGTCACGTAAATCGGTTGATCTTTCGGCAGTTCATCGAGCGACTGACGCAACGTCGGCAAGGAAATATTGACAGAGCCCGGAATCGAACCGAGTTCATTTTCGGAAGGTTCCCGGACATCCAACAACAATCCGCCGTCCGCGACAATTTGGTCAATCTCATGCCAATGGACGTTTTCGCTGTCTCCAAGCACGATGTTCGAGGCAATGTATCCTGCCATATTGACCGGATCCTTTGCTGAACTATACGGAGGGGCATACGATAATTCAAGATCTGGCAGATCAAGAACCGTCAGCCCGCCTTTAATTGCCGTCGCTAAGACGTCAATTCGTTTTTCGACACCCGTCATCCCGATGGCTTGTGCACCAAAAATCGTTCCGTCGACCGGATCAAATAACAACTTCATCGAAATCGGACTCGCACCAGGATAATAACCAGCGTGGGAACCCGGATGCAGATGAACTGCTTCGTAGCGGCGTCCGGACTGACGAAGGCGTTTTTCATTGACGCCGGTTGAAGCGACCGTCAAATCAAAGACTTTTGCGACAGCCGTGCCGAGTGTCCCTGTGTACCGGACATCCCGACCCGTGATGATATCGGCGACGAGACGCCCTTGACGGTTCGCCGGCCAAGCAAGCGGAACGTGGACCGGTTCACCCGTAATATAGTCTTTGACTTCAATCGCGTCACCGATCGCAAAGATGGAAGGGTCTGAAGTCCGGAGTGTCTCGTCGACTTGGATCGTTTGTTTGATTCCGAGCTCAAGTCCGGCATCTGAAGCCAAGTTACTTTCTGGCATGACGCCGATCGACAGGATGTTCATCTCCGTCTGAATGATTTTCCCACTCGTCAGGACGACCTGTGTACCGGCTTGCTCAAACCGTTCCACACCATCCTCTAAAATCAGATCAACCCCTTTGGCACGTAGATGTTCATGCACAATCGCAGCCATCTCCGGATCGACGGGTGCCATGACTTGATCCGCCATCTCAATCAATGTCACACGTGCGCCGCGCTCGACTAAGTTCTCCGCCATCTCAAGACCAATGAAACCTCCACCGATGACCGTCGCATGGGATGGACGGGTTTCGTCGACGTATTGACGCATCTTGTCAGTGTCCGGGATATTCCGTAACGTAAAGACGTTCGTCGCTTCCGCCAACCCCGGGATGCCCGGCCGGATTGGTTTTGCTCCTGGTGACAGGATTAGATGATCGTATGTTTCTTCATATTCTTCTCCGGTATCGACTTTACGAATAATTATGGTTTTTTGTTCACGATTGATTCGAATCGCTTCAGACAGGTTTCGGACATCCAGATTGAATCGTGCGTTCATGCCTTCAGGAGTTTGAACCAATAATTTATTTCGGTCTTTAATGACGTCACCGATATAATACGGTAGACCACAATTCGCAAAAGAAATTTCCTTACCCCGCTCTAATAGAATGATTTCTGCCGTTTCATCCAATCGACGTAATCGTGCTGCTGCAGTTGCCCCACCTGCCACTCCACCTACAATGATTGTTTTCATCTTGTCTTCCTCCTTGAGTAGAATCCATTATTGTCTATGTGTACCAATATACCCATTCAGGTATACCTTTTCAAGTTATCTGTTCGTTCATTCACAAAGATGTCTTGTTTTAAAATGAAAATGTTCCTTTGAGGATAACGGACATTAGTTGCAATTCCATCTGAAATGCTTGAAACTGAGATTACAGTATCTATAAGGGGGATTTTTAAATGGACCAGGATCGTAACTCAAAAGACACGAACGATAACAAAGTCACACCGATTCACCAAAACAGTCAGCCAGAAACAAATGAGAACGGCGTCACAGCTGTTCAGCAACAGTATCTGGAAGAGTTCCAAGCTTTCTTAGTCGAAAAAGGCATCCCGATGGAAGCACGTGAGAACGAAACACACGTCTTCTTCATGACACAAGAAAAAACGCCATCTGGTGCTGAACCGATGATGATGATCGTCTTCAGCAAAACAGCAACGGATGTCGAATTGTTCGCTCGGACGATTACACATGTACCAGACGGTGTCGAAGATTTACCTATCTTAAATGCTATCAACGACTTTAACCAAGAGTTCAAATACTTCCGTGTCGTTCTCGACAGCGACCGTGATGTGACGATTGCTTCGACGATCGACTTGGATCATGGCTTTAATCCGGCAGCCATCTTTGGTCACTCGGTCATGATGTTCCAAGCTTCTGACGAAGTATTTGCGTATCTCACGAAATTGTATGACCAAGTTCAGTAAAACATCACCTTAAAATGGCTTCCGAGGCTTCTCGGGAGCCATTTTTTTCATTTTAAAGTTCAATTGACAATGAGAATTATTCTCGTTATAGTTAGATTTGTGAAAACGACATCATTTTATCAACTAATTATATATTCTGGGGGAAACGATTATGAAAAAACGAATTAAGGTAGCATCACTCTTCATTACGGCAGGATTACTTGCTGCTTGTGGCAACAGCGAAGAAACGACGACGGCTCCGAAAAAAGAGAAAACGGAGCAAACATCTGAAACAAAAACAGATGCGGGTATCGCAGCTACAACCTTAAAAGATGAACTGACAATCTTCAGTTCTATCAAGGCGGAGCTCGACAAAGCAAAAGAAGGTCAAGCCATCGACTGGAAAATGGTTACGACGAGTTATGACTCAAAATTAAAAGGCGGCGTCTCGACCGCTGCTCCTGAAATCGAAGAAGTCATCAGTTCCGCATTGGCGGGTGTCGAATCAAAAGAACTGGATGAGAACGTTGCCCGTCAACTTGTCGACAAAGGCATTCAGTCTTACTTCTATAAACTCCAAAAATCAACACAAGCGACAGCAGAAGAAGCCGTTGCGGCCGGCAAAACGGACGAAGCGACAGCTGCACTGAACGATATTAAAGACATGTCAGAAACGGTCTTCATCCCGACTGCCGAAAAACGGGATGCAAGTTACGGCTTTAAAAACGAAGACTCCATCGCTCAAGCCATCAATTCTGGGTTGACGGCACAGGAAGAAGCGATCACGGCGAAAAAGCCTGCCGATTTCAACGTGGCTAAACAGCTGACGGATAAATCAATCTACCGGTCGTTCTACCTTGCATCTCTCGGTTATGCGCAAAAAGTAGAAGAAGGCGTTAAAGCAGGTACAGATGAAAAAGAATTACAGATGGAGCAAGCCGAAGGATATGGTTTCTTGCTTGCTATTGAGGAATCACTGGCTGGTGGAGATGAAGAAGCAGTCACTAAACTAAAAGATCTTTATGATTTCTCAAAAACAAAACCTGAAGGTATTAAGTACAAAGAAGTGGAGAGCTTATTTGCCAAAGCATTAACTGCAAAAATTGACGGATACCACGAAGAAACACAAGAAGCACTTGAGAAAAAAGATGTTGATACGGCACGGGTCGAAGCGATGGAAGCAAACATGTTCGTCATTGCGATGAAACCGACACTTGAGAGTCGTCTCGGAAAAGAACAAGCCAGCACAGTGCTGTCTGACGCCAATGACTGGTATGCAATGGTTGAAAAAGGCGACGTGAAAGCTGAAGAGACAGGCAAGAAAGTCATTGACGCTTTAGAGCCGCTTAACTAAACGACTGGAAATGGAGGGGCGCGACATGCAAATTGGAATCACAGGTGGCGCAGGTTTCATTGGAGCGGCCCTCGCGCTTCGCCTTCAAGCGAGTGGTCATACCGTTAGTGTCATCGATGCTTTCACAGATTATTATGACGTTAAACTGAAACTGGAACGGGCTCATCTTTTGCAACAGCACGGGATTGAGGTCATTGAAGGGAACGTGCATGAGGATATGGCGACTTGGTGCGCCTCCCGTTCCTTTGCCGCCCTGTTTCATCTCGCCGCCTTGCCCGGTGTACCCGGCTCGTTGGCGGAACCGCACCGGTACATCGAGGATGATATCGCGATGACAGTGACCGTTCTTGAAGCAGCGCGCACACATTCCATTCCGCATCTGTTTTTTGCTTCTTCATCCTCCGTCTACGGTGAACAGACGGGTGCACTTGTTGAACATCAAGCAACCGGACAAGTGATGAGTCCCTACGCGGCAGCGAAATACAGTGCTGAGACATTTTGTCAGGCCTATCAGAATCTATACGGTCTACAAATCGGTATCTTCCGCTTCTTCACTGTCTATGGTCCGTATGGCCGACCGGATATGGCGCTGTATCGGTTCATCGAACACGCCTTACACGGTCAACCGTTGACGGTTTTCGGTAAACCGGTTCGAGACTTCACTTATATTGACGACATCACACGGGGAATGGAACAAGCGCTGGAAGCACAGGCAACCGGTATTTTCAATCTAGGTGCCAACCGTCCGGAGTCAGTTCAAGACGTTGCAGCAATGCTCGGTAAACGGTTTGACGTGCCGGTAGCATTTGCTCCCGCACGGGCGGGAGATGTCTCAATGACATGGAGTAACACCGATGCGGCAAGGCAGACGTTCGGTTATGTTCCATCCGTCACGCTCGCTGATGGAATTGAACGGATGATCACATGGCATCTCGATCGCCTGTGATACGTGGGGCTGCGGGCGTCTTTCTGACGTTTGCAGCTCTTTTTTTACTCGTTCGTTTTGGACTGGAACTGCC
Organism: Exiguobacterium sp. KRL4; assembly: GCF_001870785.1. Lineage (GTDB taxonomy): Bacteria > Bacillota > Bacilli > Exiguobacteriales > Exiguobacteriaceae > Exiguobacterium_A. The sequence continues at coordinate 26,110 of NZ_MOLV01000005.1, forward strand.
TGTTGTTTACGACGATCTCCAAACCCTGTTGACATCTTCCTGGACAGTTGCCGCTACCGTCACCTATGCTTTCGCCTTTTATTTACGGGCGCTTGCTTGGCGAAACGCCGATGAAAAAACAGGTCCCACTGCGGTCTATCTGACGAGTCTCTATCTGGGACTCGCCATCAATCACCTCTCCCCCGTCAAACTCGGGGAAGCAGTGCGTTTGCTGACCGCACGCGCCATCGGTAGTCCGATGAAACGGACAACGGCGATTTTTGTCGCCCAACGCGGCATCGACCTATCCGTACTCGGTCTTTTCGTCGCTACCGGGTTATTATTAGGACAGACGGTATGGGTGGCCGGGGTCGCCTGTATCCTCGGTTTACTCGCACTACTGCTCGTCCGTCGATTCATCAAAACGATTTATCCGTTGATCGGCTATGGTGCACTTGCTTGGATGTGTGAAGCCGGCGCTGTTTTTTGCCTCTTTCAAGGTGCTGACGTCACCGTCGCTTTTCCGATTGTTCTAATCGCAATGAGTGCGGGCGTCTTATCCGGGATTGCCCAGTTTACCCCGGGTGGACTCGGGACGTATGAGCTTGCGATGGGGACCGTCTTGCAGTTGGCGGATGTTCCACATCCATACGAACTTGCCTTGATGACACACGTCTTTAAATACGCTTTTGCCTTTTTGGCCCCTCTTTATGTAGGTGCCCGACACTTCAAAATCGTGAAACAACTCTTCACCCAGTTTAAGGAGCACGATCAGAAAGGATGACATTGATGAAAAGTGCTTCCCGTTTTGAAAAGATTGCTGCACGCATGTGGAACTTGCTGAATGAAGGAAAACCGTTCACTCCTATTTTTACGATCGGTGTTTTCCTCAGCTACACCTTGTTGTTCCAACAAACCTTAAGTGGTGTTGGCTTCGGCTTTTTGCTGACACTTCCGTTATTGATCTTATATTGGAAGTTTGATTTCCCGCTTTTTCTACGGAATTACCTGTGGCTTCCGTTGATCGTCTGGTTTTTTATCGAAGGAACCGACTCTCGACTAATTCCCTTGTTCGCGTATGGAGCCGGTCTCTATTTCTTCTTTACGGTCTTTTTCTGGGGAACGATTTATTACCATCTTCGGATTGGAACCAACTGGCTCAACTTTACACGTTTTTGGAAATTGGTCCTTAAAAATAGTGACTCGACGAGTGGGAATGCCCAGGAACAACTGCCGAAAGTCGGACTGTTACTCGCTTATTGGCAAACCGCCTCAATCGAACAGACACTCGACTGGTCTTATCTTTGGTTCCCACTTGGGCTGTTCCTATTCGCCTGGATCCTGCATCACTACCTATTCGATTGGAAACCGAAACTACCGACCGAAACGACCGTCGATGCACCGATTCCTACATCTAATAAAGTCTATGTCCTGATTGTCGACGGGATGCGGAAAGATCGCTACATGGCGGCAGACACGCCGTTCCTCGAACGTCTCCGCCAGGAAGGCACGGAGTATACGAACATGGAAACGGTTTATCCGGCTCGAACGGTCGTCTGTTTCAGTTCAATGTTCACCGGAGCCCGTCCGGAAGAACACGGTATCCATTCGAACATGGTCTGGAATACGACGGGGGTCAAAACCGATACGGTCTTTGACCGGTTGCGTGACGTCGGGAAAACCGGTAAGATTCTTGGAATCGCCCATCTTGTCGATGCCTTCGGTGCTAGAGACGTTCATACCGTGACAGCCGTCATGCATAATGATGTCGCAGACCGTAACATCATCGATCGCGCCAAACAAATCGTCCATCAAGAAGATCCGGACTTACTCGCGATTCAACTGATTGGAACCGATCAGACCGGCCACAGCCGTGGCACCCTCTATTCCGAATACGTCCAGAAAATCGAAGAGGCTGATGCTTTGCTGGCTGAATTTTGTGAAGAACTGGACCGGCTTGGTAAGCTCGACGATGCAACACTGATCGTCATGGCGGATCACGGACAAGCCGATGGGATCGGCGGTCATGGTCATCTCGATGAAGGAGAACGGTTTGTTCCGTTTTGGATGTACGGCAAACACGTCCATGCCGGTCTGAAAGTCGATACACACCGGCATATCCTGTCGCTCGGACCAACGATTACGAAGTTGCTTGGTGCCGATATCCCGCGCGACAGCCGGGGTGTCTTACTGACGGAAGCCTTTAAGGAGGAATCCTCATGAAAAAAATCGTCGTCTTTCTTCCGGCCCATAACGAAGAAGTCTCCTTGCCACTTGTCTTAAAACGCATTCCGGCTGAAATCGACGGACTACCCGTCGAGACGATTGTCATCGACGACGGATCCATTGATGCGACGTCAGAGATTGCCCGTCAACACGGAGCAATCGTCTACCGCTTTGAGAACAACCGTGGTTTAGGTGCCGCTGTCCGCGAAGGACTGCTCCGGTCTTACGAACACGGTGCGACCGTCGCCGTCATGATTGACGCCGATAACGAATATCCGGCGGATCAGATTCCCGACGTCGTCCGACCGATTCTTCTGGACGAGGCCGACTATGTATTTGGTTCCCGTTTTCTCGGAACCGTCGACGGGATGCGCTTGTATCGGTACATTGGTAATCACGTCTTTACCTGGTTACAGTGTGTCTTATTAAAACGTCGGATTCACGATGGACAAAGCGGGATGCGTGCCTTTTCCCGCGCGGCGTGTAAACATGCGGAAATCATCCACGACTATAACTATGCCCAAGTCCTGACACTCAATCTCGTTCGAAAAGGGTTCCGGCTGCATGAAGTCCCGATTCGTTACCGCGTCCGAGAAGCCGGAAAATCGTTTATCCGCTTTAACTATATCCAGCGCGTCCTGCCTGCGATTTACCAGGAATGGCGTCGCCCGATCGTCCCGTTGTCGTCTGAAGAACGTTTTGAACGAAAGGAGCATCTCGGATGAGGAAACCGCTTTTCATCACCGTCATCGCCTTCTTGTTCCTGCTCACTACACCGTTGCCGGCATTCGCCTACAGCTACGGGGATCCAGGAAAGGAAGCGTTTGCGGAAGCTTATAAACAGTTTGAGGAACAGCTTGACCAAAAGAATTACACGTTAGCCAAAGAAACCATCGATGCCTACGATAAGGAGTTCACGCTCTATTTTCCGGAAGCAAAAGAAAAAATCGACGCATCGTTAGAAAAAGAAGATGCCGATGCCGCCAAGCAAGCCTACCGGGTCGCTTTACGTCAAAACATCGAACGGCGTCTGCATTTTGCGCAGGAACAATTCGATGACTTTGGACAGGCGAAGTTGTTGCTTGCCAAAGCACGCGGCACATACGATGTGCTCGCTCCTTACGTTAAAGAAAGTGAGGGTGCAAAGACAAGTGATTCATTGTATACTGCTTTTGATGATTCACTTGCAGCTCTTGGAAACCCCGGTTTGTTTGGGGTAGGGAAAAAAGCCAGTGATCGAGAAACATTTGATCAAAACATTAAACAGATTGAAGATACGGTCACCCCACTGTTCGTTTTACCGGGGGAGGAAAAGACCGGTGTCTTCGATGAAGAGGACTCGATTTTCGGTCAATCCTTTGGGACGGATGACATTTGGAAAACGGTCGCCATCAGCCTTGTCATCATCTTAATCGTCATCGTCATCATCGGTCAGCGTAAGAAACGACGCGCTCAATAAGGAGGAAGATACATGGATTTTCAGGCGTTTTTAATCACTCTTCGCGAATGTCTCGAAGCCGTCTTGATCGTCGGCTTGATTCTTGGTTACCTCGATCGGCTCAATGCACCACAATATAAAAAATGGGTCTACGCCGGTGTCGGACTTGCCTTACTCGCGAGTTTAGGTGTCGCCTTCTTGTTCCAAGTCGTCTTTACGAGTTTCGCAAGCTTCGGCAGTGATACGTATTTACGGCTTGGAATCATGATCATCTCTGTTTTCCTCTTAACCCACATGGTGCTTTGGATGGGCAAGGAAGCGAAGGAAAATCAACAAGCCTCACAAGCAAAAGTCGCTGCCGCCGTCTCAACGGGTAGTGCCATCACGATGATTGTGCATTCGTTCCTCGTCATCGTCCGGGAAGGGATTGAAACGGTCTTCTTCTTCGCTGCGATTTCTGGTGGAGAAATCGAAAAGGTCTTAACGAGTTATGGTGCCGTCTCCGGTCTCCTGCTCGCCTTGATCTTCGGTTACTTATTCGTCTCTGGAACGATGAAGATTCCCGTCAAACGCTTTTTCCAAGTGACCGGCGTCTTGATTCTGTTCATTGCTGCCGGCATGCTCGTTCAAACGATTGGCCGGTTCCAGGATCTTGGTCTGCTCGGCAGTCTGTTGACGAATGCGGACGGCACACCGGCCGCCCTCTACAACATCGTCGCCTTCATGCCGGAACACTATATCGATCAAGTCCAGTATTTGCGGGATACGGGCAACACGACGTTGATCAGCGGTCAAATCGGCACATTCATGGCTGCGATGTTCGGCTACAGCCATAATCCGTCCATCGAACAAGTTTTCGCTTGGTGGGGATACTTCGCTTTCGCCGGTTTCATGTTGATGCGTCAAAATCGCGCGCCAAAAACCGTCAAGAAACTGAAGGAGGTCTCGTGACGGTTCGAAGCGGTCATCCACAACGACGTGGACGATCGCTTTTTTTCATGTGTGTCGTTCTGATACTCGGTTGTCTCGCAGGACGCCTTTATTGGGTCAGCCCTTACGTTGCCAGCTACGATATCGCGAACTTCACATTGGCGGTCGGACAGTATGATTTGGCGAATTTGCAGCCACATTTCCCCGGTTATCCTTTTTTCATTCTGCTTGCGACGGGGCTCGCACGACTGGGGCTTGATCCTGTCCGTGCCCTTGGAGTTGTCTCGACTCTTGGATTTGCAAGCGGTCTTGTCCCACTCTATCTTTTATTCAAACGACATCCCTTCGATACGGTCCGGTTGCTTGCCGCTTTTACAGTCGTGTCGACGGCTTCCCTTGTCGTCTTATCCGCGACCGGGATGTCGGACGGCCTCGCACTCGGTGTCCTCTGTTGGTTTGTCTGGAGTGTCGAACGCGCACGGCAGGATCATTTCCGTCTTTTGCCGTACATCCTGTTCGGACTGTTGATGGCCACCCGTTTATCCTATGCACCGTTTGGGATCGTACTCTTGTTTTTACTGTGGCAAGTGCGGCGTGACACTTGGCAAGTGGTATCCGAAATCGCGGTCCTGCTGCTCGCCCAACTTGCCTGGCTGTTACCGGTCGCCTTCTCTGTCGGCGGACCGGCTTCCTTTGCCCAATTGTCACTCAGCTTCGTGACAGGTCATTTCTCGGACTGGGGAGGCACGGCACAAACGGATGAGGCCACCCTGCTGGAACGACTTGGATTGACGCTCAAACAAATTGTTTGGCATGGTCTTGGATTTGCCACTTGGATTGGTCTCGGATCGGGATTGTTCTTGTTTTGCCAACGTTTCCGTTCGTTCCCTCTCTGGTGGAGTGTTACCGGAACCGGTTATTTTCTCTGGGGCTGGTTTGCCCAAAACATCGATAAACCGCGGCATGTCTTACCACTCGTCTTACTGCTTGTGGTTTTACTCGTCCGCCGTCTGTCGGTCCGCTGGCTCGTTCCGTTTTTATGTATTCAATTGGTGATCGGAAGTATCGCTTTGTATCAACAAGCGACTACTAAAACGGCTACGATTCAGCTGGCGGAAGCCATTACCGCCTTACCGGCGTCCGCGACCATCTTTACGGATGAAGAAGAACGTCAGTTTTTAATGACACGTCCTGACGCCACCATCGTCCCGATTGGATCTGTCAGCAAATGGCGAGCGGAACCAAAATCACAGGAAGTCTACCTGACCGGACGATTGCTGGAACGGTTACGGGCAACAGATGTACCAATCGAAGTGACGGAAGTTTTCAGCTTTACGAGTGATCCCCGGTTCGAACCGGAGGATGCGGAAGCACGGCTGTACCGGATGATCTTACGATAAGGAGCGGATTTGATGAATATCATTGGAAACGGCAACACGGCAACGATTCAAGAAGAAACCGCGGCGATTGTTCGAAAGCAGTTTCACGCACACGTTCCGCATGCAGCGATCCAGCAGGAATTTCAAAATCATCTGTCCATCCAGAACCACTTTCCGATGACACCTCGTGTCTATAATCAAGTTGATCATTCCATTCGCATGGAGTATTTGAAAGGGGAATCCCTCGGAGATTTGATGAAACGTCATCCAGTTCGGATTCTCCGCTACATGACGACCATGGTCACCTTACACCAGCACCTCCACACGTTATCCGTCGACGGGTTACCGCGTCTTCAAGAACGGTATCTCGCTCACACTGCACTTGTAGCGGGACATACTTTATGTCATGGTGATTTTCACCCGTATAACCTGTTGCTTGTTAAAGAAGATGTCTATTTGATCGATTGGATGGATGCCTCCATCGGCAATCCACTGATGGACGTCGCCCGTACTTTTTTATTGTTCCGTTATGGGGGAAGAAGCTCTTTACGAAATCCGGCAGAACGCATTTTCCGATTCGTTCTCAGTCATTTGTACCGTGTCTATTATTTTAAGCGCATCAGGAAAGTGACAGGACTCGAGGCTTGTTTACGGCTGTGTGCAGCTTCCCGCTTGAAAGAGCAGATTACGCCTGTCGAATCCGTTCTGTTACAACGTTTTTTAAAGTGATGGATCCGGTTGACTCCAACGAGTCACAAATCATCGCCTCATAATTAAGCTGAACGTAAAAAAATCACTCTTTTCCATGCGTTTTCCTGTAGGAGTCGCGTGAAACGAGTGATTTTTTGAATCCAGATTCTTAGTGTGTCGATCTTAACAACTTAACGAAACGTCGTTAAGAAGCAGACAAGACGAAAAAAAGCGAAGTCTTGTCTGCGTATCAACGAATCTTGAAACGAATTCGAAGTACTTCCCTCGTCATTCAAGTTGAATACGGTCGTTCCATATAATCAAATTGTCCACCGCTGATCTCAATCTTCTTGACCGGGACGAATCCAAGACGCCGATAAAGGCGTTGCGCACCAGCATTCGTCTGATCCGCATTTAACGTAAACGCCCGTAATCCACGCCGCTCCCCTTCGTCCGCCGCTGCCTGCAACAGCTCAGACCCAATTCCTTTTCCACCATATGCTGCATCAACCGACAACGTATCCAGATAAAAGACGTTTCCTTCCGTCTCCTGATCAATCTGCACCTCTTGTCCTGTCCACTCAAGCAGCTGACGTTTAATCGGATCATCCAACTGTGCCGCATCCACTCCCGCGTATGCGATGACGATGCCAACGACATTCCCGTCGAGCTCCTTGACGAGAATATTCTCGTGACTGAGCCGGTTTCCCGTTTGCGTAACAAACAGCGCGAGCCGTTCCAAAATCAATTCCTTCTCCTGTGTTCCCGTCAGTGTCTCAGCAATTTCATGAATCGCCTGTTCAATCAACGGTGCGATTTGATCCGCGTCATTGGCAGTTGCTTGTCTAATCATCGATTTTGCCCCTTTCTTCTCTTTTATATCCTAAAACAAAATCCCTCCTGTCGTCAGGAAGGATTTTGCTTCGTTTCATTTCATTTCAGTTCAGCTACTGGAACCGGTACGACGACCGGTTCGCGTGTCATGACCGAAACGACACGTCCCGCAATTGCGACTGCGAGCAATGTATACAACGTTAAACTCAACGGCAGATAGACGAGTGAGATAACGAGGACGATGGCATCAAGACCAAATAAAATCGTCCCGATTGATAAGCCGGTCAGTTTACTAAGGCCCATCGACAACAAATCGTCTCCTCCTGTTGCCGCGCCACTTTTCAGAACGAGACCAAGACCATAGCCGGTCACAATTCCACTGGCGACAGCAGCGATCAGTGTTGCCGGCCATGCCTGTTCCGGAAAATGAAACAGATCCAGTCGGTACCACATTTCGTAAAACAGCGACAATGCGCCTGCCGATACGAGTGCTTCACTGACAAAACGTTTTCCTTTAAAATATAACGCTCCGATAAAAAACGGAATGTCGAGTACGATCATCGAAATCGATGGATTAATGTCAAAAAAGTAACGTCCAAGTAAAGACAGACCGATAAATCCGCCTTCTGCTAATCCAAATTGTTCATTCAAGGTGTAGTAGCCGAACGCCATAAGTAGCGTTCCACTTAAGATGGTTATGATTCGTTTCATGTGTTATTGTCCTCTCCCGTATCTTCCATGGGAGAGATTGTAGTTGTCCCGTTTGGGTATTCATCTATTTTCGCTCTCCCTGATTTTTTTCAAGCCATTACCTTCCTGTTCAATGAAGATTGGCACTGCTAAAAATCAGGTAAGCTGAATAGATGATCGATCCTCTCGGTATCCATCGGTTTCCACCCTTTCGTTTAGTTCTCTGTTTCATTATAACCCGAACTTCAGAAACTAAAACAGTTTTACACGTTTTTAACAGAAACGATACAGATGAACAATCTATATCATAGCTCCTCGAAATCCAATTTGCTCACTCATTCACAATTTGGACATTATTATGCTCAACGGTGAACAAACTACTTGAAAACAACATTGTGAAGTAATACACTAAGGATATCAAATGAATGTGATATTTATCACAAACAAAACAAAAAGGGGACTTTACTCATGAAAGTAGCAGTCATCGGTTGTACACACGCGGGAACAGCAGCAGTTAAAGAATTGACTTCACAGCACGAGCAACTGGATATCACCGTTTACGAACGAAACGATAACGTCTCATTCCTTTCTTGCGGAATTGCACTTCATGTCGGTGGTGTCGTCGAGCATGCGGAGTCACTGTTTTATTCTTCACCGGATGAACTGGCTGAGCTTGGTGCCGAGATGCGCTTAAAACATGATGTTCTCGAAATCGACAGCACGAATCAAACGATTGTTGCCAAAAACCTCGTAACGGGTGAAACCGTTCATGATACGTACGATAAATTGATTATGACGACTGGTTCATGGCCGATCATCCCGATGTTGCCTGGGATTGAACTGAATCAAATTGAGCTCTGCAAAAACTATCACCACGCGCAAACCATCATCAAAAAAGCAACGGATGCCCAACGGATTACCGTCGTCGGTGCCGGTTACATCGGTGCTGAATTGGTTGAAGCATTCGAAGCATACGGCAAAGATGTCACGTTCATCGACAGTGCCGACCGGATTTTAAATAAATACTTGGATCGTTCATTCACGGATATCATTGAAAGTGAATTGACAGACCGTGGCATTCACCTCGAGTTGAACCAGACCGTTCAAAGCTTTACCGGCGTGGACGGTAATGTCACACAAGTCGTCACGGATAAAGGAACGTTCGAAACGGACCTCGTCATTCTCTGTGTCGGCTTCCGACCAAGTACGGAACTGTTAAAAGGACAAATCGATATGTTGCCGAACGGAGCAATCATCGTCGACGACTATATGCGGACCAGCAATCCGAACATCTTTGCTGCCGGTGACAGCTGTGCCGTCTACTATAATCCGGCTCGGACACACGCTTATATTCCGCTCGCCACAAATGCTGTCCGAATGGGAACACTCGTCGGGAAAAACTTACTCGCTCCGACGATCCGCTACCAAGGCACACAAGGAACGTCCGGTCTCCGGTTGTATGACTTGAACATTGCTTCGACCGGTCTGACAGAAGATGCTGCCCCGTTCTTCGGTTTAGAAGTGACAAGTACGACGGTTCAAGATGCCTACCGTCCTGAGTTCATGCCGACAGCTGAAAATGTCCAACTGAAACTTGTGTATGAAACTACGACTCATCGTGTCGTGGGTGCACAAATCATCTCAAAAGTCGACCTCACCCAGGCGATGAATACATTGTCGGTCGCGATTCAAAATGAGATGACGCTTGAAGAACTCGCTTTCGTCGACTTCTTCTTCCAACCACACTACAACAAACCATGGAACTTACTGAATCAAGCAGCTTTACAAGGGATGAAAGAACTGACATCGGAACGTGTCTGATCGGTCAACTACCCCATCTTTAATCAAAATCGGAGTTCACACATGTGGACTTCGATTTTTTTATTTGCTCTTTGTCCGCTTCGGTTAGTTATTGCTACAGCTTTATTGAGCGCACTTCTCCACTTGAAGAAAACTTCACTTGATTAATCAATTGACGTTTAGACGTGAAGTGACAGGGAACATACTTCTTATGCAAATCAAACCACTACCTAGGAGGAATCAGTTCATGTCACAGTCTAACAATCCACTTACACAATATTTTAATGATGACTTCCCGAAACAATATCAGGAGGCGCCGGCTGTCCAGGCAAAAATGGAACCCGTTCCCGATTGTGGTGAAGAAAGCTACAAAGGATCCGGTAAATTAAAAGGTAAAAAAGCTTTGATTACAGGAGGCGATTCCGGAATCGGCCGTGCCGCTGCCATCGCTTATGCCCGTGAAGGTGCCGATGTGTTCCTCAATTATCTGCCGGAAGAACAACAAGACGCTGAAGAAGTCAAAGCACTTGTCGAAGCTGCCGGGCAAAAAGCTTACTTACTGGCGGGCGACCTCAGTGATGAAACGTTCTGTCAACAACTCGTCAAAGAAGCACACGAATCACTTGGCGGAATTGATATTCTGGCACTCGTCGCCGGCAAACAGCAAGCCGTCGAGGACATCATGGACCTATCGACGGAACAACTTCGTAAAACATATGAAATCAACGTTTTCTCTTTGTTCTGGGTCGTTAAAGCTGCTCTTCCGCTGTTAAAAGAAGGCGCATCGATCATCACGACGACTTCGGTTCAAGGCTACAACCCAAGTGCGAACCTGCTTGATTATGCGTCAACGAAATTTGCCATCAACGGCTTTACACGAGGACTTGCGAAACAAGTCGCGCCAAAAGGCATCCGCGTCAATTCTGTTGCACCGGGTCCAATCTGGACACCATTGCAAATCTCAGGTGGTCAACCAAGCGAAAACATTCCGGAATTCGGTCAAGACACGCCGCTTAAACGGAGTGGGCAACCGGTCGAACTTTCGAGCGTCTATGTCTTCCTCGCTTCAGATGATGCCAGTTATGTCACGGCACAAATTTATGGTGTCACAGGCGGAATTGAACTCGCTTAATTGAATGCTAGAGTAAAAAGCGGTTTTGATGGCGACATCAAAATCGCTTTTTTTTGGTATCAGTTGCTTCTCCCCGTCCGGTTTAGTCTAATGAAGGTATACATATGATAGGAGATGATTCATGTGACAGAAAAAGAAAAGATGATTCAAGGTCAGTTGTATTTGGCAGGAGATGCGGAGCTCGTGGCCGATCGGAAACGGGCCCAGGTGCTTTGTCATCAATTTAACCAACTCAGCATCGAAGAATTGCCTGCCCGAAAATCTCTCCTGCAACAACTTTTACGGACGGAACAAACGGATTTTTACATCGAACCTTCTTTTAAATGTGATTATGGTTACAACATCACGCTTGGTGCCCGGTTTTATGCCAATTACGATTGTGTGCTGCTCGACATTTGTCCGATTACGATTGGCGACAACTGTATGCTTGCTCCGGGCGTCCACATTTATACAGCGACGCATCCGTTAGATCCGGTCGAACGCAACAGCGGTTATGAATTCGGGAAGCCGGTTGTCATCGGAGACAACGTCTGGATCGGCGGACGTGCCGTCATCACTCCAGGTGTGACGATCGGGGACAATGCCGTCATCGCGGCCGGAAGTGTCGTCGTCAAAGATGTCGCTCCGAACACTGTCGTCGGCGGGAATCCTGCCCGTTTCATCAAACTGATTTGATTTCTCATCAAATTTTAATCTAATCCTCAGTCTCCTCTCACTTGCGGGCGCTATTCTAAGAATAAGAAAAGCAGCTACCACTACTGAGGAGGAAATCATCATGACAAACAAAAAACGTACGGATAAACCAAAAAAGAATTTTGTAAAACGCGGTCTCGCTTCAATCGCCATCACAGGAACCGTTTTGACAGGGGCTGGCGCCTTCTTACTGTTCACCGGTCCGGGACATTCTCTCATCAATTCAGGCGTCACGACTTCAGAACAAGTTGAACAAAAAGTCGAAGCGGCTTCAACAAAAGTTTCAAGTAACGTCAAGCAATCGCTTCCGAGTGCATTTCGGGATGATCAAGAAATAGAAGGAACGTTAAAAGAAGTATCCGACACATCGGTGACACTCACACAAAATGGAACGGATCAATCGTATTCGTTTGCCTCATCTGCCGAAATCGAACAAGCTACGGCCGGCGATTGGATTAAACTTGAACTCAATCAGGACGGTCTTGTCCGGGAACTCGAACGTGAAGATGATCGGGATGGTCGAGATGACGATTCATCCGACGCTGACCGCAATGAAGTCACCGGTGTCGTCAAAGAACTGTCCAATGAACAAATCGTCTTGACTCAGAATGGTTCGGATCAAACGTACCGTTTCATCGAGCGAGCAGAGATCGACCAAGCGCAAGTCGGTGATACCGTCAAACTTGAACTGACTCAAAACGGTCTCGTCCGGGAGCTCGACCGTGAAGATGCGGATGATCGGGACGACCGGAACGATGGCCGTCAAGAAGACGATGTGGCTGAAGACCAAGACATCCGCGGTTCATTGATCCGTGTGACGGACACACAAGTCGTCATTGAACAAAACGGCAAAAATGTGACGTTTGAACGGGCACAAAACATGGAACAGGATGATGATGTAAAGATTGATTCACAAGTCGAACTTGAGTTGAACGGATCGAAGCAAGTGACAGAAATCGACGAACAGTCGTAAGGAGGAACTCTATGGCACCGACCATCTTAATCGTCGAGGACGATTCGAAAATCGCCCGACTACTTGAACTGGAATTAAACCATGCCGGATATGCGACGCGTGTCGCCTCAAACGGTAAAGATGGCTTAGTAGCTGCTGAGAACGACATCGATCTCGTCCTACTCGACGTGATGATGCCGGAGCTCAGCGGCTTCGAGGTGCTTCGACGGCTCCGTGGAAAAGGCAATCCGGTTCCCGTCATCTTATTGACGGCACGAGGCGAAGTGTATGACAAGGTCGCAGGGCTTGATCTCGGCGCCAATGATTATGTGACGAAACCGTTTGAAATCGAAGAATTGTTGGCACGTATCCGGGCCTTACTCCGCTTGACGACACGTGCCGCCGTCGAAACCAATCAGCTTCATTATGCCGATGTCTTATTAGATTTGGACCGGCATGAAGCGTTTCGCAACGACGCCCCACTTGATTTGACGCCACGCGAATTCGATTTGTTGTCCTATCTGATGGAAAACAAGGAACACGTCTTGACCCGTGAGCAAATCCTCAATCGGGTCTGGGGATATGATTATTTCGGGGAAACGAACATTGTCGATGTCTACATTCGGTATTTACGTAAAAAAATCGATCGTAGTCAATCGCCTTTGATCCAGACGGTTCGTGGGATCGGTTATGTCTTAAGGGAGGAGAAGGGATGAAGTTACGAACCAAACTAGCGTTATCGGTGACGTTGTTCACGACACTCTTGTTGCTGTTCTCTTTTCTAGTCGTCACCTATGTCGTGCGCGATCACTTGATCGAATCCCGCTTCACTCAACTCGAACAGGCCGAGGAGCTGATGGAGGATGATTCCTCGACCCGTGCCTTATTGACGTTGCATGAAGATTCCGTCGTTCTGTCCCGTAACGACGGACGCTGGGTCATCGCAAACGATGAAGAGGATGATGATTCCGCGACAGTCAACGGTGATGTCCGGGCACGCGATCTTCCCGGTATTCCGACGACAAGGGACGAACCGTTTAAATCCGGCAATTGGTTTGGTATCGTCCATGAGGATCAAACCTATCTGTTTGAAGACGACACGGTCGATGAAACGGTTTCGACCTTGATCTTCGCCTTCTCGATCGTCTTGGTCATCGCTCTCATCATCGCCTTTCTCAGCAGTTTCTTCATCGCCTATCAGACGTTACGCCCCCTCCGTCAACTCAGTCAGACGATGGAACGGATTTCTGACTCGGGCACACTCGAGACCGTTCCCGAACAACAAAATGATGAAATCGGGCAGCTCGGAAAAGTCTTTAACCGGATGATCGGACGGGTCGACCAAACAATGGAACAGCAACGGCAGTTCGTCGCTGACGTCTCCCATGAGATGAAGACGCCGCTGACCGTCATCGAAGGATATGCGAAGCTTCTAAAACGCTGGGGGAAAACGAATCCGGATGTTCTCGAGGAGTCAATCAGTAACATCCTGAACGAAACGCATACGATGCGGAGCGGACTGATTGAACCGATGCTCGAACTATCCCGGCTCGAATACGGAGAAACGACGACGGAAACCATTGATCTCAAACAACTGGGTACGGAAGTCGCTGACCGGATGCACCATGCGTATGCGGTTGACATTCCAGTTGATGCAACCGGTACCGTCATCGCGAACAACGAAGCACTTGTCCGGATTTTGACGATTTTCATCGACAATGCGATTAAATACGCGAAAGATCCAGAACTCCTTCTCCGACCGGAACGACTCGAAGTTCTCGATCACGGAACCAACTTATCGGTGGAGCAGCGCGCTCGTCTGTTCGATCGGTTTTACCGGCTCGACGAAGCACGGGATCGCTCCGGCAGCGGTCTGGGACTTTCGATCGCCGCTGCATTAGCGGAGCACCATCATCTATCCGTCGGTAGTGAAGCACGTTCTGGCGGTGGAAGTTGTTTCTATATTACGTTCCATTGACACCTGAAACGAAACTTTCCTTTGTCATTTAGCGTACACTAGGGGTAGTAGTCAGATGATGAAGGAAGGTTATGAACGATGGATAAAAAACGCTGGGGAGGCCTAGCCGTCGCAGGTGCATTTTTGCTTTCGAAAGGTAAAGTCCTACTCGCTCTCTTAAAGTTCTCTAAATTTGGCGGAACGTTAATCTCGTTCGGCATTTCGTTATTGTTTTATGCACAAATTTTTGGCGTCTGGTTTGGTGTCGGTTTGCTGTACCTCCTGTTCATTCATGAGATGGGGCACTTAGCGGCTGCCAAACGGCTTGGCTTCAAGACGGGACCGGCGATTTTTGTTCCGTTCATGGGTGCTGTCATCGGTATCAAGGATACGTTCCGGACACCAAAACAAGAAGCGATTTTAGCCTACGGAGGTCCGCTTGCCGGATTACTGTCACTGATTCCGCTTTTGATTGGTTATGCGTTGACGGGGAACGAGTTTTGGCTCGTCATCTTCCACTTGGGGGCTTTGTTAAACCTGTTCAACCTGTTGCCGGTCAGTCCGCTTGACGGTGGACGGATTTTAGCCGGTCTGCCGATCGTCGTCTGGGTAGCGGGTCTCGCTGCACTGATTGCCTACGGCATCACGCATTTCAGCATCATCCTGTTACTCATCGCCTTCTTAGGCGGCAGTGCCGTCTGGAAACGATACCGTTTCGCGAAACAATATGAAGACAACAAATCCATCCTGATGTTGTATCGTGCTGCCCGCAGTCGTGTCCTTCAAGCAAAAGTCGAGCAAGAACAACTTGCAGCAATCGAGACAACGGACGAACCATCTGTTGAACAAACAGACGATAATCCCGTCTCGACCTATGATCCGATCGCCTGGTCACTCCGGCACGATCTCCAGGATTTACGGAGCGCCAGTCCGGAAGAAGCGAAAAGTGCTGCTGACGACTTGTTACGTTATCAATATGATTCCGCCAACGACTATGATGCGTTATTACGCCGGCTTGATCAACGGATCGAACCATTGCTCGAAGCTGAAAAATCGGTCGAATATCATCAGATGCCGAAAAAACAACAGACGATTACCTTAGTCGCTTACCTGGCACTTGGCGCGATTCTCTTCATTGCTTTCGAATACTCAAAAGGATATCTTCCGACTCCGTCTTAAAATGCAACCGTGTGAAACAGGCATTCCTCCAGTTTTGGACGGGATGCTTTTTTCGATCAAAAAAATCATTTTGCACATTGCCTGATTCGATTGCTTGCATCCGTTCAGCGAAGCGACTAATCTGAATGAAAATCAATCTACCTGTTTTAGAAAAAGGAGGCTCTCCTCATATGATGAATAAAAATACGGCCCAACTAGGAGAAGCACCCATTAATAAACTTCTGATCGGGCTGTCGCTCCCGGCGATGATTGGTATGCTCGTAACTGCCCTCTACAATATCGTCGATACGATTTTTGTGGCTCAAGGCATTGGGACAGCTGCCGTCGCGGCTGTTGGAATTGCGTTTCCCGTCCAGCTCGTCTTGATGGCGATCTCCAATTCGGTCGGAATCGGTGGGGCAGCAATTGCTTCACAACGGCTTGGTCAAAAAAATCTGGCTGGTGCGAGTCGCGCCTATGCCAACGTCTTGATGGTTGTCTTCGTCGTCAGTATGCTCGCGATTGTGGCTGCCTTCATCTTCGTCGAACCGTTGTTGCGTCTGTTCGGAGCGACACCCGAAATCATGCCGTACAGCATCGACTTCTTACGTGTCCTGTTACTCGGTTCCCCATTCTTCATGCTGACGATGGCATCCAGCGCCATGTTGCGGGCAGAAGGTCGGGCTAGTTATCAGATGCGTGTCATGCTGACGACGGTCGCGATCAATATCGTCTTGACGCCGCTGTTTATCTTCGGACTCGACTGGGGGATTCAAGGAGCGGCACTTGGAACGGTCGTCGCTCAAATCGTCGGTTCGATCCTGATTTTCCGGTTCTTTTTCACAAAAGCAAAAAAGACGAGTTTGATATTGAATCGAGAAGCATTCCGCTTTGATCCGAAACTGGTTGTCCGGATGGGACAAATCGGATCGTCCTCTTTCATCATGCAAGTTTCACAGTCCATTTTATTCATCACGGTCAATCATATGTTGGTGCGTTATGGCGGGACGACGGAACTTGCGACATTTGCCGTCATCAATAAATTCATGGCACTGGTCGGCATGCCGATCATGGGGATTGTCCAAGGGATGCAACCGATCGTCGGCTACAATTTTGGTTCGAAACAGTTTGATCGGATGTCACAAGCCATCAAATTGGCAATCCGCTACGGCTTGACGTTATCGATCACGCTCTGGCTGTTGATTCAACTGTTCCCTCGTTTTTGGGTCGGGATGTTCACGGAAGATACGACGTTACTTAACGATGGTTCGACGGCGATGCGGATTCTTTTTGCGATTTCGTTTGTCTATGGCATTCAGATGATCATCAACGGGATGTACCAATCGCTCGCCAAGGCAAGGGTCGCCTTGTTCCTGTCCCTCTCTCGGCAAACGTTATACACGATTCCGCTCGTCTTGATCTTGCCCATCTTTTTCGGAGTTCAAGGCGTCTGGTTCGCTTTCCCGATTGCCGATTTGATGGCTGTCTTGACGGCTGTCGTCTTTGCCTATCGTGACCGGATCTTGCTCTTTAAACCGGATGAATACGCGGAACCGGAAACAAAAGCCGTACAAGCAAAATAACCAACAACCCGTTAACCTACACGTTGACGGGTTGTTTTTACGTTCGTCAAAAGGCGAACATGCATTCCGAAGCATAATGCGGTATGCTGTTAAAAAAGGAGGGATGGTATGTCACAACCGTATACACTCGCGATTGATTTTGAAACGGCTAACCGGAACAGCCGCAGCATCTGTGCCTTCGGATGGTCTGTTTTATCCGAGGGGAAAGTTATAACAAGCCAACAAGTCTTGATCAATCCGGAGGAAGATTTTGATGCCGGCAACATCCGGGTCCACGGCATTCGCCCGATTGACGTCTGGGATGCGCCGGCCTTACCGGAAGCAATGGCAACACACGGCTTATTTGAATTGATCGAAAATGCAGAACTCATCGTCGCTCATAATGCGGCATTCGACATGGGTGCACTCCAAAAAGCGATTCAAAAGTATGACTTGTATCAAATGCCGTCTTTTCAGTACGGCTGTACGGTCAAGTTATCACGGAAACTGTATCCGTGGTTGCCGAACCACAAGTTAAATACGATGGCGGAGTTTTTAAATGTCTCGTTTAAGCACCATGATGCCAAAGAAGATGCTTACATCTGTGCCTTGTTGCTACAGGATATGTTTGACCGGACAAATATCGAACATCCAGTCGAACTGCACCGCTTTTGTGGTGTCCGGATGGGCGAAGTCGCCTACTAATAAAGTTTTTTACTCTGGGATGACTTATATCCTCACGCGACGACTCCTACAGGAAAGAAGCGTTTGTTCGCTCGAAATCGCTTCCTAGGGAAAAACAAGCAGGAGCAACCCTGCAGTGAAGCGATGCTTGTCCCAGGAAAACGATTCGAGGCGAACAAAAAAACGATTTTTCTCGTTTAAGAGAAAAATCGTTTTTTGTCTTCAGTCTGAGGTGGCAGATTTGAAATCTGCCACCTTTTAAGTCGACTTTTTTAGTCTTTTTATCGTTTATTTCGTGGTTTGTTTGATCGGGAACCAGCCTGGACGACCTGTAATTCCAGCCCAGAGTGCATCCGGTACGACAAGTTCTGCTTGTGTCGACGGATCAAGTTCAGTCCGGATTGAATCCATTTCGCCTGCTTCGACTTTTTCGACCCATTTCGGTTCCATGATCAACTCACGACCAAGGGCGACGAGTGGCACGACTTCAAGCGAACGCTCGACTTCTTCCAGTGTGTGGAGTGAACCGACACCGATGACAGGAACCTGTTGTCCGACACGCTCTTGCACAAGGCTGATCGGCGAACGGGTTTCGTTTTGATCACGAATCGATCCAGCAAAGAAGTCCATGACCGACACATGCAAGTAGTCGAGGTCCTTTTTCGCAAGTGCATCGACGAGTTGCATCGTGTCCTCTAGTGTAATCCCTGGGTTTTCGACTTCTTCTGGTGAGAAGCGGTAACCGACGATGAACGACGGATCTTGTTTCGCGACAGATTCGACCGCATCGACGACTGCGAGTGGGAAAGCAAGACGTTTTTCGAGACTTCCACCCCACTTGTCGTCACGACGGTTTGAGTGTGGCGAGACGAATTGTTGAATTAAGTACGTGTTCGCACCATGAATCTCCACTCCGTCAAATCCGGCTTCCATCGCACGGCGTGTTGCTTGACCAAACGCTTCGATGATGGCTTCGACTTCTTCTGCTTCGAGTGCACGCGGTGTCATTGCCCCTTCACGTTCAGGTGCCACTGCGCTCGCACTGACCGTTTGTCCACCAACGAGTTCTGGTGGTGCCATACGACCGGCATGGAAAATTTGCAGAATTGCTTTTGCGCCTTGATCTTGAATCGTTGTTGCGAGACGTCTTAGACTCGGAATCAATTCATCGCGCTCTGCCCCAAATTCATTTGGGAACCCTTGACCGTCTGCCGTGACGTTGGCACATGCTGTGATGACTGCACCGACTCCACCTGAACGTGCTGCGTAATACGCAAGCTCCGCTTCCGAGACTTCACCGTTTTCTTCCGCCGCGTAGTTTGTCATCGGCGCCATCATGATCCGGTTCTTTAGTGTCACTCCGTTTGGAAGTGTAAACGTATCAAACATCTTTTCATTAGCCATTGAAGCATATCCTCCTCTGAAATCTTAACTTGAATATCGTCAGTATACGCCCGTGTTCCGTCAAATGACTAATGATGTGCCTAGCCGATGTTCAGCCAGATCATCCCATACGATGTTTACGTTTTCTCCGTCCACCCGGCCACCACCAGTTCCAATGTCCAAAAAGTTTCATCAGCGCCGGAACGAGG
Source organism: Exiguobacterium sp. KRL4 (assembly GCF_001870785.1). Taxonomy (GTDB): domain Bacteria; phylum Bacillota; class Bacilli; order Exiguobacteriales; family Exiguobacteriaceae; genus Exiguobacterium_A. The sequence continues at coordinate 45,806 of NZ_MOLV01000005.1, forward strand.
AACATCCGGACAATCGTCGCATCGATGAAGATCGCAAGCGCGATGCCGACGCCAAGTTGCTTGATCGGACTGACTCCTGTAAAGGCAAATGCCCCGGTGACGACAATCATGATCAAGGCAGCAGATGTGATGATTTTGCTTGTCTTCGCCAGTCCCATTTCCGTCGCAAGATCATTATCGCCTGTTTCTTCATAGTACTCCTCCATCCGCGAGACGAGAAAGACTTCGTAATCCATCGAGAGACCGAACACGAGTGAGAAGATGAAGACCGGTGTTAAAATCCCAATCGTGTCTGCCGGGAACACGAGACCTGATTCGAAGATGATGACAAGTAGACCAAACGTCGCTCCGAGGCTCAGTAAATTCATCAGGATCGCTTTGATCGGAATCAGAATCGATTGAAAGGCAATCAACAAGATGATGAATGTTGCCAATAAGACGATTCCAAGCGCGAGTGGCATCTTCGAATAAATTTCATCATAAATTTCTTGATTAAAGGCAGCAGGCCCTCCGACTTGATATCCTTGCTCGCGGATTTCGCGAACCCAGGCTTGGGATGTCTTATCTCCAGGATCCCCTGTTAAATTGACATTCACCCGGGCGATTCCACTGTCGAAGGCGACCAATGAAGCGAGTTGTTGTTTCCCTTGATCACTAGCGACGATTTGGGAGACATCCAGACCGCTTGCTTCCGCGAGTGACGTTGCCGATACTACACCACGTACGCCTTCGTCTGCCTCCAGACGTGTCGTCAACGCTTCCAGCTGCTCGAGTCCTTGTTCTGTTTGAAAATCAGCTTTTAGCAAAACAACGGCATCTGTCCCATCATTGCCAAACGTTTTTTCCCAAGCCTCGAACGCAAGGCGCGATTCATAGTCTTCTGGTAAAGCACTCGCTTGTGGAATATTCAGTTCCAGGTCACGGAGCGGGATTAAGCAAGGTAACAGTAAGAGTAAGGAAAACAAGGTAATCGCAACGGGACGCTTCATTACGAAACGGGCCAGCTTTCGCCATCTGACTTCTCCTTGTTCTGAATCCGTTTTAAAAATCCGACCTTTTTCCAGCCATTTACCTAAAAGGGCCAGCAAGGCGGGAAGTAATGTGACTGCACTGACGACTGCCCCTAACACCGAAACTAACGTTCCGATCGCGACAGCTTGAAAAACATCGACATCAATCACAAGTAGTCCGGCCAGACCTACGAATACACAAATCCCCGAAAATAAAATCGATCGTCCGGCGGTTGCAACGGACACTTCCGCCGATGTCGTGATGGACCGTCCGCCTGCTCGTTCTTCCCGAAAACGATTGACGTACAGCAAGGAAAAATCGATTCCCAGTGCGAGGGAAATCATGGCGACGGCATTTAAGACAAAGATCGATAATTCCTGTTGACCGGCAATAAAATAAAGTGTTCCTGCACCAAAGATAAACGTGACGAGTCCCATGATGAGCGGTAAGATCGCAGCAAGTGGTGTTCCGAACACAACAAGTAACACAAGGAGTGCTGCTGGAACACCAATCAATTCAGCCCGGACTAAATCATTTTTCGAAGCTGTGTTCAAATCATCGACGATCAACGGTTCCCCGGTCAGACGGATTGAACTGCCGTCATGCGGATCAAGCTTTTCTTCCACCGCGTTCACCCACGATGGTTCAATGTTGGGTATACCAATCGATACATATCCTTTCCCGTCCTTCAAGGCGTCCGGATTCTCCTTTAATCCAACGACCTGTCCGACCCCTTGAATCGTTCGAAATGCCGTGACATGACGTTCCATGTCTTCTCGGATTACTTTCTCTTCTCCCTCAAACAACACGATGATTTGATGGGGGTCTTGATTGAACTCACGCTCCAATACCCGTTCCACTTGCTGAAATTCACCGTCCCGTGTAAAGCCGTTTCCTTTGAGTTGATCCGGAAGTTGCACTGCAAAATAACCAAGTCCGATTAAGATGATCAACCAGATCACGCTGATACTTTTTCGAAAACGCACTACTTGTCGGCCAAACCGTTCCATCGTTCATCGCTTCCCCTCTTTTCGCGTACAAGAAACACATCCTTTTGGTATGACAAAGGATGTGTTTACGTCTTTTGAAAAATCTGTAGCCACGTATTTCCGAAATTCGACGAGGTCGAGACGATGGCAAGCCGTTGTGCTGCTTCATCTAACAATACCGTCTTGAGCAACACCGATGACTGACAACCATCAAATTTGAATTTCAGTTGGTCTTTTTCATATAGATAAAAGCGAGTCGCATCCGTAATTGAAAAGAGATGCTGCCGACTGTCCACAAGCAAATATTCATCATACTCCGAAAACGGAATAATCTGTTCTTGTTCTGTGACGGCATCCCAAATGACATATCTCGATTGTGTCAGGTCATAGGAGATCATCGTCCCTGGCACAATCAGACGTTCAAACGCAAACCGTGGATCATATCCACGCTCAATCAGGCGTCCCAGTAAAGGAGCTTCATCATAATCTGAAAACGTCCCTTCCTGTTTTTCAAAACAATATCGCACGACATCGGTCTCAGCTGAATATATAAAAATGCTGTCATCTTGCCATTCATACAGGTTACTGAACCACGCATCTGCAAAAATAGCGGGGCGATCCATATACTGAAGACATCCATCTCTTAAATCAAGTAAACCAAAGATTGATGTTTCTTCAAAAACGATGAACACACGGTATCCGTCTGGTTCAAAATACCAAGTAAAGGGAATATACGCACATGCTGTTTCCCATCGTATTCTCAAGTCTGAATCACATTTCGTAAATCCGCCTTGATCTCGATATAAAATCAGATCATCACCACACCGATCGAATAGTGAAACAGACTCATGGAGCAACAGCTCAGCGGCTGGTTTATACATACGCATCACTTCCTACTTCTTACGGTATCAACCTTCGCTGTTTCTAGCTACTGTCGATGCGCTCGGCGAGCACGTCCTGTATACTAAAACTAAACCAAAAGGAGGAACCTTTATCATGAAACCCCTACAACTATCAGCAGATACCGCTGTCGAACTTTCAAAACGTCTTAATGTGCCACTCGAACAGTTGATGCACATGCCACGACACATCCTGATTCAAAAACTGGTCGAATTAGAAAGTGAACAATCTAAATCATCCACTGAAGAGGAAACACCACCTTCAAAAGAACTATGACTAAAAAATGCCCTTCTCTCTTGCGATCATCGCTTGAAAAGAAGGGCATTTGCTATTCATCCGATTAAGCTTGTGGATTGTACTTCGATTTTCCGTAACGGAAGACGTTGACGATTGCTTTCCCATCACTCGGATATCCGTTTGGATGATCAATCGGGAACAGCGAAAAGAAGATAAAGTAAAACGAGAAGTACGCAAATTGATACGTAAAAATCGAAGCCTCGAACACACCGGCATAAATCAGACCATTGATTACTAAAATACTGATTAAGTTAAAAATCGCACCACCGGCATAAACGGTAATGTTCGTAAATTTATTTTCATGACGAAGCGCCTCATACTGGCACCATCCGTCCCAAAAGTAGACACGATTCAGACGGATCGGTCCGACCCGTAACAAGGATTTTCCGGATCCGATATTGATTTCCATGTTACCGCCAAACAAACGTGCAAAAAAGTAATGCCCCATCTCATGGATCAATGTGACAATCGGTAATAACAGAAAAAACGAGAAGAAAAATTTCCAGATATCATTAAAACCAAACATATAAGACGTACATCCTTTCAGAAACCAACACTCTAAATACTACTTTTACAGTATGTTCCCCGAAGTACTAAAATGAAACAGAAATCACTTAAAATCATTAAGTCAATCCGATGACACCGCAACACGACTGTCATGCTTTTCATCCACTTATACATTTCAACAAAAAAATCGAAGCTCACTTAAAGTGAACCTCGATTTCCCCAGCATCCCATTTTTCTCAAACAGATTATGCTTTGTTTAGTTTTGTTTCTTTCGTCGTTTACTCGCTGCATACAATAAACCAAGAACCGTCAGCGCGGCTCCACCTGCGACCGCGTACTTCTTATAGTCCGACTTCCGTTCTGCAATCACCGTCGTCGTCAACGCTTTGACGACGATTTCTTTTTCTTCATGCAGACGGGGTGCGTGGATCTTCACAATACCTTCTTCGACGAGGACTTCAAATTCTCCGCTCGGTAACGTGATTGTCACATCCTGCTCTGTTGCATTGTGATAAACACGTTGCCGCTCGACATATCCTTCATACGTCCGTTTCAGTTCGTAGGCGATGATGCCTTCTCCCTCTTCAAGGAAACGGAGATGTTTACGGATCATCGCGGTGTTTTCTAACCGGAACATCGGATATTGACGACGCAATGCGATCAATCCTTTGACGTATTCGACACTATAACGGAATTGATCTGCCCGTTCGTAATCCAGTCGATTCACGACTTCACCCGCATTGAAGCTGTCGCGAATCCCGTTTTTCGTCCGGAAAAATTCTTGTCCTGCATGTAAAAATGGAATGCCTTGTCCTGTCAAGATGATGGCATTCGCGAGCATCTGTCGCTTCCTGCGAATCTCATCCGTATCTTCCGGGCGTGATACCGACAGTTTATCCCAAATCGTTAAATCATCGTGTGCTTCGACGTAAGAAACGACTTGATTCGGTTCATCCGCGAATCCTTGTGAAGATACGTTACCAGCGATTCCCCGTTTGACCTCATTTGTCCGCTCGAAAGCACCGCTGATGAATCCGCGATCCGTCGGTGTTTGGACATCTCCTTTGATCCCGTCACGTAATCCGTTGTTGAAGTGAGCGATTCCCGGCATCTGTGGTGCATTAAAGTAATTGGCTTTGTTTTCCGGCGCTAGTGGCGTATCAAGATCCCACCCTTCACCGATGATCAAAATCGAAGGATCAACACGATCGAGCGCGTGACGCACTTGATTCATCGTCTCGACATCGTGTAACCCCATCAAATCAAATCGGAATCCGTCGAGGTGATATTCCTTTGCCCAATAGGTCACGCAATCGAGGATGAACTTCCGCATCATGAAACGTTCTGATGCCGTGTCATTTTCACAAAAACTGCCGTTCGACAGCGTACCATCTGCTTCGTGGCGGTAAAAGTAGCCGGGCACGAACTGACCAAGCGGTGCCGTTTCCGCGTCATACACATGATTAAAGACGACATCCATCACGACACGGATCCCCCGGTCATGCAAGGCCTGAATCAAAGCTTTCAGCTCGCGGATCCGGACTGTCGGATCGTCCGCGTTCGACGCATACGAACCTTCCGGCGCAAAATAATTGACCGGATCATATCCCCAATTGTAGTTGTCCGGATCATTCGTGACCGATTCATTCACTGAACCAAAATCATAGATCGGCAGGAGTTGGACATGGGTCACTCCAAGGTCTGCTAAATAATCGAGACCGGTCAAGCCACCAGTCGGCGTCCGTGTGCCTGCCTCCGTCAATCCGCGGAACGTGCCTCGTTCGATGACACCACTCGCCGGATGGCTTGTCGCGTCTCGGACATGTAGTTCATAGATGACCGCATCTTGTGAGGAATGGAACAACGGGCGTTCTTCAATCCAACGGTCCGGTTGTATCGTGGACGGATCGATTAATGCCCCCCGTTTGCCATTCGTCCCGACTGCTTTTGCGTAGGGATCCACTGCTTCGACCTTTTGTCCGTTGATGCTGGCTTGAAACGTATAAAAGTAACCTTCATACACAGCACGATTCAGTTCAACGACGAATGTCCCTTTCGTATCTGGCGTCAGTTCGATTTCTTCGACTTTTCTTGCCCGTAATGTCCGGTACAGTCGAATCGCAACACGTTCTGCCGTCGGTGCCCACAGGCGAACCCGTATCGTCGTCTCGTCAAACGTCGCTCCTAAATCCGATCCTTTATAGGCATATCGCTCATCCAACTCTTCTGGTGTGAGCGTCAACATATCTGCTGTTTGTTTCAAAGCCATGCACCCCTTTCATTTCATGGTTTTTATTATAGCAAAATTTCACACGGGTGAACGTTTCGACTGTCTACCTTTGTCGTTCTTTTCATGTAACTTCATTGAGAAGACAGAGCATTTCCGGACAAATATGCTAAAATGGTTGTGGAACGAAAGGGGAGATTTAAATGGCAGCAAAAGATAATTCATTCGACATCGTGTCACAAATCAACATCGAGGAAGTCAAAAATGCGATGCAAGTCGCTTTAAAGGAAATCACGAACCGCTTTGACTTTAAAGGCTCGAAAAGTGATATGAAACTGGAGAAAGAGGATTTGATCCTCATCTCGGATGACAACTTCAAACTCGATCAAGTCAAAGACGTTTTGACAGCAAAACTCATCAAACGTGAAGTCCCGACAAAAAACCTGCAGTATGAAAAGGTCGAACAGGCCGCCGGTAATACCGTTCGTCAACGTGTCATCCTCAAAAGCGGGATCGACCGCGATGATGCGAAAAAAATCAACAACGCCGTCAAGGAATCGAAACTCAAAGTCAAAACACAGATTCAAGACGATCAAATCCGTGTCACGGCCAAATCACGTGATGACCTGCAACAAGTCATGCAAATCGTCCGTGAATTATCGTTATCGGTTGACGTCCAGTTCATCAACTTCCGTTAACTACAAAAATCCCCTTTCTCCGAGCTGGAGAAAAGGGACTTTTTTGTGCTTATTGAGCCGTATACCCACCATCAAGCACAACGGCTTGACCGGTCACACCTGCTGCTTTATCACTTGCTAAGAAGATCGCATAGTCTGCGATTTCTTTTACTTGAAGTAAACGGTGTTGCGGCACCAATGGATAGATGACTTCTTCGAGTACACGGTCGAGTGGCACATTCCGTGTCTCTGCGAGAGAAGACAATTGTTTTTGGACGAGTGGTGTATCGACATACCCCGGACAAATCGCATTGACGGTAATGCCAGACGTCGCACCTTCAAGTGCTGCGACTTTCGTCAAACCGATGACGCCGTGTTTTGCACTGTTATAAGCGGCTTTACCGGCAAATCCGATCAATCCATTAATCGATGACATATTTAAGATTCGACCAAATCCTTGTTTTTTCATGATCGGGAAAACATATTTTGTATACAGGAACGGTGCCCGTAACATGATGCTTTGCAGTAAATCGAATTTTTCGGTCGAGAACTCTTCGATCGGTGAGACATGTTGCATACCGGCATTGTTGATGACGATATCGATGCGTCCGTAATGTGTCATCGTCTGTTCGATGCTCGACTTGATGGCTGCTTCACTCGTCACGTCCCCCGCTACCGCAAAAGCTTCGAATCCTTTACTTTGAAGTGCCTCCGCCGCTTGTTTCGCTGCGTTTTCCTGTAAATCGACGATGACGACTTTTGCGCCTTCTTGGGCAAATTCTTCCGCAATTTCAAGACCGATCCCACTTGCTGCTCCGGTAATCAAGGCTACTTTTCCTTCAAGTTGTTTCATCTTCATCTACTCCTCTTTGCTCGTTTGTTTCTTTTACTGTACGCTTAGGCAATGAATAATAAAAATGAATACTTGTTATGATATATATAACCTGAATGAATAGGAGTGAAGAGGATGGATTTTCGCCAACTTGAATATTTTACGGAAGTCGCCCGATTTAAAAGTTTTACGAAGGCGGCCGACCATCTCCATGTGACTCAGCCGACACTCAGCAAGATGGTCCGCCATTTAGAAGAAGAACTGGATATCGAACTGTTTGACCGGAGCAAGCGGCAAATCGTTTTGACCGATGCCGGCGCAACCTTACTGACAGAAGGCGAAAAGATCTTAAATCAATTGGCCGACTTACCCTCCCATCTCTATGACGTCATGCACTTGACGAAAGGTACGATTCGGATTGGTGTCCCACCTTTGATTGGATCGCTATTTTTTCCACGTCTCTTACGTCAGTTCAAGGAACGGTATCCGATGATTGCGATCGAGATAACGGAAGCCGGAGGACATGCGCTCGAAAAAGCCGTCGTTGCCGGAGAGGTCGATTTGATTGCGACGGTTTTTCCTGCTGACGAACATTTGACCGTCTTTCCGTTTATCGAAGAAGAACTTCACTTGTTTTTACCCGAACAACATCCGTTAGCGCGTCAGTCGATTCTGTCCTTAGATCAAGTGGCAGACCTCCCTTTCGTTTTGTTTAATGAAACGTTTTCACTCCATGATGTCGTTTTACAGGCGTGTGAAGCAGCCGGTTTTCAACCGAACATCGCACACGTCAGTTCACAGTGGGACTTCCTTTGCCTACTCGTCGCGGAAGGAAATGCAGTGACACTGCTTCCCCGCTCGCTTGCCCAACAAATGACGATCAAAGGTGTAAAGACGATTCCATTAACGGTACGTGTTCCTTGGCAACTGGGTGTCGCCGTTCCGACCGGTCGGTATCAATCGTATGTCACCCGCGAATGGATCCGATTCGTCCAGGAAATTCATTCCAAAAATGAATGATATGTATAAAAACCATGTATTTGTAGCATGGTTTTTCTTCCGTTAAGATAAGTTGTATCGTTTACAACAGAAAGGAAGTTATACACTATGGCAACACACTTAGACAATCGACACGAAGTCGGGATGAAGAAATTAAACGAGTTTACAGATGCAAATTCTGCTCAATCAACCCATGAAAAAATTGCCGAATCCTTAAAAGATATTGCACCGGCTGTCGGCGAATGGATCACTGATTTCGCATACGGCGAAGTGTATAGCCGAAATGGTCTTGTGAACCGGGACCGTGCACTCGTCACGATCGCTTCACTCGTCACGCAAGGCACAGAACCGCAGCTTGCTCTTCATATCAATACGGGTCTGACGGCTGGATTGACTGGAAATGAAATCGTCGAAGCCATCATGCACCTTGTTCCCTATACAGGTTTCCCACGCGTCTTGAATGCTCTTGAAGTAGCCAAAGTCGTTTTCGCTGAACGTGGTGTCACGGTCGATCCTGCTTAATTGAAAATAGGATGAGATGTAGCAGACGCAGGGTATACTCTTATTACAAGGGAGCGATGCCTCATGCAGTATGCACTCATTACGGATTTGCACAGTTCATTATCCGATACACGCGCCGTATTGACGGCGATTCAGCAGATCGCCCCTCAAGCCATCGTTTTCTCACTCGGGGATGTTCATGAATGTCATATCGGGAAAAAACGGGCGAAACGATACGCGTTCGAAGAAACCGAACAGATCGTGACGCTCGATCCAGATTTTTTAAAGTTATTATTTTTTGAGACCTTGCTCGGTAATCAAGAAGAACGGTTGCTGTCGCTGATTCCGATTAAGGCGTCAAGTACGCTTGACCAACTGCGTTCCTCAGACCGGCTCAAACAAATGGAGTCTGCCTTGTTCCTTCATGGTGACCAATTGAAGTGGAGTTACGATTTGACACCAGATACGTCTCACTATAAAGAACGTCTGCTGTTTTTCGGTCATAGTCATGTCCGCGGACTGTTCAAAGACGGAAAACGGCTGAGGATTCAACTTGGTGTTCCAATTTCCATTAAACGTGGATACTATGCCATCAACGTTGGACCGGTTCTCGTCGAGCGGGAGTGGCTGCTTTATGATACGACGGCTGAAACCATTACGTTCCATCAAACGAGATAAGTCTCTAGACGAACACCCCCCTGTTCTGCTCACATCACGTGAAAAGAACAGGGGGGTGTTGTGTGTTTCGTATCTCGACGACTGTTACAGATAACGAACGAGTGAAGCACGGACTAAATCCACTTGTGTGAACTCTGTTTTATCCGCAAACTGATTCACGACACGGCGGACTTCACCTTGGCGACGAACGAAGCTTGTCGGAACGGGCGTTTTCCGGACGAGTTGTTCATACAACGTCGTCAATTGATGATCATCGATGACTGTTGTCATTTGATCAAGGAACAACAAGACATGCAGACGGTTCAAGTAATCCCACGGTTTATCTTCTGAGCGAAACTCGTTCCGTGCCAACCATTTCTTCAGACCAATCGCATCGATTTGGTTGAGCGTCTCTTTTGTGCGTGGTGCTTTCCATAATGCCAACAGCTCACCTAATTTTTTACGTGTCTGTTTTTTCACCATGAAGAATTCAAAATTTCCTTTTGTTTCGAGTGCATCCCCACTGATTGGAGCGATTTGATCCGCTCCTGGTGCTGTGACGAAATCAAACACGAAATCGACCGATTCACCGGGAAGCCATGCGGCGACTTTTCCGTGGAAGTCAGCGATGAAGGCAACTGATGCAGCCAAGTCTTCCTGATTCATTTGTGTAGATGCGTGCTGTAACCGTTCCATTGTCTCTTTGTTCATATAATAACCCCATCTTTAATCTGATTTATATTACATTTCTTCTGGAGCACCGACACCAAGCAGGCGTAATCCTTCCGTCAATACAATCGTAACCGATTTCACAAGTGCAAGGCGAGATTGTTTTTCTGCATCTTCTTCTAGGACACGGACTTGTCCATAATATTTATTGAAACTTTGGGCTAAATCAAGCACATACCGGCTGATGATCGACGGTTCGCGACGTGTAAACGCCCGGTCGATCACAGTTGAGAACTGGTTCAGCATCGATACGACGCCCCACGAGTAATCATCTGCACTTCCGACAAACGCCGATCCATCGTATCCACCTTTACGAAGTAATGAATTCGCCCGCGCATTCGTATATTGGACATACGGACCCGTTTCTCCTTCAAATTTCAGCATTTGTTCTAAATCAAATTCAATGTTGTTCATCCGCTCATTTTTTAAATCATGGAAAATGACGGCGCCGACACCGACTTCGCGTGCCGTCTGTTCCGCATTTGCGAGGTTTGGATTTTTCTCGGCAATGTTTTGCTTCGCGACATTGATCGCATCTTGTAACACTTCTTCAAGAAGAACAATCCGACCCTTACGCGTCGACATCTTTTTCCCATCCTTCATGATCAGACCAAACGGTACATGGTGCATACCGTCGACATTTTCAAAACCAAGTTTTTTCAAGACCGCAAACAATTGTTTAAAGTGTAAGGCTTGTTCGCCGCCGACCACATAAAAGGCTTGCTCAAAACCGTATGTCTCAAGACGGTAGACCGCAGCCGCTAAATCACGTGTCGCGTACAACGTCGCACCATCTTTTTTCTTGATCAAGGCCGGAGGCATCCCTTCTGCTTCGAGATCGACAACCATCGCGCCTTCTGATTCAACTAACAATTCTTTTTCTTCGAGCAGATCAATGACGTGCTGCATCTTATCATTGTAGAACGCTTCCCCATTCAAACTGTCGAAGCTGACACCAAGCATTTCATAGACGCGGTTGAACTCGACGAGCGACACTTCACGGAACCATGTCCAAAGTGCCGTCGCTTGTTCATCACCCTGTTCCAGTTTTTTGAACCAAGCACGGCCTTCATCTTCTAAAGCCGGATTTTCTTCCGCCTCTTCGTGGAAACGAACGTACAGTTTGAGTAATTCCTTGATCGGCTCAGCGCGGACATCTTCTTCCTTGCCCCACATGTTGTAAGCAACCATCAGCTTGCCGAACTGTGTTCCCCAGTCTCCGAGGTGATTGATTCCGACGACGTCGTATCCTTTTTTTCGTGAAATTTGATTCAATGCATTTCCGATGACCGTCGAACGTAAATGCCCCATCGAAAACGGCTTCGCGATATTCGGAGATGAGAAGTCGGTGACGATCGTTTTCCCGGTCGACTCACTTGAGCCGTATGCCTGTTGTTCGTCTAACACACGTTTGATGATCTCACGCGAAACGATTTCCCGGTTTAAGAAGACGTTGACGTATGGTCCTGCTGCTTGGACGTTTGAGAATAAGGGATTATCGATTTTTCCAGCCAGTTCCGTCGCAATCATCATTGGTGCTTTCCGGAATGCTTTAGCGAGTTGGAAACAAGGGAAGGCCAAATCTCCGTGGTCCTCATGTTTCGGTTGTTCAATCAGTTGTTCAATCTCTTGTTGCGACAAAGCATCACCAATCACACTGTGCAATACTTCCGCATATTGTTGCTTATAACTCATGTTATTCCCTCCAACAGTTTATTTTTTCCAATAAAAAACGCCCTTTGCGCAACACGCAAAGAGACGGAATGACCGCGGTACCACTCTTCTTGGTGTCAAACATGTGACACCCACTTTAACTGGGGATAACGGGGAGCCCCCGGCTACGCCTGATCAGATTGATTCGGATAGCATCTCGGAAGTGCGTTTCACGGTTTTTGTTTCATTCAGGCTTCCACCATCCCCTGATTCGCTGGCTGATCAAATCATCCCGTTACTTTCTTCGTCATCGATTGTTGATATCTTTCACATTATACGCAATCCCTCTCATTCTCTCAACCTTATTTTTTTGTAAATCCATCATCATATTTTCCACAAAACGGGTATAAGTAGGAAAGGACTGCTAAAGGAGGGGACGCACTATGGTCTACTATCAAAAAGTGGCGCGCACTGGTTGGCTTGTCTTGTGTCTCGTCGTGATTATCCTTACCTTCACTTTACTAATGTACCCGACACTTCTCGACTTTCCGCTCTCATTCGGAAATGCGGTCTATCTACTGGCACTCATCATTTTGTTTCAATTCGATAATGTCCGTCGCGGCGGCATTTATTATACATTTCAAGAAGGTATCATCTTATTCATCTTCCTCAACTACGGATTATTGCCATCCATCCTTCTCAGTCAGATTGGCATTCTGATTTTTCAATTTTTCTCACATAAGCAAGAAATCCGCTTAAAACGATTTTTATATTTGTATCCGATCAATGTTTTGTTTGACCTCATTTATCTTGCTTGTCCGTCACTGGTCTATTTAGCACTAGGTGGTCCGATTGGAACCGGTTTTACGTACTCTGAAGCCTTAGTTCCATTTTCAGGCTATTTGGCGACCGTCATGACCGTCTCTTACGTGCAGTGCCGTTTCGTCAACCGCGTCCTCTTCTTAAAATACGACTGGACTCGCCTCGTTCGCTTACAGACACTTGTCTACGGCATCAGTATGCTGTGCGCCTTTCTTGGAATCTGGTTTTATGATGAGAATCCCCTCATCGCCGCCTCTGTCTCGGCGCTGATCTTACTTTTATTTAAACGCTTGTTGCAACAACGAGGTGTGACGCTTGAAGCAATGGAAAATGCCAAACGGTTTGATGATGCCAAAGAACATCTGCTGATTTCCCGTTTCGAACGCGAGACCATCGACTCGTTACTACTTGATTTACCTCATTTACTTGATTTTTCAGAAGGATGGATCTCGATTCAGCAACAACGTAAACAAGTCATCTATAACATCCGGACAAAAACTGTCATCGATGTCCTTCCGTTGTTCCACTCGTTATCCGCGGAACAATTGCAGACCCCGATCATCCACGGTCTACGATTTGACTGGGGAACGGATATTCAGATTGCCTTACCGGTCGACCGTCACTCGATGCTTGCGATTCCTTCCATCACAAGCGAGGATGTTGATGTCTCGATCGTTTTGTTCCATCAAATAGCAGATGCATATGATGAAACGAACGCCGATGAACTGGCACGCCTACTCCGTATCTTTTGCCGTGTGTTGCATCGTTCACAGGAAACGTATCAACTGTATGCCGAAAGCCGGACGGATGCTTTAACGGAACTCGCTAACAGCCGGGCTTTTTATGAAGAAGGAGCGCATCAATTTGCTGCTGCTCATTATCCGTTATCGATTATCTTGTTTGACATCGATCATTTTAAGTATGTGAATGATACGTATGGTCATAAAGTGGGTGATTTGGTCTTACGCGAACTCGGCCGGCGCATTTTATCCTTACAGCAAAAACAGCCGACGATGTTCGCTGCCCGCTATGGTGGTGAAGAATTTGTCTTATTGATTCCTCATTGTCCGCAAAATCAGGCGATTGACTTAGCAGAACAAGTTCGGCATGCTGTCCTTGATCGACCTTTCGTCGTCGAGGGGAACCGTCTATCGATTACAATCAGTCTCGGTGTCGATACGGTCAACCAGCCCTATGAACGTTCCTTTGAAGAATCACTCCGTCAGGCAGATCACGCTCTTTATGTAGGTGGAAAACACAATGGTCGAAACTGTACTGCACATTACGCGAATCTCTGAAAGGTCGTGAACACTTTGTCAATCATTGAAATTGAACGCACACTCCCGACACTTGAGCTCCCACGGACAATTCGGATTTATCGCCCGACAGAGCTGCCGGCTGACGAAGCACTTCCGGTCATCTATATGCATGATGGGCAAAATGTCTTCAGCGGCGAAACGGCTTCGTTCGGAAAAGGTTGGGAAGTACATCACGCCTTGCACACCGTGAAGCTCCATGCGATGATCGTCGCCATCGATAGCCCGGATGACGCGATGGACCGCTACGACGAATATGCACCTTGGACCGACGAAGCCTTATTGATGCGCACCGCCTATCCTTCACACCGGACAACAATCGGAGGACACGGCAAACGATACATGGACTGGATCGTTCACGAACTAAAACCTTATATCGACGAACACTACGCTACTGTTCCGACGGATACGACCATGATCGGCAGTTCGATGGGCGGGGTCATTTCGCTTTATGGTTTGTTCGCTTATCCGGAAATCATTACACGTGTCGCGGCTCTCTCGACTGCCGGATGGGCTAATTTTTCATCCCTTCTTGAATTCATCGAACGTAGTCCAAATTTGTCGGAGCAACATCGTTGTTATATGGATGTCGGAACAAAAGAAATCAGCGGACCGATGACCGAAATCGATTATTTACACACAAATGACGTGCTTGCTCAGGCTGTTCGGCGAAAAGTAGATACGGCGAGATATGAAGTCATCCCAGACGCCGTCCATCATGAAACGGAATGGGCAAAACGAATGCCAGATATACTCCGGTTCTTATTTTCTTCCTAAACGACAAACAGACTGCCTGTACCCCGTGGGGTCCGGACAGTCTGTTTTGATGACGTACCACTTAGTTGACGAGTTCTTCCATCTGTTCTTTTACGTAGCGATTCCGTGGATGTTCCCGGCATTCATCTGAACAAGAGCGCATGACTTTCGGTTCACACTCTTCACAGCAGAAGTGCTGACGATTACATTCCGGGTTCGCACAGTTCACATAACGTGTCTCGTCTTTCCCGCAGTAGTAACATGTTGAGACGACGGTTGGATTGACTTCATTGACAGGTACTTGTACCCGTTCATCAAACACATACAGTTCGCCTTCCCAGTCTTCTCCACGCGTTGCTTCGTCTTTCCCGTACATGACGACGCCACCTTTTAAGTGGAAGATGTCGTCGCTGTTTTGACGTCTCCGGAAATAAGCCGTGAATTTTTCACAACGGACGCCGCCCGTGCAATACGTCAGGACTTTTTTCCCTTCAAACAGGTGTTCATTTTCGTCGAGCCATTGTGGAAATTCACGTGACGCATCCACATCTACTTTGACCGCATTTTTAAAATGACCGAGATCGTATTCATAGTTGTTTCGAACATCAAGAATGACCACATCTTCGTTTTGCATCATATCTTTCCACTCAGTTGGTTCAAGATACGTCGCGTGTTCTTCCGGCACGTTGAATTCATCTTCAAAGCGCCATGTCACGAGTTCGCTTTTGTACCGGACAAAGATTTTTTTGAAGGTGTGCTCGTCGACCTCATCGATTTTGAACTCGATGTCACTAAACCGTGGGTCAGCAAGTAAGTCTTGCATGTACTGTTCTGTCTGCTCGACAGTCCCAGACAACGTGCCATTGATGCCTTCTGGTGCGATCAAGATTCTTCCTTTGATGCCGAGCTCTTTGCAGTAAGCAAGGTGCTCTTTTGTTAATTGTTCCGCATTTTCAATCGGAACATACTTATAAAATAATAGTACGCGATAAGGTTTCATAATCCTCATTGGCCCCCATGTCAGTTTTTTGCAGTAAAACGAACGTTGGCGAACGAAGCGTCATAGCTATTAGCTAGCTGGGAACGCCTGCAAAACGCACCCATTTAAGTATAATACCAACTTCATTTGAATTGTACAATTGCCAGTTCAGCGGACGACACGATAAAGTTTTTCCTTTCTGATGAGTAAAGAGTTAAAATAGAAATTAGCAGTTTATTTTGTAAGGAGGATTCCGAATGCTCCAAACCGTCCGTCAGTGGATCGAACAGATGATTACGTTTCTTCAGGATCTTCCGGGTGGTGCTTCGACCGGGTTAATCGCTCCTTTTCTTGAATCGTTGTTTCCGTTCCTCCCATTAGTTCTCATCATTTCTGCCAATGCAGCGACCTATGGATTCTGGATGGGTGTACTCGTCTCGTGGGCCGGAAGTATGCTCGGTTCACTTGTCGTCTTTGCTTGTATCCGTTATTTATTTCGCCGCCCCGTTACCCGGTGGCTTGAACAGCATACAGCTGCACAACACTGGATTGAACGCGTCCGTCATATGAGCCCGATTTCACTTGGTTTTTTCTTTTCGCTCCCGTTTATGCCAGCATTCATCATCACGTCCATTTCTGCGATGATCCAGTTATCCCTTCGAACTTATTTGATTGCAGCTGGAGCAGGGCGGTTGATTGTCGTCATCATCTTCTCCTTGATCGGTAAAGAGTGGTCAACCTTTTTAGAGCGACCGATCCGACTCGTCTTCCTGTTTTTGATTTTACTCGCTATATGGGGTGTCAGCCGCGGGGTCGAAGAAATCATCAAGCGCCGCGCTCTCGCACGACGCTCTAAGGCATTACGTGATCTTGAACAAGAAATCGAGCACAATAACAAATGATTTGATCAATCATCGGCACACTCTTCATCAGGGTGTGTCTTTTGCTTATCCGATTTATCGTTTCATTCTGTCGTTTCACTTCATTTTTCCAAACAGGACTTTTGAATCATTTTTCCGTTCTAATATTTTTCCGAAATAATGTTCACACTTTGTTCAACATTGTAAACGTTTACATTTTATTGGTAAGACCAATATTAGTATAATATCATTATTTCTCTCTTCTAAATTAGGATGGATTTTCCAAAAGAAGTGTCTTTATAATGAATTTAAATTCATTTCTGAAGGAGGCCATCATGCACCAGGTATCTGAAACAACAAAGACCGAAACGACACGTTCCGCTGAGGCGATCGCTGAAAGTGCATCATTTAAACAATTGATGCACGAAAAAAACAGCTTCATCGTGCCTGCCATCTTATTTTGTCTTATCTTCTATTTTACGCTTCCCATCCTGACTAGCTATTTCACCTTCTTGAACCGGCCGTTGCTTGGCGATATCACCGGAGCTTGGTTGTTTGCATTCCTTCAATTCATCATGACATGGACGTTTTGTACCCTTTACAACAAAAAAGCCCGTTCGTTTGATCGATTGGTCGAACAGATCAAGGAGGAGTCACGATGAATTATACAGCTGTCGCCCTATTCGCTGCGATTGTCGGGTTGACACTCGTCATTACATATTTTGCTGCCCGTAAAACGAAGACAGCGAACGATTTCTACACCGCGGACGGCGGATTGACAGGGGCACAAAACGGAATGGCCATTGCCGGCGACTACATGTCTGCTGCTTCCTTCCTCGGAATCGCCGGAATGATTGCCTTGGCTGGTTTTGACGGATTCTTTTATTCGATTGGTTTTCTCGTTGCCTATCTCGTTGTTCTTTATCTTGTCGCCGAACCGTTGCGCAACTTAGGGAAATACACGATGGCAGATATGATCGCAGCTCGCTTTAATGCTTCGAAAGTTCGTGGGGTCGCAGCGATGAACTCGATTGTCATCTCGATTTTCTACATGATTGCTCAGCTTGTAGGAGCCGGTGCCTTGATTGAGTTGTTACTCGGAATTCCCTATACGACCAGCGTCATCATCGTCGGTATTTTGATGACCGTGTATGTTGTTTTTGGCGGCATGACCGCAACGTCATGGGTACAGATCATCAAAGCTGTGCTCTTGATGGCCGGAACAGCCGTCATCTCCTTTATGGTGTTTGCGAAGTTTGATTTTTCCATCATGAAGATGTTTTCCGAAGTCAAACAAGCGACACCACTCGGTGATTCGTTCTTGAATCCAGGGAATAAGTTTAAGTTGCCGCTCGATACGATTTCCTTGAACTTGGCACTTGTCCTCGGAACGGCCGGACTACCGCATATCTTAATTCGTTTTTTCACCGTCAAGGATGCACCAACTGCCCGTAAATCCGTTGTTTATGCAACATGGATCATCGGTGCGTTTTATATTTTAACGATTTTCCTTGGATTTGGTGCTGCTGCCTTCGTGGGTTCAGACGATATCATTGCTGCGAACGCTGCCGGTAACATGGCAGCCCCATTGCTTGCTCAAGCACTCGGTGGCGACTTACTCTTCGCCTTCGTTGCAGCTGTAGCCTTTGCGACGATCCTTGCCGTCGTCGCCGGACTTGTGTTATCGGCCGCTTCCGCGTTTGCCCATGACTTCTACAGTCATATTCTGCGTAAAGGACAAGCGACGGAAAAGGAACAAATGACGGCCGCCCGTCTTGCCTCGATTGCCGTCGCACTCGTTTCGATGGTGTTGGCTTTATTCGCTCAATCGATGAACGTCGCATTTTTAGTCTCACTTGCCTTTGCAGTTGCGGCAAGTGCCAATCTTCCCGTCATCCTGCTGACGATTTTCTGGCGCCGTTTCAATACTGGCGGAGCTGTCACGGGTATGGTCGTCGGTCTTTTTTCTTCACTGCTTCTCGTTGCGCTCAGTCCTAATATCTGGGCAGTCGACGGTTCAGCCTTATTCGTCGGGGAAGCCTTGTTCCCGCTGTCGAATCCGGGAATCGTCTCGATTCCACTTGGTTTTCTAGGTGCGATCATCGGGACGATTGTTACGAAATCGGACGAAGTCGCCGGTAACTTCGAACGTATTTTGGTCAAAGCCAATACCGGTATCGATACAGCGATTGAAGTCGCCGTATCAAAAGAATAATCCCCTTAACGGCTCCTTCAACCCCCTTGAAGGAGCCGTTCCCTTTTACATTTTGTGAGTAGCTTGCCATACTTATCGTATGATAGATTGTGAAAGGACTGTCCTAGATGGAGTTTTATTATTTTTTACCGCTTGGCTTTTTTATTGGTATCATTTCCGGTTTTTTCGGAATCGGTGGTGGCATCATTCTGACTCCGTTATTGTTGATTCTCGGTTTTGCACCAAGTGTCGCCATTGCGACAAGCTTGATGTTGACACTTGGTTCGACGGTTTCGGGGACGCTATCCCATCTTCGTTTGAAAAATGTCGTTTGGCAGGATAGCCTCGTCGTCGGTACCGTAGGAATCCTCGGTTCGACGATTGCTACACCCATCGTCCTTCGATTGGAGGAGGTCAATGGGGCGCATCTCGTCATTTCAGTGGTTTACATCGGACTGTTGTTATACTTCGCTAATAAGTTTTTACGTCCGAAGTCCACTGATGATACACAGACCGGTTGGAAAAATCGTTACCTTGCCCTCGGCTTCATCGGTTTATTTGCTGGATTCATCTCGTCTTTATTAGGAGTCAGTGGTGGATTCATCATCACTCCGTTGCTCGTCGGGATTGCCGGGTATGAACTCAAACGTGCGGTTGGGACAAGTATCGCCTCCGCTTTATTAATCGTTTTGTCCGGACTCGTCAACTATACAGTTGCAAGTACCGATGTGGACCTTCTCGTTGGCATCATGTTGATCATCGGCGCATTACTCGGTGCGCCAATCGGCGCGAAACAATTAGCTCATTTTGAAAGTCCATTCGTCAAAAAATATTTGGGAATCTTCTATCTGACCGTGGCCTTAAGCGTGCTGCTTGAAGTGCTTCATTTCAATACGGCTTCGTTGACCGTACTCGTGACGCTCAGTATCGTCTTTTTGATGACGCTAGTCGTCTATAGTAGAAAACGCTCGACGAAACCTTAAATAATCTCGAACCTACCGCGTGTCTGAAAAAACATTCCCTCCAAAAATGAACAATCCTTCTCCGCTAGTGAGAAGGATCGTTCATTTTTTACGCTGCGTTTCGAATCGTATCTGCCTCATACTGTTTCGTATGATCAATGACGACTTTCGAAAGCAACAACATACCAATTAAATTCGGAATCATCATCAGCCCGTTGGCGATATCTGCAACAAGCCAAAGCGGTTCAAGATTTGCAATCGCACCGTAACAAGCAGCAGCGGCAAAGATGATCCGGTACGATTCATTAAAGCGTGTGGCACCACTCAAATACTCCAAACATTTTTCACCGTAGACGTACCATCCGATAATCGTCGAATATCCGAAGAAGAACACTGAAAAAGCAACAATCCAGGCTCCACTCGAACCAAGGACACTCGTAAATGCTGCCGATGTCAACGCAGCACCAGATAAGGACGCATCATGGACCACACCTGACAACTCACCACCGGAAGGATCCCAAAATCCGGTCGTCATCAAAACAAGTGCTGTCATCGTACAGACGATGATCGTCACGATGAACGTACTGGTCATCGAAATCAAGCCTTGTTCCGCAGGACGTTCGCTCTTAGCCGATCCCGCAATCAAGGCAGCCGTCCCAAGACCCGCTTCGTTCGTGAAGATGCCACGTGCGACTCCGACCTGCATCGCGACCATGATGGAAATACCCGTGAATGCCCCCGCCGGTGCAAGCGGCTCAAAGGCATATTGAACGATCAAAGTAAGTGCAGGTAGAATTTGATCTGCCTGAATGAACAGAATCAATAGTGCCGCACAGATGTAAAGCAAACTCATCACTGGTACAAAAATCGTTGAGATGGCGCTGACACGTTCCAGGCCACCACGGATAGAAAAATAGACCGCAATCGCTAACACGATTCCGAAGGCGAGTAATGGAACTTCGAAGGTTTGATTCAATACCGTCGACATCGCATTCGCCTGAACCGTGTTCCCGACACCAAACGACGCAATCAAGCCAAACATGGCAAAAGCAATAGCTAGCGGTTTAAATCCTTTTCCAAGCCCTTTTTCGATATAATACATCGGTCCACTGACGACTTCACCACGATCATTTCGATCGCGATAAATAATCGCCAGTAAACTTTCCGCATACTTCGTCGCCATTCCGATCAGTCCGATGATCCACATCCAAAAGACGGCACCCGGTCCGCCCATCGTCAGGGCGACGGCAATACCTGCAATATTTCCATTTCCGATCGTCGCAGCAAGCGATGTCATCAGCATTTGAAAGCTACTGATTTCTCCTTCTCCTTGTTCGGACTTTGTCAAAGCAAGCTGAAACGCTTGTTTTAACCGCCGAAATTGTAATCCACGTAAACGAATCGTAAAGTATAGTCCTGTCCCGACCAACAAGACCATGCTGGGAATACCCCAAATCCATGATGAGATCAGTTGTAATACGTCCATATATCTGGTCCTCTCTTTCTTTAACCTCTATTCTGTCGCTCACCTTATCATAAGTTTGTTTATTCTTACAATCGACATCGAAACTTTTTGTGATTTTACACAAACAAAGATATACTGATTACATCAGATGTTTTAGAGAGAAAGAAGGAATGACTTTATGTTAGAAGCGACGTATCATTCGCTTGACGATTTAGCAGAGGCAATCGGCATTGCACTCAATGCTCCAATTACGATTGAGGATCGAAATCATCGTTTGCTCGCCTACAGTACCCATACGGTCGATACGGATCCCGCCCGGATCGCAACCATCATCGGTCGACGGGTTCCGGAATCCGTCATCGATCAACTCTGGAAAGATGAAGTCATTCAAAATCTGGCTGCACAAGATGAACCTCTCATCATTTCAGCTCGGACCGGTGTCGGTCTGAATGACCGGGTGGCAATCGCTATTAAACAGGATACGGAAATTCTCGGCTACATTTGGTCGATCGCTCGGACCACCCCTTTTTCAACGACAGAATTAGCGGATTTAAAAAAAGGCGCACTACTTGCCCAACGGCAGTTGCTCGCAATCGATATGCAAAAGAAACGCCAAGAAGAAAAATCAGAACAATTCTTTTTTGAACTGCTTCATGAAGACATGCCAGAATCAGAAATCTTAAAAACCTTCTCAAAACTGCACCTGGCACCACCCGGAATCAGTCGTTTGATGGTGATTCGTTTTTCGGAAGCCATCACGCCACGACTTGCTGATCGTCTTCGTTATTTGTTGACGATTCAGCAAACGGTTCGACCGCTCTTGTATGCCTATGATGAAACAGATTTCATTTTGTGGATCAGCACAAACGATCAAGACGTCCAACACGAACGCCTTCAATTTGATGCCTTCATCCACTCCTTTCGACAAATGCTTGCGGAACGATTCGGCTATACGAATTTTATTTCCGCGAGTAGTGAGGTCTTTACCGGCGTTCAGTCGATTCCCGAGCGTTACGAAGAAACCGGAATCGTCTTGCGGTTAAAGGATGCCTTCCCATTTGAATTAAACGCTGTCACCCGCTATGAACGACTTGGTTTGTTTCAACTGTTACCTATTTTTTCAGAACGACTGCGCCGTCGGACCGTCCGTCTCGAAGAAATCGAACGTCTCCGTGCTTATGATGGGAAACACGCGGCTTCGTTATGCGAAACATTAGAGTGGTTTTTGCACTATGACGGGAACGTCAAACAAGTCGCTTCCCACCTGCACGTCCACCCGAATACGATCCTGTACCGGATGCGCCGGATTGAAGAAGAGGCCGGCATCCGGATGGAGTCGCTCCCGGAACGTGCGCTCCTTTACTTGTATTTAAAAGCAGACCGTTATCCTTTGTGATTTTTCACAAAGGATTGTCTGTATTTTTGAAATCGCCGATAAAGTAGAACGCTTTCATTTCTCGTATACTGAAGGGGAAGTGAAACACTGTTTGTTTATTCGCGAAAGGGGATCGCATTTATGATCATCGGAGTATTAAAGGAAATTAAAAATAACGAAAACCGTGTTGCGTTAACGCCTGCTGGGGTAGCAGCCTTAACGGGTCAAGGACATACGGTCATCGTCGAAACAACAGCCGGTATGGGGAGTGGCTTTACAAACGAAGAATATACGCAGGCCGGTGCACAAATCATCGAGACGGCTGCTGAAGTTTGGGCAACTGCTGAGCTTGCACTCAAAGTAAAAGAACCGGTTGCTTCGGAATACCAATATTTCCGTCCGGAACTGACACTGTTCACGTACTTGCACCTCGCGGCAGAACCTGAATTGACACGTGCACTCGTTGATTCAAACATTACAGCCATCGCATACGAAACGGTTGAAAAAAACCGGACGTTACCACTCTTAACACCGATGAGTGAAGTGGCTGGTCGCATGGCGTCACAAATCGGAGCCCAGTTCCTCGAAAAACCGCATGGCGGCATGGGCATTCTCTTAGCAGGTGTCCCTGGTGTCCGTCGTGGTAAAGTCACGGTCATCGGCGGTGGTGTCGTCGGAACAAACGCTGCGAAGCTTGCGGTTGGTCTTGGTGCTGACGTGACGATCATCGATGTCAGTCCGGAACGCCTCCGCCAGCTCGATGACATCTTCGGCAATTCAATCAACACATTGATTTCAAATCCGTATACGATTGCGGAAGCAGTCGCTGAAAGTGATCTTGTCGTCGGTGCCGTCTTGATTCCGGGAGCGAAAGCCCCAAAACTCGTCACGGCTGAAATGGTCGAACGAATGAAACCAGGTTCGGTCATCGTCGACGTTGCGATTGACCAAGGTGGAATTTTTGAAACGGTCGACCGGATCTCAACACATGATGATCCGACGTATGAGAAGTTCGGTGTCGTCCATTACGCTGTTGCCAACATGCCGGGTGCCGTTCCCCGCACATCGACACTCGCTTTGACGAATGCGACGCTTCCTTATGTTCTGGAACTCGCAAACAAAGGAACACACCGTGCACTCGCTGAGAATACAGCTCTTGAAAAAGGTCTGAATGTCGCACAAGGATTCGTCACGTACGAAGCCGTTGCACGTGACTTGGGTTACACGTATAAATCCGTTGAGGATGTTCTCCACTTGCACGCTTAATCTCATAACATGTAGACAAGAAACAGTCCGTTGCTTCGCGCAACGGACTGTTTCTTGTCTCAGATATCCTATATGATGAAAAGATAACATGACATAAGGTGGATTAGATATGACACATACGTTACACGCACATTCAAACGACATCACGATTCCGTTTGCAGAACTTGACCTCTTGTATCACCTGACTTCTGAAATCGAAGTGGAGCGATTGCATGAAAAGATTCAATACCTTCAGCACTTGGCACCAACCCATCCCCTTCCCGGTATCGCACATGCCTACGGGTTGTTCCACGCCCAAAATTTTTCAGCAGCACGTCAACAAATCGAGTCGGCGCGTGATAAGACGGGAGATCATGTCCGGGCCCACCTGCTTCTTGGTTTGATGAGCGAAGTGGAGCAATTTCAGCACGAGGCGGAACAACACTTCTTGACTGCCCTCAAGCTTTTCCCGGACGAACCGATTGTCCATCGCCACCTTGCCGTCCATTATTACGATCGTGCATTTCATGGGGAGGCTGCGCATCACGCCCTGCAGTATTTGAAAAAGATCGGACCTGGAGGAGAAGGGACATTGATGACGATCGATATGATGCAGTCGATGCCGGATCACGACGAGCATGTCTTGGAATCGCTTTATGCATTACTCATCGAAATTCCTGAACATCGGCACGATATGGTGTTTCACGCAATTGCCGCTAATAACGCTGAAATGCGGTATGACGCCTTTTGTAAGACACTTGACGGTGAACCGGACGAAGCGACCACTGCGCGTCTTGATTCACTTTTATCCTTGATGGTCGAACATAGTATGTGGGCAGCCATCCACGATCAATCCGATGAACGGATGTATCGCAAGATTTTCACCGACATTTGCCGCGACTTGACGTTTCGTCATGCCGGATTGCGATCCGTTCCGTTATATCTATCCATCCGGTCACGGTACTGGATCAATCGCCTGCTGCACCGCAGATGACTTAAAGAGCGAAGGCGACGAGGGCACCAATCGTCAATGGAATCAACAGATTATCGGTGTCCCGGTACGAAACGGCTTCAATCAACGTGGCGATATTGGCCAGTAAAAATCCGTAGCTGACGGCGAGCCAAGACGGTAATTCATAAAACAAAAACGTTAATGTCAGGACAAGGAACGAGGCGAGGAACATCGCGATGCTCCCCTCAAACGAGCGTTGGATTTTTCCGCGGGTATAAAATGTTTTTCCAAAACGTTTCCCGACGAGAGCGGCCAATCCGTCTCCCCAGGCAAGAACCATACTCCCCGCGACGAGAGCCATCGGTTCCTGTTCGAAAAACAGGAAGACTAATACTGCTAGTGACGCTGGGTAATAGACCGTCCCGTAGGAAATCCGTTCGACCTGATTCATTTGCCCGGTCCCTCGTTTTAAGGTCACAAGATTAACAATTATAAAAAAGAGTAGTGGGACAATCGCGATATACCAATGATTGATCCAGGCTAGTGCCAAAAAGACCCAATGTCCGACCGCGATATGAATCCATTTTCGAATCGTTTCCGGTTGTGCCTGTCTTTTTCGTCCGATCCATTCCAGTAGCATTAAGACCGTTCCAACGATGACGACTGTTCCGATTGCAGCAATCCACTCCATGCGAATCCCCCTTTTTCTGCTACTTCCATTGTACTGTGTTCGATTGGCGTTTGCTCTTTCGAACCTTCATTTGTTAACATAAGGTCAAATGACGTTCTAGAGAGGAAGTATTCTGAATGTATGATGCTCAAGCAGTTCAAACGTTATCCGGCTGCCTACTTCGTTTAAAAGAAGGTAAAGGAATCGGTCCGCTCGTTTCAGAAGAGGAAGCCGAGCTTCCGAAAGTAATAACCCGCCTTAAACAATTTGATTCTACTAAAAACGGTTTGTCCATTAATGAAATCGTCCATCTTGCCAACGCATTGATCGGGGAACACATGTCGGCAACAACGATTCAAAACTGGACGAAACGTGAAGTCCGTGACATCATCGGTGTCCCGCACCGTGGCAAGAAGTATTCCATCAATCAAGCTGCCATCATCTACTTGCTCGATGATCTGAAGCATCTGTTTTCATTAGAAGAAACACGGGAATTATTGACGATCGTCTTTAAGAACCCAAACATCGATGAAGACGACTTGATCAGCCCGCTTGATTTTTATCTTGTTTATACACAACATTCGGAAACAAGCGGTCCGATTGAATTGACGGAAAAACGCCTGAGACGGTCCTTAGAACGAATCAATGCGTACCGCCCTGAAACAGTCCATGTCCTTCAACTTTGTCTCTATGCACGCCGTATATCGCATCTGACGCACGAAGCGAAGCAACGCCTTCAGCAAGTCTTACAGACTTAATCAAAAAAAGATGTCCTTCCGTCGTAGACGAGAGGACATCTTTTTTTGGATTAAACCGCTGTAAGCGATTTGTAGTTGACGGTGTTCGTTAGACTTTTTAAGACAGAGAGCAGTTCATACATCGAAAGTTTGTCCGCATCTTTGACGAGACGGTATTCGTCGCCGTCTTGCAGCAATTCTGCGACGACTTCTCCCGCTGAACTCCGAACTGAGAATTTTCCTTTTGTCAGGTCGAAGGAAATGGTATACGTGCCACGTTCATACACGTTATACTCACATTTCTTCGAGAAGAGTGAAAATTTCTCACGCATTTGACCTACTTCTTGACCATCGTGGTTCATCACGACCCATTTCTTACATGTCGGGATGAACTTACCAAACGCTACCCCTCTACCTTCACCATTCATTACTTCGACACGACCTGTTTCGTCGTGTTGAACCGCACCAATCATTTGGTGGGACTCATCATAAATCGCGGCATGACCTTGCGAAAAAACGCAACCCTGCACATAGACAACTTTGCGCAACAGAAATTCTCCTCTCACTGCTAAAAAGTGCTGGTAGTTCGTCCCCAGTATATTTAGACATTCCGAATAAATTGATTTTCTTTATCTGACTGATATTTCGTTAACGAAAATGATTATTACACCGTTTGAACAAATTGACAACCCCCTTTTGTCGACAATCATTCGACAATGTTAGCGAAAGCCAATCTCATGGGCAAATTCCAGTAATTCGTTTCGATCAATCAAGCGAACCCGGTTCGGTTCAGCTAAGCGATAAGCGGCTTCCGTATAAGACGAGTTGGTCACGACCCATCCCTCATCCATGTCATAAAACGGGACGGCGGCAGCCACTTGTTGAACCGCTTCAAGACCAACGGCTGAACCGTATCGTTTCGCTTGAATCGCAATCCTATACCCTTGTGCGTCTTCAATCAACAAATCTGCTCCGAAATCGCGTGAGGCCGGTGTCAACTCGACACGATACCCGGCTGTTTCAAAAAGCTCGACTAACCATTCCTCAAACTCGCGCCCTTCCATCCGATCCAAGCGATTCGCAAGCGACGGTGTAAGGAAGGAAAGGATTAAAAAGAGTGTACACCCTACTATACTGATAATCAAGATTAAAGGTTCCCAAGAACTCGAAAAAAAATAAGATCCAATTATTCCGATAAATGCGAATAGCAAGGCAATCAGCCTTCGTTTCGTCCGTTTCTGCATCATTTCCCTTTCCCCCTCCTGTCTGTAAACTGCTTTCATATGACCTATGTACAGCAAACCAAATATGCTTATTACCTTGATCTCATCATACTAAATTTATGGATGTCTTGTTCATTCAAAAGGAACGTCGTCATTCGACGGAGAATATATAGAGAATACATCCCTATCGCTAGTGACTTTTTGATGCGAACATACCCATCGCTTATCTTTTTTTAAGGAGGCAGCTCATGGCAGAACATTCATCTCCTTCTTCCAGCAGAGTCATCCATGCAACGTTACGCGCTCTCGAAGAACCTGTCGTGTTGGTTGATCGACTAGGTATGATCGACTTTGCGAATCCTGCATTTCACAAACAATTCCTGACAACGTCAGCTGACGTTTCGCTTTCTTCGTTTTTTTCAATAGAAGAAACACTTTTCCCGCTCTCTCATCAGGTTCGAATCGTTTCGCCCCCCTATGCGTTGACCTTTTCGCCGTTGGAGCAGACTGATTTCTATTTGGTAACCATCAAATCACTCGACTTAAGACAGTTGTTGAACTCAACGATTGATGCCGCCTTACTCGTTACCGACTCGAATTTCTTCATCACCTCGATGAATGAAGCGGCGAGCACGATGTTTGGATTTGATCTTACAGATCCGTTCGATCATGTCACACCCATCTCGCTGCATGATGCGGAAGAATTCCAACTCCGAAAACAACATCTTGAACAATTGAATCTTAAAAACTTAGCCGATGAAGATATTCTTTTGCTTCACGGTCGGGATACTGAAAACGAATGGACCTATCATCGGAAAGACGGCTCTCGTTTTCATGGACGCCTCTATATGACGCGACTCGAAGACGGCGGATTTTTCTTATTCATCACGGATATCAGTTCCCAAAAGCAAGTCGAAACGCATCTCGCTCAAAGTGAACGCCGTTTCCGATTGATTGCAGAATCGGTTCTTGAAGCCGTCATCTTCCATGATCAAGGTGTTATTCTCGACGCCAATCGCGCAGCCGAAATTATCTTTCGGACCAAACTTGAATTGATGAAGGGGCATCAGATTCTTGATCTCATTCAACCTGAGTTTCAAGAGTCTGTCATGCAACGAATCACTGCCCACTACGAGGAGCCGTATGAAGTCATCGGCAGACGGGCGGATGGTACGTCCGTCGGAATCGAAGTGTTTCCTCGCGAAATCACATACGATAAAACACGAATGCGTGTCGCCGTCGTCCGCGACATCAGCGAACGAAAAAAAATCGAAAAAATGTTAGAGCGTGAAAAAAATGCCATCATGCGGCAACGGGATATCACCCAATCGATCCTGCAAGCTTCGAACGAAGGTTTCTTATTGACGGAAGAAGACGGCAGTTTCATCTATATGAATGTCAAGGCACGCAAACTACTTGATGTCCCCGGTATCGCTCCAAGTAAGATTCAGGAGCGGATCAGCATGATCCCGAATCTGGATTTAGCAACACGTTATGCCATGCTGCAGCAAGTCGAAGAGTTGTTGGCCGGAAAACATTCCGAAATCGCCTTCCGGTTCATGTTACAGCAGCCGGATGAATCCAGTAATCATTATTTTGAATTTTATGCGACGTCCATCAAAAAGGAAAAAAGTCGTTTTTCCCGACATGGTTTTTTGTTCGTCTTCCGCGATCGGACCGAAGAGCAAAAAATGGATCAAGTCAAAGATGAATTGGTCAGTACCGTGTCGCACGAATTGCGTACCCCCCTTTCCTCGATCCTTGGTTTCATGGAACTGTTACGTTATCGACAACCGACACCGGAGAAGACAAAACGCTATATAAAAATCGTTCATGACGAAGCCAAACGACTGACCACCCTACTGAATGATTTTTTAGACATCCAACGCATGGAGGGTGGCAAACAGGAATATGCCTTCAAACCGTTTTCGTTGCGCCAGCTTCTTCTCGAAACGATTGAAACCTTTGGTGAGACGGCCGAAACCCATACAATTCGTGTTCATCTAAACGATGATCCGATTCTGATCTTCGCAGACGAAGATAAGGTCAAACAAGTCATCATCAACTTATTATCGAATGCGATCAAGTATTCACCTTCATCAGACCACATCGATGTTCGACTCGAACAATCGGCGGATCAAGCGATTTTGACCGTAAAGGATTATGGACTTGGAATTCCTCAAAATGCTTTTGATAAACTGTTCACGAAATTTTACCGGGTCGATAACTCGGACGTCCGGAAGATTGGCGGGACGGGGCTCGGGCTTGCGATTTGTAAGGAAATCATCGAATCCCATGGCGGTGCCATCTCCGTCGAATCAGAACTAAATCACGGATCCACGTTTACAATCGTGTTGGAGCTTGATCCACGAAAGGAATTTGAGAAACTATGAAACGAACTTACTTGATGACCGGTTTTCCGGGTTTCTTGGCAACGAAGCTCATCGAACGGCTCGCGCTTGTTCCGGAACAGATTGAGTGTTTTTATTTGCTTCACCTCAAGCACGAGCATGCCGGTGCTGTTGCCCAAAAGAACCATTTTTTAAAAACGACCGCCTTAAAAGAAGAACAGTTGGTTTTAGTCGAAGGTGATATCACAAAGGAGGGACTTGGTTTATCGAAAGATGTTCGGCAAGAACTGGCTTTTCGTGTCACCCACTTATTTCATCTTGCGGCACTGTATGATCTAGCGACTTCCTACGATACGGCTTTCCGTATCAACGTCGTCGGCACATCTAACGTGACACGACTCGCCCATACCTTCACTCACTTAGAACGATATGTCTATTTCAGTACCGCATACGTATCTGGTCTACGGACGGGAACAGTGTTTGAAAACGAATTGATCCATCATATGGCTTTTAAAAATGCCTATGAAGAAACAAAATATCTCGCAGAAGTCCGGTTCCGAAAAGAAATCGGGACATTGCCCTATACGATCATCCGTCCCGGTATCGTCGTCGGACATTCACAGACGGGGGAAACACCTAAATGGGATGGTGTCTACTTCGTCCTAAACGCCTTACGACTGCTGAACAAATTTTCGCCGTTACCCTATGCAGGACGCGCGAACGCACTCGTCAATCTGGTTCCTTATGATTATGTCGTCAATGCGACAACCTATCTCAGTCATGCCCCGACAGGCGTTCAGAAGACGTATCATCTAACGGATCCCTTTCCACATGGTGCCCGTGCCATCTACGAGATGTTACATGTCGTCTACTACGGTTCGTATCCACGCGGTGTCGTCCCGTTTCGTCTCGTCACATCGGTCTTGACGCCGCGTGTCGCTAAGCGACTGCAGATGCAACGGCAGACGCTTGATTATTTTGTCCATCCGGTACGGTATGACACAAGTAACACGTTACGCGATCTCGATGGGACCGGTATCGTCTGTCCTGATTTGGCAGAACTCATTCCTCGGCTCGTCACCTATTATAAAAAAAAGCACCCACAGATGGAGGAAACGACATGAATGTTTTGATTACTGGCATGAACGGGACGGTCGCCCCCGTCGTAGCAGATGTCTTCCGGACACAGGGCTATGACGTGACGGCATGGGACCGATCCGTCGTCTCGACGACGGACCTCGCGCTCATGGAAGCGTTCATCGACCGGGTTCAACCGGACCTGTTACTTCATATCGGAATGGGTTCTGCTGAATTCGCCGAGACACTTGCCCGTCTGTCGTTCGAACGAAATATCCCGTTCCTTTTCACAAGTACGGCATCTGTCTATGCTGATCATCAACAGGGTCCTCACGACCCTTTCGTCGCCCCTGAAGCAGAAGATGAGTACGGTTTATACAAACGGACATGTGAACGACTCATTCAAGCGGTCAATCCGAATGCCTACATCGTTCGGATCGGTTGGCAAATCGGACAAGCAGCCGGATCCAATAATATGATCGACTACTTAGAACGTCATGCTGCCTCAGGAGAGATTCCTGCCAGCGCGAACTGGTATCCTTCCTGCGCTTTCTTAGAAGACACGGCAGATACGCTGTATACACTCATCACATCAAAGACACCTGGTCTGTATCTTGCCAATGGCAATCGAGATCATTCATTCTTCGACATCGCGACCGCCCTTAATACGTTACATGGTTCGAAGTGGCAGATCACCGAAGACAACAGCATGACGCGCGATGACCGGATGACCGACTCACGGGTCATCATAAGGCCGATTTCAGAACGCCTGTCCTTCGTCCATTAAAAAAGTGTCGTCCGCCCCATGAAACCAGGGTGAACGACACTTTTTTACCTGTTGTTGAACATCAACCGATCAACATATTTTCTTTCGGATAACGAATCGTCCGGTCGTGTTGCGTCGCAAAGGTAAAGAGAATCGTTAAGGACCCGACCCGACCAAGCAACATCATGAACATGATCAACGACTTACCAAAACTGTTTAATTCTGCCGTCACGTTCAGCGAAAGTCCGACTGTGCCGAATGCTGAGACCGTTTCATAAAATAAACCGATGAATGAGAGATTCGGCTGAGTCAATGCCAGTAACGTCGTAATCAAGGCAATGAACAAGAGACTGAAGACGGCGATCGCATACGCTTTTTGGATGGCTTGTGGTCGAACTGTTCGTCGCATCAAGACCGTCTCTCGTTGTCCACGTAGATAGGTCCAGACGTTTTTTAAGATGACGGCCGCCGTCGTGACCTTGATTCCGGATCCCGTCGAAGCAGAACCTGCCCCGATATACATCAAGACCATCATCAATCCAATCGACAACGGGACCATCGTCGTTAAATCAATCGTCTGGAAACCTGCCGTCCGCGTCGTGACGACTTGGAAGAAGACGATATGGAGCGCTTCGAAAAACGAATAGTCCTTGAGTGACCCTAAATTAGACACCCATTCATACAACATCATCGCGATGACACCAAGACCGTTGATGACAACAAGCGATAGCACCATCAACTTGGAGTGTAAGGAAATCTTCTTGAAGCTGCGTTTCGCCGACAAATCGGCGATGACCGTAAAACCAAGTCCACCAATCATCAATAATGCTGCAATCGTCAGGATGAACGTCGTATCCTGCTGGAACCCGATCAAGTTGTCTCCCCATAAAGCAAAGCCGGCGTTATTGAAGGCTGAGACCGCATGGAACAACCCATAATATAATGATTTTCCGAGCGTGTATTTGTATTGAATGAACAAGTCGAGAGCAATCAATAGCATCCCAATCAATTCAACGACGACCGTCGTCAAAATGATATGGCGGACAAGACGAATCGTACCGCCCGGACTATCGAGATTAAACATCTCTTGAATGATGATCCGTTGACGAATTCCGATTTTTCGTCCTGTCACACTCAACAGGACAAGCGCAATCGTCATGAAACCTAGTCCACCAATCTGAATCAACAACATCAGAATAATCTGCCCCAACAGATTATAGGCTTCCGCGATGTTGATCGGCGACAAACCAGTTACTGTTCCGGCAGACGTCGCGACAAACAGACAATCAATAAATGAGACATCTTGACCTTCCTGTTGAGCGATTGGTAACCACAATAAAAAGCCGCCCAATAAAATCGTTAATGTAAAACCCATCGCAATAAAACGAGCTGGTTTATCAAATAATTGATGATACACCACTTCTCCAAACCGCCCGAACTTGGCTAATCGCGAACGTCTTTTATGTGAAAACATATTCTTACTCCTCCTAGATGAAATGACCCAATTGAATCTATCATACTCTCTCAAAAACATTTGTTCTATTTAAATCTGCAATCCGCTAAACGTTTTCGTTTTTTTTTGGTAAAATAGATAAAAGTCGACGTTTAATCATAAAAGGAGGTTGAAGGAAACAGTGGACCCTAGGACGGCTGACCATACGATTGAGGACGTCTGGCGAAGGCTAGAACGCCAATCACAATGGATGCCCGCACAGTTGTATTATCAATTCGAGGAATTATTATCGCTCCATGTAGATCAATCAATTCTAAATGAATTGTATATTGCATTAAAAAAATACGATGTATTAACCGATATAGAGCGTGACGAACGAAACGAAAGCATTCAATTGCTTATCGACGAAAACGGCGCGTGATTCTCGGTTTTTGGATTTCCGAGCAGAAGACGCCTCTTCTGCTCTTTTTATTTTTCGTTCACGATCAGACAACATGGGGAAAGGTGGCACAATTGAAATGGATATCGTGTCGATTATTGGTATTATACTAGGGCTCATCACCCTCGTCGGAGGAATGTTTTTAAAAGGGGCTTCTCCTATCGCGTTGCTAAACCCGGCGGCGCTCGTCATTATTTTTGCCGGTACTGCGGCGGCAATCATGATTTCCTTTCCAAAGGAACGTTTAAAGATCATCCCTGCTTTATTTAAAGTCATCTTCTTTGAGCAACAACTGATGACAAAACAAACGTTACTCCAACAGTTTTTAACACTTTCGACGCAAGCCCGAAAAGAAGGTTTGTTGTCGCTTGAAACAGCACTCGAAGAAGTCGACAATGCCTTCATGCGACGTGGTGTCATGATGGTCATCGACGGTCAACCGTCAGAATATGTCGAAGATGTCATGACCCGAGATCTTGAAAACATGACTGAACGTCACCATGCGAACGCAAACATCTTCACGCAAGCAGGTACATATGCCCCGACACTCGGCGTTCTTGGAGCCGTCATCGGACTCGTTGCGGCCTTGTCCGATCTCTCGGACATCGAAAAATTAGGTCATGCGATTTCCGGCGCATTCATCGCGACGCTGTTCGGGATCTTTACAGGATACGTCTTGTGGTTCCCGTTTGCGACCAAGTTAAAGCAAAAGTCAGCTAGTGAAATTCAACTGTATGAAATGATGATTGAAGGTATTTTATCCATCCAGAACGGAGAATCTCCTAAAAACCTGGAGGATAAATTACTTGTCTATCTGACACCGAAGGAGCGTGCGACGTATGAAACGGAAAAAGAAGCCGCATGACGAACACATTTCCGAAGGCTGGTTAATCCCTTATGCGGATTTACTTACCTTATTACTCGCCCTGTTCATCGTTCTTTTTGCATCCAGTAACGTGGATGCCGTAAAACTTAAAGCGATGTCTCAATCGTTTAGTTCCGTCTTCAACGGCGGGTCCGGCATGATTACGAACAGTTCCTTGTCGAGCTCACAGGAAGAAGAGGATTCGAAAAAGACGGATGCGCGCACGAAAGCTCAGAGCTATGAGATTGCGGAACTCGAAAAGATTAAAGAAGAAGCGAATGACTACATCAAAAAACAGAAGCTTGAAAAAGACATCAAAGTCGAAGTCACGAACGAGGGTCTGGTGTTCACGATTCGGGACCGGGCTCTTTTCTCCCCTGCCCAAGCCGACGTAAAGGGAGATGCGATTCAAATCGCTCAAGGCATGAGCACGCTGCTCGTCAAAGCGGGCCAGCGTCAAATTCAGGTTTCTGGTCATACCGATAACATTCCGATCAATACGGCGCAGTATCCATCGAACTGGGAGCTCAGTGCCGAACGGGCAATCAGCTTCATGCGGGCACTCCAACGTAATCCTCAACTGTCACCAAAACGCTTTACGGTAAGTGGATACGGAGAGTATCAGCCGATTTCCTCGAATCAGACAGAGCGCGGCCGGAGCCAGAACCGGCGTGTCGAAGTCTTGATTCGTCCGTTGATCGATATTAAAGCACAAAACGTATTAGAGGATCAGAATGCCACACCTTAACAATCCACCGATACCACAAATAACTACGGTTCCAGCTAAAGATAAATCTATATACTTAAACAGGTCCATTCCGAAACGTTCGGAATGGACCTGTTCTCATTCAATAATACGGACGGATCATCACATAGACGATGACACCGGTTAGACTGACATACAACCAAAGCGGCATCGTAAAGCGTGTCCACTTCTTATGTTTTTCGAAATTCTGATTCAGCGCATGCGCAAGCGACATCAAGACGAGTGGAACGATGACCGCTGCTAAGATGATGTGCGAAATCAGGATAACGAAATACAAGGGACGGACAAACCCTTCTCCTCCGAATTTGGTCGATTCACTGACCGCATGATACGTCACGTACGAAATCAGAAACAAGGTCGTCGTCGTCATCGCACCACCGATAAAACGGCGATGGTTGACCCGATTTCCCCGGCGGATTGAAATCCATGCTCCGAGAAGTAACATAAACGTAAAGCTATTGAAGATTGCGTTCAGAAAAGGCAATAGTGTCCAATCGAACCCCTCACCGACCTGTAAGGGCGGCGCAAAAAATAACAGTGCGACCAACAGGTTGATGACAAGCGTCAAGATGATGACGACTGGGACGAAATTACGTTTTTTAGCAGACTGCTGCATGCATCATTCTCCTTGTTTCCAATCAAAGTATCGTTTTAACCATTTTGGTAATGGACCATCAAACAAGCGTTCACGCCAGTACAGATCCGCTGCACGTTGGACGGCCGCTCCACGAATCGGGTACGGATGGACGACACGTGATAGTTGTCCGACTTTATCTTTGCGCGCCATCGCATACACGACTTCCTGCATCCATTCTCCCGCCTGTTCACCGATTGCGTGGGCACCAATCAATTTCCCACGTTTATCGGCAATCAGTTTGACACGTCCTTCGGTCCGACCATTGATGACAAACC
The DNA here is from genome assembly GCF_001870785.1 of Exiguobacterium sp. KRL4. Lineage (GTDB taxonomy): Bacteria > Bacillota > Bacilli > Exiguobacteriales > Exiguobacteriaceae > Exiguobacterium_A. Next base: position 81,970 of record NZ_MOLV01000005.1, read on the forward strand.
GATCGACTTCATCAAGACCCGTTTGATAGACTTTGATATCATCATATTTCTGGCGCGCTTCCTCTTCTGTCAATCCGAGGTGGAAAAGTTCTGGTGTCGTGAACGTCACCCATGGTACCGCTCGGTAATCTGGTTTTGTGCGTAAACCGAACAAGGCGTTCGTGACAACCGTTTTCCCTTCAAGACCAGCAACATGTGTAAACGGTAACGATTGGATCGTATCGCCGACGGCAAAGATGTGGCGTTGGTTCGTTCGAAGCGACGGATCGACTTGGACATATCCTTTTTCGACGCGAACACCCGCACGATCGAGACGTAACGCTTCGATCCGTGGTTTCCGTCCGACAGCGACGAGGACTGCATCCGTTTCAATGACACGTGATTCGTCTCCTGTTTTGACTGTCACTTCAATCCCACTCGCTGCTTTTCGGACACTTGTGACCGTCGTATTCAAGTGCAACGTCAATTCCTGCTCGATTTGTCGTTGCAATACTTCGACCATGCCTTTGTCTTCTCTCGACATCAGCGCTGTTGCTCCTTCGATGACCGTGACTTCTGTTCCGAGATGGGCATAGGCTTGAGACAGTTCAAGACCAATCGCGCCACCACCGATGACAAGTAATCGTTCTGGTCGTTCCGTCTGCTCGAAAATCGTTTCGTTCGTCAAATATGAAATCGTATCCAGTCCGTCAATCGGTGGGACGATCGGCTGTGAGCCGGTCGAAATAACGAATTTTTCACCAACAACCAGTTGTCCCGCTACTTCCACTTCGTTAGCACTCAAAAAACTGGCTTCCCCGATGTAGACATCGACACCTAAATCTTCAAAACGTTTTGTGCCATCATGGGATTGGATGATGTTGCGTGCCCGGTCGACACTTGCTTTCGTTTTCGCGTAGACGGCGTCGCCGTTCAGCGTGATATTATATTTCGCCGCCGTCTGATTCATGACATGTACATCGTGTGCTGCTTCAATCAAGGCTTTTGACGGGACACAACCATAATGTAAACAGTCTCCACCTAAATGTGTATGTCGTTCAATCAACGCGACGTGCGCACCAAGACTGGCCGCTCCCGCTGCAATCGTCATCCCCGCTGCTCCGCCACCAATAACGACCAACTGATAACTTTTCATCGTAAAGCCTCCTTATAGCGTGCTGCAATCTCTTCCATCCGTTTCCGGTTGACACCCCAGTCTGAATAACCGACGCGCGAAGCGGAACGGAAATGGACTGTCTGAGACGCCTGGTCAAAATAAAATTCGACATCATCTTTAAAACGCATGACTTTACTTGAGAAGACAGCATGAATGTAATCGGAATCTTCTTTGACGACTGTTACCCGATCAAGACTTTGAAGAATCCGCATGATTTGAAACTTCGATTCTGCTAAAGTTCCTTTGAACGGTAAAGGTGCCATTTTCAACGCTTCTTTATCCGTCTGTGTCGATACCGCGTTTGGTTTTCCAGTGAGCGGACTTAATGTTCCATTCGATACGCCAAGTGCCATGACTGATTCCTCCATTCGTTTTGCCTTACAGTAAATCTTTATTCTCATTTTACTTTACCAGTTCAGTTTCGAAAGCGCTTCTCATTTGACTTTCTCGTTATGCTTTTGTGACCGGTAAAAGGATGGTCGCGATTGCGCCTCCTTCCGGCTGGTTGTCGATGAACAGCTTTCCTTCATGGGCTTCAACGAGTTCACGGCAGATGGCAAGCCCTAATCCTGTACCCCCTTTTCCTTTTTGGACCTGATAAAACTTCTCCGTCACGTGCCGGAGATGATTTTTCGGAATACCAGGTCCTTCGTCACTAAAGGACAAGAACAAGACCCGTTCCGATCGGACGAGACGAATCGTAATCTCACCGCCAACTGGTGAAAAACGGATTGCATTATCGAGTAAGTTCAAAAAGACTTGTTTCAAGCGGTTCTCATCGTATAATCCGACGACCTGAGCCGGGAGCTTGCGTACGATTCGGATATTCTTTTCCTCCAGCTTCTGACGTAACTGGGCTGTCACCGTTTCAATGACTTCGGTGATGTTCACTTCCTGCCGGTATAAAACCAAGCGACTTGTCTCGAGTTTCGAAAAATCGAGTAACTGTTCGACGAGCGAAATCAAACGTTCCGTCTCCGAGTGAATGATGCCCATTCCGAGCGACGCCTCTTCCGGTAAACGTTCTGGTTCTGCCAGTAATGTTTCACTCCAGCCCTTGATCGAAGTGAGCGGCGTTCGCAATTCATGCGAGATTCCCGAAATGAACTCGTCCTTCAGCGTTTCCTGTTGTTTGATTTGTTGCCCCATGTAGTTGATCGTCCGGGCGAGTTCGCCTAATTCAAAGGTGTACTCTTCATTGACTTTTACATCATAATGTTGCTTCGCGATTTGATCGGAAGCACCGATGACTTCTTGAATCGGACGAACGATGGACGAAACGAGACGGGACGAATAGATATACGCCAGCCCCCAGATGACGACACCCAACAATAGAATCGCTAAACAGATCTCGACGACCCGTTGATCAATTTTAGTAAGCGATGTCGTATAACGAAGTGCCCCGGTCGTCTGTCCAAACGACACGACGGGTTCCGTCACCTCGAGCAAATGTTCCTCCGTTTCCGGATCATCATACCGTTTCGTAATCGTGTTTCCTGCTAGCAAGCGGCTGACTTCTTGTTTCGTCATATTCCGCTTCGAGACGAATCCGGTTGACGAGTAGCGTGGAATTCCTTTAGCATCCAAGACTTCGATTTCAGCATCTGTATAGGCATATGAATCAAGCACATCATGAATCGTTGCTTCTGAATCTTGAAAGTCATACGCAAGACCACTGTTCGCAAATAAAATGGCACTCGCATTCGCATGTCGTTTCAAGACGTCTGTCGCTGTCACATAATAGTAGTTATACGTCACGAACGATAAAATACCGATCACAAGCAAGACGGTCACGGTAATAATCGTCATGAACCGCATCAAAATCTGTCGTTTCATTTTTCGTTACGCCATTTGTAACCGTGTCCCCACAACGTTTCGATAAATTGAGGTTCAGCCGGGTTTTCTTCGATTTTTTGACGGAGACGACGGATGTTGACATCAACCGTCTTCCGATCACCAAAATAATTTTCACCCCAGACGGCATCTAATAATTCATCACGCGACATGACTTGATCTTCATTTTTGATGAAGTGGCACAATAGATCATATTCCGTCGGTGTGACTTCCACATCAACGCCAGCTTTTTGAACCCGTTTCGCTCCAAGATCGATGCGAAACGGACCAGAAAGCAACTCACGGGGTTGTTTGCGGCGACGTAACGTCTCGACTCGCCGCAACAACGATTGAATACGTGCGAGCAACTCGGCTGGACTAAACGGCTTTGCGATGTAATCATCGGCCCCGACACTTAGCCCCATGACTTTGTCCTCTTCCCGCGTCCGTGCCGTCAGCATGATGATGCCGACGACTTCATCTTTCGAGCGCGCTTGTTCACAAACAGCGAATCCGTCGACTTCCGGCATCATGATGTCAAGCAGCAGGATATCGAACATTTGCTCTTCAAAGTAGTCCAATGCTTCGCGTCCGTTTTCCGCTTCAATCACTTCATACCCGGCACGTTTTAAATTAATGACGATGAAACTGCGAATCGCATGTTCATCCTCAGCCACTAATATTTTTGTCATCTTGTTTTCCTCCTGCTTTTACTTTATTCCACAAGTGCTACATTCGTTGCGTACTCTTCATAGGATTGGTTGGCAGTGATGACATAGACGTAATCAATGCCTTCTTTAATTTTTTTCTTTTGATGACTGGCAATGTATTGATTTTTCGGAATGATTTCGAGTTCAAAATCAATCGTTCCAGTCTCGCGATTAATGAAACGCACTCGATTATCTTTTTTCTCAATCGTTTCACGTGTTGCCCAATTCGCGGGGAATCGCATGACGAAATTGTATTCGAGATCAATGTACTGTTCTTCGCGAAGTTCAAAACCACTTTCGAGAAACGGTTGTACGCTTGTACCATTCCATGCGTAATAGGCTGTGATTTGTGGTTTTTCTTCCGCCGACCGTCCGATACTGCCTTTTGGTGTGTATTGATGGGCAAATTCTACGATGCCATCTTGATCCACATCTTTCGGGAACGTATACATCGGTTCGATGATTTCTGGTGTTCCGGCAAAATCGACTGGGCTGAGTTTGGTTTGATCGAGCTGAAACACGAGCAAGTGCATCTTCGCCTCACGCGTAAAGGACACCAGTAGCCCTTTTTTCTTCGCGGCATTGATCGTATCGATTTCAAACAGATCATGATCCGCAAATAAATCGCCTTCCTGTATCGGAAGTGACGTTGTTTGTCGGACAGCAGGCGTCAATGCCTCTTCATAATAAACCAGCTCCGTCGATTGTCCTTTTTTTAGCAAGACCATATCCTGACGTTGGTCCTGATTCAAGTCGGCAATCGTCAATCGATCGTATGTATCGATTTTAGTGACGTCAATCGACGGCTTCATCAAATCCTTTAACAGATAGACTGTATTTTTTTCCAGACTCGTCACGCCAATCACCAATTGATTACGTGTTTTCGTTGGATCGGTGAGAACATGCAGTTGATCAATCGAGCGACCGGTCGCAATCGGCTGACTGACTCGTAACACCCACTTCTTCTTCATCCGCTCATGGACCAACAGCGTGATTTGAAACGTTCCCTGATCCTGCATCCGGTAAAAGGTGACCGCTTCTTCACGTCCATCTCGATTTAAATCAATCAATTCATATAATCTCGAAATCGATTGATTACGAGGGGCAACGATTTCCGCCTGCGTCGGAAGATCTTCATCAATTTTTGTTTTTAACGACTTTTCCCATTCGGGCAAAGCCGGGTGTTCCAGTAACGAAGCAGGGTGAGGCAAGGTAAGACCACATCCCGCTAAATATAGGGTCGATAAGAAAATAACAAAATATTTCATCAGACTTAAATCCTTTCCATACGTGCTCTCCTCAAACTTTATCACACTCTTTCAAGGGAGAGTATATTGTGGAAGAGGAGCCAACTTGTTAAGATGTAACAGATATTCGAAAGGGGTTTATATTCATGGCTTATGAAATGATCGTACTTGATCTTGACGATACGTTGTTGACGAGCGACCACACGATTTCTCCGAAAACGAAACAAGCACTGCTCGATGCCCAGCGTCGTGGAAAAAAAGTTGTTCTTGCTAGCGGTCGCCCGACTTACGCGATGGTCGATCTGGCAAAAGAACTCGAACTCGCTCGTTACGGTAGTTATATCTTAAGTTTTAACGGTGCTTCCATCATCGACTGCAAAACAAATGAAGCCCTCTTCTCCAGTACCCTTCTTCCGGAAACGGTACATCGTTTATACGATTTAAGTAAACGGGAAAACATTCATATCCACACGTACGTCGGGCATGAAATTTATACAGAAACGCCTAACCCGTACACGACGCTCGAAGGGGAGATCACAGGGATGGAGGTCATTCCGGTACCGGATTTCAAGGCTGCGGTCACAGAACCGGTCGTGAAATGTTTGATGTTAGCGGAAGAAAACCGTTTAGCGGAAGTCGAACAAAAACTTCAGCTCGAACTCGCAGGGGAACTTGCCGTTGCCCGGTCAAAACCGTTTTTCTTAGAGTTCACAGAAGCCGGCGTCACAAAAGGGACAAGCCTTGAACTGCTCGCAAACCGCCTCGGAATCAAACGTGCCGATGTCATCGCGTGTGGTGACGGCAATAATGATTTATCAATGATCGAGTGGGCTGGACTGGGTGTCGCGATGGCGAATGCCGCCGACACCGTCAAAGAAAAAGCGCAGTACATGACGGCTTCGAATGACGAAGATGGGATTGCCCTCGTCGTCGAAAAATTCATGATGGATTAAGTTCCTCGAACGAAAAATAAGAGACCGACTCAACAGTCAGTCTCTTTTTGTGTTTTAAGAAATACACCAGTCGATGGGAGCTCTCCCTTGCTGTGTTAACCAGTCGTTGGTTTGCGAATACGGCTGGCTTCCAAAAAAACCACGACTCGCTGAAAGTGGACTGGGATGAACGGATTCGAGTACAAGATGACGTGTCGTATCGATTAAACTTTTTTTACTTTTTGCATGGTTTCCCCAAAGGATGAAGACGATGGGTTGGTCTTGTTTCCCTAATACTTCAATGACACGATCGGTAAAGAATTCCCATCCTTTTTTTGCATGTGACCCCGCTTTCCCCGCTTCTACGGTCAAAGAGGTATTCAGTAAAAAGACACCTTGTTTTGACCACGCTTCAAGATTCCCTGTCGTCGGTGTCGGACATCCGAGATCAGATACGAGTTCTTTATACATATTACGCAAGGAAGGCGGAATCGCGATTCCATCATTAACGGAAAAACTTAATCCGTTTGCTTGATTCGGTCCGTGATAAGGGTCTTGCCCTAAAATCACACAGCGGACATCTTCCGGTGCAACAGCGTCGAATGCATGAAAAATCCGTTCCTTTGGCGGGTAAACCGTCGTCTCGTGATACGCCGTTTTGACGAAGTCCCATAATCGCTGGAAATATTCTTTTTCTTTCTCTTCTCTTAAGATTTCTTGCCAGGCTGGGTGCATGTGACTCGCTCCTTTTTCAGTCTCAAGCCTCTGTTCCTTCTGCTTGATTCTGCTATGATGGGTAATGAGGTGGAATAAATATGATTCAAACAATCCAGTTATTTGGTTTACCTTTTGTCAACACAACACAGTCGACATGGTATACCCATATTAAAACCCTTTTACACAATAATGAAAAAGCCTTTCTAGTGACGGCCAATCCGGAACTTGTCTTACGTTCGTTACGTGATCCCGCTTACAATCGCATCTTGCGACAGGCGACGTTCATTACGCCCGACGGGATTGGCGTGACAGCAGCAAGCAAACGAATGGGCGAACCATTGACGGCCACGTTACCCGGCATCGAAACCGCCCGAGAGCTGTTGCGCACGGCGGATACATTGCAAAAACGTGTATTTTTACTTGGTGGACGCCCGGAAGTCATGAAATCATTGATCAAACAACTATCGATCCGCTTCCCGGACATCCAGTTCGTCGGGACATTTCATGGATTCGGAAAAGAAGCAGAAGCGGCAGCAGCCATTAAATCTGCTCAAGCCGATTTAATCCTGGTTGCACTTGGGGCACCCAAACAGGAACAATGGATCGCATCCGTGTATGATCAAGTCGATCACGGTCTCTTCATCGGTGTTGGTGGTGCCTTTGATGTCTGGTCCGGTCATAGTAAACGGGCACCAAAGCTGTTTCGGAAACTCAAACTGGAATGGCTCTACCGCATTTCCAGTCATCCACGTGGATTCGAAAAATTAAAAGATTTGTTGCTGTTCGTGTTGCTTATCTTACGAAAAAAATCACATCTTTGACGAAAAAAAATCCTGCTCTCCATTTGAATGGAAAGCAGGATTTTTTGTTTTCTTATGCGTTGACCGTTGAGAACGAATGACCAAGTTCTTTTGCTTTCGCGATTGCTTCTTCTTTGATTTCTTCTGCTTTTTCAGGGTTCATTGCCATACCTTCGATGAACAATGAGTTGTAGTCCGTTACACCTGTGAAAGCAAGTGCTTGACGGAGGTAGTCATCACCGAAGTTAAGACCTGACCCTGTATAGACGCCACCTGTTGCTTGGATGTGGAGTGCTTTTTTGCCTTCCATCAATCCTTTAGGACCTTCTGGTGTGTAAGCAAATGTCTTACCCGCAAGAAGAACGCTGTCGATGTACATTTTGAGACGTGCCGGGAATGAGAAGTTCCACATTGGCGTCACGAATACATATTCGTCTGCTTCCATGTACTGCTCAAGGTGCTTCGTCATCGTACCGACTTTTGCGATTTCAACTTCCGAAAGTGCTTCGCCTGTTGCGAATTTTCCCCATGCACTTAATACGTCTGTATCGATTTCTTGGACGTCTTCTTTATAAAGATCAAGAACTTGTACTTCAGCATTCGGGTTGGCAGCTTTGTAGCTCTCAAGGAAAGCTTCACCAGCTTGAAGGCTGAACGAGTGTTCTGTCGATTTCGGGTTTACAGTTACATAAAGTAATTTAGTCATTTTTATTTCCCCTTTTTATCTAAAGTAATTTCTGTAAGTAAATATACCAACAGGGTTTTCGTTTGTCAATTAGTTTGATTTCAAAGAATCAAAAAGAAACTGCCTCCAAACCAAATCGTTTTTGCGATAACCTCAAAAAAAACCTAATCATTGACGATTAGGTTTTTTCCACATGTGTATAGTGATCGGCTTTATGACCCACCCGTTTCAGTAGCTCAATCAACTGTTCTTTTTCTGGAATCGAAAGATCACTGAATAGATCTGTCAAAAACGCTTCGTGTTTCGGGAACGTTTCTTCCATTAACGTTTGTCCTGCCTCCGTCAATGTCCCGAATGTCACTCGGCGATCCGTTGGACAGGAGCGTCGCGCGAGAAGCCCGCGATTTTCTAATTTATCGACGACGTATGTCACACTGCCGCTTGTCAGTAAGATTTTATCACCAATTTGTTGAAGTGGTGTATCTCCCTTGTGGTACAACAATTCAAGAACACCAAATTCGGATGAGTTCAATTGATGTGTCTTGATGTCTACCTTTACTTGTTCCGTTACTGCGTGCATCGTACGAGATAGAACAACGAGCATTTTTAATGCCAGCTTCGAGTCTGTCGATTCCATTTTACGTTCGCCCCTCTTTATCTTGATTCGAAACAATCATAGACCTCTTTTTTCCATTGGTCAATTCCAGTCTGGATTTTACTAGTTTTCGACATGACGTTCACTTTTTCCTTGCCTTGAAACGCGTTCCATAGATTAAGGTCTTGATATACACTACAAAGGAGGTCTGATCATGTCATTTCAAAAAGTCTTACAGCGTCTCGTGAAAAACAATGTGGCCTTTGAGTTAGCGATTGAACAACTTCATACACCGACCGGTTATTACCTCTGTAAACATACGTTAATTGATCAATATCCAGATTTGTCATCAACAGAACAAGTCACGCTTCTTCAAAAAATTGCAGAACAAATCGAACGGTCCACTCGACTTGAAGAAACCATCACGAAACAAGATTGGATTCAAATCCAACAACAATTATCTAACGATCTTTAGGGGGAACTTTTCATGACGAACATTCGTGACTTGGCACGTGAAGCACATGTTTCAGTGACGACGGTCTCGCGTGTCTTAAATGATCATCCGTATGTCGCGGACGACAAACGCCAGGCCGTACAGGCGGCCATTCAGAAACTCGGTTATATCCGAAACCAAACGGCCGTCCATCTGTCGACCGGTCAAACCCACACAATTGGGGTCATGTTGCCTTTCGTCGATCACCCTTATCATGCCGCCATCTTACAAGGGATTGCTCGATGTGCCTTTGAAGAAGGATATCGGTTTTTGACCTGGCAGACGAACTATGTCGAGTCACATGAACATACTGTTCTAAAGGCACTGGCCCAACGTGAGGTCGACGGACTGATCGTCGTCTCGCACAGCCTGTCCGTCGACGAGATTCTCCAGTACGAACAATATGGTCCGATTGTTTTTTGTGAATACCATCCCCATGCTTCTTCCGTTTACATCAACCACTATACGGCATTTCAAAAAGGATTGAAGGCATTACAGTCCCTTCATCATACAAAAATCGGTATTTGTCTCGGACGACCGGACAGTACAAATAGTTTGGCTCGAAAACAAGCCTATCAAGATACCGTGATTGACGACGCACGACCGGAATGGATTTATGAACAGGCGTTGACGATCGAGGATGGTGCACATGTAGCGAGATGCTGGCTGAATCAGTCTCATCGTCCAACAGCCATTTTGACGGCAAGTGATCATGTCGCTGCCGGCATCATTTTAGAACTTCGCGAACAAGGATACCGGGTACCCGAGGATTTAGCCGTAATCGGATTTGATGGCAGTGACCTGGCTGTCGTCCTGAATCTGACGACTGTCGCTGTTCCTTACGAGACGATCGGGCGGCATGCCTTTTCGATCGCCATCAGTGATAGTTGGCAGCAACATCCTCAAACCGAAATCCCGACGACTCTTAAAAATGGGACGACAGCCTCTATACTTTGTACGAAATAACAAACAAAACCCGCTTCTTGTCTCGCAAATGCGTCAAGAGCGGGTTTTGATAGTACAGTTTTTACAACGATCCGGCAGCGACGTAACGTGAACCCCAATACCCGCTCCGGAACGATTCCTTGACGACTTGTCCGTAATACGAGTTGGCATTGATCATCGTTGATCCGTCAACAGCGATTCCGACATGCTGAATTCCACTGCCGTGTGTGAAGAATACAAGATCCCCAGCGACCGGTGCTGTCCGTTTTGTTGCTCCGTATTGTGCAGAAGCTGTTCGTGGTAAGGACTTCCCTAACGCATTGTAGACATAACGTGTGAAACCAGAACAATCAAAGCTGACAGGACCCGTCGCACCAAATACATAAGGACGACCTTTTAATCCTTCAGCGACCGATACGACGGCTGCTCCGTTTTTCGATAAACCGGTCGTCGCTTTCGCATTAAAATCTTTTGTGTACGTTGCTGCTATGTAAGCATTTTTTCCTAAGTAACGGAACTGATACCAATTGTTTGCTGTTTTGTTCGTGACCGTCACTGTTTGTCCTAACTTCAGTTGGCCAAGCTTTTGACCGTTTGTTGTCGCTTTCGCACGCACATTTAACACATCAACAGCGACGACGACCTTTTTGGCCGTACTTGCTTCTGTTTGCCGAGGCACAGCGGCAAAGCTGCTGATTAATAACGTTGCGAATACGATGACACGAACTAAAAATGAACACTTCATCTGTCTCTCTCCTTTGTAAATTGCTTTATGTAAAAAAACAAAATTATCTGATAATTACTGTTTTTATCCTATCATTCTGATTTCTCCAAACGTGTTACAGTTTGTTGACAGCAAGTGTTTCCCGTAATACTTTTGTAACAAATAAAAAAACAGGTCATAAAACGGCATTATAAAGCCATTTTATGAATCCTGTTTCATTATCCTTCTTCTAACCTTACTTAATCAATTGACTTCTTTTTCCGAAAACGTGCGAAGAATTCGTAAACGATCGGCACGATCAACAGAGTCAATAACGTTGAACTCGTTAATCCACCAATGACGGTCACACCTAGTCCTTTCGAAATCAACGCTCCTCCTTCAAGTCCCAGTGCCAGGGGTGATAGGGCACCAATCGTCGCAAGAGCTGTCATTAAGATCGGACGAAGTCGTGTACCTGCCGCATCAAGTAATGCTTCGCGTGTATCGAGACCTTCCTTTTCTTTATGAATGACGCGGTCAATCAACACGATCGCATTCGTCACGACGATACCGATCAGCATCAAAGCACCGATCAAGGAAGAGACGGAAATCGTTTCGCCTGTGATCAAGAGGGCAAGTAATCCGCCGATGATCGCAAACGGAAGGGAGAACAAGATGACGAGCGGTGTTAATGCTCCACCAAATGTCACGACTAAGACAAGATAGACGATTGCAACTGCTGCTGCCATCGCAAGTCCGAGTTGTGTGAAGGATTCTTGAATCTGCTCCGTCACCCCACCTGCTTCATACGACACGCCTGTTGGAAGATCGATTTTTTTGACCGTTTGATCGATGGCTTCTGACGCTTCTGTTGCTTTATCGGTTTTAAGTTCGGCCGTGACGGTCGCGACGAGTTTACCGTCCCGCTCACTGAGTGAGTCAGGTGTCGTCCCTTTTTTGACCGAGATGAAATCCGACAGTTTTCGGACACCAAGTGGCGTCGTGACATCGGTTTTTTGTAAATCATTGATTGAATCATACGTCGTCTGTTCGTTTGGCACGATGACGTCTAACTCTTTCCCATCTACTTTTATAGTAGAAAGTGGTTTTTCTTCTCCTTGCACGTTGGCGATTCCTTGAGCTAGTTGCGCAGTCGAGACCCCGAATTCGGCCGCTTTTTGTTGATCGACTTCAAACGTGTATTGGGTATACGACTCTTTTAAATCGGTCGTGACTTTTCGAACATACTTGGATTCGCCTTCAATTGCTTTGACGAACTTCGGTGTCATCGTTTGTAAATCTTCAATCGAGTTAGCATAGATCGAATACGAGACACCGGAAGAAGCGGCACCGCCACTAAAGTCTTGTTCTTTCCATTCCCCAGTCTGGATCTCTTTGTTCAATTGCTTAATCGCTTGTTGTTTCACATCTGCAAAATCTGCTGTATCCGGATCATACTGGGCGATGAAAACGGCTTGTTTTGTATTTCCCGGATTTAACGGGTTTTCCCCACCCACCGTGAACTGAAGATTATCAACATCACTTTGTTGATCGAAGTAAGCTTCCGCTTGATCAGCTGCTTGTAATGAATCTTCTAACGTTTGACCCGGCTTCGGATTATAGGTGATATAAAACGTTTTTTCACTCTCTTGATTCAAGAAATTGACGCCGATGGCCGGAACGAGCGCAAAACTACCAATCAGCAATAAGACTGCTAGACCAAACACGACAATCTTATGGTTTAACGACCAGTTGAGAACGCCGCGATACCAGTTCGCTAATTTGCCTCCATCCTCTTTTTCTGGTTTTGGTGCTTTACCGCGTTTGAATAACGAATCGGCAAACATCGGAACCACCGTCACAGCAACGATTAAGGAGGCAAACAGCGCGAAGACGACCGTTAAGGCGAACGGGAGGAACAGTTCGCCGACAAATCCTGTGACGAAGCCCAGTGGTAAGAACACGGCAATCGTGACGATTGTCGACGAGGCAACAGGAATGAACACTTCGCGTGTCGCATCGATGATCAGTGCCTTGCCTTTTAACGGCTCAGACGGATCGGTCAATCGACGATAGATGTTTTCAATGACGACAATCGAATCATCGACGACACGACCAATCGCGACAGTCATCGCACCTAACGTCATGATGTTGAGTGAGATGTCCAACTGTTTCAGGACAAGAATGGCCATCAAGAGTGACAACGGAATGGAGATGACCGCAATCACCGTTGATTTGATGTTACGCAAGAATAATAAGATGATGATGACCGCAAATAAGGCGCCAATCAACGCTTTGCTAATCATCGTCGAAACCGATTCTTCGATCGGTTTTCCTTGGTCCAAGGTCACGGATGCTTGGACAGAATCATTTTCTTTTTCAAATGTTTGAATCGTTTCTTTTACCGCGTTCACGACTTCGACCGTATTCGCGTCCTGTGCTTTCGTCACCTGGACACCAATCGAACGTTCTCCATTCGAACGGGAAATCGATTCTTCGATTCCTTTATCCTCGATTGTCGCGAGCTGTGACAATTTGACAGTCGGTACTTGTGTCGGCGTACTTGGTGTAGAAGCGGCAGGATTCGTCGTTGCCGCGTTTGGTGCTTGTGTTGGTGCTTCTGTCGCTCCAGAAGGCACCTGACCTGCTGTAGCCGATTGTTGCGGCGTGTACGGCAGACGGAGGTTTTTCAATTCGTTGACCGTCGTTGCTTTTCCATCCAGGACAACTGCTTGTTCTGTATCACCTAACTCATATAGCCCTAACGCCAATCGTGAATCATTGGCTTGAATCAGTTGCTTGACGTTATCTTCTGTCAATCCATACTGCTGTAATTTTTTATCATCGAACTGGATCTCGATGCGACGGATCTCTTGCCCGGCGATTTGAACCGTCTGTGCGCCGTCAATCCCTTCGAGCTTCGGTTGCAGTTCGTTTTCAACCAATTTCGTTAACTCAGACAGGGAACGTTTTTCGTCTGACACAGCAAATCCGATGACGGGAAACGCATCAAAGGAGATTCGAGACACTTGTGGTTCTTGCGCCCCTTCCGGTAACTCGACGTTTGCTAAAGCTTCTTTGACTTTTTGTTCCGCCTCATCCATATCGGTACTGAAGCTGTAGTCGATTTGAAGATTTGATGCATTTTGGAAAGATGACGATCGAACTGTATCGACGCCACTTAGATTCTCGATTTTACTTTCGAGTTCACGACTGACTTCATCCAACACTTGTTCTGGTGTCGCGCCTGGATAAATCGTCGTCACCGAGACAGTTGGTGTCGTGATGTCTGGCAACGTCTCGAGTTTCATCGTCGTTCCGGCGTAAATTCCGGCAACTGTGATGATAATCGTCAGCAGCCAAAGTGCAAACTTGTTATTGACTGAAAATTGAATGATACGCTTCATGGTAAGGATTCGCCTTCTCTCTCTTCTTTTTCAATTTAATTCTGTTTTCCCGCTGCCTGATCAATCACACGCGCTTGTCGAAGTAAACGTTCAATTAAGGCGTTTCGAAGATCTGGCGCTGGTTGTCCGAACTGAAAGTGTTCCGACATCTTTAAGCCATCTAACGTAAAACGAATCATCATCGCTTCGACCGGATCCGTGTTTTCAATTAACTGATTGAAAAATTGATGGACTTGTTTTTTTCGTTCTTCGACGAATGCCGCATTTTCCTTTAAAAAAGACAATAAAAACAAGACGGTATCAATGTCTAAACAAAATTCTTCTTCGTGTTGCGCTTGTAACATGACGAATGCTTCCATTTGGCCGAGACCTTGTTCGCGGTAAGTTTGATACTGCTGGAACTGGCGTGCTTCTTGTTCTTCAATCACACCCATCAGCAATTCTTCTTTCGAAGCAAAATGATACAACAACCCGCCTTTTGATACCTGTGCCTGTTTCGCTACTTCTTCGAGCGTCAGTTGTGGAAAACCCCGGTTCAGCATGATTTGAACCGTCGCATCCGTGATCCGACGTCTTGTTTCTAACGCTTTTGCACTAACCATCATCTTTCTCCTTTCTTTTCACTGTACCGTCTGGACGGTTTCTTTTTTAAATATACAAATTCTTTACTAACAATGCAAGGTGAAATAGATGTTTCACGTGAAACAGCACTTCTTGAACACATCTGATTTGACCGTAACCGAGGTCCAGACAACAAAAAAACCACATGGTTCTTTGCTGATTTAGCAAGAATGCATGTGGACCTTTGAAATACGTTTGCTCAGCTTTCCTCACGCGCACTTTCCATCAATGCCGCATACATCGCTTGCGATAAGTGATGCTCACGTAAAACGTGCACCCCGCGATCGGTTGGACCTCCCGGAGCCGCTACATCTTCAATTAATGCCGCTGTTGAGCGGTCTTCGTGCAGAAGCAATTCTGCCGATCCTTTCATTGCTTGGGCAATGATGCGGCGTGCCGCCTGTTCATCAAAACCGGCTCCTGTCAGGACCGGTGTCATCGCTCCGACGATTTCATAGAAGAACGCCGGACTACATCCTGCTGCTGCCATCAAATATGGCATGGTGGTGCCGTCGGTTTCGACGGTTTCGCCGACCCGCTCAAACAACTCGATACTCTGTTGTCGGTTGGATTCGGATAACCGTTCACCAAACCAGAGTCCAGTCATACCTGTTCGAAACGCAACGGGTGTATTCGGCATGGCAGAAACGGCTCCGCAGTTTGTAGCGATCTCGATTTCTATTGGTGTAATGTGGGCTGCAACCGATATGACCAATTGATTCGTCCATGTTTGCTGACTGACGTAATCAAGGACTCCCTCTGGTTGCATCGCCAACACGACAACATCATACTGTTCAATCTGTTCGTCCGTCGTCGTCTGAACACCATATTGATCAGCTAACGTGACAAGACGCGACCGATCTGCCCGATTGGTCATCGTGATGGATTGTGGAGAAATTCCGGAATCAATCCATCCCTTGACTAACGATTCACTCATGGACCCTGCACCGACCATTAAAATTTTCATTTTTCTTCCTCCCAACAAAAAAAGGACCAGTCGACACTGGTCCTTATGAATGTATTAATGATTATACACGAACTGCCAAGTCTTCAACAGCTACGACACGCAGCCCTTTTTCGTTCAATTTCTTGACGATTTTCTTTTTTGTTTTTTCATCACAATCTGTCGGTAATGTGATCAAGACACGGCGCATGACACTGCTTTTCGCATCAAGTGTCATGAGACTCGCAACCGTCGAGTACTTATTGACGATTTTGGCGATTTTTTCAAGCGCTCCTTTTTGTTCACTGAGTGCCACTGTTAAGACATAACTTCCCGAATCACGATTCCAGGCCTCTTCGAGCATCCCAAGCATCTTTCCATGTGGTAAGATCCCGAAAAATTGTCCATCATCGTTCAAGACAGCGATGTATGGCAATTCTTTGATTGAGAAAAATACTTCAAAGAAGTTACTGCCCGTATAAATGAACTTAGATGTGTTTTTAATTAATGTCATGACATTGTCGTCCAGACTTCCACCGTTCATCCCATGACGATAAATGTGCATTTTGTAGATGTTCCCTTTGAACTGTTGACCGGATTGATCCAAAACGGGTACACAGCGATATCCCGTTTCTTCCAACGTCTGTAACGCTTCACGGAGCGTGGCTGTTTCTGATACTTTGACACATTGGTGTTTCGGAATGCATAAACTTTGAACGAGCATACAAAACGTCCTCCTCTTTCCTCTTCATGGTTCTGACTGAAATACCTATCGATCTTACCTAGCTTATCATTCGCTTTTGGTCCTCGTTTTCCTGCTTTCCTTCTATTCCCTTCTCAACGACAACCGAAAACACAACTTTTCCTCATAACCACAAGGAAACACCTATGATTCAGAAGATTTTCAATTCATTATTAAATCGGCAATCACTTTTACATTAAGATTTATTAAGATTTCGTAAAGACGAAACATAGTTGTATTTTTTTATAATAGCGTCTGATACAATCGAACTCGTGAAGTCGCTTCACTATCTTATTCTTGTTCTTAATATGGAGGCAGAAAAAATGTTCAGTAAAAAACAAGATCCATTCGCAGTAAAATTATCTGAGATTGCAGGACACTTGCAACACACGTCACAATTTTTCGTCGACTTTAAAATTAATGGAATTGCCGATGTTAAAGAATTCGCCCATAAAGTAAAAGATTTTGAAACAGCTGGTGACGATCTGATGCACCAACTGATCATCGATTTGAACAATGCCTTCATCACACCAATCGACCGTGAGGATTTATTAGCGCTCGCTAACTCTCTTGACGATGTTCTTGATGGCTTCGAAGAATGTTCAGCGATTTTTGAAATCTACAATATCGTTCAAGCAGATGAGCATATGGTTCGGTTTGTTGATGAAATTCATGTCGCGGTCAACGAACTCGCCTTGGCGATGAACCTCTTGGTTGCACGTAAACTTCAACCGATGCGTGAGCATGTCATTAAAGTAAAAGAACAAGAAACGATTTGTGATAACTTACGTCGTAAATCAATCAAAGCATTATTCGCTACTGAAACTGATCCAATTAAAATCATCCAATACAAAGAAATTTATGAGTCGCTCGAGTCAATCGCCGATTACTGCCAAGATGCAGCAAACGTCATTGAAACGATCATCATGAAAAACGCATAAGTGAGGAGCTAACGAGATGGATAGTCTTTTTATCATCACCGCCATAATCGTGATTCTCGCACTTAGCTTCGATTTCATTAATGGTTTCCACGATACAGCGAACTCGATTGCGACTTCGGTGTCAACTCGTGCTTTGAAACCGCGTCACGCCATCATTCTTGCGGCGACGATGAATTTTTTAGGTGCAATTACGTTTACTGGTGTCGCTAAAACAATTTCCGGCGATATCGTCGATCCTTCGACGCTTGAGCACGGAAGTTATGTCGTCATCGCTGCTTTACTTTCAGCTATTGCCTGGAACCTTTTGACGTGGTACTTCGGTATTCCGTCCAGTTCTTCACATACGCTAATCGGTTCAATCGCTGGTGCTGCGATTGCTTCTGTTGGATTTGGTGGCATTGAAGCTAAAGGAATGCTAAAAATCGTTCAGGCATTATTGATTTCACCAATCCTTGCGTTCACGCTTGGTTTCATTGTCTATGCCATTTTTAAAGTGGTCTTCAAGAAGGGTAATCTGGCGAAGACGAATCGTCGTTTCCGTCACATGCAGATTGCGACAGCTGCCCTTCAATCGTATACACACGGAACAAACGATGCTCAAAAAGCAATGGGGATCATCACGCTTGCTCTGATTTCTTCTGGTTACCAAACCGATCATGAAGTCGCGACATGGGTTAAGTTATCGTGTGCGATCGCCATGGGTCTCGGTACATCAGTCGGTGGATGGCGTATCATTAAGACTGTCGGTGGACAGATCATGAAAATCCGTCCTGTCAACGGGGTTGCGGCTGACTTAACGTCTGCTGCCATCATCTTTGGTGCAACAGCGATTCACTTGCCGGTCTCGACGACACACGTCATTTCTTCTGCGATTCTTGGTGTCGGTACATCACACCGGAAAAAAGGCGTCAAATGGGGTACGGCACAACGGATGCTGATTACATGGGTCATCACACTCCCGATTTCAATGGCAGTGGCTGCTCTCATCTACTACATCCTCGATTTCCTTTTCATTAAATAACACCCACTCCCCATCTAGCACGACTAGGTGGGGATTTTCCATAGCGATTAAGCTCCTGGAGTTGTCGCTTTGGCTAGAATTCGCTATGATTGATGGCAAGAAGACATGCTGATTTTATTTAGGAGGAATTCCACATGACAAAACGTAAAGCCTTAACGATTGCCGGCTCTGACACGAGTGGCGGCGCTGGTATTCAAGCTGATTTGAAGACGTTCCAGGAACTTGAAGTCTACGGAATGAATGCATTGACTGTCATCGTTGCTCAAGATCCTGACAACGCTTGGCACCATGCGGTTTACCCAATCGATGCCGAACTCGTCCGGACACAAATCCATACGGTCCTTGGAGGAATTGGTGTAGATGCGATGAAGACGGGTATGCTCCCGACTGTCGAAATCATTGAAGTCGTTGCCGAAAAAATCAAATCGTCTGGCGTTCAAAACATCGTCATCGATCCGGTCATGGTTTGCAAAGGGGAAGATGAAGTCTTGAACCCGGATACGGCTAACGCGCTACGCGACATCCTGACACCACTCGCAACAGTCGTGACACCGAATGTCTTCGAAGCGGGTCAATTATCCGGCCTCGGAAAAACCCCTTCGACGATTGATGAGATGAAACTAGCTGCTGCTCGGATTCATGAAAAAGGCGCACAATACGTACTTGTCAAAGGCGGTAGCAAGATTGATCATCCGCGAGCAGTTGACGTGCTTTATGACGGAAAAGAGTTTATCCTGATTGAGGACGAGCGCATTGAGACACCGTACACGCACGGAGCAGGATGCACCTACTCTGCTGCCATCACGGCTGAACTCGCAAAAGGAGCTTCTGTGGAACAAGCGGTCCGTACTGCGAAATCGTTTATCACTTCTGCGATTCGTCATTCATTCCGTTTGAATGAATATGTCGGTCCGACTGACCACGCTGCTCACCGAACAGTAACGTCTTAATCGCTCAAGAAGTCCGCGCAACTATTCGCGGACTTCTTTCTGTATACGAAAGGGGATACACTATGCAAGCACTTGATTTAACAGCTGTTCAAGACTACATCGACAAGCACGCTAACACTCCGCTTTACGTACACGTCGAAACGACGAACGGGGCTTACGCGACGCACCAAGATCCGACGTTCCACAGCGCCGGCATGTTTTTCCGTAATGCTGAGATCATCTATGAACGTGGATTGATCACAGGAAACGGTCCGTACCGAATCGGCTTGAAACTCGCACACGGTTGGCTGTACGGAGAGGGATTGACCGATTATGAGTTTGCAGGTGATCAGCTCTTGATCGCGGGACATGATATCGAAGGACGTCTCGCAATCGCCTTTGAACTCAGCCCGACACCATTCGCGCAAGGCGCAGAGGAGGTAGAATGATGGCTTACAATGAACAGGATCATCTCCTCGTCATCTTCCCTCACCCGGATGATGAAGCGTTCAGCTCGGCTGGAACGATTATCGAACATGCAGAAAACCGCGGTCCGGTCACATATGCCTGTTTAACACTTGGTGAAATGGGACGCAACATGGGGCGACCCGTCTTTACGAACCGCGAACAACTGGCGACGATCCGAAAACGTGAATTGATTGCTGCATCCGAAAAGATGAAAATTTCTGATCTGCAGATGTGGGGATTACGCGACAAGACGGTCGAATTCGAAGATGAAGCGATGCTCGCGGAACGCATCGGTCGTTTGATTGAGCAAACTCGCCCCACTCGCTTGATTTCCTTTTATCCGGGATATGCCGTCCATCCGGATCACGAAGCAACAGCACGTGCTGTTGTTCGGGCACTCCGGGCAATCGACGAGGCAGAGCGTCCGGAATTTTTAGCGGTTGCGTTCGCCAACAATACAAAAGATGAGCTCGGTGAAGGCTCTTTCATCCATGATGTCAGTGCTTACACCGATCAAAAAGTCGAAGCTCTTCACGCGCATGCTTCGCAAACAGGTGGTTTGATGAAAGTCATCTCGGAAGACTCCAACATCCGGGACTTGCTTGTCAAAGAACGGTATTACCATTATCCTTTATGATTTTTCCACCCTTGAACGTTTTTCGTTCAAGGGTGTTTTTTGTCTTAGAAAACACTTGATTGTCAGTCGACTTTTGTGTCGCCTTCTGCTAGTGTGAATAGTTGAGACTATGTCTCCGGAGTTCGTAACCTCCTCCGTCACAAAAACTAGGAATGGAAGTGTACACTATGAAAAATGAACGTGCTCTTGTCGTCTTCAGTGGCGGTCAAGATTCGACGACCTGCCTGTTTCAGGCACTCGCCGATTATTCAGAAGTTGAAGTCGTTACCTTCAACTATGGGCAACGTCATGCCGCAGAACTCGATGTCGCCCGCGAAATCGCATCCGAACTCGGTGTGAAACATCACGAGCTCGATCTCTCACTCCTCAGTCAATTGACGAGCAATTCCTTGACTGACCACTCACAATCAATCACGACGAATGAAGATGGGCTTCCTTCTACCTTTGTAGATGGTCGAAACCACCTGTTCCTGTCTTTCGCAGCCGTCCTCGCTAAAGGACGTGGCATCCGCCATATCATTACCGGTGTATGCGAAACAGACTTTTCCGGTTATCCCGATTGCCGTGATTCCTTCATCAAGTCACTGAACGTGACGCTTAACCTCGCGATGGACTATCCATTCGTGATTCATACTCCGCTGATGTGGCTCGACAAAAAAGAGACATGGGCATTAGCTGATTCACTCGGCGCGTTTGAGTTTGTCCGCGAACGGACATTGACGTGTTACAACGGAATCATTGGAGACGGTTGCGGCGATTGCCCGGCATGTGAATTACGGAAAAAAGGCTTAGATGCCTACATCGAGGAGGTCCAACATACATGAAATTCAATTATGAAGCACCCGAAACAGTCGAGCGTCCGACGGGCGACTCGCTTATTTATACAAAATCACGTGTCATGATCGTCAAAAAATTGACGTTTGACGCGGCCCATCATCTGTATGACTATGACGGCAAGTGTCGTGCCCTCCACGGTCATACGTATCACGTTGATCTCGGCATCAGCGGATTCCTTGATCACCGCGGGATGACACTCGACTTTGGTGATTTGAAAAAGATTTTTAAAGAACACCTTGAACCGTTGCTCGATCACCGGTACTTGAACGAGTCTCTCCCCTACATGAATACGACGGCTGAAAATATGTCGGCTTGGATTTTTGAGACACTCAGCAAACACCTGCCGGATGAACGCGGTCTCCGTGTCGAGTTCGTCAAACTGTATGAAACTCCGACTGCTTTTGCAGAAGTCCGCCGGGAATGGATGCTTGAGTCATGAATCAATTGAAGAAAACACCGAAGATTCCTGTTCTTGAAATCTTTGGTCCGACCTTTCAAGGCGAAGGACGTTCGATCGGTCAAAAAACGATGTTCGTCCGGACTGGTGGTTGCGACTACTCCTGTGCCTGGTGTGACTCAGCCTTTACATGGGATGGATCAGAGAAACCGGATTTACTGACAGCAGAGGAAATCCTGACTCAACTCGATGCCCTCGGTTCGTATGGTCATGTCACGATTTCCGGCGGTAACCCGTTGTTACATGCGTCGATTGGAACGCTCGTCGACGCCTTGAAGAGCCGTGGCATCACGATGTCGGTCGAAACACAAGGTTCATACTGGCAAAACTGGATCCTCGATATCGAAGACGTCACGATCAGTCCCAAACCCCCTTCGAGTGGGATGACGGTTGATTATGATCGGCTTGATGTCTTTTTTAAACGGTTACCTGAACAGCAACGGGCCGTCAAAATCGTTATTTTTGATGAAGTGGATCTTGATTTTGCCGCTGCCGTTTCCGATCGCTATGCCTTGAAGACCCTTTATTTATCACTCGGTAATCCTGATCCCGCAGAAGAAGGTACGATTGCTCCGCGGATGTTATCTGATTTAAAAACTTTATGGGAACGCGTTGCAGGTGATGCACGATTTAATCACGCACGGGTTCTCCCACAACTACATGCCCTCGTTTTTGCGAACGATCGCGGCGTCTAAGGAGATTAATTATGCGTCCAGAAGATTTAAACGATTTGTCTTTACTTGGTCAAAAGTCCGTCCCGTATATTTTTGAATACCAACCGGAAGTGCTAGAAGCCTTCCCGAACCGTCATCCGGAAAATGATTACTTCGTAAAATTCAATGCACCTGAATTCACAAGCCTTTGCCCGATTACGAATCAACCCGATTTCGCGACGATCTACATCTCGTATATCCCGGACGAAAAACTGGTTGAATCCAAATCACTGAAACTTTATCTATTTAGCTTCCGTAATCATGGTGACTTCCATGAGAACTGTATCAATGTCATCGGAAAAGATCTCGTCAAACTGATGGAACCCCGTTATCTTGAAGTATGGGGTAAGTTCACACCACGGGGCGGCATCTCGATTGATCCGTACTACAACTACGGTAAACCGGGAACAAAGTATGAACAGATGGCAGAACATCGTCTCTTCAATCACGACTTATATCCAGAAACGATCGACAACCGTTAAGTCCTCAAAAATCCTCCTTTGCCATACCGGCAGAGGAGGATTTTTTGATTCGTTAACTAGACGGTAAATCAATGATTTTTGTCCGTTCTTCGTGCTGACGGATCATCTTTGCAGGCCAGATATGTCGCAGTAAATGATCGTAAGGGACATTGAGTGTTTTTGCTAACCGTTCGATCATCGCGAATGAAGGATGGGCGATGCTCCGCTCAATCCGTTCCATCATTTCCGGTGTCGTCTCTGTCAATTCAGCCAACTGTTCGAGATTGATGTCCTGTCGCTCACGTAATGTGCGAATCCGTTCTCCATAATTCGCAAGCGGACTTATCGTTTCACTCATGATTCCGTCTCCTTTTCTAAGCACACCCTTCGCCGCTTTTGTTCCTGTTAACTTATTCCCGATTTTTATTTTTCAACACCCCTCTCTTTCATAATATTCATGATATGAAATATTATTTCAGATAAATCATAAAAAAGGACTAGCTTTTTAAAAAGTTATCGCTTACAATTCTAAGTGCAAGCGGTTGCATTAATCGCTTACATTGTTTGCACTAATTAGATAAATAAAAGCTACATAGAGGAGTGAGACCACATGAAAAATAAGATTTCATTTGATTTCTGGCAAAAGCTAGGAAAAGCGTTAATGGTAGTCATCGCAGTCATGCCGGCTGCTGGAATCATGATTTCGATCGGAAAGTTGATCGGGATGTATGGCGGTGATCTTGCGTTCATGCAAACGATTGCAAGAATCGTCGAAGATTTAGGTTGGGCCATCATCACTAACCTCCATGTGCTCTTTGCGGTCGCCATCGGTGGATCGTGGGCAAAAGAACGTGCCGGTGGAGCCTTCGCTGCTTTACTTGCCTTTATCTTGGTCAACCGTGTCACAGGTGCCATCTTTGGTGTCAATTCAGCGATGCTTGCCGATCCAAAGGCAACCGTCACTTCATTGCTTGGTTCTGACTTAATCGTGAAAGATTATTTCACTTCTGTTCTTGGTGCACCCGCTCTGAATATGGGAGTATTCGTCGGGATCATTTCCGGTTTCCTCGGAGCCGTACTGTTTAACAAGTTCTATAACTTCAGTAAATTACCGGATGCCCTCGCCTTCTTTAACGGAAAACGGTTTGTCCCGTTTGTCGTCATCGGTGGATCAGTCGTTGCAGCATTCGCCTTATCACTCGTCTGGCCGTTCGTTCAAGGGTTACTGAATGACTTCGGACGCTGGATTGCGACTTCACGTGATACAGCTCCCATTCTTGCACCATTCGTCTACGGAACGCTTGAGCGTCTCCTTTTACCGTTTGGTCTCCACCATATGTTGACGGTTCCGATGAACTATACGGAACTTGGTGGTACGTATAAAATCTTAACTGGTGCTGCACAAGGTTCGACGGTCGCTGGTCAAGACCCGCTCTGGCTTGCCTGGATCACTGATCTCGTCAACTTAAAACAAGCCGGCAACACACAAGGCTACAATGACTTGATCAACAGTGTCGTTCCAGCACGTTTCAAAGAAGGCCAAGTCGTCACATCACTTGCTTCTTTAATCGGTGTCGCCGTTGCCATGTACATGTCTGTTGACGAAGATAAAAAGAAAGCATATAAACCGGTCTTCTTATCTGCTGGTCTTGCTGTCTTCTTGACGGGTGTCACAGAGCCAATCGAATTCATGTTCATGTTCATCGCACCGGTTCTTTACGTCGTCTATGCTGTCTTGACGGGAGTCGCCTTTGCGCTGGCTGATGTCATGCATCTTCGGATCCATGCGTTCGGGGCAATCGAATTGTTGACACGGATTCCGCTGATTGCGAAAGCCGGTCTGATGGGTGACCTGATCCGCTTCATCGGTGTCTGTATCTTCTTCTTTTTCTTGAACTTCTTTACGTTCCGTTTCGTCATCAAAAAGTTCAACTATGCGACACCGGGTCGTAACGGAAACTATCTCGATGACGTGATCGTTTCTGACGGTGCTCAAGCTACGAACGAAGCTGCTGCGACAACGGATCAATCACAAGCAGCACGCATCATCGGGTTACTGGGTGGTCAAGCAAACATCGAGGAAGTGGATGCCTGCATGACACGCTTACGTGTCACGGTCAAAGATCCAAGTCTTGTCGCACCTGAGTCCGATTGGAAATCAAACGGTGCACTGGGTCTTATCCTGAAAAATAATGGTGTGCAAGCCATTTACGGTCCAAAAGCGGATGTCTTGAAATCTGATATCCAAGATCGAATCGGCGCATAAACCAAAACAATTAGGGTAAATAACAAAAGGTGAAGCTCATCATGAGTTTCACCTTTCTTTATTGAAAATCAGGAGGAACAACAGATGCGATTACTCACGTTAAATTGCCATTCTTGGCAAGAAGAACAGCAACTCGATAAATTGAATCAAATCGTCACGCAAATCATTCAACAGGATTACGATGTGATTGCCTTACAGGAAGTCAGTCAGCTGATGGATACACCGATTCTCTACGATAACGTTCGAGAAGATAATTTCGTCTACTTGATTCAGCAGGCATTGCTCGAACACGGGATGAACTATTCCTTTGTCTGGGACTTTTCGCATATCGGATATGATGCCTACGAGGAAGGTCTCGCCATCCTGACGAAACATCCGATCTTAAAATCCGATACGTATTACATCAGCCGGAGTCAAGATACGATGGATTGGAAATCCCGAAAAATCGTCCGGGCGACGATCGATGTCGCAGGTACCCAGATTACATTCAACTCCTGTCACCTCGGTTGGTGGGAAGATACGGATGAACCGTTCAGCGAACAATTCAATCATTTGATTGCGCGGATGGATCCCCTCGAATGGACCTTGTTTTTAGGCGACTTCAATAATGATGCGCTCGAGCGTGGGACAGGGTACGATTACATGATGCAGCGTGGACTTCATGATGTCTTTTTATTGGCACAAGAAACGGTCGGTGTCGAGACCGTCGAAGGAAAAATCGATGGCTGGGAAGAAAATCAAAAAGGTTTACGGATTGATTTAGTTCTGTCGAACCGAAAAATTGACGTGGACCGGGTCGGTGTCGTCTTTGACGGCGTCTTCGCCCCTGTCGTTTCCGATCACTTTGGAGTCGAAGTCGATATTTCCATTCAAAAGGAACCCATTTAACAGTTGACAACGCTTTCTTTTCTCCTTATGATGAGGGCAACAAATAAATAGTGCGGATTGTGACAGTACGGCTGGCAAGACCGATTCAGCATCTCGTTTCTAGAGGTGTTGTTCGGTCTTGCCTTTTTTTGTAGCCTGTCCTCTCTACACGTCTTTCCTGAAGGAGGAATCAGCATGGATTATAAACAAACAGCGGCACGTGTGCTGGAATTAGTGGGTGGCCGAGAAAACATCATTACAGCAGCCCATTGTGCGACGCGTCTTCGTCTTGTCTTACATGATGAATCAAAAGTCGATCAAGCAGCCCTCGAGGATTTAGACGGTGTCAGTGGTGCCTTTTCCAGTTCCGGTCAATACCAGATCATCTTCGGGACAGGGACCGTCAATAAGGTCTTTGCTGAATTCGCGCCGCTCGCCGGGATAAAGCTCGATGGAGAAGAACCGCTCGATGTCAAAAAAGCAGCTGCTCAAAAATTAAATCCCTTCGCCCGGCTTGCCCGTGCGTTATCCAATGTCTTCGTGCCGCTGATCCCGGCAATCGTCGCTGCCGGTCTGTTAATGGGACTGCTCGGGATGATCAAAGCATTTGGTTGGGTCAGCGGTGACTCAGCAATCGTTCAATTGCTCGATATGTTCTCTTCTTCCGCGTTTATCATCTTACCCATTTTAATTGGTTTCTCGGCAGCACGTGAGTTCGGAGCGAATCCGTACCTCGGTGCCGTCATCGGTGGAATCATGACCCACCCGTCGTTACTGAATCCATGGACACTTGGGAACAGTGATCCGGAAGTGATGAAGTTCCTTGGAATGAACATCGAACTGATCGGATATCAAGGAACCGTTTTCCCCGTCCTTCTAACGGTTTGGGTCATGGCTAAGATTGAACAACAAGTCCGCAAACGGACACCGGAAACGCTTGACTTACTCGTGACACCGTTCGTGACGATTCTTGTGACGGGATTCCTCGCCCTGATCGTCATCGGTCCGATCGGAACGTTGCTCGGTAAAGGGATTTCATTCATTCTCGTCTTCTTCTATGAACAATTCTCGGTCGTCGCTGGTCTTTTATTCGGCGGTCTTTACTCGACGATCGTCATTACGGGGATGCACCACAGTTTCCATGCGATTGAAGCCGGGCTGCTGGCGGATAAGAGTATCGGTAAAAACTTTCTCCTGCCGATCTGGTCGATGGCCAATGTCGCGCAAGGTGGAGCAGGTCTTGCCGTTTACTTCATGACGAAAAACGTCAAACTAAAAGCACTCGCGCTCCCTTCTGCGTTTTCTGCTTTCCTTGGCATCACAGAACCTATCATCTACGGGGTGAACCTGCGACTCGGGAAACCATTTATCGGCGGTGCCATCGGTGGTGCCATCGGCGGTGGCTATGTCGTCTTGACACAAGTCGCAGCAAACGCTTACGGATTGACGGGCATCCCGATGATTGCAATCGTCGCGCCGCTCGGTGCCTCGAACTTGATCAACTATCTTGTTGGTTTTGTGATTGCTGTCGCAACGGCTTTCGTCGCCACTGTTATCCTGATGCGTCTCGATGCACGAAAACAAAAACAGACGGATTTGGCTGCTTAATTAAAAGATGCGACCCCTTGAGAATCCTCTTCGGGTCGCATTTGTCAGTTTTCCTAGTTGAAGGATTAGCCGTATAATACAAGTAGAAAGGAGGTAGTCAGACTGATCATCTATAAGGTACTCAACAACAACGCCATCGTCACAAAAGAACAAGGTCAGGAACGGATCATCATGGGACCAGGCATTGCTTTCGGTAAAAAAAAGAAGGATCCCGTCGATCCATCAAAAATCGAAAAAATGTTCATCCCGTCTTTTGAGAATGCCGAACAGTTCAAGGAAATCCTGACGACGACTCCACTCGATATCATCGATTTGTCGGAACAGATCATTTCTTATGCAGAAGGCGAACTGAAAACACCTTTTCATGATTACATTCATGTCAGTCTGACCGATCACCTCGCCCACGCCGTCCGGCTTGCCCGGGAACAATTGGTCGTCCACAATCGGTTGGCGGAAGAAATCCGGTTACTGTATACAGCTGAATATCAGATTGGGGAATGGGCAGTCGCCCATATCGAACAAAAGTTAGCCGTTTCATTACCGAAAGAAGAGGCTGCAAATATCGCCCTTCACCTGTACAATGCACGGCAACGGCATCCGAACATGGCAACAGCCCTGCAGACGGCTACCTTATTAAATGAACTTCGTGAACAGATCGAAGCTTTTTTTGGTCAGACCATCGAGACGACCTCGATGACGTACTATCGTTTTTTTACTCATATGAAACTTGTCCTGGCACGGATTGAACAAGGACAAACGTTACACGACATGGACGACGTCATTTTAGAGGCCGTCAAAACAAGGTATACCGATGCGTTTCAATGTGCTGAAAAGATGGCAACCTGGCTCGAACAAGAATTACAGACGACGGTTCCGATTTCTGAAGTCGGCTATATGGCCCTTCATGTCGAACGGATCCGACCTGATTTCGAAAAGGAGCGATTCTTATGAAAATCTTTAGTTTAGGCGAAGCCCTGATTGATTTAATTCCCTTAGACGCAGACAATCTGACCTTCCAAAAAAATCCCGGTGGTGCTCCGGCAAATGTCGCTGTTGGTTTAGCGCGGCTCGGTGCAGACAGCTATTTCCTTGGATCTGTCGGTGACGATTCGATGGGACATTTCCTAAAAGACACTCTGCATCATTATGGGGTCAAAACGGACCACCTCGTCTTTGATCCGGCGAACAAAACCGGCCTTGTGCTCGTCACGAATACAACGGATGGTGAACGATCGTTTGAATTCATCAATTCGTATCGCGCCGATATGAGTTTTCACGAAAAAGATTTACCCGCTTCTTTTGACGAGGCTGATTTGTTGCACATCGGATCGATTTCATTGATTTCCGGTGACTCGGTTAATGCCACTCGTCGCGCGATCGAGATGGCCAAAGCACAGAATGTCCCCATTTCATATGATCCGAATTTACGGGAATCGTTATGGGCTGATTTAGATGCAGCCCGGTCGACGATTCGTTCCGTTTTACCCGATGCGCAAATCGTCAAACTGGCAGAAGAAGAACTGATTTTTTTGACGGGACAGACGAACCTCGATGAAGGAGCTGCTGAACTATTAGCAGAATATCCGATTCGGTTACTTGCTGTGACACGCGGTTCTGAAGGTTCTCTTCTTTACTCGGACCGCTCCATGGCAGAAATCAATGCGATTTCCGTCGATGCCATCGATACGACAGGAGCCGGTGACGCATTCATGTCAGGACTTCTGCATCAGTGCGCCATCCGGTCGTTTTCGTTTGACTGGGGTGAAGAAGAATTACAGGACATCGGTCGTTTTGCTGCGATTTCTGGTGGTCTTGCGGCATCCGTCAAAGGAGCGATGGCCGCCTTGCCGACGCTTGACGAAGTGGCACGACGATTAAATTAATCTTGCCGTGACACAGGCAACTTTCCATCATCACACAATAATCGAGTCAAAAGGAATTACTTCTTTTGAATGCGACAAGGAGGCTGACTCAAAAGTTAGTCTCTACAAAGACAAGGGTAGCAGATTATAATTCTGCCACCCTTGTTTGATTTTAAAAAAGAATCACTCCCTTCACGCAACTCCTACAGGAAAAGCGCCATTTTTTGCGCTGTCTGAACTACTCCCCGTCAAGTAGACAGGTAAAATAATATAAAATTTTTAAACGGCTTGAGCCCTGAATTCCAGCGGACTTAAGCCGTTTAATCGTTTTTGATACCGTAGCTCATTATAAAATCGAATGTAGCGTCGGATTGCATCGTGAAGTTCATCGAACTTCTCGAATGTATGAAGATAGTAGCTTTCACACTTTAGTGCTCCCCAAAAAGATTCGATTGGACCATTATCGATGCATTTACCGGCACGGGACATGCTTTGTGTGATCCCTGCTTCTTGAGTCATACGATGAAAGGCATTCGACGTATATTGAAACCCACGGTCACTATGAAGAAGAGGGGAACTACCCGAATCACCATCCAGAGCCAGTTTGAGCGTATCAAAGACGATCTGACTGTTATTCGAGCGACTCAGCACGAACGAGCGAATTGATCCATCATACAAATCCAGAATTGCACTTAAATAAGCCTTTTTTGAGACACCGTATTTAAATTCTGTGATATCTGTTAACCATTTCTGATTCGGTTTTTCCGCATTAAATTCACGATTCAGAAGATTTTCCGCCGTTTGTCCGGGTATGATTCTCATATATTTCGGTCGTGTTCGACGGATGACGCAACGAATGCCGGCGATCCGCATCAAGCGACGAACCCGTTTATGATTAATAGTTCTGTTAAATTGGCGATCTAGATTTAGGACCATTCGTTCACATCCATAGATTCCATTTACCGACTCATGAATAGATGTCAGCTCTTCAATGATCATGATATTCTCTTCTTCGCGTACCGTCGGTACACGATTCAACCATTTATAATAGGCGGCACGGGAGACGTCCGCAAAACGACAGAGGGCGACAATCGAATAGCCAAACTGGTCCGCCAACGATTGTATAGCCTTGTACTTATCCAAATTTCGAACCTGGTCTAATCTCTCC
Organism: Exiguobacterium sp. KRL4; assembly: GCF_001870785.1. GTDB lineage: Bacteria > Bacillota > Bacilli > Exiguobacteriales > Exiguobacteriaceae > Exiguobacterium_A. Next base: position 112,734 of record NZ_MOLV01000005.1, read on the forward strand.
CCCTTTCGAACTCCTCTAGCTTTTTTAAGAACTCATTTTCCATTCGAAGAAGCTCGTTCTCCTGCTCAACTTTCTTCATCTCGATGGAAAGGCGTTCCACGTCCGTCAGTTCCTCAAAAGGTTTCATACGTCCACGGCCATCCATCAGTCCGTCAATCCCGTTTTTTTCATACTTTTGAACCCACTTGTAGATTTGTTGGTAGGAGACCCGATGGGTCTTCGCAGTTTCTTTATATTTCTTTCCGTTTTTAAGACAGTCCTTGACTATACTGACGCGTTCTTCGAATGTCGTGATTCTTCCTTTGGTCATAGTGGATCGCTCCTTTAGTAATCTGCCTTCACTACGACCATTATAGTTTGAAATCCAACGTCTGAGTACGCTCGTACTGGAGATGTTTAGTTTTATGATGACGTCCATGACGGGCTCACCTTTTTCTAGCACGTCGCGCACAGCTCGGTCTTTAAATTCTTTGGAATACTTCGTACATACTGATCGTTTCTCCAAAGCTGAGATACCGCCTTGACGATACATCTGTCTCCATCTGAGTAGAGTCGATTGTGTAACCCCGAAGAGTCTTGCGACTTCCCACAACGTGGACACACCTTCTTCATAGGTTTGGATGGCATCTAGTTTTTCACTAGCGGAACGCTTGAATTTGGACATAGAAAAAAGCTCCTTTCAAAAGTAAACAGTTTTTCTTATTTCAACTGTCTACTTTTTGGGGAGCATATCAGTCAGAGACAGACAAGACCCGCTTTTCTGCCTCAATGAGGCAGGAAAACTGGCTTGTGTCTCGCCTGAGGAAAGTGCGTGAAAGAACGAGTGATTCCTTTTTGAGTCAGCCCCCTTGTGTATATTGGGATTCACTTTTTTACTGAGCCTTCAGAAACGCCTCGATGACCGTCAACGTTTCATCCTGTTGTTCTTTTGCGCTCAACGGACTTGAATTGTCACCTTTTTGTTTTCCATACATCCCGAAGTTAGCATGATTTCCGTCCTTAATCAGATGGAATGTCGCGTCAGACCGAACATCCTCTTTACTTGCTTCAATATCCTTTACCGGCAGAACGCCGTCACGACCACCGTACACTGTCAATGAAGGCGTATCAATGGTGTCGATCGGATAGGAGGCGAGGAAAATGATGCCTTTGATTTTTGGACTATCGTCTAAAATCGTCGATGCTGCGCTCCCACCTAGTGAGTGACCGATCAGGTACCACCGTTTGACATCGGGATGATCGTCTATGATCGATAATCCTTCATTGGCGTTGAGTAAAGCGATGTTAAAAGGCAATTTCGGAATCATGACGAAATGTCCCTTCTCCGCGAGTTGTTGCCCGATATAACTGTAAGCAGCAGGGTCTACTTTGGCACCTTGATAAAAAATAAAGCCGGTTTCGCTCTTCGGATCCCCAAACTGATACCCTTGTCCAACTTTTTCTCCAAGATACGTTTTAGCTTCCGCGGTCGGTCCATAATCGAATTGAGCCCACACCATAAACACGACGATGATGATGGCTAGAATACTTGCAAGACCGATTCCGATTCGTTTGATCCATTTCTTCATATTCATCTCTCCCCTCTCTTTCTTCTACCCCTTACAATGTGATACATCACATATGAAAATTAAGTTTTGAATTTTCAGTTAATGTAAGCGTATCTATCTCTTTTTCAATATTTGGTTTAAGATAAAAAAAGTATCGGTTATTCGAAAGGGGAATCATTTGTTTTGCCACGTACTGTTGTCTCTACGATTCAGTGGTTTTTATTTATCATTTGTACGAACATCGCCCCGCCGCTTGCGATTGCTGCCGCATTTGAACTGTCAAGTGCAGATACACTCGCTTTCCTCTCACGTTGTTTATTCGTTTTTGCGATTTTAAGTCTCATTCAAGTTTTATTTGGTCACCGTCTGCCGATCATGGAAGGACCTGCCGGAATCTGGTGGGGTGTATTCGCCCTCTACTCGTCGATTGGCATCACATTATACGGCAGTTATTCCACGACACTGCAGTCGCTTGGATTCCTGCTGATCCTCAGTGGGATCATCTGTATCATTCTCACCCTGACCGGTGTCCTGCGTCGACTGGTTCCGTTGTTCACGCCACAAGTCATCGGTGTTTACATGTTACTGTTATCTGCTCAATTATCAGGGTCCGTCATGAAAGGGTTGCTCAACATCGAGGGCGGCAAGATTCAAGTCCTTCCTGCCATCATCTCCATCTTGACCGTCATCGTCTCGCTTTATCTCGAACGCAGTGACCGATTGCGGCAATATGCGTTATTGATTACCTTACTCGTCGGCTGGAGTATGTTTGCCTTAATTGGACGTGCCGAAATGCCGACGTTTGATGGTCCGTTCTTTACCTTCCCTGATCTGATGCCGTTTGGTGGCATTCATCTCGACTGGAGCCTGCTTCCGACCGCATTGATCATCTCGTTGTTACTGATGACAAACGTTCTGGCGAACATCAAAGTCATTGAACGCATCATCAGCGCGAAGCGTGGCGAACAGGTCAAAGGACAAGTCGCGACAGCGGGTGTCACAGCCGGAATCGGTCAAATTTTCGCTGGAATGTTCGGAACGGTCGGTCCGGTCGCGATTTCCGGAACAGCCGGGTTCATTGCTTCGACAGACAATACGGATCGTAAAGCCTTTGCGATTGCCAATGTCATCTGTCTTTTTCTCAGTATCGTCACGCCGTTCGTCGGACTGATTGCAAAAATTCCCGTTGCTGTCGGGTATGCGATGGTCGCCCCAATTGTTGCCGGTATGGCGATCATCGGTGTCACCGAAGCGTCTAGGGAACTGAATCGACAGACGGCGATGATTACGGTCGGACTTCCGTTACTCGTCGGGATCGGCTCGTTGCTCTTGCCGAAAGGTGCGACGACTGACTTGCCGCCACTCGTCACGACGCTGATCTCAAACGGTCTTGTGCTCGGAACACTTGTCGCACTACTCGCTGAATCGCTGCGTCATATTCGGACAAATGATTAAATAAACGCCCTCAGGAAAATTTCCTGAGGGCGTTTATTATGCGCTACGGTACTTAGCGGACACCGCGCATGTATTTTTGAAGACGTGGTGCAAAGATGAATAAAATGACACCAAATACGATGGCGACGACACCTGTAATTCCGAAGTACAAAATCTCGGTATCGGCTGTATAGTACTTAACGATTTGTGCGTTGACTGCTTGACCTGTCGCATTCGTCAAGAACCATAAACTCATCGTCTGTGCCGAGAAGGCAGCAGGCGCCAGTTTAGTTGTTGCCGATAATCCGACCGGTGACAAGAACAGCTCCCCGATAACGACGAGGAAGAAGCTTAAGGCGAGCCAAAGCGGACTTACCGTCGTCTCTGTTCCGAACAAGAGGCCCGGTAACGTCATGACGATGAACGATAATCCGGCAAACGTCAGACCAAACGAGAACTTTTGCATCGTCGTCGGTTGACGATCACCAAGCTTCACCCAGAAGCTGGCAAAGACAGGTGCCAACACGATGATGAAGAGTGGGTTCAGCGATTGGAAAAAGGCCGGTTCCAGTTTAAATCCAAGGAATGACAGGTTGGTCCGTTCGTCTGCAAAAATCGAGAGCACGTATGAACCTTGTTCCTGGATGGCCCAAAAGATCGCCGCTGCGATGAACAACGGGATATACGCAATCAAGCGTGAACGTTCATCCTCCGTGATTTTCGGGCTCCGTAACATGACGGTGAAGTAAGCGATCGGGATCAAAATCCCTAAAATTGTAACCATCAATGTAAATCGACTGATTGTCAGCAAGCCAGTTGTTGCTGCAATCGTTCCTAAAATCGCAATCAAGACGACGACTACGGTCGCAATCGTGAAGAAACGTTTCCGTTCACTGCCGACCAGTGGATTTAAGACATATGTTCCGGCTTGTCCAAGATTCTTTTTCTTCGTCAAGACAAAGACGACAAGACCAACGAACATACCGATTGCCGCTAATGCAAAACCAGCATGGTAGCCGGAAGTATCCGATACTTTACCAACGACGAGCGGTGCAAGGAACGCTCCGGCGTTGATTCCCATATAGAAGATACTGAAACCCGCATCGCGGCGGTTATCGGTCTTACTGTAAAGGTCACCGACGATGTTCGAAACGTTGGGTTTCAAGAACCCTGTTCCGATGACGATCAGTCCCATCGAGATGAACAATGCTGTAATTCCTGCCGGCAATGCCAACACGATATGACCAAGCATGATGAGAATCCCACCATAAAAGACGGTTCGTGAAGTGCCTAACAGACGGTCAGCGACCCATCCTCCGATGATTCCTGACATATAAACAAGTGATCCGTAAACTGCCATGATGGACGCTGCCGTCGTTTTATCGATGCCGAGACCACCATTTGCGACAGAATCGTACATATAGAAGATGAGGATGGCACGCATTCCATAGTAGGAAAAACGTTCCCAAAACTCGGTGAAAAACAGGGTGAACAACCCTTTCGGATTCCCGAAGAATCCTTTTTGCGGAACAGTCTTGTAGACCTGATCGCGATCAAACTCTGCCATATGATCGGCTCCTTTCGTCTACTTTCAATATGTGCACATTGTTCAATCTTTTTCCCGCTTTCCCCAAACGATAAGCGTGAACCAACCAATCGAACGTAAATACACTGTTTTGCCTGAATTGTCTCACTTCTTTTTTGTTTGTGAGACAGCACTATATCATTCAACCGTAAATCATTTGATGAGTCAAATATTAATTTTGTTACAAAAAAAGAGCGATACGAAAAATCCGTTCGCTCAAGTCTGCATTTCTTTTGATTCGATGATTGTCACACCTGGTGGCGCATGTAAGGTATGGTGAATCATGGCTTCTGCCACCTTCGTTGCTTCAATTGGGGCAAAGGTACTGCGTTTTAATAAAGGACGCAGGACAGTCGATACACGCGCAGCCGCTTGTTCGCCGAAACGGAATTCGTCCCGGTCCCCGAGCAATAGCGATGGTCGGAAAATAAGTAAGGCCTCGTACCCGAGTACACGCAAACCGTTTTCCGTATCGCCTTTGACACGGTTATAAAACGTCTTGGCATTCGGATGGGCACCGAGTGCGGAAATCAAAGCAAATCGTGTTGCACCTAGGTCAAGCAATTCACGTCCCACTTCAACGGGATACGTATAATCCACTTGGCGAAATGCTTCCTGCGATCCCGCCTGTTTGATGGTCGTCCCTAGCGCACAGTAGACATGGTCCACTTCCGGAAGTTCGATCTCCGTCACACGGTCAAAATCAATCACCCATTCTTCCAGCTTTTGATGAAATCGATTCATCGGACGACGTACGAGCACGTGCACTTCCTGATAGTCTTCATGCGCCAGTAGTTGATCGACGAGCTCTTGACCCACTAATCCAGTCGCCCCTAAAATAGCTGCCTTCATCATTTATCCTCCTCTTGATGTTCCTGTTGTCCAATTGGTAAGAAATAAGAGCGGTTCCCTGTGATTCGCTCACCCGCCCGCACACCGACGGCACTCGGCTGTCCCCCTAGGACAAATACGCCGAACATATACGCGACTTCGGTTCCGTTTTCCAACTGCCAGGTCGGTAATTCTTGATAACGTTGATAAACGGCCGATTGATCGGCAAATGAACGTTGTTCGTTGCTGTACATAACGTCTCCATTCCCTTGATGGATCGTCACGGTATCTCCTTCTCTTCCAAAAATCGGTTTTTCGACGAATGCTTGACGCCGCTCTAAAAAGGATGCCGGACTTAAGTAGGTCGGTAGAAAATAGCGTTCAATGATCTCGTGTTCCTGGTCCGTCAGGTAGGCGTGTTTTGATTCATGTAACAGCCAAATCAATGCCAAGACCGACTTCGCCTGCATCAAAAACGCAGACGGTGGATTGATGATCTCAAGCAAACCCATTTCGACGAGTTGAAGCAATAACGCACCTAATTCTTTCCCGTCTTCATCGCGATCGAGAAGCGCCATTTCGATTGGAAAAGTCTGTCGGTACAAGATATCGATTCGTTTCCCGTCTTGATCGTACAGTCCATCCTCCGGACGAATCTCTAACTCATCCAGCGGGCAATATCCGGCACCGGCAACAAACTGTTGCAAATACTCTGTCGTCAAGCGATCTTCGATGTTGTCACCGTGTGACGTGAAGACAACATGCGGCCGTTGACTGATCCGGTGTGCGGCCGCATCGACGGCACGACAAACACTTTCAGCGAGTTGCGTCGCTTGCCCTGGATTGATCGGCTGAAGCCCTACTTTTTCAGCAATCCGATCATTGACCTCAAAGGACTCCTTGATGAACGTCGGTGTATCCGCATTCCATTCCATCACAGAAATTTTTTCCCCGGTGACGATAAAATCAAACCGGCTGATGACGGATAAGGGGCGCATCGTCTGTAACCGTAAAAACGGTACAGCTGCTTCCGGAAAACCAAGTTCAAGTAATCCCTGATCATCCATCGTCCACAAAATCGGAATCACCTTTTCAAAAATCGAATAGGCATCCCGTGCCGCTAGTCGTAAGTTTTCAATCGTTCCCTTTGAAACAGGCATCACTTCTGTCAATGCGTAGATGTCGCCATCCAGCAGATCCCAAAACGATTCGATATCGCCATACAGTTTCTGACGTTCATTCATCCTCCGAAGAAACCGGACGACGACCCCGTCCCAAACCCTTTTGTCTTCGCGTTATAACTTTTGACCTCTTTTGATTTAGGGGTATATCCTTTTGTTCGCATCGCGCTATGCATCAAAGCACGCGACGCAAAATAACTGCCTCCCCAATAGAAGAAACCGGAATGGGTCGATCTTGCATCGTCGCAATACCAAACACCTTCATCATTATCGTATTCATAATCGTCACAATCCGGATCATCCGGACGTTCCGCTTTTGCATTGTCCGATCCACATCCACTGAGCGTCGTCCCAATCAATAACGTAGCCGCAAGTGATGCCTGTTTCATCCAACTCACATCTCATACCCCTTTCGTGACAATTTGTTATTCTAAGTATACGCTTTTTCCACCAAAAAAGTTTCTAAGTCGTGTCGGAACTTTTTTTGCTCAACACAGTAGAACAACTAAGAAGACTTGAGGAGGAAATCAGATGTCACTTGCCTATTATGTCGAAGATCAAAATGAATTCAAATCGATTTATCAATACAGCCGTTTTGCGATTGAACCGGACGAAATCATCGCCCACCAATTATGTGAGTTTCATATTATCGAAGGTCACCTCTATGAATTACGTTCCAATGAAATGGAGGGCGAATACGATCAGTTGATCGTCGATCATGTCGAAGCTTCACCGCGTGATCCAAGTGATCGCGTCTATCCACCCCACCAGATTCATTTAGAATTTCGACGGTATCAAGACAGTGGTCCACACCCTGTCATCAAAACAGTGACCGTCCCGAATCATATCCAGGCGATGCGCTTTTTGATTAAAGATAAATTAAACGTTCCCGATCACGGCGTCTTCGAACGAGACAGCTGTGAGATTGATTTAGACCGGAATTGTTACGTCATTTATTTGGGCGAAGAAGTCGTCTAACGAAAGAAATAAGCATAGTTCGTTTTCAAGACACGTTTTTTTTGGCATACTAGATGGTAAGAACGAATTAATCGAGGTGAACACACATGAGCGAACAACCAAAAAAATTGTCTCTTCAAGAAGCAATGATGGAGCAACTAAAAGCAAAAAAACAATCACAAACAAAACGTCCGACTGGTTTGCGCGGAACAGAAACAAAACAAATGACAAGCCAAAAAACGAAAAAAACGAACAACCAGAAAAAACGGACAGGCGTCTAATTGAATTCGTGAAATAAGGGAGTAGTTATGAGTATTTTAACGGTATCAAACTTAAGCCACGGTTTTGGCGATCGAGCAATTTTCGAAGATGTGTCCTTCCGTTTATTAAAAGGAGAACACATCGGTCTCGTCGGCGCAAACGGTGAAGGAAAATCAACGTTCATGAACATCATCACTTCACAGCTTGAGCCGGACGAAGGAAAAGTCGAGTGGGCGAAACACGTTCGTGTCGGTTACCTGGATCAGCATGCAGTTCTCGCTAAAGGAGTGACGATTCGCGACGCCTTAAAAGGAGCATTCCAATACCTGTTCGACATCGAGCAGGAAATCAATGACCTCTATACGAAAATGGGTGAAGTCGAACCGGACGAACTCGAAAAATTGCTAGAAGAAGTCGGGGTCTTACAAGACATCTTGACGAACAATGATTTTTATACGATTGATGCGAAAGTCGAAGAAATCGCACGGGGATTAGGGCTCGACGAAATTGGGCTCGATCGTGACGTGCAAGAACTCAGTGGTGGGCAACGGACAAAAATCTTGCTCGCAAAACTGTTGCTTGAAAAACCAGATATCCTGCTACTCGATGAGCCGACCAACTATTTGGATGTCCAGCACATCGAATGGTTGAAACGATACCTCAATGACTATGAGAATGCCTTCATTCTGATTTCGCACGATATTCCATTCTTAAATAGTGTCATCAATTTGATTTACCATATGGAAAATCAGGGGCTTAACCGTTATGTCGGTGATTACGACAACTTCTTGACTGTCCATGAGGCAAAGAAGAAGCAACATGAGTCGGCGTTCAAACGTCAACAACAGGAAATTTCTGAGCTCAAAGATTTTGTCGCCCGGAACAAGGCACGGGTCTCGACGCGTAACATGGCGATGTCCCGTCAGAAAAAGCTCGACAAGATGGATGTCATCGAAATGGCACAAGAACGTCCAAAACCAGAGTTCCATTTCCAGACAGCTCGCACACCAAGTAAACTGATGTTCGAAGCCAAAGGACTGGTCATCGGGTATGACGAACCGTTATCCCGTCCACTTGATTTGATGATCGAACGTGGGCAAAAAATCGCGTTACACGGGGCAAACGGAATCGGGAAATCGACGCTTCTAAAAAGCCTGCTCGGTGAGATTCCTTCGGTTTCAGGGACGGTCGAACGTGGAGAGAACCTTCATATCGGCTACTTCGAGCAAGAGATCAAGGAAAAGAATTCGAACACGTGTATCGAAGAGATTTGGGGTACGTTCCCGTCCCTGACGCAGCAACAGGTCCGAGCGATGCTCGCGAAATGTGGACTGATGACGAAACACATCGAATCGAAAATCGAAGTCCTCAGTGGTGGCGAAAAGGCGAAGGTCCGCCTTTGTAAATTGATGAATACGGAATCGAATATTCTGGTTCTCGATGAGCCGACGAACCACTTGGATGTCGAAGCAAAAGAAGAATTAAAACGTGCGTTGCAAGCGTATAAAGGAACGGTTCTCTTGATTTCACACGAACCTGAATTTTATGAAGCAGTCGCGACGGACTTATGGAATTGTGAATCGTGGACGACGAAGGTCTTCTAAGTTTCGCAGGAAACATACGACGGGGTTTGATTTCGGTGTCTCATCGAATCAGACGACCGTCGTTTTTTGATTCTTTTTTAATTCATAGACTTAACGATTGCCTTGTTCGTAGATTTGTATCACACTAAATGACAGAAGAAACTTTTTAGAAGGAGTGGATGTCATGGAAACCATCACCAAGAAAGCGAGCTTATCACTCATTGAACTTCAAAGCGGCGGAGATGAGTCCTTATTTTGTCGTCTATATTCCCCAGCTTTAACGCGTCCCGCTCCTTTGATCGTCTTATTTCACGGATTCCCTGGGAAACAATTGAACATGGACTGGGCCGTTCGACTGCAGGAACTTGGTTTTCATGTCCTCGTCACTTCGTATCGCGGCACGATCGGTAGCCCCGGTGCCTTCCGTTTTCGCCATACGCTCGAAGATGCAACAGCCATCATGAAACACGTTGCTTCTCCCGCCTTTACAGAACAACATGATGTTGCAGCTGATCAGATTACAATCGTTGGTCACAGCATGGGCGGTTTTGCCGGACTTCATGCCTTTGCAAATGTCCCGACGATTGCCCATTACATCGGCATCTCGCCCTTTAATTTTGGTTTGATCGGACAGCTGGTACTCGAGTATCCGGAACATGAGGAAGCCTTGCGCGGTGTCCTCAGCCGCGGGGCGACCTTCCTGTCGCATACCGATGGGGACACGTTGCTGAAAGAGTTGACTGAACATCATGCCGAGTGGAATCTACTGGCGCTAAAAGAGCAACTGCGCACCCGTTCCGCGCTGCTTGTCACATCTGAGCGCGACGAGACATCCATTAAATCCCTGCACCATGATCTCTTACAAGATGCCAGTACGTTTGAAGAAATCATCGTCGACAGCGATCACAACTACATCGACAACCGGGAAGAAGCCTTTCAGTCTTGGACAACGTGGTTGCAGCAACGCTAAAAAAACAGGAATCCTCACCCTGACACGGAGGATTCCTGCTTTGTTTGTGTTTTCACGTTTGGTCGTAACTGCATCCGGTACAACACGAGTGTGAATAAGGTCAGTGTCGAACAGGCATACCAGATCGTCGTAAAAAGTGTTCCCGTATCTGTTCCGATGAGGATGCCGTGAAGGGTCATCAGGAGCCATGCCGGTAAGACGAGCCAGTGGGTCAATTTCCATAATGTTTTCCCAAGCGTCTCCTTCAGGAAGTCGGATGTGACCAACACGAAACCAAACAGGTAGAGACTGATTGTCCCGAAGGCGTTCCAAAGAGGTTCATACGAAGCATTCCCTGGGATGATGATTTCAAGAATCGTTAACGGCGCATACGTATCGACGACAATCAATGTCGCGTGCAGGATAATCGCAAGCAACCCCGCCCACCCACTGTACAGATGAATGTTGTGCAAACGGGCTTTTTGTTTTTTTAAAGTCGGAAAAGATCCGAGTAATCCCGCCAAGACAGACAGTGTCAAAAAGAAGTGACCTGTCAGTCCGCTTAAACGAATCATCGTCCATGTCGAAAACAACCATTTCATCCAGTCCATATCGATTGTCCTCCTTTCTCTTCCGCCACCATTTTTCCCGACTCATCCATCAATAAAAGTCGTCCCTTCGGAAACCATTTAAAGAGTTTGTCCTGCCGCTCCGCTTCCGTCATCTGAAACGCCAGCTTCGTCATCACTTCGGCTTCATAAAGTTGTGGCGCCGAAGCTGTGACTTGAACAAAGTCCGTTTCAATCGGTCGACCTGTTTTGCCGCTCAACAAATGATGGTTCGTGCGTTGCCCGACCTTCCACGAACGGTATACCCGATTGGATGTCGCAATCGCCCCTTGACGTAACTGAACTTCGGCAATCGCCTGTTCCGTTTGCGGATCGGTGATCGCAACCTTCCACGGTTGTGTATCCGACCAGACGATGACATCGCCTCCCGCCTCAATCAAACCACGCGGTTGTTTTTTCCGTAACCGTTGTGCTGCGAGCATCGCCGCAGCGCCTTTTCCAATGCCGCCTAAATCAATCGCGCCGTGACTCACTCGCGTCACGTCGCATCCTTCCACTACAAACGGACTGCTCTCGGGTGGGGCTTCGATCCTGAATGATTCAATGGCACGTTGGAATGGAAACGAGCGGTCGTATCCATTTGCCTGTTGCTGCTCAAGTAAAAAGGGCGAAAAATACTGTTCCGTCTGTTCAAAGTAACGAATCGCACGTTGCAATAAGCGTGCAAGCGGTAACGAGACACTGAGCGCCTCTCCGACCATCAGGCAATTTAATCGGCTGACCTCACTTGCCGGATCAAATCGTGACCATTGACGGTCGACATATTGAAAAAATTGTTGGATGGCTTGCCATTCGTCCTCTGTGATCGGTTGATCGGTGACGAACCGAATGGTGTTATGCATCGCATACAATTGACGGTTCATTCCGATTCACCTCCTATTTCGAATGACTGGACTGTCCGTCACTTCCACCGCTCGGCTGTTCAAAGCCGGATGTCTCATTGCTCTGCCACCCTTCATCATCATCGTCCTCCTCATAACTGTCCTCATCTGACTCGCCCCACTCATCGTCATCACCTTGCGACGGCTGACTTGGAATCGTCGTCTCATCGGAATACGAATCGCCGGTCTTCACCGGATTCGTCGGCTGATCAATCGAAGCGACACTCAATTGACCGATTGCAAGACCTAAAAAGACACTGCTGCTCAGACCAACAATCCACTTCGCAAATGGTTTTGGTTTCACATTTTTCCTCTCCTCTCGTTTCCTGTTATCTTTATTGTATCGATAAAAACTGACAACTAGCTGATACCAACTGTGGGATAATAAGAAAAACTACGGGACAGGGGGAATGAGGATGCGTGTCTTGATCGCAGAAGATGATGAACGTCTGGCTAAAATGTTACGCCTTCATCTTGAACGCGCCGGTTACCAGGTGGATGTCGCACATGACGGGGTAACAGCCATCGAACAGTGTCAGACGTTTCGTTATGATTTAGTCGTTCTCGATTGGATGATGCCGCATAAAAGTGGCATTGAAGTTGCAACCGAGTTGCGGGGGGAATGCTTCGAAGGAGGGATTCTGATGTTGACAGCCCGCGATACGGAAATTGATTTGGTCCATGGTCTTGACAGCGGTGCCGATGACTATCTTGTTAAACCGTTTCAGGCAAACGAACTTTTAGCCAGACTCCGGGCATTGAGCCGCCGTCACAAAAAAGCATTTGTCTCGCTTGTTTCCTATCAGGGACTTGAACTCGATATTACGACACAAACGATTTCTTATGCTAAGCATCCCCTTGACTTAACGCGACGTGAATTTGAATTTTTATCGTTACTCCTCCGTCGCCCTGAACAAGTGATGGGACGTGAATTGATCATCGAGGTCGTCTGGGGAATCGGGGCCGACATTACTGATAATGCCCTTGATGCACTCGTCCGACTTGTACGAAAAAAATTAGAGGCTGTTGGTGCCCCTTCGTTGATCAAAACGGTCCGTGGTTTTGGTTACCGCCTTGGTGGTCCCCATGCTTGAGACGATTCGAAAACGTCTGACGTTATTGTTCAGTGGTACGTTTTTGCTGTTGTTGATCTTGATCTTAGTAGGTGTCTATTTCACGACGGCTCGCCTGCTGGATCAGACCGAGTTAAATCAATTAAAATCGGTTTCCGACCGGGAACTGTTTGAACGAATTGAACATGGCGAAGATCGGGTGATTCGTGATCCCATCTATTTTCAAATTCTTGATTCAGATGGGACAGAACGATATGCACGTCTCCCGGACGATCTCTCTAAAAAAACAGTCAGCCGCTTCGTTTCTTCTGACGCGGAAACGCAAAAGCTCGAACTCGATGATCAACATTTTTTGCTGTATCAACGCAACACGGATGAAAACGGTTGGGCTGTCTTGATGAAGGATATCTCCGCAACAGAAGATACGCTGCAACGGTTAATCGCGATGCTTTTTGGGATTACGGTTCTTTCTACACTCGTTCTGATGGGAATCAGTTATGTCTTAGCCGGTCGTTCGGTTCTACCGGTCCAGCAGGCGTTTGATCGACAACGGCGGTTTACGTCAGATGCCTCGCATGAATTACGTACACCGTTGACGATTTTATACAGCGGGATTGAGTTACTCGAAACAGAACCACTGAGTACGGAAGGGAAAACGATTTTATCGGATTTAAAAGCAGAAACGGCGTCGATGCAATACTTAGTCTCGGATTTATTACTCCTGGCCCGGGAAGGTCATCCGGGTCCGGTGTCATCACTTGATTTGAGTACACTCGTTACACAAACCACTGACCGGTTCCGTCATACATTAGTCGGTCGTACATTCCACCTTGACGTCGCTCCAGGTCTCTTCGTAAAGGGAGATTCGAACCAGTTGATCCGTCTGTTGACTATCTTTTTGGAAAATGCGGTCGCTTATAGTGATGCCGATATTGAGGTGACGCTACAACAAACGTCAACCGATGTTCAATTAACCATCGCTGATCACGGAATCGGCATTCCGCCGGAAAATCACGATAAGATATTTGAACGGTTCTTCCGCGGCGACCACTCTCGCCACGGTACCGGAACAGGTCTTGGGCTCGCCATCGCCAAGTCGATTGCCGATGCTCATCAAGCCACTATCTTTGTCGAATCCACACCCGAAACCGGAACACGCTTCACGATTCTTTTTCCAATTTCTTGATTCCCGTCAGCTAACTGTCAGATAACCTCGTTACAGTAAGAGTATGTTCTTATTACTATCGAGGAGGGTTTTTATATGTTAGCTGGTGTACCGCTCCATCCATTACTCGTCCATGCTCCAATCGCGCTGTTACTGTTTGCGACCGTCCTTTTGGTATTCAGCTTGAAATGGGTCCAGTTAAAATTATTTGTCTTGATCACCTTATTCGCAGGTCTCTTGACGGGGGCCGCTGCTTACTTGTCCGGTGACGGCGCAGAAGAATATGCAGAAGCCAATTTCAGTAGTGTAACGCATGCTGCTGTCGAGAATCATGAACACTTCGCGTTATTCAGTCTTGTCGCTTTTGGGATTGCGTTTGTCTTTTTGCTGCTTGGCTACCGTTCAAGCAAAAAAACGATGCTGATGCTGAGCCTGCTCGTCGCTGTCGTCGGAAGCGGTTTACTCGCTTATACCGGTCATCTCGGCGGACAGATGGTCTATGCCAAATGAAAAATCCCCTTTCCTCCAAGTAAATCACGGAGAAAGGGGATTTTCACTTACTTATTTATGATGATCACGGCCTGGACGGCGGTTGCTCGAGCGGCGTGTATTACCGCGACCTTCCGCCGGTTTTTTCGTTCCTTTACTTTGATCATGCTGCGCACGAATCATTTCATCCGAAAGTTCGACGACGATCGGTGTCACTTCGACACCAAGTTCCCGCTCCATATCACGGAAGCTCCGGCCATCACGTGGTGTGACGATTGAAATCGCTACGCCGTCGTTGCCGGCACGACCTGTCCGACCGATCCGGTGGACATAACTTTCCGCATCGTCCGGTAAATCGTAGTTGAAGACGTGCGTGACACCCGTGACGTCAAGACCACGTGACGCGACATCCGTCGCAATCAGGAATGGTGTTTTTCCTTGATAGAACTTCGCCATCGCTTTTTCACGTTTCCCTTGCGTCAATCCACCATGCAATTCATCCGTCGGATAGCCTTGCATTTGTAATTCTTCGTTCAACTTGCTGACCCGGCGCTGCGTCCGGCAGAAGATGATCGCGGCATAGGGACGCATCTCGTCAAGCATCGTCCGAAGCGTCGCCTGTTTCCGACGGTCCGTCGTCTCGACGACGAACTGTTCGATCGCATCGACGGTTACTTTTTCTGCTTCGACTTGGACTTCAATCGGATCGCGCAAATATGTTTTCGCGAGTTGTTCGACTTTTTCCGGCATCGTCGCTGATAACATGACGAACTGACGATCGACTGGTGCTGCTGCGATGATATCTTCGATTTCTGGTAAAAATCCGATTTGCAGCATCTGATCCGCTTCATCTAAGACAAGCGTCTTTAGTTCGCTCAAATCAAGTGTTCCCCGACCGACGTGATCTAAAATCCGTCCCGGCGTCCCGATGATGATTTGCGGCATGCGACCGAGACGTTGGATTTGTTTGAAGACATCCTGCCCACCGTATACAGCAAGCGCTCGGATATCTTCCATGTTCCGGATTAACTTGTGTGTTTCATCTGCAATCTGACGCGCGAGTTCACGTGTCGGTGCGACGATCAACGCTTGGACCGTTTTGCTTTCTAAATCGATTTGTTCGAGAATCGGCAGAAGAAACGCAAGTGTTTTCCCTGTACCGGTTTGCGCTTTTCCTATTAGATCACGACCGGCGAGCAAATGCGGAATCGCTTGCTCCTGAATCGGCGTTGGTTGTTTGATGCCTTGTTTTTGTAATTTCTTGACCCATTGTTCTTGAATGTGTAGTGCTTCAAATGTTGACATAGTATCCTCCTAAAAATTATCCACAGAAAAAAGCTGTGGATAACCTGCTTCGAATCGACAAAAACAGTTATCCACAGCCGTGCTTTTTCTAGTATACACAATTTACGCGTTTGTTGCTTCCTGTTTTAACTTTCGATCAAGTACAAATGTCCCGAATGGAATGAACGAAGCAATAAAGGCGATCCCTGCTTTTACAAACGACCAGCGGTATTTAAATTTAACGACGGCAAGCCATAACGCATACATGACGAACAAGACACCGTGCATGGCTCCGACGACCGAAACGGCTTCCGGAACACCTGCCATATACTTTAACGGCATGGCAATCAACAATAAGACTAAAAATGAAATGCCTTCTAAAATCGCAATCAATCGAAATTGACCTAACGTAGTTCCTAACATCCCGTCACTCCTTTTTTCTGGTTCCTGTCTTTAGTATACGGGACGCCCGTCAGTCTGTGACCTGTGTCACAGGATTGTCAGATTTCGAGTGGACGAAGACGGGCTTCGATTTGCTCACGTTGCGGCTCGAGGAACGGTGGTAAAGCCAGCGTCTCGCCGAGTGTTTCGACCGATTCATCCGTTGCGAATCCCGGCGTATCCGTCGATAATTCAAACAGGATATGGTTTGGTTCACGGAAATAGAGCGCTTGGAAATAATGACGATCGACTTTCCCTGAGTTCGGTAAGCGATATTCATTCAGTCGTTTCACCCATAAGTCGTATTCTTCACTGTTCGGAACACGGAACGCGACATGATGGACTCCGCCCCGTCCGAGTCGTTCCCGGTCAAGGTCCGGTCGCGCTTCGAGATGGACTTCCGCTCCGATTCCGCCTTGACCCGTCGAATAGACTTCGATTTCTGCAAAATCACCGATAAGTGAAGGATAACTTCCGATTTTTTTAAAGCCGAGCACTTCCGTCAAGACGAGGGCCGTCGGTTCCGGATCATTGACTGTCAATGTCACGGCACCTAATCCGACAATCGCATGTTCTGCTGGAATCTCATCGTGTTTCCATGGCACGCCGCCCGCTACACCTTCTTCACCGTCTTCTGCGACGAGAATCAACCGGGTTCCTTCCTGATCGCGGAACGCCAGCGTCTGTCGACCTGCCCGTTCGACAATCGCATCATGGTCGACACCTTGTTGCGTAAAACGTTCTGCCCAAAATGTGAGCGATGCCGTCGTTTTGACACGGAGTGATGTTGACGAGATACTCGATGCACCCGGAACACCGGTCCCTAGGTGTGGGATATCAAAAAAAGTCAGATCCGTTCCCGGATTCCCTTCTGCATCGCCGTAAAATAAATGGTATGACGTCGTATCATCCTGATTGACCGTCTTTTTGATCAGACGCATCCCTAATACTTGTGTATAAAATTGATAATTCTGCTCTGCCATTCCTGTTAAAATCGACACATGATGAATACCAAGTAATTCCATAGTTGCCACGTCCTTTTCTTGATTTGTAGTTTGTACCGTCAGTATAATGTACAAATATATTGAATTCAAGATATTAACTCAGTAAAAAAAATCGCCCTTTCGAAAAAGGACGATTGAAAAGTTAAGATTAAAGTTTTACGACGTTAGCAGCTTGTGCTCCACGTGCGCCTTCAGTGATTTCGAATTCAACTTCTTGACCTTCGTCAAGTGATTTGAAACCTTCACCAGTGATTGCTGAGAAATGTACGAATACGTCTTCTCCGCCTTCAACTTCGATGAAACCGAAACCTTTTTCTGCGTTAAACCATTTTACTTTACCTGTGTTCATGGGAACAACCTCCAAAAATAAATTACTTAATACATATGCCACGCATATGAAAGAAATTCATTATTGTCCCGAAATACATGGAGCGACGAAAAGATTGTTCGTGACGCAATGTGAATCAGTAGTGACAATAACAATATTAAGCTACCGTCAGTATAAAATGATTGCGCTTTAAAAGTCAAGTTGTCTGACCAATAAATTTCCAATTGATTCCACTTTTCGAATTAAAAAGCAGATTCGGAATACTCCGAATCTGCTTCTTCTTTTTAACGGTGGATCCAGACTGCTCCAGCAGAGTTATCTTTCGCTTCACCGATGACTTGAATTTGAAGACCATTTTTCGGGAGCAGTTTTCCTGCATCCGGGATCAACTGATTGATGTACGATTTTGAATCATTAAACGTCGTGACACCAGCAAGTCCTTTGTAGTCGTACAGACCACGTGTCGGCGAATCAATGACCCAAGCCGGTGCTTTATCATAGCTGAAAGCAGCATCCGCGATTTGGTAACGTGTGCTTCCTGCAACGACCGGTTGTCCTTTGAGCGTTCCAACGATTGCTTCAGGGTGCGAATCGACGACACCGAGGAAACCTTCACCCGGGTGAACACCAACCCAGTTATCCGTAAAGCTGCTATCGGCATACCAGACGACGAGACCCGTGTTGTATTTGACACCACGTGCATGCTCAAGTGCTTTATCTGAGCCTGCATAGTTCCGCCATTCGAGGTAGTAGGCGTTATCGGCATAACTGAAACCATCAGAAGCAACAAATCCGTCTAACTTAAATTTCGGTGTACCTTCTGCATCATCTTCAAAAACGACTTTTCCGTCGACTGTCAGTTTCGCGTTATCAAGTGCGAAACCGTCCAGGGCAAGACCAGCATCCCCTGTGTAGTCAAACGTCAACGTGACTTTTTTGCCGGCAAATTCACTGAGATCATACGATTTGTCGACCCATGCCCCTTTTGAAGATTCAGCACGCTGATCGCCATCCGTATCTTCATCTCCGATGACATCGATGACTTTTGATACGCCGTCAGCTGTTGCCGTGACTTCCAAGAAGTCATAGTCAAATTCGACATCGAAATATGCTTTGTAATCAAATTTCGCTGACGTTGCTGCCGTCAAATCAAATTCCGGTGACGTCATAGACGTGTGGAGATCGTTCCCTTTCGTGCTGTAGTAATATTTTTTACCGAATGCCGGCGCGATTCCTTTGACCGGTTTTTTCGGTAAGTTGACTTTGATGATGCCCGGATTGTTTGATTTCGTGACACTTTGGTCAAGGTACGAAGCTGTTCCTTCTGTTGAGAGCGAATCAAAGTCGACGTTTTCAATATTGGCCCAGTTGCCGCCCATCAATGTTTGGAAGTACTCTTTGTTTTGTGGTGAGAAACTGGTTGGTTCTGTCCCGGCAACGTTCCCGTTCCAGCTACCGCCACTCATGATGGACCATGACGCAACCGGCTCACCTTGACCCGTGTACTGCGTATCATACTCATCTGGAAGACCTAAATCATGACCAAATTCGTGTGCGAAGACACCGACTGCGCCGTCTTCTGGTTGAACTGTGTAGTCATAGGCTGCCATCTTTCCGCCCCAGTTCGTTGAATTAGAAGTTGTGTTGGCGACTGGATAAACTCCGCCAAGTGTCCAACGGTGTGACCAGATCGCATCGTCCCCGAGCGTACCACCACCCGCTTCTTGTCCGGTTCCCGCATGGATAATCATCAAGTGATCGACGAGACCATCCGGCTCATTGAAGTTACCATCGCCATCGATGTCGTATTGATCAAACGTATCGTAATCAGCCAGGTTGATACCTGATTTGACAGCAGCGTTCAATGTATCTTTAACAAGATCACGTGGTCCTTTTGGTCCGAGGTTATCGTTTCCACCTTTTGGACTGTCCGCACCGTAATCTTTTGCTGTTCCTGGAACCGTCAACCAATCAGATACTTTACCGTCAACCGTATAGCTTCCACCTGATTGTTCTTCATAGTATTGTTTGAACGTTTTGACCTTTTCACCATTAAATAATTTGAACTCTTCATCACCAAACATCAGTTTTTCATAATGCTCTTTATTAAAGTTATCTGCATACATATAGCCTTCCTCTTGGACGACGTTGTTATGCTTGAAATCGCTGTATTCTGTTAATAGGACAAGTACTTTATCTGTCCGAGTGGAACCATTATAAGCTGCTTGTTTGGCTTTATCGACTTTGACAAACCCATCTTTTTTCCCTTTTTTGTAATTGTTATGATTTTTAGCGAGCTGTTTTGCGAGCTGCTCTTTTTGTTTCGTTAAGAAGTCTTTTGTTTTTTGATCAAATTTCGCTTCTTTTTCTGACTCGTGATCATGATCTGCTTCCGGTTTCCCGTTTGCCTTTTTATCAAGATATTTTTGAACCGCCTTTTGTTTTTCTGCTGCAGATGCTGCTTTTGAGACGACCCCACGTTTTTCCAATACTTTCAATAAACGTTCCTGATCAACCGTATTCAAATCCATCGGTGCGCCGGCTACTGCTTTTTCAGCAGCTTCAACAGATTTTACCTTCCCACCAGGTAAAACTGGACCAACGGCAAAAGCGGCTGCCGTAATTCCGGACAAGACGGCTAAGCTAAGCTGTTTCTTTTTTCCCACGTGAACTGACCCCCTATGTAGTAGTGAAAAGCATGACTGAGATAACTTTTCTGAATATTCAAATCATATGTTGTTTTAGTTGCTTAATCAATTACTTTTTGAACAATTAGTACTTTGTAACTATACCTATTTTTGGGATTTAGTTCATGTTTACGGAAATTTGCCGATAATGTTAATAAACGTTCATTCATTCTTACCCTTATTTTTAAAATAAAGCAGATTGCATCTTGCTACCGCAATACGCTAAAAACATCACTTATCCCTAAAGGAGGAACCTTATGACACCTCTACAGAAATTCGAACGGCAACTGCTAAAAAACTATTTGATCGGCTCATTCGTCGCCGTGTTTGGTGTCGGTTGTCTGTTTATCTTTGAAACACTGACTTTTGATATACGGGAGCGCGTAATTTTGCTGGCCATCATGACGATTTCCGTCATTTTGATGTTCAGCTTCGAATATACGGTCTATCGAAAACATATGCGTCCGCTGTATCACGTCTTTCAGACATCCGTCCCCAGTCAGGAACAACTGTCTGCTGCCTTTCGGACGACGCATCGTTTTCCATTATTGACGATCAAGCGGATTCTCGGTCCGCACTTCCTTGGCTTATCGATCCCGTCCTCCGGCTTGACGGCACTCGCCATTTACTCTGGTTGGCTGGATATGCCGTATTACTTGATCGGGCTTGCTTGTTTCGGTGCGATACTCGTTGCGATTTTGCATGCCTTGATTGAATTTTTCCTGACGTATCGTGTGACGGAAGCGATGTTAGCCGAGTTAACGACTCAAGCCAAGACACGTGGTCATGGTGAGCTTGTCTTGACCAAAAAAGACTTCGTCAGCCTCCGTCAAAAAATGTTGATCAGCACACTCATCATTGGTGTTTTTCCAATTTTATTGTTCGTTCTCGCCTCTGCTGTCCAGTTGACGGAAAATGAAAGTTTGCGTTCCTATTGGAGTTGGTCGACCCTGATCTTGATCGTCATCCTCTGCCTTGCGACATTTTGCAGCTTGCTTCTATATGAAAATATCCAAAAACCGATTTTGGCTTTACAAGAAGGTGTTTCACAAATCGAGTCCGGACGATTGAATACGCTCGCCAATCCTTTTTCGGACGAGTTCTCTCAACTGATCGGCGGATTTAACTTGATGGTCGAAGGGATTCAAGGACGGGATCAAGAAAACGAGCAGCTGCTCGATAGTCTATTCACCTTGTTTGCTGCCACACTCGATGCACGTGATCCCTATACGGCCGGGCATTCTCTTCGTGTATCCGAATATTCGGTTGAGATTGCCCGTGCTGCTGGTTTACCCGACGAGCAGATCGAGCTGTTACGTAAATCAGCACTCTTGCACGATATCGGAAAAATTGGGATTCGGGATGATGTGTTGTTGAAGGAAGGACGATTGACCGAGGAAGAATTCGACAAAATCAAACAACATCCCGTCATCGGTGTCCATATTTTATCGCAAGTTCATCTCCCGATGAAGTTACAACCGATTCTTCCCGGGGTAAAGTACCACCATGAACGCTACGATGGAAAAGGATATCCAGAAGGATTAGCCGGTGAAGCAATCCCTGTCTTCGGACGAATCATGGCGATTGCCGATGCGTATGATGCGATGATATCCGATCGTCCCTACCGTACAGGAATGCCAGTTGAACGCGCATTGGCCATCTTGGAAGAAGGTAGCGGGACGCAGTGGGACGCTTCCTTTACCCAACTGTTTCTGGACTTGAAAAGACGTTCCATCACTACAGCCTCTTGATTCTCACGAAAGGAGTTTCTCATGCATCCAAAAATTGTGGATCGTCACGAACTATATGTCATCGGTCTTGGTCTGACTTGCGAAGAAAATGAATTGCATGCATTGATGCCGGAACTATGGCGTGAGTTCTCACGTCGCTCACATGAAATTCCTGCTGAGCCGGGTAGTTATCCGCTCGATGTATCACTTGGTCAACGTGGAACGACACACACGCAATGTATCGGACTCCCTGTCGCTTCACTCGACCGTGTGCCAAAAGGGATGAAAGGACACCACGTTCCGTCGGCTCGTTATGTTTTTTGGAAACATGAAGGTCCTGACATCGAGATCTGGAAGTCGTTTGAAAAGATTCAACGGTTTGCTCAAAAACAAGGAATCACATTGGACCCTCTTGATTTCAAAATCGACGAGACACGTGACAAGACACATCACCTCTATCAAAGAATTCTCTAAAACCGCTTTCTTAAGCGGTTTTTTTGATGTCCTCTCACATATTTTTCTGTCAATTAACTATTCAGTGCAGGTATTAAGTACTATATTCAGAAAATTCTAATTAATACGAACGGCTTATTCTCGCTTTTCCTTTTCTTTGGCATAGTTAGACTCAACCCAAACAAGGAGGCGATTTATTTTGAAAAAGTTTCTCGCTACATCGCTTGTCGCAAGTGTACTTGTCGTTCCTACAGTCGTCGGAGCAGAAGGTCTTCAATCTGGTAAGCTGACGAAAGCTTCATCAGAACCCGCTGCATCGATCGTCAAAGAGTACGTGAACAAAAAAGGTGATTTCTCTGTCCAAGATGTCCAAAAAGATGGATCTTCTAACATCGTACGTCTCCAACAAGAAGTGGATGGCGTCCCGGTCTTCGGTAGTGTCGTCGTCGGTAACGTTGCGAAAGACGGTACATTAAAAGCAGTCGTCAACGACGCCGTTGACGTCAAAGGAAAACCAGGTCTCGCTAAAAAAGCTTCCATCTCTGAAAAGAAAGCACTCAAACTATACAAAAAAGCAATCAAAGCAACTGAATTCGAAGTGGCTCCAAAAGCTGAACTCGTCATCTATCCGGTCAAAAATGACGCGGTCTATGCCTACAAAATCACATCTACGGTCTTAGCAGGCAAAGAGCCATCACGCTGGACGTACTTCATCGATGCGAACTCCGGTAAAGTCATCAATAAATTCGACCAACTGGCTCACGCGACAGGTACGACAGTACTCGGAACAAGTGCGACATTCAACACGACGTTGAGTGCTGGGAAATACTACCTTCAAGATACGACGCGCGGCAAAGGTGTTTACACATACGACGCGAAAAACCGCACATCGCTTCCGGGAACACTCTGGGCAGATGCGGATAACGTCTTCAACGCTACTTACGACCGTGCTGCTGTCAGTGCACACGTCAATGCAGCGAAAACGTATGATTTCTACAAAAACACGTACGGCCGTAACAGTTATGACAATGCAGGTGCACGCTTGAACTCTACGGTCCATTACTCGACGAACTACAACAACGCATTCTGGGATGGAACGAAGATGGTTTACGGTGATGGAGACGGCACAACATTCGTCGCACTCTCTGGTGCACTTGACGTCGTTGCTCACGAATTGACGCACGCTGTCACAGAATACACAGCTGGACTTGTGTATCAAAATGAGTCTGGTGCGATCAACGAAGCGGTTTCCGATATCATGGGTACGGTTGCTGAGTACTCTGTCGGATCAAACTTCGACTGGCTCGTTGGTGAAGACATCTACACTCCAGGTGTAAGTGGTGACGCCCTTCGTTCCATGTCGAACCCGGCAGCTTACGGTGACCCGGACCACTATTCAAAACGTTACACAGGTACAGAGGATAACGGTGGTGTCCATATCAACTCTGGTATTGTTAATAAATCAGCCTACCTCCTCGCAAACGGCGGCACATTCTACAATGTTTCCGTTACAGGAATCGGCGTACCGAAACTCGGTGCGATCTACTACCGTGCGCTTAACGTCTACTTGACTCCGAACTCGAACTTCAGCTCACTTCGTGCAGCAGTCGTTCAATCGGCGAAAGATCTTTACGGTTCAACAAGTGCAGAAGCAACAGCAGCAGCAAAATCTTTTGATGCTGTTGGCGTCTACTAAGAACACTTCCTCCCAAGGATTTTTGACCTCTCGAGTCCATGACTCGGGAGGTTTTTTTGCGAAAAAAAACGATCTGTCAAAGACAGACCGCTTTTACTTATTTTCCAGGATCACGTGCGAGACGCAATCGTGTCGAACCATTATCCGGGAAAGCTTTCAATTGTAATTTCTCACCTTGATACCATGTCCCATAACTTGTTTCGACGATAGGTTTTCCTAAAGCCGACAAGCCGGAAGCCGACGCATTCGTCCAGTCGATGGCTTCGACGATTCCGTCAGATACGACAAGCAGATAACCCGCATTCGAGAAGTGATATGTGTTCACAGCATCCTTTTGGGTGTTGCTAAGCGCACCATACTTTGCTTCGAACTTTTCGAGCGGTTGCCCGAGGTATTGCTCCGGCTTCTCGATTGGTTGATTCGTGACGACTTGTTGTAATGTCGCAAGAAGTGTCTTATCTTTGACCGCTGACGGCACATCCATCCGGACGTCCGTTTCCGGGATGTACCCTTCGACGGCATCACTTAATTTTAAGTGAACCATGCCATTTTCTGCATCCAGAATTTCGTAGACGTCTCCTAAATCCGCTTTATAGATGACGCTACTCCGATTGGCATCTTGATACACATCAACAAAGGGACGTGTCACCCATGCAGCTTGACGGATTTCTGGTTTGTCCGTCTTTTTCTTCGCTTTTGGTTCCTTTTTCTTTTGATCAGTTGAAGCTGACTTTTCTATTTTTTTCTCTTTTTCTTTTTCGCTGTCGACGGACTTAGGTGATTCTACTGTTGATGTCGCTTGACTCGCATCATTCGTCGACACCATGTAACCCCAACCGCCAACGATCAGGACGGTTGCTAAGACACCACCAAGGGCGACACTACGCCGATTACGTTTCTGCTTGCGGCGCTCTTTCCGGGACAAGCGCTCTTGTTCTTTCTGTTGTTCATGTTGATCCATCTATTGTTCCTCCTGAATTGACCTAGACACTTTTTAACCACTATACCATCGAATAGTGCCTCGACAGTGGTTAAATTTCGATGACAGTTCTGCCTTGATGGGTTCCGGCGAGCAGAGACGCTACGACGTCCGGAAGATCGTGTAAACTTTTCGTTTCGACCCATTCAAGGGCCGGTAATCGCCAGTCGCCTGCGAGGTGTTGCCAAAGGCGGGTACGCTCCGAGATCGGCACTTGGACGGCATCGATTCCAATCAAGCGAACGCCACGCAGGATGAACGGGTAGACAGTCAGCGTCATTTCAGCACCGCCGACGTTGCCACATGTCGTGACTAATCTGCCGTATTGTACGTACCGAATAATGGACGCGAGTAACGGTCCACCGACCGTATCGATGATGCCGGCATAACTTCCCTTCTTCAATGGACGTGTCGTTTCGTCCAAAAACGATTGCCGGGATAATACTTCCGTCACGCCTGCTTGTTTCAAACGATCCGCTTCCGCTTCTTTTCCCGTTACGGCATGAACGGTGAATCCGAGCTTCAGAAGAAGTGCGACAGCAATACTTCCGACTCCACCCGTCGCGCCTGTAACGAGCACTGGACCATCATCCGGCTTCACCCGCTGCAACAGTTCCTCCACCGATTGTGCGGCGGTCAAACCGGCCGTACCGTACGCCATCGCTTCAAACGTCGTGAGTCCGTCCGGTAACGGTGTGATCCAGTCCCCGGGGACACGTATGTATTCCTGAAAGCCGCCTGACGTGTTCATCCCAAAATCAAATCCATTGACGACGACTGCCTCTCCTTCATGAAACCGTGCATCGGTCGAGCTGACGACATGACCTGCTGCATCGACACCCGGTGTATGCGGATACTGTTTCGTCACCCCCCGGTTCCCCGTAACAGACAACGCATCCTTATAGTTGACGCACGAGTAATCGACACGAATCAACACGTCTCCTTCCGGCAAGTCGGCGATCTGCTTCTGTTCGAGTGCTCCTGTAAACTCCCCCTCCTGTTCCCGGACAACAAATGCTTTGAATGTATCTTTCATCTTCAGGTCCCCTTCCATGAATGACTCCAGTAAGCTATACCCGAACACAGTCATCGGCATACCTTTTATGAAAGTTTTGTTCATACAAAAAAACCGTGAATGCCGAAGCACTCACGGTTTTTGGCGTCTGACGAAAAGAAACGTTTTTCCGTAGGTAGTCACTGGTGACAGGTCAGAACGTCATCGGTCAGTGGTCATGGGTGTGCCGTGGCCGTTGAAATTCCCGATTGGAAGAGGTTTTGTGTCAGAAGCGCCGTCCCTGATCAGGAGTCTCACCTGACCAGAGTCTTACATGTAACGTGTACCGTCAAAATCAATTTCCGTCCGGTAGTTGGCGGCATTGATCGCATTTGAAATCCGATGTGCTGCCCGCTCCATCTCCTGCGCTTTAACCCGGTAGGCATCCGGATCATACAACGCATGCCGGATGACGGTCGTTCCTTCAAATCCATATTGGAATTCGCGTTTCGGACGGGCGGCGAGTTCTTGGAACTGTGTGGCTTTTGCCCGGAGTTGGGTTGCCAGTTCAATCGCTTCGACGAGAGGTACTTCGCCTTCCGTCGTCTCGATCGTCGTCGACAAGTTCGCAGCATAAACTAACCGGTCCAGTGTCCGCATATCCCGGCGAACTTCATCCATCGCCGATTCGACATCCAGTAGCGTCCGCTCTTGACCGGTCGGCAAAGCCTCCCCTTTTTCAAGATCAATGAACGCAATCCGGTCCACTTCTTCGACTAATTGTTCGAGTTGTTTCCGTAAGATACTTTTTAATTTCACGGCATCTGCTAAGTACATTGTTCAGTCCCCCGTTTCCTGATTCTGCTCTAGTGTCTATTACGTCCTGACATTATGAAAGTTTTCAGTTAAGTTGCCCGAGATAACTGGAAAAATCATTTTCAATGTCCGCCAATACGGTTGCCGTCACATCGGTTGATTGGTTCGGATCATAGCGGATCGTTTTATATAACTCCTGTAACTCCAGTGATGGATGAAAACCGATCCGTTCGAACCATTCCCGGAACGACTCGGTCTCCCGACGTTTCAATTTTTGCGGGAGCTGACGGTTAAACAAGACGACTTGTTGCCGGACCTGCTCGACCGGTAAAGGCGGCAGTTCGTCTTCTGGATTCGTTTCTCCCAGGCGTTTTTTTATTCGAACCGAACGTGGTACTAACTCGTCTTCAGTACTGTCCCATTTCTTTCGTTTCCGGAAACGGCGTCCCATCAGAAACAGTAATACTAAACCGGCGAGACCGGCTAAGATCAGCCAGTACGGAAAGCTGCTGTCGCCTTCCTTGCCCTCGCCTTTTGCGAATGAGTAAAAGCCAAGTATCTTAATTTTTTCTTTTTCTGGTTTTCCACCGACTTCTCCCGGTTCATCTGTTTTATACCCATATCCGACTTTTTCAGTCGGTAATTCTTTTTTCTTGAACAAGTAGGACCACCAAAACGTCAACGGTTCGGATTCACAGCCTCTTACACACTTCTGCTGACTGCCTCCTGGAAACACTTCGACCTTTTGCACAGCACTATACCCTGCCTCAACCAACGGTTTTATGATACCAAGTCCTAAAATGACCACACCTATCAAAATAAGTAATCGACTTCGAAAACGCATGTTCCCACCTCATTAATGTAATTTTTATCCATTATATACGAGTTCAACCCTAATTATCGGAATTTTTTGTTTTTTAAAGAAAAGAGCTTGAATCCGGAGTGGGACGGGAAAAGGAAAGAAGTGATTTTTAGAGAGGGGTTTCAAGTATGTTGAACTTAGATCATACACATGATCCATATCAAAACGGACAACTGATTGCAGAATATACCGAAACGAAATCAAATCAAGAAGCCGTCTTCCGGGCGGAGCAACTGATGAAAGACAGTCCGTTTGTCGCGCCGCACCGCACACCGCATCCAAGCCGGTATCTCCGGTCCTTGATTTCGCCACTGTTTTTAACGGACCGGGATAAACATATCTTGCCGTTAACGAAAGCCTTTGTCAGCGAACAGGACGAAATCCGACCAAGCTGGTTCGGACGGCTGACGTATGAGTTCGAACAGTTGATCAGCCGGGTCGAAAAAGTTGATATCCGGACTTACGGAGCAGTCGGGGACGGTATTGCAGACGATACACTCGCCTTCAAGGAAGCACTGGCTGACGGACACCGCCAAGTCCATGTCCCGGCCGGCACGTATCTCGTCCGCGGCATCCGCCTGCCGAGTTATACGATTTTGACCGGGGACGGCAAAGGACAGACGATTATCAAGCTCCACGATGCGGCTCCCAAAGGACGCCGGTTGATCACGAATCAAAACTACTTACTCGGGAATCATCATCTGCTCGTCGAACGGATGACACTGGATTGGAACATCGAACGGATCGGGGATGCGAAAAAGAGCAGTACGTGGGGCAATCATTCCAGTTGTTTGACGTATGCGCATGTGACGTACGGTTGGGTCTTTGACGTCGATGCCGTCAATCCCGGTCTGCACTGCTTTGATGTCTCGACGCCTTACTACAACTACAATGGGGACGGTGCACGCGCCAACCTCAGCAGTTCGTTTATCTGGTTCGACGGACTGACGGGATCCGGTTTTGGAGACGACGGCATCACGACCCACCACAGTGATCATCTGTTCATCTCAAACTGTTTTATGCGTGATCCGAGCGGACGTGCGCATGCCACAGGTTTTTCGAATTCAAACGGGATTGAAATCGATGACGGTTCCCGTGATGTCTGGTTGTTCAACAATGCGACGACACGTTGTTTCGGCGGACTTGAAATCAAGGCCCACGCAACGTCTTCTGCCGCATCGACCGTTAAAATCGTCGGTCACTTGTCCGTCGATGATCACCGGTCGTTCAACTTCCGTCATATCGGACATCATCAAGCAACGGATCCGACGTCGCAGACCGCATACAACATCGTCGCGACACGTCTGATTGCCCAGACACCGCAATATACGGCGCTGTATCAAAATTCAAAGCCGCGGGCACTCATCGTCTCAGCGTACCGGAACGTCGTCATTCACGACTTCACGGTGCTCGGTGACCCCTATTATGACTATCAGGAACAACCCATGATCGGAATTCAGTACAAAGCACGTAACGTGACGTTGAGCCAAGTCAAGATGAGTGGTTTCCGACGCGCCAAAACGGATATTCAAATATTCGGGGGCGACAACCGGGCGGAAGATGTCCGATTGATGGATGTCCGGATCGAGGACTCTGCCAAACACGGTATTACGATTGGTCCAAGCATCGAGCACATCCGATTAGTGAATGTCGCCATCAAAGGAGATGGGACGGTCGGTCTGAATGCCAAGTCCGAACCAGAACTCGAACGGTTTATTGCGACCGGCTATAAAGTACCGGTTCGCACGCATTCGACATAACTCGTTTCCAGATGATTCAGAACACGAAATAAGGCTGATTCGACGCATGTCGAATCAGCCTTATTTCTATTATTGGGCCCGAAGGTATGCTAAGACCCGGGTATCAAGGGAACGGTCTTTTTGTTCCCGCATCTCGAAGTTTTCGGTATGCAGATACGTCCGGAATGCTTCGTCGAACGAGCCGCGGTATCCGAGCTCCAGTAACTTATCCATCACTTCTGACTCCAGCGCATCGTCGATCGGTTTGATTTCTTCCGGTTTACTTGGCTGTAGATACAGAGTATGCAGTTGATAGATCCGTTCCAGTTCCTGAATCGGACTCGTATGATCGTCGACACGCAGATCGATGTACCGGTCATTGAATCCACCGTATCCGCCACCTTCTTTGACGACCAACAAGGCGGCTGACTGCATCCCCCGTGAATCTCCTCCCGCTGCTTGACCGGCTGCGAGTGCGCGTAATAATCGTTCTGCGAGCGGTCCCTCTGTCGTCTCGAACACACGGGCCATTTCCTTGACTGTGTTGCCGTCAACTAAAATGTTTCCTTGCGCAGCGAAGTGTTTCCCGGCGATGCCGCCCGCCCAATCGTTGCACCCTTCACCTGTGAACGTCGCACTTTTACCAGAGGCATCCACGATTCCGACCTGACGATCCGCTCGCCCTTCGTCCGCTTCCGTCAGACGTTTCAAGACTTCATCCGCCGACTTGCCTTCCGTAATCATCCGCAGTCCGTCTGGTCCATAAGCTGTATTCGCAAAGGATTGTGTCGCAATCGCACCGACACCCGCTTTCGCAAATGGAACCGCACTGCCGACCGCTAAAAATTTAGATTGAACCGCTACACCCCAAGCTTGTTCCTTTTCACAATACCCAACGATTGAATATGTCATGTTCTAAAATCCCCCTTGATTGTCATAACTATCCGTTCGTCGTAGGGATTCCCGTTTCCTGCACACGAAAAACCTTCCGTCCCTTTCGAACGGAAGGTAAAGCTTCATTGAATCCCCAATACAACGGCGAGCAGAAGAGCACCACAGGCGAGCGAAATCCAAATCGCAAACAATTTCCAAACGAACCGTAACCATTTTTCATAAGGAATGCCGGCAATCGCTAAGAATGCCATCAAATGGGCACTCGTCGGAAAAATCATATTCGTCAATCCATCTCCGTACTGAAAGGCTAGCACGGCGACTTGACGCTCAATCCCGAGCAAGTCAGCGAGTGGCGCCATGATTGGCATCGTCGTCGCCGCTTGTCCACTTCCTGATGGAATAAAGAAGTTCGTAATCAGTTGGACGATATACATCCCGATGACAGCAAGTGATGTCGGTAACTGGCCGACGGCGTTCGATAAACCGTAGATGACCGTATCGATGACACGACCATCTTCTAGAATAACGACGATCGCTCGGGCGAATCCAACAATCAAGGCACCAAATGTGACCGCTTTCGCACCATCAATTAAACTCTCAAACGTCCGGTTGACGCCCATCGTCACAATCCCGGCAAGGAGACCAATGATGAGGAATGACGCCGTCAGTTCCGTCAAATACCAACCCCATTCGAAGATCCCGATGACGTTCAGCGTAATGCCGCCGATCAATACGACTAGAACAAACAGATGTTTTTTCGAGAACCGTGAAAAGGTTGTCGTCGTCTCTTCTTTCCGATGTTGTTCCAGATCATGTACAAGACTCTTTGTTGGATCTTTTTTTACTTTTTGCGCATAATTCATCACGTATAGAATCGTGACGACTAAAAAAACAAGATAAACTGCTGTCCGGTAACCCAGTCCGCTAAACAGCGGCACTTCGGCAATCGATTGCGCGACACCGACCGTAAACGGGTTCAACATTCCGCCGGCAAAGCCGACTGCTGCTCCGAGACTGACGATGGCGGCACCGGTCATCGCATCGTATCCAAGTGCACGTGCCAACATGATGCCGATCGGAACGAAGATGATGGTTTCTTCTGCCATCCCAATCGTTGCGCCCGCGACTGAAAAGACGAACATCGTCATTGGAATCATGATGTGTCCCTTTTGACCAAAACGGTTGATCAATTGATTGATGCCGGATTCGATCGCCCCTGTCTGGCGGATGATCCCGAAGACGCCACCGACCAAGAAGATGTAAAAGATGATGGCAGCGCCTGCCTCCATTCCTTTCGGGATTGCTTCAAATAAACCAAATAAGTTGACCGGAGCCGACTCGACCGCACGATAGGTACCGTCAATGACAACGGTTTGTCCGTCCTGTTTTTCCCGATCGAACTGTCCTGCCGGTAATGTATACGTCAAGATGACTGCAATCAGTAAAATCCCCATGATAATCGCGTACGTGTGAGGCATCTTGAAGAAGGAGCGCTCCGAAGCATTTGCCTGTGGTTTCTGTTCGTTCATCCGTTTGCCCCCTGACCTACTTTTAAATTTTGACTCTCTTAAGAGATAATGCCCTATTTATGGAAAAAATAACAGCGTATTTCGTCATTTAATTTTTTTGTAATATATTATTCACTGGTTTTTCTTTTTAGAAACCACAAAAAAACCTGACAGTTGTCAGGTTTTACGAATTTCTCTACTTATGCGTTAAAAGATTGAACATCTAACGGTTTCGCAAGCGCTGTTTGAGCAAATGCTACGAACTGACCGAAATGAGCACTTGTGTTGTGCGACTCGATCGCTGCTTGATCTTCCCATTTCTCGATCATCATGAAGACATTTTCGTCTTCGATGCTTTGAAAGAGATCATAACTGATATTGCCTGCTTCCAGACGTGATCCTTCAATCAATGTTTTAGTAGCTTCTAAAAATTCTTGGCGTTTTGCAGGTTGTACTTCTAATTTTGCTTCAATGGCGATCATTGGAAAGCCTCCTCTAAAATTTCATTAACGCAAGTATCGTAGCACCTTCCCTTTCGATTCTCCATTAAGATGCTTGTACGATTAAGGAAGTTATATTTCGGGTAAAAAAATGTATCATTTTTACAACAGAGAGGAGTTCATCTATGAACGTCGAGACTTTTTATTTCGAGGATGATGGCGAAATCCCAAATAATCCAGAATTCCCTGTACTTATTTATCGCCACGTCTTTGACGATCCTTCTTCCATTGAAGACACCTTTCATTCGCACAATTGGCAGAACAGCTGGGTCGACGGTATTTTTGATTTCCACCATTATCACAGCGTTGCCCATGAGGTCATCGGTATTCTCGAGGGACATGCCAGTATCCAACTCGGTGGACCGCTCGGAAAGACCTTCACCTTGACGGCCGGTGATGTCGTCGTCCTTCCTGCCGGTACGGGACATAAAGCACTGCATACAAGCCGGCAGTTCAAAGTCGTTGGTGCATACCCAAACGGTCAAGACTATGATACGTTGACGGGTGATCCGTGTGAACGGCCGGATAATCTGGAACGGATTTCAAGAGTTGAACGTCCGCAAACAGATCCCGTTTATGGAAAAGAAGGCCCCTTATTTGAACACTGGTAGACACGTTTGCTTTCCGACAATCGGAAGGCAGACGTTTTTTTCTGCTCCATCAGTGGTAAACCCTACTATTGTATTTTTTAAAAGGAGGAAGAAAAATGAATGAGACAGAACGGACCGTCATACTTGCGGCACTTAAACAAAAAACAGTCACGCTTCCGGATCAGACTCACGTACGCGCACTGGGTCAAGGGACATGGCGTATGGGGGAAGATCAAAGTAAACGCCAGGCTGAAATCGAAGCCTTGTCTGTCGGTCTCGACAGCGGGATGGAGCTGATCGATACCGCGGAAATGTACGGGGAAGGGGCATCCGAACAACTGATTCGTGAGGTGCTCAAAGAGCGGCGCGACGAAGTGTTCCTCGTCTCGAAAGTCTACCCGCATAATGCCGGTGGTGAAAAGTTACGCACAGCGTGTGAGCAGACACTTGAAAATCTCGGTACTGATTATTTGGATCTTTATCTATTGCACTGGCGCGGCAGCATTCCGTTGCAGGAAACAGTCGACGGTCTCGAGCAATTAAAGGCAGAAGGTAAAATACGTCGTTGGGGTGTCTCAAACTTTGACGTCTCTGACATGAACGAACTTTTATCACTTCGTAACGGCGATCAATGTGCTGTCAACCAAGTGCTGTATCATCTTGGTTCGCGTGGTATCGAGTATGAGTTGATGCCGCTCTTAAAACAACACGGGATTCCGGTGATGGCCTATTGCCCACTCGCAGAAGGCGGCAGCTTACGGGACCAATTGCTTGATCATCCGACTGTCGAACGTCTTGCGGAAGAACATGGCGTCAAACCGGCACAAATTCTACTTGCCTGGGCGATTCGCAGCGGTGACGTCATCGCAATCCCGAAAGCCGGACAGGTACAACACGTGGAAGAAAACGGGAAATCGGCGCTCGTCGAGTTGACCGACGAAGAATATACAGCACTCGATGAAGCATTCCCGGCACCAACTAAAAAAGAACCACTCGATATCGTTTAAGGAGGAAAAAGTCATGAACAAATCAGTCACTCTTGGAAAATCTAATCTTACCGTCAATCCAATCGGTCTTGGAACGAATGCGGTCGGAGGACACAACCTTTATCCGAATCTCGATGAACAGGCAGGTCGGGATCTTGTCCGCGTCGCTTTGATGAACGGTATTAACTTCTTGGATACCGCCTACATTTATGGTCCGGAACGTTCGGAAGAACTGGTCGGAGAAGTGTGGAGTGAAACGGTTGAGCGTGAAGAGGTCATTCTCGCGACAAAAGGGGCGCATCAACTGGTTGACGGGGATGTTGTCATGAACAACTCACCTGAATTTTTGAAACAATCGGTCGAGGACAGCTTAAAACGTCTACGAACAGACTATATCGATCTCTATTATATTCATTTCCCGGACGAGCAGACGCCAAAAGACGAAGCGGTCGCAGCACTTGCCGAGGTGAAAGCCGAAGGAAAAATCCGAGCGATTGGGGTCTCGAACTTCTCACTCGAACAATTAAAAGAAGCGAACAAAGACGGTCATATCGATGTCTATCAAGGGGAATACAACCTCTTTAAGCGCGATGCCGAAAAAGAGATTCTGCCGTACATCCGGGAACACGGCATTTCGTTTGTCCCTTACTTCCCGCTCGCAGCCGGTCTGCTTGCCGGAAAATACGATGCCGAAACGAAATTTGATGACCTTCGGAAAAATGATCCGTTGTTCCAAGAGGATGTATTTAAAGACAATTTGGCGAAAGTCGACTTATTGCGTCCGATCGCGGAAGCGAAAGATGCCGAAGTGGCCCATATCGTCCTCGCCTGGTATCTGGCACAAGACGGCATTGATGCCATCATTCCAGGTGCGAAACGAGCTGATCAAGTCACGGATACAATCCGAACACTTGATGTAGAATTGACGGAAGAGGAAATCCGCCAGATCGATCACATCTTTAGCTGATCCAACAAAACCACGCCATTTTGACTTGGCGTGGTTTTATTTGAGCAAATTAAGCGAAAATCGGACAGATGACTCGTATGATGAATGAAGAAGGAGGCGATTATTCATGAAACACCATTTTCATCTCACAGCCGACTGGCCCGGCAATCGGAATGATGTCGGACAGATCGAGACAGGTGAACTGAAAACGAAAATTTCGATTCCGGACGCGATGGACGGTCCCGGTGTCGGAACCAATCCGGACGAAATGTTACTCGGTGCGGCAGCAACGTGTTACATCATCACGCTGGCCGCGATGCTTGAACGCAACAACATTCCGAAAGTGTCCCTGACGATGGAATCGGAAGGAATCGTCGACGTCACGAATGGGGTCTTCACCTATGACGCCATCATTCATCGACCGACCTTGATTCTTCCGGCGGACACAACAGAAGCGAACCTGACAAAAGCACGCCGCCTGGCTGAAAAAGCAGAAGGATCGTGTATGATTACACGTGCACTGGCGGGTAATGTGAAGGTTTCGTTAGAGGCGGTTGTGGAGTTGGAAGGCTGAGGATTCTTTTCGATGTATGCTTATACAGTACGACTTCATTTCTTTATTGAAATGAGGTCTTTTATTTTTGATTAGATTCTTGCTGCACAATTTTCAGTTCCTTCGTATACTGAACTTAGTTTGGAATTTATTGGAGGTCATCAGATGTCATCGTTTCAGGAAAAGTTACGCAGTCAAAATACCGAATCTCTATCATCCAGAAAAAGCTCGCCGATTCAACCGGCAGATTATACCGCCGAATTACTGACACATTTAAACGAGCTTTTCTATAAATCGATTGTTGAACTTCAACAAAATCAACTAACCGGAGAAATGATTGAAACCACAAACCGTTGGCTCTCTGCATTAGATGAGCCGCTTTTAGTTGCACCCTTACATCGTGAACTAACATCCTCTACTACTACACCCGTACAATATGAAAAATCATTAAGAGCATGGGACTTAATTGCACCGGGTCAAGAAAATCAGGAAAAACTGTTGCATCATTTAATTGATGAATTAGCGACAGCTCAATCAGCGGATTGGATGGTCAGTTTTACACGACATTCTGGAATTCAAGCTTTGATCCCTTCTCTTCAAGAAGCAGAGCGTATCAATAAGCCAATTCGTATTTTGACTTCATTTTATATGAACATTACAGAAGCTAAGGCATTACGCACCCTGATGCAATTTAAAAATATCGAGATTAAAATTTATGAACCGATCAAAAAAAATCAAGCCTTCCATCCAAAAGCGTATTTATTTACACGGGAAACTGATTTACACAGTGCGATTATCGGTTCATCTAATTTATCAAAGTCTGCTTTAACAAATGGATTAGAATGGAATGTTCGAATTCCCCATTCTCCTCTCACCTCTTTAGTTTCTCAAGCACAAACATTATTTAATAATCTCTGGAACAGTGAAGAAGCGATTTCCTGCACCTCAGCTATTTTAGATCAATATGAACAACATCATTTAGACTCTCCGAAGATCAAACAGTTTGTTGTGAATGATCGAGTCGCAGAACCCTCTGTTGAATACGAAGTGATTCAACCAAATGAAATGCAGCTTCCGGCTTTGGAACAATTACACCGTTTACGATTAAAGCAACAAACTAAAGCCATGGTCATTGCAGCGACCGGCACAGGAAAAACATACCTGGCTGCCTTTGATGTGAAACAATTTGATGCCAAACGTGTTCTGTTCGTTGCCCATCGTGGAAAACTGTTATCTCAAGCGGAAGAAACATTCAAAAAGATTTTCACAGGTGGCGATGCTACTTTTGGTCGTTATCAAGCAAATCAAAAAGATCTTGATAAACAATTTATCTTTGCGACAATCCAAACGTTTTCAAAAGAAATTCATCTGGAGCAATTCGATCCAAACACTTTTGATTACATCATCATCGATGAGTTTCACCATGCTGCTTCCGAGTCTTACCAAAAAATCCTCAACTACTTTACACCGCAATTTTTACTCGGAATTACGGCAACACCGGAACGAATGGACGGATTAAATATCTTTAAGTTAGTGGAGCACAATATTGCATACGAAATTCGATTATATGATGCTCTGGCCCAAGACTTGTTAACACCGTTCCATTACTTTGGTATTCAAGATGATGAAGCCATTGATTACGAAGTCATTCCGCAAAAAAATGGATTATACATTGAAAAAGATTTAGTGGAAGCACTCGAACGTTCTTCCCGGACGGACTATATCCTCGAGATGATGACTAAATTTGGTCACAGCGGTACGGCTCGGGTCGGACTCGGTTTTTGTGTCAATATTGATCATGCCGAATACATGGCTGCTGAGTTTAACAAGCACCAGATCGAGTCACTGGCCATCACGAGTAAACAAACGGAAGCAGAACGGGAACACGCCATTCAACGGCTGGAAGATGATCAGGATCCGCTATCGTTTATCTTTACAGTCGATCTTTTTAATGAAGGTGTCGATATTCCCAAAATTAATGTCATGCTGTTTTTACGTCCAACAGAATCTCCAACCATCTTTATTCAACAACTCGGTCGCGGTTTGCGAAAACATGAATCCAAAGAATACGTCACAATTTTAGATTTCATCGGCAATAGTCAACGAGCTTTTGTAGCACCACTTGTATTATCCGGTCAGCAATCTTTCCATTCAATTGACCGATATCACGTAGCGAATGCTGTTCAAAATCATTTTCCGATCTTGCCTGAAGGATCTTTAGCGATTTTAGACCGTGTGACAGAAACATTTATCATTGAACAAATGAAAAAAATTGAGTTCTCAGCCAGTAAACAGTTGCGTGAAAGTTACCAGCGTCTTATGACTATGATCGGCGACACACCATCATTAAATGATTTGGTCACGCATCCGGATGCTCCGGCCATTGAAACCATTATTCAACAGTGGAAAAGTGTCCTGCGATTAAAACAACTGGAAAAAGTAGCAACCGATGAAGAAGTGGCTCTGTTGCTTAATCCGGACACACGACGTGTGCTTCAACATCTCGAAAGTTGGTTCCCGATCCGTGAACCGTTCAGCTTATTGATGGTTCAATTGCTGTTCAACCAGCAAACTATTTCCGCTGATGATGTCATTCAAGCGACAGCAACCCGCTTTGCAGTTTCACAAGAAGACTTAACACATCGTTTGTCTTTGATTCAGCATTTATTCAATCGCTGGTCTACTTCTTTAAAACATGATCGGATTATTTTGCTCGTTGAATCTGCCGCTGGTGAATATACATTCTCGGAAGAGATGAACCGGATTTTAGCATTGTCACCAGAGTTAGTCGACTATTTGCAGGAGCTGATTCAAGCAGGCCTCCACTCATTTGAACAACTTTCTGGAGGGGAAACCTGGTTGACTAGCACTCAATCGCTGATTTCGAGAATGACCTACAGCCGGGCTGTCATCCAGCGATTATTACAATCTCCAAGCCAGGAAGGTTCATGGCGTGAAGGTGTTGCTCAAGCTGGAAATGATTATGTATTATTCGTTAATTTACACAAAAACGAATCGATTGAAGAACAGTTGAATTACCAAGACTACTTTATCGATAAAAATTATTTCCACTGGCAGTCTCAAAGTATCACTACAGCGAACGGGAAATCCGGTGAACTTTACCGCCATCATGAAGCGCGCGGAATCAAAGTTCATCTCTTTATCCGAAAAGCTGAAAAGGAACAAGGTCGCTCCCTGCCCTTTACGTATTTTGGTGAACTACTTCATAGGAGCAGCCACGGATCTAAACCGATTAATGTAGAGTGGACTTTAAAAGAGCCTTTAACTAGCGAAGAATTTATTTCGTGGAAAAAGCTTTCATAATTTTTTCAACAGCTGGCACATCAGCCGGCGCCCAGTTTAAAGAATCCAACTGTTTGACGGGTACCCATCGTAATTCGGCATGTTCCAGTGCTTCAGGTGCACCTGATACAATCGTTGATTGAAAAGTCGATAACTCGACAATCACTTTTTCGTATTCGTATCGTGTCGTTTCGATGTGCGCGTCCACTTGAATGGTACAATTTAATTCTTCCTGAATTTCGCGGAAAAGTGATTCTTCAGGACGTTCACCCGGTTCAATTTTTCCACCCGGAAACTCCCAAAGGTTCGGTAACGACATGACAGGGCTGCGAAGAGCACACAGGACTTCATCTTTTGAATTAATAACTACTGCACCTACAACAGAAATTGTTTTTTTGAACATTACGCTCATCCTTTCTTTGACGAATTTATTTTCATTATGCATCTGCTAAGCAAGTAACGTAAATCCAACAACGTTCTTATTCGTGAAAAAAACTCACTCATTTCATGCGACTCCTACAGGAAAAAGCGCAGGGATCTGCGCTGTCAGAGACAAACAAGACCCGGCTCTCGATTCATTCGAATCGGGAGCTCTGGCTTGTGTCTCGCCTGAGGAAAGCGCATGAAGAAGAAGTGAGTTTTTTATCTTTCTCTTAAAGTTATCCACAAAATATAAGATATTTTGCTTGATCTTCTTTTAATCCAAATTATCCACATGTGGATAACTTCCCCTGTGGTATAATAACTGAACTTATCCACAATACGAAATGAGGAACTTATGTGCCACGTGAAATCTATCCGGTCGTCGTCAAAGCGACGGCCATCGAACAAATTAAAAATGGACAACCGCTTCTATATAAAGAGCTGTTCCAAAAGAGTAATCATTTAAAAGAAGCAGGCGCGTTGCTTCGATTGATTACAGAAGATAAAGAATACCTTGCGACCGGTTATTTTGGCAAGCAGGAAAAAGGACTCGGTTGGTTACTCTCCACTGATGAACTGCAAGACATCGATGATCTTTTCTTCAAAGAAAAAATCGAGGTTGCCCTCGATCGTCGAAATGCTTTTTTTGAGAACGATTTAATCGATACATTCCGTGTCTTTAATGGCTCCGGTGATGGCATCGGTGGACTGACGATTGATTGTTTTGATCACCATTACTTGATTACATTCGAGAATGAAGGCATCTATTCGTTTAAGTCAGACATCGTCTCGGCGCTCGAGTCACTCATTCATTTTAAGAGCATTTACGAAAAACGAACGTTCCAGATCGATGGTCAACCCGTTAAAGGGGATGACTTCCTAGCCGGCGAACGCGGTGATTTCCCGGAAGTCCTGCAAGAAAACGGACTACCGTTGCTGTATCATCTAGATGCCGGTATGCGCACCGGACTCGATATCCAGCAACGCGAACTTCGTTCTATCGTTAAGGAACATGCCGCAGACCGACGTGTCTTGAATCTCTTTTCTGATACCGGTACGTTAACGGCAGCTGCATTAATTGGTGGTGCAGTTGAGACGACAAGCGTCGATTTCTCGAC
Source organism: Exiguobacterium sp. KRL4 (assembly GCF_001870785.1). Taxonomy (GTDB): domain Bacteria; phylum Bacillota; class Bacilli; order Exiguobacteriales; family Exiguobacteriaceae; genus Exiguobacterium_A. The sequence goes on from NZ_MOLV01000005.1 coordinate 153,133, forward strand.
CCGGAGCCGCAATAAGACGATCGAACAACTGGAGCTGCATCAACTGGATTCGGCGACACAAACGATTCTTGTCCAAGATGCGTTTGATTACATTGATCAAGCGGACAAAAAAACACGGTTTGACTTTGTCATCGTTCATCCACCGGCGCTCGTCAAAACACAGGCACGTCATTTCCGGGCCGAAGTCGATTTGACGGCATTGATTCAACAGACGATTCATATGACCCATCGTGGCGGCTTGTTGCTCGTGACGACGGATTGTCCGCTATTTGATCAAGTTCGGTTTATGAAGATGGTCGACCAAGCCTTCAAAAAGCTTCGCCAAACGTACGAAATCATTTGGGAAAGTACGTCGTTACCTGATTTTCCGGAACACCCTTCTTTAAAAGAAGTCGCGTTAAAATCGGTTTTAGTCCGCCGTAAATAATCAATAATCCAACGATTCTGCTGATGAAAAAACCATCAGCAGATTTTTTTTTGGGATTAAAAGGAAAAGTATACTGAATAGCGAATCATTACTCTTAGGAAAAATAACTACTCACGTAGTGATACTTACTTTTCCAAAATGCGACTGTCGATCAAAAGCTTGATAGGCAGCATTTAATGCATCGACCTGACGAGGCACGTGCTCTTCGATCACGAGTTCGATGACTCCGTCTGCTACGAGTTGCGCGACTTCTGCCAAATGCTTTTTTTGACGTAACATCTCTTCCTCTTTCCCTTTCAGTAATGGAAGAGCAACAAACACGGCTTCGAGCGTTAGTGCCTTGCTGTGCATCGGCGTCAAATCTTGTGTCGTCCGGGTTGCGATAGAGATGATTTTTCCGCGTTCTTTTGCGAGGATGAAGGACTCTTGCAAATGATCTCCTCCGACCGTATCGATGATGACATCAAATCCGTCATGACCAAGACGTTTTAAAAGTTGTTCGGCTGATTCGTCCCGGTAACGGTGTGGACGAATGCCATGTTCGTCCAGCCACGTTGCTTTTTCATCATTTGCCGCACTTGCCGTCACGTCACACCCATAGTGTTTGGCGAGTTGTCCGACAAGATGTCCGACACCACCTGTTCCACCAGCTACATACAATCGCATGGCCGGCTGAACGTTTGCCCGTTCCTTCAGTGCTTCCATCGCCGTCAGACTGATGACCGGCAGACACCCTGCCGTCGCAATATCAAGATTTTCTGGTCTGTGTACCGCCATCTGTTCCGGAACTAACATCTCATCTGCCAGTGCACCGGACCGGTTTCCGAGTCCACCACCAAACGCGATGACGTGATCGCCGACGGAAAAAGACGTCACACTCTCTCCGATTTCAATGATTGTCCCCGTAACATCTCCCTGGAGAATTCCAGTTGACGGAGCTGCCGCCACATGACCAAAAAACATTTTTGTGTCCAGTGGATTCAAGCTCGTGCCCTTCACTTTAATCTTCAAATCATAGTTCCCCGTTTGATCGAGTGTGACGTCTTTTTCTGTTAGTGTAGCGTCTTTTCCATACTGTTCCACGACAAATGCTTTCATGCAAAGCTCCCCCTTTTTGAACCCTTAGTTTACCACGGCTCAGAATACTCTAACCTTCCTGCTTCATGATATGATGAAACTACCTTAACTCAGAAAGGACGTTTTTTCTTTGAAACATGATTTGATTCGTCGTTTGACTACATATGCGAAAATCGATACACAGTCTGACTACGCAAGTACGACCGTTCCGACAACAGACGGGCAATGGACACTCGCACGACTACTGGTTGATGAACTGAACGATATTGGCATGAGTGATGTGACCGTCGATGCCAATGGATATGTCATGGCGACCCTTCCTGCAAATACCGATGCGGACATTCCGACAATCGGATTTTTAGCCCACCTGGATACGGCGACTGATTTCACGGGAACAAACGTCAATCCGCAAATCGTCGAAGGATATGATGGAGAAGACCTTGTACTCAACGCAACGCTTCCTGTCATCCTGTCACCAAAGGATTTCCCAGCACTTAAAAACTATGTCGGACATACACTGATGACGACAGACGGGACAACTTTGCTTGGTGCAGATAATAAAGCCGGCATCGCCGAAATCATGACAGCGATGCATCACCTTATCACCCATCCGGAAATCGAACACGGTCGGATTCGTGTCGCTTTTACACCGGATGAAGAAATCGGTCGTGGTCCCCACCATTTTGATGTCGCGGCCTTTGATGCGAAGTTTGCGTATACAGTCGACGGTGGTCCACTCGGCGAACTCGAATATGAAAGCTTTAACGCCGCTGCGGCAGAAATCGTTTTCCATGGCACGAACGTCCACCCAGGGACGGCGAAAGACAAGATGGTCAATTCGCAAAAACACGCGATGGCTTTCCAAAACCGGTTACCGGGTGACGAAGCTCCTGAATTTACGGATGGTTTCGAAGGATTCTACCATTTGATTTCGTTTGAAGGATCGGTCGAAAAAACGACGGTCCAGTACATCATCCGTGATTTTGACCGGACGAAGTTCGAAGCCCGGAAACACTTCCTGACGGCTTTAGTCGAAGAATGGAACAAGAAATATGGAGCGGGAAGCGTTGAACTGGAGCTAAACGACCAATACTACAACATGCGTGAAAAAATCGAGCCGCACATGGAAATCGTTGATATCGCACATGCGGCGATGGAGTCACGTGGTATCACACCTATTATCAAACCAATCCGTGGCGGGACGGACGGTTCGCAACTGTCGTACATGGGACTTCCGACACCAAACATCTTCACGGGTGGCGAAAACTACCACGGAAAGTTTGAATTCATTTCCGTCGACAATATGGTGAAAGCAACGGAAGTCGTTGTGGCAATTGCTGAACGATTCGCCCAGTCAAGTAAATAAGACGGTATAACGAAAGCAGATTCTCGCTATGAGAACCTGCTTTTTTCATGACGTATGCTGTTGTTTCTTCAATCGATAGATATATCCGAGTAAGAGAAAAATGATCAACGTTGAGGCAACCATTAATTCCTTGGACCATTCTCCAATGAAAGAATTCGGATTTTTTTCGATTTTCGGAATCTTCTCTTCCATTTGTTTGACTTGTTTTTTCGTCACTTTAAATTCATCATTCCATTTCCACGTCCGTTCCTTCCCTTCGACAAGAACAGCCATTTGATACGTACCTGCTTGTAAAATACCCATTGTTTCAATGGGTACCGTCATATAGGTCGATGGTGCAAATCGTACCTCCATTGTTTTACGGACGACGACCTTTTTATTTTTCGTCACCACCGCTTCAAACTTCATCGGCTGCGTAATAGTAGGTGTTTGGTTTGCAAGCTTCACCAAAACATTCGGACGCGTCAGATACGATTTGGTTTGTACTCCTTCATAGGTTAATTCGGGAGAAAGATCTTTAATTTCAGAACGCACTTTCAATCCGATAATATAGGCGTGCCGGTTTTGAATTCCAATCGTATCTTTTTTTGTATCCCCTTCACTAAATTTTTTCTCGACCCGAATTCCTGCAAGAACCGTTCCGGTCAATTTATTTGGAATTCGCAACGGAAGCGATACTACTTTGGATTCCCCACCCTTGATGAAGGTCGATTGTGTAGCCGGTCGAATCATCTCTGTTAAAGATATGGGAGCCAATGCGAGCTGTTTTTTCTGCTCGTAAACAATCAATCCGTTTCCATTTGTCGTTGCATTCCGGACAGATGTTAAAAACGTTTGATCATATGAACTATGGTTATAGATCCGAATTCGAACATCCGTTTTTTGATTGGCTGCCATTCGTAAATCAAAGTACGTGACACCCGAGTCGACTTGAAATTTGTTTGGTATCGCTTCAATTGAAAAATTGATATGTTCATCTGCTTTGGCAAAAGATGGATTCCCTGCATTGATGAACAGATACAATATAGCAGCAAGACTAGTGATGCCCCATTTTTTCATCTCTACTCCCCCTTGATTCCGAATCAATTCACGACGTCAGAGAGAACCCATTCAAGAGTAGCCGTGTGTGTTCCTTCAACTTGTGTATTGATTGGAACATCTAGCGAGATACGGGTATTAGGAGCTTGTCCTACCAAGTCTCCTGGCCAGTAAACGAGCCATGTCGAGAACGTACCGGCAGCTGAAGATAAAATCGATGTACCGTCTGTTGCGCCTGCTTCTAATACAACATCTTGAGTAGTCGGTGCCTGAATGTCAGTTAATACAATCGCTGATTTAACAATCCCGTTTTTGATGGATAGTTTCGCTCCTGCTAAAGAATCATCTGATGTTTGTGAGTTTGTAAATTTGCCCAGCTTCACTTTCACGTCCCACTTGGAACGAATTGCGCGTCGATCGGTTACTTGCAGGAACGGTTTTTTATCCAGCGCTTGATAGACGGCTGAATTGGTCGCACGTGATTCGTGCGAACCGAAATTAAAATTTGGTGCATAGTCAAGAGTAAGGGGACCCGTATTTCCTGTCGGATTGTTTCCTCCATCGCCGGCAGGATCATAAGGTTTTGTTGGATCTGGAGTTTCAGGATCGACGATAACGGGTGCTGTATTTGTCGTAAAAGTAATGGTCGCCTTCGAGTTTCCTGTCGACGTCGTAGCAGCGAATGCAGAAGTCGTTCCAAGCAATAAAACTGTACTCATCAATACCGAGGTTGCAACAAACCGTTTTTTCATCTAAATTTCCTCCTCCTTGTTAAGGCGCATTGACTAAACTCCATTGAATATCTGTACTATATGTTGAAGGTGTAGCGTATTTTCCAGTCAAATCTAAAATAATTCCTTCTTCTTTGGCATAGGTGAGAGGCGATTGATTCTGGTTTGTCGTCATTTGTCCGGCTGCGATTTCAATCTCTGCCGCTTGAAGCAGCTGCTTTTTCGTCGCCGTCTTGAAATATAAGACATCTTTAAGGACATCCCCTTCCGTGCTGGTCAATGGACGGGTCAGACTGGCTTGTAACCGCCAGTTATATCCTGCTGCATTTTCATGCGCGATTAAAATCGTCATTGCTTCAAGTCGCGAAATGACAGTTTCCCGTCCCGTTAACTCGTGACTTCCAAAATCGAGCGTCGATGGAACAGTCAGACTGAACGTCGGACCGATTCCGAGTGTCGCCGTTGCGGTATTGCCACTTAATACATTTAAATCAATCAAACCGTCGACTAAAGCACTTTTGAAGGTATAGGTTTTATCTAGACCAACCGGTAATTGCCCGACTTTAAACGATAATATGAAACGATCATTACTTAGTAAAGATAGTTTTAGTAAGGAACTGACATCGGCGTAAATTTGATTAGTGGTTCGATCAATTACCGGTACCACATCGACCGTTCGTGTTCCGATTCCTAACAATCCGCTATATCGATACTGGAGTTGAACTGAATTCGCTTCAATGCTCTGCATCACCTCGGGTGGCAACCGAAAGGTGATATAGCCACTCGATAAGTTAGCGTTCAGTAAGCTCGAAACATCATTGACGAGTTGAATCGTTTTCGTAGTGGCATTATACGTAACACTCAAGCTGGAATTTCCGAGCACAGCGATACCGGCAAGACGAGGGGTTACCGCTTGTCGCTTTGCTACTGGCTCTTTTTTTGTTGCTTTAGGTACCGGCAGTTCTTCCGGCGAGGTTTCCTTTTTTTCTACAGGAGAATCCTTCTGTTGTTCATTCGATTTTTCTTCTGTTGATGAAGGTGGAGCGATTGGAGATTCTTCCTCTTCAGAAAGAGGGGAATCAGAATTTTCGGAATCAGAGTTTGCTGGAGTATCGTCCTCGGATGCTGGTATATCTGGAGGCATCGGGTTTTCAGTCCCGGATGTGGATGGTTCTGGGGTCGTCGGGGTGTCGCTCTCAGGTGTGGGTGAAGTCACGGACTCGTCCTTCTCTGGATCTGCTGGTGAGATTACTTCTTCATTTGGTTCCTCTTGTTCTTCCGGAGATGTCTTGTCCGGAACGGCTGTTTCATCTTCTTGATCCGCCTCTTTTAATTCTGCTTCTTCCAGTACTACTTCGCATGCTTTCAGTTTTTCTAAAAGAAGAGGATTATCAGACGCGTCCGTCTCCTTTTCCATTTCTTCTAAGAAATTTTTGCACAGTTCAACCGTTAATGGTTCTTCTGACTCAGTCTGATTCGTGACAGCTCGGCTCGAATTCACAGGTAAAAGTAATGAACAGAGAAAAATCATGAGGATGATGAGATTCGGGGAACGATTTCTATACATATATCTTTTTCCCTCCCATTGACCTATTTCAATAGACCTAGTACATAGTAACGTTTATTTCCTTCAAAACAGGTAAATAAACTAATTAATGGGTATTTTAAAAAGGTACTTTACAGATTTTTTTCTTGAAATATGATTTTAAGCGTCTTCCACTTAACTTTTTACTTTATTTTACTTTTTCAGAATTACAGTTTCCTTTTAAATTTTCAGCAAAAAAAATACGCCTTTCGATCGAAAGACGTACCCATTTCTTACTTTTCTTCTGTTGTTGTTTGCTGATCCGGAATCGGCAATTGAACCATGCTACCGGATCCACTGACGAGCGGTGATTTTCCGTCCCATTTCTTGACAGCTTCGTATTGGATCATCTCTTCCGTCAATGTCTTCTGCAATTCTTTTTGGGCTTTGGCGAGTCCTTGGGCTTCGATCAGTCGAGCATCTGCCGCACCCTTCGCTTCGACTCGCAGACGTTCCGCTTCTGCTTTCGCAATCGCAAGATCCGTTTTCTTTTTATCGAGTTCTTGCGAGGCTTTGACACGCGCATCGATCGCTTCCTGTGTTTTCGCGTCCGGTTTCGGTGCACCGAGTGCGACGTCCTCGATGATGAATCCGATTTTTTTGACGTCTTCCGCAAACTGTGTCTGAATGCTTGTCGAGACGTTTCCAGACTGCTCCCCGAACAATTCGAGGACCGTTACTTTTGAAATTTGTTCACGTGATGCATCGTAGAGGCGTTGTTTCAAATAACCTGCAGCGATCTCGTCAATCTCGATTGGACCAAATTTATTGAAGACTTCCGTCACTTGATCCGGTGAAACAGAAAAACTATACGTAAAGTCGACGACGATGTTTTTTCCGTCCTTTGTCGCGAGTGTCATGTTATCCAGTGCTTTCGTCTGGGTCCGGATTGGATACTCCGTGACACGCGTGATCGGTGACACGATATGCCACCCTTGTGACAGCGTCTCATCCTGGACACCGCTTGACGGTTTGTAGACGACACCGACTTGCCCCGGTTCAATCTGTTCGATGATGAACGGTGTCATCGCAAGAAGGGCGACGACGATCACACCCGCGATGATCATCGACGGTCTGATACGTTTCTTTGGCTTGATTTCTCTCATTTGGAATCCCCTTTATCGATTTTGTCTTGGATATACTTATACAGTTCAATCGCAAGTAAGACGATGAGTGCAAACAACAGCAAGGTGAAAAGTGCTGCCATGACGTCCTCCTCCTTCGTAAACTTTCTATCTATTCTTACGCCTCAGATTGGAAAATGTTTCATTTTTTAAAAAGCGAGGTTGCTAATTTGGTGAATCCGGTCTAAGATGTAAAGAACTTTGTCCTTGAAACGAGACGTATCATTTTGTGGTACACTCGTAACAGCACATCACACACTAGAAACGAGGGTTCATCTCTATATGATTACAGTACAAAACGTCGGTCTCCGCTTTGCGGACCGCAAATTATTCGAAGACGTCAACATCAAGTTCACACCAGGTAATTGTTACGGTCTCATCGGCGCAAACGGTGCCGGTAAATCAACGTTCCTTAAAATTCTTGCAGGCGATATCGAAGCGCAACAAGGAGACGTCATCATCACACCGGGCGAACGTCTTGGTGTCCTTCGTCAGAACCATTATGAATATGAAGAGTTCCAAGTCATCGAAACGGTCATGATGGGACATAAACGTCTATATGAAGTCATGAAAGAAAAAGATGCGATTTATATGAAAGAAAACTTCTCGGACGAAGACGGCATGCGTGCCGCTGAGCTCGAAGGTGAGTTCGCAGAAATGAACGGATGGGAAGCAGAGTCGGAAGCGGCGATGCTCTTACAAGGTCTTGGAATCAAAGAAAACTTGCACACAAAAACGATGGCCGAATTAACCGGTGGCGAGAAAGTCAAAGTCTTGCTTGCCCAAGCCTTATTCGGTAAACCGGACATCCTGTTACTCGATGAGCCTACCAACGGTCTTGATTTGAAAGCCGTCAAATGGCTCGAAGAATTCTTGATTGGTTTTGAGAACACGGTCATCGTCATTTCCCATGATCGTCACTTCCTCAACAACGTGTGTACGCACATGGCCGATCTCGACTACGGAAAAATCCAACTCTATATCGGAAACTATGATTTCTGGTACGAGTCAAGTCAGCTCGCTTCACGTATGGCAGGCGACCAAAACAAGAAAAAAGAAGAAAAAATCAAAGAACTTCAAGCCTTCATCGCCCGTTTCAGCTCGAACGCCTCAAAAGCGAAACAAGCGACATCACGGAAGAAGTTGCTCGATAAGATCACACTCGATGATATCCGTCCATCGTCACGCCGTTATCCGTTCGTCGGTTTTACGCCGGAACGTGAAATCGGAAATGATCTGTTGATCGTCGATGGTATCTCGAAGACGATCGATGGTGTCAAAGTCCTCGACAATGTCCGTTTCTCATTAAACAAAACAGATAAAGTCGTCTTTATCAGCCAAAATGACATTGCGATCACGACACTCTTTAAAATCCTCATGGGTGAAGTCGAAGCAGACAGCGGCACATTCAAATGGGGCGTCACGACGTCACAATCGTATCTGCCAAAAGATAACTCTGCTTTCTTCGAAGGCTCGGACAAAACGATTCTCGACTGGTTACGCCAGTATTCGCCAGCCGATGAGAGCGACACGTTCCTTCGTGGTTTCCTCGGTCGGATGCTCTTCTCAGGCGAAGAAGTCATGAAAAAAGCCTCTGTTTTATCCGGGGGAGAGAAAGTCCGTTGTATGTTATCAAAAGCGATGCTCAGCGGCTCAAATGTTCTTGTTCTCGACGATCCGACGAATCACTTGGATCTTGAATCGATCACAGCACTCAACGATGGCTTGATCGCTTATAAAGGCGCGATGCTGTTCAGCTCGCATGACCATCAGTTCGTTGAAACGATTGCAAACCGGATCATCGAATTGACACCAAACGGTATCGTCGACAAAGAAACGACGTATGATGAATACCTCAACAACGACTCTGTCCAACAACAATTAACAACGTTGTACGCGACGAACTAAGCACCGGAGAGACCTGTCCTAGCGGATTGGGTCTCTTTTTTTGTAAACTGAAGGTATCATCCATTACGACTGGAGGAGGACACTGATTTGAAAAAACGTCATCGTGCCTGTGGAGTCTTGATTGAGAACGGTCGGATTCTGATGGTCCGGCTTGAGACGAACGACCGAAGTTTCTGGACGTTACCCGGTGGAGGACTCGAAGCCAATGAAACCTTCGAACACGCCGTCATTCGGGAGTTCCAAGAAGAAGTGAATCTCGCCATCCGCATCATCAAACCTCTTTACTCAGAGACTAACTCAAGAGGACAAGAAATCTGCTTTCTAGTCAGACAAATCGATTCATCCGAACCGGTTTTAGGGTATGATCCAGAGCGCACGGAGGTAGACCAAGTTCTGACCGAAGTGAAGTGGAGTCCACTTTCGGAGATGAACGCCGATCGACAAGTCGCAAAATTTTTAACTGCTTTAGGATAAGACCTCCTCTTTTTTTGAATCAAAACGAAAGGCATCTGCTCCAGTCGAGTAGATGCCTTTGTCGATTATGCACGCAGGTGACTCGCCTCTTCTTCCACACGACGGAGTAACCCTTGCACGATTTTTTCCGTCTCCCGTTCGCCTCCGAGTGACAACAGACTTCGGCCGACAAAGTTGGCGCCTTCGTTTTTTCCGGTATAAATCAGCTGACAGCTCGTTTCGTCGAGCCGTTTCAGTGTAAACGTCATCTCGAGCTGAAAGATTTTCGCAAGCGTAAAGCCAATCGTGTTTTGTTTAAAGTCCGGTTCGCTTGTATAGGCAAGATCCGTCACGATGTACGTCTCTAACCGGTTCCCCTGCATATACGTTTGCCGGTACGTCGAACCGACGACTTCCGGTTTGCGCTCAATCACTTCGTGCTGGACGACACCCGGAATCAGGCGTTGCAGCCGATCATGATCGAATAGATGCCAAGCCTGTTCGATTGGAACGTCGAGGACTTTTTCTTCGTGCCACGTTACCATCCCAAAACCTCCTTTTGTTAAAAAATACCCTGATGTGTGTAGTTCTAACTTCAGACTACGTCACATGCAGGGTATTTGGCTCATTTTAATCGGTAGAAAATATTTATTTTACGGTTTGACGTTCAAGTGCAGCACCGAGGAACTTCGCGAGCTCCAACATCCCGAACTTACCGGCGGCCGCTTCCGCATCCGAGTTGTAGTTCGTGTTCGTGTTGACGTCATACGTATAGATCGTTCCATCCGCATCCTTGATGAATTCGATCCCGGCGACAGCAATCTGATTCGCTTGCAGGAAGGCTTCGTACTTTTGAATGATTGGATCATCAAATCCGTCAACGACTTTAAATTTCATCGGTGTTTGCGGGGTTTCTTCCCCGACCGGGCAGAATAAGTCATCGATCACACAGGCATCCGCCGGGCACAGTTCAAAGCCTTCTGATGTATCGACTTGGACAGCGTAAACAAACTTCCCGCCGACGAACTCACAGCGCGTGATATACGGTTCCGGTGCCTGGATATACTCTTGAATCAGGGTGATCCCGTCGACCGGTTCATCAAACGTTGGTCCATCAAGATATGTCTCAAGTGCTTCGATCGAATGGAACAACTGGACACCAAGTCCTTTTCCGGCGCGGTTGTGTTTTGTGATGAACGAAGATACGCCGATATTTTTCGCCGCTTCGACAATCTGATCACGACCGACGGCAGCCGTCGTCTTCGGAACACGGATACCGGCTTTTCGAAGAGCCGTATATTGATTGATTTTACTGACTTCCAGTCGCAACGCACGTGTTCCGTTGAAGACGGTCCGGTCGTGTTCCTCGAGCCATGCAAGTACCCCTTCCGTCAGTTCCGGTGCGTAACGGTGACCGCGCGTATGCGAAGATGCACTCATCCGGCTGTAAAAGACACCGAACGGCGGGACTTCATCAAGCGGGACTTGTCCTTCGTCGAGATGCCACTGTTCATACGGCAACTCCAGTTCCTCGAGTCGTTTGATCAGATGATCCGTCCATTCCTGGTTTTCGTGTAAGATATGAATTTTTGTCATTTGGTTTGACCTACCTTTCGTTTTTCTTCGACGAGCGGCATGACGTCGCGCGCGAAGCGTTCCATTTCTTCCAGTTGCGGTGAGAACTGCAGGAGCAAAAGGCTGACTCCGACTTCTTCAAAGGCAAGAATCCGCTCGGCAATCTGTTCCGGTGTTCCAATTAAATCAGGACGGAGTCCACGGTTCGAGACCGAATAGTCATTCCGCTTCACCTGTTGTTCGAGTTGCGATTTGCTGACGAAGTCGTCGTATCCTGCGTATCCAGCACTGTCTTCTTTGACGTCCGTGATCCGTTGCCATTCTTGAACGGCCTCTTCCTCCGTATCGCGGCAGATGATATAAGCAGCCAGTCCAAAACTTTCAAGCGGCGGCTGTCCTGTTGCATGTCGACGCGCTTTCATATCCTCAATCTTGACGGCCACTTCTTCCACCGTTCCGCCGTGCATGACATAGGCATCACAATGATTGACGATGGTTTGTTTGCCGGCTTCACTTTCCCCACCTGCGTACAACTTGATGCCCGGTCGTTGAACCGGCTTCGGATGCAGTTGTGTCTGCTCGAGCGTATAGTAGTTCCCGTCGAAGCTGTACGGTGAGGCATCTGCCCATAATCCTTTCATGATCGTGACAAACTCTTCCGTCCGCGCATACCGTTCGTCATGGGCCGTGAAGATCCCGTTGTATTGCCGCGCTTCTTCTTCCCACCAAGCAGAGACGACGTTCAGTGTAAAGCGTCCGTTGCTAAGTTGGTCGATGTTTGCTGCCATCTTCGCGGTCGTCGCCGGATTATGGAACCCGGGACGGACAGCCGTCATGATTTCCAGTCGTTCCGTCGTCGCGGCAATTGCAGCTGCCGTCGTCCATGCTTCTAAGCTTGGTGCTTCAAGCCCTTTAATGTCATTTAAGTTCAATTCCGCAATCAGCGTCGTCGAAAACCCGATTTGCTCTGCTGTTTGCGCGACCTGTTTGGCATAGTCGAACGTCGCCGGCATCTGTTCGTCCTCGACGTTTCGTAACCACCCTCCAAAAATCGGTAACCAAAATCCATACTCCATCCGTTATGTCCCCCTTATTAAAAAATCGCTCTTCTCGAAAATCGAAAAGAGCGACGGATTAATCATGTCTGCTCTTATCTGTAAAGGGATTGCCCCCTTTAGGAAGTAGCACCTTCCGCTCATGATGCGGGGTTGCTGAAGTGTCTTCGGGCCATTCCCTCGACTTCTCTTGATAAGAATTATTGGAATTATCGTACACTTTTTAGCAGAGTAAAGCAACCATTAAACCTTGTTTTCCAATCGGAATTAAAAAGAGACATTTAAAAAAGGACGAGAGCTGAGCTCTCATCCTCCTCGTCTTAATATGGGGCAACAAACGTCGATTCTTCGACAGGGGCTTCTTCACCGCGGATGCGATCATAAAATTTCGCGAGTGTGACGCTGAAGTAAGGAATAATCCATAAGAACCCGATTCCGATTGTAATCACGCCAAGTAAAAACCAACCGATGAATGACAAAATCAATAGGAATGCTTCCATTTTGTGTCCATCCATCATTTGGCGTGAGCGCGTAATTGCATCCATAATGCCAATTGACGGCTCATCACGTAAAATATAGAACGTTAACATATACGAAAACGACTTGATTATTCCAGGAACGATTAACAACATAAACCATAAAACTAACAAAAGTGAGCGAACAATGGTTAGACCGATTACTTTTAAGAACATTTTGTATGGTTCAAATAAATCAGTCACTTTTGTTTGTTCTTGGCGTGCGATAGACATTGTAATCCATGTCCAACCAACTGAAAGTGGTAATGCGACAATCATTAAGATAAAAGCAACCCCATCACCAGCAGTAAAGGAATCATTCGTATCAGATGCAAAACTTCCTGGAATGCTTTGAAGTACAGAAAACAGTACAAACATGAGAATGGTAAATCCCCAACGACCGCTCAGTGCTTCCTTCGCTGATTTTTTTAATTGTGCTGACATGAATAAGATCCTCCTCAAAATAAGTTCTACTCTTATTTACGGTTTATCCGGCGAGGAGTTTCAGTTTTTTTCAGGATTTCCCTGTTTTTAGCTTGTGCAGGCGGGCTTTCTCAAGCTGACGCTGACAGGCCGTATAAAGTGAACGGCGACCGTCGAGTCGTTCCATCGCAAATGGGATGGCATGTTTTTTCGCTTGCGCAATGACATGTGCTGACGCAGCATGCGAGACACGACTCGTGATGACATCGGTCTTTTTAGCCAGGCTGGCGATTTTTTTAGCCGACTGGGCGTCTCCCGCTAAATGAATGAGCTCGATTCCGGTCTCGGCGAAAAATGTCCGGTAGACCGGTGCCTGCTGTTCGTTTCCGACGATGACAAGCCGCATTCCTTTAAACGATGCAAACTCAAGCGGCTCCTTGTCGACATAATCGATTGGTTGTCCCGGCAGCGATGTCGTGACGAGCGGCGTCATCGGTTGTTGTTTCTTTTCCCGAATCCGGCGTGGTTGCCGGACCTTTTTTACGTTCGGTTTTCGCTTCATCTGCTTGGCATATCGTCCGGTCGATTTTTTTGATGCGGGTGTCACGGTCATTTCTGCCGTCGCGTCTGCTGGTTTCGTTTCTGTTGACGGATCGAACGGTTGAACGATCGGCTCTTCATATTGAAAAGCATACTTCCAGGCAATCGTCAGTGTTTCCGGATGACCTTTCCACATGACCAAGTCGACGAGTTGCCCTTCCTTCAATTGAAAGAATCGCATGTCTTCCACCGGTGTTGCATAGTAAAACGGTTTCCCCGTCTCATCCTTCAACGGTCCTTCGACTGTCGACTCGATGATACCGTGATTCTTGACGATACATTTCTCGAAGACGATTCGTTCCTCAAGCGTCTTCATTTGATTGGTTGCGACGACGGCGAGCACTTCCAGTGACGTCCGGCGATGGTCTTGATGGATGATCTGAACACGGACTTCCATTCCATGCTCGAGGTTCCATTGGCGGATTTCCTTTTCCGAGATCTGGCTGTTCGGCCATTCCCGTAATGAGCCACCCTTCAGCTCACGGACAAACGTGTACGCATATCGTTGCTCGACGGTGGATGTGTCTTCTTCCATCTGCTGACTGAGTAATGGTGCCGGTTCGTCTTTTACCGGTTCGACAGGTCCAGATTGATTCTTGCGTGGTGTGTAAAAACGCGATAGTTGGACCCATTCATCGATTCCCCGGATTTCCTCGAGCAGCAACTCCCAGTCTTCTGCCGTTTCAACAATCTGTAATTTACTTGCGACCAAATCTTTCGCCCGCTCCATGATCTGTTGCATCATTTTCAACAACCCCTTTGCTTTTTTTCAACTATAGCAAGGGAGTTTAGCAAAGGTTGGTCTAAAAATGACCTGGTATTTTTTTGTTTAAGGTTCACTTTTAGTTTCGATTGACGGATCACCCAGTCGGTATTTTTCGACGGCAACAATCAAAATCGTGATGATGACAAGTAAGAACCAGGAGGAGAGTTTACCGAAGTCGACCACTTCCCATCCATCCTGCTGATTCGGGTAGACCCACCCCTTAAAAAACGTCACGATGTTTTCTGCAAGCCAGATGAACCAGGCAATCAAACCGAACGACAGGACAAGCGGCATCCGGTAGACGGTCTCATCCAACCGGTAATAGACCCATGATTTTAAGAAGACCAGTGCGACCAGTGCCATCAAAATCCAGCGAAAATCAAGTAACCAGTGATGGGTAAAAAAATTCAAGTAGACTAAGAGACCTATCACTAAGGCAAGTCCAGGACGTGGAAACGCGGTGACACGGAGATCAAACCGCCGAAAGGCCTGACAAATGTAACTTGCGACACTGGCATACATGAAGCCGGCATAGAGCGGTACACCAAAGACTTTGCTCCAGGCTTCTTCCGGATAACTCCAGGAACCGACCTGGACCTTGAACAATTCAAGACCTAGACCAATCGCATGGAAGATTAAGATCAGTTTAAACTCTTCTTTTGTTTCATACCGTGTCACGAGCAACACGATTTGCACGATGAGACACCAGAGCAGCAACAAATCATAACGGGCAATCGGTTCAGACGGCAGATAACGGGATGCCGCAAGCGCAAAGAAAATTGCGACCGGGAAGACACAACAGATGGCTTCAAGATATGTAAAACGGATGAAATGCTGAATTTTCTGCAAGACGATCCCCCCTTTTTCTTAGTATACGGATAAGATGTCCTCATTCCCTCCATCTCAAGATGGAAAATATCGGATTCGCTTTAATTTTCTCTACCAAACATGATACAGTTAATGAATCAATTTTAATCCAGAATGAGGTGTTATCCGTAAATGATGCAGACCCTTCAAACGTCCTGGCTGTTACGTTCAGTCTTAAAATGGGCATTGTTCTTATTTGGTCTTTTTTTACTCGCCGTCGGTTCATCAATGATGATCACGGCACAACTTGGTGTCTCGACGTGGGACGTCCTTCACCTTGGCCTCCAAAATAAAACACCGTTTTCCGTCGGGACGATCATCCTCCTTGTCGGATTGTTGTTGGTATTCGTCAAGTATTTGCTCGACCGGATCACACCCCAGGTCGGTACACTCGTCAACGCGATCTTCGTCGGGGTGTTCATGAACTTAGTCCTCGGTTCTGGTCTCTTACCCTCCTTTTCATCCGTTTGGCAAAATACGCTTTGGCTGATCACTGGTATCTTCATCATTGGAATGGGAGCGGGGCTTTATGTCGCTGTCGGGTATGGCGCCGGCCCCCGTGATGGACTGACCTTGACGCTTGCTGAACGCTTTGGAACGTCGATCCGGATGATGCGGACGTTCATGGAAATCACCGCCTGCGGAATCGGTTGGTTACTCGGTGGACCGGTTTTCTTTGGAACGATCTTATCTATTTTCTTGATCGGTCCGTTCCTGCAGTTTTGGTTAGGTCATTTCCGGCGGATGATTGCCGCGATCGATGCCGGGACGACTCCTCGGAAACAACAAAAAATCAGTTAAATCAGATACCCTTTCACTTGAAACGGTATCTTTTTTGCGTCGATCAAGCATATTCGTTGCAACAGTGAAACAGACACGTTATATTCGTTTACATATCAATCTTTGATACGTCAAGGATTTTTCGGACGAAGGGAAGGATGTGATGAAGTTGAGTATTTCCTGTACTGAAAAAGGACGGCTGATTTATGCACTTGTCTCCGTCAATAAGACGATTGCTCAAAAATTCGATCTCTGTACGGACGGCTTTAGCCAAACCCGGATGGACTTATTAGCCCAACTCGAGGTCGATACGACGATCAGCCAAAAAGAGTTACAGCAACGGGTCAACGTCGATAATGCTGCCGTGACACGCCATTTGAAGCATCTCGAAACAAAAGGGATGATTGAACGTGTGCGTTCAGCAACGGATAACCGCGTCATTCTCGTTTCATTGACGCAAGAAGGCGCAACCCGCATTACACGACTACGTGAGCAAAAAGATGAATTCCTCGAGCAGTTGCTCGAAGGATTCACGGCAGACGAACAACATCAGTTGGCTCAAATGATGCAACGAATTGAAAACAATGCGCTCACTTTACCTAAAACAACCGTTAATTAAAAAGGAGAATGTCAGATGACTACACAAACTACGACTGATTTCATGGAAATCGTTAAAGGACGCCGCTCGATCCGTAACTACGACACAAACGTCAAAATTTCTAAAGAAGAGATGACACAAATTCTTGAAGAAGCAACACTTGCTCCATCTTCTGTCAACATGCAACCATGGCGTTTCCTCGTCATCGACAGCGCTGAAGGGAAAGCGACGCTTGCTCCACTCGCTAAATTCAACCAAGTTCAAGTTGAGTCATCCTCTGCTGTCATCGCTGTCTTCGGCGACATGAATGCAATCGATCAACTTGAAAACATTTATGATACAGCAGTCGCACAAGGACTCATGCCGCAAGAAGTCCGCGACCGTCAAGTACCTGCGATTCAAGGCATGTACGAACATGTACCTGCGAGCGCACTCAAAGACAGTATCTTGATCGATTCAGGTCTCGTCTCCATGCAATTGATGCTCGTCGCGCGTGCGCACGGATATGACACAAATCCGATCGGCGGCTACGAAAAAGAGCAAATCGCAGAAGCATTCGGCATGGATAAAGACCGTTATGTACCGGTCATGCTCCTTTCGATCGGAAAAGCCGTTGACGCCGGGTACCCATCCGTTCGCCTGCCAATCAACGACATCACAGACTGGAAATAAATACGACGTAACTCAAAAAATAGAGATCAGATAAAAGGGAGATTAATGACTATGACAACTCAAACAACTACAGACTTTATGGAAATCGTTAAAGGACGCCGCTCAATCCGCAACTACGACACAAACGTCAAGATTTCAAAAGAAGAGATGACACAAATCCTTGAAGAAGCAACACTTGCTCCATCTTCGGTCAACATGCAGCCATGGCGTTTCCTCGTCATCGACAGCGCAGAAGGTAAAGCGACACTCGCTCCACTCGCTAGATTCAACCAAGTCCAAGTCGAGACATCATCTGCTGTCATCGCCGTCTTCGGTGACATGAATGCCGTCGACAGCATCGATACGATCTACGATATGGCTGTTGAAAAAGGACTTATGCCGCAAGATGTCCGCGATCGTCAAGTACCTGCCATCAAAGGATTCTACAGCCCGGAAGATACGGACACACTCCGCGACAGCATCTTGATCGATTCAGGTCTCGTCTCGATGCAATTGATGCTCGTCGCGCGTGCGCACGGCTATGACACAAACCCAATCGGTGGCTACGAAAAAGATCAAATCGCGGAAGCGTTCGGTATGGATAAAGACCGTTATCTTCCTGTCATGCTCCTTTCAATCGGGAAAGCCGTTGACGCTGGGTACCCATCAGTCCGTCTGCCAATCAACGACATCACAGACTGGAAATAATCGTTTTCGAACTCCGGATTCCTCAACAGGAATCCGGTTTTTTTTGTATACTGACGAAAAGGAGCTGGTCAAACGATGTATGATGTGACAATTATCGGTGCCGGTGTCGCCGGAATCTTTTTAGCCCATGAATTGATGGAGCAGGGTCAGACGGTCCTATTGGTCGATGCCGGAAAACCACTTGAGCAACGGACCAAGCAGGAAGCCTATCTTGGCTTTGGCGGACTTGGTAAGTCAGAAGGGAAATACAACTATTCTGCTGGGTTTGGAGGCGAACTCGCTGAGAAGCTTGGACCGGAAACAACGCTTCGTCTGATGCAACAGGTCGATGCGCTCCTTTGTCGCTACGGAGCAGATGAAGTCGAGTCCTACTCCACGTCCAATGCCGTTCTAGCTGATCGGGCAAAAGCAGTCGGTCTTGAGACAATCGAAACGACGGTCCGGCACTTAGGGACTGCATTATCGGAACGTATACTGAGACAACTTGAAACTGTGTTGTGGGAATCTGTTACATTCCGCTTTGAGACGTCTGTCGATACGATCAAAAAGCGACCAAACGGGTTTATGCTCACGACTGGAATCGAGACGTTTTCGAGTCAGCGCGTTGTCTTCGCGACCGGACGTTCCGGTACCGAGTGGATGCAGGCGCAACTTCAGACGCTTGGATTGGTTCAAAATAAAACCCGTCTCGACCTCGGCATCCGGATCGAGATGGAAGAAACAGCATTCCGGACATTGTTACAAGACACGTTCGAAACGAAACTGGCCTATGCGTCAGCAGCAGGAACTGCCGTTACATACTGCATGAATCCGAAAGGACGGATCATCCGCAAACATCAGGAAGGTCTTGTCATGCCGGACGGGCAAAACTTCCGGGAACAGGATACCGGGACGACCAACTTGAACTTCACGCTGTTTTTACCCCGTTACTTTGCGACACTCGAAGAAGCCAATCACTATGCCGCTTCCGTCATCGGACAGATCAATCAAGGGACGGACCGGATCGTCGTCCAACGGCTCGGGGATTTACGGGCTGGTCGTTCTACGCTGTCAGATGCTCTCGCTGAAAACAAAGTGCGCCCGACACTTGAAGCGACACCAGGTAATCTGATAAAGGAAGTCCCGGGCACTGACATCTCGGTCTTGCTAGAATTTCTGAAACGACTTGAGTACTTGCTCGAAACACCGCTCTCAAGCGACACACTGCTGTACGGGATGGACGGGAAATTTTATGCTCCGATGCTGTCGACTTCCATTACGTTTGAGACGGACATTCCGGGACTGTATGCAATCGGGGATTGCTCCGGTGTGACCCACTCGCTGTCGCAAGCAGCTGCGAGCGGACTGTATCTCGGACAACACCTGACACAAAAAAACAGCCGTTAAGAGATCAGTTCTCTTTAGACGGCTGCTGCCATTTATTTTTTGAACGCTTCATACACCTTCAGCTGTTTGCCTTTGACTTTTGTCGTCTTCATCGCCCGCAAGACGAGTGGACCTTTGCCATTCAGGATTTCCACGTACGTGACGGTATCCTGGATTGTGATGATCCCGATGTCTTGAGCGGTCATCCCTTCGATTTTGGCAATCGTGCCAACAAAATCAACGGCACGCAGTTTCTTTTTCTTCCCGCCGTTAAAATACAACTTCATGATATCAGCGTTAAGTTGCTCCGTTTTCGAAGCCCGGACGTCTGCTGTCGTGATCTTCTCTTCAAAGGCATCTGCTGTCCGAATCAATTCCCGTTCAGTCGGTGCCTGGCGTTTTTCAATCGCCTCACCGCGGTACTGTTCGACTTCACGCAGACGACGCATATCCGACTCGGTCACTAAACTGATCGCTTTTCCGAGTGCACCGGCACGTCCTGTCCGCCCTGTCCGGTGAACATAACTTTCTTTTTCAACCGGCATATCGTACTGGATGACATGGGTGATGTTTTCGATATCAATCCCGCGTGCTGCGACATCCGTCGCGACGAGATAACGGAATTCACCTGCTCGGAACGCTTTCATGACGGCAAGACGCTCATCCTGTTCCATGCCACCATGAATTTTTTCGACCGGATACTCCATCGCGGTTAATCCTTGTGCCACAAAATCGACATGTTCTTTTGTCCGGCAGAAAATCATGCAACGGTCTGGATTTTCGACGACCGTGACATCTTTCAGGATGGCGAACTTCGTTTTGTCGGTCACAGAAATATAACTGTGTTCGATTTCTGCGATTTCAGTTGCCTTTGTCATAATCTCGACTTCCTTTGGTGCCTGCATGTAGCGATCACTCAACTGATGAATATCTTGCGGGAACGTCGCTGAGAACAACATCGTCGTCCGTTGCTTCGGTAATTGCTTCAAAATCGTATCGACTTGATCGAGGAAGCCCATATTGAGCATCTCGTCTGCTTCATCGAGGACAAGGTATTTGACCTTCTCGAGCGATAATGTCCCCCGCTCTAAATGATCGAGGACACGACCCGGTGTCCCGACGACGATGTGCGTCTTTTGTTTCAGTTCCGCGACTTGACCTCGGAATGGCTGTTTGCCGAATACGGCGGTCGCCTTGATACGTTTGTAACGCCCGATGTTCATGACGTCTTCCGTGACTTGTAACGCAAGTTCACGGGTTGGTGTCAAAATCAACGCCTGTGGTTTGTTTTCTTCCCACTCGATCAGTTCGCAAAGCGGAATCCCGAATGATGCCGTCTTTCCGCTGCCGGTCCGTGATTTGACGATGATATCTTTTTCGGACAAGGCGACCGGAATGACCGCTTGCTGGACATCGGTCGGCGTATGGTAACCGAGTTGTTCAATGGCTTCTAGAATCGGTGCACTGAGTTGAAAATCAGTAAATGGTTTTTTAGACATGTGAGTACCTCATTTATTTTATAGTTTAATTTTGAAATAGGGATTAGCGCGTCATATATTAGACGTGACTTCTCATTATGCGCTACTTTCGACAGGACGTCAAAAGAGCTTCCCATCAACTGACGGGAAGCTCGACTTGCTTATTTTGCTGCGACTGTATCTTTTTTGATCTGTTTACTACGTAATTGACCACAAGCAGCATCAATATCCGTACCGTGCTCAAGACGGACACCACAGTTCAAACCGTTCTTTTTCAACGTATCATAAAACGCTGAGATGTCTTCCGACGTACTCCGTTGGTATTGACCATGCTCATCGACCGGATTGTATGGAATCAAGTTGACGTACGTCAAATGACGTTTGTCTTCGAACAATTTCGCAAGCTCGATCGCTTGGGCTTTTTGGTCGTTGACACCACGTAAAAGAATGTACTCAATCGTGATTTTCCGGTTCGTCGTCTTGACGTAATAATCGATGGCAGGCATCAATTTCTCGAGCGGAATCGCACGGTTGATTTTCATGATTTGTGTCCGGAGTTCGTTGTTTGGCGCGTGAAGTGAAATCGCCAAGTTGACTTGAAGTTTTAAATCTGCGAATTTGTAGATCTTGTCTGCAAGTCCACTTGTCGAGACCGTGATGTGACGCGCACCAATCGCAAGACCGTTATGGTCTTTGATGACGTTCAAGAAATCGACCATATTGTCGAAGTTATCAAACGGCTCACCGATACCCATGACGACGACGTGGCTGACACGTTCTTCTTTACCGACGGCATCGAGGTGATGCTGGACGTTCATGATCTGCTCGACGATTTCTCCAGCCGAAAGATCGCGGCTTTTCTTGATCAGGCCACTGGCACAGAAACTACAGCCGATGTTGCAACCAACTTGTGTCGTGACACAGACAGACAAGCCGTACTTGTGACGCATCAAGACCGTTTCAATCAAACTACCATCGTACAATTTGAAGAGGAACTTGATCGTTCCATCTGCTGATTCTTGTTTGACGGATTCTGTCATCGAATTAATCGCAAAACTCTGATCTAACAACTCAAGGCAATCCTTGTTGACATTCGTCATTTCTGCGAAAGTAGTGACACGTTTACGATACAACCAATCCCATACTTGTTTCGCACGGAACGGTTTGTGACCTTGATGCGATAACCATTCTGTCATCTGCTCAATTGTTAATCCATAAATGGACGGTTTATTCATTAGTGAGACCTCATTTCTTTTTCCAGAACTATAACATTCCTTTATCTTAGTAAAAATCGAGCACTTACGCAACGTTCAAATCCTAAATGTTCACTTTCTGTAAATTTCCGCGTCTTCTTTGGCCTGTTTTCTGATTCGATTGTGTCAGATCGACAAACTTCGTTTCCGAAAACCCCAAAACGCACTTGCGTTAAAAAACAGACTGATTCCCGCAAGAATCGATAGGTGAAGAAATAAATCACTCGTCCCTTCTAATAACTGTTGTGTATTAAAAAGACTGAAAATCGAACCATAACGCATCCAATCCATTTTTTCACTCAACCCCGCCCCAATCGTCAAGACGATCGATAGTACAAGCACACCACCCGCAATCGAAAAGGCACGCCGCTCATCGTCAAACAAGGTCGCGACGAACAGGGTGAAGCCGCCAATCGCATAGAGTACGAACAACGCATTCACTTGAAAGCGGACCAAGGTCATCCCATCAATCGAAACACCGGAAACGAACCAGTCCGCTAGCAACAAGACAAACGTATTGAATAATACAAGGCATGTACTGGCAATCATCATCACGATCATCGCAGACGCGGTGTATTGATGGCGTGTAATCGGCGCCGCGAGGTATAAAATCAGTTCCCCGTTGTCGATCGGTCGGGCCAGCAGTCGTGCTGCAAGCGATAATAAGAACAGGGAGGCGATGATTTGAAAGATCAATCCGTAATAATTACCGCCCAGTAAATCCAGGACGTTATCAAATCCGGTCACCTTGTCGTACTGAAAGGCTTTTAAGACTTCCGGTGGCAACGCTTGAAGCTTCGCTTCGAGCAGACCACTCTTCATCATCGAGGGATACAGCGCCGCAAGCATCAACAAATACAGACTCGTTCCAACGGCATACGCTGTGATCGGTTTTCCGTTGTGCTTCAATAACGACCAAATGATGGTCATCATGGTGATTCCTCCTCACTATAATAATGTAAGAAGACATGTTCCAAGTCATCCGCGGAAGAGTGAATCGTCCGCACATCATACTCCGTCAAGAAACGGATGACTTGATTTAAAGTCAATTGCTTCGTCGTCACAAAAGACACCTGATTCTGCATCCGTTCACTTCCGATTTGTCTAGCGAATTGTTCCGCATGTGCCGCTAACCCAAATTCAATCGTGTATTGTTTTCGACTCGAACGAACCAGCTCATGAATGTCTGCTTCGATGATGATTCGTCCTTCTTTGATGAGGGCGGCCCGGTCACATGATTTTTCCATCTCCGGAAAATGATGTGAACTCATCAAAATCGCTTTCCCCCGTTGTCGTTCTTCATCAATCAAGGCTAAGAAACGCTCCTGCATCAACGGATCGAGCCCACTCGTCGGTTCATCCAACAGATAAACCGGTGCATCTTTCATGAAACAGCCGACTAATGCCAGTTTCTGTTTCATTCCTTTCGACATCTTTCGAATTTTCGTTTTCGTCTCAAACGGAAAACGTTCCAACAATTCCAATTGACGTTCCGGTTTACTATGATGTAGTTTCTGCATCAAGTGTAAAATTTGCTCGCCTGTAAAATCACCAGGTAAATTGATCTCGCCTGGTAAGTAACCGACGATTCGTTTTACCTCTTCTGTTTGGTTCCAACAGTCATAACCACCGATTGTCGCATGACCGGAGTCCGCTCGAATCAAGCCCATTAGTTGCCGGATCGCCGTTGACTTCCCCGCTCCGTTCGGTCCGATGAAACCAAATACCATTCCCGGTTCCACCGAAAAACTGACATCAAACAAACCTCGTTTCGGTGCAAATTCTTTTGTCACATGTTCCAAATGAATCATCCGAATCGCCTCACTTTTTTGGGAGATCGCCGTTAGTACCTTATACCCGTTTTGCTACTTTCCGGGACAGATCCATTCGATAAATGACAAATCGTTCGTCGTGATTTTTTTCAAACAATTCCTTTAAACGAACTTCTTCGACTTGTTCAAATACCGTTTGATGCTCTAAATAATACCGGTACTCATCTGCCGGATAATAAAGGATAAGGTCGACCGCACGTGGATGCCGCTCGACAGACATCAGAATCTGGTCGACGACCTTCATGAAGATTTGAATCGAAAATGGATTAAAAAAATAACATGTCGTGACGTCATCCGGAATCGAATACGCTTCCGCATACGTATGTTCAAAACGAATGCTCCCTCGCCGCTTTTTCATCTTTTTCGTGTACGCTATCTGATTCGCAAGCGCATCCTCGTAAAACTGACCATTCATCTCAATTCCGATGACGGAACAATCAAACCGATCATGCAAGTAAAAATTCAAGCGTCCTTTTCCGCACCCAAAATCAATCACCGTATCGGTCGGGTCAAACGGATAGACGGCACATAATTCCTCGAGTGCCGCGTAAGGAGTCGGCTCGTAACGGTTGTAATGGCTGAAGGCGTTATAGAGATGTTGGACTTCGATCGTCTTGATGTGTAGACGTGCTTCATAATCTTGTTCATTCATAATGATGGATTCCTTCTTTCAAGCATTGTTGTTTCCATCGTACTATACTTAAAAGGTACACAATTCGATAAAAGGGGATGTTTGTATGATCGTCGTGACGAACCGGATCAAAGTCAAAAAAGGAATGGCTCCTGCACTCGCACCACGCTTTACCCGCCCGAGTGGTCTTGACTCGATGAAGGGATTTGTTCGTGTCGAAGTTTTACTGACACAAGGTCTCGAAGAACACGATGAAATGAACGTCAACATGTACTGGGAAGACATGAAGGATTTTGAAGCATGGCGGAACAGTGATGATTTTAAAGAGTCACATAAACGTCCTGCACCGTCAGACGGCAAACAAGAAGAATCTCCAATGCTTGGAAGTGAAATCATCACCTACGACGTCGCTTCCGTCAAAGAACGGACTTCTTGATCATCCACTTGCATAACTGCCTTGCTTCCACTTTGGTCGCAAGGTTTTTTAATCCTTAAGACACCCCTTACTATATTGATATGGGTGTAAATTGTATGTAATGCCATTATTTGTTATCATAAGTCCAATACAGAAAGAGAGAGGACTTATCATGCTGAATTCATTATCGATTTTTGAACAGGCCATCCGTGCCTTACCAATTGATCGGTCCTTGACGCGCCAGGACTTGTTCGTAGACGGTTTCTTATTACAACAGGAGCAGGAATTATCCGTTTACTACTCGCCGATCGGAGAATATATCAATCGCTCTGCCAAAGTGGTCTTCATTGGCATCACGCCAGGATTTGAACAGATGCGGATTGCTTACGAGGAAGCGGTCGATGCCTTTCATCACGGGTCGACGATTGAGGAAACCTCGAAAATCGTCAAGTACAGTGCCAGTTTCGCGGGACCCATGCGTCGTAATTTGACGACGATGTTGGATGAACTCGAATTACATCGTATGCTGGAGATTCCTTCGACGACGACGCTGTTTCATACCCATCAAGAACTGTTGCATACGACTTCGATTTTAAGACATCCTGTCTTTTACCGCGATAAAAATTATACGGGACATCAACCAAAAATCGAACGGACACCCCTGCTGCAACACTATGCGTATGAACATTTCGCAGCAGAATTAAATCAGTTGCCCCATCCCGTCATCCTCGTCCCGTTCGGACGGGTCGTCGAGTCGACTGTCCGGACATTGCTTCATCAAGGACGGATCAAAAAACATACTGTGTTATTTGGTTTCCCACATCCTTCCGGTGCAAATGGACATCGGAAGCGGCAGTTTGAAGAAAATAAAGATTATTTGATGAAGCAGTTGTCCTCCTATTTCAGCAGCTAAAAAAATCCCAGTGCACAATTGATGCACTGGGATTTCTTCATCTCATGAAAGATCAGACCATCAATGCGCAGACTTCGTTCGCAAACGCGACCGGATCTTCAATCGGCAATCCTTCCATCAATAACGCTTGTTGATACATCAACTTCGTGTACCGTTCGAATTTCGGACGGTCTTCGGCATAGGCCGTCTCAATCGCTTTGAAGACGTCATGTGACGTGTTCAGTTCAAGGATTTTCACGGCTGTAACATCTTGGTTATTCGGCATCGCTTTCAGGATTTTCTCCATTTCGATCGAAACCGCACCATCCGTCGCGAAGCAGACCGGATGTGACTTCAAACGTGTTGAAGCTTTGACCTCTTTCACCTGTCCCGCAAGTACGTCCTGCATCGCTGTAAACATCTCGACTTGTGTCTCCGTCGTTTCGGCTTGATCCGTCTGCTCGATGCCAAGATCGCTGCTTGTGACGGACTTAAATTCTTTTCCGTCGTAGTTGAGAAGCATCTGAATCGCAAACTCATCAATTTCTTCCGTGAAGTAAAGGATATCGAATCCTTTGTCCTTGACGAGCTCTGATTGCGGCAACTTATCCAACCGATCCGTGCTCTCACCTGACGCATAATAAATGTACTTCTGCTCTTCCGGCATCGCAGCGACATATTCTGCGAGCGTTACCAGTTTTTTCTCTTTTGCCGAATGGAACAAGACGAGTTCTTTTACGCTGTCCTTGTGCATGCCGTAATCGTTATAGATACCGAACTTCAGCTGACGGCCAAAGGCTTGATAATACGTCTCGTATTTCTCCCGGTCGTCACGAAGTAATGCCTCGAGTTGTGTTTTGATTTTGCTTTGGATGTTCTTCGCAATTAATTTTAACTGACGGTCGTGCTGCAACATTTCGCGCGAGATGTTGAGCGACAAGTCTTCTGAATCGACCATTCCTTTGACGAAACTGAAATGATCCGGCAACAGATCACTGCATTTTTCCATGATCAAGACACCGTTCGCATACAGTTCGAGTCCCTTTTCAAACTCTTTCGAATAGTAATCAAACGACGGCTGCTCGGGAATGAACAAAATTGATTGATACCGGACGGCGCCATCCGCACTAATATGGATATGTTTGACTGGTGTATCGAATCCATACCGTTTTTCTTGATAGAAGTTGACATAGTCCTCATCCGTCAGTTCCCGTTTGTTTTTTCGCCAGATTGGGATCATGCTGTTGACTGTCTTCATGACCGTCACGTCTTCTGTTTCGTCCGATCCTTCGACCGGGCGCTGTTCCGTTTCTTCCATCTCGATCGGATAGCGGATGAAATCCGAGTACTTTTTGATGATACTTCGAAGACGGTACGGCTCTAAGTATTCATCATAGTTCTCTTCTTCTTCGTTTGCTTTGATATGAAGTGTGATGTCCGTTCCGACTGTTTCTTTGTCGACCTCTTCGATCGTGTACCCGTCGATTCCGTGCGACTCCCACTTATAGGCGACGTCACTGCCAAACGGTTTCGTCACGACGGTCACGGTGTCAGCGACCATGAAGGCGGAATAAAAACCGACGCCGAACTGTCCAATGATATCATGGCCATCTTTCGATTCGTTTTCCGCTTTAAAGGCGAGCGAGCCACTTTTGGCAATCGTTCCGAGGTTTTCTTCGAGCTCTTCTTTTGTCATTCCGATTCCTGTATCACGTAAAATCAATTGACGTGTTTCTTTGTTCGGCTCGATCGTAATCTTGTAGGCGTCCTTGTCGAACGTAATCGTCTCGTCCGTCAACGCTTTGTAGTAAATCTTATCCATTGCGTCACTGGCGTTCGAAATCAACTCACGTAAAAAGATTTCCTTGTGTGTGTAGATGGAATGAATCATCATTTCGAGCAATCGCTTGGATTCTGCTTTAAATTGTTTCGTTTCCATTTTCGATACCCCCATATATTTTTTAGCACTCTATAAGATAGAGTGCTAATTCATTTCCATTATTACGGATACCAAAACGGCTGTCAATCCTCTGCCGGATAGAATTCATCGAGTTTTTTCCGGACATGCCGTCCAATCTCCCGTAGTCCATTCGCCGAGCCATACGTGCCATGACTCACTTCATTTTCATCGTTCCGGCTTCCAAGACCGAGGAACTGTTCGCTCGGTTTAAAATGGAGTCCGATAATCGGCAGACCCAGTTCAGCCGAATAACCGAATTCAACGACGGCATCCGGATAATCGGTTAAGGTAATAGGCGCTTTCCACGTAACACTCGAATCAAGTTTCCGAAAACGGTCCGTATGTTCCCGTCCGAGTAAAATAATGCCGTGTAATGAAAACAGCGGCAGTAATCTCAGGAAAAAGGTTTGTCCAAAAACGGTCTCTTCCAGCTCGTGCCGCATCGAAATCGTTCCCATATACCGTTTCGTCGGGAGAGGAAAGAAATCCGTATGGATGACAGACTGCAGAGATGGATCGTACAGGGACGCACCAAATCCGTTTAAAAATCCTTCCAGTTTACCCCCCTGCTCTTTTCCGAACCATGTCTTGTAGACGTCCTTTTGCTGAAAATAACAGTTGTATTTTCTGATACTTTGTTCATAATGTCTGTCGTTTTGGTAAGCACTTAAGGACATTCCCGACTCGCGTAAAAAGAAGGGACCGGTTGCATCGTAACGCATCGTCCCGTCTTTTTTTAAGAACTGTCCCGCCGAGGGATTGGTCGCCACCGTCAACCAGCTTGTTTTCGTCGCATCGCCAAACCATAAGACAGGAGTCGTTCCCTCAATCAATTCGTTTTGCATCGGTCCATTTTCTAACTCCATTTGGTGCTGAACGGCTTCTGCTAAGAGTTTTTTTGCAAATCTCCATTGTTCTGATGTCAGCGTTCTCATCCCTTTCACTTTGCGCTTTTCTGTTTTATCTGTTCCCGTTCCAGAAAAACGTTAGACACTTCGGTGGAGAACAGATGCAGAATATATCTTTAGTTCAAAAAGGATTGACTCAAAAAAATCACTCACTTTACACGTTTTCCTGTAGGAGTCGCGTGAAGCGAGTGATTTCAATTTAGACAAGAATATGGTGGGATTTTTAAAACATGTTTAGAATCACTTATTCTGCATAGTACACATCTTACAATCCTCTATCAAATAGGTAAGTAGTCCTTCTTGATAACCAGCTAACCCCGTATCCGTTATTTGTTTTGCCAAATCAACCAATTGAGTCTGTTGAATACTATTCAACTTGTTTAGACGTTCTTGGTTTAGTTCAACAGAAGGAGCAGACAGAGGGTAGTCTTCAAGTGACATTCTCCATAAAACGGCTTGCTTCGGATAACGATTCAGTACACGTTGCGCCATTTGAAGTCCTTCTGGATCAAAATCTCCACTATAATGAATTCTACATCCTGAAGCAGCAAGCATATCAAGCATTTTCCAACCAGCAATTCGAATTTGACCATGTGTACAAACTAAGCTGATTGTTGGAATATCATCTAAAATAGCTGAAAACACACCTGAGTTCTCGACGACATAAACATCTTTCCCTTGGCTCAAATGACATTCATCAAGTCGTAATATCTCCCGCAGGGGAACATTCAATACACTTTGTTGCTGACTGGCCGCTGCGAATACCGGATGTATGCCCCCCTGATAAGTCGCTTGGATATTCGCGATCGAAATGAAGTTCGAAATATCATCCCGTAAGATGCCGAATGTGAGCAACAACGTATTGATGGCTTCACTTGAAGTCGGATAACTTTCTCGTTGATCAGACATCTGATACAAATAATGAATTAGACATCTGCCTAAAACGGTCGATATATCAAATGCATGAGGATTACCTGCTACTCGTTGTGCATAAATTGAAATACGTTCCAAATCGATTGGTTTTTCGACTACTACACGATTCAGTATCTTTAAAATCGTTTCTTCGTGATCTTCTTCTAAATGTCTAGTGATCCAACGATGTTTTTCACTTTTTTCTTCAAGTAATGACAACCAATCTGATAAATAGCCATATCGTGCCTTCCAATCCTTAAACTTCTGTTGCTTGCGTTCTTGTTTTCCCATTTGAAGTTGATGCTTCGATAAAATCGATTCTTCAAAATACAGTTCTAGTAACTCGTGCAAGTCTGGAAGTTGAAAGCGAGTATCGCGGAGTCGACGTTCAAACAACAGTAACGAAATGTTTGGTTTCTCTTGTAGCAGATGGACTGGAAGTTTTAAAAAACCACTTAGAACATCTAAGTCCTCACTCGTGAAATGTTCAATCTTAACGCTTCCGCCTACCTTTCCGAGTGATTCATACTTTTTTCGAAAGAGTTGAAACAGTTTTTCGTAGACAGAGTGTTGCTTAAAATAAGTAATCGCTTCTTCAGAACGTTCACTCCTCATTGTTCGACCCTCGATATTCCATCCCATTCATAACGCATGACTGTGACGAAGTTAGCATTTTTCGGGCGGAGTAATTCAGCTATCGCAAGTGACGAGACCGTCGCGTAATCTCCCCATAGTACTTGAGAATTCATGATGTAATTGAATCCCAATGCTTCCACCACTTCAAACATCTCACTAATGTTATTCTCATCGACACCGGCAAATGCTTCGTCTAGAGAAATGATATAAGGTGCGTCTTGTTTCGCCTTCTGATACCGCGAGTAACAGGCCGTAAATAATGGAACATACATCGCCATCGCCTTCTCACCACCACTAAACTTGAAAAATGCATCATTTTTCAATTCACGTTTCGGTTCATTTGGTCGAACATACCA
This sequence comes from Exiguobacterium sp. KRL4, assembly GCF_001870785.1. GTDB lineage: Bacteria > Bacillota > Bacilli > Exiguobacteriales > Exiguobacteriaceae > Exiguobacterium_A. The sequence continues at coordinate 184,018 of NZ_MOLV01000005.1, forward strand.
TAATTCAAATGAAAACCATTTTCGATAATCCAACACATTTTGTAACACTTGAAGTAATGTCTGTCCTTCTCCGGACTCTATCATCATTTGTTTCGCAAACTGTATTCGTGAACGAAAATGTGACGTGATTCGATCAAAGTCCTCATCTTTTAATAACTTCGCATCCTGTTCTAAGAGGCTCACTAAATCTTTTGTATCCATTTCTTGTTCAGAATCTGCTGTTTTCGGAATCCATTTGATTGAAAACTTCAAACCTGATGATGTATCTTGATTTTCCATCAGCTCTTTCATATTTTTGGTCCATTGCTTGGCGTTATGAATTTTCGCTCGTAACATCTTCCCGACGGAGTCCAACAAAATGTCTTCATACAATTGACGATCTAATGCACTTAGACGATCTTGTTGTAACGTATACTCCAGAAAAATTTCTTGGAATAATTCATCTGGTAAGACTTGATTCCCATGGAGTTCAAACTGAAAAAGAATACGACTGAAGGCACGTTGCCACTCATTCAACAGACTCCGGTTTCCGACTTCAATCACTGCTTCTTCCCACTCTGGCAAGCTACGGCGAGGATTAGATTGACGCATCCGGTATTCGATTAGGTCCGATTGAGTTTCATTAAATAATTTTGTCAAACGTTCTTCTAAACGTGAACGTTCCCTCAAAGTAAATGTCTTTACGTGCTCTTTCCATGATGTCAGGTTGCCCTTGTCTGTGGACTGAACATTTTTCCATTCATTTTTCATATTTTCTTGCCAAAGCTGTTCTAACTTCCGAAGAAATTCCAGCTGTTGTTGACGAGTTTTTCTTTGTTCGATGAGGTTTTTTTCTCGTTCTGTATACGTTCCGATTTCCTTCGACAATAGAGCCATCCGTTCTTCCGATTGAGTAATCTCCAAGACAAGTTCTTTAATTTTTTGTTCAATTTCCTCCGCGCCCAGTAATTTTAATTGCTCTTCGAGTGCTTGAATCTCGTATTCAACCTTTGTTCGTTCCTGTGTGACATCCACCCATTCCTCGTGCACAAGCTGGATGACTTGTTCTTGCTCTTCGATTTGTTCTGTCCGCTCAACGATTCGTTCTTCGAGTTGACGAATTTCAGTATGACGTCTCGTGCACGTTTCAACCGCATCAATGTAATCACGTATTAGCTTTTGTGCATGTTGATACGCTTCCATCGTCCTGTCAATCGACATCTCATTTGTTTCTTCTATAATCTTTGCATTTTTTTGACGTAACGATTGATTCAATGCAGTCCGTTCCTTTTCAAGACGTTCCAAAATGTCTTCGTGCCCCGTCAAAAATCGTTTCGTCTCACCTAGTTGATGCGTCGCTTCTAGTAAATCGTCCTCTTTCGGAAACTCGTTCCACCACTGATCGTTTTGAGCGAGTTTCATCTGTAAGTCTTTTAAAGTTTTTTCTTGTTCTTCAAGTTGTTTGGTAAAGGACAGAATATCTGTATTCAAATCATGAACGAGTTGTGCCCGATGTCGTTGTCTAGCTTCTTTTCCGATGTAGCAGACTCGTTCATGGTCATGTGCATGACCATGAAGGGCACCGAATCGATATGTCACTTGATCAAAATCTAATGTGACCTCCGTATTCGTATGGATGGCGATACTTTTTAAAATCTGTTCAATTCTTTCTCGAGGTAATTTGATCTGTTCTGCATCTACTTCTAAGTAGTCAAACAAGGTTTCACCCGTTTGAATGGATTGAGGATACAAGACATCGTCGTGCTCTACAGGTCGATCCGTTTCTAAAATCAATGCATCTAACAAACCACTCGCCATCAAGACTCGCTCAATCCGAAGCGCAGTCTCCGGTGGAACCTGACTCCGAAACGACGTTACTTCATACAAGGGAGCATGTACATGACCTTTTTTCTGTAACGCTGCGCGTGCTGCTTGACGTTGTAAATCCCGAACAGGTTCTGGGTCTTCCTCTTCATTAACTAGACGATCACGTTTTTCCTCAAGGAGTTGTTTTTCTGCAAATAAACTTTCAGACACTTGTACTGCTTGATGATGCTCCGTTTTGAGTTCGAAGTTTTCTTGTTGAATCTGAGTCCAAAAAGGTGCTTTCACTTTCTCATAAGACGTCAGGTGCGGCACGTCTTCCAATACACGAATGAACTGTCGTGTCGAATCCGCTGAGACAGAGAATGCGACTTGATCCGACCAGTTGTACAAGTGTTCGACGATTCGTTGTCGTTCCGTGTGTTGCACCCCACTCCATTTATCCGCATCATTCCTTAATTGATCGACGGTTTCTTCGACTTCAGAGGCCTGTCTTGTCTTTTCTACGTAACGCGACTGAAGTTCAGTCACTTCTCGTAAATGTTCGAACAATGTTCCTAATCGTTCTTCATGTTGACGAGCCATTCCTTTCCATGTTCCAAAAGAGAACCCGTCCTCTTGTCTGAGATAGGCTTTAGCATACGTTTCATGTAATGAAAAAGCACTCTCTTGTGCTTCATAATCAATTTCATCTATTTGATCGTGCTGCTTTTCGATTAATTGTTGCACTAAAAACGATTTTTCATTTTTGTCCTTCATCAATTGACGTCGCTTGTCTTCTTCGCGTTCTTTGTCCCGCTCTCGCCCCGTCTGCTTTTCAATCAGTCGATTGCGCAATGTCGTCTTCGTTAACTTGTCGTTTTGCCAACGGAAAACTTCGTGACGAGATAACTCCATCCGACTGTCTTGTGCCACCTTATACTTGATTGTTAACTCCTCTTGTTCATGTGTATGCGCAATCAACAAGTCAGATAGTTCCTTGATTTCGCGTGACTCGTGCTCCAGTTGTGTTTCTTCTTTTTTACGTTCTTTAACGATTTTTTCCCACTGTTCTACTTGATCCAGCATCAACCGTTCTTCATACTCCTGATAAGCTGTTTTAATCTTTTGAATGGCATTGACTTCTCGTTCCAATTGTTCCATTTGTTGTTCTGTCTGATCCATTTGTTCAAGCGACTCTGAAAGTGAGATGAGATCGTCTTCCGACAACGCGGGCAACGCGGCTTCTAGAATATCGTAAATGACAGTTGGCTTAAAATCCTTTGACAGTTTTGGACTCCTTAATTCGATTAATAATTTGATCAAATCATCATAGGCGACGATGTCGTCAAAACCAAAAACATATCGATTCACAAGCTCCTTATATTCTTTTTGTGTCGTGACGACCACACCACCGTCTCCGATCCGATTTTTCAATTCGATTCTTGATAGTGGTCTCTTCTCGCTTCCATTCGTACTCCGAACCGTTTCGTATAGTTGAAAATCTTCACGAATCCGTCGTCCATCCGTGATGACGAATCCTGTAAAATGAATGTCTTTTCCTCGTTTCGCTTGTAGACGAATACCGGTCGTGATGTACTGTTCCGTATTTTTACGTTTATACTCTAAAAAGAGATAACCCGTTCGCTCTTCAATCTTAGAAACTTCCTTTTCACCTAACAAATAATCAACCATTTTACGTGAATGTGACCCGAACGGATCAAGACGTTTCGCTGTATACCGACCATCTAGAAGAACGGGTAACAAACTTTGCATCGTGACCGACTTTCCCGAACCGTTTGTTCCACGCAATAATAATTTTCCATCTTTAAAATCTAAAATTTCATCGTCGTAATACCAAAAATTGAATAGACCTGCTCGATTCAGTTCCCATTTATTCATCCCGACTCTCCCTTTTTTCTTCATATTCCTTCGGATAACGCGCGATGACACGAGAGATTCCTGGTAATACATCAATCATCTCTTCTATATCGTCGACTAATGCCAACTCCCAGTTCTCCCATAATTTCAATACTTCTTTCATGATATGTGTGATAGATCCTTCTCTGTAGTCTTTAGACCAACCATGTCCATATCTCTCTTTCGTTTGATGTAAGAGACGCTTAAATCGACTGAATGGTAGATAAATATGACCGAGAACTAGTTCTTTTTTTTCCAGCGTTTCGAGCAACATCGACGTGACGTGAAGAGACACATCGTAAATCGATCCTCTTCCTGGATAATAGGTGTACATCGTCTTTGGTTCTGGCAAATTCAAAAAGGCGACGTCACGATACACCTCTAATCGAAAAGGACTTGTTTCGATAAAATCATCCTGTAATCGATCACGATAACGTCTAATGTATTGAAAATCCAAATCGTCTTCACCTTGCCGACGAACAAATGGCGTCATCCGAAGTGCTCGATACACACGTCGACGCGTCATATCTTCAGGACGACGTCTCCACTCTTGTTCTAACAACTCGTGTTCATCACGAAAACGTGTTAAGTCATCTGGATAGGCACGCATAAAGTATTTGGCGTAAACCGTCACTTCGTACAAGACATCTTCAGTCGTATCCGATTGATACCCTTCTAAATGGCCATCGATCGTTCGTATGAGACTGAAGCCAATCACTTCACGCATCGCCCGAATCAATGATTGTCGAATCGTGTAAACGGACCATTCGATTTTTTCAAATCCAGGATATACTTCCGCCACATACTCGGTTAAATCGGATAATAAAAATTGCTCATCGACTCGCTTCCGTTCAAGAAAAGCTAAGATACAGCAAAATAAAACATAATCCGTTGTTTTATCAAATGTTTGAATACCCATCCAAGATTGAGGTTCGACAGGAATTTTTTCTAACTTTGCGAAATGCCGATGAACGATTAGTTCCAACCCATATTTATCTTGTAAGTGTCGCTTTAACACCATTTCACGGTCTCGAATCGTTCGGTACATATCGGGTTCTTGATCTCGAATGATCCAAAACTTCTCGAATAGTACATTCAATGCGTTCGTCGCTATTTCATCCATCCGTTTAGATACGCTCCTTTCTCTCTACAAAATGAATTCTCATGTCCGGCATCCGTAAAGTTCCATCTGTCGAAGTCAAATCAATTTGTTTATTTTCATCAATCTCAACACGAATCACATCACCATATGCTGTTTTGATCGTTCGATTTTCCTGCATCATCGCCTTAGCAATCCAAGTCAAGAATATTTTACGGACAAACGGTTCCACTTCATCTAATTCCGACAGGTGAATCGTATCTTGATCGAGATGACGATGAATGACTTCTTGTTGATGGATTTGTCTTGCGAGATGTTCAGCACGAACTCGCTCTTTTTCTTGTGTATAGTCAATTGCCGTATTTGCTCTTGTCCGTTCCCGGTAATCTCGAACGAGTGGTACACGTTCATGGACGGCTGGTGGTTCATTCCAAAGGTCGGCGTACAGTTGATCGGTCGCGATGGAGTCAGCGTGCAGATGACGCGTTTCGCGAATTCCGAATAAGACGGCCGATAATTGATGTGCTTCGGCTAACGTATCTTTTGATAAAAACCAATTGGCTACATACATATAGTCCGCTTGACGGCTCCGGCGTGATTGATGTCGTTCACCAAAACGTTGAACGATTCTCGTCATGCGACGAATCGCTTCATTGGTCTGTTGCTGAATGAGATCATATTGGCTAATCTCTCCGTCTTTACCAATGAACCAACGTTTGACATTCATGAACGTCATCAATAATTCAGCACTTCCGTCCTCAACGGATTCACCAATCATTTTCTTCGATTGATGTGCTTCGACACGCTGAAGGTACTTTATCAAATAATCTTCTGAGATTTCTTCAAATAAAAATTGAATACTTGCTGATGTCCGTTGCAACGTAATGATAAAGTCACTTAAATACTGAGTGAACCGATCCTTGTAGATCAAGAAGGCTTCTGACTGCATCTGTTCAACGGTCTGTTCACTTCGTAAGTATCCGAAATAATCTGATGTATTTTGTTTGATTGCTTTAAAGTACATAATTAAGTCATCCCACAACTGGGAACAGTCTTCATTTGATAAATTCTCCAATTTTTGAATCTGTTCCAATACATGACGAAATCGCTGAAACTGTGTTTTTTCGAGTGATCCACTAAAATAATCACCCTTTTCTTCGAATTGAATGAGCATTCTTTCGAACTCAACCGTAAACGGAGTAATTTGATAACGAAAACGACGTTTCTTAAATTCTTCAATCGTCCGGACTCGACCTGTCTCTTGTTGGGCCGTTAAGTTTCCCCATTTAACGAGCTGCGATAAATCTGTATGTAAGCGTTCTAGATCATATTCAAAAAAAAGTTCGTCCATTCGTAAGGATTCTAGTATCATTTCTGGTACGAGAAATTCCAGTAAATGTTCGTGTTGCACATAAAAAAAGCGGAGTATCTTCCGGTAATGTGGACTCTTATCTACAGTCAGATACGTTGCTTCTGAAATACGTTCCATTTCCTAATCACTTCCTTTTTACATAATGATATTGGTACATCGTTTTACACATTATCCTTAATAGTTTCTCATAATCTAAAAGCATCTGCTCGATAAAATCGTTAACCGTACACCCCAATCAAAGCGAGTGCTTGTCCGAGATAACTTTGATCGGATGGTAATGTGTGCTTCGCCTCTCCTGCAAGACGCCATTCGATTTGGACATGCCCGATCCTGTCGTATACGAGTTCAAACAAAAAGCCGTTATCTTGAAACGACACGACACCCGGTAACTGTTCATGCACCAGCCGAAATCGGCTTGCAAATTGATCATACTCGGAGAAGGACAGCATCATTTCATGGATAAGCATATCCTGATACAAGACTTCGATCTGCAGTGTCTCTATGATTAGATTGACCTCGACGATTTGCCAGACAAGCGTCTCATCGTATCCTACAAATGAAATCACGTGTTTCAACTCATTCACCTCTTTTCTTTGGAGTGAACATCCCAGAAATCGGGAATCTTCTTACTATAGACATCAGGGTACCGTTATCGACTCACGAAAGGAGTTTTCTTATGACCAATCAGCAAAAGACCTTACCGACGGATCAAAACGTCGATGCCTTTTTGAGTACGATCACGCCACCGATGAAACGGACGGATTGTGAGCAATTACGGCAGATTTTTGAAGAAATGACGGGTTATCCGGCTGTCATATGGGGGGACACGATGATCGGATTTGGTCACTATCATTATCGTTATTCCTCCGGACACGAAGGAGATTCATTTCTTGTAGGATTCTCGCCCCGCAAAGCGAACATCAGTCTGTACTTCGCAACAGGTCCGGAGCGGGAGCAATTCCTGGTACGTCTCGGCAAACACAAGAGTGGAAAGAGTTGTGTCTATATCAATAAACTAGCAGATATCGATCTGCTTGTCTTAAGAGAACTGATTGTCCATTCCGTCGCTTTCCTCGAAAAGACGTATCCAAAATCCTGAGGCCACTAAAAAACGTCCCTTCTTCCGCTGACTGCGAAAGAAGGGACGTTTGCTACTTAAATCAATGTCCACTGTCTGCTGTGTCGATATGACGAATATGTTTGAGATTGACCCCGATGATGACGACAGACAATAGAACGAATGCACTCCCGACATAAAACGGGAGGTTGGCGTTATAGATCTCAGCCAATTTACCGGCCATGAATGGCGCGATGGCTGCCCCGAGAAAACGTAAGAAACTGTATGCAGCGGATGCCGTAGAACGTTCGACCGGTGCTGCATCCATGACAGCCGTCGTAATCAAGGTGTTGTTGTTCCCGAGCACGGCTCCTGCAAGAATGACACAGACGATGACGACAGCCGGTGTTTCTGTAAAGATTCCCATTAACAGTAACAGGACGGCGAATAAGAGAAGCATCAGTACCATCGCTTTGATCGTGCCGAGCCATTGTTTTAATTTTGGTGCTGTCAGGACAGACGTCAAGGCGAGCAACATTCCCCAACCGAGGAAGACAAAACCAAGCCCTTGCGCCGGCAACTTCATGACGAATGGTGCATACGCCATGATGGTGAAGAATCCGACATTATACAAAGCAGCAACGATTCCAAGTGTCAACAGCGAGCGGTGTTTCATCGCCTGGAACGGCGCAATCAGCGAAATCTTTTTCACTGGTGTCGCCGTTGCGACTGGTTTTGGCATCAAGAATAACAAAACGAGGAACGCGATGACCATGATCGTCGCAACACCCACGAACGGGGCACGCCAGGTGATCGAACCAAGTGTTCCACCAAGCAAGGGGCCGATTGAAATACCAAGACCGACTGCCGCTTCATATAAGATGATGGCTTTCGCCGTTCCGCCGGATGACAGTGAGACGATGGCAGCAAGTGCCGTCGCGACGAACAAGGCGTTTCCGAGCCCCCAACCGCCACGCAAGGCGACAAGTGTCCAGATACTGTCTGCTTGTGATGCGAAACCGGCGACGACCGCAATGACCGCAATCCCGAGCATCAGTGTTCCTTTTTGACCGATCCGGGACGAAATCGCACCGGTAATCAGCATCGCAAACGCCATGACGGCATTATAGCTCGTAAATAAGAGTGTTACTTCACTTTTAGAGGCTTCTAGATTGTCGGCAATCGTTGGTAAGACCGGGTTTACAAGCCCCATCCCCATGAATGCCGTGATACTGGCAAAAAACACTGCCCATACAGCAATCGGTTGATGCAGTAAACCATGTTTGCTTTCCTCTAAGACTGTCTCAGGCGCAAGTGTCGTTGTTTTTTCAGCAAAAGCCATATAAATCCTTCTTTCTTAAATAAACTGTTTAAAGGAGTGACGGATGACGTCACCGCGACTGATGATTCCAACTAACTTTCCGTCTTTTAGAATCGGTAATTTTTTGATTCGTTTTGCGCCAAGTGTCGCCGCAATGTCTTCCATCTCGGTCTCAACGTTGGCTGTGACGACTTTCCGGCGCGCCATATCCATGACTTGACGCGTCAAGATGTGACGGACTCGTTCTTCGTAGTTTTTGTCATCGCCTTTGATGACGTCGACGTACAAAAACGTATCGACGATGATATCTTTATGTTTGCCGATTGCTCGCATGATATCCCCATCGCTGATATAGCCGACAACTTCCTGCTGGTCGTTGACGACCGGGACCCCACTGATTCCAAACGTGATAAAACGTTCAACGACCGTCCGGACCGTATCTTGTTCGTTGACAGTAATGACCGTCTCTTTCATCGATTGATAAGCTTTCATCGGAATTCTCCTTCATCAGACGCTGTAATAAAATAAGTTCATAACAACAAGTTTCACGATACAATTAAATAACATTTATGATTGTATAATACAACTATAAACCTGTCAAGAAGCCTGCCTTCGATTGACAGAGGACAGTGTGTGCGTAATGATGAGGGCAATGAATGCAAATAAGAGGTGACAACATGTCGAATCAATCCTTGGAAACGATCGAGCTCGAACTGGCGATTTTAATTCGTCGTTTGACGACGGCGACGGCGGATAACCGGAACTTGGATCGCGCTTCCTACTTACTCTTGCGCCAATTGTCGGATTCCGGTCAAGTCGGTGTCAAGACGCTGGCACGCGAATTGCAACTGGACGTGTCGACCGTCAGCCGGCAAGCTGCTGCGCTCGATCAGAAAAAATTAGTCGAAAAAATAAAAGACCCGACAGATGGCCGGGCTTTCTTCTACAACATCACGCCCTATGGTCAACAGGAACTCGAGATTTACCGGACGGCCCGTCTGACGAGTATCGAACGGTTGCTGACAGACTGGCCGGATGAGGATGCCGAATCATTTGGCCGATTGCTGAAACAGTTTAATCAGGCGTTACGGGAACGGTGAGTTTTTTTTACGACTGTTCCTGAATCATTAGATCGTCACATGAAATGGAGAGGTGGATTTTGACGTCCCCCTCTCTATTTGCGTTTGAAGAAATCATTTGATTCACGGGACTCTTGCCTAGATAAACGTCACCTTCTGTTGAATCCTTTCGATCTGCTCCGGCGTCGTGCGGCAACAACCACCGATCAATCGGGCACCTGCCGCGTACCACTCCGGTGCAATGTCTTCAAACGCGGTACATGCAGTATCACCGGACCATGTTTTACTGACCGGATCATAGTGTTCACCGGAATTTGGATAGACGATGATTGGCACATCCGTCAATCGCTTCAGTCCCGTAATGAATGCTGTTGCAATCGATGCCGGAAAACAATTGGCGCCGATTGCTGCGAGTTGTGGGTGATCGCCTAAGGCGTCGATGCACTCGGCTAACGTTGTTCCTTCACTGATGTGCGTCGCGTCACGCAAAGAAAAGGCCAACCAAGCCGATTGTTCCGGAAATGCTTCGAGCAGTCGGAACAGCACTTCAGCTTCCTGCAAGGACGGAATCGTCTCAAACGCTAAAACGTCTGCCCCTGCCGCAATCAAAGCTTTCAGGCGCGGGCGGTGAAATGCTTCGAGTTGCGCGTCGTCGACTCCGTAATGACCGATATACTCCGATCCGTCCGATAAATAGGCACCATAAGGACCAATTGATCCCGCAATCAAGGCGTGACCTGCTGCCTGTTCGGTTTCCGTACGCGCCTGCTGCGCCAGGTAGACCGTTTGTTTCATCAGTTCAATCGCGTCTTCCTCTTTAATCCCCCGGCTGCTGAATCCGGCGACACTCGCTTGATAACTGGAAGTGATGGCGCAATCTGCTCCAATTTTAAAATAATCCGCATGGACGCGGTGAATCTGCTCCGGTTCTTCGACCAATACCCGCGCCGACCACAGTGGATCGTCGAGATGGCTCCCGTGGCGCTCGAGTTCCGTTGCCAGTGCGCCGTCCAATAAGATATAAGGTTTTTCTTTTAATAATTGTTCAACTGGATTGTTGTTCTTTGACATCTTCCACACTCCGTTTCCATGATGTTTTAGTCAGATAATGGACGACGTAACATAAGGCAATGAAGGGAACACCAAAGTACAGCGCCACCCGTTGTGTTGGATCAAAAGCGATCCCAATCAAAGAGGCAAGACACATTAAAAAGGAGACGATTGGGACAAACGGATACCAGGGCGTTCGGTAGACCAAATCGGTTACATCATTTCCCTCTTGCAGATACCGCTTGCGGAACATGAACTGTGACGCACTGATACTCATCCAGACGACGACAACGGCAAGACCAGAAATCGAGACCAAGGCAATGTAGACGGAACCCGGCGCGTAAACACTTGAAAACAAAGCGAGTAGACCGCCGAGCATACTGAGGAACACTGCACGTGTCGGCACACCACTCGCATTCAACTTGGAAAAGAACGGAGTGATCATCCGTTGATCGGATAAGGACCAGAGCATCCGAGATGAGGCGTACAATCCGGAATTCGCCGCAGACAGAATCGCTGTCAAGATGACGAAGTTCATGATGTCCGCGGCAAACGGCAGACCGATTCGCTCAAACACGGCGACGAATGGACTTTCAAGCACTCCTTTTGAGTCGTTTGGCAAAAGAATCGCGAGAACAACAATCGTCCCGACAAAAAATAAGACAAGCCGGAAGACAGTTGTTCGAATCGCTAGCGGCACCGTCCGTTTCGGATCGACTGCCTCACCTGCCGCAATTCCGATCAATTCCGTCCCGGAGTAAGCAAAGTTGACGGCAAGCATCGTCATCAAAATGGCGAATGCCCCATTCGGGAACAATCCACCTTCTGTCAAAGGAGCAAGCAGCGGCGCCTGTGATCCGTCCGCGAGCGGCAAAAATCCGAAGATTGCTGCTGTTCCTAAGACGATGAAGACTAAAATCGTCAATACTTTGACGGCGGAAAACCAAAACTCGACCTCCGCGAACAAGCGGACCGTCAGGACGTTGATTCCTAAAATCATGACAACAAATATGCCGCTGAACATCCAGACCGGAACGTCCGGAAACCAGCGTTGCATCAATAAACCGGCTGCCGTAAATTCTGAACCGAGCGCAACCGTCCAAGTCAGCCAGTAGAGCCAGGCGACGGTATAGCCCGTTCCGGATCCAATATATTTCGTCGCGTAGCTGTGAAAGGCACCCGTCTCCGGCATATGTACCGCTAGCTCCCCCAAACAGAGCATGACCAGATACACCGCAAGCGCTCCGACCAAGTAAGATAAAATCGTTCCGACCCGCCCTGCTTGCTGGAGCGTATAACCTGTACTTAAAAATAATCCGGTCCCGATGACACCGCCGAGTGACAACATGACGATGTGCCGGAATTCCATCTTCCGTCGAAACGTTTTTTCCTCCATCTGTCCTCCACACTCCTCTTTCTTAAACTAAAAAAACGCACCCACATGCATGGGTGCGTCGGTCGACAATCAAAAGAAGCTTATCGATCGGGTACAACACCCGCAGGAATTAGCACAGTATCTCTCGACCTGTTGCTGAGGCTTCAAAGGGCCAGTCCCTCCACCTCTCTGGATAAGAATGTAATTTTTCATAACAGTACCAACCCTGTTTTAAATTGTCAACACAATTCAGAATTTATCACACAAAAAAACGCCTTACACCAAAGTGGTATAAGACGTCTCTGGCTTATTTTTTCGCAAACAAATCAGCTGTTTTCAATGCCATCCGAACCGCTTTGCGGTTCAATGTGCCTTGTTGATGCTTGATTTCTTTTGTTTGATTGTTCAACTTGCTTTGAAGTGATTTGATTTTTGTATCTTTTTCAGCCATTTTTGCTTTATCACGTTTTTGAGCTGCCACGATTTTTTGTTCTTCTTCCGGGAAGTACGATTCAAAGCGTGACACTGCTTCTTCGATACTGATTCCTGTAATCGGTTTGACGACTGGAAGCAACTCTGCTTTTGCCATTTCACGGTCAAACGGAACGTTCTCCGGATAGTTTGTTTCTTGGTAGATGTGCTCTAAATCATTTGTGTTCAAGAATTCAACGAAGTTATCAAAGTTACGTGCTTGTACACGTACCGGGCTTTGGAAGTCAGCCGACTCAATTACATCTGACAAGCGTGTGCTGTCTGTGATGTCGTTTGCCCAGATGTGTGTCAATTGGTGATAATCCGTTAATTCGCGCATCCGTGCATCTTTCGGAATCAGGATACTTGGTGTTCCGGCAAGTGTTGCCGTGATGTTACCGTGAAGACGGGCTCCAAAGCTGAAGTCTGCTTCTTTCAAGAAGTCGATCCATGTCTGTGCGTTCAAGAAGAAGCGGACACGGTCGTTCATGTAAGTCGGATCCGACATTTTAACCGGATAGTTCGTTACAGATAAGTCAGCAATCGGATGTGTCCCTGTGTACGTCAAACGTAACTCTTTCATCCATTGTGGGATGAAGTAGTGGTTCGGGTACTCTTCCATTCCACGTGTAATGAAGTTGAGGACGTTTTGTGGTGCAAGACGTGACGAGTTAACACCGATCATCGAGTCTTTCGTGATGTTCGTCTCACGGATTTTTAAGTCACGACCAAATGCATACATCGATGGGCAACCGATGACTTTGTGGTCGATTCCTTCGCGGAAACCAAGACGCGTCAAGTATTTTGATGTGATTTCGCCACGAAGTCCAAGCATGCTTGAACGTTCAAGGACTGCGCTGACAAAAGCTTTCACATCTTCATCGAATGAGAAACCTTCTTTTAAATCCGGCTCAAACGGTGCGCGTAAACCAACGCCGACGACGACGACTGGAATCTTGAGTTTTTTGATTAATTTCGTATACTTACGAAGTGTCGGAACGAATTCTTTACGGAATGCGTCCGCGAGCGGAATGACATATAAATCGAAGTTCGCATTGATCTCATCTGCACGCTCTTCTTCGTAGTAGTAGTAATCCGGTGTAATCGTCGTACCTTCTGTCATCAATGTACGGAAGATGCTGTATTGATAAATCAGGTTTCCGACGTTTCCTCCGATTGAATTGTGTTTCATTAGATACTCTGCGTCAAACTGTTCAAACGGTGTCATACCCGCGCGAATAATAATACGTTTCATGTAAAGTAAATCCCCTCTCACATCTGTGTTGTGGCTTTATCGTGAAATTAATACCAAAAAATATATTACGGTTTTTATCAATCTCATTAAGAATAGATGAGTTTGATTCAGAAAGTCAATGTATAGTCCGAACCCGTTCCCTGTTGAAAAGAGGTTCAGATCATGTATCTTCCCCATAATTTTTCCAATATAACAAAAAATAGGCTCAGCCTTTACTTCGACGATTTTGGTAAATCTGAAGGTTGGCATGAATCATACGCAACAGTGGTTGTGACAACGTGTCCTGTTCAGCCAGAAGATGACCAAATAAGTGATCGGCTTCCACCTCTTGTCCCTTTTCCATATCACGTTGTAAAGAAGACTTCATCGTGTCTGCCATCTGCATGATCTGCTTCTCCTGCGTCTTTTCGATACCTGGACTGAAAACAGCGCCTTTAAGTTCCATCGTTTCCTTCGCCTCGACCGTCAGCTGGCGGATGATTTCCATCCCGTCTGTTTGTGCTCGAATCGGACCGATCGGTGCACGGAATAAAGACGTCACACCGGAAAACGTCGTGATGAAGAGATACTTGTTCCACATATCACGAATGATCGTCTCTGAATAGTTGATCGGTGCGTTCGTCCCGGTCAGATGCCGTTCGAGTTCTTCCAAACGTTGTGTCCGTTCTCCTGTCAACGGACCGAACAGCAGATGATGGGAAGGACTCGTCTGAACGATTCGTCCCTGTTCATCAAGAGTCGATTCGATGAAACATAATCCGCCCAGTACACGATTTTCTCCAAACCAGTCCACTAACTTTTTGAGATGGGCCATACCATTTAAAAGTGGCAAGATGTATGTATGTTCCGAGACAAAAGGTTCGATATCTTGCAGTACTTGTTCCAGATGATACGCTTTTGTCGACAGAATAATCACGTCAAAGGTTTCATCCGCCCCTGCTTCAATTAAACGTGGCGTCAGGTGGATATCACCATGTAGACTGCTTATTTTGAGCCCGGATGTTTCCAACGCCTGAAATCGTCGTTCCCGTACTAAAAATGTGACGTCCTCCCCTTTTTCTGCTAGACGTCCTCCGAAATAACCGCCTACTGCACCGGCTCCTACCACTAAAATCTTCATCTTACCGCCTCCATTCTGTACTTATCCTATCACGTACCTGACAGCTTATTCATCACATATGACAATTTAATTAAAGCGCTTGCATTTTGTTTTCCGTCGTTTATACTACTTGTATACAAGTATACTCATTAAACAAAGTAGGTGTTTGGTATGTCGGATCTTTTGTACCCGATTAAGTGGTTGTCCAAAGCTTCCGCTGGCGAACGTGTAGCCCACGAGCTGCGGATGCGCATCATTTCCGGAAAAATCGAAAGCGGAACGATTTTATCGGAAAATAAGTTGGCCGCTGACTTCTCAGTCAGTCGATCGCCAGTCCGCGACGCCTTAAAAGTGTTGGCAAGTGAGCGGATCATTCGTTTGGAACGAATGGGGGCCGTCGTCGTCGGGCTGTCAAAACAAGACATCCAGGAAATTTATGATGTCCGGCTGTTAATCGAAACGTTCGTTTTTGAGCGAATCGTTAAGATGGATCGTCAGGATCTTGTTCGTGAACTGAGCAAGATCCTCGAAATGATGAAAATCGCCATCAAATATAAAGATGCGGATGAATTTTCCTATCAGGACGTTCTGTTCCACGAAACGATCATCCGGTCAATTGATCACGGATATGTCAGCATGATGTGGCAGAATCTCAAACCGGTCATGGAAAGCTTCATCCTATTGTCGATGCACCAACGACTCGAAGAGGATGTCGAGGACTTTGAACGGATCTTAGCGAACCATGCCCTCTACATCGAAGCCATCGAGACCGGTGACCGGAAACGAATGATCGCCTCCTTGCATCAGAACTTTGATGATGTGCAAGAGGTCGAGGATTTATGGAAGTCACAACAACTGATGACGAAGGGAGTCGAGCCACATGACTGAATATATGTTAGGGATTGATATCGGCACGACCAGTACAAAAGCGGTGCTCTTCACGACAAAAGGCGAAGTCGTCGGACAAACGAATGTCGGTTATCCGCTCCATACACCCAATCGTTCAACAGCGGAGCAGGATCCGGAAGAGATTTTTCATGCCGTTTTGGAAAGCATCCGCTTGATGACGAAACAACATCCGACGGAGCAACCGAAGTTCGTCGCCTTCAGCAGCGCGATGCACAGTCTGATTGCGATGGATGAACACGATCAACCGTTGACCGCCTGCATCACGTGGGCAGACAGCAGAAGTGAGGCCTGGTCGAACCGGATCAAGGAACAATATGGTTATTCGATCTATCACCGGACCGGAACACCGGTTCATCCGATGTCTCCGCTCAGCAAGATTTGTTGGCTCGTCGAAGAACACCCGGACATTGCCGCACAGACAAAAAAATACGTCGGCATCAAAGAATTTGTTTTCCAACGCCTGTTCGGAAAATACGTCATCGACCACTCGCTCGCGTCCGCAACCGGCTTGTTTAACATTCATGAACTCGACTGGGACACAGAAGCTTTACAAGTCGCAGGCATTGATCCATCGAAACTCTCGAAGCCTGTTTCAACGACGACTTCGTTTACGAATTTCGCACCGGAATACGCTAAACAAATTGGCCTAGATCCCTCTACACCGTTCCTGATCGGAGCAAGCGACGGCGTCCTGTCGAATCTCGGCGTCAATGCGATCCGTAAAGGCGAAATCGCGATTACGATCGGAACGAGCGGTGCGATCCGGACGATCATCGACCGGCCGCAAACCGACGAAAAAGGCCGGATTTTCTGTTATGCCTTAACCGAAAACCATTGGGTCATCGGTGGTCCGGTCAATAACGGAGGGATGGTCTTACGCTGGATCCGGGATGAGCTCGCATCGTCTGAAGTCGAAACAGCGAAACGACTCGGGATTGATCCGTATGCTGTCTTGACGAAGATTGCCGAACGTGTCCGTCCGGGATCAGACGGTTTACTGTTCCATCCGTATCTGTCCGGCGAACGGGCTCCGCTTTGGAATCCGGACGTCAGCGGTTCGTTCTTCGGATTGACGCTGTCGCACAAAAAGGAACATATGATTCGGGCAGCCCTGGAAGGTGTCATCTATAACTTGTACACCGTTTTCCTTGCGTTAATCGAATGTATGGACGGTCCGGTCACACGGATTCAGGCAACCGGGGGGTTTGCCCGTTCTGAAGTCTGGCGTCAAATGATGGCGGATATTTTCGAGTCGGAAGTCGTCATTCCGGAAAGTTTTGAAAGTTCGTGTCTCGGGGCCTGTATTCTCGGATTGTATGCGACAGGGGAAGTCGATTCATTTGAGGTGGCAGCAGATATGATTGGCGATACACATCGCCATGTGCCGAATGAGGAAGCAATGCACGAATACCGTCAGTTATTACCGATCTTCATCAGTTTGGCGCGCGTTCTCGAAACCGATTACCGGCGCATCGCTACGTATCAACGGGGTTTGATTCAAAAAGAAATTTAATTTAACGTTTTTGGGGGAAGTCACATGCCATTAGTCATTGTTGCCATCGGGATTGTTCTGTTACTCGTTTTAATTATGGGGTTAAAATTAAACACGTTCGTTGCATTAATTATCGTCTCGTTCGTCGTCGCTTTACTTCTCGGAATGCCGCTTGATCAAATCGTTACGACGATTGAAGCCGGTCTCGGCGGAACGCTTGGTCATCTCGCTCTGATTTTCGGGCTCGGTGCGATGCTCGGAAAATTAATTGCCGACGCAGGTGGTGCGCAACGGATCGCGATGACGCTTGTCGCGAAATTTGGGGAAAAGAACATCCAGTGGGCCGTCGTTGTCGCTTCATTCATCATAGGGATTGCCTTATTCTTTGAAGTTGGATTGGTTTTATTGATTCCAATCGTCTTCGCCATCTCACGTCAGTTGCGCGTTTCGATTCTTTATCTCGGGATTCCGATGGTCGCTGCTTTATCGGTCACTCACGGTTTCCTGCCGCCTCATCCGGGCCCAACTGTCATTGCCGGCGAGTACGGGGCCGATCTTGGTCAAGTTCTCTTATACGGCTTTATCGTGGCCGTGCCGACCGTCATCATCGCCGGTCCAATCTTCACGAAAATCGCGAAGCGTATCGTACCGGAATCATTCAAGAAAACAGGCAGCATCGCGTCACTCGGGGAACAGAAGGAATTTGATTTAAATGATACACCAGGGTTCGGCATCAGTGTTTTCACGGCGATGTTACCGGTCCTCCTGATGTCGATTGCAACCGTATTAACGTTATTACAAAAAACACTCGGCTGGGACAGCAATCCCGCTTTAGCTGCCGTTCAGTTTATCGGAAACGCGTCGACGGCGATGCTGATTTCCTTGCTCGTCGCTGTCTATACGATGGGACTGGCCCGCCAGATTCCGATCAAAACGGTCATGGATTCATGTACGACCGCGATCACGCAAATCGGGATGATGCTGCTGATCATCGGTGGTGGTGGTGCCTTCAAACAGGTCTTGATTGATGGAGGTGTCGGTGATTATGTCGCTGAAATCTTTGACGGAACAACCTTATCACCGATCTTACTCGCCTGGATCATCGCCGCCATCTTACGGATTTCACTTGGTTCGGCAACCGTCGCTTCACTGACGACAGCCGGTCTCGTCATTCCGTTGCTCGGTCAATCGGACGTCAACCTGGCACTCGTCGTCTTGGCAACAGGAGCCGGTAGTTTAATCGCTTCACACGTTAACGATGCCGGGTTCTGGATGTTTAAAGAATATTTTGGATTAACAATGAAAGAAACGTTCGCGACGTGGACTTTGCTTGAAACAATCATTTCCGTCTTCGGACTTGGATTCGTCCTCTTACTCAGTCTCGTCGTCTAAAAAAAGGAGTCGATCTATATGCTACATTCAATCGGAGTCATCGGGCTCGGTGTCATGGGGCGCAACATCGCCCTCAACATGGCGAGCCATCAAGAAGACGTCGCCGTCTACAACTACACACGCGATTTAACGGATGACTTAATGGCACATAACGAAGGATTGTCGCTGCATCCCTATTATGAAGTGGTAGATTTCGTTCAATCCCTTGCACGTCCACGGAAAATTTTCGTCATGGTCACGGCAGGAAGTGCGATTGATTCGGTCATCGAATCACTCGTACCGCATCTCGAGACCGGCGACATCATCATGGACGGTGGGAATTCTCACTTCCTCGATACAGAACGTCGTTTTGATCAATTGCAGCAACACAAGATCGAATACATCGGTGTCGGTGTCTCCGGCGGTGAAGTCGGCGCGCGGACCGGTCCTGCCATCATGCCGGGCGGAACAAAAGAAGCGTACGCGCAAGTCGCACCGATTTTGACGAAGATTGCCGCCAAAGTGAACGGCGAGCCATGCTGTGTCTACATCGGACCAAAAGGTGCCGGTCATTTCGTTAAGATGGTCCATAACGGCATTGAATATGCCGACATGCAATTAATTGCGGAAGCGTATAGTTTCCTCCGGGTCCGTCTTGGACTCGATGTCGAAGAAATCGCTGATGTCTTCTCGTCTTGGAATGAAGGCGAGCTGAAAAGTTACCTGATTGAAATCACAGCGGATATTCTCCGGAAAAAAGATGACGAAACCGGTCTTCCGTTGATCGATGTCATCTTGGACCAAGCCGGTCAAAAAGGCACAGGCAAATGGACGAGCATGCAATCGATTGATAACGGAATTGCCTCTTCGATCATTACGGAAGCGCTCTTTGCCCGCTATCTCTCGGCTGTCAAAGAAGAACGTGTCGCGGCGTCAGCCGTCTTGACCGGACCAGACGAGCGTGAAACCCTTGATAAAGACATCTGGATCGAACGAATCCGCCAAGCGCTTTATATGGGGAAAATTGCGGCCTATGCACAAGGCTTCACGCAATACCGGACGTCTTCTGAACTGTATGACTGGAACTTACGCCTCGAAGAAATCGCTTTGATTTTCCGCGGCGGTTGTATCATCCGAGCGGAGTTCCTGAACGTCATCAGTGAGGCTTTCGCGAAGGACGAGTCGCTTGCGAACTTGATGCTCGCGCCGTACTTTGCCGAGAAGGTTCAGGACTATCAAACGTCACTGCGCCAAGTCGTCGCAGAAGATTCCTTATCCGGGCTCGCTGCTCCGTGTCTCAGCACATCGTTGACGTATTACGACAGCTACCGGACGGCTAATTCCAACGCCAACATTCTGCAAGCCCAACGTGATTATTTCGGAGCACATACGTATGCCCGGACCGATCGCAAAGGCACGTTCCACACCGAGTGGCAATAACTCATACAGCTCCTGTTTCCTGTTTCATTTAAGGAAATAGGAGTTCTTTTTCTGTTCACACTTTGTTTATCAGAATAGGAAATTGCAGGTTATCCCTTGACAAAACAAAGCGGTTATATGAAATTAGTATTAGATTAGAATTATTCTAGTGTGATAGATACAGCTTTTTCTTTTCACTAGAACAGATTCTTAAATAGAACCCAACAGGAGGATTTTTATCATGTCTTTAATCGGAAATGAAGTAAAACCATTCAGTGCATCAGCATTCCATAACGGAGAGTTCGTCGATCTTACAGATGCTAACCTTCGTGGAAAATGGAGTGTCGTTTGTTTCTACCCAGCAGACTTTACATTCGTTTGCCCGACTGAGCTCGAAGATCTTCAAAACCAATATGCAACACTCAAAGCGCTTGACGTTGAAGTCTACTCGGTTTCAACAGATACGCACTTTACACATAAAGCATGGCACGAAACTTCAGAAACAATCGGTAAAATCGAGTACGTCATGATTGGTGATCCGTCACACGTCATCTCACGTAACTTTGAAGTATTAAACGAACAAGATGGACTTGCAGACCGCGGAACGTTCATCATCGATCCAGACGGTGTCATCCAGACGGTTGAGATCAACGCAGACGGCATTGGCCGTGACGCAAGCACACTCGTCAACAAAATCAAAGCAGCACAATACGTACGCAACAACCCAGGCGAAGTATGCCCAGCGAAATGGGAAGAAGGTTCTGCAACACTCACACCGAGCCTTGACCTCGTCGGAAAAATTTAAGGAGCGGATTTGAGATGGCTTTAGCAGCAGATATTAAAGCACAACTCGCTCAATACTTGGAGTTATTGGAAGGAGATCTTGTCCTCGCGGTCAGCGCCGGGGCGGACTCCGTTTCTCTTGAGATGAGCGAGCTCGTCGAAGAAATCGCGAGCATGTCACCACGAATCAGTATCGAACAGGCGTCACTGGCCCGGACACCAAGCTTCAGCGTCAATCGTGTCGGTGAAGAAAGTGGCATCACGTTTGCCGGGATTCCACTCGGTCACGAGTTCACGTCCCTCGTCTTGGCGTTACTCCAAGTCAGCGGTCGTGCACCAAAAGTCGATGCCTCACTGATCGATCAGATCAAAGGTATCAAAGAAACGTATCATTTCGAGTCTTACATCAGTCTCAGTTGCCACAACTGTCCGGATGTCGTCCAAGCCTTAAACGTCATGAGTGTCCTGAATCCAAACATCAGCCACACGATGATTGACGGCGGTGCGTTCAAAGAAGAAGTTGAAGCGAAAGAAATCATGGCTGTCCCAACCGTCTTCGTCAACGGCGAAGCGTTCGGAAACGGTCGGATGTCTCTTGAAGAAATTCTTGCGAAACTCGGCACAGGTGTCGACGCATCAGACTTCGCCGATAAAGACCCGTACGACGTTCTTGTCGTCGGTGGAGGTCCTGCTGGTGCCAGTGCTGCGATTTATGCCGCACGTAAAGGGATCCGGATCGGGATCGTCGCCGAACGGTTTGGCGGTCAAGTCATGGATACGATGAGCATCGAGAACTTCATCAGCATGAAGTATACGGAAGGTCCGAAACTCGTGGCGAGTCTTGAAGAACACGTCAAAGAGTACGGCATCGATGTCATGAATCTCCAACGGGCAACGTGTCTTGAGAAAAAAGACCTCGTTGAACTGGAGCTTGAGAACGGTGCGGTCTTGAAAACAAAGAGTTTGATTCTCTCAACAGGCGCACGCTGGCGCAACATCGGTGTGCCGGGCGAACTTGAATTCAAGAACAAAGGGGTCGCTTACTGTACCCACTGTGACGGTCCACTCTTCGAAGGAAAACGCGTTGCTGTCATCGGCGGCGGGAATTCCGGTGTCGAAGCGGCCATCGATCTTGCCGGTCTCGTCAAACATGTGACGGTGCTTGAATTTGCACCGGAACTGAAAGCAGACGCGGTCTTACAAGACCGTCTCGCAAGTCTTCCGAACGTCACGGTCGTTGCCAATGCGCAGACGAAGGAAATCACAGGAACAGACAAAGTGAACGGCATCACGTATGTCGAACGCGAAACAGGTGTTGAGCACCATGTCGAGCTTGAAGGCGTTTTCGTCCAAATCGGTCTTGTGCCAAACACAGACTGGCTCGGCGAAACAATCGAACGAAACAAGTTCGGTGAAATCCTTGTTGATCGTCATGGCGCAACGAACATCCCGGGTGTCTTCGCAGCCGGTGACTGTACGGACAGTGCTTATAAACAGATCATCATCTCGATGGGATCAGGTGCTACAGCTGCACTCGGTGCCTTCGATTACATGATTCGTAACTGATCATCGAAACGTCTTGCTTCGGCAAGGCGTTTTTTGATTGCAAAATCTAGTGTAAACAGAATCTCCATCAACTAAAGAGGATTTTCCCCGTGCTTTTCTCGAGGCGCAAGCCGCGGCTTTTGCGACCAAACGGTCTTGAAGCCGGGTCTCACTTGCCTCTGACAGCGCGCAAACGCGCTTTTTCTCGTAGAAGTCACGGGACATCCTCTTTCGGGCGCATACTTTCATCATTAGAGGTCAAAGTTCAAACTGACCCCTATAAATTGTTTGAAATTGATACTTTCAGCTAGTCCAGATATCTGATAGATTAAGAGTATTCAAAATCTATCATAAAGAAGGTCTGACACATGCAAAAAGCAGCACCGTATTCAAGCACTCGTACCCGGCAACTCGTCATCACTTCGATGTCGATTGCACTTGTTTTTGTCGCTACACTCTTCATCAATATCAAATTACCAATCGCAGCGAACGGTGGACTGGTCCATATGGGAACAGCCATGTTGTTCTTGATTGCGGTTTTATTCGGACCCCGGACGGCGATGATTGCCGGTGCTGTAGGAATGGGTTTGTTCGATATCGTTTCGGGTTGGACACTTTGGGCGCCGTTCTCTTTTGTTGGACGCGGATTACAAGGATTCATCGTCGGTTGGATCGCCTGGACATATGGTCATAATGGAACAAAAGTCAGTGTCAACGTGCTCGCAATGATCGTATCCGTTCCTGTCATGCTTGGTGTTTACTACATCTGTGAAGGGATTCTCTACAGCAACTGGGTAGCTCCAGCGTTATCCATTCCAGGAAACATCACACAAAACGTCGTCGGGATTCTCGTCGCGATTCCAGTCGGGATTGCCTTGAAGAAAACACGTTTCTTCCGTCAACGCGGCTGATGCACGACAAGCAACCCCGTCCTCTTGAAGAGGACGGGGCTTTTTTGTTGCCGATGAATACTCTTAACGAATCGGTTGGGCTTCCGTCAATTCGAGCGTTTTTGTGGTTTCAGCATGAATTTGATCAAAGAGATCCGGATTCGCGACGAGCGATGTCCCGTACGACGGAATCATTTCTTTGATTTTCGCTTCCCAGCCGGGCATTTGATCCGGGAAACATTTTCCGAGGACTTCCAGCATGACCGGTACGGCAGTTGAAGCGCCTGGTGACGCGCCGAGCAACGCTGCGACCGATCCGTCAGCCGCACTGACGACTTCCGTTCCGAATTGAAGTGTCCCTTTGCCTTGCGGCGTATCTTTGATGACCTGGACCCGTTGTCCGGCAACGACGACATCCCAGTCTTCCGTTTTCGCATTCGGGATGAACTCACGCAGTTCGTTCATCCGTTGTTCCGTCGACAGTAAGACCTGTTCAATCAAGTACTTCGTCAGTCCCATCTCTTTTGCGCCTGCCGCGAGCATCGTCAAGACGTTGTTCGGTTTGACCGATGTGATCAAATCAAGATTCGATCCCGTTTTGAGGAACTTCGGCGAGAAGCCGGCGAACGGTCCGAATAACAATGACTTTTGACCGTCGATGTAACGTGTATCCAAGTGCGGGACAGACATCGGCGGTGCGCCGACTTTCGCTTTCCCGTAGACTTTCGCATGATGACGCTCGGCGATTTCAGGGTTTTTACAGACAAGGAACAAGCCGCTGACCGGGAATCCGCCGATCTGTTTTGATTCCGGAATCCCTGTTTTTTGAAGTAACGGCAAGCTTCCACCGCCGCCGCCGATAAAGACGAACTTCGCTGTATGATGTTCGATCCGGTTGTCACGTTCATTTTTGACTTTGATTTCCCAACCGCCGTCGACCCGTTTCAAGTCTTCGACACCGTGACCATAATTGATCTCGACATCGAGTTGTTTTAAGTGATCAAACAGGATGCGTGTCAACGCACCGAAATTAACGTCTGTACCCGAATCGATTTTTGTTGCTGCGATTGGCTCCGGTGACGTCCGGCCTTCCATGATCAATGGAATCCATTGTTTCAGTTGTTCCGGATCTTCCGAAAACTCCATTCCTTTGAACAACGGATTAGCTGAGAGCGCTTCCAATCGTTTTTTTAGGAATTCGACGTTTTCCGCCCCTTCGACCATACTCATATGCGGAATCGGCATGATGAATTCTTTCGGATTCGGCAACACTTGTTCTTTGACGAGGTGCGACCAGAATTGGCGAGACAGTTGGAACTGTTCGTTGACCTTGACCGCCTTGCTGATATCGATCGTTCCGTCGGCATTTTCCGTCGTATAGTTCAATTCGCAAAGTGCAGCGTGACCTGTCCCCGCGTTGTTCCATTCATTTGAGCTTTCTTCCCCAGCACTCGCTAACTTCTCGAATACTTTAATGTTCATATCCGGCGCAAGCTCTTTTAACAAGACCCCTAACGTTGCGCTCATGACTCCGGCACCAATCAAAATAACATCTGTTTGTTTAGGCATACTGCTCATGATATCCTTCCTATCCCCGTTTGATATTATGGACCTGTCATACCAGTTGAAAGCGCTCGTATGACGACAACTTACCTTTCCAGTATAACCCTATCACAGGTCATTCATAAATTAAAATATCCGGTGTTTCCCGTTAAAAATAAATCTACTTTCCCTGAATCGAACGCGCACATCCTGAGACATACTTTCAGGGAAAGCGGATATATACTCTTATAGAAGAAAAAGGGGGAACGATTCATGGCGACACGCTGGATTTTCGGCAATCAACTCAGTCACAGCTTACCGCTTCTGACGGAAGCGGATCCGAAAGAGGACATCATCCTGATGGTCGAAGCAACGTCACGCTCGACCTGGAAAACGTATCATAAACAAAAATTAGTCTTGATTTTTTCAGCGATGCGTCATTTCGCAGACGAACTTCGGGAGAAAGGGTTTACGGTCGATTACCGAGAAGCAGACTCGTTTGACGAAGCGTGGAAGCAGCACCAGCAACAATATAAACCAACGCACCTGCTGTATACGGCCATCACCGATCACCCGATGCGTCGCGTCATGGAACGGTTTCAAAACAACCTTCCAAAAACGATCACCGTCGACGTCTGTTCCGATGTTCCGCTCTTTTTGTTAACGCAGGACGAAGCCATCGCCATGCTCGGGGACAAACCGTGGAAGATGGACCGCTTTTACCGGCAACTTCGAAAGGACCGCCGCCTGTTGATGAACGGAAACAAACCGCTCGGCGGAAAATGGTCGTTTGACGCCGACAATCGAAAACCGGCGAAGGACGGTTTTGATTTTAAGGCACCGATTCAGTTTCGACCGGATCAAGTCACGCGTGATGTCATCCAAAAAGTCGAGACGACGTTTGCGGACCATCCGGGTCAGCTTAATGCGTTCCACTGGCCGGTCGCGCGAGCAGAAGCACAGCGGGCGCTCGCGCATTTCATCGAGGAACGGCTCGAGACATTCGGCACCTATCAGGATGCGATGTTGACAGGAGAGGATACGTTATCGCATTCGTTGCTCTCGTCGTCCATCAACATCGGATTATTGTCGCTGGACGAAGTCATTCAAGCTGCAGCGGCTGCACTTGAAGATCAGGAAGCGCCACTTAATGCCGTCGAAGGTTTCATCCGCCAAATCCTCGGCTGGCGCGAGTACATGCGGGCGGTCTATCTAAGTGAGATGCCTGGTTACGAACAGGTTAATGTCCTGCAACACAACCGTGACTTGCCGGACTTCTTCTGGGACGGTCAGACGACGATGACCTGCGTCGCTGAGTCACTGCGACCTGTCATCGAAACGGCGCACAATCATCATATCCAGCGGCTGATGGTGCTCGGAAACTTTGCCAACCTGTTTGAGATTTCGCCGCAACAGACAGCAGACTGGTTCAATGAGATGTACATCGATGCCTATGACTGGGTCGTCCTTCCGAATGTGCTCGGGATGGCCTTGCATGCCGACGGTGGTATCCTGTCGACGAAACCGTATATCGCATCAGCGAACTACATCCATAAGATGAGCGACTACTGCGGGAACTGTCCCTTTAATCAGAAAGATGCTCTTGGGGACAATGCCTGTCCGTTCAATGCCTTGTATTGGGACTTCATCGCCCGGCACGAGGAACGTTTCTCCGGCAACCAACGGATGTCGATGATGTACCGGCAGTGGGCGAAGCGGGACCAAGCGGATCAGCAGGCAATCCGTAAAAAAGCGATAGCCTTGAAACAGCAGTTGGCGGACGGACAGTTCCATCGCTGAGTCTTTTACCAAAACAGATCGACAAATAAGACCCGACTCCCTGTCTTGTTCGGCAGGGAATCGGGTCTTTGTTTATTTCCTTGATGCATCACGCACTGTGCCGTTCTGCTTTTTGATGTTTTTTCGTCCGCAGCTGGTACAGGACAAACAATCCGATGAACCAGACTGGTGTCAGGAGCAAGGCCGGACGTGTTTCGTCCGCGACGAGCATGACGATCAAAATCAGTGTGAACAGACCGAGTACGAGGTAGTTGACGAACGGTGTCCACGGCGCTTTGAATGTTGAAACGGCATGCAATTCCGGCTGCGTCTTCTTGTATTTCAAGTGACAGACGAGAATGACACCCCAGACCCAGATGAAACAGATCGCACTGATTGTCGTGACGATACTGAACGCCTGTCCTGGAATCAATTTGCTTAACAAGGCACCACCCGAGACGACCAATGTCGAGATGAACAAGGCATTTGCCGGCACGTGATTCTTATTCAGCTTCGAAAAAGATTTAGGTGCTTGCTTTTGATTCCCGAGATTGTACAAAATCCGGCTCGTCGAGAACATTCCGCTGTTACAAGCGGAAGCAGCCGACGTCAGGACAACGAAGTTGATGATTCCGGCAGCAAGCGGAATCCCGATCAGACTAAACGTCTTGACGAACGGACTTTCCGTTGCGTTCAGTCCGGTCCATGGATTGATCATCAGAAGGACCAGTAAGGCACCGACGTAGAAGAATAAAATCCGTAACGGAATCTTATTGATCGCTGATGGAATGTTCTTTTTCGGATCAGCCGTTTCTGCTGCCGAGACACCCACGAGTTCAACCCCGACATACGCGAAGACGACCATCTGGAACGACAATAGGAACCCGGTGATGCCGTTCGGGAACATTCCGCCGTGCTGCCACAGATTCTTGACCGTGACCGGTCCGGCATCTGTTTTGAAGCCGATGACGAGCAAGACGATTCCGACCC
Source organism: Exiguobacterium sp. KRL4 (assembly GCF_001870785.1). GTDB lineage: Bacteria > Bacillota > Bacilli > Exiguobacteriales > Exiguobacteriaceae > Exiguobacterium_A. Next base: position 211,618 of record NZ_MOLV01000005.1, read on the forward strand.
CAATCAACGCTAAAATCGTGATGACTTTGATCAAGGCGAACCAAAACTCGAGTTCCCCGAACAGTTTGACCGTCAGAAGATTAAAGCCAAGCAAGATCAACAGGGCGATGACGGCCGGAATCCATTGCGGAATATCAAACCAATATTTGACGTAAACACCGACGGCGATGACATCTGCCATGGCCGTCATGATCCAACAGAACCAATAGGTCCAGCCGGTTACGAAAGCGGCGCGCGGTCCGAGGTAATCTTCCGCGATATCCGTCAGTGACTGATAACCGGCTTTTGACAACAATAACTCGCCCAGTGCCCGCATGACGAAGAAAATCGCAATCCCGACAAGCAGGTAGGCAAACACAATCGATGGACCGGCCAGTTGAATCGCTTTCCCCGACCCTAAAAATAACCCTGTTCCAATCGTTCCACCAATCGCAATCAATTGGACGTGACGATTCGATAAATCTCGTTTTAATCCTTGCTGTTCCAAACCTGAACTCCTCCTTTGATGATCTCTCTACTTCCCCCGGTCAGACTGTTCTGTCAGTCCAACAAAAAAAGAGACTGGACGGGTGTCCAATCTCAAAAAATCATCAGAATAGCAAATAATCATCCTTTGCTTGGCAAAGCCAACACAAAAAATAAAAATTCAGTACTCTTCTGTCCTTTTGCCTGAGATTGTGAACCCTTCGGCGCCGTATATACGGTCTCTCCAGAAGCTGCTCCTGCCATAGTGTGACCCATGACAATCATAGCTTTCTTTTTTTATTCGGTTGCTGAGGTGACATAATCACCTGAATTGTTTCTAATACTAGTAATCTTATGATCGTTTGTCAACCGTTTTATTTCATTTCTTCTTTCACAACGTGAAACAGGACTTCCCCATCCACTTCCAGAAGTCTCCTAACAAGACTACAGCAGGAGGAGGAATTTATAGTGAAGACATATTATGTCATCCGCCATTGTGAAGCAACTGGGCAAGCTCCTGATGCTCCTTTGACGAAACAAGGTCAAAAACAAGCAGACGCACTCGCCGTTTTTTTCAAAACCATCCCCGTCGACCGGATTTTATGCAGTCCGTTTCGCCGGGCACGGGAAACGATTTTACCTCTCGCCGCTCTTCATGATTGTTCGGTTGAAATCGAGGATCAGCTCCAAGAACGAACCCTCAGCACCTCACCTTTAAGTGATTGGCGTACCGCTTTACAAGAAACATTCGTCGATTTAGATCTCCGCTTTCCCGACGGTGAATCCAGTCGTGAAGTGATGGAGCGGATGACGTCTATCCTAAAAGAAGCATCGCTTCACCCTGCCCGTCATACGATTCTTGTCACACACGGAAATGCGATGGCTTTATTGTTGCACACCATCGATTCGACCTTTGGCTACGAAGACTGGCAGCAATTGCAGAACCCTGATGTGTACCGTCTCGTTCAGACCGCCGAGGGGATGACCTGTGAATGGATGCCGCTTCATCAAACCAAAACGTAAACAGGTGAAAGACATTTTTTCAAGTATTCGACAAACGCATACGATTACTTTTGATCTATTCTTTTAACTTATGGAAAACATAAGAATTATCTATTTTACTTCCCCTTCGAACTCCGCTACATTTAACGAATTGATAACAAAGTGAAGTAGTTCGAATCGCCGTCTACAGGGAGATTCGGCTTAGGAAAAGAAGGGGTATGTTATGTCTACACAAGCAAGTCACGCACGAAAAGGGTATTTGATGATGGCTGTTCTCTGGTTCGCCTATGCGACCTTCGCCATGAACTGGGTCGCCGGATCTTCGCTGACACCACAAATCACGGCTCATTTTTTCGGAGACCGGACCGTCGATCCGTTGATTTCGCAACTCGTCAACTACTCGATTACGACAGCACGCGTCTTCGCGAACATCTTAGCAGCACTCATTCTGATGAAGCTTGGACCGAAAAAAGCACCGATGCTCGCACTGTTATTCCTGATGATGTCGATTGTCGCCATCTATCTGCCGAACTACTGGGCGTATACGGCAGCCCGGATGGTCATGGGCCTGGGCGGTTCGATGGTCATCGTCTACATGAATCCGGTCGTCACCCGCTACATCAGTGATCCGACGGAAAAACTGCGGATCAATGCACTCAATACGGTGTCTTACAATGTCGGAGCGTTCGTCGTTTCCTTGCTGTTCACGTTTTTCGCGACACAATTCACGAACAATTGGCAACTGACATTGACGATTTTTGCTGCTTTGATAGCCGTCCTGTTCCTCGCCTGGTTGATCTTCAGTGAAGAATTCGACTTAAATACGGCAAGTGATCAAAACGAAGTCGTCACCGCTTACGGTTACAAAGATGCAATCAAAGACAGCTTCTTATGGAAATATGCGTTGGCGTTCGGCGGTTTCTTGACGCTCTACATTCTGTCGCTCGTCGGACTCAAACCGGTGTTTGACACGTATACTGAGTTAAACGGATCGCTGGTTAATCTGCTCGTCTCCGGTGCCGGTATTATCGGAACCTTCGTCGGTTTGAAAATCGGCAGCCGCGGGACACCGCGAAAACCGATTCTTCTGATCAGCGGATTCGTGATGATCGGCAGTTTCATCGTTACGGTCGCGTTCGGCAACATTTCACCACTCGTTTCGTATGCCTTTGCCTTCATTTCCGGATTTACCATGTACATTCAGTATCCGATTTTCATGAATCTGGCCCACGAGATGAAAGGGATGACTCCGCAAAAGATCACCGTCTTATTTGGTCTATTTTGGGCAATTGCGTATGCGACCCAGACCATCTTTACGATTCTTTGGAGTTACACGCTCGGTCAAATGGGTTATACAGCTTCAATGGTCGTCTTTTTCCTCAGCTGTTCGACGTATCTAATTTTCAGTATCTTTTTACCGGAAACCAAACCGAAACAACCGGTCACGGCTTCGAAAAAAACAGCCTGATTGCAAACAATCCCCAGTGTCGCTCGCGACCTGGGGATTATTTATTTTCGATGGGCACCGTATTGATGCCGTAAGATGAACAGCAACCGGATCAACGGTTCATGGTAGGAAATGAATGTTCCTTCCCGAATCCCGGCAATGATGTCCTCTTCCGTCGCCCACTTGACGGCTTGGACTTCTTCTTCCTGTAACGTCAGTGTCGTCAAATCGACGTCCGTTTCGATTAAGTAATAGTCGTCAAACCCGACCTCAAACGGAACCGTCAGCTGCGGACGCCGTCCGGCGAACGACAGAGACAATCCGAGTTCCTCAAACAATTCACGCTCTGCCGCCGTTTGACTCGTATCGCCCGTTGTCGCACTGCCGCCGACGCTGACATCCCACATGTTTGGCCAGCTCTCTTTGAACGGTTGACGTTGCTGAATCAACATCTGTCCTTGTTGATTAAAGAGACAGACATGGACGACAAGATGGTAGTCCCCGTCCTGCAACTCTTTCCCACGCGGCCATGTCCGTCCGGTCTTTTGACGGTCAGCCGTATAGATATCCCATCGTTCCATTTACTTCTTCCCTCCTGCCCAATTGTCCGAAAACAGCGTCGAGACGGTTTTGTCTGCTTTCGCCCGGTCGAGTCCGAGCACGACACTTAAAAACAGTACTTCTGCCGCGTCATCGAAAAGCGTCAATTCATACTGTTTTCCAAAACGGACCCATCGTCTTTTCCCTTGCCCGATTTTTTGACCCTGGTACATGACAGCAAACGCCATCGTCGACCAATTGATATCGACTTGCAGCTCGCGGCTGTCAATCCGATAATCTGAAAAGATAAAAGCTCCTGTTTTTTGAATGGTTGCGATGACACGTCCGTCCACTTCAATCAGCACGTGTGGTAACATGCTAAACGTTTGTCTCGTCACACGACCGACCTCTGTTTTTTCATGAAGGAGTTGCCAGTTTTTCTGCATTTGGAATAATTGTCCCGTGACTTCATGCGTGACGTGTCCGGCTTCATCTTGAATCGTAAATCGCCGGTTCAACTCAAACGTCTGGTTCATCAAAAGTTGTTTCATGCTTCTCTCCTGTTCTATTAAGACGACGCGTTTGCCGCATCGTCTGCCTTCACACAATCAATCGCAACGACGAGCGCAATCAGAATCGTCTCCATCGCGGCATCAATCACCTGAATTTCGTAGCTGTCGCCAAACGACAACCACTTTTTCTCAACCTGTCCGACGACTTCCCCTTGCCGCTTGACCTGGAAATCCATGTCCCACCAGTTTCCGTCAATCTCGATTCCGGCTGCGTCAATCGTATAACGGGCTTTGAACAATGAAAATTCCTTTTCGATCGTCATCGTTTGTCCCGCGACCTCAACAAAAAACTTCGGTCTTAAACTGAATGTTTTTTTCGTGATCGTCGCAATTTCTTCTCCGTCCGTCGTCGTAATCAAAAACGACTTCGGAATTTTCATGAAGCTGCCTTCGACGAGATACCGATCCTGCTCCTGTTCATTCTTGATCGAAAAACGCCCTCGTAAACTGAGTGCTTTTTGTTTCATATACAGTGTATGCATGGAGAACTCATCCTTTCCTGGCGACTGTGTTACACCTATTACGATATGAACGGACTAAAAGATTCATCCCTGACTTCCTTTATCTGGTTTCGACAAATGGCTTCAATATTCCCGCCTGCAAAGCTTGTCTCCTTGCACTTTTTGTTCAATACGCTTAAAGTATATAGTTGATGAAATTTTAATTGAGCAAAACGAATTACCTTAAGGAAAGGGTTTTATATACGATGAAAAACAACTTTTGGCAGGACCTGCCACGACCATTTTTTGTACTTGCACCAATGGAAGATGTCACGGACGTCGTTTTCCGTCACGTCGTCGCGAAAGCGGCGCGACCGGATGTGTTCTTTACTGAATTTACGAATACAGAAAGTTACTGTCATCCAAAAGGCAAACAGAGTGTCCGCGGACGCCTTGAGTTCACGGAAGATGAACAGCCGATGGTCGCCCATATTTGGGGCGACAAACCGGAATATTTCCGTGAAATGAGTATCGGGATGGCGGAAATGGGCTTTAAGGGCATCGATATCAACATGGGTTGCCCGGTGCAGAACGTCGCCGTCAACGGAAAAGGATCGGGACTGATCAACCGTCCCGATGTCGCCGCCGAACTGATTCAAGCAGCAAAAGCCGGCGGTCTGCCGGTCAGCGTCAAGACACGTCTCGGTTACTCGAAAGTCGAAGAGTGGCATGACTGGTTACGCCACATTCTCGAGCAGGACATCGCCAACCTCTCGATTCATTTGCGGACACGTAAAGAAATGAGTGCTGTCCCGGCTCACTTCGAACTAATTCCGGAAATCAAGAAACTCCGGGATGAAATCGCGCCACAGACACTCTTGACAATCAACGGAGATATCAACGACCGGCAACACGGTCTTGAACTCGTCGAGCAGTACGGTGTTGACGGCGTCATGATCGGACGCGGCATTTTCCATAACCCGTTCGCGTTCGAAGTCGAAAAGAAAGACCATTCGAGTGAAGAATTACTTGATCTGTTGCGTCTGCAACTCGACCTGCACGATCAATATTCAGCGGAATTCGAACCCCGTCTCTTCAAGCCGCTCCGCCGGTTCTTCAAGATTTATGTCCGCGGTTTCCGCGGGGCGAGCGAACTGCGCGCCCGTTTGATGGACACGAATTCAACGGACGATGTCCGGGCGCTTCTTGACGAATTCGTCGAACAAGAAGGCATTCACGCTGTTAATTCGTTTTCGATTTAAGAAACATGAGATACAGCAAAAGAGAGAAGCGGCTTAGACATCGCTTCTCTCTTTTTGTCGTGTACGTTTTTTAATTCTCTATGATGTGATTATCCGTTCTTCATATGGAACGACTCGGTTAACGTGAAGGTGATGTTTTTGAGCTCAAGCCCACCAAGCGCAAAGTACAACTTGAAGTAGTTGTGCGGATTAAAGACAAAGACGTCTTTCGTCTGCGTCACCCATTTCCCGTCTGTTCCGTTAAATGTAAATGTCGCGACCGGCATATTGTTCGCAAACAACGTCACCGGCATCTGTGCCAGTTCACCGGCATACGACCGTGCTTCAAACGTGACGTGGTACATCCCCGTTTCTTCCGCCGTCACGGCAAAGACATGACTGCTTCCGGTCGACGTGTCGAGTTCATCAAACACAATCGGGACACCGCTTTGAAGTTGCTGATGCGTGACGGCCTGTTCGTTAAGCTCATCTGCCTCTTCCGGTAATCCGGTGACGTCGACTGTCGCTTCCTGACCAAGCGTCCGCTCCATGACCGGTGACCGCAGGATGAACTGACAGATGTTCGCCGCACTCCGTAACAATTCCGCCCGTGTCAACGTGCCGTCTGCAAGCGACGACAGCGTATCATCCTCAAACGGATTCGCCCCCGGTTCTCCGACGACCATGTAAAGATCATTTTGCGAACGGACCATCGTCGCCGTCTGTTGCCGGTTGGCTTCTGTTTCTTCGGTATTGATCTTCGCCCACCAGTCGGTCATGACGACACCGTTGAAGCCCCACTCGTCACGGAGAATCCGGGTATTCTGATCATACAATCCGGCGGTCCACAGTCCGTTGACGGCACCATAGGTCGTCATAATCGCATATGCCTGTCCCCGTTTGACGGCATGCTCAAATCCTTTCAGATAAATCTCTCGTAAAGCTCGTTCCGAGACAATCGAATCGAGATCATGACGATGGAATTCCTGATTGTTGGCACTTAAATGCTTGAGCGTTCCCGTCACGCCGACCCGGTGCATCCCGTCGAGCTGGGCGACAGCCATCATCCCCGTTAAATGTGGATCTTCCGAGAAGTATTCGAAGTTCCGGCCGTTGAGTGGATGACGGTGAATGTTCATCCCCGGTCCAAGCAACGTATCGATGCCGTTTTTCCGGAGTTCAAGCCCTGTCATCTCAAATAAATCCGCGACTAAATCGACGTTGAACGTTGAGGCGACGAGCGTTCCGTTCGGCAGTGAGAAAGCTTTTGTTCCGATATCCATCCGGATGCCGGACGGACCGTCGGCACAGCAGGCTGCCGGAATCCCGAACGCTGTCAGCCGGTCGGTCACGCCACCAAACGCCGCTGCCGTTCCTGGTGTGACACGCGGTGAGTTCATCCCTTCACCGCGGACGATCGCCGCAAGATCCTCATCCGTCAACTGATCGAGGAACACGGCGAGCGACGTCTTCTCTTCGTAGACATCCTTCAGGGTCAGTCCCTGGTTGTCCGAATACGTGCGTGCTGCCGGTCGTTCGGCTAAACGGCGGGCTTCCGGATCAATCGTCCGAAGTGGTGTCGCTTCATACGTCACGTCATATCCGGTCTCTGTCTGTTGCGGATTCAGGCGGTCGAATGCCGTGACCGGTGCCATGTTTTCGCTTAACGTCTCGATGACACGTAACGTCTCAATCGTTTGTGTTGCCACATGCGCTGCTCTCCGGACGTCCGTGCCGACGTACAGGTGATACGCTCCTGCTTCAATGACGTAAGACGATTTATGCCCCGTCACACCGGCGTCATCGTAACTTGCATATTCCGTCAGCGGTACCGTTAAGGTCAGCGTTTCCCTTTGATCCGCCTCAAGGAGTCGCGTCTTCGCAAAGGTCACGAGTCCCCGCGCCGGATTCCCGAGTTGTCCCTGTGGTTTCTCGAGATACACCTGGACGACTTCTTTCCCGCTGCGTGTCCCCGTGTTCGTGACGGTGACCGTTAACGTGACCTGTTGCTCCGTCATGTCGACCGTATCTGTTACGACATCAAACGTCGTATAGGATAAACCAAACCCGAACGGATACAGGACGTCATCCTTCGCAAACGTCTCGAAGTAGCGGTATCCGACATAGATGTCTTCTTTGTAAATCGCCCGGTCTTCGTGACCGAAGTACGGCGTCGACGGGTACGCATCGAGGGAACGGACAATCGTATCCGGTAATTTCCCGGATGGTGTAACTGCTCCCGTCAAGAGATCGACTAAGGCGTTGCCGCCTTCCATCCCGCCTTGCCATCCGTACAAAATCGCACTCGGATCAAAATCAAGTGCCCACTGCATGTCAATGACATTGCCGACGTTTAATAAGACAACGGTCTTCGAAAACGCTCCCGAGACTTTTTCAAGCAGTGTCAATTCGACGTCCGTCAGCAGGTAACTGCCGGGATCCGCTGTATTATCGCGGTCTTCACCGGCCGTCCGGCCGATCATGATGATCGCGACATCTGATTGCGACGCTGCGTCTGCGACGACTTCATCCGTGACCGGCATTTCTTCCTGCGACCACGGTTCCGCCGCCCAGCCTTCGCCTTTATCAAACGGATGATCTTTCAGCCAGGCTTCGTAGACGTCGAGTAACGACTGGTTCACGGTCAGATCCGGATGTTGTTGCAGAGCTTCGAGTGGACTTGTCACGTGCGACACGTTGACCATCCCACCCGATCCCGTTCCGCTTTTATAGTAATTAAACTGATTGCGTCCAAAAACCGAGATCGTCGTCCCTGCTAAAAGCGGCAACGTCTGCTTATCATTTTTCAACAGGACTGCCCCTTCTGCGACCGTTTGCCGTGCCAGTGCTATATAGGCGTTCCAATCTAATGTATATGTCGTCATCGATTCATCCTCCTGTTGGTTGTGTAGTAGTAAAGCGTTTCTTCAGACCGTTCGCGATTTCCGTGATGCAGTCTTCCGCTTGCGGATACTGACCGAGCTTTTCGATAAAGGCGTGGTCCATGCCGTTATATTGAATCCGTTTTGTTTTAACGCCGGCACGTGCGAGTTTCCGTCCATACGCTTCGCCTTCGAGACGGAGATAATCGTATTCCGCCGTGATGATCAGCGCCTCCGGCAGTCCTGCCACCTTGTCGCTGAAGAGTGGTGAGACATGTGGATCCTGGACGTCCGTCGTTCCTTGCAGGTACAACCGGTTCAACAAGCCATCCGTGTCTGCAAGAGCTGTGACGATCCCTTCAAGCAACTCCCGATTCTCGTTCATTTCATAGTCATCAAGACGCCACTCGAAATCATCCGTCGGCAAGGCGGCGAGATTGACGACCGGATAGAGCAGGACTTGGTACTGGATCATCTGTGTCTGTTGTTCGCGGTCAAGCAGGGCACAGACGGTCGCTAGGTTGCCGCCGGCACTGTCGCCGGCGACAGCCAGTTGTGTCCGGTTGATTCCGAGCTCTTCCGCTTGTTCATAGATCCATGTGACGGCCCTGAAACAATCGTTCAGACCGGCTGGAAATGGATGTTCCGGTGCAAGCCGGTAATCGATCGAAATCACGACGACATTTGCCCGCTCTGCTAACAATCGGCAAGGATGTTCAACCGGTTCAAGCGTTCCCCCGAAAAAGCCGCCGCCATGGAAGTAAATCACCGCCGGTAACGGTTCCGTCGAATGGGGACGATAAATCCGTGCCGGAATCGGTTGTTCCGCACTTGGAATAATTATTTCTTCCGTCGTGATTTCTGTCGTCGTCAGGTCGGTATTGATCCACCCCATCCCGGCCCGCGCTGCTTCGAGTGAAAAAGGACCTGCCGGCGAACTGTCTTGTTGTTGCTGCAACATGACTTCCAAAACCCGTGGATCAAGTACGCCGCTTTCCGTCCGATCAGGTACCGGTTTGATGACGACTTCAACGCTATCCTGCAGCGCACCGGTCGTTTTTTCCGCTAAACATTCGACCAACTGCTGATAATCCCGTCCCATGTCTCTTCCTCCTTTTATCGAATTCTTCATTTGCTTATAAGAGTTCATTCATTTGTAAAAATAAGTATCGAAACCGCTTTCGTAAATGATTAAAAAAATGTCCGATATCTCTTTTCCTTAAAAGATACCGCTTACAAAACCAATCATACGCATCTTCATCCGATTAATCAATCATTCTAGATAATTCAAAAAAAGGCACCCGTCTTTCGTGTGCTTTCCTTCTCGGAATGACGCGAAACGAGTGCCTTTTGAATTAACTTAAAATATTTTCTTCCGAGACGAGCGTGAAGCCGTCGATGACTGTGTCTTCCTCGACTTCAATCAACAGACATTGTTTGCCGTTATAATTGACTTGCTTAATGTACTTCAAGTCTTGGGCACTGACGGAAATGTTTGCGACTTTCGTATTGATTTTAATCGATTTCGCTTCATAGTTCGGGACGATGTTACTCGCCTTCATTTCGTACGTCGTATCATCGATGACTGTTTTGAAAGCCCGTTCGACCTGTTCCGTGCTGACGTCTTCGATCCCGCTCGCTTTTAAGACCCGTTCGACTTCTTTGACGTTAAGCATCGGAATATCTTCCGGCTCGTCTTCCTTTTCGTCTTCTACGACGAGCAGGTGATTGACTTCCTCATAGACACCCGCGAGAGTTTTTGAATCGACCGATTCGCCGATGACCAGTTTGACGATCTCTTCAAATACCGCTTTGTCTTCTTCCGCCGTCACGATCTGTTCGCCGTTTAAGACGTTTTCGATAAACAAAAGGTCCGGTTTATTCGGCTTGCTGGCCGTGTACAAAACACGGTTGACGTCTGCCGCATTATCCGTGAAGCAGGGGAATAGAAAGCCGCCGATGGGTGAAGCGAGTTTGATGACCGGATTGATCAGCAGGTTTGACTTAAACTCGAGATCGACATAATCAAAGACAAGCGACTGTTTCGGCAGTTCCGTCTGATTGAGGCTGCTCAGAATAAACGGTGTCGTATAGACTTCATCGTTCTTATCAACTTCCGTCTCGTCTGCCTGCCGTTTCGTCGTTTTGTAATACTGTCCCCGGATGAACGTGACGACGATATCGTTGTCATACTGGACGTCCTGCACCATCTTCAGCGCGATCTGTTGCATCTGCTCCGTCCAGTCTTCCGTCTCTTCCGTGTATAGCCCTTCGTACAACAGTTGTTGCGTATGTCCGGTCGCTCCTTCTTCCGGCTGTTGGAACTTGACCTCAAACAGCTTGATGTCGAGTTTCCCGGTCAGGACTTTCTTGAAGTTCGCGAGGAACAATTCCTGTTGCTCGAGCTCAAGAAAGGCGAACGGACGGCTTTCTTCGTAGAAGATTTCACTCGTTTCCTTGCGGATATATATATTATAAATTTCGTTGATTTTAAGTAGTTCCGAGTCGACCTTAAAATGGCGACGGATATCACTGATGTCTTGTTTGTTCATGGTACTTGCTCAGCTCCTTGGCGTTTGAATTCCTGATAACTTCTCAACTCATGTCCGAATCGAACAGAGGTACCCCTTTACTATACAAGAGTTGCATTTTTTTATGTTAAAAGTCCCCGCAATTTTAAATCATTCATTTCGTTTTTTATCTAATATCGATTTTAATTTTTTTTAAGTAATTCATTTCTCTATTACTTTGGGCCTAATTCCAAAAAAATATTTTTGATGAAAAATATTCAACTTTTGTAATGTTTACATTATTTTAACCCTATCCAAAATATTCGATGTGATACTGGGAGATGTGAGAGATTTCTTTCACACCAATACATAAGAGGAGGCAGTTTATGTTCCAGAAAATCAAGCTACTCGCCGTATCGTTTGTTTTGTTTCTCACTGCGTTTCAGTTCGACCTCTCACCCGTTGCAGCACTCCCGTCCGGCATCCCGTCAAAAGCGACGGCTCAATCTGAGCTCAACGCACTGACAGTCAAGACCGAAAGTACAATGACCGGTTACTCCCGTGATCTCTTCCCGCATTGGAGCAGCCAAGGAAGCGGCTGTGATACCCGTCAAGTCGTCTTGAAACGCGATGCGGATTCTTACGTCGGCAGCTGTCCGGTCACGTCCGGCTCATGGTACAGTTATTATGATGGACTGACATTCACGAACCCGTCCGATCTCGACATCGATCATGTCGTCCCGCTCGCGGAAGCATGGCGTTCGGGTGCAAGTAGCTGGACGACAACGACACGTCAGGCATTCGCAAACGATCTCAACGGTCCGCAATTGATTGCCGTCTCCGCAAGCTCGAACCGTTCAAAGGGTGACCAGGATCCATCGACATGGAAACCCACCCGTGCCGGCGCAAGCTGTGCGTACTCGAAGATGTGGATCAACACGAAAAGCCGTTGGGGCTTGAGTCTCCAATCCTCTGAAAAAACAGCACTGCAAACGATGCTGAACACCTGTACATACTAAGAAGGAGTCGATTCGATGGAAACGAAAACCTCTACTTTTACCGCTACGCATGGTGTGATGACGAATGAAGTCGGCGTCATCAGCGGCGAACTGGAATTACGGACGACCTGCCAGGAAGACGGTACACTCGAACTCGCCATCTCATACGTCGGCTCAATCGACGTTTACACATTACCCGGCAAGGATTATAAACTGCATGATATCCGCGACCACGAAGTCGTGCACCGGGTGCTTGTAAACGTACTCGAACGAACATAATAAAAATAGACGCTGTCCAATCAATGGGCGGCGTCTATTTCATTCTCAATTACTGAAAATCGTATTGTCATTATTTGTGAAATCGTGCGTTCTCATCCTACTCTACATTCGTTATAGTGAGAACAAAGTCGTTATACTTCAGGGAGGAATATCTCATGCGAAACATCCTGATTCCATCTGGCGTCATCTTAAGTAGTGCGGGTTTGTTCATGGCACTTGATAGTCATGTACCTGCTTTGCTTGTCACCGGAATCATCCTGCTATTTGGTTGTGGTATCGGAATCATCACGAAAGAAAAATCGGAGTAATCGTTCATATCCAGTCAGGAGGACACCCATGATTCAACAATTCATAAATGAACAACAGTCGCTATCGGCCATCGGTGGATTTGTTGCCAAGTATGCCTACCCGATCCTCGCTCACGTCAATCCATCACGTTTACAAGAAAAAGATCTAGTGATATTGATTCAAGCTGATCAATCGATTGTCGTATCTTTAGCTAATCATCAAGATCAAACAATCTGGACGACAGTATCACGGGAGCAGATTCATCAATCGAAAAGTTTACTGGCACCCAAGACATGCTATTTTAAGATTCCGCATGGCGAATATGTCGGAACCTATTTGATTTCACCAGATCTGATTGTGAATGAACAATTCAAGAATGAAATGGACTATATGAAATTCATAACAGTATAAACAACTCAATAAAATTCAATCGAAATATTTTTATATTCGTTCGATTTCAAAAAAGATATTAACAACTTCTGAGTAGATTGATCCGCTTTTTCTAAAAGTCCTTCACTTACCTTTTTCTTCTCTACCTTTTCTTTATTCTTACTTATAACATCAAACACTGTTTGCGTCGGGTAGTCCGATAAAATGTTTCCTTTTACGTCTTCTACCTCTGCTTTTTCGATTTCAGCAACATTATCAAGAATACTAGCTTTCGGCACTCGTACAAGCATCAAGTCTTTTTCTTTGTTATATGAAACACTTACTTTAGAAAGATCGGTTCCTGCTTTCAAGTATCCGGAGTATTTAATAAGTTTAATCGCCTCAGCAAACTTTAAATCTGTGATTCCAAAAGGAAGTTTTCTATTTGTACGACTAACAATTACATCGCTATACTCGTACTTCAAAGTAGCCAGTTCCGATAAGTCTACTATTTTTTCTTGAATTAAATATGTACTTGATTGCTTTTCAGTTTTAAGTTCAATAGGTTTAAATATGAACAAAGCAATAAGACCCAGAATTGCAACAGCCACAATTGAGATTACGCTAGTAATAATCGTTTTTTTCAAAGTTTGCGCTCCTTAAAAAATGTATTTTTTTCCTTTTCTAATTATACATTTTTACTAATTAAATAATTAATATAAATTTTAAATTATGATATTTAAATTAAAAAACTCTAACATCCTCTAGAACATATTTTTAAGTATATTCTAGAGAATTTTAGAGTTTTTGAAGTTCACTTATGATACGGCTCTCCGTATTGTATCTAAATGAGATTTTTTTCTCGCTTAACAAGTGCAACTTCATTTACTGTTTAGTTTTTATGGTTACGGGAAATATTTTAAGTACTAATTCAGCTAATCCATTTGTTCTTCTATTACACAAGATATTTTACCTACTCTGCTGTATTCAGCGACTGCAGAACAAACATTAAAGCCGGATAAGTCAGTGTAAAGAATCAACATCCCATCCTAAAAAATATTTTTTGAAGAACCGATGATTTTATAGAAAAAATATAATTCAAACTTCTTGTGTTGAACAAGAGAATGATTTGCTTATTTCTAAAGGCGGATAGATAAAATTTCCTTGGTATCATGAACGACATCTGAAATCTTAGGAGGTTAATCATGAATAATGGCCAGCCCGATTTTAACTCTGACTTTGCTTTACAATATGATTCTTTTATTCGCTTAGCAGTTCCTGCCTATGAGCAATTATTCCCGATGTCTGATTCTTTTTTTATCAAACGAAAAAAACGTCTCCAACTCTTTTGGTTGTTGGAGCCGGAGGAGGAGCTGAGTTACTTTACTTTAGTCAAATCTACCCTAGCTGGTTTCTTACAGGAGTGGACCCTTCCGACCAAATGATGAAGATTGCCTCGCATAAAATACGACAGGCAGGTACAGAGAACCGTGTCAAACTGCATCAAGGGTTTGTTCATGAATTGCCAACTGATAGTAAATTTGACATGGCTACCTGCATCCTGGTTCTCCAATTCCTGCCGGATGATAATGCTAAACTCAACTTGTTAAAGAGCGTGGCTGAACGGCTGGAACATGGGGCTCCCTTTATTCTTGTGAGTATATTTGGAGACAAAGAATCTGCTGAATTCCACAAAAATTTTGCTGCCTGGAAAGAGCGTTTTCGAAGTAATGGGGTGGACCCCGAGAAGAGTGAGGACGTACAAAGAATTCTTAAAATGCCTCTCATTACAGAAGACAAAATACTAGAATTACTGGATGAGGCGGGATTCCAGAACATTGTAAAATTCTACTCAGCATACCAAGTTGGCGGCTGGGCAGCTGAGTTAAAATAATGCCTCTCTTAAAGTATGTGCTATGTCTAGAATTAAAAGGCAATGATCCTAACCTAAAGAATTATCTCCTTTACTCTTGGGGATTTAGCATGGAATAACGAAAGAGATAATCGCGTCCATTTTCTGCCGCAGATCATTGTCCATTGCATATCTATATTCTTCTTTATCTCTGATTCCAACTCACAGGTTAGTAAAATCGGTGTTAGACACAAAAAAAGAGCATCAAAAGCTATCGTATAGCTTTTGATGCTTCTTCGTTATAACTATATTCAAGTTGGAGAAAGGGCTATCCTCAAAAGCCGCCTTTTTTGACTTTTGGAACTCACTATTTATTGTCATGGGAACTTTTTCTGACAAACCTCATTTACTTATGATACGGCTCATTCCGATTAATCCGATATGCCCGATAAATCTGTTCACACAAAATCATCTTCATCAATTGGTGGGGAAATGTCATCTTCGAGAAGGAAATCGTATCGTTCGCCCGTTGCATGACTTCCGGTGCGAGACCAAGCGATCCGCCGATGACAAATGCGATTTTACTTTTGCCGTATGTCGCCAGTCGGTCGAGTTCTGTCGCAAACTGTTCGCTCGTCCGTTGCTTTCCTTCGATAGCAAGTGCATAGACATGAACGTCCGGTCCGATTTTCGCTAAAATCCGTTCGCCTTCTTTTTTCTTCACTTGCTGCATCTCGGCATCACTTAATTGTTCCGGTGCTTTTTCGTCCGACACCTCGATTTCTTGAATCGAACAATAGACGCCGAGCCGTTTCGTATATTCGGCAATTCCTTGCTTCAAGTACTTCTCTTTTAGCTTTCCGACCGTAATAATGGTAATTTGCATCATTTTTCTCGCTTTCTGACAGAAAATTCAGGAGTTATCCACAGAGTTATCCACATGTCCACATGTTGATAATTATTTTTTGCTTGACACAAGATATGTCGCAGGCTGATCACAGTACTCACACGTGACGTTTTTCTCTGCTGACACCTCTTCCAAAATCGGGTACTCTTCCGTTTCATCGACTACTTCGTCGAGCGCTAACTCGACGTGTTCTAAACAGACATATTTATCCACAGGTCTTTTCCTCCTTTTAAGTTATCCACATTTATCCGCTACCAGTATAACAAAAATTGACTTCTCCGGCCGAAAAAAGTTATCCACAGCTCGAGTCCTCACTCCGTTTACTGCTCGACGACCTCCTCCATTCATCGTGTCCGCTGCACGCGACTCCTACAGGAAAAAGCGCGGCTCGCCCGCGCTGTCAGAGGAAAACGAGACCCGGGTATCAACGCCGACAGGCAAGAAGCCCGCGGCTTGTTCCTCACCTGAGGAAAGTGCGCGACAGCGAATCACGATGAGAATCAGAGACACCATTTTTTCTGTGCACAAAAAAGCTATCCGTACAAACACGGATAGCTCTTCCATTTGTTTATTGCACCGTCGCCGGTTGCGCCGACAGTTTGACATCAAGTGTCTGCTTCTCGCCGCCCCGGTAGAACGTCACCTTGACGTTATCGCCGACTTTCGCATCCCGGTACAGGACACTCTTTAAATCGGCAAACGAGTTGATGTCCTTACCGTTGATCTCAACGATGACATCATTTTCTTTCATCCCTGCTTTTTCCGCTCCACTGTTGCCGGTCAAACCGACGACGACAATCCCGCGTGTGACATCATTTGGTAACTTCAGACGATCTTCCCGGAAACCGCTCGGGAACTCCTGGACGTCCCGGATCTGAATCCCGAGTTGCGGGCGAATCACTTCACCGTTTTGTTCAAGATCACGCATGATCGGCAAGGCTTCGTTGATCGGAATCGCAAAACCGACACCTTCCACACTCGCTTCGGCAATCTTCATCGAGTTGATCCCAATCAATTGACCGGACGTATTGATGAGCGCCCCGCCTGAGTTCCCCGGGTTGATTGCCGCATCGGTCTGGATGACTTCCGTATTGAAGTCCTGCTGACCATCCTTGTTCGTATCGACCGGAACCGTCCGTTCCTGAGCACTGATGACACCACGTGTCACTGAGTTCGCAAAGATGCCGAGCGGGTTCCCGATCGCAAGGACCGTCTCTCCGGCGCGTAACGTATCGGAATCACCGAGTTTGACGACTTGTGTCACTTTCGACGCATCAATCGAGAGGACCGCTAAATCGTACGTCGGATCTTCTCCGAGTACTTTTGCTTCAAGTGCCGTTCCGTCGGATAACGTGACCGACAAACGGCTTGCCCCTTCAACGACGTGGTAGTTCGTGACGACATAGGCTTTATTGCCGTCTTTTTTATAGATGACCCCGGACCCGGCACCTGTCTCTTGATCGGCACCTTGGAATGAACTTTGTAAATTCGTCACGCTGACGACCGCTTCCTTCGTTTGACTGACGGCACTGACGATATCATTTTCCGATTCCGTCGCCTTCGTCGCCGCTTGTTCCGGTGCCGTCGTCGAGACCGGAGCACTTGTCATTTCGTCGCGGACGAACGGCCAGGCGATCAAGGCAATCAACAGCGCCCCGATGATACCGCCGATCAAGCCGACAAAAAAGGCTTTTCCGCCGCCGCGGCGTTTTGGTGCAGGTGGTTCTTCTTCATATGATTCACGATAAGGACTGACCGGCTCGCCTTCACTTGGTCGTCTTGGCGGAAAGCCGTTTGTCTCATCGGTCGATGCGTAAGGCTGATCTGATTCGTTCCGTGGTTCTTCTGGTCGATCCATCGACACACGCCTCCTTCTTAAACTCTCTTTACACAAGTATACCCCCATCACGTGGCGAGTTAGCCAAATGTGGGGGTCTTTTGAGCATATTCAGTAATTTCCCATAATCAGAGCTTCAAAAGCGGTGTCGGGATGACCGGATCGGTGTCGAGCAACTGAATCTTGCTGAGGTCGACATCGCGGCTCGCAAGCGTCTGGGAGACACTCATCCGGGCCAGCTCCTTCATGTTGTTATCCTTACTCAGGTGGGCCATATGGATCCGTTTCGTCCGGTCGTCGAGCACTTCGCTCATCGCAATCGCCGCGTCTTCGTTTGAGACGTGTCCGTAATCGCCGAGGATCCGCCGTTTGACGCTCCACGGGTAATGCCCCATCTGAAGCATCCCGATATCATGGTTCGCTTCAAAAATATAGGCATCGGCGCCACGGATGACGCCTTTCATCCGGTCCGAGACGTAACCGGTATCCGTGATATGGGCGAGACGTTTCCCGTCGTGGGCGAACTGGAAAAACATCGGATCGGCCGCATCATGACTGACGTTAAACGATTCGACCTCGATATCGCCAAACTGTTTGACCTCGCCGACTTCCCAGAGGAACTTCAGTGCGGGATCAATCTTACCGATCTTCGCTTCCATCGCTGCCCACGTCTTTTCGTTCGCATAGAGCGGGATGTTGTACTTCCGTGCTAAAATCCCGACGCCTTTAATATGGTCCGAGTGTTCATGGGTGACGAACAGCCCATCGATTTTTTCCGGCGACCGGTGAATCTGATCGAACAGGGCAAGCATCGCTTTGCCGGTCAATCCGGCATCGACAAGCAGGCGGGTCTGTTCACTTTCGATGTAGAGGGCATTCCCCGTCGAGCCACTGGCAAGGACGCTATAGTGTAGGCTCATCGTGCATTCCTCATTTCTCTGAAACGGTATCAAGCCGTTCGATGGTCTGAACTCCGCCGTCGATTGCATTGACGAAATACAGTTCTTCTCCGTTCAGTTCAATCTGCCACGTCGGCGGTAAGATCTGGACCGACGTCGTGCCTTCGGTCACGAGACAAAAGTAGCCAAGCTGCTGGCTCGTCATTCTTTTTGAGGCTCTGAACAATCCCTGCTCTGACAGTTGAATGATGGATTCACTGGCCGACAACAACGTGACATCCTGTGCCTGACGGACGACCTTGTTTAAGTGACGTTGTTTATAGCTGACGATTTCCTGTTGTTTGTTTAACTGAAGGACGAGTAACGACGGACCAATCATCGCATCGTCTTCCCTCGATTGTTGTGGCGTCGAATAGAGCGGTTGTTCTTTATACGTCTGGACGAACGTCATCTCATTATGTTTGCTGTCATACTTCCAAAACGTATAATCCGTACCATATGCGACGGAAGACCGGACAAATGATGTCGCGGAATCACGCATCGCTTTGGCTTCGAGCGGATACGATTTCGTTAAACGGACCGACCATTCAATTTGGTTTTTGACCGATATAATCGCATCCTCAATCGAAGAACCCTCTTTTGGGGCGAGCGAACTGGCATCGACTTCCGCCGTCAAATATCCGATTTCTTTTGAGACAGCTTGTAGTTTTTTCTCATCAATTTTCCGTTCCTTCAAAACGGTTTTCCCATCCGCATTCGTCGTTGCGATTCGGGGATCGACCATTCGGTCCATCAGCTGAACAGCAAGATAGACGTTCAGGATCAGGAACGTCAGAATCAGTAACGTTTTTGCTTTACTCCAATCCATGAAACATTATCCCTCTTTTCCGATAGCTTGATCGACCGTGGCCCATTTTCCGTTTTGTTTGACGAACCATGCCGGTTCAAACAAGGCATAGCGACTCGTTTCAATTTGATACGTCATCTCATACCCCATCCGGATGCCGGAAATCTCATCCAACATGTCGGCGGATTGAAGCTGTTTTTCAATCTGATCGATGGATGGCAATGTCGTTTCCCGGAGCAACAGCTTCCGGTCTGCCCGGAGCATGCTCCGACTGAGCGAACGGATTTGATTTTCCTCGAATGTCACTTTGATCGTCGCTAAATCAAAATCCGGTTGCTCAAGCAACGGTCCGGCTTCGCCAAACACCGGATACCGATTCAGATACAGACGGAACGTCGCTGCCTGTTCTTCATCCGTTTTCGACATCTGATCGAAGTAATAGCGGAAACCGCTGCGTTGCGTCAACTGATCAAGCCAGCCTCCGTGGATATTGATGTAACTGACGATCGTACTGTAATCGACAGAAGACGTCTGGGTATTCGGTGATAACGTATTGAATCGAAACGCGTTGTAATCCCGATCATACGTCGAGACGCTGACTCCGTCCGTCAAGACATCGAGTTCATCCCGACTCTTGATTTGTTGG
Source organism: Exiguobacterium sp. KRL4 (assembly GCF_001870785.1). Lineage (GTDB taxonomy): Bacteria > Bacillota > Bacilli > Exiguobacteriales > Exiguobacteriaceae > Exiguobacterium_A. The sequence goes on from NZ_MOLV01000005.1 coordinate 231,639, forward strand.
ACGTTCGAATTTTCCGTAAAGAAGGCACTTTCGATCCGACTGAGTGGTTTCGGATCCTGTGCGATATCATCGTAGACGAATACTTCTTCAAGCTTAGGTGTCGTACTTGGGACATACGTATAGTCGCCACCTTTCAGCTCGACTTTCGTCATCGGTTTTTTCTTATCGTAGGCAAACAGTCGTTTTAAGACTGTCTCGTCGCCAATCAATTTAAAGTCCTTGAACCGTCCTGTCGTTGACTCGAGCCGCAGAATCGGACCCTCATAGTCGAGCAGATACAACCGTTTGATTGGTTCTGACATCGCAATCTGTTCTTCTCCGAGCAATTCCTCCAGCATCTTTGCACTGATCGGAGTCGGGAAAATCATCTCGACACTTCGTTTGCTGGCCGGGATGTTCGAGGCCTTATCCGTCAAGACTAAGACACCAACATCAAAGGAAGCCCCGATCCGGTTCAAGATCGTCCGCCCGATGATTTGTGTCTGATAGGCGGTTTCACCGTTCGAGTAGACTACAAGCTCCGGATTGACGAGCTGATTCCCTTCGACCGTCTTCGAGGCATCGATTTCATTAAACGACACCTGTTCCTGTTCGATCGATTCACTGCTCGGATGATACGTCCACAGCATGGCTGTCTGAACTATCGAGCCACTGACAAGCAAAATCAAGAGGACGGTTTTCAGTCGCTGTTTGGTCATCCGATATCCACCTCTTCGATCACCTCATACGGAAGTGTAAAGTAGATTGTCGTACCGCGTCCCCACTCACTTTCTGCCCAGATGTCGCCACCGTGTGCCGAGACGACGTCTTTCGCGATCGAGAGACCCAGTCCCGTCCCACCAATCTTACGTGCCCGGGCTTTATCGACCCGGTAAAAACGTTCGAAAATCTTTTGCAGGTTGGCTTTTGGAATCCCGACCCCTTCATCCTTGATACTGATGACGATTCGTTTCGCCCGCAACATCGTCCGGACGGTGATCGTTCCGCCTTCCGGTGAATACTTGATCGCATTCGTCAAGATATTGTCCGCGACCTGAATCAATTTATCTTGATCGCCTCGAATGTAGACTTTCCGTTTCATGATCTTCCGGCGGAACCGAATCCGTTCCGGTTTCGTCATATCATGCCGGTCAAGAATCTCATTCAGGAATTGAATGTAGTCAAAGCGGACTTTGTTCATCTTGTATTCCTTACTGTCCATTTTCGACAGTTGCAACAGATCGGTGACGAGGCGGATCATCCGCTCCGTTTCGTTTTGTGTCGTCTCCAGGAACCGTGGCGCCAGTTCTTCATCCTGGTAGGCACCTTCCGCCAAGGCTTCAAGGTAACTCCGCATCGTCGTCAGCGGTGTCCGGAGTTCATGACTGACGTTCGCAACGAATTCGCGGCGATCCTGTTCAACTTGTTCCTGTTCCGTGACGTCATGCAGGACGATGATCATCCCGGTAATCGGTCCGCTGTGTTTTTTGACCGGAGAGAAAAAGGCCCGGACGAGGAACAGTTCATCTTCGCTACTGAAATCAAGTAAACGGGGGGGCATCGTCCCGTCTTCCGGAATCATGAAGTCGTCTCCTAGGGCAAGCAGATCCTTCAGATTCGTCCCGACGATTCCCGCGTCATCGACTCCGACGATATCTTTCGCCTGATCGTTCATCAAGATGACCCGTAACGTCCGGTCGGTCGCGATCACACCGTCTGTCATGTTTTCGAGGACACTCGTCAACTTCCGCCGCTCGGCTTCCGTCGTCGCATTGGCTTCGAGCAACTCATCCGTCAGTTCATTAAAGGACCGCGCGAGCTGTCCAATCTCGTCATCCGAATAGACTTTGACCTTCCGCGAGAAATTCCCGCGCCGCATCTCGATCGCCTGACGTCGCATATCGGAAATCGGACGAGTGATCGTCCGCGATAACAGGACACCGAGGATCGAAGTGATGACAAGTGCAATCACTGTCCCCGTCGCTAAGATCCGTGTGACTTGTTGCATCTGAGCATAAATCGACTCCATCGAAGCTCGGACATAAATCATGCCTGTCGTCGCACCTGTCCGTTCCGATGTGACAGGCACTGCAAAGATCCGAATCTTATCTTCCGTCCCCGGATCAAGTACCGTATCGACACGTGAGGAGCTGGTCGCTTGTGCTTTTTTGATCAGTGAATTCGTCGCCCGTTGCCCGACGGCCGACTGATTATCTTCATCAGATGTCGCTTGAATGATCGAGTCCTGATCAATGATCTGGACCTCGAGAATATCGTTTCTTGAAGTCGAGCCACTACTAAACTCAGACAGCAGTTGTCCAAGGGATTCAGACAACTGCCGTTTTGAGGCTTCATCATCGCCTGTCTTATCAAATTCCTTCCCGACGTTGTACGCAACAAGCCCGGCCCGGTCTTCGACAGATTTTGAGAAGTTCGTAATGTACTGCTTTTCAAGCGAACGAACGAAGTAAACACCAATGACTTGCATCGCGACTAAAATCAACAATGCATAAATGACGACAAGCTTCCACTGGATCGATTTAAAGAAGTTCGTTCCTTTTAACATCGTTATTCATTCTCCCCGTCTTGGAGATAGTAGCCGACACCACGGCGGGTCATGATATAGATCGGTGTACTTGGGTTATCCTCGACTTTTTCACGCAGACGGCGCACCGTCACGTCGACCGTCCGGACATCACCAAAGTAGTCGTAACCCCAGACTGTTTGAAGCAGGTGCTCACGGGTCATGACTTGTCCGATGTTTTTCGCTAAATAATGCAACAACTCGAATTCACGTTGAGTGAGTTCGATTTTTTGATCTTTCCGTGTCACGGTATGAGAATTCGTATCGATATACAGTTCTCCCACTTTTAACGGACCAGGACCGGCATTCGCAGGAGTTGCCTCTACTGCGTTGACATTTCGTAGATGTGCTTTGACTCGCGCTAATAGTTCGCGTGAGCTGAATGGCTTCGTCACATAATCGTTTGCGCCAAGCTCAAGTCCTAAAACCGTATCGATTTCAGAATCCTTTGCCGTCAACATGATGATCGGGACTTTTGATGTTTTCCGGACTTCCCGGCAGACTTCCATCCCGTCCATCAATGGCAACATGATATCGAGTAAGATGAGGTCGGGTTTGAACTCCTCGACTTTTTCAAGTGCTTCGACACCATCATTTGCTACTGCAACACTATAGCCTTCTTTTTCTAATTTAAATTTTAATATATCCGCAATCGGCTGCTCGTCGTCGACGACGAGGATTTTACGTTCCGTCACTGGGTGTTCCCCCTTAAAAATTTCTATTCAATCTATTTTACCTGTTTTTGAGGCATATAGAAAGGTGGCGACGGAAACTCCCGACGCCACTCTGCTGACTACATGACCCGTTCACGCCCATCGTTCCACGTGAAACATTACTTTTAGTATACGCCCTTTTGATTCATCTTGTGAATGTTTTCGCTTGCTTCCTCATCAAAAAAGAAGCCGATCCAGATTTGATATCCGGACCCGCTCCTCTGAAAAATTATGCTTCTTCGTACAGATCACGCAGCACAACCGTCTGTTCCCGTCCTGGTCCGACTGAGAATGTGACGAGTGAAATGTCCGTCAAATCAGCAATTCGTTTGACGTAATTTTGGGCATTGAGTGGAAGATCTTCAAACTTCCGAATGTGCGTGATATCTTCTTTCCAGCCCGGTAACTCTTCATAGACCGGGACACATGCTTCAAGATCACGGAAGCTTGCTGGGTACTCGTCAATCTGTTTGCCTTTAAACTCGTACGACGTACAGATTTTAAGCGTTTCGATCCCTGTCAGAACATCGATTGAGTTCAATGCAAGATCCGTCAAACCACTTGTCCGGCGTGAGTGACGGACGACGACCGAATCAAACCAACCGACACGGCGTGGACGACCTGTCGTCGTACCGTATTCCCGGCCGACTTCACGAATATGGTGACCAATTTCGTCAAACAGTTCCGTTGGGAAAGGACCATCACCGACACGTGACGTGTAGGCTTTACAGACACCAACGACATGATCGATCCGGGCTGGACCAACACCGACGCCTGAGGCGACGCCGCCGGCAGATGCGTTCGATGACGTGACGAACGGATACGTCCCGTGGTCAAGGTCGAGTAAAACGCCTTGTGCGCCTTCGAAGAGGACTTTTTCCCCTTTGTCGAGGCTGTCGTTGACGACGACCGATGTGTCACAGACATATTTCGCGAACTCTTGACCGTATGCATAATATTCTTCGAAGATATCGTCAAACGCAATCGGTTCCGCGTCATACATCTTCGTGAACATCCGATTTTTTTGTTCGAGAACAATTTGTAATTTTTCTGCGAATGTTTCTTTGTCGAGTAAATCAGCCATCCGAATTCCGATCCGTGCCGCTTTATCCATGTAGCACGGGCCGATTCCTTTCAGCGTCGTTCCGACTTTCGCATCGCCTTTTGCTTCTTCTTCGAGCTGATCCTGCAGTTGGTGATATGGCAAGATGACATGTGCCCGGTTTGAAATGAGTAAGTTATCTGTTGAAACACCACGATCGTGCAGATACTTCAATTCCTTGACGAGCGATTTCGGGTTGACGACCAAACCGTTCCCGATGACGCATTTCTTGTCTGAGTAAAAGATCCCTGAAGGAATCAGGTGTAACTTATACGTCTCATTATTAAATACGATCGTATGTCCTGCGTTGTCTCCACCTTGATAACGTGCAACGACATCGGCTTTTTTCGAAAGAAAATCGGTGATCTTTCCTTTTCCTTCGTCGCCCCACTGTGTTCCGACTACTACTACTGATGACATATTCTCATCCACCTCCACGTACGATTCAAAACCACGACTAAGTGTAACGCGGAAAAAAACAGAAGTCAACCAAATACCGAACAATTAATTGTTACAATTCTTTTTCGTTCGTTTAAATCGCTGTTTTAATTCACTTTTTTCCTTTCTCTTCAAGATATTCAAACATAACGATTCAAAAAACTCCTCTGCCGGAATCGACAGAGGAGTTTTGAACCTGTTCAGGCGGGTGGTGCATACGAGTTACTTGGTTCAAGATCAACGAACTTATTGAATTCTTTCCGGAAAGCGAGTTTGACGGTACCGGTCGGACCATTCCGCTGTTTGGCGATGATGATCTCGATCGTGTTCGCATCTTCCGTTTCTTTGTTGTAGTAATCATCGCGGTACAAGAAGGCGACGATATCCGCATCCTGCTCGATCGCTCCGGATTCCCGGATATCGGACATCATCGGCCGTTTATCCTGCCGACTCTCGACACCCCGGGACAGCTGCGATAACGCGATGACCGGGACTTCGAGTTCACGGGCAAGCGACTTCAAGGACCGGGAAATCTCAGAGACTTCCTGTTGCCGGTTGTCGCTTGAACGACCATTTCCTTGAATCAGTTGCAAATAATCGATCATGATCATACCAAGACCATGCTCCTGCTTCAGACGACGGCATTTCGCCCGAATGTCGTTGACACGGATTCCTGGTGTATCGTCGATATAGATCCCTGCTTGCGACAAACTGCTCATCGCAAGCGATAACTTGCCCCAGTCCTCGTCTTCAAGTTGTCCGGTCCGGAGGCGCTGCGCGTCGACATTCCCTTCCGCACACAACATCCGCATGACGAGCTGTTCTGCACCCATCTCGAGACTAAAGATGGCCACATTTTCGTCGGCACGCGTCGCGACGTTTTGGGAGATGTTCAAGGCAAACGCTGTTTTACCGACGGATGGACGAGCCGCGACGATGATCAAATCATTGCGTTGGAATCCGGCTGTCACCTTATCAAGATCACGGAACCCGGTCGGAATCCCGGTCGTTTCGCCACTTTGCTTATGCAATTTATCGATCGTTGCATAGGCACTCGTCAAGACGTCGGAAATCGGAATGAAACTGGCGCTCCCTTTTCCTTGTGACACTTCGAGAATCTTCCGTTCTGCTTCGTTGAGTAAAACATCGACCTCATTTTGTCGTTCATATCCATCGGTGACGATTTCATTGGCTGTCCGGATCAGACGGCGGAGTGTCGATTTTTGATCGACGACATTGACGTAATAGTTGATATTCGCTGCGGTCGGAACACCTTCCGCAAGCTCACCGAGGTACGGGAGTCCACCGACTTCCTCCAAGATACCAAGCGTACTCAGCTCTGCCGTGACCGTTACTAAATCAATCGCTTCGCCACGGTCGGATAACACCAGCATCGTTTCAAAAATCCGTTGGTGGGCCGCACGATAAAAATCTTGTGGTAACAATCGTTCAGACGCACTGATCAGTCGATCCGCATCGATCATGATCGCCCCAAGGACGGCTTGCTCCGCCTCAATGCTTTGGGGTGGCGTATTTTGCATTACATCACTCATCACCGGTCCCCTTTTCTACTCACGCTTCTTTGACCTGAACGTTTAACGTTGCTGTGACTTCGTTATGCAATTTGAGTGGTACTTTCGTCACACCCAGTGTTTTGATCGGGTGCTCGAGTTCGATTTTACGTTTATCGATCTTGTAGCCCATCTGTTTTAACTCATCGGCGATTTGTTTGCTTGTGACCGATCCAAAAACCCGACCACCTTCACCTGTTTTCGTTGAGACGACGATCGTTTCTTTTTCAATCTTCTCTTTTAACGCTTGTGCGTCTAACAACACCTGTTTCGCTTGTTCTGCCGCTTTTCGCTCATGGGCTTCATGCTGTTTGAGGTTTCCGGTCGTTGCCGGACGTGCTAATTTCTGTTTGAACAACACGTTGTTCGCATACGCATCGGCGACTTCTTTGACGTCCCCTGTTTTACCTTGACCTTTTACATCTTGCAAGAAAATAACTTTCATTCTGTTTCCTCTCCTTTTGTTTCATCTTCTAAATAATGATCAATCGCTTTTCGTAATTCAATTGCGACGGTCAGAACCGATTCTGTCATCTGAGTCGCAGCATTCGTTAAATGACCTCCGCCACCGAGCGTCTCCATGATCAACTGGACGTTCACTTCACCGAGCGAACGGGCACTGATCGCCGTCCGACCATCCTGTAATTCCGCGATGACGAAGGCGGCTCGGATACCTTGGAGCGATAACAATTGATCCGCCGTTTGCGCGATCAAGACTTGATCATGAATCACTCCGGGCTCTGCCGTCGCAATCGCCATCCCGGCCGTATAGATTTCCGTCCGTTCTAAGATATGCGACTGTTCGACATATGTCTCAAGATCCTGGCTGAGAAACTCTTGGACCAAGACCGTGTCCGCCCCTTGAGAACGAAGGTAAGACGCCGCGTCAAACGTCCGCGAACCGGTCCGTAACGTAAACCCTTTTGTATCGACGATGATGCCGGCGAGTAACGCCGTCGCTTCAAGCATCGCCAGTTTTTCGTTCGTCGGTTGGTACTCAATCAATTCCGTGACCAGTTCCGAAGTCGACGACGCGTACGGTTCGAGGTACACGAGGACCGGTTCTTCGATGAAGTCTTCTCCCCGTCGGTGATGGTCGATGACGACCATCCGTTCAAACCGTTCAAGCAGAGCGGGCACGACGACAAGCGACGGTTTATGTGTATCGACGATGATCAGTAAAGCTTGATCATCAATCAGCTGATCGGCCTGGAACGCATTAACGAAACGGGTCGCAAGTTTTGGTTCCTGACTGATTTCATGCATCATCCGTCGAATACCTTGTCCGATTTCTGCTTCCGGCAAGACGATATGTGCCTCTTTCTCATTCATTTCAGCCAACTTCAGAATTCCGATCGAGGATCCCAGCGAATCCATATCCGGATTCCGGTGCCCCATGATGAGGATTCGACTCGACTCCTGCATCAAATCGCGTAACGAATTGGCAATGACGCGTGCGCGGACACGGGTACGTTTTTCCGTTGGATTGGTTTTTCCACCGTAAAAGCGAACTTTTCCATCCCGTTTGATGACGACTTGGTCTCCACCACGTCCTAGTGCTAAGTCTAAACTTGATTGAGCCATCAGACCAAGCGCCGGGATTGGATCGCTTCCACACCCGATCCCAATCGACAAGGTCAACTGGACACCACGTTGGCTCGTCTCTTCACGGACGGTATCGAGGATCGTAAATTTCGATCGTTCCAAGACCCTTAAATTTTCTTCCGTCGTCACGATAAAGTAACGATCGGAAGCCGTCCGTTTGATGTACGTACCATGATCGGCTGCCCAGTGGTTCAACAGTTGCGTGACGCGACTGTTCAACTCACTCCGGAGCTGATCTTCAATCCCTTGTGTCATCTCATCATAGTTATCGAGATAAATGACACCGATGACCGTTTGATTATCGACGAGCTGCTGTTCGACCTGGGCTTCTTCTGTCATATCAAACAGATAAAACGTCCGGTTCTCACTGTTTGAAAACACCCGATAGACGGACTCGCCGATCTCGAGTGTCGCTTGATCTTCATCGACCGCAATCATCTCGACGAACAGAGGATCAAGATCCGTCAAAACCTGTCCCATGGCAAGATCATCAAAAATCTCACGCATCGGATCATTAAACCAGGTGACGCGTGTTTCTTCATCATAAAGTAAAATACCAATTGGCATGTTCGTTAGCGCATCCTGACCGGTGTCTTCCACCTGAATCGATATGCCGGCGACATAACTTTCCCACGACTTACGCCCACGTCGCTCCTCCAAGATATGAAGAGCGAACAGCCCTATCGTCAAGACGGCACCGATGGCCGCGATAACGGGGTGATCGACGACAATGACAAAAAGTAGAGCCACGATTAATAGATACGGAACGAAACGAAAGAATCGCCGTTCTCGTTCGGGTGATACTTGCTGACCTAACCCCATCGCGTCCTCCTTGTATACTGAATATACTCATCTAAAAAATTCGTTAACTTGTATATTATAACCGAAAAGCAGGACAGGTTGAAAGCGAAGCGAAAAAAAGCGCCTTCCCTTCGAAAAGGAAAAGCGCTAGACCGTAATCAGTCAGCTACGTATGGAATTAAAGCCATTTGACGTGAACGTTTGATTGCGATTGTAAGTGGACGTTGGTATTTCGCTGAAGTACCAGTCACACGACGTGGAAGAATCTTTCCACGTTCCGAAATGAAACGTTTGAGAAGTTCTACGTCTTTATAATCGATATGAGTGATGTGGTTCGACGTGAAGTAACATACTTTACGACGACGTTTTCCACCTGGACGACGTGCCATGTGATTAACCTCCTTTTTAGAGTAAATTTTTCAGTCCGACGTTCCCGATTAGAACGGGAGATCGTCGTCTGAAAGATCGATCGAACTGCCGCCGCTGAACGGATCAGCGCCGAAGCCCGAATTCGATGAAGATGAAGCGGGTGCTGGCGAGGAAGAGTTGTTCTGCTGTTGCTGTGAACCCCATCCTGCAGCATTTCCGTTTCCACCTGTATTTGAATTCGAAGAGTAGCTATCACTATCGGAAGAACGGCTTGCATTGCGTGATTCTAGGAATCGAACACTATCCGCGACGACTTCTGCACGATATCGACGTTGACCATCTTTATCGTCATAGCTACTAATCTGAAGGCGACCCTCAACACCTGCGAGGCTCCCTTTTTTCAAATACTGAGCAACGTTCTCTGCTTGCTTGCGCCATACGACGCAATCGATGAAGTCAGCTTCTCGCTTCCCATCTTGTCCTGTAAACGGACGGTCACAAGCGAGTGTGAATCGCGTTACCGCAATCCCGCTCTGCGTATAACGCATTTCAGGGTCACGAGTTAACCGACCGACTAAAACGACGCGGTTAATCATCAGAATCACTCTCCTGTTTCAGCTTATTTCTCGTCTTTTGTGATCATTAAGCGAACGATATCGTCACTGATCTTCATGAGACGGTCAAGTTCTTTTGTAGCTGCTGGTTCAGCAGTCACGTTAAGAAGAACGTAGAAACCTTCACGCATATCATTGATTTCGTAAGCAAAACGACGTTTACCCATTTCAGTTGTTTTTTCAACTGTACCACCGTTGTCAGTGAGGACTTTGTTGAAACGCTCAACTAGAGCTTTTCGTGCTTCCTCATCAACTTCCGGACGGATGATGTAAAGTACTTCGTATTTACGCATATCTGTCACCTCCTCTTGGACTGGCGGCTCGATTCATCGAGCAAGGAGCAATAATTCATTACTCACATTTGTTAATACTATCAAAGTATTTTGGTTTATGCAATAACGATTCGTTCGCTTCTCTTAAACGTTGAAGCGGAATGTGACAACATCGCCATCTTGGAAGACATATTCTTTTCCTTCAGAACGGTAACGTCCTTGTTCTTTGACCGTCGCCATGTTTCCAGCTGCTGCTAAATCGTCGTATGCGACAACTTCAGCACGAATGAAACCGCGTTCGAAGTCAGAGTGGATGACACCCGCACATTGTGGGGCCTTCATGCCTTTTTTGAATGTCCAAGCACGGACTTCTTTTTCACCAGCCGTGAAGTACGTTGCGAGTCCGAGCGTGTTATACGCAGCATGAATCAGTTGATCGAGACCTGATTCTTCGATTCCGAGATCAACGAGGAACTCTTGGCGTTCTTCCGGCTCGAGTTCTGCGATTTCTTCTTCAATGCGGGCACAGATGATGATGACTTCTGCGCCTTCTTTTGCCGCGAACTCACGCACAAGCTGGACGTTTTCGTTGCTGTCCGCATCCGCGACTTCATCTTCGCCGACATTTGCGACATAAAGCATCGGTTTCATCGTCAGTAATTGGAAATGCTTGACGATTGCTGCTTGATCTTCGTTTAGTTCAGCGAGACGGGCTGGTTTTTCATCTTCTAATAGGGCAAGGACGATTTCGAGTGCTTCGAGTTCACCTGCTGCATTTTTATCACGCGACTTGACTTGTTTTTGGACACGTTGGATCCGTTTTTCGACCAATTCGAGATCAGCAAGAATCAACTCGAGATTGATTGTTTCGATGTCATCGATTGGTGAGACTTTTCCTGAGACGTGTGTGATGTTCTCATCGATGAAACAACGGACAACCTGACAGATGGCATCCACTTCACGGATATTGGCGAGGAATTTATTTCCTAACCCTTCTCCTTTTGATGCCCCCTTGACGATTCCGGCGATGTCCGTGAATTCGAATGCCGTCGGGATCGTCTTCTTCGGGTTGACGAGTTCTGTTAATTTACGCAGGCGTGCGTCTGGTACTTCGACGACACCGACGTTTGGATCGATCGTTGCGAACGGATAGTTCGCCGCCTCGACACCTGCTTGTGTAATTGCGTTAAAAAGTGTTGATTTTCCTACGTTTGGTAAGCCAACGATTCCGGCTGTTAATCCCACTTGGAATTCCTCCTTTTCGGTATTTCCTAGGAAATCCGTGCTAGCGGCCGCAGTGGGTAGAATGATTACACCACGTCAGCACATCTTTCACAATTATAGATAGTTCAATTTTTTTAAGCAAGGAGATGCGGGTTCTTTTTTAAAGACATAGCTGTTTGATGTACGTTTTTCTGTAATTCGAAGCAAGCCATCGGTTTTTTTGTGCGTGTTGACCAACGAAAAGCCCCTGACGACATGCTTCATCGTCAGAGGCTTGATCCGGATTCATTCTGGTAAGACTTTTTTTAACCGTTTATCAAAGTCACGGCGTGGCATCAGGATGCTTGCGCCACATCCTTGACACTTGATCCGGATGTCCATTCCGACCCGAATGATCTGCCATCGGTTCGTGCCGCATGGATGTTGTTTTTTCATTTCGACATAATCATGAAGATTGTACGTTTTTGGCATCATCGGCTTGACCACCATTCCCTTGTTCTGTATTCATCATGACCATCCGCGGATATGGAATCTTAATTCCTTCCACTTCGAGTCCTTGCTTCAGTTCTTTCCGGATTAACCGACCGGCCTGGAAGTGTTGCATCGGTGGGACCTCTGCCATCAGACGGTAGACGACTTCAGAAGGTCCAAGCGTCTGGACACCAAGCATTTCAATCGGTTCAATAAACATATCTGTATATTTTTCCGTCGTCGCGTTAGCAATTTGATGTAGCACCTGTTCGACCCGTTCCAAATCCTCTTCGTACGACACTTGGACATCGACCAAAGCGAAACTGTTATCGACAGAAAAATTCGTCACTTGTAAGATTTGACCGTTCGGAATGATATGGATTTCTCCATTCAATCCCTTTAACTTCGTCGTCCGGATTCCGAGTTCTGTGACGACCCCTTCGATCAGACCGACACGAACAAAATCGCCGACCTTGAACTGACGCTCAAAGATGATGAAGGCTCCCGTAATGATGTCCTGGACTAAGTTTTTGGCACCAAACGAAATCGCAAGACCCGCGATACCGGCACTGGCGACCAGTCCCGTGATATTGATCCCAAACTGACTGAGCACGGTCAACAACATGACGATTCCTAAGACATAACGAATCGCATTTTGAAGTAATTTCAACAACGTTTCATTTTGTCGTTGCGCCAAAGAGTCGTGTTCATTAATCTTTCGAATCGTAAATAACCTCGACACTGCCCCTGTCAAAACACGCATCAATATATAAAACCCGGCAATGATGATCAGGGCGATCAACAATTTAAGTCCAAAACGAATCCACATGTCTGCGTCCATTACTTGTTCCAGAATTCGATCGACCTGGGCGACTGAATTTTGTACATCTTGATTGGTAGCCATTCTCTCCATCCTTTCAGTTCTCTCTATTACGACAGTATACGTGATTTTAAATGACTTTCAACTAAAGAACCGATTTTGACGTTAGATTTCCTTAAAAACCGGGAAAGGAAAATCATTACAGAACGCCTTCACTCTCACCACGACACCAGGACGCTGACACCAGGAGAAGAAAGGATGATCTAGATGAACTTCCGTTTCCATTCCCACGAAAAAAAGCCCTATTCCTTCTTTCTAGAATATACAGAACCATTCGCGAAAGAACGACTTGCCGAACAATTACATGAACAGGTCAGTGCACTAAAAGAAAATCGGCCTGTCGTTCTCGTCTGCATCGGTTCGGATCGTTCGACCGGTGACTCGCTGGGGCCACTCGTCGGTACATTTTTAGAAAAAAATCGTCCGGCGAACATGCATGTTTACGGGACATTAGCAAAACCTGTCCATGCTTTGAATTTGGCCGAGACGATCCACTCGATCCAGACGACACACTACCGTCCACTCGTCATCGCCATCGATGCTTGCCTCGGTCGCTTATCGAGTGTCGGTCACGTCTTTTTCTCCGAAGGACCACTTGCGCCTGGCGCTGGTGTCCAAAAAGAACTTCCGGCTGTCGGTGATTTTAATATCAAAGCCGTCGTCAACGTCAGTGGGTTCATGGAAATGATGATTCTCCAAAATACACGTCTTCACCTCGTCTATGAGCTAGCAGAACTCGTCGCCGACAGTTTTGCATTACTCGATACGAAGTTGGTTGCTGAGACGACACGCACGACGATTTCCTTCACACCACGCTCGATCTGATCGATGCGCCTACCCATTTGATCATCCTGATGCAACAAAAGGATCCATTCCGAAAAACAGCGGAGTGGATCCTTTTTAACAGTCAGTCGTCTTCCGGCAAGAGGAGCTCGAGAATCCGGTTCAGATCCTCTTCATCCGTAAAATCGATTTCGAGTTTCCCGGCCTGTTTCGTCGTTTTGATTCGGACGGTCGCACCGATTCGTTCCCGTAAGGTTTCTTCGATAAAATCAAGTTCGGTTGATTTTATCGTCGCAGGACGGACTTGTTTTTTTTCCCGTAATTCTTGTTCAAGACGGCGGACGTTCCAATTTTCCCGCATGACGCGTTCTGCCATCCGTTCAATTTTCAGTGAGTTTTTTAAAGACAGTAAGGCACGGGCATGCCCCATCGACAACCGTTCTTCCATCACTGCTTGCTGGACGCTGACCGGTAACTGCAACAATCGCAGACTGTTTGTGATATGAGAACGGCTTTTCCCGACACGCGTGGCGAGCTCTGCTTGCGTCACGTTAAATTCTTCCAACATCTCGGCATAGGCCATCGCTTCTTCGATTGCGCTCAAGTCGGCTCGTTGAATGTTTTCGATCAAAGCCAGTTCCATGACACGGGTCTCATTCGCTTCAATGATCAACACGGGGACTCGTGTAAAACCCGCCTGTTTCGCAGCTTGATACCGCCGTTCACCCACAACGATTTCATAGAACCCTTCTCGTGGACGAACGACAATCGGTTGGATCATCCCATGCCGTTTTAAGGAATTCGCCAATTCCTCTAATGCCTTTTCATGAAACTGTTTCCGGGGTTGTCCCGGATTGGGGCGAATCGCTCCAATGGGTATTTCATTCATGCTAATCTCTCCTAAACGTAGCGGAAGGCACGACCGCTGTTTACGGACGTGCCTTCACGATGCGGATCCGCACCTCGACATATTCTTCACAATCTACTTCTTCCTTTTCGACCAGCAATCCGGTCCGTTCAATCATATCGACCGAATCCCGGATCGTATTCAACGCAATCCGTGTATCCCGCGCAAAACTTTTATGGCGCTTTTTAGGGACCTTCGGGGTCAGCAATCGTTCGACACGTTGTTCCGTCTCCTTGACGTTCCATTCCCGTTCGATGATTTCAAGTAAGACTTGGGTCTGTAAATCCGTTGCTTTTAATGGCAGAAGGGCACGGGCATGCCGTTCTGTAATCTTTCGCTGTTTGAGTGCCTCGCGGACGACGTCCGGCAAACGGAGTAAACGGAGTTTATTCGCAATCGTGGACTGACTACGTCCGAGTCTTCTTGCCAACACTTCCTGTGTGATGTCTTGCATCGCAAGTAAGCGGGCATAGGCTTCTGCTTCTTCGATTGGTGTCAGCTCTTCACGTTGTAGATTTTCGATGAGTGCGAGGGCAGCCGTCGTCTCGTCCGTCATCTGCTTAATGATGGCGGGAATCGTGTCCCATCCGAGCGATTGCACAGCCCGAAAACGTCTTTCCCCGGCGATGATTTCATACCCTTCGCCTTGTTTTCGGACGACAATCGGTTGCAGTAAACCATGTTCTTCAATCGTAGTGGCAAGTTCGGTAATCCGCTCCCCGTCAAAAACAGTCCGCGGCTGGAACTGGTTTGCCACCAGTTCCGTTAATTTCAACTCACGGACCGTGTCGTGTGGATCCAGCTCAAGGGGAACGGTTCCTCCCTTACCGAGCAGTTTGGCAATTGCATTCTTCACGTTGGTGTACCTCGCCTTCATCAGTCATCGTTTCACGTGAAACGGTGTTTAACCTAGTGGATCTTTCGCCGGTGTGCCCGCTTTACGCGGATATTTCCCGGGTGTTACTCGTTTTTTGTCGACAATAACGATATTACGCTCACTTTCTTCACCTGGCAATTGGAATTGGAAACTTTCCCGCAAATTCCCACCCAACACTTTCAGGGCAGTTGCGCCTTCTTCGAGCTCTTCTCCCAGTTTGGCGGCTTTCAAAGCGACGAATTGACCACCGACTTTAGCAAGGGGCAAGCAGTATTCCGCAAGGACCGACATCCGGGCGACCGCACGTGCCGTCACGACATCAAAATGTTCCCTGAATTGTTTATTTTTCCCGAATTCTTCCGCCCGACCATGATGGAAGGCGACTCCTTCGAGTTCAAGTTCCGTCGCGAGCATATTCAAGAAGCCGATTCGTTTGTTCAACGAATCGATGATCGTGACTTTCAGATGCGGGAACATGATTTTGATCGGCAGACTCGGGAATCCAGCACCCGCACCGACATCACAGACGGTTTCGACTTCTGTAAAATCAAAGTAGAACGCCGCTGTGATGGAATCGTAAAAATGTTTCAGGTAC
This sequence comes from Exiguobacterium sp. KRL4, assembly GCF_001870785.1. Lineage (GTDB taxonomy): Bacteria > Bacillota > Bacilli > Exiguobacteriales > Exiguobacteriaceae > Exiguobacterium_A. Next base: position 247,424 of record NZ_MOLV01000005.1, read on the forward strand.
ACATCTTCTTTTGCCGTAATCGCCGTCAAGTTCATCTTTTCGTTCCATTCGACGAGTAGTTCATAATACCGTTGGAACTGTTGCAATTGATGCTCCGAGACGTCAAGTCCTTGTTCCGCTAATGCTGTTACGAATTGCTGTTGATTCATTCTCTTCACTCCGCAGTCAATGCGTATTGGCCTTGTTCGATGTAGACAAGCAAAATCGAGATATCAGACGGATTGACGCCTGAAATACGTGAGGCTTGTCCAATCGAGAGCGGACGCACTTGGTTTAGTTTTTGTTTCGCTTCCATCGCAAGACCACTGATCACATCATAGTCAAGACGTTCCGGAATCCGTTTTTTCTCCATCCGCATCATCCGCTCGACTTGATCCAGTTGCTTGTCGATATAACCCGCATATTTGACCTGGATTTCGACTTGTTCGGCTGCTTCCGGTGAAAGTGCGACCGGTGCCGGTGTCATCTCGGCGATCATCGCATATGTGATTTCTGGACGTTTCAGTAACGTGATGGCATGCAATGCTTCTTTTAACGGGGAGACGCCGATTGCCGTCAACTGTTCATTGACGTCACTCGTTGCCTTGATGACGACTTTTTCAAGACGTTTCATTTCCCGCTCGATTTCTTGTTTTTTCTCCGCTAATTTCGCATGGCGTGTCTCATGGATCAGTCCAAGTTCGTGACCGATATCCGACAAGCGTAAATCGGCATTGTCATGACGTAACAATAACCGGTATTCGGCACGTGACGTCAACAGACGGTACGGTTCATTGGTTCCTTTAGTCACAAGATCATCAATCATGACGCCGATGTACCCTTGGGAACGCGACAAGATGAGTGGGTCTTTTTGTTGGACCTTGAGCGCCGCATTGATACCCGCCATGATGCCTTGTCCGGCTGCTTCTTCGTATCCGCTCGTCCCGTTGATTTGTCCTGCCGTGAATAATCCGGCAATCCGTTTCGTCTCAAGTGTCGGCCAAAGTTGTGTCGGCACGACGGCATCGTATTCGATCGCATAACCGGGACGCATCATCTCTGATTTCTCAAGACCTGGGATCGACCGTAAGATATCGTGCTGGACGTCTTCCGGCAGACTCGTCGATAATCCTTGGACGTAGACTTCTTCCGTGTCACGACCTTCTGGCTCAAGGAAGATCTGGTGACGCGGTTTATCGCTGAACCGGACGACCTTATCTTCGATTGACGGGCAGTACCGGGGACCTGTTCCTTTGATCATCCCGGAGAACATCGGTGACCGATGGAGATTCGCATCAATCAACTGGTGGGTATATTCTGTCGTATACGTCAACCAGCATGGAATCTGTTCTGTGATCATCTGTGTTGTTTCATGGCTGAACGGTAAGGCAACCGCGTCGCCTGGTTGAATCTCAGTTTTCGAATAATCGATTGTTTTCCCGTCGATTCGGGGGGGTGTTCCCGTTTTGAAACGGGCTAATTCAAATCCCAGTTCTTCCAGATGTTTCGAGAGATTGACCGAAGGCATCTGATTGTTTGGACCACTCTCATACGACAATTCACCGATGATGATTTTCCCGCGCATGAATGTGCCGGTCGTGATGATGACCGCTTTCGCCCGGTACTCGGCTCCTGTATTCGTCACGACGCCGACACACGTGTCGTCTTCGATCAATAACCGTTCGACGAGGGCTTGGCGCAGTAACAGATTCGGTTCATCTTCGAGGGCTTTTTTCATCCGATTTTGGTATTCGAATTTATCTGCCTGTGCCCGCAGTGCACGAACGGCTGGACCTTTTGATGTGTTGAGCATCTTCATTTGAATGTACGTCGCGTCAATCGCCCGTGCCATTTCTCCGCCGAGAGCATCAATTTCCCGGACGACGATTCCTTTTGCCGGACCGCCGATCGACGGATTACAATACATGAATCCGACCATGTCGGGGTTCATCGTCAACATGACAGTCTTCGAACCCATTCGAGCGGCTGCAAGAGATGCTTCAATCCCTGCATGACCGGCTCCGATGACGATGACGTCGAATTCACCTGCTTGATAAGCCATAACTGTGGTTCCTCCTTTTAAAAATCAACAATCTACTATCTATTATTTTCCTAAACAAAATTGTGAGAATAATTTATCGAGCAAACTATCTTGTGCCGTATCGCCATTGATTTCTCCGAGCGTATCCCACGCACGACGTAAATCGATCTGGACCATATCGATTGGCATCGACGCTTCCGCTGCACCGAGCGCATCTTCAATCATCTGACTTGCCTGTTTGATCAACTGGATATGACGGGCATTCGAGACATACGTCATGTCCTGTCCCTCGACTCCTTGTTCAAAGAAGAGCGACGCAATCGCTGCCTCAAGATCTGTCACGCCCGCTTCTTCTAACAGGGACGTCGTGACGACAGGACGACCGTCCGCTAACTCATTCACACGAGTCAGATCAATCCGTTGCGTCAGATCACTCTTATTGACGATGATGATCGCGTTCATGCCACGAATCGCCTCGAATAACAGAACATCTTCTTCTGTCAGTTCATCGTTCCCATTCAGGACAAGTAAAATCAGATCAGCGGAATTGAGTGCCTGCCGTGACTTCTCGACACCCATCCGTTCGACGATATCTTCCGTTTCCCGGATTCCCGCCGTATCAATTAACTTCAGCGGAACACCACGGACATTGACGTATTCTTCAATCGTATCGCGGGTCGTCCCGGCGATGTCGGTGACGATCGCTTTTGCTTCTTGCACCAATGTGTTGAGCAAGGACGATTTCCCGACGTTCGGTCGTCCGATGATCGCTGTTGATAACCCTTCTCGGAGGATTTTCCCTTGGCGCGCCGTTGCGAGCAATTCCGTTAAGATCTGTCGTACTTCTCCTGCATTCGTTTGCACGATTTGTTGGGTCATCTCTTCCGCGTCGTATTCCGGATAATCGATGTTCACTTCAATCGAAGCAATCGTCTGTAACAATTGTTCCCGCAACTCGTGGACCAATTTCGAGAGACGTCCTTCGATTTGACTGACGGCGACCGTCATCGCCCGGTCCGTTTTGGCACGAATCAAGTCCATCACGGCTTCCGCCTGTGACAAGTCGATCCGTCCGTTCAAAAAGGCGCGTTTCGTGAATTCGCCGGGTTCTGCTAATCGCACATCTGGTTGCTCCAGAATCAATTCGAGTACACGGTTGACGGCGACGATGCCTCCGTGACAGTTCAATTCCACGACATCTTCCCGCGTAAAGGTTTTCGGCGCCCGCATGACACTGACCATCACTTCATCGACGACTTGTTCAGTCGTCCGTTCGACCAATTTACCGTAATGGATCGTATGCGTCGGGACGTCGTTCAATCGGTTCGCGCCACGGTAGACACGATCGGCTGTTGCGACCGCCTGTGGACCGGACAAGCGAACAATCGCAATCGCTCCTTCACCCATCGGTGTTGAAATCGCGGCTATCGTATCAAATTCCATCATCTGTTGTTCACACCTCGTTTTCTGCAAGCTTTTCTATAGTTAATGTTCAGGAATGATATAAATGGGTATAACGTGACAACTATACACGAAATAGCCCAAAAGAAAAAGAGCGACACTCTGTAAAAACGGAGTATCGCCCTCATTTGTGATTAACGTTTCTTTCTCGGTTTCTTTGGAGCAGGAGCTGCCTCAGCCGCTTCTTTTTCACGTTTTGAAGCAATTGTTGCTTCCGTCTGCACTTTGATCTTCTCGCGCATCGGTTTCATGATGACGATTGTCACGATGATCGAGAAGATATAACCCACGACCCAGTACAGAGACAAGGCGGATGGTAACGTCACACCCATGACGAAGATCATGATCGGGAAGACATACAACATGATTTTCATCTGTGGATTATCGTCTTGACCAGCCATCGAGATTTTCTGTTGCAAGTACGTAAAGATAGCTGACAAAATCGGCAAGATGAAATACGGATCCGGTTTTCCAAGATCGAACCAAAGGAACGAATGTTGGAAAATCGCCGGCGTATAGATGATCGCATTGTAGAAAGCAATCAAAATCGGCATTTGAATCAAGATCGGTAAACAGCCGGCAAGCGGATTGACGTTGTGCTCTTGATACAGCTTCATCATCTCTTGTTGCAATTTTTGCTGTGTTTCTTGATCTTTCGAGCTATATTTCTCACGAAGTTTCATCATTTCTGGCTGAATGACCTGCATACCACCCATACTCTTCGTTTGTTTAATCATCAACGGTAAGATGACAAGACGGACGATCAATGTTGTGATAACGATCGCAATCCCGTAATCTCCATTAAAGTAATCAGCAAATGTACCGATCAACCATGCCATCGGCCAAACAAAGTAGTGTTTCCAGAAACCTTCTGTATCAGCGGTAATCGGTTCACCGGTCCCGTATGTTCCAGGGGTACAACCAGATAGAACGATTGCGAGTACGGACATCAGCCCAAGCGTCAGCCAAATCTTAGTTCTCTTGTTCATAATTCCTCCTAGTAATGTTTACACGTGGTCGGTCCTCGTATTTCTATATGATAGAAGTAGGCGAGCGGCCGCTACAAATCAACAGGATATACTGCACGTTTATTTAACTTGTCGCTTCCAGACACCAGAACGTTTAAAGACGTGGCGCAAACTGTCCGCGACTTCTTGAGCAGTCATCTTCGCAGCCGGATTGCGCGCGATGATCACAAAATCATAATTCGGGGCAAGCGACGCTTCATGAAGCTGACACGCTTCACGAACGTAACGTTTGACTTGGTTGCGAACAACGGCGTTCCCGATTTTCTTACTCACCGATAAACCAATCCGAAAGTGAGTCTGCTGCTCTTTTTTTAGTGCATATACGACAAATTGCCGATTTGCGACAGAGGCTCCTCGAGTAAACACCGCTTGGAACTCCTTGTCTTTCTTGACGCGGTATTCCTTTTTCACCTTGATCACACTCCATCCTGACATCACGAAAATTCGTCGTCTTTCATCATATCATAGAATAAACCCGCTCTGCGAGAGTCGTCTTGTGACAAAAGGACGAACATCCTAAAAAACAACAAAAAAAAGATCACTCCAGGCATCGCCAGAAGTGATCTCATCATCGCTCGATTATACAGTCAAGGCTTTGCGGCCTTTAAGACGGCGAGCAGCCAAGATCCGGCGGCCACTCTTAGTTGCCATGCGCGCACGGAATCCGTGAACTTTTTTGCGCTTACGGTTGTTTGGGTTGAAAGTTGGTTTCATTAGTCTGCACCTCCTTTAAAAATACTCTATAAAAATCATCGTTTTCTACTTTAAGGCAGTCTTGTATATTATATAAATCAAAAGTGACCTTGTCAATGAAAGTTCATAAGAATTATCATGAGCCTTTTCAGCCATCATGAACGCGATTCATGGAAATAGAATTCACCAGCCTGTTTCATATCATACGATATCGTTTGCTTCGTAAGACGGATCAAGAACTTCCTCGTTTAAACTATCCACAGACTTATCCACACTATCCACATGTTCCGTGGATAACTTCTCACTTTGTCTACAATAGTATTTTTTAAAATCAACGTCAAGGTCTGTTTTCGGATTTTTTTCGCACGACTTCTTTGATTTTGTGTATAACTTTTTTGAACGCTTCCTCTTTCGAAAAGTTATACACATCTTATCCACAACTTATCCACACTATCCACAGCCTGTGGGTAACTGCCTGTGTATATGTTGATTTACTTGTGGATAAATCGTTCTAAACCTTGCCAGCGACCATTTCATTTGATACACTAATTGTGCATAACATGTACGTAAGACAAATTGATTCTTCAAGTTATACACAGCCTGTGGATAACTTTATACACAGAAATCAACCCCTGTGGATAACGTTATCCACAGTTTTTATGTTCTGGGGATAAGTCGTGTTTCTTCATTAAGTTAGTCCTGTGCATAAGCCTGTGTATAATTTTTTATATTATGATAGAAAAAGGGGGGTATTTATGAAAAACGCTGCCGAACTTTGGCACAATGTATTATCTGTAATCGAGGAAGAACAACGTACCCCAAAAGCCAGTTACGACATGTGGCTTAAATCTACAGAAGGTGTCACGCTGAATGGAACGACCTTGATCGTCTCCGCACCAGCAGCTTTTACCGTGACTTGGCTAGAACGTCAGTACTTATCTCTATTAGAAGATACTGTCGAAGAAGTGACAGGAAGCAGGCTTGATATTCAATTCATCGAGGAAGGTCAAGCAAAACATATGCTCGATCGTCAAAATGAGGAAGTAATCGAAGCAGCTCCACCAACAAAAGTCCAAAAGAAACGTACACCGACGGATGAGCTCGTCATGAGTGAGCTGGGGCAACTCAATGCCAAATATACCTTTGATACGTTTGTCATCGGATCGGGTAACCGCTTTGCCCATGCGGCCTCTTTGGCCGTAGCAGAAGCACCGGCTAAAGCCTACAATCCACTTTTCATCTATGGTGGAGTCGGACTTGGAAAAACGCATTTGATGCATGCGATCGGTCAATACGTCCAAGATCAAAAACTCGGTACAAAAATTGCCTATGTTTCGTCGGAACAGTTCACAAACGACTTCATCAATTCGATTCGTGATAACAAAACGGTTCAGTTTCGGAACAAATATCGGAACATCGATGTTCTATTAATAGATGATATTCAGTTCCTTGCCGGAAAAGAGCAGACGCAGGAAGAGTTTTTCCATACTTTCAATGCGTTGCACAACGATCAGAAACAAATCATCATCTCAAGTGATCGTCCACCTAAAGAAATCCCGACGCTCGAAGATCGACTGCGTTCACGCTTCGAATGGGGACTGATCACAGATATCACGCCACCGGATCTTGAGACACGGATTGCGATTCTCCGGAAAAAAGCCAATGCGGAACAACTTGATGTCTCAAACGAAGTCATGCTCTATATCGCCAGCCAGATCGATACGAACATCCGGGAACTTGAAGGCGCCTTAACCCGTGTCATTGCTTACGCGAACCTGGTCGGACGGACGATTGATCCGAATGTCGCGGCTGAAGCCCTGCATAACATCATGCCTGCGAGTGAACCCCGGAAAGTCACGATTCGCGACATTCAGGAATCGGTCAGTAAACACTTTAATCTGCCGTTTGATGATTTAAAAGCTAAAAAACGAACGAAATCGATTGCTTTCCCCCGTCAGATTGCCATGTACCTGTCGCGAGAGATGACAGAAAGCTCCTTACCGAAGATCGGTGAGGAATTTGGGGGGCGTGATCACACGACCGTCATCCATGCCCATGAGAAAATCAGTACACTCGTTAAATCAGACGGAGAAACCGGAAAAGTCATCGAACAAATCAAGCATGAATTGAAACATTCGTAAACCTGTGGATAAGCTGTGGATAAAAGAGGCTAGTTATCCACAAGTTATCCACAAGCGTTTTGGCTCTATACCAAGTTATCCACCGACTTATCCACACTATCCACAGCCCCTAATACTATTATTAAAAAAATATATTATTATGTTATGATGATGTAACGCCCATTTTGAGAGGAGCTTAACGACAATATGCATATTACAATTCAACGTGATACTTTAATCCAAGCAATTCAAGATGTAGCAAAAGCCGTTTCATCCCGAACGACGATTCCGATTCTGACAGGAATTAAACTCGAGGCACATGGAGATGGTATGACGCTGACAGGAAGCGATACAGAAATCTCGATCGAACGGACGATTTACGCGGAAGAGAACGGTACGTCGCACGTCACGGTCCATCGTGCAGGAAGTGTCGTCTTAAATGCCCGCTTCTTTGGAGATATCGTTAAAAAGTTACCAACGGATGAAGTGATCCTAGAAGTCTCACCGAACTTCATGACACGAATTCAGTCCGGTACGGCAGAATTCCATTTAAACGGACTCGATCCAGATGAGTTCCCGCGCTTGCCACAAGTGGACGGAGGACAACAGTTCCGTTTACCGGCAGACTTATTACGGTCAATGATCCGTCAAACGAGTTTTGCCGTCGCGGTACAGGAAACACGTCCCGTGCTGACAGGTGTCAACTTCTCGGCGGATAAAGACATCTTGACGTGCGTCTCAACGGACAGTCACCGACTGGCGTTACGCCGCGCACAGTTTGAGACGGACAATGAGATTTCGTTCCAGAACGTCATCGTTCCAGGTAAAAGCTTAAATGAATTATCGAAATTACTTAGTGATGGTCATGTCGATATCACGATTACGAATCAACAGATTCTCTTTAAGATGAAACATGTCTTATTCTTCTCGCGTCTGCTTGACGGCAATTACCCGGATACATCCCGTCTGATCCCGGAAGAGTACCGGACGGCTGTCCGAATGAACGCAAAAGACTTATTGCAAGCGATCGACCGCGCGTCTCTGCTCGCACGGGAAGATCGCAACAACGTGATCAAGTTCGCGGCGGAAGGGACGACGGCTGTCGAAATCTCGTCTCACTCACCGGAAGTCGGTAAAGTATCGGAGCAAGTCAGCATCTTGTCACTTGAAGGAGAAGAGTTAAAAATCTCGTTCAACTCGAAATACATGATGGACGCCTTAAAGGCACTGGATGCGACGGATATCGAAATCCAGTTCACCGGTTCGATTCGACCGTTCATCTTGCACCCTGTCGATCAAGACAATGTCTTGCAGCTGATCTTACCGGTTCGAACGGCATGATTTGCACCCAAGGAACAGTCTCTGTTCCTTGGGCTTTTTTTGAAATCCGTATATACGTTCGTTCATTTTGCCAAAACGTGAGTTTTTTAGTACAATAAAGAGTACGTCATTTATAATATGTAGGTAGGAGGAGTCAAACCATGAATCAAATCAAGATTTCAACAGAATACGTCACATTAGGTCAGTTCCTGAAACTTTCAGATATCATCTCGAGCGGTGGACAAGCCAAACCATTTCTCGCTGAGGTACCCATTCTCGTCAACGGTGAAGTCGATCAGCGACGTGGTCGTAAACTACGGGATGGAGATGTGATTGACGTAGAAGATTACGGTCAGTTCATCATTAAGAACGAGGGGAACTAACGTGCGACTCGATTCGGTCCGACTCAGTCATTATCGCAACTACGAGTCGTTGGAATTATCTTTTTCAGAAAAGACGAACGTTCTGATTGGGGAAAACGCCCAAGGGAAAACGAATCTGCTTGAAGCCATCTATGTACTCGCTCTCGCCAAGTCTCATCGGACGACGCACGACAAGGAGTTGATCCAGTGGGATGCGGAGACGGCTCGGGTGGAAGGACGGATTCATAAACGTAGAGGATCCCATTCACAGGAAATCGTCATTTCAAGTCGTGGGAAAAAGGCGAAGTTGAATCATCTCGAGCAACGCCGCCTGAGTGATTATGTCGGGGCATTGAATATCGTGTTGTTTGCGCCAGAGGATTTACACATCGTCAAAGGTAGCCCGCAAATCAGACGTCGCTTTTTGGATATGGAAATTGGTCAGGTCAGTCCGGTCTATCTACATGAACTAAGCCAGTATTTAAAAGTCCTCAAACAACGGAATGCGCTGTTGAAACAGTTGTCGATCAAAGGTGGAGATGAAACGTTCCTCGATGTCTTGACGGAGCAGATGATTACGCTTGCCGTTAAAATCGTCCAGCGCCGCCATCACTTCATTGCCCAGCTTGAAAAATGGGCACGTCCGATTCATGAAGGAATCAGTCGCGGACAGGAAAAGCTCGTCTTGATCTATCGTTCCGATACATTTAGCAATGATTTGCTCGATGTCGAAGGAATGACTGCTTCTTATACGCAGAAGTTTGGTAAAATGAAGACAAACGAAATTAGAAGAGGTGTGACGCTGTTCGGACCCCATCGCGATGACTTTGAAATGGAAGTCAACGGAAGGAATGTCCAGACCTACGGTTCGCAAGGACAGCAGCGGACGGCAGCACTCTCTTTGAAATTAGCAGAGATTGAATTGATTCATGAAGAAGTGGGGGAATATCCGTTGCTACTTCTAGACGATGTCTTATCCGAGCTCGATGATCATCGTCAAACCCATTTGCTCGATACGATGCAACAAAAAGTGCAGACGATCCTGACGACGACAAGCGTCGACGGAATTGCACACGAAACAATCAAACAGGCAAAGTTGTTCCACGTGAAACAGGGGGCTGTCATTTTGGAAGAGACATCATACAAAGAAATAGTAGGTGAGAAAACCGATGAGTAATCATGAAGATATGGAAGTAGAACAAGGGTACGGTGCCGATCAAATTCAGGTGCTTGAAGGTCTAGAAGCCGTTCGGAAACGTCCGGGTATGTATATCGGATCGACTGCATCGAAGGGACTTCACCATTTAGTCTGGGAAATTGTCGATAACTCGATCGATGAAGCACTTGCAGGGTATTGCGATACGATTAAAGTGACGATTGAACCGGGTAATTCGATTTTAGTCGAGGATAACGGACGGGGTATCCCGGTCGATATTCAAGAGAAGATGGGACGTCCGGCAGTAGAAGTCATCTTGACCGTCCTTCATGCGGGCGGTAAATTCGGCGGCGGCGGATATAAAGTATCCGGTGGACTGCACGGTGTTGGGGCATCCGTCGTTAACGCGCTCTCAACGAAACTTGAAGTCTTCGTCAAGCGGAATGAAAAGTTGTACTACCAAGCGTATCATCGTGGTGTACCGGCTGAAGATTTAACAGTCATCGGTACGTCAGAAGAGACAGGAACGATGATTCGTTTCTTCCCGGATGATGAGATTTTCCAAGAAACACTCGAATACGATTATGATTTGCTCGCGACACGCTTACGTGAGCTGGCATTCCTAAATAAAGGACTGACGATTCAGATCACGGATGACCGTTCTGATGAACCGATTACGCGCAGTTTCCATTACGAAGGCGGAATCAAGTCATATGTCGAGCATTTAAACCGTTCGAAGGAAGTCGTCCACGAAGAGCCGGTCTACGTACACGGCAACCGCGACGGCATCGAAGTCGAAGTGGCGTTACAGTACAACGATGGATTTGCAGCAAACATCTATTCGTTTACGAACAACATCCCGACGCATGAAGGTGGTACACACGAAACCGGTTTTAAAACCGCATTGACACGTGTCATCAACGATTATGCGAAAAAATTCGGACTGATGAAAGAGGCAGACGGCACATTGTCTGGGGAAGATGTCCGAGAAGGGATGACGGCGATCGTCTCGATCAAACACCCGAATCCACAGTTCGAAGGACAGACGAAAACGAAACTCGGCAACTCCGATGCGCGGACTGCTACGGACACGCTATTTTCTTCGGCGTTCGAGCAGTTCATGATGGAGAATCCGACGAGTGCCCGTGCGATCGTCGAAAAAGGAATGATGGCGTCTCGCGCCCGAATGGCTGCGAAACGTGCGCGTGAATTAACACGACGTAAAGGCGTTCTCGAAGTCAGCTCACTTCCAGGAAAGCTTGCCGACTGTTCGTCACGTGATGCGACGATCTCTGAAATCTATATCGTTGAGGGTGACTCAGCGGGTGGTTCGGCAAAATCCGGACGTGACCGTCACTTCCAGGCGATTTTACCAATCCGAGGTAAAATCTTGAACGTCGAAAAAGCACGTCTCGACAAGATTCTTGGCAGTAACGAGATCCGTACGATCATCACGGCGCTTGGGACGAGTATCGGTTCTGAATTCAACATCGAGAAAGCCCGGTATCATAAAGTCATCATCATGACCGATGCCGATGTCGATGGTGCCCACATCCGGACACTCTTATTGACATTCTTCTACCGCTACATGCGTCCGCTTGTCGAGCATGGGTATGTCTACATCGCTCAGCCGCCACTGTACGGCATCAAACAAGGAAAAAACATCACGTATGTGCATAACGAGCGTGAACTGAACGAAGCATTAGCAGCACTTCCAGAAAATGCACGATACGACATTCAGCGTTACAAAGGTCTCGGTGAGATGGATCCGGAGCAACTGTGGGAAACCACGATGGATCCAAGTGGTCGTCAAATGCTCCGTGTCGAGCTTCAAGACGCGATCGAAGCAGATGAGGTCTTTGATATTTTGATGGGAGACCAGGTAGAACCACGTCGTGACTTTATCCAGTCGCACGCACACTATGTGAAGAACTTGGATATTTAACGTTGAATAGAGAGGGTGGCCATACGAATGTCCGATCAACAAGGGATCATTAAAGATATCAACATCAGTCAAGAAATGCGTACGTCCTTCATGGATTATGCGATGAGTGTCATCGTTGCACGTGCCTTACCGGACGTCCGTGATGGATTAAAACCAGGTCATCGTCGTATTTTGTACGCGATGAATGACTTAGGTATTCGTGCTGACAAACCACATAAAAAATCCGCCCGTATCGTCGGTGAAGTCATCGGTAAGTATCACCCGCACGGTGATTCTGCCGTTTACGACACGATGGTTCGAATGGCGCAGGACTTCAGTTACCGTTATGAACTCGTCGACGGTCACGGAAACTTTGGGTCCGTTGATGGGGATTCGGCCGCAGCCATGCGGTATACGGAAGCCCGTATGTCAAAAATCGCGATGGAAATCATCCGTGATATCAATAAAAATACCGTCAACTTTAAAGACAACTACGATGGTTCGGAACGGGAACCAGAAGTATTACCTTCTCGTTTCCCGAACTTACTCGTCAACGGTTCGAGTGGGATCGCGGTCGGGATGGCAACAAACATTCCCCCCCACCAACTCGGTGAAGTCATCGACGGCGTGTTAGCTCTTTCGCATAACCCGGACATCACGATCCAGGAACTGATGCAACATATACCAGGACCTGATTTCCCGACAGCCGGTGAAATCTTAGGACGCAGCGGAATCCGGCGTGCCTATGAAACAGGTCGCGGATCGATCATCGTCCGAGCCAAAGCGGAAATCGAACAGACGAAAAAAGATCGCGAACGGATCATCGTGACGGAGTTACCGTACCAGGTCAACAAAGCCCGTCTCGTTGAAAAAATTGCCGATCTCGTCCGGGAGAAGAAAATTGAAGGCATCACCGATTTACGGGATGAGTCGGATCGCCGCGGTATGCGTGTCGTGATGGAAATCCGTCGTGATGCGAATGCGAGTGTCATCCTCAACAACCTGTACAAACAAACGTCGATGCAAACGACATTTGGGGTCAATATGCTGGCGATCGTCAATGGTCGTCCACGTACGTTGACGCTGAAGGAAATGTTGTATCACTATCTCGAGCACCAAAAAGAAATCGTCCGTCGCCGGACGCAGTTTGATCTTGAGAAAGCGGAAGCACGTGAACATCTCTTAGCGGGTTTACGGATTGCGTTGGATCACTTGGATGAAGTCATCCGGATCATTCGTGCGAACCGGACGGCAGATGCTGCCCGCGAGCAGTTGATGGAACGTTTTGCGTTATCAGAGAAACAATCACAAGCGATTCTCGATATGCGTCTCCAACGGTTGACCGGTCTTGAACGTGAGAAGATTGATGCGGAGTATGATGAAATCATGCAATTGATTACGGAACTCAAAACCATCCTTGAAAGTGATGAAGAGTTACTCGAATTAATTCGGACAGAACTCGAAGAAGTAAAAGAACGCTTCAACGATAAACGTCGGACTGAAATTCGGATGGACCATATCGAATTCGAAGATGAAGATTTGATTCCGGAAAAAGACATCATCATCACGTTGACAAGCAGCGGCTACATCAAACGTTTGACGACGGATTCATATCGTGCTCAACGTCGTGGAGGACGCGGTGTCCAAGGCATCGGAACGAATGATGCCGATTACGTGACGCGTCTCTTATCATGTTCGACGCATGATACGATCTTGTTCTTTACGAACCGTGGTAAAGTCTACCGGATTCGTGGATATGAAGTACCGGAGATGAGCCGGACCTCAAAAGGTGTACCGATCATCAACTTGATTCAAATCGAGCGCGATGAAAAAGTAGAAACGATGATTCCGGTCAACTTCAAACGGTATCTCGAAGAACAACAAGCAACGGACGAGACGGAAACGGTTATCGAGGTTGCGGTTGAGTCGGATGAGACGATTGGATCTTCAGAAGGTCTGGAAGAACCGGAAGAAGTCTTAGATACAGAAGAAGTGATGCAAGACGAGCAGAAGTCGTTGATCTTCATGACCCGTAAAGGGCGTGTCAAACGTTCACCGTTATCTGCCTACGCGCGTATCAATAAAAATGGTCTGATTGCGATTCGTCTATTCGAAGACGACGAACTGACATCCGTTCGACTAGCTTCAACGGAAGATGAAGTCTTTACGGTCTCAAATAGTGGGAAAGCGATCCGTTTCCCAATTACGAATGTCCGCTCGATGGGACGTGGTGCACGAGGCGTCAAAGCGATGAACCTGTCAGCGGATGCAATCGTCATTGGGATGGAGCTTGCCCGAGACGACCAGGACGTACTTGTCATCACGGAAAAAGGGTTCGGAAAACGGACACCAATGACCGAATTCCGGACGCAATCACGTGGTGGTAAAGGACTGATTGCGAGTAAAGTGACGGAACGTGTTGGTCAAATCGTTGCGCTTCGGATCGTTGATGTGGATGATGACATCATGATCATGACAGAAAGCGGAATCGTCATTCGGACGGATTCACAAAACATCTCAAGTGTCGGACGTAACGCACAAGGGGTGAAAGTGATTCGAATCGAAGAAGGCGACCGTGTCGCGACCGTTGCAAAACTGAAAAAAGAAGATGTTGCCGAGGAAGAACTCGCTATCTTAGAAGAAGGAGTCACTGTTTCAGATGAACAGGATGACGCTGCTTCTCAAGTAAGTGAGGAATCTGAACAGGCGCCAGAAGAATAAACCGAGTAGAATGAGGTACAGCAGAGTGAGGACAGTTTTGTCTTTACTCTGCTGTTTTTCTAAAAATCAATATGAGGAAGGAACGAGACAAAGATGCGTGTGGCAAGTGAGCGGCTCATCCTTGGTGACCGAATAACGGAATCGCTGTTTTTACATACTGATATCCCGATCGTTGAAGCAGGAAAAAAACTTGGAGCAGATGAATTAAGACGGATCAAACGGTTTTTGATAAAAGAAGTCGACATCGAGGAACGACCAGAAGGAATGAACGAGGATCCGTTGACTGATGTCGAAGTAAGCGACATGACAGAGAACAGTCCATTTGATCAATTGATCGATACGTATAATCACGTTTTTACATCGTGGGAACAAGGATTAGTCCCGAACGTCTATGATGCATTACGCTGGGTCAAGGAGTCGATGCCGGAAACGGTTCGTCGGGAAGATATCTTACCGTACTTCTTAGAACGGGGAACAGAAGCCTACACAGTCCGGCACGCGATTTACCGTGGGGCGATTGCCCAACTGCTAGCAGAAGAAGTAGGAAAAGAACGGAAGATGCTTCATGATTTATGGGTTGCGTCCTATTTTGCAGATTGTGGGTTGGCTCGGATCATGGAGTGGCGTCATACAAAACGGTATGAAGCGATGCAACAAGAGATTTTTCATCGTCATCCAGCAATGGCTTTTCAAGCCTTACAAAAAGAAAGTATCATTTCAGATACAGTCAAACGATTAATCGTGCAACACCATGAACGGTTAGATGGATCGGGTTACCCGTTAAAAGTCAAAGGTGACAAAATCATGGATCATACCCGACTCTTCATCGTTGCAGATGTATTCGCCGCTATGACCAGTTGGCGTCCGTACCGCGAAGCATATAGCGTGTATGATGCCTACTGTCATTTAAAAGCGCGACCGATGCAATACGATTCGAAATACGTCACATTGCTCGGACAACTGTTACTGCCGTTCGAAGTTGGGGACCGTGTGTTGATCAGTAACGGTAAAATCGCGACGATTCTTCGAAAGAATCCGGTTTTCGATCGCCCGGTGATTTCCTATGAAGAACATAACCAACGAGTCGTCAAAGATTTAATGGAAGAACGTCAGCTAAACATCATCCAACTCATGGATTGAATCAATTGTCTTAAAACCTATTTAGTACTATGTTCTTCTATAGAAGAAAAACTCTTTTTGTTCATTGTATAATGAGTGAAAAAAGAGTTTTTCTTTTTTTATAAAAAACACTTGTACAATAATAAAAGCCATGGTATATTATTTCTTGTCCTTACAAGGACGAGCGCACTGCGGGAAACAAGAAAAAAACTTCTTTCAAAAAGTTGTTGACTTATTGTTTCAGACTTGGTATTCTAATTGAGTCGCCAAAACAGGCGCGGACGAACTTTGAAAACTGAACGATGAGGCAAAAAACGTATCTTCGGATACAAACAATGAATGAAGCGCAAGCTTC
>NZ_MOLV01000006.1 GCF_001870785.1 Exiguobacterium sp. KRL4
GTCATTGCGTTATCCTCCGATGGTTTTATTGGCGCAGATAAGCGGTTCATAAGACGAGTACTTACCTGCGACAGATTGCGTCAGAAGGGATACGTGTTTTATCGATCAGATAAAACCATGTCTTGCACTTATGTTGTAATAGCGCCTTATTACGGTATTAATAGCTAGTCGACTAGATTCATGTCGACAAGTATTTAAAATATAAAGTCTAGTTATTAATACATATAGTTTGTATGACACTGGTGACAGGGTGCCGGTGACAGTGGTGTCAGGGTACCAATTTAGCAAAATCCTTTGGTAGAGCCAAAACAGTGTAAAGGTTTGATACTTGACGACCCTCCGTATTATAGCGAGGTTCAATATCGATCAAGGACTTCATTTTTAATCGTACGAGCGACCGGGTAACGGTACGACCGCTAAATCCCGCCATCTTGCTAATTGTTTCGTTGCCTAGATAAGTTTGCTTGCCGCCATTTGACGCATGAGCGCAGAGTATCGCATACACGACTTTATCGTTAGGCGTCAGTTCAGGCGACACCATAACGTTTCTTGCGATCATGACGAAAGGTTGGCTAGCGTAGTCGATCACGTTCGTAATGGTACGCACCACCTTCGGATATTTAAGTGGACCGCAACTACAAACGCCGTTTTGCCGCCGGTCATTCGTAGTTGGGGTGGAGACGCTCAATTGCGCCTTTCACATATAATCCGCACGAAATGATGTTTTCGGTCAAAATCGGCAAAACTTTTTAAATTTATTTTTACGCGACGTCGTTATCAGTCGCCTCAATCCGCTCCATGACGCCATTTACGACCAATTGCGCACATTTCGGCGCCCATACTTGCGCAGTCTCTTCAGCTACGGAGATATAGCACTCTTGCGTTTCAATCGCTTCTTCGACGGCATCTAGCGTTAGATCAATCGCCATTTCTACGAGGGCCGTACGCAATAACTCGACAAATGTGCGGAGGAAGTAAGCGACGAGGTTGCGGATCGATTTACGTTTAGCGACGAAAGCAGTACGGACAGCAGCGGATTCGACTAAGCTCGCGTATTTGAGTACGTCAAAGTTACGCATGAGTGTCGGGAACTCTGCGGATAATGCGTGGTTAGCGTATGTTGCGATAGAGCGTGAGTCGTTGGAGTTAAGTAATTCGAACTTCTTAGCGTCAGTGATCGGTAACTGCACCAATGCACGTTGCAAATCGACTGGAACATTAAACGCGTCCAGGGCGCCACACTCGCGCGCATTTGCGCCTTCGAATGTTTTAAGGTCTTTAGGGGCTTCGGAAGGGCTTAAAGAAAAAGAGTTTAATGGTGTCGCATTTTGGGCGTTTCCTTGTGTAACATCTTGTGTCGCATCCTGTGTAATCACTTTCGATTCTACGTTCGTTTTCGCTTGATTGGCGACAGGTTTTTCAGCGTTACCTTTCGAAACAGGTACGTCGGTATGGGAAGGACGAGTAACTTCGTTTTCTTGCGATTGGATAGGGTTATTTTCGGCAACTACGTTTTCAGTGGCTACCGGAAGCATACGGAGGATGTTCGCAGTCTGACGGTTATCAGATTTGCGTTTAGCGTTGAGGATCTCAATCATGTTGAGTGTGCGGAGTTTCTTAAAAGCGCGCATGACAGTAGCCCGGCTGCATTCGACCATTTTTGCGATAGAGTTCGCAGATAGGTACGCAACGCCCGGGTATTTGACGGCATGCTTCGAGATAGTGAAGTAGACATTGCGGTCGGCTTTCGTAAGTACGTCGCCATTTGCCGTGACTTGCGCCCAATACGTTGCATTGATCGCGTCTACGTCTTTGTGGTTAGTTAGCGAGGATAGCGTTGATTCGTTAAGGATGAGTGTGATTGCGGTTTTGACGGACTTCGACATAGTGTTTCGCTCCTTAGGTACACGAAAAAGCGCGCTTCCCGATGCCTTTGGTTAGGCGAAATCGAGAAACGCGCAGAAAATTCGTGTAGGTGCAAAACATCGTGGTATGGCGAATGTAAGCGTATAAACTTCTCCCAAGGGAAAAACTTATGCTTAATACGTTGACTACTAGGTTTAGACTTCGTATAATCAGCGTATAGAAGATTATACAGAAGGTCACCGCGAAGTGCGTTTCCGATAGGTCGTTTATCGGGATCGTCCAGTTAGGAATCGGCAAAATTCCTAATCGGCCGGTGGCTTTTTTGTGCTCATTTTATTTTTAGTAGCTGGCGAGTCGTTCACGAAATTGTGGATAACTTGTCAGCTTTTTCATTTTAAGTAAGTTTTACAAATGTTGCTTGTGGATAACTTTGTATTTCGTTGCATTCATCTTACCTCTTCGCGCGTATAGATGTAAAGCATTATTTTATTTTGTTTCATTTTTGTATTAATTTAAGTTAATGGCTTAATACCAACGTTAAATTTAATGGTGACATAGTAATTTAATTCTTGCAATATCTAATTTTTATGGTAACATTGAAATTAAGAAGCGGTGAAATAACCCGCTAAAAACACGAAATGAGGCGGTTTAAGTGGAAAAAGGTCAGTCGAAATCTCCGTTAATGTTTGTCATCGATCACGGTAATGGACAGGTAAAAGCGAAGTCGAGTAAGCGCGAAATTGTCGCTAAATCTGCGTATGCAAAAGCAAGTGCGGTCGGAGTTGAGTCGTATAGTAGCGACAAGGACGACGTCGCAGTTTTCAAATCTCCGCAAGATCCGGATAAAGAATATGTTTGGGGTCCAGGCGTAATTGACGCAGTTGATCATCAAGAATTACAAGATTCTTACACGCTACAAGATCGCTATTCACAAAAAGAATATCGTTTATTGACGGATTTCATTCTCGCAGAACTTGCGGCAGATTTCGATGAAGACATCCTTTCGGTCCATATCGTAACGGGCGTACCTTCAGAAGAACACGGAACATCGGCGCAAAAGTCGCTTGAGGACGTATTCACGGGCAGCGTACATACAGTACGTCGTAACGGACGCGACCATATCATAAAAATCGAACAAGTTACGGTATTACCGCAGTCTGCCGGTGCTTTATTCGTTTCGATCTTCGGCGACCGTCGCGCAGACCTTGCGCAAGCGTACGTTGGAGTCATTGATATCGGTAGTGGTACAGCAGTAGGCGACGGCTATAACAGATTAAAACGCCAGCCTAACGATGTTTTCACGATGCGTGAGGGCATGAATGACGTATATAGCGCAGTCCGACGCAAGTTGATCGCTGCTAACCCGAACATCCGCGCAACGATCCGCAGTATCGAAAAAACTGTTACATCGCCGGAATATAGCGGCAAATACGTGCAGACTTCGAAGATTGGCGCTGATATCGGGCACCTCGTAGACGACGCAATCAACGAATATGCCGACCGTTTGGCGAGTTACATCACGTCGGAGTGGCCGGATCGTACGAAATTTGAGACGGTTATCGTAGCCGGCGGTGGCGCAGCACTCGTAGGTAAGGCGCTATCTAAGCGTTTGGACGTCGAAGTATTGACGGAACCGGCATTAGCTAACCTTCGTGGTTTCTATACATTCGGAGAACGTCGCCAAGCGGCATCCAGTAAGGCGAAGTAAGCGATGGCGCGCGGTCGTAAGCCGAAGAATCCGGAGGAAGTCGTAAAGTTTACGAAGCTGATTGTTACGTTGAACGAAGAAGCAGACGCAGATATAAAAATGTTCCTCGATAGCTTGCCTCCCCGCGAGAAATCGCAGTGGATCCGCGACGCTATTCGCAATGAAATGGCCGGTCGTAAGCTGATTACTTCGCGAAGAAAGCGTAATTACCGTAAAATGGCGGAGGAAATCGTGGAGGCGCCAAAGGCGGTTACTCCGGAGAATGACGAATTAAACAAACTGCTCGACGATTTTGATTTCGATATTTAAACGAGGCGCCTTCGGGCGTCTTTTTGTTATTTATGGCAATGAGCGTCACATTATCGACCAGTATGCGTATACTGTAGGTAAAAACTAGGAGGGGAATTAATGAAGAAGAAATCAAAAATAGTAATCACATCGCTATCCCTTGCTGCAATTATCGCCGTCCCTTCGGCAGTCTTTGCCTACGGAAAGAACGAACTATATGACTTATTTGACTCCGGAGACTACACGCAGTCACGTAATAGCACACTAAGAATGGTCGAAAGTGGCATGTCATTACGCATTGAGCCTAAATGGGATAACACTTACAAAACGAAAATCGTAGTCGACGGATCCTTTAAGATTAAAAATACGAGCAAGGCGTATAGTCAGCGTGTTTATGCAAGTAAGGCTAGGCTGTACGCATATCGCGATGGAGCCATATATTACACACTTGCTGAAGCAAACACAAAGTACAAACTAAAAGACTTCACGCTACAACCTGGCAAAACTTCGAAGGAACAGTATGCGGAGTTCGTCCGATCATCGAAAGGTTTCGATAAGACGAAAGCCGAGTATTATTGTCTACACGTTCCGGTTAAAGAGGGTAAAGGCAAAGAACATTCTGTTGGCATGTGCACAGATAACGTCCGCTTCAAGAAATGATTATGTAAACGAAAAAAGCGCCCCTCCACGCAATTAAGCGCAAAGGGGGCGTTATTCGTCGTATTATTCGTTTGTTTCGTCGTCGGGCGCGTCCTTAATACCAGGAGTCGTCGGATTGGCGATAACTCCGCCACTCACGAACACGCCGAGGACTAGCGCTACCCAAATATTCCACTCTTCCGGCGTAATACCAAACGCCGAATTAGCGATCATGCCGAGTAGGGCCGCAATGGCCACGATAAACTCTTTGCTGCGGAGCCGGGCGCTCCAATCGATTTTACGCATACTCACTTACCTCCGATAGTCTTGACGTATTTTTCATGGGCCGTAATGAATAAGCCCGATTTCAGGCGCCACATGTATTCGCCTTGTTTCGTTTTCACTTTCTTAACGATCGTGAACGCGTCGCCGTATTTCACGTAACTGTGGACCGGTGCCGAGAAGTCCGCAGTCTTCCGGACAGCTACGCCATCGCGCCCTTTGTAGATGACTTTAACGAGAGTTGGCGCCACTTCTTTGTCTTTGTACGTGGATCCCGCAGGCTTCGCGATAGGCGGTTTCGTGCTTAGTTTCGTGCCTTCGCCCATATAAGCGACGACTTGCGCTTTGAACGCTGACCACGCTTTAGCAGCAGAATCGCCAAGTCCGTATTCCCGCGCCGTTGCGTCGTATACGAAGTAGCGCGGGCAATCTTTACCGGTGATATCGTAGTGGCGGTACAGGTCGTCGATGCCGAGCTTGTTGTCCTTGAGCAATTTCGCAACTAACCAAGCCGACCGGTCGAGCGCCTGTTTGAAGTTTCCGTCGACGTTAACGCAAGTTTCGACACCGATCGTCATGTTGTTAGGGTACGAGCCTAGGCGGTTTGTCCGGTAAGAACGTGCTCCGACATGGTACGCCATTTCGTTATCCGGAATAACGCGAAGAATCGAATCCCCGTCGCAGAAATAGTGCGCTGAAGCGTAAGATTTCGCAGAGATGGCGCCACCTGAGTAGTAGCGGTAGTGGGCGGTATCAGACGCGCCTTTTCCTTTATTAGCGGTCCAGTGAATGACGATACCCATTACCTTTTTCAGTTTGATGCCGGTACGTGTATACGGATTAACCTGCAGTAAAGACTCGTTGATTGTATATTTCGCCATGTGGCGTTTCCCCTTTCGTGTTGCGTAGATTTAGTGAGTCAAAAAATAAACGGTAAGTCCCGTTAGCACCGGGCTACATAAGCCCCAAATGCGTTCGAAACTACCGCGAGTGTCTGCTTTTAGTTCTTTGATATCGCGTTCTGCGGTGTCTACTCGCCCGTTCAACTTGTTTGATAGACTCCACGCGTTATCCGCCGTTTGGCGCACGTCGGTAAAAACGTCAATCTTCGTTTCCATGCGGACCAGGCGCTCGAGTATTTGTGTATCCATTTGCGAGTTACCTCCGCCGTTATCGTTGATGATCACGAAACCGCCTCGCCTTCGAACAACGGTTTGCCGTCAGTGCCGAGACCAAGCGCCTCTAACTCCGATTTGACCGCAGGTTGTAGGTTTGCCGGTACTTGTGCGAACGTTTTATAGCCTTTCAAAATAAGTGTTACGTATACTGTGACCACGTAATCGCCTCCTAGTTTTAGTAGCGCCCATGCGAGCGCCTGTTTGCGGATACAAAAAAGAGACTGCCGGAGATTATCCAGCGGTCTCATGTAATAACGCCTCAACTTCGTTTTGTAACGACTTCGGCACTTCTTCTAGCGCCTTCATCCCTTTAATGATCAAGTTTGCGTACACTTGCGCCATTAAGCGTCACCCCTTTCGAGTATTTCGATTCGTGCCTGCAGCGAGAGAATCATTTCGTAGGCTTCCGATAGCCCCATCATCGTGACGACCGTCTCCCCTTCGCGATTGGTGTCAGCAGCCAACTGGCTTTCGTAGGCATCCGTAATCGCCATCATCGTTGACACCGCCTCCGTTTCTACGTTAGCCAGGCGCTCGCTGAACGGCTTCGTTTGCGGGGCCTCCGCAGGGCTATCGATCGGCACCCATTGAATGACGCCCTTTTTAACGGAAACCGGGATCTGCGTCAATAAATCTTCTGCGTGATCACCGTAGTCGATTTTAACGACGCCGATTTCGCCTTCGTCCAATCCCTGTAACTCCGGATACGAGCGCATATCTTCTCTGAACGAGGTATCGATGACCCATGGTCCCGACTTCTCGGACACCACTTTTAGGACTTCGCCGGTCACGTTAGAAAAGTAAATCTTTGCTCCGATATTTGGCATAGCGCCACCTCCTTATTCGTACGCAATATAGCTGTAAAGTATGTTTCCTTGCGATACTGGCAACGCAAATCCGTTCTTAAACGACTCTACGATTTCGAACACTTTCGACGTGCCTGACGCCGAACTCGCTTCCGTGTTGTAGTAGGCATGGCGGTAAAGCCGGCGACCGCTTACGTTCGGATCCATCATATAGTAGCCGGTAAAATCGAAGTTTGCGTTAACACCCTTACTTAAAACAACGACAGATGGCGTGAAACCAAGACCGCTGACCTGCAAGATGTTCATGTTATTCTGCGTACCGTCAACCAAGTTAAACGCCTTGAGCGTACTCGACGACATTACCGTACCTGACGCCACTTTGCGAAAAGCACCGCTGCCGATGCGCGTGTTGATTTGATCAAGCGTCGAACCAGTCGCTAGTCCTACTTTCGTCGCCAGGGCATCGACCTTAGCGCGAGTGGCGTCTTTCGTGTCCTGGACCGCCTTAGTAGCGTCAAGCAACGGCGCGTCACTTAGCAACGTCTTGCGAATGGTATACGTCTGATCCGATACCCCTCCGTTTGAATCCGTCACGACTACGCGAACCTTTTGCGCATTGTAGAACTTCATGGCGTCCCAATGCGCCTGACTGACGGTAAACGTGCGGTTAAGACTGGCCGGCGAGTTAAACGTTTGGATGCCGATTCCCGTAATGATTTCGTCAATCTTCGTCACGGTGGCGCCTGCTTCCGGAGTCACTGTATAAGTGAATAGCGCCTTATCCGATTTAGTTCCGAGGTCTGCGCTATACGGCGCGACTGCCGCAGGTGCCGGGTAGTTGCCGGAGAAACTAATCCCGTTACCGCTTGCCGAGCGAATAAGTGGCGGTTTCGTCATCGTTAACCGGAAGTTGATATCGTAAAGGACCGTCGGCGTGAAGTAATCGTTACCGGCGTAAGAAGTAGCGGTTGCCCACGCATTTGACGAAAAGACGCGCTCTTTCGTTACTGTGTACGTTGATCCTGACGAGTTATCGAGCGCTTCCCATACGAGGAATACCTTGCCGGCGTTATCTGCCGTAAGCATGGCGCTAGACTGCCCTAACGAGTTTTCCGTCGTTTGCTTAACTGGCGTGGACCATGTGACTCCGAGGTCGTCCGAGAAGGCCGTCCGGATATTCGAGTTAGCGGAAACCCCGTCACCGCCGTTCCATGTCGCCCAAATGCGCCCGTATGCGATACCATTGACCGCTTTCGGCACGTAAATGGCGTTCGGCAGGTATTGCGCCCGGCTTGCGATTGAGTAGATTTCGGAATACGTCCAACCGTCGCCAAGCTGTACCGATTGCTGAAGCGACTTATCGCGCATATACATTCGGATTTGGTTTTGGTTGATATCGTAGGTGACGCCACTACCGGAAATAGTAAAGCCGAGGTCCCGCGTTACAATACCCGCAGTACCATTAACGACGGCAATCGAAGGCTCGCGCACTTGTCCGGTCGTACTCGTTAGCGTCGTGACTTGTTCGACGTAACCCCACCGGACTTCGCCCGTTTCGTCGATGGCGCCAAGCATATAGCGTAGGTTCATCGTCGGGTATGCGATGGTTTGCGCCGTGAATGCGAGGTGCAGTTCCGTACCGGCTGCGTTGATTGCAAGATCGATACCACCGAATTGACCGCTGATCGAAGAAAATTCGATAGTGGCCGGAGTAATCGCAGTCGTCGTAGCGATCGTCACGGCATCGAATGTAGCGTAAAAGATAGCGTTTGAGTTCGAAGCGTGCGCCACAAAATAAATACGCGTGCCCTTTCGAGCAATCGCGTATCCAGTGAGTGTTGACGATGTGATATATGCTAAGTCTTCCCACGCACTTGACGGCGTCTTTTTAACGCGGAATTGCAGGCGTGAGTTCGTGCTGCTGAATACCGCAACGACTAACCACCCGTTATCGAGTAATTGCGGATTCGAGTTTTTATATTTGTTGTAACTTCCGGTTAAAACCGTCTCGTTCGTGAGGTTTGGCATTAAATCACTCCTAATTGTTGTGCGCTAGTTACGAGACTAGTGCGGGCGCCGGCGAGAACTCTACCGATTTCCTGCATTCCAGTTTCGACGTTTGCGCCGTCAAAATAATTACCGGCATCTGCGATCGTGATATCGGCGGCTGCGTTAGCAATCGTAGGCAGTTGCGACGTTGGCACCTTGCCGTCGGATCCTAGCGAAGCCACTCCGTTAACCGCGCCACGTTGCGAAGTATCGAGCTTGCCGGACAGTGCCGCACTAAGTCCGGTAACGTCCGCGATGGCGTGAGTATGCGCAGAAGGCAGGAATGTCGAAGGTTTGTTGAGAATCTCCGACCAGTCCACGAAAGCCCATGAAAGCGCGTTTGCAGTGCCGCCGGCTTTGAGTACTTTACCGCCATTCGTCGTACCAGTTGCGGGTACGTGCGAGTTGCCGTCGCCTGTCGGGTGGGCGTATACCTGGACCTGCGCATTATCTACGAGGACATTCCCGTTAGTTCCGCTGCTTGTTGTCTTATTCGCACCTGTCGAGATACCGTCGAGTTTCGCTTTGTCTGCGCCACTTTGTAGACCGGCGGTAGACGTCGTAGCGTTTGCGAGACCTGATTTGATATCTGTCGAAAGTTCTACGACAAGTTCCGCATAGTCCGTGTTGATTACGCTAGCCGTAGTGCCATCGGAGGCATCGGCATACGCTACAAAGTACGCAAACCCATCGGTCTGTACTAATGAGGCAATTCCTGTAGAGATGATTGATGATTTGGAAGGCGTATTTGCACTGTTTGACGTCCAATATGTCCACGATGAACCGTTCCAAAATGAGATATTCGCCTTATTACCGCCGACACTAGAACCAAACCCCCACCAGTTAAATGTGAGTTTCGACAAGTTATTTCTCAACCACGTAACTTTTTCGGCTGTTGTTACACCAGGAATATTTCCATAGGTGCGTTGGATATGTTCGACAATATTGAATGAAAACAATTGTTGAGATACATGTCCCGATCCCGTGTTACTTACAACTACACGAGACAAATCGATCGACTTTAGTGCGTCGTAGACTGCCTGAACGGTGTCGGCTGCACTAGGCGTTGCCAATGATGTAGAACCGTATACTGCACTGCTTCGGTGTGGGTTCTCGGTAGAACTACCAGCAACCTTCCCGACAAAATTCGCATTTGATTGATCTACGAGTTTGTTTCCGAAAAGGACGTTACCAAGCGTGTTGTTATCCGTCAGTTTGCGCCACTGTTTCCATGTTGCCGAATACGTTCGAATATAGATGTTCGAAGTAATTCCGATGAAAGTCTGCGCAACCTGGCTACCATCTCGCTGAATAACATAAAGGTGACCGCCTGATTCCGGAACATTCTTGGTGCTCGAATAGCAAGCGTAGTTACCGGAATTTAGTAAAACGTCAGCATCGTCTTGGCTTGCGTTATATTTCGAGAATCCGGTCGATTCCGTCAACTTCCACAACTGTCCGGCATTCCACTTATCACGTTCCGGAGTCGTAATATGCTTTACTGCATCCGCAGCATGGGCGTCGACTTTCGCTTGGGCGCCGGTCGCCGATTCCTGTTCGAGCCATGTCGACCAAGTAGTGCCGCCATCTCCGGAGAAACGCGTAAACAACTTGTTCGCCGTAGTGTGCAGGATTTGCGAAATTCCGCTACTTCCTCGGGTACTTACAAACATCGTTCCGGAAGAACTATTGCTGTTTAAATTCGATGCCTGTACGTTGTAGAATCCGGCGGTGATTGTAGCGTTAAGGTCGTTGCTTGTCGGTGTTTTGCCGGATCCGACGCTACTTGTCAGAGCGAACAATTGCGCTGCATTCCACTTATCTCGTTCCAGTGACGTAATATGCTTAATCAGATCCGCCATATGAGTATCTGCTGCGTTCGTTTTCGCTCCGACTTTCGAATCAATGGCGTCGATCAGCGCGTTATACGCAATCCGGTTAAAGTTATCGTTAGCGTCCGGTTTAGGAAGCAAAAAGTTTGGTGTATTCGTAGCCATGCGCTACCTCCTTTATATAAATCCGGCGCTTATAACCCGCCGTTATCGACGCCGGTCCACGTAAGTCCTTTAGCGTCAATCTGCGCCCAAGTCAGTGCTTTAGCGTCGATTTGCGCCCAAGTTAAATACGTGTAAGCGAAAGCAAACGCCAAGTGCGCCGGCAACATTTCTCGCAAGGTGACGCCAAGACTTTCGACGTCGTTCGGTACTCCGTAAGTCCCTGTAAATTTAACGGTGATGGACGCTTGTGCCGGCGCCTCGATTACGGTTACGTCCCCGCCTGAAAAGGCAGCCGCGACGTTTGCGATACTTTCTTTCGTGACGGTCCCTTGTAGGCGCAGTCTCGATTGGATGCGCTCACGGCGTTGGACCACGGTATCATTCAACCCTGGCGTAATACCGAAAGCACGCTCCCATCGGGGTAAACTGCGCTCTGCGGTCATGACGTAAAGGTTATTAACGAGCGATTCGACGTATTGATCGAGCAGCAATAACTCTTCTGCGTCCGTATCGAGAATCTCCGCTACTTCGTAAATATCCGCCCAAAAGTCTGGCAAGTGCGCGAGTAAGTCCGGTTTAGACATTAATCGTCACCGCCCCAGCCACCGCCAGTTCATCGCTAGTCAGCGTAATGGACGTCGTGCCGCCGTTTAATCGCAAGTTAGAATAGTCCGCAACTCCATCGATACTGATCAGCAGACCGCCGACTCGCGTTAAGGTGATGACGCCACCCGACGGAACTTCCGCCAAATAGTCGAGATATGCCGCTGTGAACGCTTCTCTGACCGCAGTTAGCGAGACATTCGGTTGCAGGATGACCGTCGCAGATACCGCAATGGTGCGCTCCTGGATGCCGATTACCGTAACGGTGGCGCCGATTGGGCGTTGGCTTTCGATATAGTCGCGAACCTCGGTGATCTTACTTGCCGCAGGTGCTCCGCCCGTTTCCGCAATAAGTACGACCTTTACGGTGCCGGCGCCATTCCAAATCGGCGTAACTCGCGCTTCCCGGACACCGCTGATTTCCGTAGCCCATCGCTCGTAGTGAGCTGCGTTACCCGACGTGGCTTGGCGTTGCATGTACGTAAGGAACCGATCGATTAAATCTTCGTCAGATTCTCCGTCAGTGCCACCGGTAGCCGGTGCTAGGTTCGTTACCGTCAGTACGTTTGCCAAATCGCCAAGTACCGTAGTGACTTCGCCGGCCGCGACATTTGCGAGTACGCCCGGCTCGGTCGCTTGAGCAACGACAGTAGCGCCAGTCGGCGTAGCCATTACGTCAACTTGCGTCTCAAATACGATAGGTTCGCTATCTGATGTCGCAAACTGACTGTATGCGGGAATTAGCGTCGGTACTTCAGTGACGAGTTTTAGCGAAACGGTCGCAAGGGCACCGTCTTTACGTGTGATACCGAACTCACGAACTCTTCGGTCAATACGGTCGCCGGCTGCGGTCGGGTTACCTTCTGCGTCCACCAAAAAAGACTGTCGATCTTCATCGGCAGCCTCGATATAAAAGCGTTCCAGTTCAGCGGCGATTGGCGCCAGTAAGGCGTAAGCTACCGAACTTTCACGGGAATCTATATTAGTGGGTAATCGGTCTAGCATTGATTCCAATATCTGACCGAATAAATCGCTGTTAATTTCGTATACATCTGTAAAAGCCATTAGTCTACCTCACCTTCGAATTCACTTTCGGTACCGTCTTCGACAAGTTCGATTACAGGATCAACGGTAGCTACGCCATCTACGATATCGACGGCAACAGAAATGACGCTGTCTACACGGTCATCTTGCTCGAGCGCCTCTGCGACTTCTTGCGACATTTCGTCCATTGCGATAGCAGTCGGTAAATTAGCGCTGATTATCTCGTCAGCTCCTACACCGAAATCTTCATCGTAGATATAGTGGCGCCCCCGTTGCGTCTGAACGACAATAGCGGCCATTTGCATGACTGCGTCTTTTCCATCGATGATTGCCGGAGTTAAACGCCCGTTAGCGAAGTCGATTCGCCAGGTTTGCGAAGGAGCGATTGTGATTGTTTCTTCCGCCTCGACGGCGTCTGCTTCGAACTCATCGAAATCATCGTTAAAGGATTCTTGCGGAGTAAACGCCATTAGATGTCCTCCCCGTCAATGACCTTATCGACAACGAAAAAGAACCCGCGGTCAACGTCGTAAATCAACGCGACTCGATCGGATTCTTCTAATTGCATCGGATAATCGATATCCGTAGGTGTGCCTGCGATGGTCACCGAAACAGTTCGATTAATTAACTGCTGCGCCACTTTAACTTCGTGGGCCTCTAAAATATCGTTTACACCGTCGACTGCGATAGAAATAGGATTGACGGATAGGACCGTACCCAATTCGATATCTAGCGCTTTGTTGTAACCGTATTTCTTAACAACTCGGCGCAAGTCGGCGCCTAGATTCTGTCTACTTTCCATATGCCGCCTCCTAATCTAATACTCGAACGAATCCGAGTAGGTAATTGCCCCAATAGCCGGACCCGTACTTCTCTTCCTTGCAGCCGTACGATTGCAGGTTGACCATGTTTCCGTCTCCGGATACGATACCGACGTGTGACGGAATGCCGCGCCCGCGTCCCGGAATAGTTCCGCTGAACAACACTAGGTCGCCTGGTCGCGCTGAACTACGACTGATTTTCGTGTACTTGCCCCAAATAGACGGCGTATAGTTCGGTACCGTTCCGGCAATGCCCGCTTGCTTATAGACATATTGAACAAAGTCACTACAGTCGCCTACATTGCTGCCGTTTAATAACGGGTTACCGCCTGCCAAGTTATAACGCAATCTACCTTTTTTACTCCGCGCAATCTTTACGATCTTCTCGCGAGTGGCCGTCTTCGAGGCGCTACTCGGCTTGGGCGTCGGCTTCGTTCTAGTAATAGCCGCTTGTTGCTTCTTCAGCATGGCGATCGCATCCGCTAATTCATTAGCGAAACGGGTCCGCGTGACCGGGAATCTGCGAGTCTTGTCTGCGTAGATAGCACGAAGCCATGTATCGTCCGAGATTCCTTTTTTATACGTAAGGCTAAATATCGGAATGGCGCCTTTTGCGCTAGTCGACGAACCGGTTCCGAATTGAATGGCCGTCGATAACAAAGCCGCCTGCATCGCCCAACTTCGCTTGTTCACGTCAATGCCTGTACGGCGTAGAATACCGTCGCGAGCAGGTTGGTAATACTCTTTGTAGGCGTAAGCATGTTCCAGGTCCGTGAATCGCGACTTGTATCGTTGTGCTACCGCTAACCACTCTTTCGCAAATGCACCGTTAACCTGCGAAACTGAGCTAAGTTTATTCGCCAGTCTTTCGTAGATTTCGTCGTCTTTACCGGACAAACCACGTACGAACTTCTGTGGAGTGCCTGCACGACTTGCCATTTGGTAGTATCCATAAGACATGCCGCCGTATTTGCGGTCGTTATAGATCGACGTACTGCCTGCGTTAGAAGTCTCGTATTTACGGACGAAAGCGGTCAAGTCTTTGAACGGCGCCTTCGTTCCGATAGCAGCGTCACTGCCGGTCGGAGTTGCTACGTTATTTGACGGCTCACTTGGCGGCTCGTAATTCGAAACATCAAGCGCCCATGTCTTAGCGAGCGTTAAGTCCATCGTATGCTTGCCTTTACTATCGATCGTGTGCGAATCTGCGGTAATCCAATACCGACCATTTACGCCGGTTGCGGCATCCTTGATATAAACGACATCTCCACATTTGACGCCGAAGTAACCTAGCGCTTGAACCGATAACGTACGAGTCGGCTGATTACGCCGGGCTAGCGCCTTATCTGCGTATTTCAGTAAGTCGCCCGCTTTCCTTACGCTACTGCGGTGTTCTGCATGTTGCAGGATGCCGTAGCGTTTGATTCCGGAAGCGTCTTTCCGCGTAACCTTTAACCCTTTGATTTCGTCCTGGCCGCCGGTCATGTAGACTTGCGTCGCCATTCCTTCAATCGAAGTGGTTGCGGAAATCCCTTTCATGTTGGTCCCGCGTTCGACTCGGAATCTTACGTTTTGGGGCACCACTTGCGCGAGTACGACCTTACCACCGCGGACCTCAAGCATGTATTTGCGTCCCGTTACCTGGTAAGTCTCCCAAATCAAAGTATCGAAAATTTCCGCGATACTCTTCTTCAAGAAACGCTTTACTCCGAATTTGTATTTGGTATCGGTAATGGATCCGTAAGCAATGCCGTATTTCTTACATAACGCCTTAATCGCCTGACTCGCCGTCGTACCGCCCTTTACAACGTAATCGACCGTATTCTTAGCGGCATACCATAGCTCGTCGAATACCGTGACGTTCGCCTTTCCTTCGCCAGTCCGCTCGACTTCTACGACTGCACCGCGAAATAGCTCGGTGCTGCCGGAATAGAGGCGGATTTGTCGCCCTACTGTCGGTACGAAATCGCGGTCGTTGACGTCTTTACCCATGACGAGATCAATCGCCAAGCAGCGGAAGGCATCCGATTTATTACCGGACCACTGGAAACCGGTCGACATCGAAGTAAAGTCTGTTACGTATTTGCCGTCGTAATAACGAAGTTTGACCGAAGGAGTGCGCGATAAATCCACGACGCTAGTATCGTATTCATACTTAATCTTCGCCAATTGATCGCCTCCTTACGGTTTCTTCGGTATTTTGAGTTTCATGCCGGGATATATCGTGAATCGACTACGTGGCTTGTATTTGCGATGATACTTCGCAAACTCCGCTTTGTTGGCGTTATAGATTGCGTTGTAATACTTGTAGTCAGCGGATTTGTAATAACGTTTAGCAATCGCACCCAGTACGTCATTTCTGCGCACGGTGTAAACCGGTGGTGTCGATTTCTTAGGCGCCTTACTGCGCGGCTTCGTCGATTTGCCTTTCTTGACCGGCTTCTTCTTCGTGGTCCGCTTGATCGTGACTTTTGTACGACGAATGGTTGGCGCTTTATATTCAACGAGTTTGAACGATATCCAAGCGTCACCAATATGACCAGGACGCTCAAAGTCGATCGTTAAATCTTGAATGGTGCAATCCATCGCAAGTTGCGCGTGTTCTCCGATAATGACGCGGACTGGCGAACGTTGGTCTTTCCACTTTTTAATGGTAGACGCCGCTTCGTCGGGTGTTCGCGAAGGTTTCGAGGTACAGAATGAAGGATCGTACTCGCGTGGCCACAATAACTCGCCGACTTCTAAGGTCCGCAATTCATCGCCACTGAAGATCGTTACTTGTCCTTTGCCGAGCACTTCTTCCATCGAAAAGGGATTCGCTGTGTTCTCGGAAATACCGACAGACGACGGAACCGGGAACCGTAAATACGTACTCCTTGAAATCTTCTTATCGCGCATGTCTGCGTATTTTCGTGATTTATAAATAAAGACTTCCGCGCGCGTTGCGTGGAAGCCTGATTTCGTTTTACTTAGGACTACTGCCATCCTTTACCTCCTACCGGTTTCTGTCGTCTGACTCGTCGATCATCGTAATGAGTTCGCGTGCCACTCGTTTAATGTCGGCTTCTTCACGAATCGTTACGCCTTGCATGTTGATCGTGACATTGCGCCCTCCGACGTTACTAGAACTCGAAGCCCCTGCGCCGCCTGAAGAAGCAGCGTAAGGATTGACGTCTGCGAGATTACCGTTACGACGCGTCAATACGCCGGAGTTGCGAAGTAATGCCGATTGGTTAGCGGTTAATACCGACTCGCCCGAGTGTAGTGTCGCCTGGTATCCGTGATTCGGAACGTTGAATAATCCGGAGTAGTGAGAACCGCCGGACTTTTTCTTGCCGCCACCGCCGGAACTAGAACCACCGACCATATCCGAAACATAATCGACGATACTGCCAACGCTAGGAAGCGTAGATTTAATCTGATCCCAAACGAGGGTACCGATTGACGAAAGCATACTGATTCGGTTCTTGAACGCATTAAAAAGCATTTCCGGAATACTGCGCCCCCACTCGACTACCTTATCTTTCGCAGTAGTGAGCTTTTCCGCGATAGTCCGCGTAATGTTTCCGAAACCTGTCGATACTTTCGTTTTGATTGCTTCGATACCACCGGAGAAGAACGATTTAATCTTCACCCAACCGTTAACTACGTAGTCGCCGGACGTCTTGATTCCGTTCGAGAAGTAGTTTTTAATCGCAGTCCAACCGCCCGATACCGCAGCTTTCAGACCGGTGAATAGCGCTTTACCGGCTTTGAGTATACGGCCTACGAACATGAGGTTGATGTATCCCCAAATAAACTGGATTGCGCCGAAGAACACTTGCTTGACGCCTTTCCACATCCGGCTGAAGTTACCCGTAAATAACCCGGTGAAGATGTTGACGACGCCCATGATCACTTTCAAGGCGCCGGAAATGACGTTCTTGATCGCATCCCACGTACCAATGACGAGCATCTTAATGACCGGCCAAATGACGGAGAATACCGCTGCAAACACTTTGAATGCGTTCTGAACCGCTGTAAAGATCGCCGGTCCATTCGTATCCATGAACGTTTTAATTACTGTGAATTGCGACATGAAGAACGACTTCACCGCGCCAAGTCCCGCAAACACCGTAGATTTCACCGCTGTAATGACGCCAGTGATCGTCGTGATTGTAGACTGCGATAGCCCGATCGATTCGAGCAATTTCGTGCCACCCGCTGTATTGCCGCTAAATATCGCAAACAGACCTTTAATCGTAGTACCGACTGCGGCGACTCCATTGCGGAACGTTTCGCTATGCTTGTACGCGTAAGCGATACCCGTTGCGAAGAGTGCGATACCTGCGACGACTGCGCCGATTGGCGAGATAACTACGCCCAGGACTGCGCCGATACCTGCGATAGCAAGAGTGAGGGCGATGACTCCCGCCGTAATGAGCAATGGCGTTTTCAATGCGACCAACGTAGCGCCGAACATTCCTAACGCGTTCGTGATACCGTCCATTGCGCTTGACTGCTGCATCTTCTCGAGCAAGTTCGCCATCCATAGCGCAAGCTCTTTGATTGCGGGTAATGCGGCCGTACCGATGACAATTTGCATGGTTTCGAAAGCCCCGCTCATCTGCTCGATGGCGCCGGCTGCGTTATTCATTTTTTCTTTGGCGACTTGTAGCGCCGTGACGTTCGCCATTTCCTTCTGCATCTTCTTGACGCCTTCTGCGCCCTCTTTGTAGAGGATGTTACCTGCGCGTACTGCGTCTGATCCGAACATCGTCTGTAGCGTAGCCGCGCGCTGTTCCCGCGTCATGCCGGTTAACGATTTCTGAAGTACCGAAGCAATGCCGGCCATCGATTTAATATTGCCTTGCGCATCGAAGAATTTATTCGAACCGTCTTCGAGTACGATACCGAGGTCCATAAATAGCTCGTTCGCTTTCTTCGTATCCGGAATCAAGTTCGCAAGCATCGTTTTAAGCGAAGTCCCTGCGTCTGATCCTTTAATACCGTTTTGTGCGAAGACTGCGAGGGCCGTCGAAGTATCCTTGAACGATAGTCCGAGTCCACTTGCGACTGTACCGGCTTGCGAAAGCCCATACTTCAATTCGCCGACTGACGTAGCTGACGCATTGGCCGCGCCGGCTAAGATATTTGCCGCATCTGACGCCTTCAAACCATCGTCTTTAAACGTGTTGAGCGAGGTCGACATGATTTCCGCAGCATCTGCGAGTTCCAAACCGCCTGCAGTAGCGAGATTAAGCGCCGCTTCGAGTCCTCCGGCTTTTACCGTAGCTGGCGAGATACCGGCTTTTAGCAACTCTTCCATACCTTGCGCTGCTTCTAGTGCCGAGTACTTCGTAGATGCTCCGAGGTCCATTGCGACCTCTTTCATCTCTGCCATTTCTTTACCGGCTAAACCGGTTAAGGCGCCGATCGTCGACATTTGAGACTCGAAGTCCATCGCCAGGTTGACGCTATTCATCGCCACCATGCCTGCGCCGACTCCCGCAAGTGCCGTAGAAAGTCCGGTCGCAGAAGCGGCCATACTTCCGAAAGCACCGGAGAGCTTACCGCCACGTCCGCTCATGGCGCTCATTTCGCGTCCTGCGTTTCGGACACCGCCTGTTATGGTCTTCGTTTGCTTTTCGAATTTTTCCATTGCGTCGGTCGAGTTCTTTAATGGTCGACTAAACATATCTTTAAGGCGAATTATGCCGTTAAGTTGAATCACCCAGTTCACTCCTTTCGCTAAGTTACGTCGCGCGCCGCTTACCCACGACACGCCAAGTCAGTTAGCGAAAGGGGTTAATTACTGTTTGCGTTTGCTTTCGCTTGTTCTTCCGCAACGATTAAATCTGAAGCTAAAATAAACGCTTGATGGCGAGGTCGTTGCGCTAATACTTCGGCCGGAAATTTGTGGTGATTTTGCCACGCATAATGACAAAGAATCGCCTCAAAATTATCCGACCGGATTAGTTTTTTAAGTCTTCTACTTCTTCCTGGACAGGCCCGAATCCGGAAATCTTCATAATTTCTTCGGACATCGAAACTCGCTCACCAACGTTGAAAATCTTTTTAATCGCAAGCTCTTGTGTTAACGAACCTGTCGCGTTCATTAATTCTTCCGGTGATGGATCGACGAGAGCTAGTTGAATTGTCTTAGTCGCCATTTTGAACTCGTCTGCTTTACCGTCTGCGCTGACTGCTGAAGCGCGGACTTCTTTAAACTGATCTTCGTCCAAAGGTTTGACAGTGATCGTAATACCAAGGTCTTTGATGCGCTGTGATGGTGTGATTTCCTTAGGAGCAACTAGATCGAAGCCAAGAAGTAAGTCGATTTTTGATTTATCCATTGTTTTAGCCATGTGAGGACCTCCCGTTTAAAGTCCGTCGACTATAAATTAAGTAATAGAAAAGACGCCCGAAGGCGCCTGTTATTTCAAGTCTGAAGCTGAGAGCGGTACGTAACTGTCGCAGAAGAACTCCAATTCGTCTTCGACCAAAGCGCCAACTTCAGCATTAATAATCGGGACTTTTCCGAATTGAACGTTTTTAAAGCGATAGGCTACGACGCCTTCTTGTGGATCGTCCAAGATATAGAGCATGTCCTGGATACGTGGATTTTTACGAGAAGCCTTTTGGAAGTCCGAGAACTTGAACGGATCCTTACCGGCTTTCTTGTAGTAAGTCATGTTTCCGCTAATCTCGTACCCGGCGTATTTCTTACCAGTGTTCAATTTGCCTGCCATTTTGAAGTCTTCGTATGCTGGCTCAAGACCTGCTTCGAACTTCGAAACGCCGAGCCACTCGACACCATTCGCATATAGTTTGCCGTAGGTGCCTAATAATGGTTCAAAATCATTCATGCGGCGTTACCTCCTTAGTTAGTGAATCCGACAGAAACGTAAACTTCTTCCATCGTGTCTTGGAATACGAGCATCATTTCGACGGCCACTTGGTCGGCGTCCGCGCCTTCAGGGCGAGTAACACCAACCGTGAATCCTTCTGCGATAACACCGGCATTTACAAGTGTTTGTACGTAAGTTTCGAGCGTCCCTTTTAGCGAGAGACGTTGCGCAGGACCATTCGCTTTCTTACCAATCCAGTTGTTTTCGATTTCTTGCTTAACGTCGCGTACGATCGTCTGTTTCAATAACGACTTGCGCAACTTCGCGCCACTTGTCGTAATTCCGCGGACTGTTCGTACAAAGTCGCCATTAAACTCGTAAACGAATGCTCCGGCTACGAGCGCTGCCTTTACGTCTGCCGGCGATAGCGCGACATTGACGTCAGTAGCGTCTAAAATCTCGGTATACGTGAAACTGTCGCCAAGATTCGAACCTGCGATCTGTCCTGCGAGAGACGGCGCGTTTAATCCGCTTGACCGCGTCACGCTTCCGAACTTAGGCGCATTGATTGCTTGCACGATGAAGTCGTCTTTGTTCGCAATTGCGGCTGCAATCCCCATATCCGGTTTCGCATCACGCGCTGCATTTCCGCCTGTGACGAAGAAAACGTATCGATCGTTAAGTGTGCGTTCGTCAGAAAGCCACGTCTTGAATGTCGCAACGACTGAATCCGCTACTTCGTGATCAAGCGCAATGACTTGGAATCGTTGTGTAGCGAGTGCTGCGAGTGCTGCCGTATAATCTGCGGCGACTGGCGTAGCAGGTACCGTTCGAACGATTACTTGCGATGCTCCGCCATTAAACGCCTGGACGACTGCATCCGCTTTTGCGACCGTCATGGTATCGCGGGCTTGGCGAGCTGACGTAAACACGTACGTCTGATTGACTAACACTGGCGCCACGTAGTTCGACGCAATCAGGACGACCGTACCTTCGATGTCACTAAGGCGTGACGTAGCGAGTTCGGCGAACGTGAAAAATACGCCGGGGCGGCCTTTATCCGTAATCTGTGCCATGCTTTAACCTCCTGTTTTTGCGCAACAAAAAACCTCTACCGAAGTCAATTGATTTCGAGAGAGGCGTGTTGCATCGTTTCATATACTTCTGTACTCCGCGCAGTATGCGAAGTGGATTGAATCGTTAAGAAAACGCCGTCGAGTGGGGCGCTACCTTCCGTTTTGAACGGCTTACCACCAGTGATCGAACTGATTCGCATGAAAGCGAGCGTCTGCGCATTGACCGGTATGGAAATGGTTTGCGCTAAATAGACTTTAAGGGCGTCCCCTACTGCCTGTGCCGTATCGATGCGATCATCGACGTAAAATATTTGATAAGACCGGATGGTCCGCGTCATTCCCGACGCAATTGGCGTCACTTCATCGGGTAAGCTACGAAGGACTAGCGTCTGTTTGACGGGTTTCTCCGGAAAGTTTTGTAATGCGATTTTTGCGTTAGCAGGCAGCAGTGGTTTGAGTAACTGCGATAGTGCCGCTAATTCTTCGTTAGTGTTTGCCATCGGTTATTCCCACCACTTTCCTACTTCGCGTTTAACCGCTTCGTCAAATATCGTTTGCCATCGGGCGGCGTTCTCTTTCGTTGGTGTTTCGAGAAACTCCGGATCGCCCGACACCGCTCGTTTCGATTCTTCGTGGATGTAGTAAGCGTAGTTAAATCCGTCTTTGACGGCGTTGGCGGAAATCGTACCGGATACGTCGCCGATCTTTAAAGCATTCGCAACAGGTTCCGCATGTATCGAATCATGCAGCGTTCCTGTGAGATAAGGGGCGATATCCATCGCTTCCACACGCCAGTCATCGAGAATTTCTTCGATACCATTTCTAGCACCGCGGACTAGGCGTTTATCGGTCTCGCGTAACACGCCCATCAAATCTTGCGAACCCTTTATCGTAAAATCAATGCTCATACGAACACCCGCTTAATGAGCGCCTTGCCGTTAAACCCGCGTACTGTTTCGATTAACTTCGGGCGATATTCGGTAACTGGCGAATATTCATCGGTATAGGTATAAGCGTCGTCATACGACAGGGCTTGCGATTTGGCGAAATAAAAACGCCCTCCGGAAACATATTCGTCTCCGTTAGGCGTCGTAATCTTCTCGACTTTGTTTTCAAAGCGGCATTTAAGCGCCTCTTCGATTGTCTCCGCATATCCAAAGTCATCGGGAATCCCCGCAACCTTGCGGACCACACGTTGTTTTAGCGGAATTAACGCCATATCAAACCACCGTCCATTTCACGCGACCACCAGGCTTCGGTTTATCGGGATTGGCGTCAGCAACCATCGTTCGAATGTGCTTAGTAATAAGTTGATCGAGTTCTTTGGCGCCATCCTTAAACCCAACGCTAATAGCGCCCGACAGCGAGAAGTTAGAAACCCCTTGCTGGCGGAGCTTGTTGGTATCGCTAAATGCGGTAGCTAGCGTAGCAGCAAAATCATGTACGGCATCGATCGGAATGACGTAACCGCGAAACTTGCCGCTTAGTGTACGTTCCGCGATGTTGAAATACCGTTGCTTGTCTTCGGGCGCAGTGTCCCGCCACTCTTCCGGATCCGCAACGTAGCTATTTACGTACTGATCAGCGAGTGTTTCGTCGAATACGGCCATTACCGTTCACCTCCGTAAGTGTTTAGTTATTCGGCTGCCTTCGCTTCTGTTGCTTTCGCTTTAGGCGGTGCCTTCGGTTTGACCGGTGGCTTCGCTTTTGGTGCAGGTGGTTCGTTGGCTACATCCTCGCGAGTAACATCGCTTAACTTCGAAAGGACGTTGATGAAGGCTGGTTCGTCCGTCTCATAGCGCCCTTCCGTGAAGTTATGCAATTGTTCGTCGACATAAAAGCCTAGCGAGGGGTAGACGCTTTTAAACTTTGCCATCTACCTTCGCCTCCTTACGCCAAGCCTTTAAGGCGAGCGTGTGCTTTTTCTTGGTGTAGTTCGAGCGTGAACTCACCGACGATTGTACCCTGCACTGAGTCGCCGACTTTACCGAGGTATTCGTGTTTGAAGTCACGGCCACGAAGCGGTTTAATAGCGATACGGTTGAGGTCGATGATGAATAACTCATCAGGAGCAACGTTGTTGTTCAACGCAACTGGGAACTCTCCGAAATCAGTTACAAGAACGTTAGCGACGGTTCCGCGCTTTTGATCTTCACGAGCAATATCGACTGCGGCGGCACCGAACGTAGAAATCGCTCGTTTTTGTTTAGCACCGACCATGATGACGTAATCTGATCCTGAAGCCATTCCACCGGCAGTGTAGATTTTCTCAAGTTCATTTGTGATCTTTTCAAGACTCACGGCAGATCCGGCAGCGTCTGCAACGTTTGTTTTGATGAAGTCGCGGAGACCAGCCATTTGTCGTACAGAACCGTTTTCGTATTTCTTACCGTTGATCACTGCTTTTTCAACTTTGAGCGCAAGTTCAAGTTGTTTTTTCTGCTTTTCGTACTCATACAGGTCGTCAATACCGATATGCGAAGAAGCCAAAGCGGAATTTGAGATATCAATAGAA
The DNA here is from genome assembly GCF_001870785.1 of Exiguobacterium sp. KRL4. Classification (GTDB taxonomy): domain Bacteria; phylum Bacillota; class Bacilli; order Exiguobacteriales; family Exiguobacteriaceae; genus Exiguobacterium_A. Next base: position 23,703 of record NZ_MOLV01000006.1, read on the forward strand.
TCGTCAAAGATCTGAGTGAAATTGTCTTCACGTTTACGAGCCTTGTAGCGAGCTTCACGCGCTTTTGCACCTTCGACACCTTCAGCAAATTGAAGTTCGACTTTTGCATCAGCTTTGATTTCAGCAGCAGTTGTTCCTGCATAACCACGAGCTACTGTGAGTTCCTTAGCAACCAAATCGACTGCCGAAACATATAGAAGCTCCTCACCCGTCTTGATTACATCACCAATACGGAAAATAGATGGGTCTGCTACAACAACTTTTGTTGCGGCAATAACTGCGATTGCAGTGGCTTTTGTTTCGAAAGAAACCATTTCATCTTCGAACCAAGAGTGCTTAGTGTCCGATACTGAATCACTAAATCCAATAAGGGATAGAGTGGGTGTTTGATGCGGGTTTAAAAGTAGTAATTCGTCCGTAATCGATTCTTGTTTACCGACGATGAGTTTTGATTGGATTTGTGACATGTGGTATTACCTCCGTAGTTTAGATTACAGTCCTAAGTCGCGTTTTGCGGTTGCATACTTTGCTAAGTCATTTGGATTACCCGACTTCTTTGCTTTTACACGCAGTACTTCGAGCTGCTCTTCTGTTGATTTTGGTAAGTCGATTGATCCGGGAACGGGTTTGCCAATTGGTTGCGCCTCTGCCTTTTCAATCAAAAAAGGATATGTCTCAACAAGCGATTGAATTACGCCTTTGACGTCATAACCGCCGTCCTCCGCCTTTTCAACTGCCGATAAGTCAGCGAGTTTAAGCGCAGCTTCTACGCGATCAGCGCTAAGGTTAAAATCTCCGCTTGATGCAACTTGTTTAAATGCCGATTGTTTGCGTTCGCTCTCGTAACTTTGTTCGAGTTTAGCGAGCTTGTCGGCGAGTTCTTTTGCCTCGTTATCTTTCGTTTCAGCAAGCTCTTTCAAGCGGTCTGCTTCGCTAAGATTGTCCAAGCGCTGTTTTTCCGCAGCCTTTTCGAGTTCTTCGAGACGTTTTGCCTTTTCATCGTAGTCTTTGTATTTACTAGCTTCGCGTGCAAGGCGCTGCTTTAAGACGTCTTCTAACTCAGCTTGCGTAAATGTCTTTTCCGGTGCAAGTGGTTCCGGCGTGTCGCTACCCTGCGGATTTGGTGCGGTTGGGTCAGTGCCTTGCGGTGTTTCCAGTGCTGTATCGGGTGGAGTCGTTTGAGTCGGTTCCATGTGCTTACCTCCGTTTAAAGTCCGTCGACTATTAGGTGTAACGACCATGAGCTTTTAGCGTCGTCAGCGTGTTGGATGTAAAAAGACGCCTAATTGGCGCCCTGAGTTGCATCGAGTTTCGGGTTTCGCTTACCGGAGTCTATCGCTGCACGTCCTAAACGCTCTTGCGATGCTGCCGTATCCTTGCGCTTGTCCGAAAGATTATCGGGATTGGCGTAAGGTACAACTCGGTGGCGACACTTCGGATGGAAGATTTGATTCGACGCCTTCAGCTCGTCTAGCGTCATGTACTGATCGTCGCCGGCTTCCGTTAACCTAACGATACGACCGATGTGATACTTACATGCGTCAGTTGCGCTAGGTCCGACAATCAAGCCGTATTCGACGCCACGATCAAGCGCCTCAATGCGAGTAGCTTCGTCATGTGCGTCTTTTTGTTTCGTATAGGCGATCATGTCTGCGTAACGTTCCGCCGTCCAAGCACGTCCAAGTTTATCGATAATCACCGTGTCTGCTGCTTCAGCGAACTGCTTGCGTAAATCACGCAGGATATCGCCCTTTATCACACCGACGTTATTATCGCCTCGTGCGATTCTATTTCGGATTGCTTGCCCGACTGCGCTTTGTACCGCTGTCCGGACTTGAGCATCGACATATTGCGTCATCTTCAATAAATCACTTTGTGTATCCGCAATAAAGGCATTCGCCATCAAGCGATGTGGTCGTGATAGCGAAATGTTAGCGACAACTTCCGAAGTAGCTCCGGTAGCAAAGGCCCCATTTTCAACGCCGTTTTGATATACCTCGGTTAAGACGTCCTGCGCCCATTGAGATGCGTCACTGTTCAGTTGCGCTACGATTTGCTCATACTGCGCCATCATTTGCGCTAAAAACCTAGCGTCATCTAATTCGCCTTGCATGAGCATTTCGTCCAGTTGCGTCTTAATTGCCTGGATACCTTCCCGGTAAATAGCGACTAATCGACGAGTATTGTAATCATATTCAGGTTGCGGCCACTCACGAATGTCTTCCACTCAACCGCCTCCTGTTATGTGCTTTCGTCGGGTACGCTAATTTCCGGTAATGGCGTATTGAATATCGAAGCATCGACGGTACCTTTTAGGCGATCACTGTCGCCTTTAATCGCTTGAATCGTAGCTTCTGCCTTATCGTCGTTCTTGCCGTCGAGATATTTAATGGCTTCCGCTTGCGACATCGTAGGCATCCCGTTAGTACGAGCACTTACGACTTCTGCGTCATATTTCTCGTCTCGTGGTAAACCGTCGCGCCATGCGATTTCCGGATAGTCTACTTCGTACTTGTCTACGCCGAGCTGGCGATATTGCTGCTGTTCGAGCAATTGCGCATGATAAAGCGAATCGCGTAAAGCACGATCGACCTGTGCTCGAATGCGATTGACTTTCGAAAGTAGCGGGAAGAATCGCGCTCTAATAGCGCCGGAGTCCGTATGCGACGTACCGGTTCCGCCACCGTCCGCAGTTAGCGTGGTACCGAAAACCCATTGAGGTGTCTCCGCTTGTTGGAAGATCATCGCTAATGTCTTATCGATCAACTTGAAGTTAAGGTCCAAGTGCGCATTCCACGTCATGTAACCTGGCGCTACGTCTTCCTTCTCAACTTCGATATACCGGCCACCGACGCGAGTCGTTTCGCCAATCTCGTCTAAGTCCGGACCATACATCGTAGGATCCGCGTGTTTAGCGAGTACGTAACTGATTTGCGTTAGCGTGTCGTTGATTGTCGCAAGTAAGGGATCAATCTGCTCGGTCAGCGAAATACCTTCCCACCGGTCGCCCGATTTTGCGTAAGGTACGTGTTTGACTAAGAAGTCCTGTACGCCGGTCGCTTGGATATGATTTTCTAACTCGATCTCATCGCCAATCGAAAAGATATCGATGAAAACTCCGTCTTGCATTCGCCGGGTTGGCGCTACTAAGTGGAAATCGCGATAAACGATATACCCTGGTAAGTGGCGTTCGACGTGTAAGATAAAGCGTTCCTTTTCTTTTCGGAGAATCGGCGAGGTATCAAGGATAGTCTCGACCCAACATACGTTGATCGCTTTGAACTTCTGCTGGCCGGAAGAGTTGGACAGTTCCGGGAAAACATTCGAAGGATCGACCGATTCGATAATTGATTCAATTTGCTGTAAGTCAGGTAAGCCTAACTCGGTAAGTACGGAAGCATCGTGCCTGCGATCAAGCCGAACTTTTAGCCAACCATCGCCACGATACGCCATTGCCGTCACCATTTCGTGCTGCAACGTCGTTAAATCGTTCTCTTCGACGATTCGCGATAAGCCTTTTTGTTCCGGAGACGCATCGGGCTTACCGGATTTGTAAATCGGTGGCTCACCAACAAGCAAATCAGCGGGCTTCATCGCTAGGATAGGTACGATATTCGCCGCGATATAGAGCTTCGATAATTGCGATTGGTGAGGGGTGTCTGCGATCAATTCGGAGATTCTTTCGTATATCTCGTGATGGTTACCGTGGAACGCATGAGCACCACGCTTATATCGCACTAATCTCGGTATATCGGATTCGGGCGGGAATTGAGCGCCTCGTTTAAACATGTCCGTCAAGCTATCGCCTCCTTTCGTTTTATTTCAACTAACGTATATCAAGCCCATTTAGGCTTCGAAGTAATTCGTTTACGACGTTTCTTTGTAAGGGTACGTGCAATGTGCATCGCATCCGGTAAGTCATCGTGCGAGTTCGAACCAAATCGCTCCATTTGCTCGAGCAATAAGGCGTGTCGTTTCGCTAGAATGAGTTGGCCGGTCGCTAAATCCGGTTCCATCGCCTCAATGCGTAGCAACTTATCACCCTTCGGATAATACTTGTGTACGCGAGACTTCGCAGGATAACCAATTTCTCGTAGCTTCTCGATAAGTTGATCAACTACGTGCTCCTGCGCCTGGACCGCTTCAGCAGCGATACCATCCGGTTGCCATTCGTCGACTACCGTACAGATATGCGCTAAGAAAGCGTCGATACCGATTCGGTCACCCCATGAATAAGCGACGTACTCGACGTTAGTGACTCGGTGTTTAGCGAGCAGTACCAATGCGGAATAATCGCCTTTCTTTTTCCCGAACGCCATGTCGACGCCGAGATAAAGGAAGTAATCACCGGATTTAAAGCGCTCTAACGTAAGCCGGCGCCCTTCTTCGACGCTTGCGTCCCAATATCGATAAGATTCTAGGTCGAAAATGGCGCTTTCTGCGTCGATTGGTTCGTTTTGGTACTCGGTCGAGAATGCTTTACTGCCGTCGTCCCACTTGATCTTCATCAATTTCCATAACGGCTGCACGTCCGGCCACAATACTTCGGAACCGGCGTCCATTTCTTCGCGATGTGCAGTATAGAATAGCTCGGCTAGGCGTTCTGAATCGGGATTCTCTCGGTCCTGGTAAATCTCGCGGCATTGTTCCCAAAGGTCAGCGCGATCAGGCGGAGAAATCAAAGCCTTGTACTTCTTCGACTCAAAGTCGCCCCGGTTATTCATGATCTCGATAAGTAGCGAATCAGCGTGAACTGTCGTACCCATGAAGATGATCGCTGTTTTCTTACCTTCCGGATCACCTAACGGAATAACGACCTTACGAAACCATTCTTTCAGCTCGCTTCGTAACTGCTCGGTGTTGTTGTTCTTTTCTGAATCGACATCATCGCAAATAATCAAATCCGGACGATTACCGTTCCAGTTTCGACCACGCAACGCCTGTCCTGACGAAGCAGCTTGTACTAATGCCAGGTTATATTGCTTGGTACCGTTATCGCGCGGCTCCCACGCTACGAACTCTTCGGAATTGTCGCGAGGGTTCATTTGCTGTTTCGGATCCAATAAAGGACCGAAGTCAGCACGCAACTTTTCGTTATGCTTCAGTTGCAACGATATCCACTCGATGTTCGCCTTCGATACAGACGGCGTTTCCGAAATGATGATGATGTATTTTCGGAGTCGGTACACGATTTCCTTAATCGGATACCCTTTCGACAAGTACGAAGACTTCGCATGTGAGCGAGGTGCTGCGGCCGCGACGCGCTTATTTCGTTTTTTGTGCGATACTTCGTCCATGATGGCGCCAAGCTCGCGGTGGAAGTCCGGGGCCACGGCGCCCGCCGGAATCCAGTTCCCTTGATTATCGGGGTTCGCATCTTCACCGAAGTACTCGTAATTGAAGTACACGCTATCAACTTCAGCGCGGTGGATGCGGGTGAGGCGATCATACTCGTCAATCCACGCGAGCTTTTCGGTATCGTCCGCTTCAGTGATGTTCAAGATCGATTCCCGCAGGACTTCGATGTATTCCGCACGCTCGGGGCGTTTTAACCACTTACCGTCAACCCATGCCATATGTCGCTCACCTCCCCGAAATAAAGTAAAAACCGCTTGCAGGAGCGCAAACGGCGTGCTATTATGTAATTATAAATAACGCTACACAATATTGTAGAGTAGCGTAAAGGAGCGAAACTAAAATGAACATCGTAAACCCGATTAAAGAGATTGCCGATATCCAAAAATTCGTAAATGCCACGCATGGCCGCGATCAACTGCTCGTCCGGATCGGATTAAACAGTAGTTTGCGGATTAGCGATATCCTGGCGCTCAAAGTCGGAGATGTTCGCAATCAAACGCGCTATATCACGCGAGAACAAAAGACCGGCAAGCGTAAGGAAATCAAATGGAACGCTGCAGTACAAAACGCGGCTGCCGAATTGATTCCGGAAGATGCGCAAGACGGCGACTGGCTTTTCCCGAGCAAACGGGACGCCAGCAAAGCGCTTGACCGTACGAACGCCAATCGGTTATTGAAGGCGGCGGCCAAACGCTCGGGCATCGACAAGCGGTATAACATCGGTACGCACAGCTTGCGTAAGACGTTCGCCTATCATCGCTATATCAACGGTATGGAATTGCCGTTGCTAATGAAAATGCTGAATCACTCGAACTTTAACGAAACACTCGCGTACCTCGGGATCGAGCAATCGAATATTGACGCAGGTTACGATGATCTGTGCTTATGAGGCGCCTTCGGGCGTCTTTTTGCGTTAAGTTACGAATACTTGCGTCGTTCTGCGTATACTTTGCGCAAATCAGCGAGTGTGTTTTCGGGAATTACCGCTTCTAAGTCGAAATGATCGTACCCATTCGGCTTATCAAGCTCGATAAAGCACGCATGTTTGCCCTCGACGAGTGTTAACACTTCGTTCTTCTTTTCGATGTAAGCGCCAATGACGATATCGTCGACTTTAGCGAAAAGTGGATCTTTTGCAGGGCCGCCATTGAGGATAAAATCTTTCTTGCATTTAAGGATTGCGATTTGCATCCGAACACCTCCGAGTTTGATTACGGGTGCTTGCGCCAATCAACGCCGTATAAGACCGGGCGCGAACTTGCGTAAGTATCCGTAGATAAAATAAGGCGATACCCCGCGCAGTCGCAGTATATCGCCTGTTATCCGAATAGTTTAACGACGTGTTCAGGTCGATATGTAGGTGCCTATAACCGAAGTCGGCGTAAAGATGCCGGAAAGTCTCCAAACCGGCTTTTGACATCACGCAATTTGCGCAAAGCCTCTTTTTTATCGAGCAGTGTTCGCGATCTTACTCGATACGGTAATGTGTGATAGCGCAGTTTCACGACTTGCATTGGTCGGTATATGTACCTCGCGTTTTTAACGAGAACGCTGAAACTCGACCGGTGATGTTGCAACATTGCACTTATAACCGAAGTCAGCGCATACCGGAGACTCGCGAGCAAGCGAATCCCCTTTTCTACCGAGCGCTCGGTACGGAGTAGGCGCAGTTTATCGTCTTACCAGGGACGCGGTGTTAAGATTGCGCCAATTTACGATTGGCGTCGCCGTTTCTCGCAATGATTCGTTCGAATACGGCTTTGCGACGTAACTCTCGTTCAGCTTGCGTCATATAGCGAGCACCTCCGAAATGTGATAGAGTAAAAGCGAAGGCCGGCGCCGAAAGTCGAAACGTAATTTTTATGCGCGGATTTCTATGGCGCCAGGAAGGCGCTTATAAAAAGGGGGCGCTTGGGGGCGCAAGTTCTCGATCAGCACCGCAAATATCGCAATGAATAGAAACCGTATACTTAACGCAACAAAAGCAAGTAGTGTAGCGTTGGTTAATACGTTATAAACGTTGATGTAGAGCCGTTTATACTAAGTACTACGCATCATTGCGCATGAATACGATATACATAGCTATGTAAACCCGCATTACACCGTCGATTGGCGCCTGTATTGCGGGCTTTTTATGCAACGAATATGCAATGGTTAGTAGCGGTTAACGGCCCTGGCCCCTCGAAATAAAACCGAGGCCTTCCGTCTGAAGCTGTGTGCGGACTGAGAGTGCAATAGAGTGTAACGACAATATCGCGTTACTTCATATAACTACATCGCAATACTGCGCAGCTTACACTCTATCGCTACCCTCGCCACTCTTCGCTACGATCGCAGCCAGTCGTTTGTTCAGCGCATCCTTATCAATAACCTTCGAATCACTTACGCTTACTTCCGACTTCTTCGTCAACATACCGTGTGCTTCGAGAAGGATCTTCGCCATTGCCGCGTTACGGTCCTCAATGACCGCATCAGCGATAGCATCCATAGCTTCCGGTAATCTGTCTTGCGTACCCACGATAATAGAGTGCTTTAATTCCGTAGCAAACTCGGGATCATGCTTCCAGTTAAAGATTGTCTTACGAGATACTCCGACTCTTTTCGCAATATCTTCGGCAGTAAGGCGTGATCGTTTCGGTTGGCTAAGGTATTCAATAGCCTCTTGTTGTTCCGGTGTTAGCGCCATGTTGCGTCCTCCCCTCGTTAAGTGCTGTGTTTATTTCGTAATAACTTCTTTATCAGTTCGGTAATTGAAATAGACAATATACCGTTTATACTTCCTCATATAGTAAAGACAACAATTAGCGCTTTTAACAGGCAAACTGCATAAAATAAATTTAATTATTTTTATTAGCGTTAATCTGCGGATATTGGCGCCTACTTTCGTAGGCTTACGCTGACTATCGCCTACACCCACTACCAACTGCTAATAACTACGTTAATAAACCCCGTGCGGAATTTGTCGTTAGACAAAGACCGCTAGTTCTTAATAAAGATCAAGAATTAAGTACTGGTGCCGCTATCGCGTCACACGTATCTATATAATGAAGAAACTCGTCATCTACGCTATTACCGATAACCTCGATATCACTCGCTCACCTGCGTAACCTAGCATTTCCTACCGTCACCCTTCGATTACTTGTCGAGCTGTTTTAATAGCGAATTTATTGCGCTCTCTAAGACTAAGAGAACTTTTTGTTCAAAAACGCCGGAAACCGTTGCGGCTCTAAGGCGCAAGCCACTTTTGCAATTGGACGAATTTGACCCTGTTTTGGCGACCAATTGGACGAATTTGACCCTGTGGTCGATTTAACGCGATAAAGGAATGGCCCATTTATCACCTTTATTCCGGCGCCAATCAGCGTAACCTGACGCCCTCTATCGCTAACTCCCGATATTCACCGCAGCCCTACCGCGATCTTTTCAACCACTTTCGATTCTACGCGTAATTTACCGCCCACCAACCGTAGTTTTAGTAGGTACCGCTATATGCGAGTATGTCGGTATGGTGCGTTATAGTACGGTCATTTCCGACCATTTACTTAGGCAAAATAAAAGACGCCCGAAGGCGCCTGATTTCGTACTTATTTCGTTAAGCTCTTAAACATGCTGCGCATCTTCGTCGACCAATCGGTTTCTTGCGCCAACCTAAACATAAGATCCGGATGTACGATATAGCCGGTCCGTTCACCGGTAGACACACGCATCAATGCGCCTAATCGACGTAATACGGCCAAATGACGCTTAACTTCGCTCTCACTCAACCCGATTTGGAACGCCATTTCAGCGATCGTCATCGTTTCCATTGCATCTGTCGGCGCTTCCGGAGTACTCGTTAAGAAGCAAAGCTCGTAATGCAAGAACGGTTGAATCTTGTAAAGGAAACCGGCCGTCTCGAGCGATACTTCTGCGAGCAAGTGATCCGCAGCCTCACGATACAATTTCGTAAATCTAGCGCCTTTTCCTAATGAAACACCGTAAGAATGATGTTCTTCGCTCACGGTATACACGTTCCCCTTGCCAGTGCGCTGCTTGCTTAAAATTCCTGCGTCACATAGTGCTTTTAGCGACTCATCGAGCCGTCTGCGACTACGACCGACCAATTTCGCAATCTCTTCGGTAGTCAGCGTGACCCGTCCACCAGTTTGCGTCTTGATATGCGGCAGCAGACGTAGAATTACGCCGGCCTCGACGAGCGAAAGGTCCCGGATTACGTTCAGAATCGGATCGTGATGAGACGCAACAAAGCGAGTAAAATTGTAACCTTGCTCCAGGCGCTGTTTTGCGCGGTATGCGTCCACCTGTTTATTGCTTCGAATCGTGTAATCAGGTGTCAAATCTTCGCCAGTGCGGATATCAATCAATCTGTGGTTCGTCATAAATGGCGTTACCTCCGTGTTTTGGTGTATTTTTCGGGTAAAAGTCACAAGTAAAGGCGCCGCAATGGCGCCCTAACGGTTATTTGACGCTCACCCGCAACCTCACCGGTACGTCTTCTCCTTGTACAAATGCTCGGTAACTCGCCTTTCGCGCTCGTTCGCGTGATTTTACAGTACGATCCGCGAAAGCCAACTCCGATTTAGTCCGTTTCCGGCGTACTGGACGGCCATGATTCTTACGGTCCATGCCATATTCCGACGCCAATTCTTGCGGGACGTTCTTTTGCGACTTTTTATCTAGCATGTTTTCGCTATATACCGGATATTCCGACTGCTGCGACTTCCAGGGCGTCGGATCCGTCAGTTCTTCGTGTAATAATGCGTTGGTGAGGCGTTCTATCAGCGCATAAATGTTATCTTTGTTGCGATATTCTTCGGCAGTTAACGCTAAATCATCGCAAAGTTCCGTTAATCGGTCCATTCGTGGACCACGATCTAGCTCGCCTTTCTTCGTTTGTTCGATAATCTCGTTTGCTTCGTTAATGATAGACTCAAGCGGTCGGTTAGGTTTTAATTCAGTCAATTGGCGCTACCTCCGTGGTTACGAGTACTGGTGATTCGATTGGTAAGTTAATGTACGCACGGATACCGTCAGTACCGTCGACTCGCGCACTTAATTCGTGTTGACCGTCGAAACGGCGTTCGATTGACGCGGTAACTCCGGTAATTCCGATATCTCGCGCAATTAAAGCGCTCTGTATTGCATCGACAACCGCATTAGCCGTACCTAGCGTCGATTTTGCAATTCCTGGCGTGGTTAGTTTGAACATATTACGCGACCTCCGTATTTTTAGTTGGTTACATGCTGCGTAGTTCTTCGCTTTGCCAATTGGCCAGCGTTTCGAGCGAAGTTTCTTCGTCTTGATCCTCTACATGACCACCGTCGCAACAAGCACAACATCGACAATCTTCCGGATCATGGCCGCATTCTTCGCAATAATCATCAAATTTAACCATTTAGTACCTCCGAGAAATCGATTGGCGTATGACCGTCCCCACCTAGAGCAACCGGCCAAGCAGTACTCTCGATATGCGGGCCATAAATGACTTCATCCGTAAATTTAATCGCTAAATACTCTTCAACTTCTTTTGAATAAGGAAGGACATTGAGGGACGAGAACAACATATGGTCATCTTTGTCGTTTTGAATAAAGAACGCTGCTTTCGCTTCTCGAGAAAGAACGTCGCATTGGACGACGGTTGCATTCATACCTCGGATCATCAAATTGAATAGTAGGAAAGGTAGTGCTCGCTCGGATAGTTCTTCAACTGTGTAGTAATACATAGAAGGTTTGTATTCAAATGGTGAGTGTTGTATGCGGTGATTGTGCCATGCTGCAATCGTAAGACCGCCCGTACCTGCGCAAGGTTCATAATACATACCGTCTGATGGCGCCCCAGTAATATTCGCTAATAAATTAGATATCGATGTAGGCGTAAAATCTTGCTTCTTTTGCTTTCGATCAGCGTGTTCATCTTGAAAGTAGGCATGAAACCAATCTTTATCCATTTCATATCGAAATAGCTCGAGCATAGATCGAAATAATTCCTCACGCTTTTCACAATCAAACAGTATCTTCATTAGCGCATCCGGCGCCTTATAACTTTCAGTAATATCAAGTAGCTCGTTTATCTGCTCCACGTTAGCTTCGATCTTTTGCGGAATGTATTTTGCTGCGGATTCAACAATTTCTTTGACCTTTTGAAGGCTTTCTTTCGAGTATCCCTCACCACTTGCCGCACCTGTTCGAGCTTGTTTAATCTTTTCCAAATTAACTACCTTCGCTTTCTGCGCTCCATTGCGCCAAACTCGATTCCAATACGTCACTGACCGCATAACCTTCGCCCCGTCGCGCCCATGATTCGTACACGGCCGCAATGTCGCGGAATGCCGCGTTTTCTACATCATCAACGGATTGTTGTCGAACTGCGGATATTTCACTGACCATTTCCTGCGAAAGATCCACCTCATAGCGCCAGTACAAAACCTCACGCTGCCTTTTCGTCAATTTCGCCATTTCCACGGCCGTAGCCATATCGATTAACAGGTCCACTGCGTCAAAATCGCCACCTTCGACGAGCTTGCGCAGCGCGTGAGTATGCGAAAACAACTTTTTAACGCCATCCGGCGTATCTAATGCGTAAGTTTCCGCAAGCCGTCGTGATTTTGCGTGTAAATCCGCCTTAACTGCGCCCATTCATTCACGCTCCTTTGCACTTTCGTAATATTCGTGAGCCAAGCGCTCGATTAACGCATCCAATTGCGCGTGTAACTGATCAAGCGAAGTGCCCGTAACATTTATCAGTAAGTGATCCGGAGCAAAATTAGCGTGGTGCTGCTCGGTCTCATGCGCCAAATGCGCCGGATTGTATGTTTCACCTAACGCCTCAATGCGCTCTTTCTGCGCTTCCGGACTACTAATCACGCGTACAATCGTAAATCCGTTCGCTTTACACCACTCGTATTCGTTAGGTTGACGCAGATCGTCGATCACTACGCTAACCTGGCGCTCTCGATTGGCGTTACCTGCGGTAAGTTGGAACACTTTCGCAGCTAGCGGTTTTACCCAAACGTCAGGATCGAATTGTCGCGCCAGTTGTCCGAGTTGTTGCAATTGAGCGCGAGGTTTTACGCCGGTTTCATTGACGCCCCATACGGTTTCGACGCAGTAGCGCAAGTGGTCGCCAAATGAGACCTTTTCGAAATCGTAAGTTTCCGCAAGGTAGCGCGCGGCTTCGGATTTGCCCGAGCGCATAGGTCCGATGAAGGCGATTTTTAGTGCTGGCGCCTTTGGTTCGTCGAGTTTTCGTAATTGTGTGATCTTATTGAGCGCTAAATCTGCCGGAAATAATTTTGAATGGAGTTTTGAATCCCAATAAAAAAACCAATTGTCGCCGGCGCTCAACAAAGTACCCGCCTCACTATCGCCACCAACGTACTTATCGCCATGCACTAACTTGCGCGGTGCTTTCGGAATAAACTTCATTGCGCATCCACTCCCTTTTCGTAGTCCTTCAGGTATTCGATCATTTCCGTAGCTTCCATATATCCGCTATGTTTCGTGATGCGCTAAATCCCGCCATATACCGTCTCAAGCTCGGCATACTCCGCCTCTGCTTCCGCCAACCGTGCTTCTGCGTATTCAAGCGCTTTTTGTTTACCCATTACGCTTCCACTCCTTCCTTAGCTTCTCCCCAAGCGATTTTTCCGATGTCTTGCATATCAAGCGGGATTGCTGCGTCGATTTCGAAAGATTGCGGACATACTTCTGCATCAGTAAAGTAAACATTTTTACCGATATCAAGAGCACCAACCACTACCATTTCAGCGTGGTCAAATCCGATATAAGCCCAGCCGGCCGTTGTCTCATACTTCGCAACCCATTCGCCTGGTCGCGCAAGCATCTCTTTACGAGCCTCAAATGGCGGTGCGACGTACCAGTCGTCATCTTCGGGATCTAAGATCGCATTAAGCGAAAGACTCGCCCTTGCAAACTCGTTATCAATATCACAATCTCGATAGGATAAGACGCCATCAATGAGCTTCCAAGATTCTGCCGAATCCGCAGCATATATTTCCTCACCCGCCAACAAGCGCTCTAACGCCTCTCGACCGGTAATTTGCGTATAATTTCGCTTGATTTCTTCGCTGCTTACTCGTTTGCTATCTTCGATGCGTACTCGTTCAATTGATTGCTTTACACCATTTGTTTGCATAATTACGTTACCTCCGTGGTATAGTCTAATTAAATACGCGCACATACGTTCTATTTCGAGCCGTGCGTTTCCTAAAGAAAGGAGCGTGATTACTTATGAGACTCGCTAAATTCGGTTTCACTAGCGCCGAACTACCGACACCTGCGATCATTCACTATTGGGACGGTGACGGCGAAATCATTAAAGCATTTGTCGTCATCACCGCAGCCACTAGCGCCGAAATTTCGTTCAAGACGTTCGGGTTACCGCCGATGCGATTTAATCCGGACCGTGCGAGCTATTGGTCGCGTGTGATTCCGCAAGATGCGTTGATTACCGCAAGACGACCGGGCACTGACGAAACCCTCAGTGACGAATGATGCGTGAGACTTCGAGGTCGGGCGCAGTGTGGCGAGCTGAATCGTTGATTAGCGTTGTAGCATACGGTGTATCCCAATCGACTTTTCCAGCGCCTTTATAGCCCGGAGCAATCCCGCCAACACGATAAGGCATTTGGTTGTCGATAGATTCCGTAAGTTCATAAAAATTACCCGTCAGGTTACCGCGAACCACGTCACCCACCGCCAAGTCGTCGCGATCTCGCGCTTCAACCGTAAAATATTCGACCGGCACTTCTAATCCGAGGGCGCGTCGTAATGCGATAGCCTTGCCGATATGTTCATTGAACACGTCGCCAGGTGCGCATTTGGCGCGTCCTTGTGTTGCGTATGCTTTTTCTTTGGCAGTTACGGACGTGGTAGTCTCTAAATATAATTTCGCGATAACCGTTCTTTTGTCTGTGTTGATAAAGAAGTCTACTCGGTCGCTACTTCCGCCGATTACGAAATCGACGACATCTCCCACATGTTGTACAACTGCGTCTTCTTTGCTATCAAGTCCGTAATACCCGCGACTCAACAAATCTTCGACATCGCTAATCGCCTGCTGAATCACGCCGTCTCGCGCAGGTTTCGGTGCAGGAACGGGGATAGCTGGCGTAACCGTTTCACCTGCGAAAAGTTGCGCAACAATTGATTTTGCGTCTCCTTTGTCTGTTACCGTGATTCCGGCAACTTGACCCATTGTTACCGACTTTGCAGTAACTTCGGCCGTAGTATCTGACGCTTTAAATCCGAGATGTGTAAGTGTCGCCAAAACTTCGCTAACTGAACCGGTGATTGTCGTACCATTCATAATAATTCGCATGTTTGCGTAACCTCCGTGGTTTGAGTTATTTGTTGCTTCATATATAATCCGCAAGAAAACAAGGATGTGGTCAGTTGAGCAAAAAATAAAATAAAAAAGACGCCATCACGGCGCCTCTCTTCGCTATTAACCGACCTCATCCGAAATAATCCGCCATAACCGCTTCATAACGCTAATCCGGTGTAATACGAGTAAGGCGACATATGCGCTCACCCAAATCACCCAAAATGCGATAGCAGTCGGAAACAATCCGACCAACAACGCAACCACGACCGCAATTACTGCGATTTTGATATTTGCGATCCACAATCCGATTACTGTTCCGAAGGCTGCCGCTGCTTGCTTATCGTCAATCTTTGCCATTACGCCCCACGCCCTTTTCGTTTATTTTCCCGTCGCTTATCGATAATTGCGTCTAGCTTGTTAAACGCCAGCACCGATAACCTACTCATCCCGAAGTAAATCCGCAAACATGCGTAATCAAAACGGTTCATGGCGTCACCTCTTCCGCGGTAACCCACCCTTGCTGGACAGCTAACGCGATACCAATCGCCACTGCGTCACTTTCGTCATCCCGCGCAAACTCTCCGTCGTAACCGGTCCATTTGCGAACGGCTTCTTCCACTTCCGATTTCTCGGCGCGACCCTTACCGACGCATAACTTTTTAACGGTAGACTGCGGAATCGGCTTTTCGGTAATCGTGAGATCAATTACGTTCATGGCGCGATCAATCGCATTATGTGCGCTGAATATCGTATAACTCGTATGTGCGATTTTCCCCTGGAAGCCCTCTTTAACGATGGCATCGTAAGGCCCGTAAGCCCGTGCAAATAACTGCGCCCAGGCTTCAATATGTTGCGTACGACGCGCAATGACTTCGCTACTGTCCGTTCTAACGTGAGATTTAGCGACGACGTACGCCTTATTACGTTTGGTATCGATATCGACTACTGCGGCACCCGGCGAGGACAAACTAATGTCCCACGCCAATATCCGCTTCATGTCCGCTTTGATGCGCCCCATTACGCCTCACCTCGTTTTTCGTAAGGTTTAGCAAGGTGTGAGTAATACGAAATATGTGGGCGTAGTTGATCAGCAAGTCGTTTTTTAGCCCAACGTGGAATGACGATCGTCGACGAAATTCTATCGCCTACTTGTAGCGTGACTTTCGAAAGACTTTTATCGTCTAAACACCCTAAAAGTTGTCTAGCGTCTTCGAAATCTGCCGCAAGCCAGTGTGTACGGCGCTTTTTTCGGGTATCAATGTTGATCTTAAATGTATCCGGAAATCTCACAAAGTACTTGTTACCGACTTCATCGAAGAATGTTTGCGAAACATATTGGATATCGACGCTTGCATCTCGGTGGAATAGCGTCTTAATCTCTTTAAACACTTTCCTCGGTAATCCGATCAACAAAAACCAAGCCAGTACGTTAATCGAACCCCACGTTTCACCTGCGAATTTCCTCATTCCGCAGCACCGCTTTCCCCGTGAATTTTTTCGTATAACTCCGCAATCTCGTCGTATGCTTCTAGGACTGATCGCTTCTTGTATTCCGGAAGACGAGATTTCCGCATAGCCTGCGCCTGTTGTTCGAGCGCATTTACGTCATCGAGCGTCAGTTTTCGCACGATTGCGTGCTTATACGAGTTGAACGTCCAGTTGTCTAAATCGACGGTCGGCGCCTGCTTTGCTTTGGCTAGCGCGACAATTCGGGCAAATCGGGATAGCTCGGCTTCGCGCATTTCTTCGGTAATGTAGATACCGAAAGTACGGAAATCCGGATAGGCTGCGACATCTTCAGGCGTCATGTTCCACGACTTTTTCGAAAGGTTGACGTAAGCAAGTACGAAATAATCGATGCCGTACATGATCGAATAAACGACGCATTGACGAACGTGCTTATCTTCCGGACCCTGCATACCGCGACTGTTCGTTTTGGCGTTGGTCGTTTGCTTCGTCTTGATTTCGAGGCCCACGCGGATTTCGTCGCCGTCGGGCGTAGTATGGCGCAGGATTCCGTCAGTAGTCCCAACTAGCGAAAATGCCTGACCATCGTGATCTCCGATAGCTTGCGTAAACACGAAGTCCTCAAACGCAGGATATCCGTCAGTAGTGCGTTCGACTACGAAGTCCGGCGCGACACCCGTAAACTTCTCGAAATGGCGTTCAGAAAGCAATAAGTCACGCTGCAACCAATCGCCGATTGCGGTTCCTTGCGAAGTCCAGCGCCGTTGATGCGGTGGCGTTTGTTCTGCCGGATCCTTCTTCGACTTAACCGCACGTTCGTATAGTTCGCGATCAGACGCACCGGCGCTAGATGGCGCAAAGCTCGGAATATCCCAGCGCATGCCTTTCATCTTGTTAACGCGCTTTGCCTTCGCATAACTTTCGTGAAGCCACGCATCTAACTCATCGTCGTAGGGTTCTCGAAAACTATGCCAAGTGTTAATGAATTGCGCGAACCGGTCGCCGATCTGCGCTGCCGTTTCGTGATGAATATCCGATGTAATTGCCGTTAAATTTCGATTGATCAATCGACCACTTCCGTTTCTTTTAGTTTAGTATTGCGTCCAATAATCGGGATCGTACGCCTCAATACGCATGTACTCACGCCGAATCTCGCGAAGGCGCCAAGCCGTCGGCCAGTAACAGATAGCGCCGAATGCGATTAAGGTGGCAACCGCGGCCGTCATTTAGCGCGTCTCCGGCGAATTGCTTCGACAGTTACGTCAATGGCGATATACGTCAGTACGAATGAAATGAACCCACTCATCGCTATCATCATTTCGCACCTGCTAACGACCGGACGTACGCAATACAGCGCTCGCCTCCGATAATCTTCTGACCGTGATGCACGATGACTGGCACCGACATAATTCCGTATTGTGCGGCTGCTGACGGGGTTTCTTCGACGTCCATCGCAATGTGTTCGATGTTTGCCGCAGTTAGCGCTTGATCGAGTTCGGCGCAAGGGGCGCACCCTCTTCGACCGAATTTAATTAGTTTCGTATTCACTTGCGGTCAACTCCTTTTTTAGTAAAGAATGGTTCGATGATAAACAAAAAAATAATTACCGCTATGAGGTATATCAATAAGTGTGCTGCGACGACTACCGAAAATAAGAGCAGTGCAAGTGCAGCAGATTCCGGTAAATTGAAGGCTACTAACAATAGCCCGCATACAATTAGCCAAGAGCCTAATGGCGTTGCAGCACAGATTTTTAACCGTTCGATGAATAATTTCATGCAAACCATTCCTTTCGTGATTTCATTTCGCCCCAGCAACGCCCGATTTCGATATCTGTCTTATTTTGGACGTCACCAAACGGATAACTTTCGAGCATGACGCGCTCAAACTCGCTAACTTCCGCATCCGTGATATCTTCCGGCACTACCAGTAGTACCTCATCGTGTACGGTCGCCCATAACTGCCATCCTTTTCGCTTACACAGATCGTGTAGCGCAATCAGCGTTACTTTCGTTTGAATGGCGCTACTCCCCTGGATAATTGCGTTAGTCGCCTGGCGTTCAGCACGACTTTTATCGCGATCATAACCACGAACTCGCTTCTTTGCGTCAGGCAAACGACGTTTCCGCTGCTCCCCGTCCATCCAAACGAAACCATGTCGCGCAGCATAGCGCTTATTTCCGTCAATCCACGCCTGGACCATCGGTAATCGTTTGAAAAAATCTTCGATAAATGCGTCAGCTTCCGGACGGGTAATACCGAGTTGTTGCGCAAGTGTCGCCGGACCAGTGCCGTACATACATGATAGGACTCCGACCTTCATCGCCTTACGTTCGAAAGTACCGTCGCCGCATTCTTCGTACGGTTTGTTATAGACTTCCGACGCCATTGAAGCGTAGATATCTCGACCGGTTGCGTAGGCTTCGAGTAGTGTCGGTTCTTGCGTGAAGTAAGCCAGCGCTCGGACCTCTTGTTGCGACCAGTCACCGCCCATGATGACGTGACCTTTCGGAGCATTGAATAGCTTCCGCGCCGATTTTGGTTGATTTTGTAAATTCACACCGTTACCGCCACTACTGAAGCGACCGGTTACGGTCCCATTCGGTCGGAACTGCGCATGAAGGCGCCCAGTTTTCGCATGGATCAATTCCGGAAGTCGCGAGATATACGTCGAATACAGTTTCATATCGCCTTTGTACTCGAGTAACTTCGCAATCGTCGGATAGTCTTTCGCAAGTGGCTTCAGCACCTTCTTAGCGTCGGTACTTTCTAGCTTGCGTCCGATCAACGCCTCAAGCGCCGGTTTCAGTTGGGCCGGAGAATTAAGGTTGATTCCGTTTAACTCTTCGACCAATTCCGCCTCAAGCGCATCCAGGCGTAGTTTCATCTCGCTACCGTACGTTTTCGCAAACTCAAGATCGATAACGAAGCCATTGCGCTCCATATCGACGATTGCGTAAATCAGCGGGACTTCCACTTCTCGCATGTAACGCTCAATCGACGGCATCTTGGCGAAGTGTTTGCGTTGGAACTCGTACAGTTTCCAGGTAATATGCGTATCTTTCGCTGCATACACCATGGCGACGTCGAGCGGCACTTCCGCAAACTTGGCGTCCTTACCGAATAGTTCGCTAAAAGTATCGGAAGGTTCGTTTAAATACTTGGTCGCTAAGTTTTTGAGCGCCATCGACGGTTCATTTTCGTTAAGAAGTTGCATCGCCTCTTGCGTATCCCACGCCAAACCGCGCATATCGACGCCATGCCGGCGGAACATATGGATATCGTATTTGGCGTTATGCAAGACCTTACCGATGTTTTCGTTGGCGAGTATTGATTCCAGTCCCGCCAGTGCAGTCGCCGTACTAATTGACGTCTTTTCGACATGATCCGTCGGGACGTAATAATGGATATCCGCAGTCGGTGCCGTAAACGACATTCCTACGATCACATCGCTATACACGTCGAGTCCGGTCGTCTCGGTATCAACCGCAATAATCGGTTCCTGCTCGAGCACCGCAATCATATTCCAAAGACTTTCGAAGTCCCGCACCATGACGTAATTGTCCGGAGTATTCGCAACCATTTGTTTTAGCGTGGACACCCGTTCGATTTCGACTAAATCGCGGTACAGTGCTTGGGCTTCGGCTTTGCTGAATCGTTTAGCGAGTTTATCCGCATGGCGACCGATCTTACCGGCTTCGAGTGCCGCCTTGACGCGCAGTAACTTCGCTCGATCAGCGTCAGATAATTTAGTTGCCATTACACGCTGCCATGCGTCTTCCATCGATTCTGCCGGCTTTTGCTTGGCTTTGGCGCGAGATACCGCCGATTTTCGTGTTGCTGCCGCCTTATCAGTTGCATCGAGTTTCATTTCTACTAGCGCCATATGCGTCACTCCTTTTCACTTTGTCAGTTAGATAGTTCTCGTTCTTCCCGCAATACTTCGGAAACGGCGATGATGCGCGCCTCGACCATCTCTTTCGGAATTGGTTGTCCGAACGGTAATCCCCAATCTTGGTCGATTCCAACGTTAATCTGATTACGTAGCCGGCTCGGCATACCGTGGATATGCCCGTGGATATTGAAGAGATTCGGTCGCTCACCGATATCCATCGGGTAATGCGTTACAAAGACTACGATTCCGTGAGTCTTCATTTTCGTCATATACGGCATGACTTCGATACCTGCTTCGTTCTCTAGTCGCTTGAGCAAGTTACCGTGATCATGATTACCTGGCCATAGCTTTAGTTTTCCGTTTAGTCGCTGAACACAAGCAACAATCCCTGACTGCGCCCCGATTCCAACATCGCCGATAATGTTCACCGTGTCTTCGTTGGTGACGACAGCATTCCAGTTGTTGATGATTGTTTCGTTCATTAAATCGATATCTTCACCGAAATGACTTCGTGTTTCCTCAAATTTCGGAATGTTCTTATGACAAAAATGAATATCAGAAATGAAATACTCCACTTGTATCCGCCCCTTCACGTATCAATCCGCTTAATCATTACCATTGCGCCGTCTCTGCGCTCTTTTACGAAACCCATTCGTGGAAAATACCGTTCATATAGTTTTTGGCGCCGACTATCGCTACCACCGACTACGAGCGCTATATTACGTGGACCGGCCCACGACGCTTCAAAGTCGGTAATCGCTTGTTTCGCAAATATCAAACCTTCTAACGAACCGTCGCCAGTCATGCGATCATCGAAATAATCGGTACGAGCGATTGCCTTGCGCTTTTTGGCGATGACTAACGCAACGTAAAAGTATTGGCGAGAATCCATTTTAGGAACATCGCTGATCAGCGAAACGTAGGCGGTCATGCCGTTACTTAACTTTTTTCGTGTGTAGTAGTCATCGTAGCCAGCGCGTCGATCAACCTCCCGCATCCAATCCATCCGGCGTCCTCCTTATAGCAGCGAAACTTTCTCCCATTTACCGGCGGCCACAACTTCATCTTTCGCCCAGTATTCGGACTGCTCGCGGTTTTCGATAATGTACGCCGAGAAGCGGTCGACTCCGATGATGACCGATGCCTCATCGAGTGAATATGGCATACCGTTATTTTTCGCACCCTTTACGACTAAGGCGCCGTCGCGGTCTTCTCGGACATATACCGTTTTAATTTGTGCCTTTTCGAATACATCGCTACCAGGGCGTTTGATTAAATAATCGTACGAGCTGACGACAAGTGGTTCTGCCACTTCGTAGCCATTGCGAATCAAGGCGACGGCTGCGGTAAGCTCCGAAAGTCGACCGGTTTGAGCGGATGTTAGTACTTCAGGCGTGAGTAATGCGTAATTAGTTGGCGTTGACATAGATGTTCACCGTTCCTCTGCGTTTTATAGTTTCGTTTAGTACCTTCAGTCGGAATCGAACCGCCTTTACGCAATCCTGCGAAGATATGTCGCCGGGGTTAACCGGCGCAAATGTTACGTGGTTTTAATTAGAAAGGCATATCATCATCTGTGAGTTCGATCCGACCGCTAGGATCATCGAAAGGATCGCGAACTGCTTGCACTGACGGCTTACCTGCGACACGATCCGCGAGCTTACGGTCGAATTGATACAAGTCGTCGAGCTGTTCGTCTTCGCCTTTGTATTGCAACAGGGCTTCGAAGTCCTCGTCGGCAAATTCGACACCCTTCGACTTACCGAAGTTTTCAAGTTCTTTCGCATCCAATTCGTCTTCGTCAAGCTGCGTCAAGCTGACGGCCGTCGAAGTACTTTCGCCAGTCTTCGTTAGTTCAAACGCCAAGCTGTCGAGCTTCTTCGCTTTCTTCTGAACGACTGCGATGACTGCCTTCGCTTGGTTTTTCGTAAGGTCGACGTAGAGCTTTTCGCCAGTTTCGAGGTCGATCGCGGCCAAGATATAGCGTGGCTTCGGTTTAACCAAGTACGCCTGCTTGCGAATGGCTTCCGCAGTGCTTTCGTCTTTGGCGTTTTTAGCGTCGAGATAAAGTAACTCCGCCGCTTTGTGGTAAAGTGAGCGCTTTTCTACCGGAGTCGTATCGAAGACCTTAAAGACCGACGCTGCTTCGTAACCGACTACGTCGTCGAGCGAGTTGATGCGGACCTTATAAGAGCTGCCGGATTTGAAGCTGGCGAAGGTGCTTGCACGACCGCCGTTGCCGCCTGACTCCGATAATGCCGATTGAATTGCCGTATTTCCTCGTGTAAATGCCAAATCGCATTCCTCCATTTGGCGCAGTGCGCCGTATATTTTGCGTTACTGACGTACCTATGTCGCTATATATGTGAACCGCGTTTCATGCGTTCCAGGCGCCGTCCGATCGTGAGTGTGCGTGGTCGGGCGTTACCTGCAGCGTACGACTGCGAGGTTTAATAATACTTATCGAGAATTTTGTCGAGGATTACCGCGAGATACGCCAGGAAAACGCCGCCAATTGCGATAAGAACGAGTGCTATCGCTAATCCGGCGACGGCTGTTAGGATTGTCGTCATTTGGTACCTCCGTTAATTTGCGCCTTCAAATGCTCGATCCAATATCGATGTTGCGCAATGATTCTGCTACATTTCATAACTTCGTCTTGGTTACGATACCAACCAAAGTTCTCGCACAACTGTGCTTTTTTGCGCTCATATTCAGCGCAAATACCTTCATGAAATTCAAGGTCCGCAATCTCGCGCCGGTAACGTAGCTTTCGAAAAGGATTAATCATTTCGTACCTCCGTAAATTTCCGCCTTAAGTTCGTCAATTTTGGCCTTATACTCGTCAGCGGTAGTGATAAATAACGCGGATTCAGATACAGTACTCGCCATCATTGCGCAAAGTAAGTTCTCGTCATGTTCACGCTGAAGCCGCTTGAGTTCCGCAAGTTCGCGTCGGTAGCGGTAGGCGTGCAAGTACTTTCGGATTAGTTGAAGCATTTCGCTCACCCTTTCGTTAATAGACGAAGAAACATTTAGGCAACGTAACTTCGATTGCCCTTAACTCCGCAGCACGTTCATCTTCGATAATCTGTAACTGGCGAGCTTCTTCGAAAGCCTGCTCGCGCTCATCTTCGGTTTCAGCGACCCACATCGCGTAGTAATACTTCGCAGACGTCCGGATGCTTGCGTCAACAAGCAGTTGATAGTGATGCAGGCGCAATTCTACGATGTCTTTGTATCGATGCCCGATCAGTCGCCACTGGAGCGTCAGTAAGAAGTGCTGTATGCGCCACATCATTTGCGCAACTCCCGCAATCTTTCGGCAACAAGCGAATGCCTGATTAAGTGTTGATCGATAGCTTCTTCATACAAGTCAATAGCGCGAATCGCCCGATTATGGCCGCTTCGAGTGCCATCGAAAAAGTAATATGCCGCAGCTCTAGCTTGTTTCTTCCGTCGATATGTTTCGATTTGCTTTTCGTGATACGCAATTTCTTCAAGCGCCTCTTTGATGTCTTGTTTGCGGTAACGTTCATGGCGCCTCTTGTCGAACCATTTTCGCAGAAGTTTAATCATGCGTA
This sequence comes from Exiguobacterium sp. KRL4, assembly GCF_001870785.1. GTDB lineage: Bacteria > Bacillota > Bacilli > Exiguobacteriales > Exiguobacteriaceae > Exiguobacterium_A. The sequence goes on from NZ_MOLV01000006.1 coordinate 47,354, forward strand.
TTCCAACTCCATTTCCGCCGCTTCGTCGGTTTCATCGTAATCGACCGCATTAGCTCGCAAGTTTTCGTTAAACCGCGCAGTCACCAATTCAATTTGGCGTAGTTGCGATTCCGTTAATTCTTCAGTGACTCGTAGTGCCGGCATATTCGTGATTAGCGCAGTCAGTCGTGACGTTACGCAATCTGTAGTAAGTTCATAATCCATTCGGTATCCTCCGTAGTTTCCGCAACTAACAACGCCGCCATTTCGTGTTTAGTCTTCTGTACCGCTCGATATGCGCCAATTGCGTCCACACGACCGAATAACTCCGCATCCATATCGGCTTCTTCGACAGTTCGCGCATTCGCAAACGCCCAGTCGCAAACCTCTCGCAGATATTCGACGGTGATGTTATTGCGGGTGGCGATTTCCTGCGCTACGGCGTCGAATTGCGCCCGAGTACCAAAAGCGTCGGGTAGCGTGAAGTATCGATCGGCCCATTCAAAAGGATGCTGCGCAAGTTTCGAGTTATTCCAGGATTTCGGGATATATGCGACGTTTAAGAAAGAGTCAGCACCCCAACCGCAGGCAAGCGGGATAAAGTGATCGAGTTCGAATTTAATTTCCACTGACGATACCTCCGAAGATTTCGTGTTTTTGACGATGCAGGATCTCGTATTGCTGCGGTGTTAGCGGTTGATGCGGTAGGTTGCGGATTAAGGCGCGGCGTTTTCGATGGGCACGACGACTGGCTTCGGGATTTTCTTTTGCGTATTTACGCGAATACCCATTCCGTCTATCTTTATTTTCTTCATGATATTTGCGCATATATTCAGCTATTCGCTCTTTATTTTCTTGGTTGTATTTGCGTTTTCGTCCAGCTATTCGCTCTTTATTTTCTTCGTGGTATTCTCTGATTCGCTCTTTATTTTCTTCGTAGTATCCGCGGCTTCGCTCAGCTATTCGCTCTTTATTTTCTTTGCGGTATTTGCGCATCCGTTCGGCTATACGTTCTTTGTTTTCTTGACGATATTTGCGTTCACAATCTTTACACACTGATTTCTGCCCATACTTACCTCGTTTATCCGCGTTAAACGCGTCTAACGACTTAACCTCGCCACACTTCATGCATTGTTTCGTGTCCTTCGTGGTGAACTCGATCACTCCGCCCATCCTCGCCACCCTTTCGTCGCCCGACGTAATTTATTCACCAAATATCTTAATGCGTTGTGCTCGCAGTATTTCGTATTCTTCGCTAGTGATCGGCTTATGGTGCAGATTGCGGATTCGCGCACGACGGCGACCGGCACCGTTTCTAACCAAATTCCGATAACGTTCGGAGTTCTCTGACTTCCACGCAAGCAATCGATCCGCTTCGCAATCACGGCAATTACTTGTGTACTGCCCACAGGGTCTACAGTAAAACTTGTGTCGCTCTTGATAACCCATACAAGTTGCGCATTTACGGAGATTAAAACCGTTGAGGTACTCCTTAATCCTTCCGCTCTTTTTTGTGCACTCGTTGCATATTGTTTGTAAACCGTGATACTCAGCCACGGGTAGTGTGACCAAGCATTTATTGCATTTTTTATAACCACAAGCCTCCATAAAACGATCCCGATAACGTTGCCCTGGAGTTTTACGGGCTTTTCCGTATCGATTGGTGACCTTAGTTTGTTTATAAGAAAGTAAGCACAAATAACAGCGCCCACCGTTTCGGAACTGCTCAGGTCGAAAGTAATCCTTGTGGTAAACAATCAGACATTTCGAACACTGTTTGAAACCAACCGACAGTAGGCGATGTTTTTCTTTTGTAGGTAACTTTTTCAAAATTAATCACCCGTTTCTTGAAACTTATTCATACTCTGCCCCGTATGGGTATTTGTAGGCGTTGCAAAAGGCTACGGAATGTCACGCAATGTCTTTGAAAGAACACCGAAAGACACTCATTGACCGAATTTTTAACGGAAACTTCCGCAGTTATTGTGTACAAACGTGCTCATCTGCGATATGATAGGTCTATAAACAAGTTCATATGAACTCGTAACCTATTTCGCAAACACCGTAATGACGACATTTTCGTGCAGCGCAAGTCGCATGATCAGCGCACCATTCCGGTACACTCGCGATGGCTCGCCAGCTTCGTTCACATGACGGCCGACGTACTCAGCGTTTTTGAAAGCGTGTTGAATCGCATGGTCCGCCGTAATACGGCAGGCTTGCGGATTGATCCGTTCGATAAAACGGACGATTGCGTGGTTGGTCGCGATACAGCGTTTGAAGTTAATATCGTTGGTGAGATTGATTAGCGAAATGCGGCGTTTAAGAGCGGACTTTCTGCGGTTAATTATCGTGGATTGTTTCATAGTAGTTTCAACCTCCGTTGTGTTGGGAATAGATGCGTATCAAGAGCGCTGATCTCGTACTTATTTATGAGATATCGCCGGATACGAAATAATATCGTCTTTTCATAGCCCAAACTGACACAAAAATAAGTGAACTCTCTATTGAGAGACAAACTCAAGTTTTGTATTATAGAGGTAAGCTGATGATGTTGGAAAAACAACACCATCGCTCCTCGTTACAAACGTCGATGGGCAACATTGATTTTTGTACGGTCTACATTTATACGGTCTAGAAAGATGTGGTAGTCTACTAGGCTAAAAGTGAAGTTAAAGAATGGTAGTCTTCGACAAAATTGCGGTTTTTAGAAATGAAAATACGCAGTCTTTCGAAGAAGCGGGATACTTTTCGGCGAGTCGAATCAAGTGTGCCCGTCAGTTCATAGAGATTATGGCATTGGCGTGCCACCTCTGTGCAGTCGAAGGAAGATGTTTCATTGGCGTGAACCATCTCCATAAGTACTTCTGCGAACATTTTATCAGTAGCTGTTTTGCAGAAAAGTCGGAAGGTATCGGTTAGTAGCTCTTGGCGGGCGCTACCGATACTTTTTTTTGTGGAGAGCAGCACGAGCGTTTGGCGTGTCGATCGTACATTCTCCGATTGTATGACGTAATCCAAGTTTTCCGGTTCCAGCGGGATACTTTTAACGAATTTTTTTGCTGTGACCCTTCTTATGTGGTCCTTGCACCGATCGCCACATCTTTTTAAAGTCAGACGATGAAGGTCGGTCGGTGTGTCAGGTGTTATTTTACCACTTAAAACTTCGTTATACATTTCGTGATAAGCAGTGCTAACTGCTTCTTCTGCATCTAACCTACCGACACCGGAAGTAAAAGCAAACCTTGAAACATCTTTTTCGAAAAAATCATTGAATAGTGAGTCCAGCAAATCTTCAGGACTTAGTTTTTTAAACAAACACAACACCTCTTTCTTTTATCCCTACCTATAATCCGCAAGAAATCAACAATTCGGTCATGGATAATTATAAAAATACTAAAAATTTTCCTTGCGGCCCTTAAACATTATAGTAAATCAAATAAATAATAATTTCAATCTAAAAAGTAGTTTATTTAGACCCCCGAGTCCTTATTTACAATAAAAGTTGTAAAATAGACTATACAGTTGTAAAATCTTATTAAGAACAAGATAGAGAGGGTTTTTAAAATGAACGGAGAGCAACTAACTAGGTATATAGAATTACTTCACCACGTGCTAGATGAAATCGAGGACGACTCACCTAGTTTAGAAGGAAATGTGAAAAACCTAAGACATGAGCTAGTGGTTTTAGAGCGAATTAGCGAACTGGATCGCGAGGAAAACATGGATACAGCGCTACCGGAAGGCCTTACCTCTTACGCGAAGAGAATAATTAATAAAGTACTGGTAGGCTCCCCAAAGGATAAACATATCGACTACTCACCGATGTATGCGTTGATAGCTCGTTATGGAATTAAACTATCTAACATGTGTGATTACCTCAACATTAACTCTACGATCAGAACAAGTATTTCTAAAAATGAGACTGTACACATGGATACATTGATTCAGATTTCAGAATTCCTGGAGTGTGAAGTGAATGATTTGTACACATTTATCACATCATCTGAAAAACTCAATCGCCAAATGAAAGCAAATCTAACTAAGTTCGACGAAACTACTGAGTACAAAGGTAAAGATGTGAAGATACCTACTGCAATTCTTAGGGAAATAAAAGATACAGACACGTCTGCCAACGAAATATTTACAATAGGTATTCCAAATAAAGGACCTGAAATTGATTTAAAAGAAGCAATTGAACAATTCAATGAAATACTTTCTAAATACTATCTAAAAGAAAAGGAAGCAAAACATTACGTTAACACGATTTATCGGCATACAAATGGTGGTAAGCTTAATCAAAGTGATATAGGCACTTCTACTAAAGATAATAAGGAGGAATAATGCTTGGCTGCCTACAAAGCGACTAATATCCGCTTGGGGCAGCTCCTTGACAGTCATAATATGACAGCACCTGATCTAGCAGAACGAGTTCATGTTAGTAGGAGATCAATGTACAACTATGTTAAAGGATACAGGCCCTTACCGATTGATGTTGCGTATTCAATCGCACAGTACTTCGGTGTTACGATAGAATCTCTATACGATTGGGTTTTGGTAGAAGCATAGTTTTATAAAAACAACAAGAGTAAATGACTGGCGGGGGCTGTCTCAGCTTCCGCCATTTTTGAGCACGTTCGTGCCCGTTAGTTGTAATTTTATCACCGTTTTTTAAAAATGGCACTATAATTTACATTACCTGTCAAAGAATTTTCCCAAATTGTGACGCAATCCTTCGCAACCTTGCGCCATCAACGCATCATTCGCATCTTTCACGCCAAACTGCGCACCCAACCGCTCGACCCGCACTTCTGCGTAACCCTTCAAACCGCGTTCCAACTCCGCTGCCCATCGCTCCCCTGCTCCATCCGCATCGGGTACGATAATAAATCGCTCGACCGGACTTCCTCGCAGAATATCGATTTTAGCGCGACTCACCGCAGCCCCTCCGGTAGCAACCGCCGGAAACCCCGCAGTCATCAACGACATGGCGTCAATCTCCGCCTCAACTACGCAGACTGTCTTAAACTGGCGCTTGTGTACGCGGTCAATGCCGTAGACTAGCTCCGAAATCGGACGGCCACCGGGCGCATACCAGAACTTCTTATCGCGGACACTTCGGTATTTCATCGCAACCAAGTCGCCCTTAGCGTCATACCACGGGATGACTATCGCCTTCCGCGCCGGATCGTAGCTAATGCGGAGCGCACCGCTGACTTGCGTCGATATCCCGCGGTCCTGTAAATAATCGCATGGTGCGGTAGCTATCGACCCACTCGTTCCAACTAAGGCCGGCTTGGGCGCCTTACTCCGCAAACCTAATTTGAATTGCGGTAACTCGGTCGTGGTCGTACGCTGCGTCAATAGTCCACGATACTCGTCAACCACTTCTTCGACGCTAATCCCGCGCAAATGTGCGATTAACTTCAGCCATCCGCCTTTTGCGTAACGATCGTCGGTAGCGCCCGAGTCGGCCCACACGCCTTTCAAGTCACCGGTTAAGTTAACGAAGAAGCTCGGTGAATGATCGTCACGGAACGGGCTTTTCGCAATTAACTTGTCTTGCGACCAATTGGCGCCAGGCCATTCAAACTCCCGCAACTCTTCTTCGACGTCGATCAGCGTCATGACTTCGTTGATTTCGTGTTTCGTCAGCAACTAGCAGCGCCTCCTCCGATGTTATAACAAACGTCAGTTCGATTTTTCTACGTGATGATTCTAGTTTGATAGATAAACTGGCAGATTAAAAGTACATCTCGGAAAAACTACCGTTGCATCAATATTATATATTGCCTATTGATATGAAAGCCATTTCAAAATGATTTTTAAAACTACCTGCCCCTGCAAAATGATCGTAATCATCTTTTAAATGTATTACAAGCATATTTGAGTCTTCGTTGGGCATGTCTTTATTTTAGATTACTTCGGCATTGGCGACCATTTCAGTTAAAGTCGTTTACGGGCGATTAGCCGCGCTCACACCCGATTAGCTACGTCATCTGCGCCATTCTTGCACCAATACGCGTGATTCCTGCACCATACTGCGTCATATTGCGTTACTATAATTCCAATATACAGCAAGCACCCTAAATCCTATAACATTTGTATCGATTTTTTTAAGAGGCAGCGAACGCTTGCGCCATACACCTTTTTAGAAAGCATTCGCAAACACTTCGCTATCCGTCAATTGATAGACCAATCCGTATCGCGGTAAGAATACGAGATCAGCCGAATCCCCTTCGCCTCCATTACGCCCCTTCCCGATTTCAATACGAGCCGTATCGTCTGCGCTATCAAACGCAATCAGCAGCGTACTATCTTCGAGAATCGCTTTTGACTTCTTGACGGCATTCCGCGGTGGAGGCGCCACCGTACGAACGTCTTCGCCATTCTGCGTATTATCCTCTTCAGCTTGCGTAACAATCAATAACACGACTTGCTGGCGACCGATCATACGACGCAGTTTCTTGCTTGTATTCGCTACATCGCCGCCTGCGGTCTTACTCGTATTCGCCTCATAATCCATCAAATAGATTGGATCCAGTACTACGAAGTTAGCGCCAGTCTCGATAATATCCGTTTCCAAGTCGTCTACGGTGCGTGACGTAAGGCTCGGATCATCGGCGCCCTTAATGACGAGTCGACCGGGAATCTGCGCCATGTAATGGTCAAACACGTCCCATAACGCTGCTTCGTCGGATTCGCTAAGACTTGCGCCAAGCATCGCCAGGTTATCGAAACCTTCGTTATGATCGTCGCGGGTCCGGCCGGTAGCACCGAATCGAGCGCTGATAATCGATAATGCCCGGCACAACACTTCGTACGTAGACATCTCGAGCGACCAAATCAATGTGTTAGCGCCTTCAAACGCAGCATGAACGCCTTCCTCCAATGTAATAACCGACTTACCCCGGCCGGACTTCGCAAAGACCGCATACATATTGCCCGAATGGTAGTCGCCGATTACCGGGAATTTCGAAGGCCATCGCTTGCTACTTGTTCCGGCTTTACGTTTGGAGTATTCTTCCTGAAAAGCTGATTTCGCTGTTCGCATTTCTACACCCGAACTACGAACACTTGTACTTAGTTTAGCGCGATTTAGCTCGTCAATCAACTCTCCGGTAAAATTTTGTAACGGGGTACTGTCGAATTTTTCCTGATCTGTAACGTATCTCTCAAGAATCCGCACAACTTCGTTTTTACCGCGCTGTTCCTTCATCTTGGCAACTAAATACGTAGGAGTATCGCCATTTGGCGTGTATACGTCAGCAAACTCCGGAATTTCGTAAGTGACGGTATCGAGCGTAGGTATCTCGTTCGTTTGTTCATAGTGCTGGGCGCAAAACTCGTAAGTGTTTTCGAGTAGTTGCGTGGCCATGTCTCGTTGTACCAGTCCGCTAATCGTGAGTAACTTCGGGTCGCGGTTATCGATCAATTGCGAAATAAGGCGTGCTGCGTAATCTGCCATTTGCTACCTCCCAGGTATAAGTTAATTGTTAAGCGGTTTTTGCTATCTGACAAGGACAAATGAAATCCGCTTATTTTCCAGTGAACCCGTCGCTATTACTACGATCAGTACAATAGGTCAAAAGTATGTGTCTACTATTTGCGTTAATGACAAACTTCCGAGTGTAAATCTTATTCGATCTATTTTTATTTTCCGACCGAACAACACTATATATTGAGTTTAGCACATGCCAATATACTTTATATAGACGTTTTAGACGTTTCTAAACCTATTTGCCTACAAGATATAGGTTATCGTTGAATTAAGAAAAAATAACCCCTTGCATTGAAAATCAGGTCAAACAAATTCAAAAAGGCTGTAGTCCGCCTTTTGAGATATATTGAAATAAGGCGTTTTAACGTTTATGAGTTCAAAAGACCTTTTAAATAATTATGATCCATTCCTCCTAGGAGAAGGAAATTACTGTTTTCATCGTAATCCACGCTTACTTTCGCCAGTAAACGCAATCTCTACGCACTGTTCTTTTACTCGATCGGCTAGTCGTTGCTCTCCGAAAACCATCGCTAGTTCCTTCATTTCGATATTACTCGTATAGATGGTCGGTTTCCCTGCGGCCACTCGCGCATTCACTAACGTATGCAGGTGCGTCCGGAACCCTGGCGTCGCTTCCCGCACTCCAATATCATCGAGTACGATCAATTGCGCCGTCTGCGCCATCCTTAGTTCCGCAACAAACGCCTGCATTTCCGCCGAATCCTTACCGAGCGCAACCGCCAAGTTATACGATCCTTGCCACGCATTCACATCGAGAAAGTACGCGGGATTGCGATGATGCGGAAATCCTTTTAGTTTCGCCAGGTAATTGAGCGCAATGAACTCGTTAAGTAAGGCGCAAGCTAGCGTAGTCTTACCGGTACCTGGCGATGTCGAATGCAAGTATGCCGATCGTAAGCGGTAACCGTCCTTGAAGTGCTCGCGGAATCGTTCGGATAGGCGTTTTGCAGCGCGTGCTGCGTCGGCTTGCGTACCCAACATCGGTGCGTCTTGTGGCGTCAGATGGCGGTAATCCTGTGGGATATTCGCAGCTTGCAAGGCGCCTCCGATACCGCTGCCACCGTGTAATGCGATATGGTGACCGAGATATTGCGCCGGCGGGGTTTTCGCCGCGACTAAGTGGCGCAGGATTGACGTGGATGGGTCGAAACTTGGGGCTTGCGTCATTTAGCGTCCTCCTTCCATCGAAATCAAAGTTTTATCTTGATACTTTGTTTCTTGTAGTATTCAAGTACGTAATCCGGAGCAAATTCAAGTGAACTCCATGCGATAGATTTCATTTCATCGATATGATTCTTGACATAATAGGCATATGCCATCGAACTAACTCCGTAAATGCGACTTACTTCATTTTCGCCATTGGAGATACAAGCGGCATTCGGACAACCCTTCACACCTGTCCGCTTGTCCTTCCAGTGAAAGAGTCCGCATTTGGTACAGTAGAACTCACGTTGCTTCATAGTACTTCCGCCCTCTCAAATCAAGCTTTTATTTGCGTATACATTTGTATACATTCGGGTATAATAATAGTAATACCAAAGGAGGTTTTACCATGCCTGAAACATTTCGAAAATCAAAAATAGAAAAGTACTACACGTCACTACGCTTGCGAAAGTCAGTAATCCGACAACAGATCAACGGTGGCGGTACTATCACTTATACCGGAGTACAAATGAGTTCCGAAACCATCGCTAAACTACAGGGTGAACTCGCAGCGCTAGAAGTGGTCCTTGCTGAACTTGAGCAGCTGTTCGATCTGTATAACCCGAACGACCCGCAATCTCCGCCAGCCAAGTTGTCGAAAGACTAATTACTTCGCCTCACGCAAATTCGCCAACCTTTCGCTAGCCAACTGCCGCTGTTCCTCGCTCATTACGCGTTTCTTGCGCAAACTCACGCTAAGCCCCTCGACCATATCGCCTTCGACGCTAACTTCCGCCCCGTCCTCGCTAACCGACGCAACATTTTCGATTAGGTCGCCCCATTTGCGCATATGTGGCGGATACGTCGAGTGCATGGTCCAACGCTTAGTTTCCGCATTAAAGATAAGCACCGTTTCTTGTTCGGAACGTGGTACGCCCTTAATCGCCATATATTAGTAGCCCTCCGCAATTCTTTTAAAGTTTTCGGCGTTCTTCGCATCATACGCCACCAAGATATCGCCGTCAGTAAAGCCGAGGCGACCCATGATATGCGTAGCTAGCGCAACTACCTTGCAAGCGCTCTGTACCGGATATTCACGATTCGGCGAATAATCGAGTAGTTGTTCAAGCACGTAATCGTTGCTCAATCGGCGCCATTTATCGGTTTCAGCTTCGAACATGATCCGCGAGTATCCGCCGTCCATCGTAAATAACGCCGCCGGCATCCCGTCCATCCCCGCCAAGAAGTGCAGCAAGTCGATATACTCATCGATAATTCGCGCTCGATCATCGGCTTTGTGCTTCCACCATTTGAATGTTTCCGGAAACTCGTTAATAAGTTCGCCACGTTCGATCAGCAGCGCACTCAGGCGGGCATTATCGTTAGGTAACCACTTCGCCTTACTTAAGAACGCGTCATCGAGTTCCTTTTGGCGACGTTTGATGTATCGCCAAGTTTCGCGAGTTAATGGAAACTCCTTATTATTTGGCGCTTTATTCGGCTTATTCATAACCAATCCACCTGGCTTTCCGTAGTAGTTTCGCTGCCTTCGTCACTTTCGTCGCCCGACGCCGGCTTACTGACCGCTAAATACGCACGACTAAACGCATTTTTACGCCAACTCCACGCAAATCCGAAACTGAATCCGGGATATTGCGGAGACGGGCGGTACTGTTTTAACTCGAAATCGTACGCTAATGCCACGACTTCTGCGCCATACTTATGCAGCGCTTGCTTCATCATGCGAGATTCGGCGCCGTAATTGCGGAATGGTTCGTAGGGCAATTTAAGTACCGCCTCATGTCGCGCCTTGCAATAAGCGCCTAGCGTCGTCACCGTCCATTTCGAGTACGGTAGTTCGGCGTAGTTTGCGGTGGCCGGCGCTTTTCGCGTACCCTTTACGGGGCCTCGCGTTTGGGCGACAGTCATATCGGGGTTAGGGAAAGCGTCCATTGGCGTCACTCCTTCGTAGTATTAGCTTTGCGTATTTCATGCGTTTTGATTGCGCGATCATCGCGAGCCAGGCGCTCGAGTTCACGTTGGATATGGTCAATCGTTTGTTGTGCGGTCCAATCGCTGTGTTTCGCAATGATTCGTGTGTTGGCGATGATTGTCGTAATAGCTCCGTCCAATTGCGGTGTCTCCTTCCATCGAAGTCAAGGTTTTATTCGTTCACGAACTCTTTAAACGCAGCATAAGTTCCGCCCGACTCGTATTCATTTCCAAGTTCGTCTTCTTCTACAACAGGTTCTTCTGTGTCGATAACGCGGTAATCTCGTTTGATTGCAGCCAAGACTACTCGCTCGTCTCCTTCGAACCCTACTCCATCCGCCACCGTAAATTCTTGATCTACTTTGCGATTTTCGTATTCTTTTGTTGCGACATCAAGATCCTCGTAAATGCCGATCAGACCCTCTTCACTGTCGTAGACCATCCATAATTTCTTTTCCATCTTTATTCCTCCCATCGAAATCAAGGTTTTATCGTTGCCTTAAGTAACTCAACATGTTCGCCAGTAAATTCTGAAAGCATCAAGTTGGTCATATGCTCAATTCTTACATTTCGTTCTTGCTCAGACGCAAAAGGATATTCTTTGTTAACATGGTTTTGAGCGTGTGTTAACGCCGCACCGAACACGACACCAATCATAAAAATAGGATTTTTCTTCATCTCCACGTTCTTCACCCTCTCAAATCAAACTTTTATTCTTCATCGAAACGCTTGAAGTTTATAATGACCGTCGAACCTTTTGGATAACCGAAAGATTTTTCAATCTCGCCAGCAATATGTCTAATAGCATCTATATCGGTAATTTTTCGATCTGTCGTAGTTTCCGTGTGACCAAACCCAAAGCTATGTGGAGTTGTATAACTGTAAGACACGAAGTATTTTTCCATCTCATCATCTCCCTATAAAATTTACTTTTGATCGGCTTCAACCATCTTTGTGAACTTATGCGACGCCCAAATCAGCAGTCCAAACGTAATTCCCGATACCATTCCGCAAAGATAAACAAGCTCCGGTGCCAGTGTACTCATGCCTTCGCCTCCAATTCTTTAATGTGCAGCTTCAGCGCCTCAATTTCTGTGTCTTTTCGCTCTACAATCTGTATCAGTCGATTAACTTCCGCTGTATCACACGACCGTAAAAGTTTCGGAATATTCCGTAAATAATGCGCGTGACTCGCTTCCAGGTACAATTTATCCGATAGTTTCGCCATTACACGACCACCTCGCTAAACTCGCGCCGTAACACGCTAAACGTGCGCTTTGCCAATCGGCTTACGTGCATCTGCGATACTCCGATTACCTGCGCTACTTCCGTCTGTGTACGATCCTGCATGTGCAGCAATTCGAATACTTGTGCGCATTTCCCGCCTAATTCGCGACTCACGGTATCCACGGCGCGTTCTACGGCCATATCGCTGAAGTAATCGTCGAGCACCGCCGGCATGGCGTCTTCTAACGTATTCCCGCGCTCATATTCGTGTTGGAACGACAGTGGCGCCGTTTCCAGTAAGCGTTTAGGCATCGACCAATAACGAAGCCGATCAGTTACTGCCTGCCGCGCATGATTCGCAGCATACGTATTGATTGACGACTTGCTGGCGTCGTACTGCGGTAAGTGCTCGAATAGTTTCATTAGCGCAATTTGCGCTAGATCATCGACGGTGTCGCCTTTGTCCGCAAGCAGTGAAATCGACGATTGTAGCGATGGGATACGCAAGGTTTGGCGCACGGTGACGTCTAGTTGCGTCCAGTCTAATTGGTTAGCGTTGGTGGCGGTAGTTTCGAGTGTTGCGGTA
>NZ_MOLV01000007.1 GCF_001870785.1 Exiguobacterium sp. KRL4
AAGTTGACATCTATGGGCTTGCGCCTCGCCTGAGGAAAGCGAGAGAGAACAACACGTTTTTTGTATGGCCCCCAATCTAACAGCGCGTCAGAAAAAAACATTAAAATAATGAATGAATAGCCATTCATTATATGCTATACTCATATCAAATAATGGCTTTAGGGGGAAAGGGGTTTGTTTCATGGGGACATTTTTACTGATTAACTGGATTGCCTTCCTGCTCGTCGCAGGTTATGCAGGTTATTTGTTTGTGACACTCGTCAAAAGTCGGTATGACGCGATTCGCAGGGGGAAAAAAGCGGAATGGTCGCTGACGAACAAAGAACGGCTCAACGCTGTTCTCGTTAACGTCTTTGGACAAAAGAAACTGTTGAAGGATAAGAAAAGTGGCACGATTCATGTCATGATGTTTTATGGATTTTTACTTGTTCAATTCGGGGCAATTGATTTTATTTGGAAAGGGCTTGCAGTCGGACAACGTTTTCCGCATATTCCGCTCGGACCACTTTATCCGATCTTTACATTTTTCCAAGAAATCGTCATGCTCGTCATTTTGGTTGCGGTCGTTTGGGGATTCTACCGTCGCTATGTCGAAAAATTGGTTCGATTAAAACGAAACTTCATGGCGGGTCTCGCCTTGATCTTCATCGGTGGATTGATGGTCGCCGTTTTGTTCGGAAACGGGTTTTTCCTCGTCTACGAAAATCATTCGACGTTCGGGGAACCGGTGGCGTCAGCGATTGCCTTCTTATTCAGCTGGGTACCGCAGCAAGTGGCGTTTGGATTATTCGTCTTCTTCTGGTGGGCACACTTACTGTTCTTGCTGAGCTTCATGGTCTACATTCCGCAAGGCAAACACGCGCACTTGATTGCCGGAACAGCCAACGTCTGGCTCGGACGAACATCAAAGGTCGGACGGATCACACCGATTGATTTGTCCGTTATGGAAGAAGCAGAGGATGACGAAGCGGAGTTCAGCTTTGGTGTTAACCGGATCGAAGATTTTAATCAAAAGCAATTAGTTGATCTGTATGCCTGCGTTGAATGTGGGCGCTGTACGAATATGTGTCCGGCGAGTGGAACAGGGAAGATGTTATCACCGATGGACTTGATCGTTAAACTGCGTGATCACCTGAATATGAAAACGGCAGCCATCACACAAAAATCACCGTGGGGACCGGCGTTTGCTTTTGAAGGGTCACAGGGAAATCAGATTGCTTCGCTTGCCGCGGCGGGTCAAATGGATGTTGTACCGGATTCATTGATCGGCAACGTCATCACGGAAGAAGAAATTTGGGCGTGTACGACGTGCCGGAACTGTGAAGACCAATGTCCGGTCATGAACGAACACGTCGATAAAATCATCGATCTTCGTCGTCACCTCGTGATGATGGAAGGAAAGATGGATCCAGAGATGCAACGGACGATGGCCAACATCGAACGCCAAGGGAATCCATGGGGGATGAACCGGAAGGAACGTGAGAACTGGCGCAAGACGCGGGAAGAACTTGTTGTTCCGACAGCGAAGGAAAAGAAAAAAGCCGGCGAAGCGTTCGAATACCTCTTCTGGGTCGGAGCGATGGGCTCGTATGACAGCCGCAGCCAAAAAATCGCGATGGCGTTTGCACGAATCTTAAATGAAGCGGACATCTCGTTTGCGATTCTCGGCAACGATGAGAAAAACTCAGGCGATACACCACGCCGGATCGGGAACGAAGTCTTGTTCCAAGAACTCGCGGAAGCGAACATCAAATCGTTTGAGAAATACGACGTCAAAAAAATCGTCACGATTGATCCGCATGCCTACAATACGTTTAAAAACGAATACCCTGATTTTGGTCTCAGTCCGGACGTCGAAGTGTATCACCATACGGAACTGCTCGCCCGATTGATTGACGATCAACGGATTAAACCGACGCATGAAGTCAAGGAACGCGTTGTCTATCATGATTCGTGTTACCTCGGTCGTTACAACGACATTTATGACGCACCACGCTATATCTTAGAGAAGATTCCAGGCATCACGCTTGTCGAAACGGAACGTAACCGGGAAAAAGGAATGTGTTGCGGAGCCGGCGGCGGTATGATGTGGCAGGAAGAGAAGGTCGGAGCACGGGTCAACGTCGCCCGGACGGAACAACTGTTGACAGTTCAACCATCTGTCATCGGATCGGCTTGTCCGTACTGTCTGACGATGCTCAGCGATGGGACGAAAGCAAAAGAAGTCGACGAGCAAGTCGCAACATACGACGTCGTTGAACTATTAGAACGTTCGATCGTCGGAACACCGGCCAAAGAAACCGTCACGATGTAAGCAAACGTTTTAAACAATCAACAAAAGCAGAATCTCAAACGTATCCTTTCGTCATGAGGGTACGTTTTTCGTTTTTTCGAATAAGCATAACGTTGTTCTGTACGGTTTAAAAGTGCTATGATAAAAATATTATCTAATGGAGTGGGAGGTGAGGATCTTTGGGAAGGCGTTGCTTAAAATCGGTCAGGTCGCGGAGGCCACCGGCTTATCAAAACGGACAATCGACTACTATACATCGCTCGGTTTACTGACAACAGAGCGGACAGCATCCGGCTATCGTTTGTATACGGAAGATGTCATTCAGCATATTCAAAAGATTGAGTATTTAAAAACACAGCGTCTGTCCTTGCAAGAGATTCTTGCTTTCTTCACCGAGCGTGAAATGAAAACGAGTGACGTCATTTATCAGGAAGTAAAGCAGCTTCAAGAAACCGTCAACGGACTTGAACAACGTTTAATGTCAGCTACGGATTTTGAGAAACAGGAGATTCGGTTGGAATTGTCGCGGCGTTTAACGTTGATTGCTTCCTTGATTGCACAGCTGTAACTAAAAAATGGAGGTGACCCCTGTTTAGGGGATTTTGGATACTATATTATTTATCAATTTATTTTTAGTGGTGTTATTGATCGTGTTGACCGCGTTTTTCGTCGGATCGGAATTTGCCGTCGTTAAGGTACGGATGTCGCGTCTGGATCAAATGGTTCAGGAAGGAAACAAAAGTGCCATCTTAGCGAAAAAGATTGCCGGTGACCTGGATTATTACTTGTCTGCCTGTCAGCTTGGGATCACGGTAACGGCACTTGGTCTTGGTGCACTAGGTGAACCGACTGTCGAAAAAATCCTGCACCCTGTGTTTGATGAGTTCGGTATTTCAGCATCTGTTTCGACACTCTTGTCGTTTGGGATTGCCTTTGTTTCCGTGACGTTTTTACACGTCGTCATCGGGGAACTGGCACCGAAGACACTGGCGATTCAGTATGCGGAGAAGATGACCTTATTGTTTGCCCGTCCACTGTATATTTTCGGGAAAATCATGTACCCGTTCATTTGGTTACTTAATGGCTCTGCCCGACTGTTCCTTGGATTATTTGGGGTCAAACCGGCTGGACACGAACAAGCCCACTCAGAAGATGAGTTGAAAATCATCATGGCACAAAGTTTCCAAAGCGGTGAAATTAATCAGACGGAACTTGCACTCATGCAGAACGTGTTTGCGTTTGACGAGCATGTCGTTAAAGATTTGATGGTTCCACGGATGCGGATGGCGACGATTTCAGAACGGTTGTCAAAAGATGAACTGATGGAAATCTTCATGGACAATCCGTTTACGCGTTATCCGGTCACGGAAGAAAATGATAAAGACCGGATTCTTGGTTACATCAACGTCAAAGAAATGTTGACGGACTTCGCCAACGGGAATAACCATCCGGTCACACATTACGTGAAGGATTTACCAGTCGTATCGGAAGTCACATCACTTCAAGATACGTTACGGAAGATGAAAAAGACCCGGTCACATATCGTGCTGGTCGTTGACGAATATGGTGGAACAGCCGGAATCGTCGCGATGGAAGACTTACTCGAAGAAATCGTCGGTGAGATTCGTGACGAGTTTGACACGGATGAGGTCGAAGAGGTTCAAGAGTTGCCGAACAATGAATACTTGGTTGCGGGAACGGTATTGCTCGAAGATCTTGAAGCCCGGTTCGGTTTGACGTTTACGAACGATGAAGACGTTGATACGATCGGTGGTTGGATTCAAATGCATAATATCGATCTTCAACCAGGCGAACACATTGATACGGAAGCTTTTTCTGTTGAAGTAATGGAAATGGAAAACTATCAAATCAATCAAATTAAATTGTGGTTACATCCGCTCGAACGAGCGGAATGACAAACAGCGTCTTTCGTCTTATGCGAAAGACGTTTTTTTGTATAAGACGTCAGTTGAAAACTAAAAATCGATCAGAGTGTGCAAAGAATCAAAACAGGAGTAGGGAAATGGAGGGGCGAGCGGGAAAGAGTAAAGAGTAAAGAGTAAAGAGGCAAAAGATGATTTTTTAGACGAGAAGGGAGAAATCCAGTGCTTGAGCAGATCCCGTTTTTACTCAGCCGGTTAGGTATGTTAGCCTTATTGGCCTTTTTATTGTCCCAGTGGCGAACGTCACGCCACCTGTTCCAAACGTCTTCACGGCGTGCCCATCGTCTGATTTTATTGAGTCTGTTTGTCCTGTCCGGGATTCTGATGAACTATGCAGGCATCGGGATTTCATCCGATCAAACGATTGACCCGTTACTCGGCTTAGCCGTCGCACCGGATCAGTGGATCGTCGATACACGGTTGACGATCATCGTCACGAGTGGTCTGCTTGGCGGTCCGGTCATCGGTGGTTTGACGGGACTGCTTGTTGGGTTTCACCGATTTTGGCTCGGTTCGTTCGGCGCAGAGTCCGGTTGGATCATCGCGATCGGTACAGGACTGTTAAGTGGATTATACAGCCGTCAGTGGCGGGTCAAGGATGGCTATTCCTTGTTGCAACCGATTGGAATCGTCTTGAGTGCCGTTCTGCTCGATATTGGAGTGGCCTTGATACTTGCGACGAATCAAGCACTCGTGTTGGAGCTGACGCGTCAAGCGGTCTTTCCGATGCTCTTTGCCAATGTGGTCGGAGTCAGTGTCTTCATCGCGATCTTACGGACACAATTACGACTGGAGCAAGAACTATTCATTCGCGAATCGGCCCGTTCCTACCGTTTGCTAGACGCAATCCGTCCGTTGCGTAAAAGCGGGATGACGGTCGATGTCGCCCGTCAGATCGGAGCGACAATTCTGACGGAAACGAAAATCAATCGTGTCGTCTTGCTTGGAGCGGAGGGAATTCTGGCTGATGTCCGGACGGGGCAGGATACAGCGGATTTATTTCAGCATCAGACCATCCTCGACTGGGTCGAGGAAGGACAAATCTATCGGTCAGAAGACAAGTTGACCCATCAAGTCGTATCGTTTCATCCGTTACACATCGAAGGTAAAAAAGCCGGTATCGTCTGCTGGTTTCCGGCCGATTTATTTGACGATACGATGGAACGGACGATGGAACAGTTGGTCGACTTACTTGCCCGCGAACTCATCACCTATCAAGAGGAACAATCGGCACAGTTTCCGAGTGCAACGATCAAGCCGATCCTCAGTACGAACTACCTCCTTGGAATCATCGATGAGATTCATCAGACGGCTGATCCCGGTACACCGGTCAAACATCAACTGGGAGCGCTTCGCCAACTATTGATGACGGCCCGACGCCTCGACGCCTATCCCTTACGAGAAGAGCTGCTGACGCTCAAATCGTATCTATCCTTGGAAGGAATTCGGCGTCATCATCCATTGACACCTGCGGCCGTCACGATTGATTTGGATATCGAGACGGCCGTCGAGGAACATTTCGTGTTCCCGTTGTTTGTAACACAACTGGTCGATAATGCGTTACGGCACGCCTTTCCACAAAGTGGTCCGCATCATCGGATCGATGTCCGGGCCTTTCAACAGGGATTGCATTGGGTGGTAGAAGTCTCGGACAATGGGACCGGGATGCCACTTAAATTTTTGAAGCGATGGGAGCAGGACAAACGGACGGAAACAAGCAACTTATTTTTGTTGCGGCGGGCACTGCATCGGCGTTATGGAACTGCGGCACGCTGTATGATTCATTCACGACCGGGTAACGGGACACGGCTAGAGATATTCCTTCCCGTCGCCACCGATTGGTCCTGACAATCATTCGATTCTGCCCGGTAGAATCGAATGATTGTTTTTTTTTAGCCGATCCTGGGTAAAAATGAAAGCAAGAGCAGATTGACACAGGAGGATAAAGCGCATGATTACAACAAAAGAAGTCGGTCCTTCCGGCGAGCAACCGATCATCGCGTTTACATTGATGAATCGTAGCGGACACAGCGTAGAGCTACTCAATTTAGGCGGAAAAATCACGGCAATCCGTGTTCCGGATCAACAGGGAACGGTCGAAAATGTCGTCTTGGCCTTTGATGATATCGAAGAATATTTAGAAGATCCGCATCATTTAGGGGCAACGATTGGCCGGGTCGGTGGTCGGATCGCCAACGGAGCATTTGCGCTCGAAGGGATGAATTATATCCTCGAACAAAACGAAGGCGATCATCATCTGCATGGTGGCAGCGTCAACTGGTCGAACCGCTTTTTTGATTATGAAATCGACGGTGACACACTTCACCTGTTGCTGACGAGTCCGGACGGAGAAAACGGCTATCCCGGACAACTCAATGTCCGGCTGACGATCGACTGGACCGATGATGATGCGTTGATCTTGACGTATCACGCGACGACGACGGCTTCGACTCCGTTCAGCCCGACGAACCACACGTATTTTAATTTGACGGGAAATGCAAAAACGACGATTGAACAACACCGTCTACGGATGGATGCGCCTTTTTACATTCCGTTAGACGATGAATCGGTTCCGACGGGTGAGATTCTATCCGTCAACGAGACGGTCTTTGATTTCCGGACAGCTCGGTCGTTATACGAAGTAACACATGCAAGTGATGAAGCGTTACGACAAGCCGGTAGTGGTGTCGATCATCCCTTTTTATTAAAAGAAGGCGGAGAAATCGTTTTAGAAGAACCGGTCAGTGGCCGAATGTTGCGTGTCGAGACCGATCAACCGGGTGTCGTCGTCTATACCGGCAATCATTTAGCCGGTGACTTTACGATTGCCGGGCGTCGTGCGACACCGTATCTCGGGATTTGCCTCGAAACACAAGGTTTACCGGACGCCATCAACCAACCGGATTTTCCGTCTGTCGTCTTACGGGCAGGCGAAGTCTATGAAAAACGGACGACCTTCCAATTTAGTCAGATCCAGTAACGTTTTTTGCTAACAACCTAAGCGAGTATGGTAGGATAAAGCGAGAAGAATCTAACGGAGGCATAGGAAAATGACTAAAATAGCATGGGTGACCGATAGTATGGCCTATTTCAAAAAGGAAGAGGCAGAAGCAATCGGCGTCAATGTCGTACCGATTCAAATCATGCTCGGTGAGACAGCATACAACGAAGATACGATTACTGTCGAACGGTTATTCCGAGCGCTTGAGGCAGACAAGAAGTTAGTCGCCAAGACCTCACAACCGATTTTTGGGGAATTCGTCGGGACGTATGAACGCTTAAAAGAAGAAGGATACGACTGTGCGATTGCCGTTCACTGTACGAATGGCCTGTCGAGCACGGTCCAAAGTTCGGCATCGGCAGCGGAAGCAGCGAGCTTCTCAGTCCATATCATCGATTCGCATACGGCGTTTGAAAACCAACAGGAATTCATTCGTTACGGGATGGCGCTGGAAGCAGAAGGCAAGTCGGTCGAAGAGATCACGGCTGCTTTACATGCGTTGGCGAAAAAAACGCACTTTTATATGATCGTCGGGAACATGGAGACGATGCGCCGGGGTGGGCGTGTATCATCCGGAGATTTGTTCCTTGCGAACCTGCTCAGCATCAAACCGATCATCACGACGGATGAATCAGGAAAAATCGTCCCGTTCAAAAAGGCACGATCACTGAAAAAAGCCTACATCGAAATCATCAAACAGGTGGAAGAAGCGATGCGTCAGCATACGTTTTATAAAAACCGGATTTATGTCGCGACGACGATGGCACCAGAGATGGCAGCGGATTTGCGTGCACAAGTCGCAGCGAAGTTTCCGGAACTGACCGTCCTCGACGGAACGTTTGGTCCAGCGATTGGAACACATGCCGGAGCAGAAACGGTCGGCTTGTTCTGGCTGAATGACTAAAAAATAAGAACGAACAAGAACCAGGATTTGTTCCCATGTGTCGGGGCAAGTCCTGGTTCTTTTTAGATGTTCAATGAAACAATGATTCCTAAAAATGCGGCACTGATACCAAGAAGATAGCTGAGTCCAAGGTAAAGGGCCAACGTTTTTCTGTTTTGATTCTGAACGAGTTGCAGTGTCTCGAGTTTAAAAGTCGAAAACGTCGTAAAGGAGCCGAGAAAACCCGTTCCGAGCAATAACGTCCATGTCGAATCAAGATGCGAACCGATGACGAGACCGAGTAAAAAAGAACCGAGGGTGTTGATGACGAATGTCGCCAGCGGAAAATCTTTTTTCCAAATCGTTTTGGTCCACTGGCTGATGGCAAATCGGCTGATAGCGCCAAAAAAGGCACCGGTCGCAAGAGCAACAAGATTCATGAGGCGTCCTCCTTCTGAAACAGACGTAACCGTCTTGTCCCAAGGGCGTAGCCGAGATAAGACATCAACAATCCACCGAACAAACTGATGACGATATACACAAAGGCGTAACCATAAAAACCGGCCCGTAACAGTTCAACGGATTCGACACTGAACGTTGAAAAGGTTGTAAAGGAACCGACAAAACCGGTTCCGAGTGCTGTCATCGCGTATTGATGAAGCAACGCCGTCTTAAATAAAAAGTGCGTCGCATATCCTAAGACGAAACAGCCGATCAGGTTAATGCTTAACGTCGCCCATGGAAATGTTCCGACTGCAAAATGAGTGATGAGAAGGCTGAGACCATAACGGGCAGAAGCACCAAGGATACCAGCCAGCCCGACTAATACATATAACATCTGAAGCCGCCTTTCTGTCCATTTTGTATTCACCATACGCTTTTCAGAAATCAAGCGTCAAGCCATGAAAATTTTCATGGAGACTAAACGTCATTTCAAAATTGGACGATAAGAAAGTGTACGAATCCAACCGAAGGAGTTTTGCAGATGGTCTCACCCCTTGAACGACTGAGTACGAAAATTCTTTCTCGTCTCATTGCATCATTAATTACAATCGCACATCCCTTGATTTTTATTTTTGTTCAATTGGACTATGTCCCCATGAGTGTATTTTATCAATTTTTGGTCGGAGGTCTGTTACTTACGGTCGCTTTGCTGGGTGGAAATCGGTTTTTGGGCGATCAGCTCAGCGGAAAATATATTCAAATCGTATTGACCTATCTTGTACTGGCACTTGTCCTTGTGACCGTGCCAACTCAAAGTATTTGGACGATTGCTTATCTGTATTTAACGATTTCAGTCATCTACCTCATTCCCCATTTAGTCGTAGTGGCAGGTTTGCTCGGATTGCTGGAGCTGATCCTCTTTACAGTGTTTGGAACTATTACGTTTTCGAATCTGTTTGATATGATCGTCGCATTCGTCATCTATTTGATGGTCTTTTCGGCAGCCACGTTTGTTGCTGTCTTCGGACGAAATGTCATGCGGGAAGTGAAACGCCAACAAGAAAAAGCAGAGCATTACGCAGCAAGCTCTGAGCTGACGCTTGAGCAATCAGCCGCTACAGCAACCGATGTCACGACGTTCACGGAAGGAATGAGTGAAACCGTCGATACGGCGAAAGTGTCATTTGAGAAAATTGATCAGGCGATGCAGATGTTAGCCGCTAACTCGTCGGAAAATGCCCAATCCGTCCGTCAGATTAAACGGATGAACACGGATAACGTCGCGTTGATGACGGATGTCGCGACAGCCGTCAATCGGGCGCTTGCCCTCAGTTCATCATCGAAAGTCACGGCGGAGCAAAGTCAGGCTACCATCAGCGAAGCCGGAGAGTCGTTGCAGCAATTAACCGAAAGCATGGATGAATCGGTCACCGCCTTTGGACATCTCGCCGGACGCTTCAAAGAGATCGTCAGCATCACCTCGAGCATCAATGCGATTGCGACACAAACCAATCTATTGAGCTTAAATGCCTCAATCGAAGCGGCACGTGCCGGTGAGTTCGGGAAAGGGTTCACCGTCGTCGCCCAGGAAATCCGGAATTTGTCCGCGCAGACGGCAGCCGCCTCGACGGAAATCAATCAGATCATCGAGCGGGTTGATCGTGATGTCATGCAGACCGGTAATTCGATTGATGCCAGCACCAACTTACTGCGGGAGCAGGAAGCGCGGATGCAACGGAGTCAAACCGCCTTGCAGACGATTGCGACAGACTCCAATGATTCCGTTCAGGCGATCAGCGGTGCGCAGCAACAATTCGCGACGATTACAAATAGTCTTTCGAATATCGCACAGGCGACCGAACAACTCGACGCCTTCATGGATCTGTTACTCACGAGCAGTGATCAACTATCGGGACTGACACGGTCACAAGTCGAACAAATTGGTGATTTACAGCAAGCGATTCATACACTAAACGAAACCGCATTAACCCTTCAACAGACGGCCCATGCCTGACACCTGTGTACCGATTCTTAAGAGTCGGTGCACTTTTTTCGTTTGTCACAAGTCTTGATGGGGAACAACTAAGAGGTACAACAATCAGAGGAGGAAATGACATGAAAGCAGCCTATATTGAACAGTACGGTGGATCGGAACAATTTAAAGTGGGGGAACTGGACCGTCCGATTGTCGGAGCCGATGACGTGTTGATTGCGGTGCATGCAGCAAGTGTCAATCCGGTTGATTGGAAGTTGCGTGAAGGATACTTAAAAGAGATGCTCAGTTACGATATGCCGCTCGTCATCGGTTGGGACGTGTCCGGTGTCATCGAAGAAGTCGGAGAGAACGTGACAGACTTGAAGGTCGGCGACGAAGTCTTCAGTCGGCCGGACATCGCCCGCCAAGGCACATACGCCGAATATGTAGCGGTAGATGCTCATCTTGTCGTCAAGAAACCGGAAGCCCTGACGTTTGAAGAGGCAGCATCACTACCGCTCGTCGCCCACACGGCATGGCAGGTCATGTTTGAAGTGATGGATGCAAAAGCGGGAGATAAAATCTTTATCGGAGCAGGTTCAGGCGGTGTCGGAACAGTTGCAATTCAGCTCGCGAAAGCACACGGCTTACACGTCATCACGTCGACGAGTACGAAAAACGTCGATTGGGTCAAAGCACTCGGAGCAGACGAAGTCATCGACTATAAACAGCAAGACCCGGCAGAAACTGTCCATGATCTTGATTTTGTGTTTGATACGATAGGCGGCGATGGACAAGCGAAGCTGTACCAGATGCTCAAGCCAAACGGGATGCTTGTCTCGATCTCAACACCACCGGACGAGGAACAGGCGAAACAGGCGGATGCCCGTGTCGCCTATGTCTTCATGCAACCGACAGGCGAGCGGCTTCAACATATCGCCCAAGCAGTGGAACGGGGAGAGTTGAAACCAGTTGTCGATCGGATTTTTGATTTGGATCAAATCAAAGAAGCACATGACTACGGAGAAGAAGGTCATGCTAAAGGGAAAATTGTCATTAAAGTGAAGTAAGCGCATAAAAAGCCGGTTCCCTTAGGAGGAAGCCGGCTTTTCCTATGTTGTCTAACAGATTTGTTTTGATTCGAGCAAGCGGTCGAGTAACTGTAACGTGTCCGGTTGATTAATCAGCATCTGTTGCAAGTGCGGCCGTTCTTCCTGTAAGAATTCCCGGTAGAGACGTGCCGCCTCGGTATGCGTTGCCGGGACGAGGACGTTATAAATCGCTTCAAGACGTAGACGTGGAGATTCCGGTAAATAGTCAGGAACCGTTTTTAAACCGAGTTGCGCCCGGTCAGGAACATACCGGTGCAAAAGGACTTTGGCAAATTTGATCAGCGCGCTCCGCAACATTTCGACTGCCCATAGCGCGTTCCCGCGTCCGGCTGCTTTTTGGTACTGAAACAGGAACCAGACCGCATCGATCGCTTCATTCTCCGCTTCTTTTGTCGTAAGTGTCAAAGACGACATGTCGATGTAGGTCTCGAGTTGTCCTTTTGGATCATATAAGACACGAATCGTATCGGAATGATTCAACGATTCGCGGGTCACCGTAAACAGGTCGACATGCAAGAGATCATCGTACACGACGATCAGTTGCGGTGCGACAATGAAGATGTCGTCTTTCCAAATGATCGGACGATAAACAGACAGATGCGTCAGCCGACGGGTTAGAAATTTCGCCATCCGCTCTTCGGATACTAAACAGTAAAGGTCGATATCCGAATAGACATCTTCTTCACCGCGTCCAAATGAACCTTTCAAAAAAATCGCTTCGACAGCCGGATCTTGTCTTAAACGTGCTACTAACTGTTCAATCGCATGAAGTTGATGCATGGGGCTCGCTCCCTTATATAGTCTATTCCGTCAGTATACGTGAAATAAGGGATATTATTCCATAAAAAAGAGCGATTCCATTAAAATGAATCGCTTGTACTAGAAGTAAGTGTTGGTGTCGTATCTTGAAGCATGTCTTTCTGCGCCAAATGTTCTACGTGTTTTTCGCCCCAGGCGTTGATGGCGTTCAGAACAGGAATCAACGTTTTTCCGTAATCCGTCAGCGAGTATTCAACTCGCGGCGGGACGACCTGATAGATTTCCCGGTGAACGATATCGTTCAGCTCGAGTTCCCGGAGCTGGGCTGTCAGCATTTTTTGCGTGATGTTCGGGAGATTCCGTTTCAGTTCACTGAAGCGGAGCGTCCCGTGGGTAATCAGTTCGAGCAAAATCGACGGTTTCCATTTCCCGGTCAGGATTTCGAGCGCCGTCTCGACGCGGCAGCTTGGTGTCTCTTCCATCGGTAGACCTCCTTCATGGTATCGTTTAGGATACTATACCACCTTTTAGTGCCTACTTCCGTTCCGGTCGCTCCTGATGGATAATGAACACACGAAGCGAACCCATGAGGAGGAAACAAAATGAATATCGATCCAAACATTACACTCGGACCGGTCAGCTTACGAATTACCAATCTGGAACAATCGATTACGTTCTACCGGGATGCACTGGGATTAAACGTTTTAAAACAAGACGAACAGAAGGCAACACTTGGAGCCAAGACAACGCCGCTCGTTGTGCTCGAACAACATAGTACGGCGAAACTACTCCCGAAAAATTCGGTGGCGGGACTGTATCATTTCGCGATTTTATTGCCGAACCGAAAAGAGCTCGGATTCGTCATCCGCAACTTGATCGCCCAAGGGATTGAACTTGGACAAGGGGATCATCTCGTCAGCGAAGCGTTTTATTTATCGGATCCGGACGGAAACGGGATTGAAATTTATACCGACCGTCCGCGTGAGACGTGGACGTATGAAGCGAACGGTGACGTCAAGATGACGACGGATCCGGTTGACTGGAAAAGTATGCTCGTCGAAGCAGGCGAAGAAGACTGGTACGGTATGCCGGTGGAGACCGTCATGGGGCACGTCCATTTTCACGTCAAGTCACTGGAAGCAGCCCGTAAGTTTTATGTCGAGACGCTTGGTTTTGATGTTGCCGCAGACGCGTCACGCATGCGGGCATTGTTCCTGGCTGCCGGCGGCTATCATCACCATATCGGGACAAACGTCTGGGCAGGGGTGGATGCACCGAAAACACCGGGCGATGCAGTTGGCTTAAAATACTGGACGTTAATTTATCCGGACGCGGCTTCGCGTGAAACGGCAGTCGCAGCACTCGATCAATCACCGTATGAAGTCAACCGCCAAGAGGATGCGATTTACGTGACAGATGATGCCGGAATCACTGCCCGTTTAATGGCTCAAGCCTGATGACTCCATAGAAAAAAGCGATTTCGATGACGAAATCGCTTTTTTGACGTCTCTTAATTTTGACCGGACAAAGCTGACGGTGCATTGCCATCATAACGGCTGATCAATTCATAAGGACGGACTTTATAAAGGGCATGCGGGAAGTAATGCGGATCCATCGCATCAAGCGTCCGCAACTGGAAGTGTTCCCGTTTGATATAGGAATCGATGTTGTCGCGGGTAAGAGGGAAAAAGCCGACTTCCGCCGTTTCGCCTTCTTGAGGACGGAGTTCGCCGCCTGTATACGTACCGCGGAATGCAACACAGAGAACGTGACTCGAGATGTTTTGATAAATGCCTGTGATACCGTCAATCGTTACGTCAGCACCGGTCTCTTCTTTGACTTCGCGTTTGACGGCGTCAAGAATCGACTCATGATTTTCGACCTGGCCGCCCGGCATCTCGTACGTATCTCCGCGATGTAGATTGCGGACGAGCAAGACTTCCCCGGCTTCATTCGTAATATAGGCGGTGACGCTGACGATGGCACGCGGCGGGGCATAGACACCTGTCGCGGTCAAAAAGTCTTCCGTTGATTTAATATAAAGGTTTTTTCCGAGACGGGCGCGTTTTTTCATCGCTTCGCGGCGCAGTGTACTGCCACGGACGTCCCGGTCGACTTGTTCGTAATGTTCACGATCACGATATTCCCAGATCGCAATGACTTCATCTTCTGCTTCGTTCACCCAGCGACCGACAAGACGGGCACCGTGGCTGATTTGTAAAGGGTAGAGATACGTGTGAAAGAACTCGGTAAATTCCTGCAGTCGTTCCGGGCGAATCGTATAGGTCTTCCGGCGATGTAACATGGAAATTCCTCCTCTATCGTTTCAGCAGTTATGTTCTTAGACTACCTTCTCGTACTCCAAACGAAATTCCTTCTTTTCCCCTGAATCCGTTCACGAAAAAACGACTCCGCTTAGAGCAAAGTTGTTTGAGAAGATGCCGTTGGACGTCACGAAAGAACAGACGATCCAATCGAAGTGTTCGGTGACGAGACTACCTACTATAATTCCAATTAGTACAGCCGTTTCTAAGCCTGATGGTACATGAAAATCGAAAGCACTTTTTGGGCGGATGACCAAAAGATAAGAACTAGTTAAGAAAAGAAAAGGGCTCAACTACAGAAAAATCGGGCATACTTTAGTATAGAGAGAAAAAGAGGGAAGTGAGAAGGTAATGGATATTATGGCGTTGATTCGGTTGGCGGGCGGAATTATGTTTACCCCTTTATCGGATGATGTGTTGATGATGGGGCATGTCGCATTACGAATACGAGAAGGCATTCATCCGATTTTGATTTGGTTGACAGCATGGCCGGTCTTTTTCATTGCCTTTGCCTGGTTTTATCTGCTGGCCCGTTTTTTCCGTGAGATTCCGATCGTGAAACGTTTGATGAAATCAAAATTTTTAGAGCAGGCAGAGTCGATTTTGGAGCGCCGTGGTTTATGGGCGATTGGTTTATCGTTCTTTTTACCGGGTGTCCGTCATCCGATTCATTACGTCGCAGGATTACTTGGTTATCCGTTACCCCGTTATTTAGCGATGACATTCGCTGCGGCAGGTCTCTATACCGGTTTATGGACCTTTTTGATTGTTCGGATCGGAGAAGCTGTCACATGGTCGGAACTAGGGATATGGTTAAGTGAAAATCCAAGTATGGTACTTGTTATTATGGCGGCTTTATTGGCGATCATCATTTCAGGTGTCGTGCACGCAAAACGTCGCAATCGCCTAAAAAAAGAAGAGAAGTACATCACGGAATAACTTTATCGGATCCTGGTGAAACACCGCATTCGATGAAGTATTTTCTACATAAAAATGTCCCCCTCAGAAGTCGTTTCTGAGGGGGACATTTGTGATGATCCATTCTTATGCGTTTTGACGTTTACGTGCAAGCACGATTCCAGCTGCTCCGAGAGCAAGACCGAAGAGTGCGATTGCGCCAGTCGTTGCTGCTGTATTGTTGTCGCTCATGCCGCCGTTACCTGTGTTCGGCATTGATTCTGGTGTACCGTCCATGAACTTCTCTGGTGATTGTTTAACGATCGCTTCACCAAGGTTCGCACCGACGCCGTACATGTAAGCGTAAGACTCACGGAACGTATCAGCAGATCCTTTGTAGTCGCCTTCGACATACTGCATGAACGTATCTTGGACATATGTCTCATGACCAGAAACTGCTTCTTGTGCCGCTTTTGTCGGAAGGTTTTCTTCCGTTGCTGCGCCAAGGAAGGCACCGAAGTCATTTGAGAACATTTTGAGCATTTCTTGTGCGTCACCCATCAATTTCTTGTCGTCGTTGATCGCTGCTGTGACAAGGTTTGCTTGTGCTTCGATATGGTTTTTCGTCCAGACTTGCTCGAACTGATCCGCACCCGCTTGACCGTAAACGGATTTCATGGCCGCTTTGAAGTCCGCTGTGTGCATATCTTCCGCCCAGTTCGCTGCATCGTAGTCTTTCGCTTGATCGACGCCAGCCGTCATGCTGATGTTCGCAAGAGCGACGTGTTCAGCGGCGAGGCTGTTGAGTGTTGACCGGAGGTCAGCTGCTTTTGTGTCGGCTTTCGTGTTGTCAAACTTCTCAGGCATCTGTGTTGTGATTGCGACTGAGAGGGCTTTTGAGATATCATACATGCGGCTGTAGCCTTCGCGGAACGTGTTGTACGATCCTTCGTAGTCACCGGCTGCATATTGTTGGAATGTTTTGTAGACGTCTGCTTCATGCGTACGGAGGACTTCTTCCGCTGCTGCCTTCGGCAATTTACCTTCTGTTGCTGTATCTAAGAAACTCGAGAGGTCTTGGACGAACTCTTCCGTTTCCGCTTTTGACGCGTTGATGCCGTCTTGGTCGTCTGCTTTGACGGCCTTGACGAGATCTGTCGTGTATTTGTTATGGTCGACGAAGATTTTCTCGAACTGTTTCGCGCCTTCTTCACCGTAGACCGATGCGATCGCTGGTGTCATGTCGAGTGCGTTCTGTTTAAGTGCTGCTTCATAATACTTAGCATCTTTTGATCCGTCATATTGTTTTTTCATGTCCATGACGGCGAGCACGAAGTGCTCAGAAAGTAACTGGTCGAGTGTCGCACGAAGGTCAGCGGCTTTTGTGTTGACTGTGACGTTTTTCGCGCCGTCCTCATGTTTCATTTCATCTCCGCCACCAGAAGCGAATGCTGCCGTTCCTGGTAATACGAGTGCTGCTGCCATGGCTGTTGCTGCGAATTTTTTAGTATGTTTCATCTTGATATCATCCTCTCAAATTTGGGTGTATCTAACATGTATTTGGTAGTTGTTGTCTGTATCGTTCTGAACAGCATACGCCCCCGGATTCTAATTGGATTTAAAAAAGCTTAAAAAATATGAAATGATTTCAAAATCATTAAGTCGACTTGTAGGGAAAGTAAGTATTTTCCTATATAAGAGTGAAAAAACGATGTGGATTTTAATGGTGAAGTTACTTAATTAATACGTAGAGATATCACCAGATTGGCAAAAAATCGCCACAGTCCGAAGAATTTACAGATCTTGAAACCGCTTATACTTAATTGGTGTTCACGAGGTGGACATATTTTTGGGGGACAAAAGGGGGGATACGATGACAGAACGGAATCAAACTTCGAAAAAACAACGGAGTTGGTACCAGTCGATGTGGCGGTGGCATTTCTATGCAGGCATTATTTTTGCACCCATTTTTATCATACTTGCCGTCACGGGGTCGATTTACTTATTTAAACCACAAATTGAAGACAGGCTTTACAGCGAAATGGTATTTACAGAAGAGTCCGGAGAACGGGTTTCTTTAGAAAAACAAGTTCGGGCAGTCAACAAGAAGTATCCGGAAGCGACGGTCTCATCCATCGGACAATTCAAAGAAACCGATCGAACGACACGGATCGGTACGATGTTTGGTGAAGAAGCCGGATTTGTTTATGTCGATCCGTATACAGGGGAAGTCACCGGGAAACGGCTTGGTGAAGGTCCGCTTGGATTCATCAAGACAATCCATGGGGAATTGTTTGCCGGTAAAGTCGGGAACTTGCTCGTCGAACTTGCGGCAAGCTGGGCGATCATTCTATTGATTACCGGTACCTATCTGTTTTGGCCGCGTGGTGAACGAGGAAGTTTCAAACGGGTATTGTTCCCGTCCTTTCAAAAGAAAGACGGGAAACGGAACTTTTGGAAAGGACTTCATGGGTCGGTCGCGATCTGGTCGACGCTTGGACTTGTTCTGATCATTGGTTCCGGACTTGCCTGGTCGGGTGTCGCAGGAGAGTGGATCAATACAATCGCGACGAAAACGAATTCCAATTTCCCGCAATACGCGTATGGACCGGATGAGACTTTGACGTCGCAAGTAGTCACGAAAGACATCGCGGCGGATATTCCGTGGGCGACACAAAATGATGTCGTCCCAACTTCAGGTCCGGCTAAACCGATCCCGATAACCGTGTCAGAAGTGGACCGGGCAGCGACACAACGCGGCATCGTCAAGCCGTATCAAATCACACTCCCGCAAGGAGAACGGGGTGTCTATACGATCTCCTCCTTACATAGTAATCCGATGCAGGAGAAAACAATGCACTTTGATCAATATTCGGGTACAATCCTGTCGAGCGTGGCGTTTGCCGATTATGGATTGCTTGCGAAAATGATTTCGATGGGGATTGGTTTCCATGAAGGAAAACTGTTTGGTTTGTTGAATCAACTCGTTGGACTGGTGCTTTGTCTCGGTTTAATTTTCATCGTCTTCAGCTCAATTGTCTTATGGTGGAAACGCCGTAACGGAGCTGGCAAATTAACAGCACCGAAACGGACCGTCGACCGACGTGTTCAAAAAATCGTTGCCGGTTTGATTTTATTGATCAGTCTGACGATGCCGCTGGCCGCTCTATCGGTCATCATCATCATCGTGCTCGACTTCTTAATTTTTAATCGACGCCGTCATGACAAGGAGGAGCTTGCAGCATGAAACGACTGTTTATGACGAGTGTAGTAGTGAGTAGTGTTGTTTTCCTTGCCGGTTGCCAGTTTGAAACAAAAGCAGCATCTCCGATGATGAAGGTCGGACTTTATGCGCCAGAGAAAATTGCAGCCGATACGCGCACGACGGTCGCGGTTGAAGTTGAAAATCCGCAGGACATTGAGATCGTCCACGTGCAAGTCACGCCAATTGGAAGTGACGATACGGAGACGTTTGAAGCAGAAAACAAAGACGGTCATTATGTAAGTAGTATTCCGTTCAAAAAAGCAGGTGTGTATGTCGTCAACGGGATGGTCCATGTCGGCGATCAGGTCTATACGCCCAAGTCGCTGATTCAAGTCGGTGACGTCTCAGAAGCAGAACTGGAACAAGCACAAGCATACTATCACTCACAAGCACCAAAAACATCTGGTGGTCAGCATCATCATTAATCGCAAAACACCTCTTCCTGACGTGCGTCGGCAAGAGGTGTTTTTGGTAGGGTTCGCCCAAATATTTTCCTTATAAAAATATTTTAAATAAAAAATGTAAAAATCTAAAACTATTTGTGAACTGCTTACGTTATCTCTGTGTAGTCCAAAAAATCAAAGGGGTGTTCACAAGATGAAGATGAAAAAATCGTATCTCGCCGTTCCACTCAGTGCCGCATTATTGGTTCCAGCAGCAGGCGTCAGTGCCCATGGTCATGAAGATCACAGTAAGATGTCCCACAGTTCGGGTAAGGTTTCCCTTGATGTCTCGTCGCCGGCGTCGGATCTGCGAGCGACGCTTGATCAGCTTTTATCTGAACACGCGTATTTAGCGGTCGTCACGATGCAAAAAGGAATTGACGGAAAAGAAGATTTCGATCAGGCAGCAGGTGCCTTGAGTCAAAATACAGATGATCTTTCGGCCGCGGTCGGATCCGTTTACGGGGATGAAGCGGGCGAAGCGTTCAAGGAAATCTGGTCGAGCCATATCGGTTACTTCGTCGATTATGTCAAAGCGACGGGTGCCAAAGATGAGGACGCGAAACAAAAAGCCTTAAAAGAACTCGACGAATACCGCGTCGAACAAGCGGCCTTCCTCGACAAGGCAACAGAAGGCCGTCTGAAAGCAGCGGACTTAGAAGGTGGATTGAAAGTCCATATCACGCAACTGCTGACATCGTTTGACAGCTATGTCGCGGGCGACTATGACGCCACGTACAGCAACCTGCGTATCGCCATCGAGCATATGTATATGGTGGGTGAAGGATTGTCCGGTGCCATCGTCGATCAATACTCGGATAAATTCAAAAATACGAAAGTCGATACACCGGCAGCAGATCTCCGTGCCGGACTGAACCGAAACTTTTCAGAACACGCAGCGCTTGCGATTCTGACGATGCAAAAAGGAATTGACGGTGCGAAGGACTTTGACGCAGCGGCCGGTGCCTTGAACGAAAATACAGACGATCTGTCCGCTTCGATCGGGTCGGTGTACGGTAGCGAAGCCGCACAAGAGTTCAAGAAGATCTGGTCGAGCCACATCGGCTACTTCGTCGATTATGTCAAAGCAACAGGCGCGAAAGACGAGGAAGCACGCGACATGGCCGTTCAGGAACTGGATGAGTACCGCGTCGAACAAGCCGCCTTCCTCGATGCCGCAACGGAAGGACGCCTGAAGTCGAAAGACTTGGAAGAAGGACTCAAGGTCCACATCGATCAACTGTTACTGGCGTTCAACAGCTACAATGAAAAAGATTACGACAAAACGTACCCGGCGATCCGTGAAGCCTACGGTCACATGTACGGAGTCGGTGAAGGGACAGCGACAGCGATCGTCGATCAGTTCCCGGATAAATTCCAAGGCAGCCCGGCCGGAATGCCGAACACCGGTCTTGGTGGAGCAGCTGAAGCACAATCTTCAGCGGGAATCCTCTGGTCATTACTCGGAATCGCAG
This sequence comes from Exiguobacterium sp. KRL4, assembly GCF_001870785.1. GTDB lineage: Bacteria > Bacillota > Bacilli > Exiguobacteriales > Exiguobacteriaceae > Exiguobacterium_A. The sequence continues at coordinate 20,815 of NZ_MOLV01000007.1, forward strand.
CCGCTTCGATCCTCGGATTCTTCGGACTTCGCGGACGTCGCTCACAACAATAATCGGACAACCGAACCCGCTGGAAACAGCGGGTCTTTTTCTACACATTTTGCTGAAATCAGGAGGAGATTGGCATGAAATGGTCCCTTGTATTCATCCTTGTTTTGTTATTCGTCCATCCCTTTTCAGTCGGAGCCCATACGACGCTGAAACAATCCAATCCGAAAGAAGGAGCGGTCCTGACCGAAAATCTGGAACGGATCCGCCTGACGTTTGATGCACCGATTGAAAAAACAAGCACACTCGAACTGAAAACGGCTCAAGGAGAAATCGTTACCCTGGAAAAACCGTTAATTATCGGCAACGAATTGAGTGCTGTCTTGAAACAGGAACTAGAAACTGGCACATATCGGATTGGCTGGAAATTGATTTCAGAAGACGGTCACCCGGTCGAAGGGACGATCCAATTTGAGATGACCCCGGAAACAGCGGTCACTGCGGAACCAAAAGTGGTCGAAGAAGCAGCAACAACAGTTGACACCGAACAGGCGAGCATTGTCCCGACGGAATCAGCGGAATCCTTTACACCGGGTGTGGTCCCGACTGTTTTACCGTGGTTGGTCGCAGGACTTGTACTGGCGATCATCGTGACGACGTTATTACTCCGCCGTCGTAAACGGTCATGATCGAAATCGTCAGCGAACTGCTCGTTTATCTGGGTGGGGCGTTTTGGGCGGGACGACTCGTTCTACTGTTTATCGCACCGGATAAAAAACCATCACTGGGTGCACTGGATGGACTGGCATTATTCGCATTGATCAGCATCGTCATCGGAACCAGTTTGCCGCTCGGACGGGTGTTCGTCTACTTCCGTCACGAACTGGACTTGCCGGTGCGAGACGCCTTACGGGCCAGTCTGTTTGACGTCCGGATTGGTCATTCTTTTTTGATTGTGTATTTTTCAGTACTGATGGCAACCATCATCTTATGTATAAAACGACTTGTCTTCACCAAACGGTGGCTGCTTGTTGGCTTGACGATTCCATTGTTTCTTGGAATTACGGGAACCAGTCATGCGGCAGCCAAACACGGCGTGCCGGGTCTGATGTTGCAAGCCGGTCATTTTAGTCTGATGGCGCTTTGGATTGGAGTGGTGTTCGTCGTCGGATGGGGTGCCCGGGATTTTAAAAACTGGTCTTCGTTTTTACGCTGGTTCAGTCCATTGGCGCAGGTGCTGTTTGTCGGTGTTGTCGTGACGGGCTTCTTTTTGATGCGTCCGAGTATACCAATCAGCGAATACCGAAATGTATGGAATCTGCCGTATGGGCAAGCGTTATTGCTGAAACACCTCTTGCTCATCCCGTTGCTCGGTTATGCCTTTATCAACGGAACGCTCGTCAAGCGACGTTTTCAGAAAACAGAACCGTTTGATCCGCGGCTGGGTCTGCGCTTCGAAAGTGTCATGATTTTTGGCGTATTTTTGGCCAGTGCGACACTCAGTAATTTAGAGCAGCCGGTCTTACCATTAATTGAAGCGGAAACGTTGTTGTGGTCAAACGGGCTTGTCCTTGCTCTTGGAATCAGTTCCGTCTTTCTGTTGGTGTTCACGTATCAAAAGCGATTGCCGCTGGTGCTCGGCTGCCTGTTCAGTCTGCTCGGTGTCAGCCTGCTCTACATCGGACTTGTTTATACGCTCTAAAACAGCCACTTTCTCGACTGACGGAGAATGGTGGCTGTGTTGTGTCATTTTGTTGTGGTCGCGCACCCGGTCGCTTTGGCGAGCAGTTTCGAGTAGGCACGGGCACCTTTGATGTTCAAGTGGACGCCGTCCTGTTCGAAGTACGACGGATGTTTGACGGCAACGGCATGCCAATCAATGAGCGACACCCGTTTGCGTTCAGCTGCTTGCTTCAGCATTGTGTTGACCTCTTGTTCCCACGGACGCGGCACCCGTGTCGTCACCAGGTACACCTGATCGGCATTGGCGAACCGGTCGAGTAATTCCTCTAACTGTTCGGGACGGAAACTGCCGTTTGTCCCGAGATGCAGGATGACTTGATGGTCGGTTTGATTGTACGCCGCATACTTCGTAATGAGCGGAATGGCGTCCCGAAGCTGGCGACCAAGCTTTGCATCAATCGTCACTTGTTGAAGCGTACTGCCGAGATAGTCCTCGACCCCGAGCAGAACCGAGTCACCGATGGCGAGCGTGGGGCGGCACATCGACCGTGTACGTTTCTCAGACACCGGGTTCGTCGGCTTTTTGACAAGTGCCGGTTTTGAATGCGGCGCCGCGACCTTCGGAATCGATTGTTGAGCCGGTTCATCCGACACGGCAAGAATCGATAAATTCCCGATGAAGCTGAGGAGAAGCAGACTGGCAAGGGAAACGGAAATCCACTTCGTCCGGGAAAACTGCCGGAAGGTCCGCGGGTGAATCTGAAATTGCCGGATGTATCCGAGGAGACCAAGCTGGCGGACCGGACGTTCGACGAATTGATAGGACAGTTCCGTCACGACGACCAGGATTAAGAGAATCCCGAGACTCCGGAGCCAGGAAAATGTTCCGATTTGTTCAATGGGCGTCATCAAGGTGATCAGTGGGAAATGCCATAAATAGAGTCCATACGACCGTTTACCGATGGCAATTAGCCACTGGGCTGCGAACAACCGGCTCCAAAAAGACGCCGGATGAGCAAGGACAGCAATCAGTAACGCCGCAAGGACAGCGACGAACACAAATCCGCCATAATACAGAAAACGACCGTACTCACTTGTCGCGAGCATCAGCAAAACAAGCACTGGGACAATCACGGCACCGGTCACGTTCAATAAGCGGACACCCCGTGACGGAATCTCTTTCTTAAACCGTTCCGGTCGCCAAGCAAAGGCAAGCAGACTGCCGATCAACAAGGCAAATAACCGGGTATCGGTCCCGTAGTAAACACGGCTTGGATCCGTACCCGGTGTAAACAGAATCGCCATCAGGAGTGCAGACAGTAGGGCAAGGAGTCCGATTCCCCGGAGCAACAGCCGTTTCGATGCGAACCCAAAACTGAGCACGATCGGGAATATGAAGTAAAACTGTTCTTCGATCGCAAGCGACCACAGGTTTTGAATCGGCGACGGTTTGCCGAACGATTCGAAATAAGAGACGTCATGGACGATATACCACCAGTTCGTCGTATACAACAGGGCAGCCACGCTATCCTGACGAAGCGAATGCAACAAGTCCCGTTCAAACAATGTGACATAACTGAGGACCAGAACAAGCAGGACGAACAGAGGCGGGAACAAGCGGCGGAACCGGTGCACCCAAAACCGTTTTAAGTCGATGCGACCGGTCTGTTGCCACTCACTGAGCAACAAGCCGGTAATCAAGTAACCCGACAGGACAAAAAACACATCGACGCCGAGGAATCCGCCGGTCAGCATGGGTACTGACAGATGGTACAAAATGACAGCAATGACAGCGAACGCGCGCAGACCATCGAGTCCGGGCATATATGTGGTCGAACGGTTTGATGATTTCATAAGTAAAAAAACTCCTTCATGACTGTGCCTAAAGAATGACATTCTCTAGTGTATCGAATTCCATTTCAAAAGGAGTGTCGAACCAGTAACAACCAAAAAGGATGAACTCATTTTTTTTGAGTCCATCCTGTACCGTCATCAATGTTTAAAAGCATCCGGCAAGACAATCGAGACGATAAACCGGTTTTGTTCCGACGTTAGTTGCATCGTCCCGTTGTGCCGGGCAACGATTTGTTCAATGATCGACAGACCAATGCCGGATCCACCATTGAACCGTGACATGTCGGACGTGACGAAAGGGGTTGCCAGTTCCGTGAGTTGATGAGGCGTCAAGGTCTCCGGGATGGCATTGGAGCAACGGAAGGTCAAGTGACCGCTTTCTTGGAGCACTTCAAACGACAAATCACCCGTTCCGTGAAGCGTCGCATTGCGCACAAGATTTTCGATTAAGCGCCGCAACAAGTTTGGATCAGCCTGAACAGTCAGATGAGCCGGTCCCGCGTATTGATAGGTCGTTTCCGGATGTTGTTCAGCGACCTGATGCAGGAGCGTCACGAAATCAAGTGACGTCACGTGCACCGGATAATCTTTATTCGACAGTTTCGCGAGCATGAACAGCTCTTCGATTCGTGAGGCAAGCGTCTCCGATTGCCGGCTGACGATTGCCAACACATCGGTCCGTTCCTGATCGGATAATGTCGTGTGGTGTTCAGACAACCACTGAACGAATCCTTGAATCGATGTCAACGGAGTCCGTAAGTCATGCGACAGACTGGTGATCAGGCGGAGTTGTTCCGTAAAACGTTCCCGCTCGTTTCGTCTGAGGACATCCAGTTCGTCGCCGACCCGTTCAATCGAATGGGCAAAGGCTTTAAACTCACGCGGACCTTTGACCGGACTCAGCGGACTGACGGCGTAGTCCGGTTCGACGAGCCGTTCGAGCCGTGTCTCGAGTTGGCGGAATAGACCGGCAATCCAGCGGGTCATGCCAAATAAAAATAAGATGAACAAGACCAATTGTAAAATGAAAAACGCCGTTGAATTACCGACCTGGTATTGATTCAGACGGGGCGTGACCGTTTCGATGGAAAGAAAATAACCGGGTGCACGTTCACCCAGGTTAATCGCCTGCATGTGGTGTAACGTCCGCACTTCCGATTCGTCAGACGGCTCCCGTTCATCCGGCGTTTGCACAGCTAATAATCGACTCGGGGTCATCGTCCGCGGAAAGTCGGGTGAGGCGTCGACCCGCGTCCCGTTGGACCGATAGACGGCCCACTCATAATCACCGTTCGGAGTCTGACCGGATTCGTACCGTTTGATATCGCGTTCGACCCGCTGCGTGATGTCCTGTTCCGTCGGATAATAATAACGGGGAACGTTTTTTGTTCCGAGCGGGAGTTGGCTTGCGATCAACCAGGCCAATACTGTACTCAGAAATGCTGCGGCCAACAACAGGACCGTCATCCAGGAGGTCAGTTTGAAGCGGAAACGTCTCATGGTTCGACCTTATAGCCGACGCCCCAAACGGTTTGGATGTGACGCGGCTCTTTCGGCACGTCCTCGATTTTTTCCCGTAATTTATGAATCAGGACCATGACGGCATTAGTCGCAGAACCGAGCGCTTCCTCCTGCCAAATCCGTTCGTACAATTCATCAGCTGAAAAAACGCGACGCGGATGATTCAATAAAAGCGCCAGGCAGTCAAACTCCCGGCGTGTCAATGCTAAGGGAGTCGTTTCTTTTAAGATGACCCGCTCTTCCTGACGTAAGGTGAAGGGACCGACTTGCAGGCTGCTTGCCGATAGCGGCACTTGATACTGGGCAACCCGGCGGAGCATCGCCTTGATCCGGGCGATGACTTCGAGCGGATTAAACGGTTTCCCGATGTAGTCATCGGCACCGAACGTCAACCCTTGGATTTTATCGAGATCCTCCTGTTTTGCCGTCAGCATCAGGACCGGGAAGGTATAGTTCGCTTGCCGGACGGCTTGGACGGTCGAAAAGCCGTCCCGGACCGGCATCATGACATCAAGGACCATCAGGTCGATCGACTGTTGCTGAACAAGCTCAAGGGCCTCTTCGCCGTTTGCGGCTTCGAGATCAGATAATTTTCGTTTTGGAGATACAGTCGCAACAATTGCCGGATATCGGCTTCATCATCGACGATTAAAATCGTGGGCACGGCAGTTCCTCCTTTTGGACACCTTCGAAGACATAGGCAGGCGGCATGTTTTGCAGTGTGTAGGAATAACTGTGCTCAAAGAAATACCGGCGGAATGTCTTGAAATGGAGTTTGGTATATTGAAAGGCGATGAAATGACCGCCTGGTTGCAACAGGGTCTGGAAGGTTTCGAGTAACTCATGGCGTAACGGCAGCGGGAACGATGCGAACGGTAAACCGCTGACCAGAACACCGGCCTGATGATGCCAGTCTTTGGGACAGTTTTGGATGTCGCCGATAAATAGTTCGACGTTCGTCTCATCAGCTAACAGCTTCACCAAGACTTCTTGAAACACCGGATTTTGTTCACAAATCAATAAAGTCGTTTCCGGGTGCCGCGCGCGCAATAAGGCTTGGGTAATCGCGCCGTCACCGGCACCGACTTCGACGATGACGGCTGGTCGATCAGCGACCGCCCGCTGCGCCATCATGTTCGCTAACCGGGAACTGCTTGGGGCAATCGCGCCAATCGTTTTCGGTGATTGGATGGCTTCTTTCAAAAAATCAAACATGCGAAACCTACTTTCTTCTTGAAGTATACCATCGATGATACAGGGCATATCTTTCACAAACAGGAGAGTTTTCTTAAGTTTGTCTTAAGAAAAGATCGATGCCTGATTTTCGGCGACATGCAGGGTGGTAAACTCGGTATACTGAGGAAAAGAAGGGGAGGGCATAAGATGAATACCTTACCGGAAACGGATTATTATGCAGCACTCGTCCGCCGCGACAGCTCGTACGAAGGGACGTTTTTTGTCGGGGTCAAGACGACGGGAATCTTTTGCCGGCCGACGTGCCCCGCACGGAAACCGAAGCAGGAGAACTGCGAATTTTTTGAGACGGCAAAAGAGGCGTTACTTGCCTCCTACCGTCCGTGTTTACGCTGTAAACCACTGGCTTATCCCGGTGACAGTGACGTCATCAGCCGATTGATTGCCGCCGTCGAGGCGAATCCGGAGAAACGGTTCAAAGATGCCGACTTCCGTGAACTGGGACTCGATGCCTCGACCGCCCGGCGTCAGTTCAAAAAACGGTTCGGGATGACGTTCGTCGAATATGCCCGGTCCCGTCGAATGGGACTGGCGATGAAAGAAATCCGGAAAGGGCAACCGGTCATCGAGGCCCAACTGGCGAGCGGCTACGAATCGAGCAGCGGCTTTCGGGATGCGTTTGCCCGCATCATGGGCGAGACACCGAAACGGTGGGATGGAACTTACCTTCAGGCGAAGTGGCTCGATACGCCACTCGGACCGATGCTTGCGATTGCCGATGAACAAGGACTGCACTTACTGGAGTTCGTGGACCGCCGGGGGCTGGAACGGGAAGTCGAACGCCTGCGGCTCGCAGCCCGCGCCGTCATCATTCCCGGTGAAACACCGGTGTTTGAGCAGGTGACGGCTGAACTGGAGGCGTACTTTGCGGGAACGCTTGACCGGTTCGAGGTCCCGCTCGTCCTGTACGGGACGCCGTTTCAGAGACAGGTCTGGGAACAGTTGCAACAAATTCCTGCGGGTGAGACGATTTCCTATCAGGAACTCGCCGTCCGCGTCGGGAATCCGGCAGCCGTCCGTGCTGTCGCCCGGGCAAACGGCGCCAACCAACTGGCACTGATCATTCCGTGTCACCGGGTCATCCGCTTGACGGGCGATCTCGGTGGATATGCCGGCGGCTTGGCACGAAAAGCGGCCTTATTAAAATTAGAACGGACGAAGAGAGGATTGAATCATGTATGAGTTTGATTAAAGATGTGTTTACACCAGACTGGTTGAATCGATTGGGGGAAGCGGTGCAGGCGCCGGACTTTAGAGACATCGTTCAACAAGGTGACTGGGAGGAGCTGGCGTTTAAGCAACGGGTCCGCCGGATTGCGACAGAACTCAACCGTTATTTACCGGCTGACTTTGAGCAAGCGGCAACGCACCTCGAAACGATTGCCCCGGAATTTCCGGGACTGCCGGGCATCGTTTTTCCGGACTACATCGAAGTTTATGCGCCGAGTGATGCCTGGGACCGGGCAATGTTAGCACTGGAACGGTTGACTCGGCACTCGACGTCGGAGTTTGCCGTCCGGCGGTTTCTGCTCGAAGATCAAGAGCGGTTTTTAGAGGTGGCGACGCGGTGGAGTCAGTCGAGTGACGAGCACGTCCGGCGCTTGGCATCAGAAGGAACCCGTCCGCGCCTACCGTGGGGACAACGGATTCCGGCGTTGATTGCTGATCCACGCCCGGTCCTGCCGATTTTAGATGACTTGTTGCAGGACGAGGCGCTTTACGTCCGCAAAAGTGTCGCCAATCAGTTAAACGATATCGCGAAGACCCATCCGGAACTCGTCATCGAACGGTTGGAACAACTCGGGACCCATCCGCATACGGACTGGATTTTACGGCATGCCTCACGGACACTCCTGAAACAAGGACATCCGGAAGTCTTGAAGGCGTTTGGTCTCGTCACGCGGGGGACGGTGACGGTCGACGAACTGACAGTGACACCCACATTGCCGATTGGCGGGGAACTGACGTTTACATTTACCCTCGCGACAACCGAACCGCAAATCCTCAGAATCGAATATGCGATCGACTATGTCAAACAGCGGGGGACGAGTCAAAAAGTTTTTCGGATCAGCGAACGGCAGGTCCGTGACAAGGAGACCTTTACGAAACGGCAGTCATTCCGGAATTTGACGACGCGGGTCCACTATTCGGGTACGCACCAATTAACGATTTTAATTAACGGAGAAGCCTATGCGACGGCGACATTTGTCGTTACGGAGGAGGAAACATGATGACCGGTCGACATCCTGACTTTACGACGTCCCGCTTGTATATTGAGGCAGCAGATACGACGGACGGTTGTGTCTGGACATTACAGACACGGGACAAACAACAGATTGCAACGATTCAGTTCAGCGGTCGGCAACTCAGCTATGACGCAATCGATCCGACCGACCGAGCCGGATACATCCAAGAAGCGTTGACGGTCATCCTTGCGTATCTCGCCCGGACGTTGTTATTGCCGTTCGTGACGGGACAGGACGGAGAAGCAGAGGTTTGGCTCCGAAATGGCTTTTATGCTGACGGATTGGTCTTTCGTCGTGACTTGACGCATTAAAGAACGCAAAAAAAGAATCGTCTTTTCTCCACTCGCTTTTCTCAGGCGGAACGCAAGCCGAGGTCGTCCGAGGATGACCGGGTCTCGAAGCACGCTTCCTTTTCCTGTAGAAGTCGAGTGGAGTCGACGATTCTTTTGAGTAGGAAAAAATAAAACCGTCTGTTCAGAAAACAAGCTTCTGAACAGACGGTTTTTCGTGTTTGGATTACGGTTCTGACATGCCGTTTGCGAGCAACAACAAAAAAGTGATGACCGATAACGACAGCAAAAAGGCAATGTTCGCAAGTAGGCTGAACCATTTGACGTAGTTATTGCTTGAGCGGAGACCAAGCACCAGCGAAACGATATACCCGAGTCCGACCAAGATGTTGAGACCGATCGGCACCCACAGGCTCAGATTCGGGAAAAACCGTCCACTCAGTAAATAGGACGTCAACATGTTAAACAGCAGCAAACCGAGCGTCAAGAAAACCGGAAAATACGTTTGCTTGGACCGCATCATCGTTCGACCAGATTCGTTGACCAGTTGAAGTGTCGGCAAATCGTCTCGGCACTTTCGCCGGCTGAACGGCCCTCGGTATCGAGCCGTAAATAATTCAGATACGGCAACTCTCCCGGGAGTGAGTGCGTCCGGTACTGTTCAGCGGTTTCAAGCAAGTTGGCTTCCGACGCAACGATGTCCCGTTTCGTGAACTTATGGAGTAAGCGGTTTTCCGTCTGATTCCGGGCAAGACGGGTGGACAGTTCAGCTTCCAGTTCAACGATGAAGACTTCGGCACCGGCCTCTTCAAACAATTGAACGGTCTCTTCGATGAATTCGATGCCGCCGTCTTCGACGCCAAACAGGCACAAAAATGTAAAGATCACTCCTTCGAGATCACTGACGGCCATTTCCTTGAACATCTCCCGCCGGATCAAGTCCTTCAGCTTATGATGTGCCGGTTTTGTAAAGTCAAAGTACGGATGCAACAAGTCGATCGTCTGATGGTTGTGGAATAATTTCATGCCCGTTTTTTGTTCGAGTTCCTGACCAATCGTCATTTTGCCGACAGCTTGCGGACCGAGTAGCATGACAAACTTCATCCCTGACACCTCTTCCTTTTTTTGTTAATACTAGCACAGAAAAACAGAGTGTTCATATTAGAACATTTGTTCGTTAAATGATATAATGACAGTAGGAAATGTTGTCGTTTTAGGACCGAATGGAGGTCATTGACTATATGGAACATTGGAAGTCGGTACAGGGCTATGAAGGCATGTATCAAGTCTCGACATCAGGAAATGTCCGGTCGCTCGACCGGATCATCGAGACGAGTCGTGGTGTTAAACAACGGCGGCAAGGTGTTGTATTGCGCCCACGGATCAATCAAGAAGGTTACCGAAAAGTGACGTTGTACAAACAAGGACGCGGGGAACGGTTTTATGTCGCCGAGCTCGTCGTCAAAGCGTTTCTCGATTCGGAGGCCACGCATGACCGGATTATTCGGGCGGACGGTGATCGCGTAAACGATCAGATTGATAATCTGACCGTTAAACCGTCAACGACTCAGGCGTATGCGTCGCTCCTCGACGAATTCGACCTGTTATTGACGCAACACATCGAATTGTCGCCGCGGCAGATCCGGGACATTCGGCGTCGCTATCAAACCGGGCTTTCGATTCGCCGGTTGGCGTTGACCTATCAGGTGACGGAAAATCGGATTCGCAACATCATCGATAAGAAGGAAGCCCAGTATATTAGTTGAATAATCAGTAAAGAGCAAACTCTAAATTGGAGTTTGCTCTTTATTGTATACACTGAGTGCAAATTAAATTTTAGACTTTCTATAGCCTGCACTACGAGCTGCACTCTCTGTGCAAAAAGTTTCTTCAGGTTCTGTCTTTTCATAAAATCTTTGATTTGGAAGGTGATAAATTTTTTCACCAGAACTAGAGACGTTTCCACGTATATTCAGGCATGCTGTAGCATCAGCTTTCGCTTTGGCATCAGCTTTCGCTTTGGCATCATCTTCATCTGCTTTCTCTTTGGCATCAGCTTTCGCTTTGGCGTCAGCTTTCGCTTTGGCGTCAGCTTTCGCTTTAGCGTCCGCTTTCGCTTTGGTGTCAGCATCATCTTTTGATTTAGATTCCGTATCAGCTTTTTCCTTATCATCTGCGTCTACTTTTTTTTCGATGCTAGACTTTGAACTTTCATTTTTGTACTCATTGTCTTTATCAGAATCAGTCCCTATGAAAGCTCCGCAAGCCCCTAACAAAATTAAAATAATAAAGATTAAGCATCCACACCCGCAACATCCACGTTTCTTCTTTTTCTCGTCTTTTGATGTAGTTTCATCCATTACATGAAAATCTCCTTAAATTTAAAATAATATCCAAAATATTATAAGGGATTTCATATTTGTAAGTAAATACAATTATTTTCAAAATAAAATCATTTTTCATTAGGATTATAAATCATATTTAGTTTAATCATTATGTCCGACAATCGTCCGGTTGAGGGACTCGATTTGTTCGCCGATGATATGACCATGCGACTTTAGTTCACGTTGTCGTTCGCTGTTCGCTTGAATATTGGTTTCAAGAGCCTGACTGTAGGTAGTCAATTCCAGCAAAATCGTCTGAATCAGCTGGAAATGTTCCCGGATTCGCGGTTGCAACGAATGGACCAGTGTCCGGTCCGTCTCGACCTGAACGAGTGAGGCTTCAATCAGTTGAGCATTATGCAGAACGGAAACCATCTGTCGAGTGCTTTGTTCAAGCTGTTTGTGGGTCGTCTCGATTTGTGTCGTCATCTGCAAGACATCTTGTTCGATCTGCCCGATGCTGGCCGTCAAATCGCGATTGGCTTGATTGATCTGATCGATGCTCCGTTTGATATCGAGCGCAAGCGATTCGACTTCTTTGGCGACGATGACGAAACCGCGGCCTTCTTCGCCGGCGCGGGTTGCTTCGATCAAGGCGTTGAGCGATAAGCGTCGTGTCGCTTCCGCTACTTGTTGGATGTAACGGATCGATGCGTTCATTTGCTGATTGCGTACCGTTGCGTCTTCAAGCGAGTGTGACGTCTTCGACGACAAAGTTTGCAGCAACGTCGTATCTTGTTGCAACGACTCAAGGATTTGATGACTGGACGTTGCTGCGTCATTAAAGGTGATGACCCGTTGGTGACTGGTCTGAATCGATTGATCCATCGTCGCGAGTGCATCGATCGAGGTCGTAAGGGATCGGCTCGATTCTTCGACAATCTGCTCCATCTGAGTCGACTGGTCCGTCAAAGACGTCGCCACCTGATGAACGGCAAGGACGGATGCATCAATCGAGTCGAGCTGTGCGGAAAAACCGGGTTGCGTCGCTTCGAGTCGTTCGCTCGCAATCGCGATTTCTTGCGTTAAGGTTCCGACTTGCTGCATCAGTTGATTGTATTGATGGGTCAGTTGCTGTAATTCAAAGGTCGTCGAGTGGATCTGGATCGGTTGATAGGTTCGTCTCGCATAGGCCTCCTCGATTTTTAACGAGAGGACGGACAAGGGCGCCAGTTGTTTTTTGATACGGGCGCGGATCAACAGGCTGACGAAACACAGGACGATGATTCCGAGCACACCGAGTTTCAAGGCGAGTGCCTTAGCAGGCGCGACCAATCGTGCTTGATCGACCGATAAAAACAACACATCATTGACTTCTGGAATCGACATGGCGAGAACGAATCGATCGTTACTCGTAAACGTCATCACGCGTGTTTTCTTCAATTGTTGCGTGACGTCTTTTTTCTGTTTCGTCGTCAACGCTAACGGCTGGATGGCTACGTTTTTTGTCGCTAACGACTGGATGGCCGCATCATAGTCGTCGCGTGCCATATCTGCGAGTTGCTGATTCTTCAAACGTTTGATGGCGCGTGTCCGCTCCTGTTCGTCTTCCGGATAGGCTAAGTAGATCGAACGGATATTGGCATCAAGCATCGTCATCTCCCGTTCGAGCCGTTCACTGACGGACTTCGTCGAGGTCCGGTATAACTCTTCGACACTTAGTGCGCTGATCACTAAGAGCCCCGCCGCGACGATCGGGATCAACCAGTTATTCAATTGTTGGGCGAGCAGTCTTTTTTTCTCTGTAGGTTGCTTCATCAGTCTCATCTCCTCCATTCTTCCTATCGGAAAGTGAAGGGGTAGATTGTATGAAGAAACCGTAGTGTTCTTGTAAAGGTTTGCTACACAAAAAAAGACATCCGAGGATGTCTGGTGTCAGCTTGCATGTGGTAAGTAAGACGAGACGAAACTTGTTGTCATCATCTGTAACACCTGCCGGGTTTCTTCTTTTGGCTCGGACGTGACATAGATGATCAAAGCGGCAACGACGATGACAAAAACTACAATGGCGAGAATAATAAAGAACGGCATCTTACTCTTACGTTTTTCTTCTTTCATGTCCATTATAATAATCCCCCTTATCCAAAATAGGCAAAGCCTGTATGGAATGTTTCCCTCATCAAAAAAATGGAAACCTCTGGCATGGTCAAAACAGGAAGTAAACGATCCGATAAAGAACTATACAGAGTAGGGAGTTTGTCAGACGAAGGGATGTCCGTATATCATGTTGAGTCAGTTTAATCAGTTTCTGTTGAATTTTTCATTGTTGATTACATCACTCTTGTTTGCCTTTTTACCGCTCCGGCACATCAAACGGATTTCACCGACGTCTCCGATTCGGATTCGGCTGATTGTTGGAGTGATTGCCGGTTTGATCAGTGTATTACTTGTCCTGAACAGCGTCACCTATGACGGGGCAAAAGTTGATTTACGACTCGTCGCCCTCGTGACCGCCTTTTATTACGGAGGGTGGGTCAGTGGTGGTATCACGATGGTCGCAATCATTGGGGCACGTTTCATCATCACACCACCGGGCGCTTATGAAGGGTTGATTTTAACGGCTCTGATTTGTAGCGCTTTACTCGTCACGGCGAGCGTTTACCGTCGCTTTGCGTCCCATACGCTCAAAGACTATTTGATTTTGATTGTGATTGGGATCGGTTATAGCCTACCGGCACTCTATTTATTAACAGAAACATTCACTCGGTTTCTCGAAATTTCACTCGTCTATATCATCTTCATTCTTCTTGGAGGCTATGTCACGTATCGTTTCCTACAGGAGCTACGGAAACATTTCCAGTTCGTTCAGATGCAACAGGAGCTTGCCTTGACGGACGGTCTGACGAATCTTGCGAACCGGCGTAAACTCGACGAGACCCTTGCGTCTTATGACAAAGATGGTTTTGCCTTTTCCGTCTTGATCGTCGACATCGACTTTTTTAAGTCGGTCAATGATACATATGGCCATGACGGGGGTGACGTCGTCTTACGTCAATTGAGTCATCTGCTCGAACACTGTTGTCCGGATCAGGCGATGGTCGGTCGTTACGGTGGAGAAGAGTTTGTCTTGTTATTGCCGGATATTACGCTCAAAGAAGCCGTCCGGCTCGGTGAAACGATTCGCTCGGCGTGTGCGGATCAACATTTCGTCTTCAGCACGTATCCGGCATTCCATGTCACGTTATCGATCGGGGCGGCCTCGTCGGATCAAGGCGAGACATCGTTTGAAGTCGTCCAAAAGGCAGATCAGTCCCTTTATCAAGCGAAACAGACGGGACGGAACAAGGTGGTCGGCTACAGCGAAGAATAATCCAACACAAACAGGCGGGCTCCTCGGAGTCCGCCTGTTTGTGTTGAGTCTATCAATTATTCGCCGACCATCCCATCCTGGTCATTGTCCCGCATGTGGGAGTACAGCCAATGGTCATCCGTAATCGGCATGCGGAAACCGGCGTCTTTTGCCTCTTGGATCGTGACTTGTCCGTTGCCGTTGGTGTCGACGGTCGAGACATCCCCCTCGCCGCTATTGACGTTTGGCTCAGTCTTCGGCTCGACTGCTTGTTTAGGTGTGCTGTCCTTTTCTTCTGTCAAACCGAGTGCCGCATTCACTTCATCCGGATTCACGTTGTCGAAGTCATCGGCGATGACGTTCCCTTTTAACGTATACGTATAGTGATAGTGCGACGGGATTTGTGTTTTCGTGTCGGGATAGGTGATGACAGCTTCAAAATCCGTCACGTCACCGGCTTGGCGAATACTGTTCTCCATGTAGGCTTGATCCCCGTGCCGGTTGAGCGTACTGTCTTGCGGGGTGATGTTATAGGCGTTCGAGACACCGCCAAGTGAATCGGCGATGATGTGTCCCTCGTCTAACTGAGCATCTTCAACACCCGGGACTTTTGCTTCGTCCGAATAGTAACGGCCGGATGGCGTCATTTTCTCTGAATCATGTTGTAAGGTGATTTCTTTGGCGACGACTTTGACGAGTTGGGCGTGTTCGTTCGTAAACGCCCAATACTTCCGGTCACCGAATCCGATATCAACGACGACGTTTGGCTCCCGGTTTCCCGACAGATCACCCCCGTCGACATTGATCTGTTTGTAACCGGAGAACAGGGCTTTATTAGAAAAAGGAGCTGTTGGTTCTGCGGATTTTGTGTCAGCCTTCTTTGAGGGAGCGGAGTCTTCCGGGTCCGTTTCTTTTTGAACAGGTTCAGCCTTTTCGGGTGCTTCCTTCTGGACAGTCTGTTGCTCGACTTTCGGCTCTTGCGAAGCTGATTCTTCCGTCGCGCATCCCGTTAACAGAAGAGCGGCCAGTGGTAAAGTGAAGTATGTAAGTGTGTGTTTCATTATTCGACTCCTTTTCCGTGACATACTCGTTCATTCTAGGAATCTTTGCGTTCGAATACAAGGTGATTTTAAATAATTAACCAAATTAAATATATGATGGGAGCCATTTCAACAAAAATACGACTTTTTAGAGTACCGTGGCAAAAGAAATAGTGCGTACACCAAAAAACACGCCACAAAAACGTGGCGTGTCCGAACAGATATCGTCCGGTGTTGGATTCATATAAGGCAGAAGTGTCTTTAAGATGAAACCAATTGCGGGAAAATCTGATGTCGTTCAAAGTCGGCTAAGATGCTTGGGGCAATCTGCTTACGGATCATCGATTCGTCAGCCCACAGATACGCGTCATGTTCGTCGGACAGTTCGACAGTGCCGGTCGCAGTTGTACAGAAGTAGACCAGCAGGATGACTTGGCGGTCAGGATGGGTCAACAGGCTCGAAGCGTAAGCAATGCGGTCGACGATGACCGTCAAACCTGTTTCTTCCTCGATTTCCCGAATCAGACTGTCTTCCGGCTGCTCACCGAAATCAATTTTCCCGCCCGGACATTCCCATGTCCCGCCACCGGAATCGGCGGCAGCACGCTGGACGATCAATATCCGGTTGTCGTATCGAACGATGCCTTTCACAGCGGTTACGATCGTCATCATGTCATCTCCTCCTTTTGTCTGAGAAGGACAGCTTCAGGTCCTTCCTGTTGCACGAGCTGACCATTCTGGAGATGAATGCCAGCTCGTTCCGGTAAGCCGTAGCCGAATCGACTCATTGTTGTCTCAAACGCCTGCAACAAGTTTGTCTCTTCTTGCCACGTATCATAATGGACGGAAATCACAGCGTCCACTAGACTCAGCCCTTCAAGGACTAACGCCTTGCCCTCGCGTTGATCAATTGCAGGAATCCGGCATTCGCTCGGTGTCAGTAAGGCACCGGCAGAAAATCCGACGACCGGGACGCCTTGCTGAAACCGTTCTTGAATGATAGCTCCGATTGGCGTGTGCACGATGAATTGTTGATACCGTTCCGTCTCGCCACCCGAGATGATGATGCCGGCACAGGCACTCAGCTGCTCGAGTTGGTCGGCTGTTGGACTTGCGGACAACGGCAAGTGGAAAAATGCTGTTGCGCCACAAGCTGTTAACGCTTCCGTATAGATTGGCGCATAGTCCGACCAGGACGAACCGGAACGCGGTACATATAGTAACGCGACGGGACCTGTCCCGTTCAAACACGAGACAAACGTTTTACACAAACCGGGCGTAAACGGGGGACAGCCGCCAAATAAAAAGAGGTGTTGATTGACCATGACTGCTGCCTCCTTGCTAAAAAATGCAGAGTATAAAATAGTGAGTAAGAAATTAATTACAATCTCAATACTTTCAGAAGGAATAATCTGTTCTGGAAAGGTTACATTCAAATTATACAAAAAGCCGTTTATTATAAAATTCAAGAAAACTATCTTTTCTTGCTTTTGACAAAGGATACGCCACCTTTTATTTTTAAGTCTTTATGTTTCATAGAAACTCCAGTATCCAAAATTACTATAGAGGATCCCTTTCCGGTTAAAGTCTCACGCCTTACTTTTAGTTGATTATCAATTTTTAGTTTTTAGAATCGTCTATTAAATGGGTACATAATTCTTTAAACATCTTTTGATTCTTCATAACTGTTAATATATAAAGATTTTCCATATCAGCAGGTAAATTTTTCGAAATGACAGCATCGAATTCTTTGAAAGTAGGAAGTTTGATCTCAAAAAACTGGTTGAAATCTATTCCTGTAAATTGATAGTCTTCTAAGAACTGATCAGTAACAGAATTATAGTAGTCATCAGTAGAATCTTTTACATAACTAAAACGATAATTGAGAATTTTCATGACATCAATGATCCATTTGTGCTGTTCCTTAGAGATATCATGATCAATCAAAAAATCGTTAAAAGGCATTTCATCAATATTTACCATCTGTTTTAATAAAGTGATTTGATATTTAAGTAGTTCTAGTTCTTTCTGCATCGTTAACACTCCTTTGGTTATATTGATTTCACTTTAATAACTATTGATTAAAGTACAAAGAAAAGAATGGCTTCAGCAATAACATCTGAGGTAGAGGGAAAAATTTCACATTTGTCTATCATCATATCCATTTTAAGTATTTTTTTGTAATTACATTATTGTAAGATAAAATAATTATGATGAGGTTTCCTAAATTCATTAGATTAATCAAAGTTGATGAAAAAGCAATCGCCGATTGGAAATAAGTCCATCAGCAAAACCTGATCATTTTTTGAGATAGGTAGAAAACGGAAAATGAATTATACTGGAAATAACAGGAGTGAACGAGGAAGGACAGATGAAAATGAGCGACAATCACATCCATCAATTCCGTTACCGGGAGTCCGGCATGGGAGAAGAACAACTATTTACATGGACGGCCGCGACTCAGGAATTACGACTAGAGGAGGGGACAGGAGAAGAAACGACCGTTCTCTTGTCCCAACGGCAACAGCAAGAGCTGACACGACGTTTAGAGAAAACCGGCGTTATCGACTGGCAACCGGAATATACGACGGAATGGCTGATTCTCGACGGGACCTATTGGGAAATCAGCTGGACTGGATCAGAGGGAGACGGATCGTCTCAGGGCAGTAACACCTATCCGGACGGCTGGGAACTGCTTCGGGATTGGCTGTACCGTCAGTTTGAAAAGGAGGAGTTTGGATGAAGAAGTGGTGGATCGGGTTAGCTGTCTTAGCCGGCTATTGTATTCCATTCGTCTACCTGGCGTTGCTCGAAGACTTCAAGACAGGGACATTACTTGGTTATCTACTGTTACTTGTCGGATTCACGGTTCTTGCTTTCACCGGTCAGCGATGGGGTCATCTGCTGTTTGTGATGGCCGGCAATGTTCTGTCTTACTTCATCTCTGTTTATTTTGCAGGTCAAACAGATGCCTATGGCTTTGACGGCTACTTCAAGCCGTTGACGGCGGAACAACTGATTTTGCTCGTCAGTCTCTTGATGCTCATTCCACAATTGATTGCGATAGTGGTGGCGATGTCACTGGAAGCGAAAAAACGGATGAAGGAACAGATAAAAGAATAAAGGGAGGTAGAGCCGAATGAATAAAATCAGTGAAGCACTTTTAGAAGCTATCATCGACATCTTAGGGACAGGACAACAACTGGATTTGACGGAGATTTATCGACGTGTTCGAGAGCGGAGTGATTTGGATCTTTCGCGTTTTTCGACGGAAGCAGGACTAGATGCACGAATCCGTAAATTAATTTATCTTCATGCGAGTGAGTGTGAATTATATGAAGGAACGCAGGATTTGTTCTACAGTGAGACAGGCAAAGGGACAGGGCGCTGGGGATTACGGAAATGAAAAAACACGCCACTACAAGTGACGTGTTTCAAGACATTAGACTAACCCTAAAATCTCAACCTCGACCAAAGCACCTTTCGGTAACTCTTTGACGGCGATACAAGACCGAGCCGGGAAGTGGTTATGCGGAGCAAAGTAATCCGAGTAGATATCATTAAACGCAGCGAAATGATCCATGCTCGTTAAGTAACAGGTCGTCTTCACTACACGGTCCGGTGTCAGACCAGCTTCTTTTAAGATGGCATCGACGTTTTTCATGACCTGTTCCGTCTGTTCCGTAATGCCACCGACGACCATTTCACCTGTTGCCGGATTGATCGGGATTTGACCGGATGCGTATAACGTACCCTTAGCAATGAAACCTTGTGAATAAGGACCAATCGCAGCCGGGGCGTTAGTTGTTTCGATTTTCTGGAATGAACTCATGAAAACTCCTCCTCTAATCTAAAATAAATCGTATGTAGAACGTGCTATCTACCTTGAACTATAGGATATTTTTTACAACACCATCACCATACTTACAAGGAGTGAATCCAATGCCTCTTTATCATAAATTAGTCCGGGATCAGATTCCAACTATCATTGCTCGGAACGGAAAAAATGCAACGTTCCGGACCCTTAACGAGGAAGAATTCTTAGTCGAAGCGAAACGGAAATTGCATGAAGAAGTAGCGGAATACGAAGCAGCAACGACGACCGAAGAAGCGGTCGAAGAACTTGCTGATTTATTGGAACTGATTCACACGTTGGCTCGGACGCACGGAACGACACCGGAACAACTGGAAGCAATCCGGCTTAAGAAACACGATAAGCGGGGCGGCTTTGATGACAAGCTGTATCTGATTGAGGTCGAAGATTGATTCCGGCAGCAAAACTGACGACACACGATTTGTATGCGTCGTTGGTCGATGCCATTGACCAAGCCGATGAAGTCTATATCGTCGCCGCCTTCGCGCAACGTTCTGGTGTCGAACTGTTGTTACCGGCGTTACGTCGCGCCGTCGAACGGGGCGCTGATGTGCATTTTTTGATTGGCGACTACTTACATATTACGGACCCGGAGGCGTTGGCAGAATTATTGAAACTGGATGGTCTGTCGATCCGGTTTTATCGCTCCGGTGGACGAGCGTTTCATCCGAAAGCCTATCTGTTCCGCAACGCAGAGACCGGTCTGTCGATTGTCGGCTCATCGAATATCTCTAAAAGCGCGTTCCGGACCGGTGTCGAGTGGAATCTCCATTTGCCGCAAGCCGTCGCACCGTATATTTTAGATGATGCGATTGAGGCATTCATGGATCTTTATTTAAGTGAAGCAGCTCAAGACCTGAATTTGATGGTCCTCGAAGCGTACCGGCAAGAACATGACGCACGGCAATATGTCGCAGAACCGGAAGTTGACTATGCGGAGCAACAGCTCGTCACGTCCGAGGAGATTTTGCCGCACCGGGTGCAGGAGGAAGCATTACGGGCACTCCAGGAAACGATGGAAGAAGGACGGACGCGTGCTCTGACTGTGCTTGCGACGGGTCTTGGGAAAACGTATCTCAGTGCATTTTTTGCGCGTGACTTTAAGCGGATACTGTTCCTCGCACATCAACGTGAGTTGCTGGAACAAGCGGAACGTTCGTTTCAAAAGGTCGAGCCCAATTGGCAGACGGCTTTTTATATCGGATCAGACCGCACGAACGATGAACAGACGGACGTGCTGTTTGGCTCAGTCCAGACGTTATCCCAAAATCGGCATCTCGACCGGTTTGCAAAAGACCATTTTGATTTGATCATCATCGATGAGTTTCACCACGCAGCAGCTAAAAGTTATCAAAAAGTGCTTGCGCATTTCGAACCCCAGTTTTTGCTGGGACTGACAGCGACGCCGGACCGGATGGACGGATCGGACGTCTATGCACTGTGCGACAATCACGTTGCGTTTCAAATGCACTTCACGTCAGCGATCAACGAAGGATTTCTGACTCCATTCCATTATTACGGGATTCATGACGTCATCGACTATTCGCAACTGCGGCGAATGGGACGGAAATATGATGCGATGGAACTGGAACAGGCGCAGATTGATCGGGCAGTCTCAGAAAACATCTATGCCGCCTGGTCGAAGCACCGGCAGACGAAGACGATCGGCTTTTGTTCGTCAATCCGCCAAGCCGAATACTTGGCACAAACGTTCCGGGAAATGGGACACCAAGCGATTGCCTTGACCGGACAGACCGTCAATCGACGGGAACAGATTCAGGAGTTTGAACAGGGAACGTTAGAGATCGTCTTTACGGTCGATTTGTTTAATGAAGGAATCGACATTCCAAAAGTTGATACGTTACTGTTTTGTCGTCCGACGGAATCGATTGCAATCTACACGCAACAAATCGGACGAGGCTTACGTTTAGCGAATGAGAAATCACATTGTGTCATCATCGATTTGATCGGCAATTACAAAAATGTCGAGACGAAGTTGATGTTGCTTGGAATAGTAAAAGACAAACTCAAGCGTGGCGATACGGAGCCGATTACCCCACCAAAGGGATGCATCATCGAGTTTGATACACAAGCATTGAATATCATTCATCGGATGCGTCAACCGAATCAGCGGAAACTACGTTTGATTGAGAGTTATGAACAATTAAAGCTTGATCTCGGGCGTCGTCCGACTTACGTTGAGGTTGGTCAACTTACAGCCGTGCCGACTGGCTATAAACAAGAGTGGGGCTCGTACATTGGTTTCCTGAAGGAACAAGGTGAATTGAGGGATGAAGAAGTAGAGACTTACGATGCTAACCGTGAATTGATTGAACAGGTCGAAAAAACGGTTATGAACCGGAGTTACAAGATGGTCGTGTTGCTGTCGATGCTCGAGCGCGGAGAAGAACGTTGGATGGAGCCGATTACGGCTGAAGAAGTAGCTCCGTTCTTTTATGAGTATTTGCATACGGAGAAGTATCGGAAGCTGAAAGATGCGCAAACAGTCGAACTAAAAGGACCGTTTGATGCTACTAAAGTAGAAAAACTGTTAAAAAAAATGCCGTTTCCAAAGATGGGAAAGCCGTTTGAGTTTGATGGTGACGCGTTATCAATCGAAGAGCAGACCTCGGGACGAGAACTATTTAACTTCATAAAAGACATTATTCATTCTCGACTTCACTTGTACTTTTCAAATTAATTGATTATATAAGTTTTAAGCTTAGGATGAAAAGAAGCAAGGGGGAAGAGTGTGATTGGCTACATATAAGTATTGTGCAGTACTAGAGAAAATGGAAGAAGATGAGGTGTTTTATACAGGGAGAATCGTAAAATAACACTGACATAAGACGAACAGAGATATAACTAATAGGTTCATAAATCAAATAAGAACTACAATTAGAAGAAAATAGTAACTGATTAATCTATAATGATAGTAGAAGAACATTTTTTAATAGAGCTACTATTGGTTGCTCATGGAATGGAGAGAAATACACATGTCAGTATTGAATCAACAGCTATTTAGCGCAGCGGATAGCCTGCGTAGCAAGATGGATGCCTCAGAATACAAAAACTACTTACTCGGATTGATTTTTTATAAATACTTATCAGACAGAGTCTTAGAAAGAGTAGTGACGCTAGCGGATAAGTCTTTTGAGGATTATGATACTCAAGCAAAACAAACGTTACTTTATATCGAATTACTCTCTGACGAGGATATTAAAGATGATTTGATAGAAACGCTTGTCGATATGCTGGGCTATGAAATTGCACCTGCTTACCTATTTAATGTACTAGCAGATCAAGCGCAACAAAATACGTTTCAATTGAATGATTTAGCGAAAGCGTTCAATGATCTTTCGACGAAGTATATTCAATTCAACGGCTTATTTGATGATGTCGACTTGCAGTCAAAGAAACTCGGATCCGATGAACAACAACGGAACATTACGATTACGGAAGTATTAAAGAAATTGAACCATGTCGAGTTACTCGGTCAAAGCAGAGATGTGATTGGTGATGCGTATGAGTACTTAATCAGTCAATTCGCTTCTGAAGCAGGTAAAAAAGCGGGAGAATTCTATACGCCGCATGAAGTATCAGACATGATGGCACGGATAGTGACGATTGATCATGAAGATAAAAAGTTATTCAGTGTATTCGATCCAACAATGGGATCAGGCTCCTTAATGTTGAATGTAAGGAATTACTTAAACCATCCAGAGACAGTCAAATATCATGGACAAGAGTTGAATACCACAACGTTTAACTTAGCGAAAATGAATTTGATCTTACATAGTGTTAAAAGTGAAGATATGCGTCTACGTAATGGGGACACGTTGAATAAGGATTGGCCAACAGATGAGCCCTATACATTTGATGCTGTATTGATGAATCCTCCGTATTCTGCTGAGTGGTCAGCAGATGCAACATTCCTCGATGATTCGCGCTTTAATCGATACGGAAGATTAGCACCAAGAACAAAAGCAGACTTTTCTTTCTTATTGCATGGTTTTTACCATTTAAAAGATACAGGAACCATGGCAATCGTCTTACCACATGGTATTCTGTTTCGTGGAGCTGCTGAAGGGGTTATTCGTAAAAAGTTATTAGAAGATGGTAGTATCGATGCAGTCATTGGGTTACCAGGAAATATGTTCTTCGGAACCTCTATTCCGACAACAGTTGTCATCTTGAAGAAGAACCGTGAGACAAGGGATGTACTTTTCATCGATACGAGTAAAGACTTTATCAAAGGAAAAAATCAAAATAAACTTTCAATCGCACATATTGATCGAATTGTTGAAACGTATAAAAAGCGAGAGACTGTAGAAAAATATTCTTATGTCGCAAGTTTTGAAGAAGTCCAAGAGAATGACTTTAACCTTAATATTCCGCGATATGTCGATACATTTGAAGAGGAAGAACAAATTGATTTGGCATCGATCGGTCAAGAACTAAAAGTAGTTCATGAAAAGAAAGCTAAATTGGAAACGAATCTTTTTGAGATGATTTCATCGCTTCAATATGATGAAAAAGAAGAAGAATGGATTCAAGGAGCGCTAGAGGTGTTTAATCTTGAGAAATAATTATCCTGAAATCAGATTGTCCGGCTACGACACTGAATGGTCTTTGAAAAAACTAGGAGATATTACGGATGTAAAAGATAGCTCACGAATTTCCAACACATTGTGGATATCTAATGGAGTTCCGTATCTCCGATCAAGTGATCTTTCTAACGATAATATCAAAGGAGAACTTTTCCTTTCCAAAAGAACTTATCAAGAATACAGTACCAAAACAGGCGCCCCGTCGCGAGGAGATTTATTATTTACAAGTGGTGGAAAAATTGGAGTAACTTATTACAAAGAGGATGACAGTGATGTATATGTACAAGGTGGTAGCATTTTGTATGCAAAAACTTCAGAATCAGAACACCTGGATGGAAGATTTTTGAAATCCTATTTTGATACTTCGATTTTGAAGAAGTATATTGAAAATGCTTCAACGGGGTTAACTATTAAACACTTTACTTTAAAGCCAGCAAAAGATACTCCTATTACCATTCCCGATTTAGAAGAACAAATTAAAATCGGCTTATTCTTTAAAAAATTAGACGATGTGATCTCTCTTCATCAGAAAGAACTCGATGCTTTTAAACAAACCAAAAAAGGTTTCTTGCATAAGATGTTTCCGAAAGATGAAGAAACTATTCCGGAGATTCGTTTCCCAGAATTTAAGGGAGATTGGAAACTTACTACTCTTGGAGAAATCGCAGAAATTGTTCGTGGTGCTAGTCCTAGACCAATTCAAAATCCGAAATGGTTTGATGATACATCGGAAGTAGGATGGCTCAGAATCGCGGATGTAACAGAACAGAATGGTCGCATTCATCGCTTAGAACAGAGGTTATCAGTTGATGGACAAAGTAAAACAAGAGTATTAACTAAGCCACATTTAATGCTAAGTATTGCTGCTACTGTAGGAAAACCAGTTATCAATTATGTTAGTACAGGGGTACACGATGGATTTTTAATTTTTAAAAATCCTCAATTTGATATTGAATTTATGTTTCAGTGGTTAGAAATGTTTAGGTTAAAATGGTCAAAATACGGTCAGCCAGGAAGTCAAGTAAACCTAAATTCTGAATTAGTACGTAACCAAATTCTTTATTTGCCAGATATAAAAGAGCAAATCAAAATCAGTAGATTTTTTGAACAAATTGATCAAGTTATTTCTTTGAAAGAAAAAGAACTTGAAGTATTAAAGAAAACAAGGCAAGGTTTCCTTCAAAAGATGTTTGTCTAATCAATTAAGTAAGAAAAGAGGAATCTCGGTGAAGTTGACGTATGATGATGAACTGACTGTTGAACGACGATTAATTGAGGTTCTTGGCGAAGGGCATAACCAATGGAACTATCGTCCAGACTTAAAATCAGAAGCGGATCTGTGGAACAATTTGCGTCACAAGATTACACAAAATAATTTAGCTGAGATTAAGGAATATCCAATCACGGACAAGGAGTTTGACACCATCAAGACGGAGCTCCTCTCGAAAACGCAGACACCATTCAACGCAGCACGCTGGTTAAAAGGAGAAAACGGTATTTCACGAATTACGATTGAGCGCGAAAACGCAGCACTCGGCTCGATGTCACTCATTCTCTATTCCAACCAAGATATTGGTGGCGGTATTTCGACGTATGAAGTCGTCCACCAAATTGCGAAACAGCGGTCGACGGAAGACGGACGTGATCGTCGTTTTGATGTCACGCTCTTGATTAACGGCTTACCAATTGTTCAAATCGAATTGAAGAAAGTCACGGCGAAAGACGGCGTCTTCCAAGCGCATCATCAAATCAAGAAATACGCAGAAGAGGGCTTGTTCCGGAACAATATTTTCTCGACGTTGCAGCTATTCGTCATCTCAAACGAACAGACGACACGTTACTTTGCCAATGCTTTACCGAAAGACATGCATCGGAAATTTATCTTCAGCTGGCGGACGACCAACAATCAGAAAGTCGACAATCTGTATGAGTTCGTCAAACAAGTCTTGAACATCCCCGATGCGCATCGTTTGATTGCGAACTACACAATCGTCAGTGAGGATCAAGATAACAAAGCCTTGATGGTACTCCATCCGTATCAGATTCATGCAATCGAAGCCCTGTTCACGGCAGCAATGCGTCATGAATCGGGCTTTGTCTGGCATGCGACAGGCTCCGGAAAGACGTTAACGAGTTTTGTATCGACGAAGTTATTGGCCCGTAAACCCGGTGTCGACCGGACGATAATGCTGATTGACCGAAAAGACCTGGATAATCAGACGACGAGTGAATTCACGAAGTTCGCTTCGGAGTTCAACACGGGGATCTCGACTGGGACAGGTTCCGCGAATAGCTTGATCATTGGCACATCGAGTTCGAAAAAATTTAGCGAGACCTTACTATCTGATACGAACTCTAACACCGTCATCATCACGACGCGTCAAAAGCTTGAGGCGGCACTACGTTATGCGCAAAAACAAGAAACTGAAAAAGGAACGCAACGGTTCCAGAAGTTGATTGGGCAGCATATCGTCTTTGTCGTCGATGAATGCCATCGTGCTTTGAGTGCGGAGGGAATGGAAGGCATCAAAGGCTTCTTCCCGAACTCGACCTGGTTTGGCTTCACCGGAACACCCATCTTCAACGAAAATAAGAAGCAGGGACAAGGACAATTGGCACGGACGACACGGGATCAATACGGTGAGGTTTTACATACGTATACGATCAAGAATGCACTTGAGGATGGATCCGTCCTCGGCTTCCAAGTCGAACACGAGGACACGATTGAGCCCGTTTCCCTCTACAACCATATCTTTTCGAATCTACGAGCAGACGCTAAGCATGCTGATCGGACCGACGAAGAAATTGGTACATTGATCGAAGAGATGGATGAGATGACGAAAGAGGCATATATCCCGAATGACTTGTATGAACGGGACGCGCATATCGAGAAGGTCTTGCAGAAGATGTTTCGCCCGGATAATGCCTACACGAAGTTTGACTTCAAGAACGGGCGACCACAAAAATCGGCCATCTTGACGACGAGTTCGATCGCGATGGCGAAGCGCTATTACCATGCCATCCAAGAGATGAAGCAGAATCCAAATTGGATAGAGGCACATTTTGCAGGGCATCCACTTCGAAAAGGACGTACGATCGATGATCCTGATTTCCCGCGGATTGCAATCACCTATTCGATGCAAGAGAACATTGAGAACGCAACGGAAGTCCAAGAAGAAATGCGCCAAGTCATTCGTGCTTACAACGACTACTATGGAACGGCTTGGTCAATCGAAGACATCGAGCGTTATAACGGCGATATCAATAATCGATTGGCACGGAAAAAAGCCGAGTTCAAGCAATTCGGAAAACAGATCGATCTCGTCATCGTCGTTGATCGATTGCTGACTGGCTTTGATGCGCCGACGATCCAGACATTGTTCGTCGACCGAAATCTCAGCTATGCGAACTTGATTCAAGCGTTCTCACGAACGAATCGAACCTATCCGGATAAGACAAAAGGATTAGTCGTCACATTCCGGCGTCCTGCGACGATGGAGGAGAACGTCCGCGCAGCGACGCGTCTCTACTCAAATGAAAATGAGGATTCAAGCCTGATCTATCCAACATACGATGAATCGAAGAAGCGATTTAAAAAAGGATACAAAGTACTAAAGGATATCGCCCTATCACCGGATGTCATCGATGAACATTCGCCGATTGACGAACGTGTAGAATTCGTTAAGGCGTATCAGGAATTCAATCGAGTATTCGAAGCGTTAGCCACATACGATGAATACAATGATGATATGGAGAGTTCCAAGGCATTAGTGGATCAAGTACAAGTACTTGAAGACTTTGCTGGTATCTATGAAACGGTAAAAGGATCTCTGATTGAAGATGAAGATGACAGTGATGAAGAACGAATTGATTATTCCGAAATCGAGTTTTATGCAGAGAATTCAATTAAGCTGTATGACATCGATTCGACCTATATTAATCAGTTATTAGGCACGTACTCTGCTAACAGTGAAGACATCCGCTCGGAGATTGAAAAGGCGCTACAAAAACTCGGGAAATCCGAAATCGTGAAGACGGTCTATCATACGATTCTAGACGCGATTGATAACGAAGTCGTCTCACCGGATGAAGATATCTTTGCCGTGAAGCGGCGCTACTTTAAACAAGCCTATCAAGAAAAAATTGAAACATTTGCTTTAGAATGGTGTGTAGATGAGCAAGAGCTATATACTTCAGCAGTCCAGTACCATATCGGTATGGAGAAGATTCCGAACGTGGGGCGGATTATTGAAAGTAAAGATTTTGCATCTTATAAAGAGACACATCCCGATGCGATTTTATTAAAATACGGACCAGGCATGAAACGTTCGTGGCGTACCGTGTTGGATGAAGAAATCATTCCACTTGATCAAGAACTGCGTTAACGAAAAATACCTTCCAAAGCTGATGTGAATCAGAAATGGAAGGTATTTTTTGTAGGGTATTTACTTAAACAAGTCGATTACATATTGTCGTTTCAATTGATCGTGTAAGAACTGATTTCGATAGGAACGTAAACACGTATAACAACTCGTATCCACATCACACGTGCAGTTTTGAATACTTGTTCGAACATGATCCATGATTTCTGATAGCTTATGACTAACTGCTTGAACGAATCCAGCTCCACCTGGAACGTCATCGTAGAGAATTAAATCGTATGTGCTAGTCGATGCTTCATAATGGATGACTCCCCCTAAGTTATCCTCATTAATTTGTAGGAGGAAACTTGCAGAACGAATCAAGGCAAATAGTAAAGAATAAGATTTATCTGCATCATAAAGAGGGGGACTACTCGAAAATCGGAACGACAATCGTAAGACATCCGTTGTAAAGTGATGACCGAGTGAAACTGGTGATTGATAAACGGTCATCCGATCATGCGAACGGCAGGTTCCGCCAAAAGGAGTTTTATGACTTTTTTTTCTCTCAGCTTGTGTACCACATGTCGAACAAATCAAGTACTGTTGGCCTTTATTGTCATTGACGACAGATAGCGTTCCATAGTGGGAATAGGTATAGTCGAGTTCATAGCGATTCCCTTCCAAGTGAATAGGTTCTGGTGTCTCACGCTCTCCATACTCTGCAAAGAAAACACGCGAACCAAATGATTTTTCTGGTCGTCGCTCCGTGCTAAGAGGTTTCGCTTTCCCGTAAAAGCCGAACTTCGGAATGGCATAATATCTAACTTGAAGCAACTCTCCACATTTTTCGCAGTCCGTCTCTCGTTCATTGTTAACGCCATACTTACCTACATAACTATATTTATTGCAGTGACGACAATATGTATAGTGATGTACTGGTAATTGCTTTCCTTCAATCAACTTTACACCTGTCGATTCGATTAGCATCCCATTAGCGACTACTTTACTACCTGGTGCATATTCTGAAATTGCTAGTTTTAAATCGCGCTGTAGCCGAAGTTTTGAACGATATTTTGGATCGAGCAGTTTCATTTCGACCGTATCGATAGGAAATCCGTACTTGGGTAAAAAACCTTTTGAAGAGAGATAACCGATTAATTGCTCTTCTTTGAGTGTCGTTATCATTCTTCCGTAAGAGTCAACTCCTTTACCTTGTTCATATTGTTCTTTGGAGATTGTACTAAGACTTTTAATATCTATTTCGTACTGTGAGGAAGCAGTTCGGAAGGCTTCCTCCTGACTGTCAACGATATCAATCCAATCCCAAGTGTCGATTCCTAGATGTTTTTGAAGAGCAACTGGAACGATAGAGAAAAGTTGTTGTTTCAATAATGCCGGATGTGTTTTTAACCACTCGATGAACGCTTCGTGTCCTTTATCACCCGATTCTTCTAATCGGTAAAAGCGTTCACAATTACCATAAAAGTGTGATTGCTCTTTAAAGAATAAAGATAGCGCGGTCGCATGAATATGACGACGAATGATTTTTTCGTTATCGATTGAGAAAATAGGAGCTTTGACGTCACCAGAAATCATGCTTTTCGGATTCTCGAAATAGGTCAAATCATGCGATTTCTTTTGAGCAAATGTTAAGGCAAATGCGGCGGCAGACGAACTTCGTCCGGCGCGACCAGCACGCTGGATATAGTTACTTGTCTTCGGAGGTACGTTTCGCATGAAGACGGATTCTAGACTCCCGACATCAATCCCCATCTCGAAGGTCGTCGAACAAGAAAGAACGTTGATTTCTTTTTTGATGAATTTATTCTGATAATCTTGTCCGAGACGATTTGACAGTTGAGCCGTGTGCTCTTTAACGACCATATCGATTGGCAATAACTTCTGATACATTTCTCGATAGTCTTTACCTTGATCAAATAATTCAATGTTAGTCTTTTTTAGATGTCCTTTACAATTGCGTGTTTTACAAATCCCAGCATCATGTGAATGAACTACTTTACAAAGTGTACAGACATAAATATAGTCTGGAATGTATGCTTTGAACTGATTTGCTTGTAAAAGCCAACGTTCAGACTGATTTTTTTCGGAGTCATAATGATCAAAAACATGACGAATTGGTGAGCGAGAACCAACAAGAACTTTGTTAAATAAATCTGTAAGTCTATCTTTAATTTTTTCAGATGTATAAGGAATATTATATCTATCATAATAACGTTCGAACCATTGGAAAAAGATGTTTGTTCGTTCAGGTACAAAGTTCTTTACATATTTCTTTGGAAAGCCACCTGTTGAGACGATGCCATAAGCTTGATCTTTCGGTGCAAGTAAAACATGTTTTCGGTCTAAGTCTTTTGAAATTCCAACGATGGCTTGAACACGTAAATAATAAAAAATAGTCATTAAGAAAGACCAGGTATGTTCAGGCTTAATTTCCATCTGTTTTGAGATGATAGCTTCAAGCTGTAGTTTATATTTAGATTCTAAAGGTAAATCAAATGCAATCATTCCGAGATTCTCTAATGAAAAATCATCATCACTTAAAATAAATTCTCGGAAGAGTCGAAGTTTAATTTCTTGATCGACTGTCAAATCATCAAAAAGATGGATTGAACGTGCACCATTTAAATGAAGTACAAGATTTTTCCATTCTTCAATAGTGATAGTAGTGGTTGAACCTTTAATTGCACGTGTGAAATAAGAACGCCATAGAGTAT
This sequence comes from Exiguobacterium sp. KRL4, assembly GCF_001870785.1. GTDB lineage: Bacteria > Bacillota > Bacilli > Exiguobacteriales > Exiguobacteriaceae > Exiguobacterium_A. The sequence continues at coordinate 51,947 of NZ_MOLV01000007.1, forward strand.
TACGGTACGTTCTGTCTAGAAAAGGAGCAAAAAAAGCAGCATCCTGTCGAGAATCGGAAAAAATAATCAAGTTCTGAGTTTCATATGTTTCTTTGTGTTCTTCTATCACGATAGGTTCATCACTGTCGAACCAATCATCTTCGATAGCATTGTTAGCTTGTTTAGTGGATGTTATTGGATTCCCATAGACAAGTTCTTGATACAATTGGGCTGCGAGTGCTGAAGTTACACCATCTGCTCCGGTATAAAAACGACGAATCGCATCAGTACGATTAGAAGGAAGACCACATGACATACAGGACGCAGAATGTTCAGAGATATCAATCGTTGAAATCTGACGAAGAGGAACATCACATTCGCAAGGTAAATAAGTTTCAGAAGCAAACCTTGTTTTACCACAAGATGGACACCAATCCTTTTGAGAAATGGCTGCAGTCGGTTCGTCTTCTAAATCAGAAGACATCTCATCAGTCGATTGAAAACAAAACATCATGTTCAAGACTTTTCCGTTCGAGCTTTGGGGTGCGAGTAGACCGGCATGAGGAGAATGTCCAAAGCAGTGTACTTCTCCACAACGTCGACAGACACCCATCTCATAAATAGGATGACCAGATTCGGATTTATACTTTGGGAATAGATGGAGCTTTTCTTGTGGATGAAATTCAAGATAAGCACCTTCGAGAGCTCGGAAAAAAGTATGATATTTAGCTGGTAGCAGTTTTGGACGTATTTCATCCTGTACTAACGTTGAGATATCGATTAATGCAATCAGGCGTTCGATTGCTTCTTGTTGAATCAATTCGGGAAAGATTTCATCAGCTAAATCAGTCAGTAGATGGACATCACTTAGTTTTTTACGCAAGCTGTGTAGACGTCTGTCATGTGCGAGCAAATCATAAATCATTTCTTTAGGTGAACCAGAATAGTCTTTTAGGTAACCATAACGATTTAAATCAGGTGAACGATTTTCGTTATAACACGCCTGTAATTCAAGATAAACGTTCGAATCAGGAAGCTCGATTGCTGCATAGAGTTCGTCATAGTCAATTCGTTCGGACACAACAAGTTGTCCCGTTTCTAAAGAGAAGGACTGTCCAAAAAGTTTGCTGGCAAAAGACATGACTTCTCGCTTAGCTTCCTCCGATGACCCAAGCGTCGCGGAAGTTGCGATGAACTGTAAAGGCGATTCATGCTCCACTTCGGTCTTTAATCGTCGAAGCAGCATAGCGACTTCAGCGCCTGTCGCACCATCGTACGTATGTGCCTCATCCAGAACGACGAAACGCCAATCTTTCTTAAATCGTCCTGAAAAAAGGGTGTTATCTTCTGGACGCATCATCAAGTACTCCAACATTGCATAGTTCGTAATCAAGATGTGTGGTGGATTACGACGTATTTCTTCACGTGACAATCGTTCATTCGGAAGTGGATTTTTTTTATACTGTGCCTTGTAAGATTGAAGAGCGTTTATTTTCTTTTCTTCTGTTTCACCAGTAAATCGACCAAATGTGATTTCTGGCGTATCTTTTAACAGTTCACGAAGACGATCAAGTTGGTCATTAGCAAGTGCGTTCATCGGATACAGCAGAAGCGCACGGACACCGTCTGTCAGAACGTTTGCTTCGTTCTGTTCGAGAAGGTGATTGAAAATCGGTAACATGAAACTCTCTGTCTTACCAGAACCAGTACCAGTAGCGACGACGAAAGATTTATTCGTCTTAGCCAAACGAATCGCACTTTCTTGATGACGATATAAACGAAACGTATCCCCGCCAGGCAAGAAACGTGCGATATCTGGATGAACGATATTCTCTTGAATTAGCTCTGTGATTGTTTTACCAGGTTTGTAAGGGAGCGTTGCTTCTAAATAGGGACCCTTTAAAAACTGATTGTTAAGACGAAGACTTTGTTTGAACTGTTCGTGTAGGGTTTGATTATTAATCTTAAAAAATGATGTCAAGTAATCCATGTATCGATTTTGGAGACGGGCAGTGGCATTTATCGGGTGAATACTCATGTTCGTTCCTCCCAAGCGGTTACAAGATGATAGCTGTCGTGACTCAAGTCTTTAATAGATACAGCTGGAAGCTCTCTTAGCTTTTGATTGATTCGTTGTTTGGCACGTGTGTTTAGACGAGGTGAGAGTCCTAAAGCCAATAGTTTTGTTCGTAAAGTAATATAAAAGAGTGTGGGAAATTGATTCATGTTGACACTTATCGGAAACTCTCGTTCATTGATTAATTTCTGTACCTTGAGCGGAAGCTTGTCCGCCTTAATCCATTTTTTAATTTGAGAGTTTGCCCATTGGAGCTCACTCTCAATATGCAGTTTATATGAGAAGACTTCGTTCGGATCTTGATAAAAACGATCATCAAGATAAGGATTGCAGCTATCAATGATGTTGAAATCAAGAGGATGTAGAATTTCAGGGTTAAATCGTTTAAATTGCTGACGTAGTGCATGTCGGTCAGATAAATTCAGTTGAGAAAATGTCCTTAAGTGACCAAACGCCTCATCAATGAGCCTTGTCGTTTCAGTTTTTGTATAGAATGATTGTTGGTGTTTTAATGGCCATAAATAAATACTGAATGCATCGACCCAATGCTCCCATGAAACATAATTCGTATCGATTGTAGCGATTGTTAATTCTGCTAGCTTTGGAGATTCTATAATTCGTTTTAATAGGAACGGTTGGATGTCGGTGAGCTGTTGAAAATAGGCTGTTCCATACGTATTCAATTTATGGATGAAAGATGCCCAATTTGTTTCGTCTAATGAATGAACTAACAAGATTAGTTTTTCGGTGGATAACGCTCTTTGCAGTTTCGGGAAGGTGATGACATCGTCATTGTCCCCGAACCAATCTGTCTCATCCTTGATTCCATTGACGATGACGTCGTGGTCAGAAAAGGGACTCAGGCAGAGATGATTAGAATCTCGAGGTAAAATAAAGATTTCTTCATTTTCGATTAAGCTATATGGATGAAAAACTTTGAATTTAATATCATATTCAAGTCGATGTTCCAGATGGACAGTGAATGATTCATCCATGTGGAGTAAAGGATGAAGCTCATCTGTAAAATGACAAATGAATTCGGATTGATTATTAATAACGAGTGTGATGCTGCCAGACTCGAAACGTTTTAGTACATGATGGCAAATGTTAAGGGAGATGATATTCGTATAATGATTACGTTTAATCGAAATTGGTATCTGTTCAGATTTTTTTGAGTTACTAACAAATAAATAAGCATGAAGAATTTCTTGTGATGGATAAAGTCTAGTGATTCGGATTAAGATATCATCTACTTCTTCTGGCGTATATACTTTACCGATCCCATTTTTAGAGAGGATTTCATATTCGAAAAATACTTTATTGAAGTCGACACTATAAAGAGGGTGATCAGCAATTGTGAAGGTCAAAGGTGTAGATGCCTTTAAGTAATTATTCGATATATCAATATTCTGTTCTTTTGAACTAAATGTCTTTGTCGAAATACGAATTTTTTGAAGATGTCGTGATGAAAAACGAATATGATTTTGATAACGTCGATAAAAAAAATCTCGTGGGAAAAGTACGAAATTTAAATTGTAAGTATGATCCTTATATTGATCTTTTAGACGTAAGGTAACTCGTTGTAGTAAATTCCGATTAAGATTTAATTTTTGCAAATCCAAAATTAAATCTTCTCCTTGTTGCATCAAGCCGTCTGAAAACTGTTCGAAGGTAAAGATTAAATCATTGACCTGTAAGGACCAACTTAATAAATCCTGAAAACTTTCGAGATCATGGAATCGCAATTTTGGAAATTCTGCATAATGATTTTCGGCCGAGTAAAAAAGTGGTGGTGTATCTAAAGTGACTTCTACTTTTGATGTTGTGACGAATTGTTTTTTGATGAAACCCTCTTCTGATTGGAAGTAAAGTTCGGTATCACTTTGAATCGAAAAACGTTTATACTCAAAACCACCCCAATACTTATGAGAAACAGGTCGATAGGATTCGTTCGTTGAAAAATTCGATGGTTTGACGATAACCACTTCTGTTCCAGCTTCAACGTAGTTTCCTCGTAACAAATCATAGTGACTTGTCTCTAACTTTTGCTTGAAGTAATAAGGATAAGTTGATGGTAATTCGTAGACTTCTTCCTCTGAGTCAATCATCAGTGTTAGTATTTTTTGACTTGGAGAATAATCAATTTCGGTATCAACAGGGTGAAAACGAACTGAATGCTCAGTAGCTTCACGTTGACAAGGAATCGTTTGATTTCCAATCATCCAATAAGCACGACGAGCATTTTCCCGTTCAACGATAGGCAGCTTAAGACGTGGACGGTGACGCACTTCGTCCCAAAAAATAAATTGTCGCCGAGAATGTTTTTTTCGTTCTACCTGAGCAATTTTTTGAATTGCCTTTAAATTTTTATGCATATAGGGTGGAAAAGAGCTAATCGTTCGCTTTTCCATGAAAAATTCTTTTAAGCGAAAAAGAGGTTCTGGATTCCGTAAACTTTGTTCGATATAAAGGAGGATTGGTTTTTTTAATTGATCTGACCATTGCCATTCTCCGTTCATGACTTGACGAATGGCACTGGGTAACTGTCTTCGCTGTTCAATCACTTGGCTAATAAAATAATTATATATATTTTCCAAAGCATAAATTGAAGTGACACCTGAATGGATTAAAGCCGTTAGATAGTAGCGTCGATGATTATCCACAGATCGATAGATTGAGTTTCGGAGTAGAGCGATATCCATCTCTTCTTTCCAATCATTCACGAAATTGCCGTTTACTGAATAAAAATTGGCAAATAATGTCCAAAATCCTGAATCTTCTTGATCTAGCGCGATAGTCGATGTAGCAAGTAAACAAGTGAAGGGGTAATGACTCCAAAGCCTGTTTACAATACGACGGCTTGAATCATGCCATCTACTTTGAAATTGTTTATTCATCCATTTCTGAAGTGCCACGATGTCTTCACTTTTTAAAGGAAGTTCATGCGCGAACTGGAGGTCATGCTCCTGCCAGTAAGAAGACCACTCCGCCTCCTTCTGAGAAACGTGAAATTCCATGATGAAATCCTCCTTCTCAATAAACTACATAATGTATATATATTTTCTATAAATATCTAAAAAGACCTCTTTATTTTCCATCCATAATTAAAAAACTGTTCACACTTAATATACCATTATAATTTAAATAATGTAATATTAAGGTATTTTAGAATGTGGATTTTCTAAAATAATTAAGTAGTAAAAAGCATTGACCTAAAGTTAGAAAATCATTTATTGGGAATTAATTGATAAAGTAATATTGAGTTGTAAATATCTTTGCTTTTGTAATGAAATCGAATTTCTAAAAAACTAAAAATATGTAAAGAAGAAGGTAGAAAGAAAAATGATGAAAAAATGGATTTCATATTTACTTTTAATAGTTCTATTAATCGGTTCTATTCTTGTGGAGAAAGTTGAAGCAGCGGTTGATGTAACGAAGCCTATTTTTGAAAGTCTGTCGATAGATAAAAAGGACGTGAAGGTCGGGGAAGAAGTGACGATAACGGTCAAGGCGAGTGATGCCGATAGTGGGATCAAGCGCATCATGATATTTTATAAGGTGCCCCAAACTGATAAATCGGAACTCTTAAACATGAGTTACGATAGTGAGAAGAAAGTCTATGTTGCGCGTCTTATGATGACGGAAGATAAACCGTCAGGTGTGTGGAAGCCAAGCTCTTTATACATCGAGGATAACGCTGGGAATGAAGCGTGGTTTTATTCCTCGAAGGATGTATTCGATGAATCGGGCGACTTTACGTTGTCTGGCACTTCTACCGATGTAACAAAGCCCGTTTTTGAAAGTCTGTCGGTAGATAAAAAGGACGTGAAGGTCGGGGAAGAAGTGACGATAACGGTCAAGGCGAGTGATGCCGATAGTGGGATCAAGCGTATCATGATATTTTATAAAGTGCCCCAGACTGATAAGTCGGAACTCTTAAACATGAGTTACGATAGTGAGAAGAAAGTCTATGTTGCGCGTCTTATGATGACGGAAGATAAACCGTCAGGTGTTTGGAAACCAAGCTCTTTATACATCGAGGATAACGCTGGGAATGAAGCGTGGTTTTATTCCTCGAAGGGAGTATTCGATGAATCGGGCGACTTTACGTTGTCAGGCACTTCTGCCGATGTAACAAAGCCCGTTTTTGAAAGCCTATCAGTAGATAAAAAGGACGTGAAGGTCGGGGAAGAAGTGACGATAACGGTCAAGGCGAGTGATGCTGAGAGTGGGATCAAGCGCATTATGATATTTTATAAGGTGCCCCAGACTGATAAATCGGAACTCTTAAACATGAGTTACGATAGTGAGAAGAAAGTCTATGTTGCGCGTCTTATGATGACGGAAGATAAACCGTCAGGTGTGTGGAAGCCAAGCTCTTTATATATCGAGGATAACGCTGAGAATGAAGCGTGGTTTTATTCCTCGAAGGGCGCGTTTAACAATTTAGGTGAGTTCAATCTAAATGATTATCAAAACGACAAAATACCGCCTGTATTCAAGTCAATATCACTCAGCCAATCGTTTCTTGACCAAGCACAGCCCCTAGAAATAAAAGTTAGTGCAGTGGATGACACGAAAGTAAAAGGTGTCAAGGTAACATATCAACATAGTCCTTCTCAGAAGGAGAAAATCGTTATGCTCTCCCCTTCGACAGAGCTAAATGAGTACCAAACGTCTCTTCAACTGACTGAAGACTTAGATGCTGGTGAATGGAAGATAAGCTCGGTTGAAGTGGAAGACATAAACGGGAATAAAACACTTGTTACCGAAGGATTAAATAGCTATACGTTTATCGTATTCGAACGAATCAAACCGCTGGGTAAAACATTTTATACTGAAAACAAATCTTTAACTTACAAAACGATTTCTGGGGATCTTTATATTGGACCGAAAGCTATTGTGACATTAAGCGGAACTACTATTAATGGAAACATTTACGTACTCGGGGCGATGCGGGTAACTGGTGGGGTACGTGTCAACGGGACAATTTATGCTAATAGCTTTAGCTATGGCTCAGGCTCACTTTATCAAGGCGGGGTTGTCATGAGTGGGAGCAATAACGTATCGAGTATGACGGCAAGTAATGACCCCTTTAATAAAAAGTTACCATTTGAAATCTATAATGAGCCGCTCGTCGAAACAGATGGGAAAGTCACTTTTTCTGGTGCTACTGTTCCCGTTGTTGATGTAACAGTGGAAGGTGAGAAATTAAATATTAATTCCGATGGAACATTCCGTGTCAAAGACTATCCAATTGGAACAAAGCGTCAATTGAATTTTGTATTCCGAGACATTTTCGGAAATACTTGGACTAAATCGTATAATGTCTTAGATCGTTCGAAGCCTGTTGTTACGTCTTCATTATCTAGTGGAATCTATGCTGAAGGAGAAAAGATTGTCTTAAGTGCAACGAAAGGTGCAAAAATCCACTATACGACAGATGGTACGCCGCCTACGGCTTCGAGTCCGGTATTCGTTGGTTCAATTCCGGTTAAGGATGATATGCAGGTTCGATATGTTGCGATTGACGCACTGGGAATCCATTCAGATATTGGGATGCAACAATTTTATGTTTACAGTATAGAGGCTTTCTTAGAGGACGTAAGCATACTTAAAGGAAGTGGTACTCCTGGAATGAGTATCAACGTGTTGAAAGATGGAACAACAAGCATCTCGGAAACTGTAATCAATGATTCAAAGCGATTTGAATTAAAACTAGACCAACAAAAAATTGGGACACGATTAACTGTAGTTGCTGAACTAAAGGGGCTAAGAAATAAAGAATATAGTTTCATTGTCGAAGATCATACACCACCCGCAATACCAGTGGTCGATCATGTGACGAATCGTTCAACCACTGTCACAGGTCAAGCTGAACATGGTGCTATGATTACGATGCTCATCGGGGAAACGAAAGTTGAGTTTATGACAGATGCATTGGGTCGCTTCTCACATCCGGTTTCGCAACTTTCGGCAGGGACGATGATTAGTTTCCATGCAAGCGATGCTTCGAATAATCAAAGTGAAGAAGTAGAGCAGCGAGTGAGTGATGTCATCAAACCAATTCTTTCAGGTGTGACGAATCAGACGATTGCCTTGGGACAAGTCTTTAATCCACTATACAAAGTCACTGCGAATGATGAAACGGACGGTAACTTAACAAGTAAAATCAAAACGACAGGAACCGTCGATTCAAAACGATCAGGTGTGTATACGATTACCTATGCTGTCGTTGACCGTGCAGGAAATCTGACAAAAGTAAATCGTCTGATTACGGTAAGAGATACGGTTAAACCAACGATTAGTGGAGTAAGTAACGTCACTATTGGATTAAATCAAAAATTTGATGTAAGAAAAAATGTATCCGCTAAAGATAATGTAGATGGAACACTAACAAAAGCGATTAAGATTACCGGCAGTATTAATGTCAATAAAGTCGGAACCTATAATCTAACTTATAGTGTCAGTGATAAAGCAGGTAATAAAACCACAATCATCCGTAAAGTCACGGTGAAAGATTTGACGAAACCGGTACTCAGTGGTGTCGCGGCTAAAACAGTCAAATACAAAACGTCCTTTAATCCTATGGCAGGAGTAAGTGCCAAGGATAACTTGGACGGGTTATTGACGAAAAAAATTAAAGTGAGTGGAACCGTCAACACGAAAAAGAAAGGTTCTTATTATCTGACTTATCGTGTAGAAGATAAGGCAGGAAATTTAACGATGGTGAAACGTAAGATTACCGTTAAATGAATGTAGACAAAGAAAAAAACACCTTTCCAAAGTCGCTTGAGTACTCAACTCAGTCGACAGAAGAAAGGTGTTTTTGTGATTGTTACGCATACTCAATCAATGCTGGTTTAATCTCCATCTCTTCAAGGGTTGTCCATAGTGATTCCATCGCACGATCTGCGTCTTGATAGAAATGACGACCACGGACACGCCAGAAGTTCCAGCCAGCCCGCTCCAAGACTTTTTGTCGGAACATGTCTGCTTCATACACATCTGGTCCGTGCCAACGTTCACCATCACATTCGACAGCAAGTCGGTTGTGTTCCCCTTCGACGACAAGGTCGATTCGGTAGCCATTGACTTGGACTTGAGGCGTGACGAGGTATCCGCGAGCGACCAGACGACGGTAGACGGCTTCTTCGAATGGTGAGTCAAAGCGATGTTTGACGCTCTCGAAGGAAGCTTGGTCACCAAGTGGATTTTGACAATAGCCGAGCAACTTATAACGCATACAGTTGCTATTGCCGATATCGTTTAAGGAGACCGAATGGAACAGAATCATTTGATCGCGGGCCCGGCTCGCTGCGACATTAAAGCGTTGACTATCGGTTTCTTTTGTCATCGCCATGAAGCGTTTGTTCGGAGCGACGACCATTGAAAGTAGCATGACGTCGCGCTCGTCTCCCTGGAAAGTGTAGGCATCCCCAAAACGGACTTGATGTTGCATCAACGTCTCGATTCCGATTTCGGCCGTCGCAATCCGTTCAATCTGATTAGCCTGGGCGTTACCGAGTAAGGAGACGACACCAAACGTCCGATTTTGATAAAGCGGATCTTGCATCATTCGTTTCAGTTCAGCGACGATGGCACGTGCTTCCGGTAAGTTCACCTTGTCCATCGTCGTCTCGTCGACATATCCATCACGAACAAAATGATTTTTGACGGCCGGATTTAGTCGTTCAGCACGTTGAGGCAAGCGGAGCGGGACGATTGTTCCGTCATAGACGTGGGCATTGCTGAAGCCAATGATTTCCGGCACACAGCGGAAGTGTTCCCGTAAGCCGACTTTCGTACTGAACTTGACGGAGGCTAGGGAATAGAGACTACTTGTTCCATCGAATAAAGTCATCGTCGAGTCATCTCCGAAATACGTTTTCCGTTTTTCTTCGACATTGTCCCGGTTATCGAAACTCGTTGGACTGATCTGTCGGTCATCCCCGACGATGATCGCTTTTCGAGCCCGCGACAGGAGCGAAATCGCATCCATCGTACTTTGTGAACTTTCATCAAAAATGATGACGTCAAAGAGATCGCTCGCTGCCTTGAAGGATTCAAGGACACGGTTGACCGGCATAATCCAGACCGGAATCGCGTCTTGGGCCTGCATCATTTGTTTGGCGGCTTCTTTCCGGTAACGTGGTGCATGTTTACCCGTTCCTTTTCCGACTTTTCGAATCAAGGTCGCCCAACTGTTGAGCTGTTCTTGTTTCGAAGGCGTCATCCGTTTGAGCTGTTCTTTCCAAGCGAGCGTCGCACAGAGACGAGCGACGGTCTGTCCTTCTTCTTGCTCAAGACGATGGAGCTGCTCGCGTTCGTCTGCATCACTCAAAGCTTCAAGTCGACTCTTGACGTAAGCGAGGTGCCACGCATCGCGGAGTTCGAGTGCATGAAACGTCGGAGCACTGTTCGTTCGTAATGCCGTGAGCCAGTTCGGGGCAGCTTGTTCTAGAGTCTTACTGAGTGCTTGTAGGCGACTCGCTCGGTGCTCATTCGTTTCCAAGAGTCGTAGTTCTTCATAAATCGCTGTATAGCGAGTAGCATTCCAATCACGAATCGCTTGCTGCAGCTGAATGGTGATGGGGTGGGTGAGTTCTGCTACGTCGAGTAAAGATAACCAGGTTTGTTGCTGCTCATGCAGTTCATCCAAACGTTTCAGTTCAAAGAGTGCCTCTAGGGCATTGGTTTGAAGTCCAAGCCACTCTGATTCATACGTGAAGTCATGATTTTCATAACTTTCGTGTAATGGACGGAGGACTTGCGTAAAGTGTTGCATGATACTGTCAAGTTGGCGGAAAACATCCAGCGCTTTTCGGTACGTCGTTAAAGGACCAATCGGGATTTCAATGGAATGATGTTCAAAGCGATGCTTAAACGTCCGTTCGAGTTTCCGAAGTGATTCCGTATACGTCAAATGTTGCAAGAGTAACGTAACATCTGCGGCATTAGCCATCTTCTTCCCGTCAATCGTCACTTCATCTAAAAGAAGGGCGTATTTTTTTCGTTTTGTCCATTTAAAGAACATCCCATCGACCTTGTTTGCTTCAAACAGTGGCAAGAGTTCCGTTGCGAGTACAGATAAATCTTGATCCGTTGTCGGAAGAGCGAAATCATGCAACGAAACGGACCGCTCGAGCTGCTCAATCTCAAGAAGTGTTTGTTCGAACGTCAATCGATCTTGCTCGAGCTCATCGAAATCAGAAGGATGCGCCAGCCAATGACGATATAAGGCAAGCGCCCAGTATTCAAGCTTTGTATATTGCCGAACGGATTGCTGGAGCCAGTCGCGCAGTTGATGTTTGGTCTCATCAGACGCAGATTTCATCCATGCAACTGATAAAGCAGTCGGTTCGATCAGTTGGAGTGCTGTTACTTCGGCGACGAGTTCTTCGAAGGTCAGGGGTTCCGCAAACGCCGTCCGTGTTGGTCGACGACCGAGAATCTTGAGTTCGGCAAGTGCTTCTTGATCCTGCATCAATTCATACAGTTCCTGAATATCGACGGCACTCATCGGTGCTTCTTCAGACAAAAGCGGCGTCGGAATCTGTGTCAAAATCGTGGATTGACTCATCCATTTTGCCCACTTGAGTGGCGTCTTCGTTTCTTGACCAATCGTAAGACCGTCGTGTTCGATAATGGCTTGATCAAGCATCATCCGACGCGTCGACGCAATTTCGCGACGGATCGTTTCAAGATGATTCCGAATCGTTGTGGCACTTGCTTCTAGTTCTTCAGCTGACGTCTTATTCAAATAGCTTGAGATACCATGTAAAGATGTTTCCGTTTGTTTAATCGTCTTGGAATCAGCGCCTAAAACAGAGACCGCCAGTTCACGGATTTCAGCAGGCAATTTATCGCGGAGGACCGTTAAGGCATGTTCTTTTTCACTTGTGACAAGCACACGTTTCCCGTGAGCGAGAAGATGCGAAATCAAGTTGGAAATCGTGTGGCTCTTTCCGGTACCCGGTGGTCCCTGAACGACGACACCTGCGTTGTTACTTAACTGCTGAAGAATTCGTTTTTGTTCCTCATTGTAAGGAAGCGGGAATAAAATCTCTTCACCGACAGCCTGCCACTCGGTACGATCTTGTTGATCAAGGGCAGCAATTGCTACATCGTCTGAAGTAAAGAACTGTTCGAGCGCAGGCGACAACGGTAAGTCTTGCTCGATCGCTTCCGCAAGATGTTCATGCTCTTCGACCCAACTGTGATTGGATTTCGGACGCCGATAAAGGCGGACACCTGGCATAACGTAAACATCAGCTTCTTGTGCATAAGCATGGTCCGCATGTAACAGCCGAAGTACTTGTTCGCTTCGTTCTTGGAGTTGCGTTTCGTCCCAAGGGTTAAAGTCGAAGGCGTGATCTTCCTTAAAATCGAGTTCGTATTCCGAAAGCTCTGCTTTCATCCAGACACTGTCCCAGTTCAACATATCCAACTCAAGTTTCGGAAGAGTCGGTGTCGTTTCAATACGGAACACACTTTTTTCAGTATCAAACTCAATGATAGCGGGTCGGACAAAAAGTGGTCGTTGAATAGATTGTGTCGGCCAGTGCAGGTGACCGAAGGACCAAACGATTTCATGGGTATCATTATCAGTCGTCTGGAACTGATACATCCGGTACATCAAATCATAGAGTGATTGTGCCTTTTCATGCTGACGTTTTTTCTCTTTCCAGTCACGAACAGCTAATTCGTAGGTTGTCCAAAGTGACGTTAATTCTTCTGGAAGAGAAGCCTTTGGTGTAACGTCGTCATCGGTCGTCACAGTCCATTCGCTTAATTTACTCGGGAGGGCAGGACGATCGATCGTGAAGGCAGGATGAAACTTTACTTCGACAATGGTTTGCTGACTGTCATCGCTTGTTGAAGTGACGTTCGGAAAGCGCATCGTCGTCTCATCTAAAATCGTTGTATACGTTTTGGTATCGCGTTGTGTTTTTAAACCAAGCTTCTTGACGGAAGCCATGAATTGAAAAAGGTTGATTGCTTTTGAACGGGTAGTGCTCATTACTAGGTAGCTCCTTATATGTAAATTTAAAAGTTAGGAAATTAGAGGTGGTTTATTGAAAAACGAGGCACTTAATTCCTAGTTTTTAGGACAGTATTAGTATACAAGGAAACAGGATGAAGAGAATAGTAGGGAGTAGAAAAAAGACTTTCCGAATTGGTCTTCGGAAAGTCAATCTAGAGGGATAGTGATTGCATTATTGGTAGAAGAATCGACAAGATTACCTGTAGCAGGATTGGTCGGTAAACCAATCAGAAAATCAAAGGAATCGAGAGTATCTGCAGATTCTTCCATGAAAACATAGTAGCTACCTCGATCTTTCGTACCTGAGCGAAGAAGTGGAAGGTCCGTGTTTGGATCGTAGCTTCGATTTAACGTAAACTTTCCGACGGGATTATACTCATTTGTTCCATTGTTAATAAAGGTACTAGCAAAAGAATAGTAGTAGTCTTGTGAGGTATCATTTTGAACGGTCACAGATACTTTCAACACAGAGATAGGTTCGGCATCAAACATGAATTTCTTCACAAATGGTTCATAGGCAGTGACTTCGCCAACTTCAATTTGATTGATTTCATAAAAGAAGTTTGGAGCAAGTTCGATTTTTTCATTAACATTTTGAAGATTTACCGGGGTATAGGAAGCGTAATACTTTTTAGTTTGATCATAGACCTTTTCTTCTGGGGCTTCTGCTACATCATCTGAAGTTTCTTGTACAGATTCATCTTCTGGCTCTTCTATGATAGGCTCTTCGACAGGTTCTTCAGAAATTGGTTCGTTTTCAGTGTCGGCATCAGTATCGGTAGAAGCGGGAGCTGCTGTTGATTCTGAATTCGTTGTGGGAGGAGCAGATGAAATGACTTCGTACGAAAGTAAGATAAATAAAATACCAAAGGGTAATGCGTACTTCCAGATACGGGGCATTGCCTGAAAGGACTGATACTTTAATAAAAACAGTCCGCTAACAAAAATGCTAAGGATACCAAGACAGAGTACGATATAGAACATATTTTCAAAATGAAACAGAGTCGCAAATGCGGTTAGTAAGTATAGAAGAAACAAAATGGCTGCAGGAATGACAATCTGAGGTGAGAGGCGGCGTTTCGAATATTTATAGAGACAGTAAAAAATCCATAAAAACAAAGAGAAAACCGTTAAAAATAAGAGCGGCAGCAGTATGATTTCGAATTGACCGTTTTGACGATAGAGGATGTAACCATTCAGGATAGAAGTCAGAAACAAAATGCTACTTAACCAGAGTAGAAGCGTCGCGTCAGTTAATTTTTCAGGAGGTCTCTCACCTTTGACGACTTGCAGGCGATAAATGATAGCGGCAACGAGGATGGCTAAAGATATGGAGTGCAAAATCTGAACTAGGTACTGCATGCTAATCTCCTTTCTATACGGAAAACAGCGAAGAACCATTAGTAATATTTCCCCGTATTTTACTAAAAACAATCAACTTACATATATTAAATTAAAATAGGAAGGGAAATTTATATTGAATTATTTATTTTTGTAGTTTATTGAAATCTAGTTGCTAAAGTCTAATGAATCTTTTTGAGTAATGGTATTTTACAATTTTTCAGTTTACTGTTCAGCGCGGTAATAAAAAAAGAAACGGATCAATTGACCCATTCCCGATATGAAAAGAAAATTACCTAATTGGAAGAAGAAACATGTCATCTTTCATTAAGAAAGTCATTTCGCTAATGCTTTTACTTTCACAAGGAGGTCGTCAGAATAAGCTCCTTTGGAGAGGGAATTGATTAACTCCAGAAATGATGCAGCTGCTTGTTGGAAAGCGCGAATAAACTCCGCTGTCTTATAGACGACTTCATCTTGATCGATTCTCAGTGACAAGCTGTGACTCGAGTGCTTTTTGAACGTAACCTATATGGGCGTGTTGGGATAATAGAAGGTGGCATAATCTTTTTTCAGGTAGCAATCTAGGGCTTCTGTATAGTACTGCCAAAGAGGTGCAAGTTCATCTGAAGCATCCATACCTTGCATTGATCCGTTTCGGTCGTTCGAGAAAGCAATGATACCTTCTAGATTCAAAAATCCGTCTTCGAGCCAATTTTCTTTTTTGTTTACATAAGATTGAATCCGTTCACGTTCCTCAATACTGAGATGATATTGTTCATTTTCTAAAAAAATAAGAGTTTGAATGTTCAAGCAGTATCCTCCTTTTAATTAGTAAGTGCAATCAATCTTGATATGGTCCTCCTTTTTGATTATAAAAGACATTGCATGAAATAATAGGTAAAATATTCCTTGAGTCGGATTAAAGAGAGGGTGGATACCTGTATATGTCCAAGGATATAGATTTGAAAACTTCTGCAACAGTGAATCGCCTTGAAGTCTGCATGGGCGAGTCTAAGTCCATTCAGACAAGTCGAGAAGAACAGGAACAGATTTTAGAGCGTCTTCAATCGCGAGAAAAACGGACGGGTTATCAGGAAATTCAGATTGATTTCCCGGGGAATCAATCATTGAATCTATCGGATATCGGATTTTGTTTTTTAGCGCTCGATTCCTATCCGCGACTAACGGTACAAGAGCAGTTGAAATTTTTTAAGCAACTCTATCAGAGTGAGAATTCGATTGAGGAGTTGCTTGAACGGCTCCATTTGACGGAACGTGCCCGGACAAAAGGAAAAGATTTAACCTACTCGGAACAAAAACGACTTGTACTTGGTCGTCTCCTATTACAAAATCCGAGTGTTTTCGTAATGGAAGAGCCGATTCAAAATGTCGATTGGCAGACCAAACAATTGATCCTTCGCTTCGTACAAGAAGCAGAACAAGAAGGGAAATCGATAATTCTTCTGACGGAAAGTTTAGAGAATGCGATGTTACTGTCACGGTCTGTGTACCAATGGCGAAACGGAAAACTGCAGTTTGTGGAATCAGAAACTACAGTTGAATCAGAGGAAGAAACAGCCGTTCCAACCGATATCTCTCCGGGACAACAGACACTTCGAAAAATTGCGACGAAAGTCGATAAAAATATCGTATTACTGGATATAGCGGAGCTAGATTATTTGGAGAGTGTTGCTGGCACGGTTCAAGTGAATAGCGATCACAAGCAGTATCCAGGTCTGTATACCTTGCAAGAATATGAGCAACGGTTGCAAGCCTATCCTTTCTTTCGGTGTCATCGCTCTTACTTGGTTAATCTCGAAAAAGTAGCAGAAGTGATGATGTGGACACGAAACAGTTATAGTCTGCTGTTGAAAAATGGCAAGGAAGTACCGTTATCGAAAAACCGGGTTGCCCTCTTAAAAGAGATATTGGGTCTTCAATGACGTTCCGTTAAGTGGTTGCCAGACGCCTGTCGACGGATCGGATGCTCCTGTCAGCTACTTTTTAAGGTATTCACGTTCTCTAGGTTCTATGCTGAGCGTAGAACAGATGAAGGGAGTTTATAGGATGCCGATTATTGAAGTGGATCAGATTACGAAAGAGTTTTCAGGTCAGGTTGCCTTAAACAAGATTAGTTTTTCGATACAGCAAGGGGAAGTGTTTGGGTTAGTTGGACCGAGTGGAGCTGGCAAGACAACATTACTTCAATTACTGACAGGGCAAGTCAAAGCCGACACAGGTCAGGCCAAAGTGCTCGGACATACGACGAATCGGTTGCGGGGAGAACAGTTACAAGAAATCGGAATCATGACAGACAATAGCGGTCTGTATGATCGTTTAAGTATTTACGATAATCTTAAGCTCTATTGCCGGTTATATGGTTGTTCTTTAAAACGGATCGAAGAAGTTCTCATGATTGTCCATCTCGGTGCAGAACAAAAGAAGAAAGTGCAGCATTTATCGAAAGGGATGCGCCAACGCGTGTTGTTGGCTCGGGCCTTGTTACATGAACCTTTGCTTCTTTTTTTAGATGAACCGACATCGGCTCTTGATCCGATGAATACCTACTATATTCATCAAGGATTACGCACGTTAAATCAAAAGGGAACGACTATTTTTTTGACTACACACGATATGCGGGAAGCAGAGGCGCTCTGTCACCGGGTAGCATTTTTACATGAAGGGAAGTTGCCGTTAATGGGTTCACCAACTGAGTTACGTGAACGGTTTTCTGACGCAACCGTAACAGTACGTTTGACAGGGAGGGAACCAATGATTTTGCAAAATGGACCGGAGGATGCCAAAAAGATGTATGACTACTTTTGTTCAAATCAAATCGTTACGATTCATTCAAACGAACCGACACTGGACGAAATCTTTATTCATGTCACGGGGAGGGGACTCGTATGAATCTGTCCATCCAGCGAACACTTGCGATCTTTTTGAAGGATGTCAAAGATGTGACTCGGAATCTCTTTGTCACGACCACATTATTGGTTCCGATTCTGTTAGCCATTGCCTACCGAAATCTTGGTGACATCACACTTGAGATTCATTACACCGTGATCAATCTGACGTTTTCTTCTGTCACAGCGTTTGTTCAGTGCACACTGATTGCAGAAGAAAAAGAAAAAAATACGTTACGGACACTCATGTTGTCGCCTGCGACTACAAGTGAAATCTTACTCGGGAAAAGTCTTTTGAGTTTGTTGATCACACTCATAACAATTCTGCTGTGCATTCAAATTACAGGATACGTTCCGGAACACGTTGGACTGTTTGCTCTTGCGATAATTGGATCCTGTTTGTTTTATCTCGCACTCGGAACAGTACTTGGTTTAATCACAAAATCAGTCATGGAAGCATCGGTTGTTGTCCTCCCGATCATGTTTTTATTTGGTTTTGGTACGATGCTTGAGACATTGGCATCAAATAACACCTATTTGAAGCTGCTTGAATATCTACCGAACTTACAACTGTTACGATTCGCTGAGCTTTTGGAACAACAAAAGTTCACATCACTCGGACTGCCACTTTTAGTGATCGGAATCTGGAGTATACTAGGTGCTTTGCTGGCCGTGATGGTCTATCGGAAACAACTGAATAGTCGATAAAATGAAGTCGAGTAATTAATCAAGTCCTCTTCATTCTCAGGTGTATCTATCAAAGACTAACGAAAAAGCGATTCCATCATTTGGAGTCGCCTTTTTAATGGAAATATTGCAGATAGTTAATCTTCTAGTTGAATGACGATTCGCGTGAACTTCAGAAAGTCGTTGAGATGTTGATCTAAAATCGCTTGAAGGATGTCTAAATTAAGTGATTGATAATCATGAACGGCAATATTACGAAAACCGACCATGTTCATGAGACTAGTTGAGAGTGATGAGTCGATGAGGTGTGCTTCCTCAAGTAGCTGGAAGCCATCACGGCTTGATTTGGGTAATCCGAGTTTTCGTGTTCGTACCAGATGCATAGCGATATCGATACTTGCTTCACATGCTCGTTGAATGTTTAAAATGATACTATCTTGTTTTGTATAATCTTTTATATTACCTGGTTCATTCTCGTAGACATCGTGTATTCTTCGCAGGCATCGTTCAATCGTTGTTATTTTGTTCAACAACACATCATTCATACTAAAAAACACTCCCTTGATCTTTGATGGCTTGCACGATTGGAGCACGTTCTTCGGCAAATGCTGCGTACATACTATATGCTCGTATTTGTTGTCGCGTCAGTTCATTTTGATTTTGACAGTCGATGACCTGACCCTCTGTGAAAATCTGCATTGTAAAAATCGTATCGATTTGTTTGATATCCACAAGATCAACTTCACGTCCAGCTATCCTTGCCAATTTACCTGCTAAGAGAAAACGATCGTATGCTGAAAGTATTTGATCACTCAAATAAGCGATATCTAAATCGCTGTCCTCTGTCATATTGTCTGTAGCACCGGAGCCAAACAAGATAATGAAATGAGCATTGACATGTGCATTAATCGTTTGAACGAGTTGTTGTTTCAACGTCATTGATATCATGAATGTTCGCTCCTTTGAGTCCTTTTGATATCATTGTACCATGAAGAAAACAGACTAAAAATGAACTCCCTGAGGTCTCGGGGAGTTCATTGTTTTAAGCCGTTACTTCACTCACTTCATGATTCAACTGCCACTGCACACCAAACGGATCTTCGACGATGCCATAGGCTTCACTCCAAAACGTTTTTTGGATCGGCATGATGACGTTGCCATCTTGCGCCAACTTATCGAATGTCTCATGAATGAGTGGAACGTCTGACAGATGCAGAGCAAGCGTGACATTTTGTCCGATCGCCACCGGATCATGCGGCATCGCGTCGGAAAACATGACACGTGTCCCATGAACAATCAATTGCGAATGCAGGACAAGCGACTGGACGTCTTTTTCAAACGGTTGACCGTCCGGACCGTTGCCGGGACCAAACTCCATGATCTCGGGAATGTCTTGCCCAAAGACTTTGGCATAATAATGGATGGCCTCGCGGGTATTGCCGTTGAAGACCAGATAGGGGGTAATCGGCATGATAATGCTCCTCTCCATTTGAACACGGCTGACTGATGCTTATAGTATACCAAACGTTTGTTCTTATTTAAAGGGCTTTCCGATTAAAAATGAAAGCGATATCATTTATTTTTTAAAATCCAAAAAAATTCGCAAATAATGGTTGCGTCTTTCCAGATTCCGACCTATAATAAATTTATCGAAAGCGCTTTCGGTGAAATGGAGTGGTTATATGGGTACAATTTATGATTTAGCGAAAATAACCGGTTTTTCGATCACGACGGTCTCAAAAGCCTTAAATAATTATTCCGACGTCAGTGAGAAGACAAAAGCGAAAATCGTTCAGGCGGCAGCCGATATGGGCTACTTACCGAACGCACACGCCCAGTCGCTCTCGACGAAACGCTCATGGACGATTGGGGTCATGTTCTCGGAAGCAAACGAAGTCGGGATGATGCATCCATTCTTCAACGCGATTATCGAAAGTTTCCGGAAAGCAACGGAGCAGCAAGGCTATGACTTGATCTTCGTTTCGCGGAATCTCCGCAATCGGGACATGAGTTACCTCGAGCATTTCCAGCATCGGGCGGTCGACGGCATCGTCGTCATCTGTTCTGATCAAATGGACAAGCACGTCCAGGAACTGATTCAAAGTTCGATTCCAATCGTTGTCGTCGACATGGACAGCACCGATTGTAGTGTCGTCTTCTCGGATAACTTATCCGGCGGGACACTCGCCGTCAACCATCTCTACGAACTGGGACATCGTTTGATTGCCCACATCGCAGGTGATATGACGATTGATGCGGGACTGGCACGAATCGAAGGGTACAAACAAGCGATGGATCGACTCGCGTTACCGATTCCGGACGGCTATCTGATCAACGGCGGATTTTTCTCGGTCGAAGAAGGAAAACAGGCGATGCAGACGTTGCTTGCCTTACCGAAACGTCCGACCGCTGTCTTCGTCGCCGGTGACCAAATGGCAATCGGGGCGATGGAAGCGATTCATGAAGCGGGTCTTCAGGTACCGCACGACATTTCTGTCGTCGGTTACGATGATATCGACATGTCGAAATACGTGACACCAAAGCTGACGACGGTCCGGCAAGATACGGAACGAATCGGGCAGCATGCAGCAGAACTGTTAATTGAACAAATCGTCAACAAACGACGTGTCATGACGACGGATATCATTCCAGTCGACTTGATCGTCCGTCAGTCGACAGGACCCGTAAAACCATAATCCTTTTCGGAATCGCTCTCGCAGGTTGTCTTCGAGAAAACGCGAGAGCGGTTTCGAAATCCATACTATTTTTTTGTACGTTTCCGAAAGGGCTTTCGGAACTTTTTTCAGACCATTTACGAAAGCGCTTTCGATATTTTTGAATAATAAATGAGACCGCTTACTTAGGGGACTACCAAAACAAGACAAGGATGGGATGACATGAAGAAGAAATTAGTCAGCGTATTAACAGTCGGCGCGTTAACAGCAAGCGTTTTAGCAGGATGTTCAGGTGGCGAAGAGGAAAAAACGAGCGGCGGCAAGGAAGTCCTGAAAATCTGGTCGTTCACGGATGAGTTAAAAGAGCCAATCAAAAAGTTCGAAGAGAAAAACGGCGTCAAAGTCGAATTGACGATCGTCCCGATCGCTGACTACCCGACGAAATTGAAGCCGGCACTTGAGAGTGGCGTCGGCGCACCGGATATCTTCACAGGTGAGATCGCCTTCTTGAAACAATGGGTCGACGCTGGCTATTGGGCGAACCTGTCGGAAAAACCGTTTAACGCAGGCGACGTCAAAGACGACTATATCCCGTACGTCTATGACATGGGGAAAGACAAAGATGGTAACGTCCGTGCCCTTTCATGGCAAACGACACCGGGTGGCGTCTACTACAAACGGAGCATTGCGAAAAAAGTTCTCGGCACAGATGATCCAAAAGAAATCGGTGCGATGATGAACTCGATGGACGGCGTCTTCGAAGTCGCTGAGAAGATGAAAGGCAAAGGCTACAAAATGTTCCCGGATGAAGGATCAATCCGTTGGTTCGCACAAGGCAATGAGCCACAAGCTTGGGTCAACGACAAACAGGAACTCGTCGTGACAGAAGACAAGAAAAACTACATGGATTACGCAAAAGAACTCCGAACAAAACAATACACAGCACTTGCACCGGAGTGGTCACCATCATGGTTCGCCGGGATGGACAAGCCGGTCAAAGTCAAAGAAAACGGCAAAGAAACCGAAACAGAAATCTTCTCGTATGTCCTTCCGACATGGGGCTTACACAGTGTCTTAAAAGAAAATGCGAAGAAATCAGCCGGTGACTGGGCTGTCACAAGCGGACCGAGCCCATACTTCTGGGGCGGTACATGGTTAGGTGTCTACAAAGATTCGAAGAAACAAAAACTTGCGTATGATTTCGTCAAGATGATGACGCAAGACGAAGAATTCCTGACAGACTGGGCGAAAGAAACAGGCGACGTCCTCGCTTACAAACCAGTTACCGACAAAATCAAAACCGACTTCAAAGATGAGTTCCTCGGCGGACAGAACAACTACGAGTTCTTCCTCGATCAAGCAGACAAGATCACACCGGGAATCGTGACGAAGTACGACCAGCAGCTTGATACGTTATACGGTGCGTCAGTCATGGAATATGTCCAAGGCAAAAAGTCGAAAGACGAAGCACTTGCTGAATTCTACAAAAAAGTCAAAAATGCGTATCCGGACGTAAAAGTACCGGAATAAGGAGTCTAGGTGGGGCGATCCTCGCTTCACCTTTTCTTATTTAAGAAAGGGGTTTGACCTGTGAAAAAACTTGATCGCCATGGTTATCTGTTCATCGCACCGTTTTGGATCGTCTTCTTGATCTTCAGCATCTATCCGGTCGCCTTGACGTTCTATTACAGTTTCACCAACTACACAGGCGCAGAAGGCGAACAACTCGTCGGACTCGCGAACTATACGCGTTTGCTCGGAGATACGTACTTCATTGAAGCATTCTTCAATACGATCAAGATTTGGGGACTGAACTTCATCCTGCAAATCGGTGGAGCTTTGATGCTCGCCTTATTGTTCTCAGATTTACAGCTCAAGATGAAAGGACTCGCATTTTTCCGCGCGACGTTCTACTTACCGAACTTGATCACGATCAGCTCGGTTGCCTTATTGTTCGGGATTTTGCTCGACTGGCAGCACGGTTCACTCAACATGATGTTGCTGAAAATCGGCATTATTTCTGAACCAATCAACTGGTTGACGCAACCGGTCACAGCACAGATTTCTGTCTCCCTCATCCTGACCTGGATGTGGCTCGGTCACTCGTTCATCGTCGTCATGGCCGGCGTATCCGGAATATCGAAGGATTATTTCGAAGCGGCACTGATTGACGGTGCAACACGTTGGCAAATCTTCTCGCGGATCACGTTGCCGCTCTTAAAACCAATCTTGCTCTACATCATGATCACGTCACTGATCGGTGGACTCCAATTGTTCGATTTACCGATGTTGATCACGGATGGTGTCGGTGCGCCGGATGGTGCTCTGAACACGATGGTGCTTTATCTCTACAACCAAGCCTTTAAATACAACAACTATGGCTACGCCGCTGCTGTCGCATACGGATTGTTTGCCATCACGCTCGTCTTTTCAATCATCGTCTTCAAAGGGATGTTCCGAAAAGAACGTTCAGCGAAAGGAGCCTGACCGATGGAACGAAATGCAGAAGCACGTCGGATCGTGCCACAAACGGAAGATCAACCGGAGCGTTCAGAACGTCCGCTGAAGGTGACACCACCTCCGAAACAGAAAAAAGCGTGGTTCGGGAAAAGTCTCATCTACGTCGGACTGATTGCCTTGACGATCGCCTGTATCATTCCGTTTTTGATGATGATCATCAACGCGACCCGCTCGAACGAAGAAGTGTTATCCGGTTTCTCATTGATTCCAGGGAACTCGCTCGCTGAAAACTATGCCGCCTTAAGCTCATACGTCAACATCTGGTCCGGCTTCAAGAACAGTCTGATCATCGCCGTCCTCGTCACCGTCCTATCGGGTTACTTCTCGGCGATGACAGCATTCGGATTTGCTTTCTACCAGTTCAAAGGAAAAAACGTCCTGTTCGTCTTCATGCTCGTCATGATGATGATTCCGGGACAACTCGGATTGATCGGATTCTACGAACTCAGTAAGAATCTTGGTCTGCTCGACAGCTTCATCCCGTTGATCGTTCCGGCGATTGCCAGTCCGTTCACGGTGTTCTTCGTCCGTCAGTACCTGCAGACGGTCATGCACCCAAGTTTGCTGGAAGCGGCACGGATGGATGGCGCCAGTGAATGGCGCATCTTCCATACGATTGCTTTACCGATGATGATGCCGGCGATCGCCACGATGTCGATCTTTACGTTCATCGGTTCATGGAACAACTACATCATGCCGCTCGTCCTGCTTTTCTCACCGGAAAAGTATACGTTACCGGTCTTGATGGGCTTCTTAAAAGGATCACAAGTCGCCGAAAACCTCGGCTCGCTTTATCTTGGAATCGCGATTTCCGTCGTACCGATCATGATCGCCTTCTTGTTCCTCTCGAAATACATCGTCAGCAGCATCTCCGCTGGTGCCGTCAAAGAATAAACTGTTAAAGGGGCTTACACCTATGAAATTTACACCGAACTTCGTCTTCGGGACGGCGACGTCCTCGTACCAAATCGAAGGCGCACACGACGAGGGTGGTCGTACGCCGTCAATCTGGGATACGTTCTGCGATACGGACGGAAAAGTTTTTGAAAAACACAACGGGGATGTCGCCTGCGACCATTACCACCGTTTTGAAGAAGACATTCAGCACATTAAAAAGTTAGGCGTCGACACGTACCGTTTCTCGATTGCCTGGCCACGGATCTTCCCGAGTAAAGGACAATTCAATCCGGAAGGGATGGCCTTCTATAAGACACTCGCCACACGTCTCCAGGAAGAAGGCATCAAACCGGCCGTCACGCTCTACCACTGGGATCTCCCGATGTGGGCCCATGAAGAAGGCGGTTGGGTCAACCGTGACTCGGTCGACTGGTTCCTCGACTTCGCTCGTGTCTGCTTTAAAGAGCTCGACGGCATCGTCGACTCATGGATCACGCACAACGAACCATGGTGTGCCGGCTTCTTGAGTTACCACCTCGGTCAGCACGCACCGGGACATACGGACATGAACGAAGCCGTTCGGGCCGTTCACCATATGCTGTTGTCACACGGTAAAGCCGTTGAACTGCTGAAAGGGGAATTCAAGTCCAAGACGCCGATCGGCATCACGCTGAACTTGGCACCAAAATACGCGAAGACGGATTCCGTCAACGATCAGATCGCGATGAACAATGCCGACGGGTACGCGAATCGCTGGTTCCTTGATCCGATCTTCAAAGGACAGTATCCGGTCGACATGATGAACCTGTTCTCGAAATACGTCCATACGTATGATTTCATCCAGGCGGGAGACCTCGCGACGATTTCGGTCGCCTGTGATTTCTTCGGGATCAACTTCTACAGCCGGAACTTGGTTGAGTTCAGTGCTGCGAGTGATTTCTTACACAAAGATGCCTACTCGGACTACGACAAAACCGGCATGGGCTGGGATATCGCTCCAAGTGAGTTCAAAGACTTGATCCGTCGCCTGCGGGCTGAGTATACGGACTTGCCGATTTTCATCACGGAAAACGGTGCCGCCTTTGACGACCAGCTCGTCGACGGCAAAATTCACGATCAAAACCGGATCGATTACGTTGCGCAGCATCTGCAAGCCGTGTCTGATCTGAATGAGGAAGGCATGAACATCGCCGGTTATTACCTCTGGTCGTTACTCGACAACTTCGAGTGGAGCTTTGGGTACGACAAACGATTCGGGATCATCTATGTCGATTTCGATACACAGGAACGAATCTGGAAAGACAGCGCGCATTGGTATGCGAATGTCATCCAGACGCATAAGGCAGCACTTCCGCAAGAAGCGTAACGTCGTCGAACAGGCAAGGTCGAATTCATCGCCCTTGCCTGTTGTTCATTCAAAGGAGGAATTACAGATGAAGAAATGGCTCGCAGTTGCCCTCGGAACAGGACTTGTCCTGTCCTATGCCGGGACCGGTCATGCTGAGAAAGCAGACAAAAAAGACAAGACGAAATGGAAGATGGTCTGGTCCGATGAATTCACGAAACAACAGCTTGACCGGACGAAGTGGACGTATGATACCGGGAACTGGATTGTAGATGAAAATGGAAGCGCTATCACACCGGGTTGGGGCAATAATGAAAAACAATATTATACGACCAAAAAAGACAATTCCTTTATCCGTGACGGCAAACTGGTCATCCGGGCGAAAGAAGAAAAAACGACCGACTCGCTCGGTTCGTACGACTATACATCAGCTAAATTGAAAACCAAAGGCTTATTCAGCAAGACATACGGCCGTTATGAAATCAAAGCAAAACTGCCGACCGGCAAAGGTTTATGGCCGGCATTCTGGATGTTGCCGGAGCAGGACAAGTACGGGGCATGGGCCTCGTCCGGTGAGATTGATGTCATGGAAGCATGGGGCAGTCAACCGGACAAAGTCGCCGGAACAATTCACTACGGCGAGAACTGGCCAAACAATAAATATACCGGCAAGGACTATCACTTCCCGGACGGCGGACGGATTGACCAATGGCATACGTATGCCGTCGAGTGGGAGCCGGGCGAACTCCGCTGGTACGTGGACGGCAACCTCTATCAAACGCAAAACGACTGGTACAGCAAAGGCAAAAACACGGCAACGAACTACAGTTATCCGGCACCTTTCGACCAAAACTTTTATCTTGTGATGAACCTCGCGGTCGGCGGCTGGTTTGACGGCGAAGTCGACGAAACGACGAAGTTCCCGGCTGAGATGGAAGTCGATTATGTCCGGGTCTATGATTTGAAGAACCGTGACTACCGCGAACCGGTCGAGCCGGTTTATGAAGATGTGACGTTACCGGACGGGGCAAAACAACCTTTAGAAGACGGCAATCTCGTGTATGACCAAGCGTACGAAAAAGCAATTAAGACGATCACAGACGGCGCGCAGACACTTGACCCGACATACTGGAACTATGTGACGTTGCCTGACTTCGGCGGCAAGGGATCGGTCGACGTGACAGAGCAGGACGGAACCCGTTTCGCCAGCGTCACGATCGACCAACCGGGGGCTCAAAACTATGCCCACCAGTTGATTCAAAAGATTTCCCTCGCCCAAGGCGGACGGTACGAAGTCAGCTTTGACGCCAGCAGTGAAGAAGCACGGACGATCGTTGCCAAAGTCGGCGGCGGGGCAGAACGGGGCTACACCAAATATTCGAATGAAGAAGTCATCGATTTGACGCCAACCGTCAAACGACATACGTTCACATTCGATATGGCAGCAGAAACGGATCTCGCGGCACGACTCGAATTCAATTTAGGTCTGGCGCAAGCCGGCGTTAAAATCGGGAACGTCCGTGTCGAACAGGTTCCACGCGGCGAAATCGATGAAACGGCAACCAAACCGGCTTTACCGGACGGCAATCAGATCTACAACGGCACGTTTGACCAGGGCGCAATGGATCGCCTGACGTACTGGCAGTTTGATGCCGGTCAGACAAAAGGAACCGGATCGGTCGACTCGGTGACACGTGACTTTACATTCAAAACAAAAGCACAGATGAAAAAGGGACAACCGGCAACGCTGACGCAACGTGGTGTCCAGTTGCAGGAAAACCATCAGTATGTGCTTCGCTTCAAGGCGGACAGCAAGCGGATCAAACAGATTCAAGTCAAGGCAACAAATGCGGACGGAACAACAGCGTACTTGCCGACGCGTGACGTACCGTTGACAAAACAGACAACGACCGTTGACATTCCGTTCACGATGACACAAGCGACGGATTTGAACAGTCAACTCCAGTTCAACTTCGGATTGGCAAAAGGTGAAGTGACACTGGATGACGTCGAGTTGATCGATGTCACACCGGTTGAAGTCGACCGTTCACCGCTAAAAAACGGTTCGTTTTCGGACGGACTGAACTTCTGGAGTTCGTACGTCCATTATGATGCGCAAGCTGTCGTCTCAACGGTCAATGACGCCGCGAAACTCGCCATCGCATCAGAAGGACAGGAACCATGGAGCGTTCTGCTGGAGCAAGGCAACTTACAACTCGTCAAAGGGCAGACATATCAGCTGACGTTTAAGGCATCGTCAACGGTCGCGCGACCACTCGAAGTCACCGTCGAGAATGCGGCATATACGCGTTACTTCAGTCAGATCGTCGAACTTGGCACAGAAGCGAAAACGTATCAGTTTGACTTTACGCTCGGACAAGACGATACGGCCGGGTTGAAGTTCTTACTCGGTAAGGCAGCCGGTTCCCCGTTTGCGGCGCATGACGTAACGATTGATGATGTGAAGCTAGAAGTGAAATAACACGACTCAAATTGTTTTATACAAAACGTCCAGAATGACTTCCTCGCTTGTCGAAGGGGAAGAGACTTCTGGACGTTTTTATTATTCATGTAAAAAAAGGAATTTAAATCCAATTCGAAGAAAGGGTATACCATGCAATTTTAGAGGAGGAACACCATCATGGTTCGTTCGACGAAACAGTATGTGGCTTTGTTTGCCGTGCTTTTGCTCGCGACGATCAGTATGAATGCCTGGCCGGCGAGCATCCATCCCGACGGTACAATCGGCCTGCTTCAAATCACCGCATCGCTTGTCTGGTTGGTCTTTTTGACGGCTTCCGTTGTTCTTGTTCGGGAAGAAAAGACGCTTTTGTTTGTCTTCTACTATCTAAGCTTCGGGTTTGTTGCCGGCACCGTGGTCTATTTAGTCACGTTTTTTGAGCGGTATTGGTTAGGAGAACTTTGGTTTGATATCGTATCAAGCATTCAATTCCCGTTTTATTATCTGTTCACCGTCCCGCTGTTTGGGTTTAATGCATGGTTTAACGTCTCATACGGACAGTTTGCAATGTTTGCCGGGTTTGCCTACATCCTGCTAGCGATTGGTATAAGCGTCCGGTATAAAAAGCTCGAAGCAAAGCGACTGCGGTACTGACAAGTGGATTTTCCTAAACCATCGTTTTCTTCTGACAGCGCGCCTTGGCGCGCTTTTTCATGCCGAAGAGGTGTATGAAGTTTAAGAACGAAGCGGAATGAGCTGATGGTGGAGAACCGATTCAATCAAGGCGACAGTCTCGAACGTCGCTGCGTAATCGACTGTTTCGTGCTCCGTATGTTCGTGTCTATAGCCGACCGACAGATTGACGGAAGGAATTCCGAAGCCGGCAAATACGTTCGTGTCGCTTGATCCGCCGTTTGTCGTCGTCTGCCAATCGGGCATTCCGGCGAGACGTCCGGCTTCCTCGAACAGCTGACCAAACTC
Source organism: Exiguobacterium sp. KRL4 (assembly GCF_001870785.1). Lineage (GTDB taxonomy): Bacteria > Bacillota > Bacilli > Exiguobacteriales > Exiguobacteriaceae > Exiguobacterium_A. The sequence goes on from NZ_MOLV01000007.1 coordinate 80,866, forward strand.
TTGTGTGCAGAACGGTATTTGATTTCGGCAGGCCGTGACAATATCCCGTGTTCCGCGGCGGTCGACGACGATGGCGGCATCCACATCATGGAGGAACTCAGGATCAATTCCTTCCGCGCCGCGGCATCCGATTTCTTCCTGAACGGTAAAAGCGAGTTTCAGGGTTCCAGAAAAGTTTGTATTTTGGACACGATCGAGTACTTCAAGGATTGCTGTGATTCCGGCACGATCGTCAGCTCCAAGGATGCCGCTGGAACTGCGGAGTGTCGTGCCGTCCTCGAGAATGACCCGACCTTCCTCGATCAGTTCGATCGTATCCATATGAGCGGACAGCAGGATGGTCGGACCGACGCCACATGTAATGGTCGCCAGGACATTTCCCCGTTTGTCGGTATAGAGGAAATCAGTCTGTGGTTTCAGTTCATTCCGAAGACGCATCGCGACCAATCGTTCCCGTCGGCTGACGCCGGGTACATCGAGCCAGGTCATCAAACGCTGTTTGAATCGTTCCAGTCGTAAAGTCTTGAGGTAGTGTTGATCTGCGGTCAACCGGTAGAGACGTTCCGCAAACAGCAAGAGGGAGGCGAACCCACTTCTGCGATAGTTCAGTTGCAATGTCAGATGAATCAGTTGCATCGTCATCTGTTGCGGCAAGGCAAGCTCGAGAAGTTGCCATTGCTCCAAAGAGGGTGCTTGCTGGAGGGTGATTGAAGCTTGACCGCGGGCATGTCCGTCACAACAAGACAATGTCGGGATATCGAGGGCGTTCAGCCAACGGACGATTCCCCGGATGTATGGATCAAAAGATTGATAAGGTAAGTCATTCGTCAATGGATTTACAATCGCTTCTCGCCCGGGCAGATCCTGAAAAGGAACCTGCTGGATCCATTCGATCAGCCGGAGATCGCTCCAGTCATTAGTTGGATATTGTAAAATGGATTTAGTCAGACGGGACACATGCGTTTTGCTGAACCGGTCGTCCTGGCTCAGACCGTGTCGCGCTAAAAGAATCGTTGCGTTTGTCATAAAAAAACAGCTCCTTGTCAGATAAGTTGTTTTCAGTGTAGCAAGGGAGCCGTGACAGGCTGTCACACGTCAAAAACGAAGGAGGCGGAAAAAATGGAACTATCAGGATACCTAGAAGAGGGGCGGATCAACCGGGAGCTACCGAGAGGAACTGTCGAGGAGCGGGCAATCCATCGTCAAGCAAGACTCGACTTATATGTGCGTCAGGCAGAGTTTTATAAGTTATCGGATACACCGGACTATTACCAAGCAAAACGGTGGTTGCTGGAAGCCATTAAAATCGAAAAACATCATCCAATCGCGAACTATCGATTGGGTTATATCTTGTATCGTGAACGTGAATATGAACAAGCCGCCTATCATTTAAAAACGGCACTTGATGGTACACGGACGGACGTTTTAAGTGACACACAACTGATTTTAGCGAATACGTTTCTCGTCAATTGTGGCGTGGCGATTACGCGGGAAGCGTTGCGGAAGCTTGAAGATTTGGAACTTCAAATCGAGGGCGACATCGATCAAGAACGGATCGACTGTTATCGGGCCGAGATGGTCGTTCAGGATGAGTACGTACTGGACCGGATCTATTACCGGAAAATCACGGCAGGGCATGAAACGATTATCAACGAAGAAACGTTTCACGAGACGCAACCGGGTAAAACGGAACTATTGCTGAAAAGTTCAGATGCCGGAAAAACGTTACATATTGCCGGGCGACCAAGTGATTTGCTGAATCAACATATGTTTTTGACAATCGTGTTATTAAATCAAGCAACATTTCAAACGTATCCGGTCTTGCAGAGTGCTTTGTCCGAGCTGAGTGGACAAGACATCACGTACGATCATATGCGGCAGTTGATTCGAAGAATCCGCGATCGTTTTACCCTGCTGGATCTGATTGAGGCGACACCAATAATCGTCCCGGGTTCTGCACGTCCTGTCCAAGGATTTCGGATTCACCCGAACTGGTCGGTGACAATTCTTTGTCGGGCAGATGATTTCATTCATCCGCTTCAAAAGGAGAGAAGCGATGTTTAGTCCAGTCAGTGAACGTGAGGAAAAAAGCGGGAAACGAAAAGCAAAGTCCCGGAAGACAATTCGATTACGCGATTCGGGTGCTTTTGCATTAGGATTATGGTTGACGCTTTTGATCCTCTTGGTAACCCCGTTAATCTTGATGTTTGTCGTCATGTATTTGGCGGGAACACAATAATTTAATTGGGTGTTCAAGAAAGGTCTGTCGCGAAGCGATGGATCTTTTTTGGGGGTTCATAAAAACTTTCTGACAAATCATCCCTGTAAAAATCAAAAAATAAAAACACGTTCTAATAAAGTCCTTTATAATCAAATTATCACTAAAATTTGGAATTTTAGAATTGAGGAGGAATTGACATGAATAAAGCAGTAAAACTCATCATGACAGGTGTACTTAGTCTCTCATTGATCAGTGTGACATCGGGAGAAAGCCATGCAGCGACTAAAGCAAAAGCCTTTAAAAACTGTACGGAGATGCAGAAAACCTACAAAGGTGGAGTTTCTAAGAAAGCTGGACTCAAAAATCGGACCGGCTACGACAAAAACGGTAAAGCCATCTACAAAGAGACGAAATATAAAGCATATGTCAGCTTAGCGACGTATAACCTCAATACAAAAAGTGACCGTGACAAAGACGGCATCGCCTGCGAACGTTAAAAAAGACCCACTTCCCTTTTGGAAAGTGGGTCTTCGTCTGTTTAGTTGAAGTTTTTCTTGAGGAAGTCTGTGACTTCGTCCGGTGTTTTAGCGTTGGCACTGTGCAAGTGACCCAGTTTCTCGTTGTTTTGGAAGACAAGCAGGCTCGGAATCCCCATGACGACGTTGTCCGATGCGATTTCCGGGAACTCGTCTTTGTCGATCGTATAGATCGGAAGTTCGCTGAAGTGTGCTTCGACATCCGGCATGAAATAATCCATTCGTTTGCAGTCCGGGCACCAATCGGCTTCGAACTTGATGATGACCGGTGTCTCGCTTGCGATGAGTTCTTTAAATGTATCTTCACTCTTAATGTAGTTACTCATGTGTTAGTTCCCCCTGTTGATGTGTATAGTTTTAGTGTACTGATTCTAAGGGCAAGATGCACGAATTATGATCGAACGATACCCATTTTTCGCAAAAATGTTGCGGAGTGAAACACCGTTCAGTATGCGCAAATTGCACAAGAAGCGCCATGCAACAACAAAAGATGAATTGCCTTTAGGAAACACTATTGGTCTTTTGTTAATTAACTAGTTTCAAGCAAAATGATTTCTATAGACCCACTTGATTTCGACCTGTTACGATGAGGTTTGCTAATCGACAGAGCGAGTGGGGGCGACTACAAATGGATCAACAAAAATACGATAATTTAAAGCTTGGCGAGCGCGGTGCCATCATCAGCATCGTTGCCTATATTGTGTTATCGATCATTAAATTGATTGTCGGCTACACAGCGGATTCCGCTGCCTTACGGGCAGATGGCTTGAACAATACGACAGATATCATCGCGTCGATCGCCGTCTTGGTCGGGTTACGGATCTCAAGACGTCCGGCAGATGATGACCATAAATACGGACACTGGAAAAGTGAGACGATTGCCTCGATGGTCGCTTCCTTCATTATGATGGCAGTCGGGCTGCAGGTGTTGATCGATACGATTTCGACATTATTCGAAGGAAAACAGGAGTCACCGGATATCGTCGCGGCGTATGTCGGGATGGGTTCCGCCATCGTGATGTACTTCGTTTATCGTTACAACCGGAACTTGTCACGGAAAATCGACAGCAAGGCGGTCATGGCAGCCGCCAAGGACAACTTATCCGATGCTTGGGTCAGTATCGGGACGACAGTCGGAATCATCGGTTCCCAGTTCGGGATGCCGTGGCTCGATGTCGTGACGGCGATCATCGTCGGCTTCTTGATCTGTAAGACCGCGTGGGATATTTTCTCAGAAGCGTCCCATGAGCTGTCGGACGGGTTTGATGAACACAAACTCAAGATGTACGAAGATGTGATTTATGATCTCGACGGCGTCAAAGGGATCAAGTCAATCAAAGGCCGAAATTATGGCAACAATGAAGTCGTTGATGTTGTGATTCTCGTCAACTCCCAGTTAAACGTCCATCAAGCACACGATATCGCGACGAAGGTCGAGGATACGTTGACCGATGAGTACGGCGTCTACGACATTCATGTCCATATCGAGCCGGAATGAAGCAGATAAAAGGAACGATCGTTTTCTGACGATCGTTCCTTTTTGTTAATTAAGGGGTTTATATCCGATGACTGCAACGGTATGGAATTGCCTTGAGACGAGACCTTCAACAAATGTAACATCGGAAAATCCATACTTTTTTGCCGCAGGAAGGAGTTCAACTTGGACTAAGTCCCTCACACCGGTCCAAATGACGTCATTTTTACCATCGCAGAACGTGATGACGAAATGACCACCCGGTTTTAACACTTTATAGAGATCTGCTAAAGTGCCGGAAATGTTTTCCCAAAAATAAAGCGTGTGTATGGTAAATACCTTATCAAATTGTTCGTTTTGAAAAGCTAATTTGTTTAAATCCCCATACAGAATATCGACCCGGTTTGAACGGATCGCTTCTTTGTTTCTTTTTTGTACAGAACGGAGCATGGCGGAAGAAGAATCGACACCAACAATTTGTTTCGCTGCTGTTTGATGTACAAGTCGTTCGATGGCATAGCCTGCCCCGCAACCTAATTCTAAAATGATATCATCTTTTTGGACGTTCAGCAGATTTATAGTCCACTCAGTCTCAGGTTGATGTTGTCTCACCATTTTTTCCCCGATGTATGTGCCAAACCGTCCTGTAGGATGTGCATATTGCTGATCAATGAAACGTTTAATGGTTGCAATGATGGTGATCCGCTCCTTCCGCTTAAAGATTCCGTTCGATTGTTAATGCCAGTGCGCCAAATTGTTTCTCTGATTCTCTTGAGTATATCGTATAGGTTGCCTTTAACAAGTCATTCATCGTCCAACCGATACAATCGATTTGTTCGAGAGAGACGTTTTCGTAAAGCGATTGAAAATCGTTGAATGCTTGCCGTTCAAGGACTCTGACAATCACTTGTTCATCGGTTGAGAGGTTCGTGAACTCAATCAAATCATCAACTTGGACAGCTTGCCGCTTTTCATCATTCAAACGGATTTCAATCACTTTTTTTCCGGCAACGATTGACTGAAACGGTTCTTCGTATAATCCCATCTTATGTAGCATTTCAGTTTCTCCTTCCTGACAATTTCCTTGATTTTGCAGATCCTTCATTATACTTGAAACGACCAATCGCCCGATGATGAATATGTGCATTTTCACACGAATTATTAATTGACATTCTGAACTAATCGGCGTAATTTAATTTATATAGATAATCGTTCTATATGGAACGATTCAAAATGGAACATGGAGGTGGAAGGATGGAAACGGAACAACGCGAGCCGGTGCGTTCGACGGCAATGATGCAATCTTTTTGGAATGTCCAGCGGCATCTCGTTCGGGCAGCCCATCAGACGGCACAGGAAAATGGACTGAGTTTACCGCAATTTCACAGCTTGATGACGATGGCGCCAAGACGTCCGATTACTCAAAAGGAACTTGCTGCGTATACGCATTTACCGAAAAGCACGCTCAGTCAATCGATTGAAGGGCTTGTTCAGTCAGGTTGGGTGATCCGGGAAACGAATCCGGACAACCGGCGCGAGGTCGTCCTGAATTTGAGTGATCACGGACGACAGTTCGTTGATGCAATCAAGCGGCAGGAGGCGGGGATGCAACAACGGCTCGAACAGGTTCTCGATCAGATTGATCCTGCTGCCTTTGAACAGATGCTCAAGACGCACGAACAAATTGCAGACGGATTAAAAGACATCTTGTCACCAGGAAACGGAGGCTGTGCAGATGATTAAGTTACTCAAAAATCTGACGACCTATAAATGGGCCGTCTTTGCTGTCTTGATTCTGGTCTTCGCCCAATCGATGTCCGATTTATATTTACCGACCTTGATGGCGGACATCATCGATAAAGGGGTTGTGACGGGCGATACGGCGTACATTTGGAAAATCGGTGCCGTCATGCTCGGGATTACCGGACTTGGTGCACTCGCAGCGATTGCCGCCAGTTATTATTCCTCCAAAGCCGCGATGGGACTTGGACGCGACATCCGCCGAAAAGTCTTTAACCACGTCGAACGGTTTACGTTACAAGAGTTTGATCAAGTCGGAACGGCTTCCTTGATTACGCGGACGACGAACGATATCACGCAAGTTCAGCAAGTCGTCATCATGATGCTGCGGATGGTCGTCAGTGCCCCGATCATGTTTGTCGGCGGATTGATCATGGCCGTCTCAAAAGACGCCAAGCTGTCACTCGTCATCGTCGCCGCGATGCCGGTTTTGGTCGTGTCGATTCTGTTGATCCTCTGGAAAGGGGTTCCGCTATTTGGACAAGTCCAAAAACGACTCGACCGTCTGAATCTCGTCTTACGGGAAAACCTGACCGGAATTCGGGTCATCCGGGCTTTTAATCGTGAATCGGAAGAAAAGATTCGGTTAACGAAAGCGAATGCCGATTTGACGGACGTCTCGATTAAAGTCAATAAAATCATGGCCTTTTTGATGCCGGTCATGATGCTCGTCATGAACTTGACGGTTGTTGGTGTCATTTGGTTCGGGGGGGTCCGGATCAATAATGGCGGGATGCAGATCGGGGATTTGATGGCCTTTATTCAATATGTCATGCAAATCATGTTTGCCCTCGTCATGGCATCTGTCATGTTTGTTATGATTCCCCGGGCAGCGGTCTCCGCGAAACGGATCAATGAAGTGCTCGAGATGGAACCGACGATGGTCGACGCTGGAACGGCTTCCGCTGACCATGAACGCGGCACATTGGTCTTTGATCATGTGACATTCAGTTATCCGGGGGCAGAAACTCCGGTCTTATCGGACATCAGCTTTACAGCGCGTCCGGGTGAAATCACGGCCGTGATTGGCGGGACCGGCTCTGGGAAATCAACGCTCGTCAATCTGATTCCCCGGTTTTATGACGTGACGAACGGCAGTATTCAGGTCAACGGTGTCGACAGCCAAGCTGTCCCGCAAGAAGAATTACGCTCAAAAATCGGCTTTGTGCCGCAAAAAGCGTTGTTGTTCACGGGAACGATCGCTGACAACATCCGCTTCGGCAAAGAGGACGCGACAGACGAAGAAATCCAGCATGCAGCGCGTGTCGCCCAAGCGACGGATTTTATTGAACGAATGCCGAATCAGTATGATTCAATCATCGAACAAGGAGGATCCAACGTCTCCGGTGGTCAAAAACAACGTCTGTCGATCGCCCGGGCACTCGTCCGTAAACCCGATATCTATGTCTTTGACGACAGTTTCTCAGCGCTTGATTTTAAAACGGACGCGACGTTACGCAAAGCCTTGAAGCAGGAAACGGGCGAGGCCACCGTCTTGATCGTTGCGCAACGTGTCAGTACGGTCATGGATGCCGATCAAATCATTGTCCTTGAAGAAGGACGCATTGCCGGAATCGGTACGCATGACGAGTTATATGAAACAAATGAGGTTTATCAAGAAATCGTCAAATCCCAACTATCAGAGGAGGAAATCGCATGAGTACAAGTACAACAAAACGTCCTGTCGGCGGTCCTCCAGGTGGACCGGGTGGTGGTCCCGGTGGCGGGAACATGATGATGATGGGCGAAAAACCAAAAAACTTCAAAGCGACATTCCGCCGGTTGCTTGGTTATCTGAAACCACGCCGGACGGCATTAATTGCCGTCTTCATCGCCGCGATTCTCAGTACGGTCTTCATGATTGCTGGACCGAAAATCATGGGAACGGCGATTACGGAACTGTTTGAAGGGGCCTATGCCAAGTTCCAGGGAGTACCTGGTGCGGAAATCGACTTTACGAAAATCGGACAGATTTTGTTAGTGCTCGCCGGACTGTACGTCATCAGCAGTCTGTTCAGCTACATCCAGCAATACATCATGTCGAGTGTCGCCCAAAAAACGGTCTATGATTTGCGTGAAGACGTCAATCAGAAGCTCGAGCGGTTACCACTCAAGTATTATGACGGCCGTCCGAACGGGGAGACGCTCAGTCGGGTCACGAATGACATCGATACGATCGGCAGTACGTTGCAACAAAGTGTGACGTCGTTCATCACCTCAATCGTGACGATTGTCGGGATTTTGATCATGATGCTGACGATCAGTCCATTGCTAACATTGATTTCACTCGTCTCCTTGCCACTTTCGATTTTTGCGATTCGTCCGATTTTAAAACGGTCACAAAAATACTTTGCCGATCAACAACGGACCCTCGGACAATTAAACGGACACGTCGAAGAGATGTATACCGGTCATCCCGTCGTCAAAGCGTTTGGGCATGAGCGAAGAGCGGTTGAACAGTTTGATGCCGTCAACGACGAGTTATATGAAGCGGGACGAAAAGCCCAGTTCATCTCCGGGATCATCATGCCGATGATGATGTTCATCGGGAATATCAGTTATGTCTTGATCAGTGTCGTCGGTGGGATTCTCGTCACCCAGCGCAGCATTTCGATTGGTGACATTCAAGCGTTCATCACCTATACACGCCAGTTCACGCAACCGATCACCCAGACGGCGAACATTGCGAACATCGTCCAGTCGACGGTCGCGGCAGCAGAACGTGTTTTTGAACTGTTGGATGAAGAAGAGGAAGTCAAAGAAGTGACGACGCATCAGTTGGCGAAAGCTGACGGAGCAGTTGCGTTTGAACACGTCGACTTTGGTTACGGCGAGCAACTGTTGATCGAAGATATGAATATCGATGTCCAACCGGGTCAAACGGTTGCAATCGTCGGTCCGACCGGTGCCGGGAAAACAACGTTGATCAACCTGTTGATGCGGTTTTATGAACTCAATCGCGGTGTCATCCGCATCGACGGGATCGATACGCGGAAGATGTCACGGGAAGATTTACGGACAACGTTCGGGATGGTGTTGCAAGATACGTGGCTCTTTAACGGAACGATTCGTGACAATCTTGCCTACGGGAAAATCGGCGCGACGGAAGATGAAATCATCGAAGCGGCAAAAACCGCTCATGCCGATCACTTCATCCGGACGTTACCGGACGGATACGATACGGTCTTAAATGAAGAAGCGTCGAACATCTCACAAGGACAAAAACAGTTGTTAACGATTGGCCGGGCAGTTCTCGCCGACCCGCCAATCATGATTCTCGATGAAGCGACGTCAAGCGTCGATACGCGGACGGAAATCTTCATTCAAAAAGCGATGAAACGGTTGATGGAAGGACGGACAAGTTTCGTCATCGCCCACCGTCTGTCGACGATTAAAGATGCCGATTTGATTTTGGTCATGGACCAAGGACGTGTCATTGAACAAGGAACACATGAAGCGTTGCTTGAAGCAAACGGCTTTTATGCCGATCTCTACAACAGTCAGTTCTCGGAAAAAGAAGTGGTCTAAAGTAAGCTCAAACTTCTGATTCGTCACGAAATCATGACGCTGAAACACTAAAAAAGAATAGTTTGTTGTAAATGGATGGTTCTGACTAGAATCATCCATTTTTTTTAATACTATTCACAAACTACTACTTTCAGGTTGAAATTGGTTTAGCAATTCCTTTAGTCGGGGAAATTAAAGAAGTGTCGGAAATATATTAATTCATTTTAGAGATGAAGGAGCGTGGCAGGATGAACAACTTTTGGAACACGACGTCATTTGACGTCAACGGGATCCTTGGGACTCTCGGTAACATTTTAGGAGCACTTATCGTATTCCTGATCGGATGGCTGATTGCGAAACTGATCGCAAACGGCATTCAAAAAGCATTGGAAAAATCGGGTGTCGTCAACAAGTTGTCACCACAAAAAGAAGGTACGCCACCACAAAAGAAAAAGTGGACACCGGAAAAAATTATCGGGACTGTCATCTTCTGGCTCTTGATGGTGTTTGTCTTAATCTTAGTCTTCAACATCTTGAACCTTAACATCATTGCAGGACCACTCGCGGCTACGATGAGCACCTTGCTCGCGGCAATCCCGAACATCTTGCAAGCAGCCTTGATTCTTCTTCTTGCGTATGTCATCGCGGTTGTTCTCCGCATGGTCATCGTCAAAGGTGGAACGAAGTTGATGTCGAATGAAAAAGTTCGTTCGAACAAAATGCTTCAAGGTCAGACGGATCTATCGAACTATCCGAAGATTGCAGGCGAAATCGTCTTCTATCTTGTCTTGTTACTGTTCTTACCAGGTGTACTTGGTGCTCTTAACATCGAAAGTGTTTCGGAACCGTTCAGTCAATTGTTGTCATCGTTCCTTGGGTTCATCCCACGTCTGATCGCTGCAGCAGCCATCTTCTTCGTCGGATTCCTCGTTGCGAAAATCGTTCGCGATATCGTCACGAACTTCCTGCATGCAGTCGGTACAGACAAATTTGCTTCGCGCTTCAACATTGGTACAAACGAACCAAAAGACACAAAATCACTTTCTTCAATCCTTGGTACAGTCGTCTTCATCTTGATCTTAATTCCGATCACGATTTCGGCACTTGATCAGCTCAACATCAAAGGAATCACAGGACCAGCCATCAACATGTTGAATGATGTCCTTGGTATGATTCCAAACATCATCATCGGTGTTGTCTTGATCCTTGTGGGTCTCTATATCGGTCGTTTTGTTAAAAAATTCGTTGCCGACCTCTTATCGCGCCTCGGTTTCAACAACTTGACGCGTCACTTGAAAGTCGGTAGCTGGGATGCAAACAATGCATCGACATCACCATCATCAATCGTTGGATCACTTGTTGAGATCGTCATCGTCGTCTTGTTCGTCGTCGAAGCCTTCAACTTGATTGGTCTTGAGTTCATGGTTGACCTGGGTCGCGCAGTTCTTGCTTTCCTTCCGAGTGTCTTGACTGCGATCATTATCTTGGCCATCGGTATCATCATCAGTAACTTGGTGAAACGTACGATGGACAGCCTGTTCGCCAACTCAGATTTAAAAGTTCTGTCGAGCGTCGCAAAATACGCCATTCTTGCTCTTGCGGTCTTCATGGCACTTGATCAACTTGGTGTGGCAGCTACAATCGTCAACTCAGCGTTCATCTTGATCCTCGGTGCGGTTGCTCTTGCTTTCGGACTTGCATTTGGTTTAGGTGGTCGTGATAACGCATCACGTTACCTCGATCGTTTACAGAAAAAAGCCGAAAACGCAGACATCGACACATCGAACCTGCCGTCAAACAACACACCGTCTGCTTCAACGAAGCCAAGCTTAAAAGAAGCAGCAAAAGGTGCAGCATCTAAAGCAGCAGATGATGTAACACCTGATCAAGCACCAAAAGCTTCTAAACCATCATCTTCAACGAATGTGAACCCGACACATGGTACGCCAAAGGGTGCACTTCCTGAAAATGATTTAGCACAACAGGACGATTACCCAATCGATCCGGACACGAACAGTGGTCCGAACTTAGATCACCCAAATGATCGTCCGTAATAAAAATAAAACTCCTTCGCCAATCGGTGGAGGAGTTTTTTAGTGCGTTAACGCATATTTACATATCCGTGTTGTAGTGAAATAACAAAGTTGGCTTGACCAATTTGTGAAAAAATACAGAAACTTATGCTTATAAAAGCTGACATCGTTTGTTATGATAAAAAGGTCAATTAATAAAATGATTTGAATATTCAGAAAAAAAGAGAGAGTTCGGAGGGTGTTTTATGAGTTTGCTTCGTAAGAAAGACGTCAGTGTCATGATGGATCAAAAAAGTCATTCCAAACTGGCACGGCATTTATCGGGTTTTGATCTTGTCTTACTCGGGATTGGTGCCATTATCGGGACAGGAATCTTTGTCCTAACAGGAACAGGGGCGCTGTATGCAGGACCTGCTTTACCGGTTGCCTTTATTATTTCTGCTATTGTCTGTGCATTAGCTGCTCTCTGTTATGCGGAATTTTCATCGATGATTCCTGTATCGGGTAGTGTCTATACCTACACGTATGCGACGATCGGAGAACTCGTTGCCTGGATCATCGGTTGGTGTCTCATATTAGAATATGGTTTAGCGTCGAGTGCGGTCGCCACAGGGTGGTCCGGTTACTTCCAATCCTTGTTATCCGGATTCGGTGTCAATCTTCCGACCGCAATAACGGCAGCACCAGGGGCTGTACCCGGAAGCGAAACATTCTTCAATTTACCGGCGTTCTTGATTTTGATGGTCATCACGTTCTTATTATCGTTAGGTATCAAAGAAACAAAACGTGTCAACAATATCATGGTTCTTGTCAAAGTGGCCGTCGTCATCTTGTTCATCGTCGTCGGCATCTGGTACGTCGAGCCAGGCAACTACACACCGTTCGCTCCGTTCGGTATCAGTGGTGTCTTGCAGGCGTCAGCGATTGCCTTCTTCGCTTACCTCGGTTTTGATGCTGTTACATCAGCAGCAGAAGAGGTCAAAGATCCAGGCCGTAACTTACCGATTGGGATCTTAGGATCACTTGCAATCGTTACTGTTTTATACGTCATCGTATCCGCTATCATGGTCGGAATCGTCCCGTTCAAACAATTTGAAGGTGTCGATAGCCCGGTTTCTTTAGCATTAAAAGTCGCTGGTCAGGACTGGGTCGCAGGTTTCGTCGACTTAGGTGCCATCGTCGGTATGACGACAGTTATCCTCGTCATGACATTTGGTCTTGTTCGTCTCTTGTTCGCCATGAGCCGTGATGGATTATTGCCGAAAATCTTCTCGGACGTTAATGAAAAATCACACACGCCTGTCAAAGCGACGTGGATTCTCGGAACGACGGCCGGTTTGATCGCTGGATTCGTCCCGCTCGGTACACTGGCAGAATTGATTAATATCGGAACACTCGCAGCGTTTGCTCTGATTTCAATTGCCGTCGTCATCTTACGGAAAACACGTCCGGATTTGAAACGGGCGTTCAAAGTTCCACTCGTACCGTTTTTACCGATTCTTTCAGTGCTTTCGTGTATCATGTTGATGTTGAACTTACAGACGTTCACATGGATTGCGTTCTTTATCTGGACTGGAATCGGACTTGCTGTCTACTTCTTGTATGGAAGAACACGCTCGAAACTACATCAATAAGACGCAGCCATTCAGAAGTTTTTCTGAATGGCTTTTTGTTTGACTGTCAGCAGGAATGGCGAGGTGAAAAGGCGAACGATTATAAAGAAAGGGGCGATCCGAGATGATTCATATTAAACGGGCACCTGATACAGAAACGGCATTTTCAGTGATGCAAGAGGGATTCAGCGATTACATGATTCCATTAGGTCTTTCACGTGAGGTGTTTCAAGAACGAATTCTGGAACGCGACGGCAATCAACTCGAACATTCGTTTATTGCCTACCACGGCGAACGACCGGTCGCCATTTGGTTGAATGGATTAAAAAACATCAAAAAACAAACTGTCATGCGCTGTGGTGGATTGGCCGTCGATCCCCAGTACCGACGGCTTGGGATTGCGAAAGCCTTATATGACGCGCAATTGAGTTATGCCAAATCGATTCACATCAACCGACTGACACTTGAGGTCATTCAAGGTAATCAGCCGGCCATTTCCCTCTACCAAAAATTCGGCTACCAAACAGTCGACGAACTCGGCTATTTTCTTCGGGAAGAACCCGACCAGACGGAGCCGCTTATCGAGATTGATGCTGTTGCATTTGAACGCCGTTACATACAGCAAGGGGAATACATCTGGCAACAGGATCAGACGGTGATGAAGCAGGCGCAAGCGCAGTATTATGAACTTGACGGTGCGTTCATTGCGACCGCCAATGAGTCGATTTTTGCGATTGTGACGGAAGAGGAAGACGTAGCGCGGGTCGCGACGGAAGCGACACGTCGTTTGACGGGAACTCGTTATCAGTTGCAGTCGACCAATCAACAAGTGTGGGAAGACTTACGGCAAGCCGGCTGGCAGCAGCGGGAATTGAAGCAATTCGTCATGAGTCAAACCATCTGATACAAAAAAGCCATGATGTGTGGAAGTCCCACGGAGGGAACGCCACACATCACGGCTTTTTGTCAGGTCCATAAACTGATCATGACGATAATAGCAAAAATCACAAACAGGATTCCGGTGCCACCAAGCATGATCAGCATGATTTTGTTCATCATAAGATTCCTCAATTCTCTAAAAACTGTTACTTCACGAAATAACCTAATGAACCTTGATACTTTTTCATTTCACTAACACCGTTTTTATAACGTTTACTGCTTGGATCCTGGGAAATATAATCGTGAGAACGTTCGTCAATCCACTTTGTGTTACTTAATGTAAAGTCATTAAAAATATAGCCGAACCCGTAACCTCCATTATCATAAACAGGTACTTGTACTAAATTACCGTTCATTTTAGGCTTCATTCCATATGAAGTTAATGTATTACTTTGTTTCACTAATTTTTTATTCAGAATCGTATACGTTTTTAAGTTAAGGAAAGAATATGTGTCCCTATCTGTAAGTGAAAAAACAGTAGAATAACCGGTTTTGTTTTTTAGTACAGCACTTGTTTTAGAATCACTAGTACTGAAAGCATACGGGTTTGATTTTGTATATGTGTACGTATAACTGCTTGCTTTCCCATTTAGGTAAAGTGTGAATTTACCACTACATAACTCATCTTTTCCTTTAATCCACCAAATATCATTTGAAGTAGCTTTATGACAACTCGCCTTCGGTGAGCGAACTGATACTGTGTACTTTTTTATCGATTGATCGTAAATCGTGAAATCTTGCGTGATTTTTTTTGAATAAGAGGCAGCTTCAGAGTAAGAAGGATGGACAGTAATTAATAATAGTAAAAAAATTAATAAAATTATTTTTTTCATAAGACATCTCCCTTTTTTGTTGTTAATTCCATTTTATAACATTTGGAAGGATGTCAGTTAAAAAGATAAAAAAATAAAACCAAAAACGCCTTTCTTTCGTTTACTGAAGAAGGCGTATGGTCATTCACTTTATAGCGACGCAGGTCAACTTTGGTTTAGATAGTCTTCAATCATCACACGATGCGATCCGACGATATTGTCCGGTAATTCCGTTAGCGGGACATAGGTCAACGCAAAACTTTCTTCGCTGATCCGTAACGTACCGGACGTTTCAGTTGTCACGTAAGCGAGGGTCACGCTTTGAAAGACATCACCGTTTGCAAGCGTCGTGACGTAATTTTTTCCGGAATAGACACCAAGCAACGTCAGCTGTTCAGCGACGAGACCTGTCTCTTCCAACAGCTCACGACGGGCCGTTTCTTCGGTGGACTCGGCCCATTCCATCAGACCACCGGGCAGTCCGAACCGTGCCTGCGATTCATTCCGTTGTTCGAGCAGGATGTGCCCATCAGTGATGACAAGCACGACGGCACCGACCAAGATCAACGGGGTTTGTCCGACTTGATCCCGCAGCGTCTTGACGTAATTCATCGGGAGACCTCCTGATGGAACGGACAACCGGTCGGAACGCTTGGTTCTTCCACCGGAGCAGTACCCGTAAAGAAGTTGGGTCGTTTGATGTCCAGATCAAAGTCTTTATGAAACAGGTGTGTCGCGGCACCGCTCATCGGCGGTACAAGCCAGGACCAGTCGCCGGTGACATCCCGTTCACACGCGGCTTCATTTTTTTCAAATCGAGCAAACTGTTTGGCAGCCGTATGGTGATCGACGATTGTCACGCCGGCTTGTTCAAACGAATCGAGAACGGCGAGATTCAGTTCAACGAGGGCGCGGTCTTTCCATAAGGAACGTTCCCGTGACGTATTGAGCCCCAGTTGTCTTGCGACGAGCGGCAAGAGGTCATAACGATCGGTATCCGCTAAATTACGGGCGCCGATTTCCGTTCCCATATACCAGCCGTTAAACGGCGCACACGGATAGGAGATACCACCGATTTCGAGCCGCATATCGGAAATCATCGGCACAGCGTACCATTTGATGGTTTGATCGCCAAATAAGTCGTAGTCAGGATGGGTGATCGTCACTTCGAGCACCAGATCGTCCGGAAGCGGATGCAGACTGACTTGACCATCGAGCTCGATCAACAACGGCAACACATCAAAGGCGGTTCCTTGACCGGACCAGCCGAGTGATTGACATTGTTTGGTGAAGGCAAGCGAACTTGGATCACCAATGATGCCGTCCGGCGTGTCGTAACCGGCGTAACGAATCAGTTGATGGTTCAAGACGCGGACGCGGTCCGGATGAAAAATCGTGATCGTCGAACGGACACGACCATCATTCGTCGCATACTCGATATGCTCAAATAAGGCATCGCGAATCGTCTCGATGGTTAAAGCATCCCGTGCGTCGATGACGTGGAGCTGGTCCCAAAAGAGGCGGCCGATACAGCGATTACTGTTGCGCCAAGCGAGTTTTGCTCCGTATGCTAACTCTTGGGACGTTTGTTCATATGTCCCTGTCCGTGAAACTTCTTCACGGACTTCATGCAGGCGATTGCTTTCCTGCGGGTATTGTTCTATATAGTCAGTTAAGAAGCGTTCGGCTTCGGCAAGTAAAGTAGGCACGGCGTAGAATCCTTTCTTTTTTCCAACACGACGATTGTTCTTGTTTCAGTGTACCGCCTGCTTCAGCTTTCTGCCAATTGATAATCGTTAAACGCTTACTTATGAGTTCGAAAGACCGTAAAAGTTTAAAAGTAGTGTCGAAAGGGGGATAGAGAAAGGAATCATTCGAAAGTGAGGAAAAATGTATGTCATTAATAAAACCTGTATTCGCCCGTTTTTTCGGAGAAGCCTTCTTTGATAAGTCGGCCCAACTCGCCTATTATCTGATGTTGTCCTTATTCCCATTTTTATTATTTGTGGTTGGTCTTGTCTCGTTTTTACCGTTTACGTCAGGAGACGTCCTCGATTTGATCCGTCCGTTTGCTCCGGCAGAAACATACGATTTGATTCGAAAAAATGTCGTCGGCATCTTTGACGATGGCGGACTGAAGCTTGCCTCAATCAGTTTCCTGGCAGCCTTTTGGCTCGCCTCGATGTCGGTCCAGTCGCTTGTTCGTTCATTAAACGATGCGTTAGAAGTGACACGGAAAGTCCCGTTTTGGAGAGGCTTATTACAGGATTTTGGATTTACGATTGGTATGATGATCATCTTACCGACGTCTCTTCTTGTTCCAGTCGCGGAAAAGTTGACGAGACGCTTCATCAACCATTTTACGATCGTCGCTGATTTCGTGATGGACTATTCATGGATTTGGTTTTTATTCCGTTGGGGACTCGGGTCGTTATTCCTGTTGATGTTCTTCATCTTGTTGTACCGGATGCTGCCGAGTGTCCGACTGACAACTCGTCAAGTATTGCCGGGTGCCTTATTTGCAACGATTGCCTGGCAGGCGGTATCGGAATTCTTCTCCTACTACGCAGAATTCGGCAGTTATGACCGTCTGTACGGACAACTTGCCGGGATCATCGTTTTGATGACATGGTTTTACCTCTCGTCGGTCGTCTTGATGCTCGGCGGCTTGATGAATGCCGAACGGATGCGTCAAAAGAAGGAAGCCAAAGTTTTAAAACCCGAAAAAATCAAACAAGAGACTGTCCGTTAAGGGCAGTCTTTTGTTTGATGTTGAATTGTTTTTTGATAAAAGAACAGACCAATCAATCCGGCCGTAAACAAAGCGAGCAGAAATAAAGAAAGTTGTTCATGGTGTGTCGTTTTCAAGAAAACACTCGTGGCGATGGCTGCATAAAAACTCCCCAAACTCTTTTTGACAAAGTGTGTACTGAAGAGGTTGAGAAAGGAAGCGCCGAGCGGTGAGCCGATCAGTGCTCCGATAATTAACACAACTCCTAAACCAAGCGGAGCCTGCGTCCCCGAGATGAAGTAACTGGTGAGCCCGCCGAGGACAATTAACGTAGCCGCGGCGATGCTTGTTCCGATGGCTTGTTTGAGCGGGAAACGCACCCATCCCATCAGAAGCGGGGTGAGTAAAAAGCCACCGCTGACGCCCATCAAAGACGACAGAATTCCAGCGGCTCCGCCGATTGCTACCAATTTATAAAACGAAGCGTGCGGAACAGGCGTCTCGCGAATAATTTTTTTTGCCGGTTTTAAGAATTGAATCGCAAATAGAAGCAACAGGACGATGTACAGCGTGGAAATGACGATGTCTGCACCGCTGTGTTGTTCCATCCAAAAGACGATAGGCGTAACGGCAGCGGATCCGATGATCCCTGCCAACCCAATCGTACCCGCATCCCGAAGATGAAAGTTGTTCTGGCGGAGGTGGGCAAAGGTGCCGGTCACCGTCGAACCAAGCGTCAACAGTAAACTTAAGACGATTGCTGTGCTGGGGGCGTACCCTAAGATCAATAAAAGAGGGGTAAGAATGATGCCTCCACCGATTCCGAAAAAGCCGGAAAGAATGCCGATTGCGGCGCCGAGTAAAAGAAAAAGTAATAGTTCCAATAGGTGTTCCTTCTTTCTGTGAAGTGATACAGATGACTCTACGGGGAAAGTCATGATTAGGAAAATGAATTATA
Organism: Exiguobacterium sp. KRL4; assembly: GCF_001870785.1. GTDB lineage: Bacteria > Bacillota > Bacilli > Exiguobacteriales > Exiguobacteriaceae > Exiguobacterium_A. The sequence goes on from NZ_MOLV01000007.1 coordinate 99,490, forward strand.
CTGATGCTAAGGATCAGAAAAATAAATGAGGTGAAGGTATGAACTTTAATGAATTAAAGACATTTGTCACGTTAGTTGAAACAAAACACTTTACGAAAACAGCTGAACGGCTGTATATTTCACAGCCGACGGTTAGTCTTCATTTAAAGCATCTCGAAGAACATTTCAGGCAAAGCCTGATTCATCGGCATACATTTAACAAGACGATTGAAATCTCAGAAGCCGGACGGATTGTGTACCGACATGCCAAAGAAATCCTGCACCAGACGGTACGGTTGGAACAAGAAATGGATGATTTAGAAGGAGTCACCCGAGGGACGTTAAGAATCGCCGCGACGCATACCATCTATGAGGCGATGTTAGAACAGATGATCCACGACTTTCTTGTCGCTTATCCGGATGTGTCAGTTGATGCCCGGGTGATGAACCAAGAACAAGTCGAGCAGGCATTACTCCATCACGAAATCGATTTAGGGATGGTGGAAGGACCGCATCATTCCCAGCAAATCGAGGCGATTCCTTTTGCGACCGACCGATTACGGATCATTGGTCACGAAAGCCTTGTTTTGGAGCAGGCGACGTGGATTTACCGGGAAGAAGGGTCAGCTGCCCGGTTCGCACTGGAAACATGGTTAGTCACGCAGGCGATTGTCCCAAGACGGATCATTACCGTGTATTCCAATCGGCTGATTAAACAATTGATTACGAACGGGACGGGGATCTCGATTCTCTCGGAACGTTTGGCGGGTACTTTACTCGATTCGGATAGATTTAAGACACATGATGATTCCCGAATTGATCAACGGATGTTTCAATTCATTACGTTAAAAGGGGAGACGACCCGTCTGTCCTACAAGTGGATGAAGGAACACTCCGGATTAGATTAAAAACTTTTTCGTTGACTTATACCCCTGTAGGTATTATTGTATGGAATGTAGCCAATGGATCTGACGCAGGTCACACGAAAAAAGGAGCGTGTTCTTCACATGGAAAAAACATACGAGAATAAAATCATTCACCGGATGAACCGGATTGAAGGGCAACTGCACGCCATCACCCGGATGATGAGAGAAGAAGCATCCTGCAAAGATGTTGTCACTCAACTGAGTGCGACACGCAGTGCGATTGATCGTGTCATTGGACTGGTCGTGAGTGAAAATCTCATCGACTGTGTCACGAACGATGACACGGCAGACAATCATGAACAAGCGGTAGCAGAAGCGGTTCAACTGTTATTGAAGAGCAGATAAAAAATTTTTAAAATAAAATATACCCCTTAGGGTAAAATGGATGGAGGAATTATTTAGATGTCAGAGATTAAAAAAACAACGATTGTATTATTCAGTGGAGATTACGATAAGGTCATGGCAGCGTATATCATTGCTAATGGTGCAGCCGCATACGACCATGAAGTGACGATTTTCCATACGTTCTGGGGATTAAACGCGATGCGCAAGGACGAACCGATCCAGCCCGATAAAACGTTGCTTGAAAAAATGTTCGGGAAATTCATGCCGCGTGGAGCAGACAAGATGCCGCTCTCGAAGATGAACTTTGGTGGTGCCGGTCAGAAGATGATCAAAAATGTCATGAAAAAACACAACGCGATGCCGCTTCCCGATCTAATTGAACTGGCGAAAGAGCAAGACGTAAAACTGGTCGCTTGTACGATGACGATGGACTTGCTCGGATTAAAACAAGAAGAACTGCATGACGGAATCGAATATGCCGGCGTCGCCGCATATCTTGCTGATGCCGAAGACGGAAACGTCAACCTGTTCATCTAATCTCGAGGAGGGATGATGTAAGTGGATATCTTGAACATTGTATTTCTAATCATCGTTGCGTTTCTAGCTTATCGGATGTTCGCCCCAACAAAAGGTGTCAACAAATGGTCGACGTCGGACTTAAAACAGAAGTTAGGTGACCGCAACCGATTTTATTTGGATGTCCGGACACCGGGCGAATTCAAAGGAAATCACATTAAAGGCTTTAAGAATATTCCGCTTCAAGTATTGCCGTCACAACTCGACAAGATTCCGAAAGACAAAGAAGTCATCGTCATCTGTCAGAGCGGCATGCGCAGTAAACAGGCGGTCAAACAATTAAAAAAAGCGGGTTATGCCCACATCACAGAAGTGTCAGGCGGAATGAACGCTTGGCGTAAAAACTAGGAGGAGGAATCACAGATGAAACGATTCACAGCAAAAGAAGTACAGGAAAAGCTTGAAAACGGGGAACAACTCAATATCATTGATGTCCGCGAAGTGGATGAAGTCAAAGAAGGCAAGATTCCGGAAGCGATTCATATTCCACTTGGTCTCGTCGAGTTTAAAATGAACGAACTCGATAAGAAAAAACAATATGTCATGGTCTGCCGTTCTGGTGCGCGCAGTGGCCAGGCAACGAATTATCTCGAAGGACAAGGCTTTGATGTCATCAACATGGATGGTGGAATGATGTCGTACGAAGGTAAAACCAACTAAAAAATTTAACTTTCAATATACCCCTACAGGTAAAAGGAGCGAATACTTTTGCAGACAATCAAAACAGATATCGTACTCGACGCACGTGGCTTAGCTTGCCCGATGCCAATCGTCCGGACAAAAAAGACGATGAAGACGCTTGAACCGGGTCAAGTCGTGGAAGTCCAGGCAACTGACAAAGGATCAACAGCCGATCTTCGTGCCTGGGCCAACAGTACCGGGAATCAATATCTTGGAACAATCGAAGAAGGAGACGTCTTGCGGCATTACGTCCGCAAATCTTCCGGTGACGAGCAAGAAGCACCGGCATTTAAATCGATTGTTACGAACGAGACCGTTGAAACGGTTCGCAACAATCCGGATACGCTCATCTTGGACGTCCGGGAAACTGCTGAATATGCGTTCTCCCATATCCCGAATGCAGTCAACATTCCGCTCGGAGAACTGGAGACGCGAATCGGAGAACTCGACACATCGAAAACGATTTATGTCGTTTGCCGGACCGGCAGTCGGAGTGATTTAGCCTGCCAACAGCTGGATGCGAAAGGATTCAACGTTCAAAACGTGATCCCTGGTATGAGTGACTGGACGTACGAGACAAATCAAACCGTTTAATCCGTAAATTACGATCAGGAGGAATCAAGCAGATGACACACGCAATGACAACAAAAGAAGTCACGCAAAAAATCATTCACCGGGAAAAAATGTTTATCTTGGATGTCCGAAATGAAGAGGCGTTTCAAGATTGGAAAATTGAAGGCGAACAGTTTTCATATCTCAATGTTCCGTATTTTGATTTACTCGACGGTGTCGAAGATATTTTAGATCAACTGCCGACTGACCAAGCTGTTCTTGTCGTCTGTGCAAAAGAAGGATCATCGATTTTTGTAGCAGAGTTATTGGAAGAAGCAGGACGGACCGTCTCGTATCTTTCAGGAGGTATGAAAGCTTGGAGCGAACACTTGGAGCCAATCTCACTCGGATCATTAAATGAAACCGGAGCAGATCGTGGAGAAGTCGTTCAATTCGTCCGGATCGGGAAAGGCTGTTTATCGTACATGATCATCTCAGAAGGCGAAGCTGTCCTCGTCGATGCCGCGCGGATGACCGATGTCTATCTCGATTACGCAAACGAACGTCAACTTACCATCACGCATGTCTTTGATACACATCTTCACGCCGATCACATTTCCGGCGGACGTGAGATTGCTGAAAAAACGGGAGCGACTTACTGGTTGCCACCAAAAGACGCGACAGACGTCACGTTTGAGTATGCGGCGCTCGAAGACGGAAGCCGCGTTCAAATAGGCGATACAAAAATCGATGTCCGGGCACTTTATTCCCCGGGACATACAATCGGCTCGACGTCGTTTATTGTCGACGAGCGTTATCTCTTAACGGGTGATATCTTGTTCATCGATTCGATTGGCCGTCCGGATTTAGCTGGTCTTGCAGAAGACTGGGTCGGCGACTTGCGGGAGTCGCTTTACAAGACGTATCGCGAACTCGCGAAAGACCTTGTCGTCTTACCGGCCCATTTCATGCTGATTGAAGAATTAAATGAAGACGGCAGTGTCGCAGAAAAACTTGATATTTTACTCGTAAACAATCACGGCTTGAACATCGAAGATGAAGAAACATTCCGGAAGATGGTGACCGAAAATCTGCCACCGCAACCAAATGCCTATCAAGAAATTCGCGAAACAAACATGGGGAAACAGACGCCTGATCTCGAAGCACAACGTGAAATGGAAGTTGGACCAAACCGTTGCGCCGTTCGTTAAACTAAAAAACAACTTACCTCAGGAGGAATCACAATCATGAAATCAGAACTCGTACTCGACGCCAAAGGGCTTGCCTGCCCAATGCCAATCGTCAAAACAAAAAAAGCCATCGCAGGACTTGAATCAGGACAGATTCTTGAAATCCATGCAACGGATAAAGGGGCAAAAAACGATTTACAAGCGTGGGCAAGATCAGGTGGTCATGAGCTTGTGAAACACGAAGAAGACGCCAGTGTTTTAAAATTCTGGATCCAAAAAGGATAATTCAAGTGGAAGGAGGGCTGGCGACAGTCCTCTTTTTTTAAAGGAGTGAATCAAATGGAACTCGGTTTTATCATAACAATTTTTTTGATTGGATTCGTCGGATCATATATTTCAGGAATGCTCGGAATTGGCGGCTCGATCATCAAATATCCGATGTTGTTATACATTCCGCCACTACTCGGATTTGCCGCATTTTCTGCCCATGAAGTCGCCGGAATCAGTGCCATTCAAGTCTTTTTTGCGACCATCGGTGGCGTATGGGCCTATCGAAAAGGTGGCTATCTCAATAAGTCACTGATTGTGAGTATGGGTGGTGCGATTTTGATTGGGAGTTTCCTTGGCGCCTATGGTTCAAACGTCTTAGCAGAAGATACCATCAACCTCGTCTACGGAATACTCGCTTTAACGGCAGCTGTCATGATGTTCGTACCGAAAAAAGGACTGGATGACATTCCACTGGATCAAGTCCGCTTTAATAAAGGCATTGCTGCCAGTACGGCGTTCGTCGTCGGAGTGGGGGCTGGAATCGTTGGTGCAGCGGGTGCTTTCTTACTCGTGCCCATCATGCTCGTCGTCTTGAAAATTCCGACCCGGATGACGATTGCTTCTTCGCTCGCCATCACGTTCATCTCGTCGATTGGCGCTACTGTCGGAAAGATTACGACGGGGCAAGTTGATTGGGGACCGGCAACGATCATGGTCGTCGCCAGCCTGATTGCGGCACCACTCGGCGCAATTGCCGGGAAAAAGATGAATACAAAAGTCCTGCAAATCATTCTTGCGGTTTTAATCTTAGCGACAGCGATCAAAATTTGGATTGATATCTTGTAAAAGAACATCAAAGGGCTGACTCAAAAAAGAATCACTCGTTCTTTCACGCCCTTTCCTCAGGCGAGACACAAGCCAGTTTTCCTGCCTCGTTCAGGCAGGAAAGCGGGTCTCGTTTGTCTCTGACAGCGCAAGTCGTCTTGCGCTTTTTGCTGTAGGAGTAGCGTAAAAAGAGTGATTCTTTTCTTTAGAGAGACTGACTTTTGAGTCAGGCTCTTTTTTTGAGGAGTTACAAACGACTCTTTTCAATGACGTCGACGAGTTGCTGTTCGACATCCTGTGCGACTTGTTTTAACTCGTCTTCTTCAACTAGACCAATCAGTGCCGTTGGACGCGGCATTCCGATCTTCGTTTGTCCGTTTTCCGTATACACAGCAAGCTTACACGGTAAAAAGTAACCGGCACGCCGTTCAGCCGACAGGACACGGTGGGCTTCTTTCGGATTGCAGACTTCAAGGATATGATACTGGTCGTCAAACGGTAACTCTTTTTCGGCAAACTTCTTCGCTAAATCAAACTCCCATAAGACGCCAAATGACACCTGACTGAGTTCTGCTTTTAAGCGTTCGATTGTTTCTTCTGTTGAGTAGTTAGACGTGACGGTATAATCAAACATAAATACCCCTCCTGGTTTTTTAGTGTCTTAGATGTATTTCCCTCTTTCAATAGGATGAATCGTATTTTTTGAATGTGCCAAACGAAGACGGACCGGGCGACAAACTGTGTGAAATCAAGGTACATTAGAAAAAAGACATCTGCCCGCGGGTGAACGTCGTAAGCTTAAAAAAGGAGGCGGAGGGAGATGAAGAAACGGATGTTGACGATTCTTTCGGTCGTAGCATTGATTGCGATTATGATTGGTGGCTACTTTATCTTTCAGCAGCAACAGGCAAAATCGAGCGGAAGCAAAGAGTTATCGTATACAAAAGAAGAAACGGCAATTCTTGCCGGAGGATGTTTCTGGTGCATGGAGCCGCCGTTTGAAGAGTTAAAAGGGGTCAAATCGGTCATTTCCGGTTACACCGGTGGAGATCTTGAAAATCCGACGTACAACCAGGTATCGGCGGAGACGACCGGTCATCGGGAAGCCGTCCTGATCACGTTTGATCCATCGGTCATCTCATACAAACAATTGCTCGATGTTTACTGGCGTCAAGTCGACCCGACAGATCCGAACGGTCAATTCGTTGACCAGGGCGAATCGTATACAACGGCGATTTTTTATACGGATGCGGAGCAAAAACGGATTGCAGAACAATCGAAGAAAGATTTGGCAGCAAGCGGCATCTTTGATCAAAAAATCGTCACGCCGTTGATTGAAGCAGGACCGTTTTATGAGGCGGAAGACTACCATCAAGATTATTACCTGAAAAGCGAAAAGAAGTATAAATTTTATCGTGCCGCTTCCGGACGGGACGAATTCATTAACAGATATTGGAACGATCAACCAAAACTTGATTTACCGAAATATACGAAGTTAACCGACGATCAGATTAAAGCAAAGCTGACGGATATTCAATATAAGGTCACCCAAGAAGATGGAACGGAACCAGCTTTTGATAATCCGTACCATGATTTGAAGGCCGACGGAATCTACGTTGATTTGATTTCTGGTGAGCCGTTATTTTCTTCAAACGATAAATTTGACTCGAAAACCGGATGGCCAAGCTTCATTCGACCGTTAGAAAAAGGAAATATCATTGAGAAAAGCGATTTTGCATTAGGGATGAAGCGGATGGAAGTCAGAAGCCGGCACGGGAATGCGCACCTCGGTCATGTCTTTAACGATGGGCCGGAACCAACCGGCTTACGTTATTGCATGAACTCGGCTGCTCTACGATTTATTCCAAAAGAGGAGTTAAAGAAAGAAGGGTACGAACAATATATTTCTGAATTTAAATAATCAACCAAACAAACAGACACTTTTCACTTTTGTGGAAGGTGTCTTTTCTTTCGAAACTGTAAGGTAAATCGTCTGAAAAATAACTATCCATTTTATCCAAATATTGTTTATACTATAAACAATGTATGATCATATCTTGAGGAGGAACGTTGTGAAAAAACTAACGATTTGGCTCATGCTGAGCTGTTTGATTCTGACACTTGGAATTGGACCTTCAGCGACAAAAACGGCAGCAGCAAGTGCATTGTCGGAAGCGGTACTATTGAAAGCGGGACAGGAAACCGTCCTTGAGACAGGAACAGCAGAAAAGAATACATACTGGTACAAGGTCGAACATCAAGCAGGAATCGAAAAAACAGCGACTCATTTTGAATTGTCGTTTGATACGGATCAGCCGATTGAAGTCACGGCCTATCCAAGTCAGGAAATGGCATCAAAAGATGAGACATTTGATCGTTACCGCGGATACGTGGAACCAAACGACAAAGACGTGACAAAACTTGCCGTCCCGTATGCATGGGACGGTCCATACTACGTCAAAGTCGACTATTATCCAGAAACTGAAGAAGGTAAAACGACAAAAGCGGCTCACGTCAAGTTGACGTATAACGATGTTACATTGCCTGTCGAATATGAGCCGATCAGCGATATGAGCTGCATGGCAGAAGAAGCACTCAAACAAACGACGGACGAAAAACCATTGCTTGCATTGATGCACGCGATTCAAAAACAAGTCTTAAGTCAGTCGGAAGAAGGACGAAGCTTGACGTCGTTGTACTATAAAGCATCGCCATACGTCGTCAAAACACTTTTATTCAATAAAGATAAGCGCACACAAACGTACGAAGATTTAAAAACGCTGAAACCGGCGATGACAGCACTCGTCAACGGAACAGCATACACGTTAACGAAAACGGATCAAACGGCCATCAATCGATTACATGCACTGACGCGTGACGCATCACCAGAAGTCATCGCAACCGAAATCAATCAAGTCGCGAAAAAAGCGAGTATCGAAACCATCAGTGGTTCTGATTTGAGTGAAGCCTTCAAACCGTTTGGCATCAGTGTCAAATCAGAGGCGAAAACACGTTTCATCGTTAAGTTGAAACCGGGTCAGACACAACGGACGATGAAAATCAACGGTACGCAAGCGGCAGATGTCGAGAAATTATCACTTGGTAGAACAGGTCAGTTTGTCATCGTCACAGAAGATCCGACGGTCAAAAACCAATCGGCAGCTGTGCTGAAACAATCATTGAAGAAATCAAGTGCCGTTGAATATGTCGAGGAAATCCAGACATACCGGGCAACGGGCGACATCAACTACAACTACCAATGGTCACTCAACCAAAAATCAAATGTCGAACAGTTCCCGAACGCCGGAATCGGCTTTGAGCAATTCGAGAAGTACCGTGCGGGTAAAACATTAGCACCAGTCACGATTGCAGTCATCGATACCGGGGTCGATTACCGCCTTAAAGACTTGCAAGGAAAAGTCGATATTGCCCAGGAAAAGAACTATGTCGATGTCAACGGTAACGGAAATGCGTTGGACGATCACGGTCACGGAACACATGTCTCAGGTGTCATCGCAGCAGCTCTTGAAAATGATTACGGCATTCGTGGAATTCACCAGTCAGCGAAGATCCTTCCGATCAAAGTCTTGAATGCCAACGGTGAAGGAGAGACTGATGCAATCGCACTCGGAATCAAATATGCAGTCGATCATGGTGCTAAAATCATCAATATGAGTCTTGGCGGCGGCGAGAGCCGGACGATGGCTTACATGATGAAATACGCAGCGGATCACGGCGTGACGGTCGTTGCGGCTTCAGGGAACGAATATGATATGTCTGTCGGTTTCCCAGCCAGCTCGGAGTATGCGATTTCTGTCGGCGCAACAAATCCGCTCGGCATGGTCGCCGACTATTCGAACTATGGCATTGGACTCGACGTCGTCGCACCAGGTTCGAAAATCGCAAGTCTTGTTCCGGACGGCAACACGGTCTACATGGACGGAACAAGTATGGCTTCCCCGCACGTTGCGGCAGTCGCGGGAATTCTCGCGTCACTTGATTCGAAGTTGACACCAAAACAAATCGAAACCATCTTACGGACAAGCGCAGAACCACTTGCCTTTGAAAATCCAAACGATTGGTACGATGAAGACGAAGATATGGAAGATGAGTACCCACCAGGATACGAGAAGGAAAGTACACCGGAATTCCCGGCATTCGTCAGTCCAGTATCCGGATACGGAAAAGTGAATATCACGCGTGCCATTTCACAATTACACTTAAACGGTAAAGTAAATCCGGTTTATGACAACCAACTTGTCGTCAGCGGTCAAGTCAAATCGGGTACAACAGTAGAAGTCTGGTCGACGAAGAAATTGACTGATACAAAAGATACGTCTAAACGACTAGCGAAGACAACAGCAAAATCCGGTAAATACAGTTTGACGATTCCCCGTCAGGAAAAAACAACGGTCTTGACGATCCGTTACGCAAACGGACTTGATGTCACGTCAGAACGGACGGAAGTCTTACCAGGAAAAGCGCCAGCTGCTCCGAAAGTCGATCGTGTCCTTGCCGGCGCGACAAAAGTGACGGGAACAGCGATCGTGAATGGTAAAATCATAGTCAAAGACGCAAAAAATAAGGTTGTTGGAACAGGAACAGTTGACAGTAAAGGGAAGTTTACCGTTAAAGTCGCAAAACAAGTAGCGAATGCACGTCTTGCGGTCACGGTCAAAGATATCGCGAACCGTTCGAGTAAAGCGACCGTCATCACGGTTCTTGCTCCACCAACGGCACCAAAAGTCAATCCGGTGACAGCCGGTGCGACAAAGGTAACCGGAACGGGTGAAAAGAAAGCACGTGTCTATGTCCAAAACGCAAAGAAAAAAATAATTGGTAAAGGAACGGTCACGTCAAAAGGGACGTTCACAGTCAAGATTGCCAAACAAAAAGCAGGAGCAAAGCTCTCTGTGTATGTTGAAAACAGCTTCAAACAAAAAAGTACGAGCACGGTAGTCGTCGTCAAAAAAGCTAAAAAATAAGTCTTCAAACAAGCCTTTTTCGGGTAAAACGAAAAAGGCTTGTTTTTTTTAGTTAATTATCTTACTTTTAAAGTATTTTTTTTGAAAATATGCTATTTTTAATTGATTAGACTAATTTTAAAGCAGGCATCATTCGAATCGAATGATGAGGAGGATATTTGATGACTAAATGGATTCGGAGACGGATCGGACGGCAACTGTTGGCAGTGTTTTATGTAGTATTGGTTTTGGTCTCGGTTACTTCTTTTTTCGTCTATGATTACATGGAAGAGCGGATCGAATTGTCACGAGGAGATCTAGAAGTCATCAGTGAACAAAATCGACGGGCGGATACGTTATGGGACAACTGGCAAACGGTCCAATTTGGTTTACGAGGATTCGTCATCTTTGGTAATCAGGAACGTTTTGATGAAATCCAGGAACTTCGAACCGAAATCAAAAGTGAGACGGATTGGTTTGTACGTAATGCCAAAACCGATGAAGAGGAAGAATTCGCCGCTCAAATGACGAATTTGTATGACTTGTACTACAGTGCGTTATTCCCACTGACTCAGTCATATGTCAATGAAAAAAAAGCGGGGACAATCCGGGAAGACTTTCTAGAAGGTGACAGCTTATTTTCGTTACCAATCGCCGAACGATTAGTCGAGCAGGGACAGCTCAAACAAACGGCAGATGGTTCAATCGACATCACACCTGACATCGAGAAGGCTTCTTCGGCACTGAATGAGTACCGGAATAATCTGCAACAACAACAAAACGATGCCGTCATGAAACTGCGGAGTGAAGTCGCCAAAACACAATGGATTTGGATTTCGAGTATTCTTGTGCTGGTCGCGTTCATTTTATTGTTTGTCCATCCGTTCTTGAAGCGAATGACCAAACAGTTGTTACGTTTGATCGACGATAACCAAAAACTCTCACGCAACGAACCGATTGAGATAGATTTTTCGGAACAGCGGACAGATGAGGTAGGTATGTTACGTTCGTCCTTTAATCAGATGGCGATCACGACGAACGCGCATTCAGAAGAGATGCAAGGAAAAAACGAAGAGTTGCAGGCGCAGAGCGAGGAACTACTCGCCCAGCAGGAAGAACTGCAATCGCAACAGGAAGAACTGGAAGAAGCCTATCAGGCAACTAAACAAAATGAAGAAAAGTTGAAGATGCGCAGTGAACTGACGGAAGCACTTGCTGTCCGGGAAACGGTCGAGTCCTATCCAGCAATCGTCCAAAAAATGTTGGATATTACGTCGTCTGAATATGGCGCGTTGTTATTGTATGACGACGGCACGTATATCGGGACAACGACGAATGGGATGAAGATTCAGCAGGTTCAAGCGTTGCTGGAAGATGATACGTCTGTATTAAGTCGCATGCGCTTGGGAACACAAGTCGTCCAATCTGAAAAACGTGTCTCGCGAACGGATGATACGCCGTATAGCTTCAGTACGTATGAGGTGGCACTGCCGATTTATGATCCGACAACGAACCAGTTGATGGCAGCGATTTATATGGTCCGTTATCAGTCACCGTATCAGTCTCAACAATTAGCCGATATGCGCGATTTCTCGCAACAGATGACGTTATCGCTACTCCGGACACGATCGTATGACGAGATGAAGCAGGAGAAGCAAAAAACAGAGCAAGTACTGGATTCGATTCGGGAAGCAATCATTTATCTCGAAGATGGAAATGATGAATTGTATGTCAACCGTCCCTTGTTTGAACTCGTGCCGGAACTCCAGTCAGAGTTCACGAAGGATCGTACCTTGTCGTCTGCAAGTTATGTGATTGAAGTGATGCGAAACATCGTGGATGACACGGATCGCTTTAACGACTACCTGACATTAATTCGTTCGGGTGACGTCTCACCGGATAAAGTCCAGTTTGATGTCCGGAACAACGCTGCTCATTTAGAAGTGTATGCAGAGCGGATTGATATCGAAGGAGGATGGAAAGGTGTCATCCTCGTGATTCGTGATATTACCCGGGAAACAGAGGCGGATCGATTAAAAACCGAGCTGGTTTCGACGGTCTCTCATGAACTACGCACACCGCTGTCTTCGATTTATGGATTTACGGAACTGATGTTGAATCGTGAGATCGATACGATGAAACAACGAAAGTATTTAGCGACGATTCATACGGAAACGGAACGGTTGTCGAATTTGGTGACCGATTTCTTGGATGTTCAGCGGATGCAGTCCGGAGGACAACTGTACCAAATGGCTCATCTTGATTTATATACGATCGTTCAACAAGTCGTTGGCTTATACGATGTATCGAATGGACAACATGAGATTCACGTGCAAATGTTAGGTACGGAACGCCCGACAATCATTGGCGACGAAGCGCGCATTAAACAATTGCTGAACAATTTAGTGAATAACGCAATCAAGTATTCACCAGACGGTGGATTGATTGAAGTCAGCATCGGTACCGATGAGAACGATGCAACGATTCGGATCACGGATCATGGCATCGGGATTCCGCATTATGCGTTCTCCCAACTGTTTGATAAGTTTTACCGGGTCGATAACTCCGATACACGACGTATCGGTGGGACAGGGCTTGGGTTATCCATCTGTAAGGAAATCGTCAAAGAACATGACGGTGTGATTCATGTCGAGTCAAAAGAAGGACAAGGCAGCACCTTCACCGTACAGTTACCGTTACACGTCATGGAAAATGCTTAATCCAAACAGGTATCGGCTTGCTACGGCAAACGGTATCTGTTTTTGCCGTTGGATGCTTGATTTCGGATGTGATCATCAAGGAAGCGAAAAGCAGGACATGTAAAGAATATTCAAATATAATGAAAAGATAGTAAAAAAACAGAGTGACTTGCCGATAAACATATAGGACAAACGAACTAGACAAAAAAAGGAGAGGGTGTGAACGGTGTATAAACTAATCTATGCAGTCATCGGTGGATGGATTCTGTCGCACACGTTGTGGTTAGGCATCGTTGGTACATCCTCCGACCTTTCAAAAATAGGAAACAGTCTTTTTATGATTGTTGGAACCCTTTTATCGATCGGCCTGTTGATTTTGGCGATTCGTCGTCATCCAAATCGTCCGTTTACACGGCGGTTATTTTTATTGCTGCTGTTCGGAAACATCTCACTGGCAATTGGAGAAATGGCTCAATTGATCCTGGATACCTTGCAATTAAAACGAGTCGGACCGTTTGACGGAATTGATTTGGTTTTCAGCATGCAAATTGGATTTTATTTGCTGGCGTTTTGTTATTTCTTAATCAGTCGCCGGGCACACGTCAATCTTCGGTTCTTTTTATTTGATGAGTTGATCATTTTGATTGTCACAGGGGCAATCTCTTGGCATTATCTCGTCACCCCGTACCTGGAGCAGGCAAGTTTATTCAGTTTCGAGACATTGTTATTGTTACGTTATCCCCTTGGAGATTTATTATTGCTCGGCGGGATGCTGATCTTATTTTTTGGGGTCATGAAGCGTGGGAATAGTATTCCTCTGTTGATGATTTTAATAGGATTTCATCTGCAGCTTTTCGCCGATCTGTTATATGTTGCGCTTTACCGAGCTGATTTTCCGGTTTCGGTCATGTGGCTTGATCCGATTTGGTTAGCCACGGTCTTGTTGATTGGAGGCGCAGCGATTTTATTTGATGTGGATGAACGGCCACTCGACTTGAAAATCAACCGCCAGATTCTTGATGGGATCCGCTTGGTCACACCCTACATCTTTTTATTGATTTTATTTGTGACGATGGCACGGCAAGCCGTCAGTTGGAATGGCTTGACGATTGGTCTGATGATTGCGATTCCGCTGTTGATTTCACGGCAAATCCGGATCGTGATGGAGAACCAACGGCTGCGTGAGAATCTTGAGGCGAAGGTCGATGAGCGGACGGCGGCGCTTGAACAAGCGCTTGAAGAGATGGAGCATATGGCCTACCATGATGCCTTGACCAATCTGCCAAATCGTTATTTGTTTGCACGTCTGTTTAAAGAAGAATTGCGCCGAGCAGAAATTCATCAACGGTTCGTCGGTTTGTATTTTATTGATATTGATCACTTTAAACAAGTAAACGATACGTACGGTCACCAAATCGGCGATCAGCTGATCATCGATATTGCAAATCGTCTAGAAAAAAGGTTACCCCATAATACGGTCATCTCCCGACAAGGTGGGGATGAGTTCGTTGTCTTGTTATTTGATGTCAAAGACGAGTCGGACATTGAAGACTGTGGACAACAGCTGATTGATTTGTTTGAACGTCCGTTTATTCTTCACGCGACACCGGTTTTCATGACGGCGAGTATCGGGGGAGCGATTTATCCGACACATGCAACGTCACGCAGTGCATTGATTGAACGTGCAGATATCGCGATGTACGAAGCAAAACGGCGTGGGAAAAATCAGTTTCATGTCGAAGTTTGAAGGGTGATGAAATGAAAGAGGAGCTGCGCCGTAAATAGGCATGCTCCTCTTTTTTTGAGATCATTTCATTTTCGCTAATAATTTTTCAAGCGACGACGGATCGGTCACTTGTTCGTTACACTGGTCGCTGTCGATACACATGTAGTTGCCGACTGCTCGGTAGTGGTCAGATTGATGGGTACGAGCAGAGACGAGTGTGACATCGCTGTATTGATGACAGATCGTACAAATCCCTTTTTGAATCGTAGGCAGATACGTACTTTCGATGCCGACCCATTCACCATCAAGCCGGTAGACAAAAAATTTCTTTTTATTGCCCGTGTCGTTCCAACTCACATACGTGGTTTTGAGGAAGTCGATGGACTGGATAGGTGGGATCCGTAATTTTTTAGTCTTTTTAAATAACTGCCGCAACTGCGATTCGCTGAGTGCCGGAAACGGTTGAACATACGATCGAAGCTGTTCGAGATAATGGATCAAATCGGATTCGGTCTGAACGGTACGAATGTGCATCAAAAGTTCTTCTTGATCAGGCGTCAGAACAGGAAGTAAATCAAAGATTTTTTGGGCGGCACTATAGATGACAGCATCCAGTACATCGGCGTCATGAACGGTGGTTAATTGGCGGGTCAACAAATCAACTTGCCCCCGAATGAAATTATAATGAAAAGGCTTGATGAAAGGTTCCATATCGAATCGCTCCTTTGTAGTCCTCTATTCACTAAAACACTTTTCTCAAAACAGTATTTTTTTGTTTTCGTCATCTGTCCTGCGGGAAATAAATACTTGAGGAGGTGTACAGTCATGCAACAGTTAACCGGACTCCGCATATTGAACTTGATCAGTTTTATATTTGTCCTCTTGGCACGTGTGGTCTGGTATGAAGCACCGGTGGGAGAACGTCTTGGCATCATGCCGGCACCGTTCATTGATGCGATTTTCGGTGTCGTGTATACAACTTTATTGATCTGGTGTATTCGACCGGTTAAAGCGTACCCGGCAGACCGTACATTGATTCTCGATATGAGCGGGTGGTTCATGCTGACGATGATTGGCTATGGTGCCAGCAGCATCATCGGTCCGCCATGGGAGCTTGTCTTGACGACGATTTCTTTTATTGCTTTATGCATCATTTATATGAAAATTCAACATCATCCGAACCGTTCCCCCTGGATGCGTTCACCGTTTTCGGTATTTCTTGCCTGGTCGAGTATTCAGATTTTAATTCTACCTTTTCGGATCTTACGGGACTTTCGATTTGACGATCTATTTGGACTGACGACGTCGGAATGGGTCACAGTGATGCTGATTCTTTTTGCGCTTGGAGCCGCATTTTTTATTTTCGTCCATACCGATTGGGTATTCGGACTCGTCATGATTTGGTATTACATCGGTCTGTTCTTTAATGGGCAGTTGACGGATTTTCAACAGGGCATCACGGTCTTCAGTGTCATCATTGTCACCGCAGCGGTGATTGTCGTCTTTCGAAAACGGGAGAAACTGTTTGCGAAAGAAAAAAGACCGGTTTCCCAAGAAAACAACAGTTAATGACGTTGCTTTTCAGTTTTTGGGGTATATCCCTTATAGAAGTATAAAAGGGGGAAATGACCAATGGGGAAAAAACAGTTGATCGGTACGTATGAAAATGAGACGGATTTGATTCGTCAGATTGAGGATTTACATTTCGCTGGTTATCTAGAGGAAGACCTATACGTCGTCTTACAAGATAAAACGGACATGGCGATGCTGCGCGGACAATCGGCCGCACAACTCGTTTCCGGGAAACGGACGTTGTTTGAACGGTTTACAGGAAAAGGTGTCACGGATGACGAGACACGTAACGCATTTCATTCGCTCGGGCTCAAAGAAGGCGAACTGGAACGACATGTCGCGAGTGTGAGAAGTGGTGCTTACGTGCTGCTTGCCGACGAAGAAGGGGCAAAACGTCCAGCGCCAGAACCAAAAAGTATTTTAGCGAGCGAACCGGAAGGCATCGAGGCAGAACGGAAGCTTGATCATGAGAACCGCGCGCTTGAAAATGAAAACGATCGGATGTTGTAATCGTGCCTGAGTGGAAAGGGTGAACAACGATGGATAGCCATTATCATACGATTTTAGTAGCGGTCGACGGATCAAAGACGGCGGATTTAGCTTTTGAAAAAGCCGTCCAGTTCGCGAAACTCGATCAAGCCAAGCTTGTCATCGCACATGTCATTGATATTCAGACCTTTGCGAACGTCCGGGCCAATCAACGGTTCATTGATCAAAATGTAACTGAGTATGCGCAGGAGTTACTCGATAAATATGAGAAACGGGCGAAGGAAGCCGGTTTGGAAGCGGTCGAACTCGTCATCGAAACAGGATCACCCAAAACGTTGATTCCGAAAGTCATCGCGCCACGGGTCGGAGCCGGATTGATCGTCTGTGGTGCCGTCGGGATGAACGCGATGGAACGGATCATGATCGGAAGTGTCTCTGAAAACATCTCCCGGTATGCGAAGTGTGACATCTATATCGTTCGTCCCAAAACACTCAAATAAAGGAAGATACAAAAAGCTGTTTCGATTTCATCGAAACAGCTTTTTTGTCTGCTGATCTAAGTCAGGTTAACAAATAATAAAAGATTCCGAGAATGATCAAGATGACGGGTAATAAGACCAAATACATCCAGGACATGCTTTTCGCCGTTTGACTATTGCTGTAGGTGTCCTCATTCCGACTCTGTCCGACCATCACTGTAAAAATAAGTCCAAGTACACAGATCACTAATGCAATCCAGAATAATGCGGTCATTTGTAGTCCTCCTTTACCTCTGATGATGCTCACTCTCATCATAACGAAAATTGGATTTAGATGTCAGGATAATTGTGACAGTTTGGAGTTGACGCTATCTGGTTTAGGGGCTAAACTACTTATATGAGTTTAGGGGGTAAACTAATTATGAAAGAGAATCTTCGAGAAGCCGTACTGTTGTTTGAAGAGGTGATGATTCACGGGACAGAACGGGTCCTGAAATCTGTTGACTCGCCGGTCTGGCGTCTCTACTCGCCGGAGCAACTCCATTTGTTGAAACTGGTCGATAAATACGGTCCGGTCGCGTCAGGTCGGATTGCCGTCATGCAAGGAGTGCATAAAAGTGCGATTTCGAATCGGTTAAAAAAACTGAACGAACATGGTTTAGTCGAAGTCGAACGTTCAGAAGATGATCATCGGACAAAACGAATCGTCTTGACGGAAGCCGGACGAGAAGTCGTCGAGGCTTCGAACCAGGCGATTTACAGTTATTTGGAGCAATTGATTGACGGCAAAGTCGATGATGAAGAAATCAAACAATTCATCGAAACGTTCCGGAAAGTCAAAGCGATTTTGAAGATTGAAGATTAATTCAGAAAAATAGAGACAGAAGAGGTGGAACAGGAATGCGACAAATCGTCAAATGGCGTTGGCCGATCGTAATCGTCTTGTTGCTTGCAACAGTCGGATTATTTTTAGCAGCACCGAACTTATCGAAACAAGCAGAAGAGGCTGGGGCAATCCAGTTAGCAAGTGATGCAGATTCACAACGGGCAGCCGATATTTTAAAAGCGGCTGGTGCAAGTGAAGAAACCATTTCACTCGTCATCCCCTTAAAAGAAGCGGTCACAAAAGAAGACCGGACAGAGATTGGTCAAATCGTCAAGGATTTAGAACAACTGGATGAGCCGGTCACAGGCGTCTTGGATCCATTTGAAAGCAAGGAAACAGAAGGCCAGCTGATCTCAAAAGATAAAAAAACGGTCCTCGTTCCGATCACAGTCGATGGTTCACAAGAAGAGATCACGACACTCGCTGAACAGATTCGGACCGATCTATTACCGGACGACCGGACGATTTATCTGACGGGTGAATCGCTCATCAATGCGGACGTCAATACGAGTTCACAAGAAGGGTTAAAACGAACGGAATTAATCACGGTTGGACTGATTTTTGGTCTGTTGCTGATTGTCTTCCGGTCAATCGTCACACCATTTGTTCCGTTATTCGCAGTCGGCGTGACGTATTTGATGAGTCAGTCGTTTGTCGCCTTTTTCGTCGATTGGTTCGGATTCCCCGTCTCGAACTTTACGCAAATTTTCCTTGTTGCGATTCTGTTTGGGATTGGGACTGATTACTGTATCTTACTCCTCAGTCGGTATAAAGAGGAATTAACAGCAGGACACGATGTGGAAACCGCAATCGTCAACACGTACCAAACGGCGGGGCGGACATTACTCATCAGTGGTCTAGCCGTTCTCGTCGGTTTCTCAGCGATTGGGTTTGCCGATTTCCCTATCTTTAAATCATCCGTCGCCGTTGCGGTCGGAATCGCTGTTCTCTTACTTGTTCTGTTCACACTCGTTCCATTCTTCATGGCGACGCTCAAAGAAAAGTTATTCTGGCCGTCGAAAAATGCCGCGAGTCATAAAGACAGCCGATTATGGGCACGGTATGGTGGATTGTCGATTCGCCGCCCGCTCCTTGCGATGGCAATCGTCGCCGTCATCACAATTCCGACACTGTTTACGTATGACGATGATCTGTCATTCAATACGGTCGATGAGATCGGTGCGAAGTATGAGACGGTCAAAGGGTTAAATGCAATTTCAGACGGCTTTGGTGCCGGCGAATCATTGCCGGTCAATATCATTCTAAAAGACGATCAGAAACTCGTGACGGAAGAAACGGTCCCGTATGCGGAGCAATTGAGCCGTGAACTTGTTAAACTCGACGGGGTCAAAGCCGTTCGTTCGATTTCACGTCCGACTGGTGACGTCATCGATGATCTGTATGTCGACCAACAACTGAAACAAGTCGCAGATGGTCTGACGGACGCGAAAGACGGACTCGGTGAAGTCGGTCAAGGACTTCAGACGGTCGAAGAAAACCTGAACACGATCAGTGGTCAGATTCCAGCAGGTGACCAAGCGACAGCAGGTGCCGCACAGTTGCAGCAAGCAGCAAACGGTCTCGGTCAAATCAATCAGCAGTTGGCACTTGTTGGTCAAGGTTTACAATCTGCCGAAAACATCCCTCAAACAGTTGGGACGTTGACAGCATTATCCGGTCAATTAACACAAATTCAAACGGGTATCGCGCAAGCGGCAACCGGAATTGAAACGCAAGGCGCACAAGCCGGTCAACTCGGGGGCGGATTATCACAACTCGCGGATGGAGTCGGTTCTGCCAACGAAGGACTCGGCAAGATTGAAGCCGGATTGACCGACGCCACCGATTTCCTCAAAGAGATGGGTGAATCCGAAACGATTCGTGGCACGGGGATGTTTATCCCGAAAGATACCCTGTCGAGCAAAGACTTTGAACCCGTCATCGAACGATATACGATTGATGACGAAACCGGATTGAAGTTCGAAGTCATCTTAAACGATGATCCGTATTCACCGGAAGCGATTGAAACGGTCGCTGCCATCAAGAAAACAACAGCCAGCACGTTAAAAGATACACCACTCGAGCAAGCGCAAGTGGCTTACGGTGGTATTTCAAGTATCAACAGTGATTTAAATGATACGTCAAAAGCCGACTTTACCCGGACGGTCGTCATCATGATCGTCAGCTTGTTCGTCATCCTTGCGGTCATGTTCCGTTCGTTGATCATGCCACTGTTTATGATCGGTTCCTTGTTATTGACGTACTATACGTCGGTCTCGATTGCTGAATTGATTTTCGTCAATGGACTTGGTTACGATGGGATCAGCTGGGCCGTTCCATTCTTCGGATTCGTCATGCTCGTTGCGCTTGGGATTGACTATTCCATCTTCCTCCTTGATCGCTTCCGAGAAGAGACGATCAACGGATTGGATACTAAAGAAGCCATGTATGTCTCGATGAAGAAAATGGGCTCGGTCATCATTACGGCGGCGATCATTCTGGCCGGAACGTTTGGTGCCATGATGCCATCCGGTGTTCTCAGTCTGGTCCAGATTGCGACCATCGTCATCACGGGTCTCCTGTTGTACGGATTGATTGTCTTACCACTTCTGATTCCAGCGATTACGGTTTCGTTTGGACCAGGTGTCTGGTGGCCATTCCGTCAAAAACAGAATAAGAAGTAAGTGAATGAAACTGATCCATCCGGACATCATCCGGATGGACTTTTTCGGTATACTGAACAAGGAGGCGATAACCATGCAACAATTTAAACAGTTAACCCATCGAATTTGGTACCAGACACCGGTCAGTGAGACGGATCGGCCCATCGTCGCGGTGATTGCGGGGGACGACCGGAGTCTCGTCATCGATGCCGGAAATTCGAGTCAACATGCTGCACTATTTTTAGACGAGATGAAAAAACAAGGGCTGAAACAACCGGACCTCGTTGCATTGACGCATTGGCACTGGGATCATATCTTCGGAATGAAACAGATGGCCGTGCCGACGATTGCGACAAAACGGACGGTTGAAGAGATGCAAAAGATGATGGATTACGAATGGTCGGATGAGGCACTTGAGGAACGGATTCAGCAAGGGATTGAAATTCCGTTTTGTGCCGATGCGATCAAATTGGAGTTCGGAGCAAACCGGGACATCGAGATCGTCTTGCCGACGATTCAATTCGAAGGGCAACTTCAAGTGGATCTTGGTGGTGTTCAGTGTCTCCTGCGGCAAGTTGAAAATGATCATTCGCCTGGGAGTGCGTTGATCTATATTCCACAAGAACGGGTCCTGTTTTTAGGGGATACGATGTATGCGGATATCTTTTCTGCCAAGTGGAACTATACGACTGACCAAACAACCGGGTTACTGGATGTCATCGCGGAATATGACGCCGACTATTACGTCTGGTCACATGGAGAAGCGATGCCAAAAAACGAATTTAAACAAGAAGTCAGCCTGTTGCGCCGGGTGATTGAGGTGACGAAGCAAGCTTCGGGACAGGTGTCCGACATGCGCCGGTTGTATCGTGAGATGGTCGGACGGGACTTGACGACGGATGAGGAAGAAACACTCGTATTTTTTGCAAACGGAGCTAAAAAATAATTCAAGCGAATCGGCAGGTTTTGTGCGGTCCAAACGAGAATTGCTTACTATATAGAAAAAATTGGATTTTAGTGAGGGAGTTCTAACGATGGAGCACAGACCGAAAGATCGGAATGAAGCAGCGAATCGTGTCTTTTTTGGAACAGGTAACATCTTTACGGTCATTTTAGTCATTGGATTTGCTTTGTATCTGTTGTATCAATTTTACGTTCGATGACGTGATCACCCTGTCCTTCAAGGGTGATTTTTTTCGTTTTAGGGGAGTGCAGGCGAACCAGATATTGGGTAATCCTTAACAGAGGACAAAAAGAAAACTCATTAGAAGGAGGCACCCCTATGAAACGCATCCAGATTGCCGACTTTGATCGTCGCATGCCACCACTTGAACTGCAGGAAATGGATGATTATTACGAAACGGTATTTGTCTTAAACTACGATGAACTGTATCCGTCAACACAAGTACGGACGATTCAGTTAGCTGATATTTATGTCAATCTTGTCATTACGCCAGAAGGTACCAAGCTCGTCTCGGCACTGTTCTTAAAACCGGTCGAAGTCTCGGACATCGTCTCGTGGATGCAACTGTATACGATTAGTTTTGCGACAGCTGATGCGTCCGGGTATTACGCGGAAGAGGCTGATGAAATTTTAGAAATCGTTTTATACCAGGGAAATCCGATTGTCATTGCGACGAGAGGAACGGACCGCTTGTATTATGAGACAGAAGGAGCGATTGAGATGCGGCGAGAATCCAGTGAAGTCATTGGAAAAAAACCATTACTGTATCTAAACGGAGAGGCCTGGTTTGGGGTTCCCCACCTTGAATTCAATTCAAGTCAGGATGAAATTCATGTCAACGGAACATTTTTGTTCGCAGACTACATGGATACGTACCAAGGCCGTGTCGGTTTTTTTCGTAAAGCAAATCCCGATTTACCGGTCGTCCTATTAGTTGGGGAAGCGATCATTGAAGTGGAATTGACTGAAAACCCAGATGGGAGCCGGGTCCTCGTCATCGAACAACCATATGATGAAGCATGATTGCAACTAAAAATAGATTCGAAAAATGATTTTGAACACAGGTGGCAACCAGACCATGTTTCCCTCACAAAAGTTCGTCAGGAAAAAGTCAGAGACAGAGAATCCGGACGGAATCATGAAATCCCTTACAAAATATGCGAGAATAAGAAAAGAGACATGAATGGAAGGGATGCGGGGCGAACATGGTCAAAGAGATGCCACGAAATTCAAAGTGGATGCGATCCTACAATCGAGCACTCGTGTTACGTTTGATTCGGATGCATCAACCGATTTCACGAGTCGAACTGGCACAACAAACAAAATTGACAAAACCAACCGTGTCGAATATCGTAGGCGAATTGATCGCGGATCAGCTCGTGACGGAACGTGAACTGGGTGTCTCGAACGGGGGACGAAAACCCATCTTACTCGAACTGGTTGCGACGGAACAATACGTCATCGGAATTGACGCGACGAGTCACCGATTCATTGGAGTTATTGCTGACCTCAGTGGTAATACGATTCATGAAGTGGAAGCGGTTGGTCAATTCGATACGAATGAAGAGATGATTGAAGCGGTCAGCCGACTGTGTGACGAACTGATTCAAGCGACGAATCAGGTCGGGACCATTCATGGAATCGGGATTTCCGTCCACGGAATGGTGAATCCGGAAACGGGAGTCATCTTATTTGCACCACGTTTTCATCTGCATGACGTGGCGTTAAAAAAACATCTGGAAGCCCATTTTTCCTACCCGGTCTTCATTGAAAATGATGTGCGGGCACTAGCTTCCTTTGAACTTTTGTTTGGCGAAGGCGTCGGCGTCGATCAATTTTTCTACCTATATGCAGGGGAAGGGATCGGGGGAGCATATGTCCTCGATGGAAAGCTGATTGACGGAGAAAATCATATCACGGGTGAAGTGGGGCATATGCGGCTTGATTTGGATGGACCAATCTGTTCGTGTGGAAATCGGGGATGTCTTGAAGCCTTGGCCGGTGAGAAGGCATTGCTGCGCGATTTTGAAGCGATCGACCCGCAAGTCAAGACGTTGACCGATCTTCGGCGACGTCTGACGGAAGGGGATTCCCATGCGAAAGCGGCTTACCACCGGGCAGGCGAATACATCGGCATCGGTGTCTTGAATACGATTCACTTGATTAATCCCAAACGTATTTTACTGGGGGGACCGACGTTTGAACTGGCCCCCTCGATCGTCGACCAGATTAAGGAGCGGGTCGCCCATACGGCATTGACGACGGCTTCACGTGAAACCGATGTCAAGATGGTTCCGTGGAGCGAAAAACAAGGGGCGCTCAGTGCGGCTGCCTTGGCGACGAATAGTATTTTCCAAACGATTTGATGCAAGCTTGTGAGGACACGGTGAAATCACCGAGTGCTCATAAGCTTTTTTGTCGTCCATTTGGCCTGAAAAAATATTTTTATGAAAACGTTTACAAAATGAAACGGCATGTGCTATAGTTTTCTTAAAGTTAGATAATAAATTTAATTTACTAAGTTTTCATCAACTAGTGGAGGTGGATGCAGACCGGCAGGGACCGGTTAAGCTGAAACAGAAAGAAGGGGGCGTCGCGCAGATGGAAACAGAGAATTTATGGGTTTCCTACCGTGAAGCTTTCGGGCGTTACGGAGCAATCCGTGGCTTTTATATGAACCGTTTGACAGGGCAGATGACGGAACAACAACCGGGAGATGAGCGGTCTGCGGATCAAGATGGCGTTCTCGTTCGTCCACGGCAAGATGGAGTCTTTCAATTTCGGATGTCGTCCGTACAAGGGGTACTGACGATTCGGTCTTCAGAGCTTCACCTTCGAAAAAATGAGAACGGATACATTGAATTACGGGTGTTGATGCAACAGATGCGAGCAGCCGGTTGTTTGACGCTCGGCGGTGAATTTTATCTGTTCGTCGCACGGGAAGTCGATACACTCGACTATCGCCTCCGACTGATCGCGCGGGTTTTGATTCAACTGCAACGGATGCCGATTGGTACGGAAATCATCGAACAATGGTGTCAACAGGCAATGAATGAAGGACATCAGCTTAAAAAATACGCTTGACCACTCACATACAAAGGGGATCACTCACATGAAATTCAAAAAATCAAAAGTTATCGCAGCCGCTTCAGTCTTAACATTATCAGCACTTCTCGCTGCGTGTGGCGGCGAAGATGAAAAACAAGCAACAACAAAAGACGGCAAAACAATCATTTCCTGGTGGGGTTGGGCACCTCAGCCGGAAGCTGGTAAGGAAGTCGTCGATGCGTTCAACAAATCGCAGGATAAATACGTCGTCGAGTTCAAACGGTACAGCGAAGACTATGAAAAACAACTTCAAGTCGCGATGTTGTCAGGTAAGGGACCAGACATCATCGGTCTAAAAGAACCAATGATTCAGCAATATAAAGACCGTGTCGTACCGGTTGATTCGTACATGGACAAAGCAGCCGGCAAAGGCTGGAAAGATAAATTCGTCGAGCTCGGAATCGAACAGACGACGATCGACGGCAAACAATATGCGGTCCCAATCGGATTTACAGGTCAAGCCTACTTGATGTACAACAAGACGATGCTCGACAAATACGGCGTAACGCCACCAAAAAACTACAAAGAAACAGTTGATGCCGTCAAAAAAATCAAAGCATCCGGTGATAAAGTCATCCCATTGATGTTAGGTGCAAAAGACGCCTGGATCGATATCGATGTCTACAACGTCTTAAGCCATCAGGTCGCACCAGGTTACATCCAAAAAGTCTTATCGGGTGAAGCAAAATGGACGGATGACGAGATGGTCAAGACAGCACAAGTCTGGCAAGACCTGTTCGAAGATAAAGTCTTCCAAGAAGGAGCACTTGGCCTTGCGACATACAATGACGGGATGAATCAATTCTTCGATAAAAAAGCAGCGATGTGGGTCATCGGTTCATGGGAAGCCCATTCGATGACAACAGCAGAGAAAAAAGACAAATGGAAAATCAAAGATGAGCTTGGATTCACACCACTTCCGAACTTAGCAGGTGGAACAGAACAACCAATCATCGCATCAATCGACATGGCGCTTGCCGTCAATAAAGAATCAAAACAACAAGAAGGTGCAGCAGAATTTGTTGCCTTCATGAGCCAAGGTGAAGGACAAGAAGTCTACATGGGCGAGTTCGAAATGGCACCGGGCATCAAGGAAGTCAAAATTGATTCAGATGCGGCCTTCACATCTGAAGGGGAAAAAGAGTCATACAAAATGCTGAACGAAACACTTTCTAAAGCTGTAGCAAGCCGTGGTATCCGTGATACAAAACTTAACGATATCCTCGGTAAGGAACTTCAAAATATCGCGACGGGTCAAAATCCGAAAGAAGCACTCCAACGTGTGCAGGATGCAGCCGATCAATCGAAAAAATAAGAACGATACAGTGAAGTGGTGCGCCCTGCGTGCCACTTCCTGATTTTTAAAGATCAAGAAAGTGGGGAAATCGTTATGCAGACAGAGCAACAAGAATTACCGATCAAACCAAAAGTCGAAACGCTGAAACCAGCACCACGTTCAAACGTTCCCAAAAAGAAAAGAAAAGGCAAAATGAAGCAAAACATGGTCGGTTGGGCGTTCGTCGCACCCATCGTCCTGTTTGTCGTCGCGTTTATCTACTACGGGATTTTCTATAACGCCTATAACTCCTTCTTCTCATGGGATGGGATTTCGTTTGATAAAGTCTTCGTCGGGTTTGAAAA
Source organism: Exiguobacterium sp. KRL4 (assembly GCF_001870785.1). GTDB lineage: Bacteria > Bacillota > Bacilli > Exiguobacteriales > Exiguobacteriaceae > Exiguobacterium_A. Next base: position 126,025 of record NZ_MOLV01000007.1, read on the forward strand.
CTACGCGGAAATGTTCCGTGATCCGGATTTCTACCTCTCACTTAAAAATACGTTCATCTTCACGATATTAACCGTCACGATTCAAGCCTTTATCGGTCTTGTTCTCGCGTACTTCCTGCACACACAGGGACCGTTACGGACGGCGATGAAATCGGTCTTTTTCTTCCCGGTCGTCTTGAGTCCGGTTGTACTCGGTGCCGCTTTCTCACAAATTTACGACTTCCAATTTGGTTACATCAACGAGTTTCTCCGGGCAATTGGTCTCGGCAGCTTGGAACAAAACTGGCTCGGTGATCCGGATATCGCACTTTATTCGGTCATCGCCATCAACATCTTCCAGTGGACAGGTTCATCGATGGTCATGTATTACATGGCGATGCTGACGATTGAAAAAGAAATTTTTGAAGCCGCTAAAATCGATGGGGCCGGATTCTTCCGGACACTTTGGAGCATCGTCTTCCCGAACTTAAAAGGAACGACGTTCACGTTATCGATTCTCGGCGTCATCGGTGGTCTGAAGACGTTTGACCTGGTCTGGATCACGACAGCCGGCGGACCCGGTTCTTCAACAGAGTTCATCTCGACTTACCTGTTCCGTAAATCGATGCTGCAACAAGAAGTCGGCTTTTCAAGTGCCGTCGCCATCATCTTGCTTACAATCGCCTTGCTGATCACGTATATCCAGTTACGTGTTCAAAAGAAAATGGATAACTAAGGAGGAACGTCCCATGAATGTAGAATCTAAAAAAAGCCGCTGGATAATTAACCTCGTTCTCATGCTCGCTTCCATCGTCTGGCTGTTCCCGATCTTCGTCATGTTCAAGGAAAGCTTACGTGTCAACGGGTTTGAAAACTATATCGCGACGCTGCAAAATCCGAATTTCCCGACATTCGTCTTCAACAGTTTCTTCGTCGCCTTCTTCATGATCATCATCTCGATCACGATCCTGGCGTTTGCGGCATTTGCGTTCTCAAAACTCGAATTCGCCGGAAAACGTCTGTTGTTCAACATGATTTTAGCCGGCCTGATGTTACCGGTCGCTTCGATGATTGTTCCACTGTTCTTTACGTTACGGTCATTTGACGGACTCAATAATCATTGGGGCTTGATCGGAGCGGAAGTCGCCTTTTTCCTCCCGTTTGGCTTGATGCTGATCAAAGGATATTTTGATGAATTACCAAACGAATTAATGGAAGCGGCGTATATTGACGGTGCGACAATCTTGGAGGTCTTCTTCAAAGTCATGTTGCCGCTGGCTAAACCGGCTCTTGCGACAGCATTGATCTATGCTTTCCTCAACTCATGGAATGAGTATTTGATGGTCCTGACGTTCATGACGGATCCGGCCTATCAAACGGTCACGATGGCACCAAGCTTCTTCAAAGATGCACTCGGTGGTGACCCGGGGAAAATCTATGCGTCACTCGTCTTAATCAGTTTACCGACGATGGTCTTCTATATCTTCTTCCAACGTTTCTTCCAAAAAGGAATGACGGCAGGTGCAGTAAAATAATTTGTTTTGAGTGAGGGGGAGCACCATGTATTTAGGCGTTGATTATTACCCGGAACAAACTCCACGTGCGTTATGGGAGGAAGATTTCCGCTTGATGAAAGAACTCGGTGTCAACGTCGTCCGGCTGGCGGAATTTGCTTGGACGATGATGGAGCCGGAAGAAGGAGTCTATGATTTCCGGTTTTGGGACGAGATCATCGAACGCTTGAGTGCCGCCGATTTTGATATCGTCCTCGGGACGCCGACCGCGACACCACCGGCCTGGATGTGCCACAAGTATCCGGAGATTCTTCCGGCAGACGAGCATGGCGTGACCATCAGCTTTGGAGCACGTCGTCACTACACGGTTCACAGTGAGACGTACCAACGCTTTTCCGTTGCCATTACGACTGAAATGGCGAAGCGGTACGGGAAACATCCGCGTGTCATCGGTTGGCAGACGGACAATGAATACGGACATGAAAAGTCAGATCGTTCGTACAGTGACATCGACCGGGTCGCGTTCCAGATTTGGCTGAAAAACCGTTATGGGACGCTTGACGCGTTAAATGAAACATGGGGAACCGTCTTCTGGAGTCAGACGTACACGGCGTGGGAGCAAATCCCGGTGCCACGGAAAGTCTATCAGGAACATAACCCGTCGTTACTCGTCGACTTCGACCGCTTCTGTGCTGATGGTTATAACCATTACAACAAACTGCAAGTCGATGCACTCCGGGAACATATTCATCCGGACGCGTTCATTACGCATAACCTCGTTTACAGTGATATGGCCGTCAATCAACAACAGATGGCACAGGATCTCGATTACGTCGCTTTTGATAACTATCCGGTCTGGGGTGGTTTGCCGGAACCGAACCGTTTCGAGAAAATGGCGAGCGATCATGACCTTTGCCGCTCATCGAAACAAGGGAAAGGTTTTTGGGTGATGGAGCAACTCAGCGGCGCGCAAGGCTGGAGTAAAATCGGTTACCTGCCGCGTCCCGGCCATATCCGTTTGTGGACGTATCAAGCGGTCGCACGTGGTGCGGAAGCGATCGTCTATTTCCGCTTCCGGGCGGCGTTGTTTGGAACGGAAGAGTTTTGCCACGGCATCATCGATCACGATGGAAAACCGAAGCGTAAATTCAACGAAGTCAAACAAATTATGACCGAACTCAACACGTTTGGTGACGAGATTAATGCAAGCAGCTATCAAGCGGAAGTCGGTGTCTATTTCGACCAAGAAAATGTCTGGGCGTGGACGCATCAACCGCACAGTGACGCGTTTGATTTCCGGACGGAGTTCGTCCGGTTCTACGGAGGCGCTGTCCGTCGTCAAGCGTCGACGGATATCGTCTTCCCAGGTGACCGGCTCGATCAATACAAATTGATTATCGTTCCCCTGTACTTCTTGACGAATCCGACATTTGACCAAGCGCTGATTGATTACATGGAGCAGGGTGGACACGTCATCTTCACGTACCGTACCGGCGTCAAGGATCCGCATAACAATGTCTTGCCACTGACGTTGCCAGGGAAGTTCGCCCCATACGCAGGAATCGAAATCGATGAGTACGAATCGTTGCAGGCCGTGCAGGAAAATCGGGTGGAAGGCATTGGTGCCTCTGAAGGCCAAGCTTCACCGGCCCGTATCTGGTGTGATTTGATTACACCGACGACAGCTGAACCGCTTGCTGTCTATCGCGATACGTTTTATGACGGAGTCGCTGCCGTGACACGCAATGAATATAAAGGAACAATCACCTACATTGGTGCATCGATTGATGATGCGATGATCGATACGATCTACCGGCAAGCGTTTCTCGATGCCGGTGTTCAAACGTTTGAAGCACCGGATCAAGTCGAGGTCGTCCGCCGTCATGGTGAAACACGTGATTTCCTCTTCTTCATGAACCACGATACAAAAGCAAGCCGGGACGTTGTGCTCGATGCTGCCTATAAAGAGTTGAATACGAACGAGACATATAGTGGAACAGTGACGCTCGCCCCACTCGAGACGCTGATTCTGACAACGTAAGGAGGAGAACGACCATGGCCATTCTTGAACTGCCGAATCAGCGGTTCGTCCTCGAAGGACAACACGTCGCGCATGTCGTGACGATCGGACAGCAGGGGAAAGTGTTGCATACGTATTTTGGCGCCCGTCTGCCGTATCCATCCGACTATGAAGCCTTACCGAATCCGGTCCTTGCTCACAGCTCATTTGAGTCACCGGATGGTGTCGCGGTTTATGACTTCATTCCATTTGGTGAGATGGTCTACACAGAACCGACTTTAAAATCAGAGCGCCAGGACGGACAACGGGTCAGCCAGTTTACGTTTGAACGTGCCGAGACATCGGAGAACGGATTGGCGTTATGGTTATATGATGCGTTACAAGAACTCCGGGTCGGCATCAAATACGATCTGTACGAAGCTTACGATATGATCGGACGGTCGCTCGTGATTGAAAATACCGGAACACAATCGGTCCGGTTGACGACAGCCCAATCATTTGCGATGGGCATTCTGCAACGGCCGAACTTGAACTTACATCACTTCACCGGAACATGGACAGGCGAATTCCAAAAACAAGTGACGCCACTAACGCCGGGGCGTAAAACGATTGACAGCCGACGGGGTGTGACGAGTCACCAAGCAAATCCCTGGTTTGCTTTGGAGCAAGGTGCGACCGAATCGACCGGCGAAGTCATTTACGGACATTTCGCGTATTCGGGCAACTGGTCGATGCATTTTGAACAGGATGCGTTTGGATTCGTTCAACTGTCAGGTGGCATGAATGCGTTTGATTTCAGCTGGACGCTCGAAGCCGGACAACAACTTGTCACACCGGACTTTTATATCGGCTATGCCTATGACGGCTTTGCCGGGATGAGTGCCCGGGCCCACGATTTTCAGCGTGATCTCATCATGCCGAAATCAGATCGGAACAAAGTCCGGCCCGTTCTCTACAATTCCTGGGAAGCAACATATTTTGACGTGACGGAACACGGACAACGGGAGCTTGTTGATCAAGCTGCTGCAATCGGTTGTGAACTGTTCGTCGTTGATGACGGCTGGTTCGGCGAACGAAACTCCGATCAAGCCGGTCTTGGCGACTGGGTCGTCAATCCGGAGAAGTTTCCGAACGGATTAACACCGTTGATCGAGTATGTGAAACAACAAAATATGTCGTTTGGTCTGTGGGTCGAACCGGAGATGGTCAATCCGGATTCGAATCTTTACCGGACCCACCCCGACTGGATTTATCATAGTCCCGGTGCACGCCGGACGACCTCACGCAATCAGTTTGTCCTGAACCTCGGTTTACCGGAAGTCGAACAATTCGTGTTCGAGATGATGGATGAGTTGCTCGGGACTCATGCGATTGATTACATCAAATGGGACATGAACCGTGCCTTTTCAGAACCGGGCGTTCCGGGTGCTACACCGGCAGCACAACAAGAACTGTGGAAACGGCATGTCGATGCGTTGTACCGGATCTTTGACGGCTTACGGATACGTCATCCGGAAGTCGATTTTGAAGCCTGTGCCGGAGGTGGCGGACGGATTGATCTCGGGATTCTCAAACGGACGGAACAAGTCTGGACGAGTGACAACACGGATCCGATTGATCGACTGGCGATTCAACATGATTTCTCGTTTGCCTACAATGCGAAGATGATGAGTTGTTGGGTGACGGATGGTCCAAACTGGCTGAATGGACGGAACCTGCCGCTTGCGACACGCTTTGTCTCTTCCATGCAAGGGACGCTTGGCATCGGCGGCAACTTAAGCGAATGGACGACGGAAGAATTAACAGAAGCGGCCGAGTGGATTGCGACGTACAAGACGATTCGGGAAACCGTTCAATTCGGACGTCAACACCGGATTCAAGCGGACGATCAAGGCGCATCGATTATGCAATATACGGCGAGTGAACAAACGGTCATCCTGGCCGTTGCCCCGATGCGCAAGCATGGAATTGGACAATACAGCTTCCGATTAAGAGGACTTGAGGAAACAATGCTGTATCAGGTTGAAGGACGTACGCTCAGTGGTGCCTACTTGATGCAACAAGGAATTAGCATGACGTACACAAACGATTATGAAGCACGTTGCCTGCAGGTCCAACCGGTTCGTCGCGGCGTGACAACAAGACAGTCAAAGGAGCCGATCGTATGACAGACCAGACACTCGAACAGACTTTTGAACAACAATTCGGTCAACCGTCGACCCACCGCTTTTTTGCACCGGGCCGGATCAATTTGATCGGAGAACATACAGACTACAACGGTGGACATGTCTTTCCGTGTGCTTTGACGCTTGGAACGCATGCGGTTGCCCGCAAGCGGGACGATGCGGTGTTCCGGTTTTATTCGCTGAACTTTGAAAACGACGGCATCATCGAAGTCGCAGGTGATGACTTGACGCATCGATCTGCCGATGGCTGGGCCAACTATGCCAAAGGGATGATTCATGTCTTACGGGAAGCCGGTTACCGGATGGATACAGGATGCGACATCTTGATCAAAGGTGATATCCCGAATGGTGCCGGACTGTCTTCGTCCGCTTCGCTTGAACTGGTCATCGGTGTTTTGCTCGACAAACTGTACGATTTGAATGTCGACCGGATCGAACTCGTCAAATATGGTCAACAGGTCGAAAACCAGTACATCGGTGTCAACAGCGGCATCATGGATCAATTCGCAATCGGGATGGGCAAAGCGGGATCCGGTCTGTTGCTTGACTGCGAGACACTGGAGTATACGTATGCCCCGCTCGATTTATCGGGCTATACGATCATCATCATGAATACGAATAAACGGCGTGAACTGGCAGATTCGAAATACAACGAACGCCGCTCGGAATGTGAAGCAGCACTGGCTTACCTGCAACAGTACCGTCCGTATGCGTCACTCGGTCAATGGTCGATGGATGAATTCGAAACGGTTTCTTTTGAGGACGAACGATTGCAACGCCGGGCGCGTCACGCGATTTCTGAAAACGAGCGGACGTTGCAGGCACTTGATGCCCTAAAAGAAGAGAGACTAGAAGCATTCGGTCAACTGATGAATGCCTCACATCGTTCTTTGCGAGTGGATTACGAAGTGACGGGGAAAGAACTGGATACATTGGTCGAAGCGGCTTGGGTACAACCGGGAGTCCTTGGTGCCCGGATGACAGGTGCCGGTTTTGGCGGCTGTGCGATTGCCATCGTCGAAGACGAGACAGTCGAGACATTCATGACGGCAGTTGGTCGACAATATGAGGCAGCAATCGGTTACCCGGCATCGTTCTACACGGCAACGGTTGGTGATGGAGCACGAGAAATCGAACAGGAGGTCATCTAAATGGCAGTACTGGTAGTAGGTGGAGCAGGGTATATCGGATCGCATGCAGTCTATCAATTGATTGATGCCGGTCAGGACGTTGTCGTCATCGATCATTTAAAATCCGGTCACCGGGAAGCCGTTCATCCGGAAGCCCGTTTTTACGAAGGGGATATCCGGGATCGGGCCTTCCTTGATACGGTGTTTGAGACGGAAACAATCGATCAGGTCGTTCATTTCGCAGCCTTTTCGTTAGTCGGTGAATCGATGGAGCATCCGCTCGCCTACTTCGACAACAACGTTTACGGCACACAAGTGTTGCTCGAAGCGATGATGGCGCATGATGTCAAACAGATTGTCTTCTCATCGACCGCCGCGACCTACGGGGAGCAGGAACAGATGCCGATTCTTGAGACGGCAACGACGAATCCGACGAATGCCTACGGTGAAACAAAGTTGATGATGGAGAAGATGATGCGCTGGTGTGAGACGGCTTACGGTCTCCAGTATGTGGCGCTCCGGTACTTTAACGTTGCCGGGGCTCGTGCAACAGGTGAAATCGGAGAAGATCATACACCGGAAACGCATTTGGTTCCGCTCGTCCTCGAAGTCGCCAATGGTCAACGCCCGATGATTTCCATTTACGGCGACGATTATGCGACAGAAGACGGCACATGTATCCGCGACTATATCCATGTCGAGGATTTAATTGATGCCCATCTGCTTGCGCTGGAGTATTTAAAACAGGGCAATCCGAGTGATGTCTTTAATCTCGGTTCAAGCCGCGGTTTTTCAGTCCGGGAAATCATTGAAGCCGCACGCCGTGTGACGGGACATGCGATTCCGGAACAAGTCGTCGCACGACGCGCCGGAGACCCGAGTACCTTGATTGCCGGATCGGATAAGGCGAAAACAGTCTTAGGCTGGAAGCCAAGCCGGACGGACATCGAAACGATCATTCAAGATGCGTGGCGCTGGCATGAAAAACGTCCGCAAGGCTACAAGACACCAGTACGATAAAGAGAGAATGGATTTAGGGGAGTGAAGGCGATGAACGAACTCATCAAACAATTAGTAGAGCAGGCAATCCGTCACCAGTTGATTCAACCGGAAGACGCGGTGTATGCACGAAACCGATTATTGGCGTTGCTAAGCGAAGCAGCTTACACGGATCCGGGTACTGTCGACACCGCGTCGATTCCTGATCTTTTGGACGAGATGATTGAACAACAGATCACTGCCGGGAAACTTGCGCCGCGTCTGGATGAAAAAGAACGGTTGGCGGCAGAATTGATGGATGTGTTCGTCGATCGCCCGTCTCAGATCACTTCGACTTTCCGTCAGCTGTACGCTGAAAATCCGCAACAGGCGACTGACTATTTTTATCAGCTCAGTCAAGCGAATAATTACATTCAAACGAAACGTATCGCAAAAAATATCCAGTATCAAGCGGACACGGTCTATGGTGAAATCGATATTACGATCAATCTCTCAAAACCGGAAAAAGATCCGCGTGAAATTGCTGCGGCGCAAACAGAAACTGTCGAATCGACGTATCCAACCTGTCTCTTGTGTGTTGAAAACGTAGGGTATGCCGGACGGAGCAATCATCCGGCCCGTGCGAATCACCGGATTGTGCCACTGTCACTCGGCGGCGAATCTTGGGCGTTACAATATTCGCCGTACGTCTATTACAACGAACACAGCATCATCTTGTCGCAGGAGCACCGAGATATGGTGATCAACCGTCAAGCCTTTGCGCGGTTGCTTGAATTCGTTGCTCAGTTTCCGCATTATTTTGCCGGGTCGAATGCCGACCTGCCGATCGTTGGCGGATCAATTTTGACGCATGACCATTATCAAGGCGGTCGTTATGAATTTGCGATGGACCGGGCACAGGCGTTGCACCAGTTTGTTTTACCGGATCATCCGGACGTCATCGGCGAAACGCTGCACTGGCCGCTGACGGTCTTGCGCTTGAGCAGTCCCGATGCGTCATCCTTACTCGATGCAGCAGACGAGGTGTATCAGACTTGGTTGACGTACGAAGATGCCGAGCATGAGATTCTTGCGGCGACGGATAGTGTCCGCCATAACACGGTGACACCGATTGCCCGGATGCGCGGCGAACGATTTGAACTGGATCTCGTCTTGCGCAACAACCGGACGTCGACAGACCATCCGGACGGTATCTTCCATACCCATGCCGACATTCACCACATTAAACGCGAAAACATCGGTTTGATTGAAGTGATGGGACTCGCCGTTCTGCCGGCCCGTTTGCTCAGTGAACTCGAAGAAGTCGAGCAGTTCGTCGCGGGAACGGCCACTTCGACGGATCCTTCCCATCAAAAATGGGCTACAGAATTGAAAGCAGCATACAACGGACAAGACGTGACGGAGTATGTCCGACAAGCTGTCGCGGCGAAATTTGTCCGTGGTCTCGAAGACTGTGGTGTCTTTAAACAAACTCCGGACGGGCAGGCGGGACTTGACCGCTTCCTTGAAACGGTCAGCCGCCAAGTGGCAGGTGATCGGCGATGACGAAACAGACGCAGTTGATTCAGGAAACGGATCTCGTTCGTCATACGCTGACGCAACCGGGAATTGAAGTCGAGATTTGGAACTATGGTGGTATTATCAATGATCTCCGTGTTGCGGATCGGGACGGACGAACCGAGAGTGTGGTCTTAGGTTTTGATACATTAAAGGAATACCAAGAACACTCTCCGTACTTCGGGGCAATCGTCGGACGGGTCGCCGGACGTATCGGACAAGCGCAAATGGAAGTCGAAGGAACCGTCTATCCGCTCGCAGCAAATGATAGAACGCATCATCTGCACGGAGGAATCAAAGGTTTTGATCAAGCACTTTTTGAAATCGTCGAAGCCACAACGGATCGGCTCCATCTCCGGTTGTTCAGTCCGGACGGGACGGAAGGCTACCCTGGTAACGTCACACTCGACGCCGTCTATCAGCTTGACGGTCTCGCCTTGACGTTGACGATGGACGCCACGACGGATCAGGCGACACCGTTGAATCTGACGAATCATACGTATTGGAACCTGTCGGGGAACTTACAACGGGATATACTCGATCATCACTTGACGATCCCGAGTAAAACGTACTTACCTGTCGGACCGGATTTACTGCCAACCGGTCAGTTGCAGGACGTGACAGGAACACCTCTTGATTTTCAAACCGGGCGGTTGATTCGAAGCGGAGCAGAATCCGATCATCCAGAAACGGTAGCCGCTGGAAATGGATATGATCATCCGTTCCTCTTATCGGGACAGCCGATCCGACTGGAAGACTTGTCAAATGGCCGGTATGTAGAAGTGACGACGAATCAACCGGTCGTCATCCTCTATACGGGGACGCAACTCGAGACGAATTACGAGATTCGTGGTGTCGGTGCCCGTCCTTCACTCGGTCTGTGTCTTGAAACACAAGTCCATCCGAATGCGGTGAACGAACCAAACTTCCCGGACATTCTGATTCAGCCGGACAAGATCTACCACTGGGAAACGACGTATCGGTTTGGCGTAAAATCGGTGTAAAAAAAGAGAACGGATTCGATTTACATCGAGTTCGTTCTCTTTTGCTATGTTAGTGCGGTTGAGAAGAGGAAGTCTGTTCGATCGCGAGAAGTTGTCGCTTCATGTTGAGACCACCCCAGTATCCCGTCAAATCTCCTTTTTTTCCGATGATTCGATGACAAGGGACGACGATCAAGACACGATTTTTACTGATGGCGGTTCCGACGGCGCGCGTCGCACTCGGTCTGTAAATCCGTTGGGCAATATCTGAATAAGTCACCGTCACACCGTATGGAATATGACATAAGGCCTGCCAGACTTCCAACTGGAACGGTGTACCGATCAAATGAAGCGGGAGGGAAAACCGGGTGCGTGTCCCGTTTAAGTATTCGATGAGTTGTTCCTGGTACGGTTGCATGATCTGTGGATGCTCGATCAAGTCAGCCCGGGGAAATTGTTTTCGAACCCAGTCGTCAAATAAGTCCAATGGTTCATTTAACGCACCGACATAACAGAGTCCGGTGTCCGTTGCCGCAATCGGAAAGGATGTATCGCTCCAGTTCAGCCTCGTAAAGTAAACTTCCATCGTATGACCTCCTTCACACTAAAAATCCAGACAACAAACCGGCCGTTGCTCAAGAAAAGGAACGGTCCGGTTTGATCTTACGACTTCGTTAACACATCTTGTTGACGAGGCGGTAAATGAATCGCCTGCCCAATCAAGGATTCGACGGCTTCTATAAAGGCCTCATTCCGACTTGGATGCGGCATGACCGGAAAGCGGACGTCTTCTTCTTTCGCATGCAGTTCCAGGGTTTGAGAAAAGACGCCGGCCAGTTCGATGGATCCTTCTCCAATCATATGAATACCGAGAATGAGGCTCGTCGTCGCATCGGAAATGACTTTGATGAAACCGCTGCCTCCTTCAATCATCGTTGCCCCATTGGCATTAAGGGCAAATTGGCCGGTCCGGATCGAATGACCGGCGTCCGTTGCCGCTTGTTCCGTCAAGCCGATGGAGACGATTGGTGGAAGGGACCGGATGATGGTCGGGTAATAGGGTATTGTTGCATCGGCCAGTTGCCCGGCTAAATGTTCGGCTGTCCGTTTCGCCTCATGGATGGCCCGTGTCGCAATCGCAGGACCAGGCGTTACATCTCCGATGGCATAGATATGTGGACGGTTCGTCTGTCCGAATGGATCGACGGGAATCGTTCCGTCTTCTGCTAACGTCACACCAATCCGCTCGAGTCCCAGTTCCAACGTGTGTGGGACACGGGGCAACGATTGAAACAAAAAAGGAGCGGACCAGGTCGTTTCCTGTCCTTGTTTTACGACCGTAACGGTCACTTTGTCGTCTGCTTCGATGGCGGTCACGGTACCTGTGACCAATTGGATTTTTTGTTTTTTCAAGAGACGCCGCAGTTCTTTGTCGAGACTCGGATCCAACCCGAAGTCGTCAGCAATCAACGTGACCGACGTACCGAGGGCTTGAAAACTCATCGCTGCTTCGAGAGCGATATAGTCTTGTCCGATGATGACAAGGCGTTCAGGTAATTTGGTCAGTTGGTATAACTGTTCGGCATTCAATACAGAGGGATGGTCCTGTTCGATGCTGTGGCTTCCGGTCGCAATCACGACATCGTTAAACCGGTACGTATCAAACTGATGTCCGAGTTCCACACCAATCCGGTCGTCTGCTAAAAATGAAGACGCTCCTTGGATGATTTCAATCGAGTTTGCCTGGCAGAGCGCTTCCACTCCCGTTCGTAATTGACGGATGGTCCGTTCCCGGTACTCGACCAATTGACTGAAATCATGTGTCGGATTAAAAGAAAAACCAAGAGCCGTCATATGTTTCATCTGCAGTTTGACATCTGCGGCATGAGCGACGACCTTGGACGGGATACATCCTTTGTTCAAACAAAGTCCCCCGAGCTGTGCTTGCTCAATCAAGGTGACGTTGCGACCCAATTGACTGGCGCGGATCGCAGCGGTATAACCGGCTGGACCACCACCAAGAATCACTAAATCACGTTCTTGTGTCAGTTCACCTACGACCATTTAAATCAGCTCCATCAATAAAGTAGTGGGGTGTTCGATTAATCCGGCGAACCGATTCGTAAAAGCAACGGCCGTCGCGCCGTCAGCGACACGGTGATCGAACGACATCGATAGATTCATCATCGAGCGGATGACGATTTGGTCTTGGTCATCGACGCAGACCCGTTTTTTTGTTTTGTGGAATGCAATCAAAGCAGTTTCCGGATAATTGATGATTGGGGTCGCTCCCGTACTTCCAAGAGGACCGACATTACTCATCGTAAAGGTACTCGGTTTCAGATCCGCAGCGCGCAAGTCTCCCATCTTAGCGCGGGAAGACAGTTCCGCGACACGCGTATGCAACTGTTGCATCGTCAGCTTATCTGCATCTCGAACGACGGGAACAATCAGTCCGTCCGTCGTCTCGGTCGCGACACCGATATGATACTGTTGCTCGAGGATGATTTGTTCGTTGGCTTCATCCAGTTTTGCGTTAAAGACAGGGAAGTCTTGGAGTGCGACGATCAAGGCTTTGATGAAAAAGGCGTTGACACTGATCGGTTTACCGGCCGCCTTTAATTCTTCGCGCAAGGCGAGCAATCGAGTCATATCTACTTCTTCGAAATGCGTGACGTGCGGAATCGTAAAGAGGGATTGCGTCATTTTTTTCGCAATCTGTTTCCGGATTCCCCGGAACGGGATCGTCTCGACCGGTGTAGCAGAAGGAGAACATGTTTGTTCAACGACATCTGCCTCTTTGAGTGAGGAATTTGTATCGTGGAACCGCCGGACATCCTCCTCCGTGACGCGACCTGACGGATCGGAAGGCGGAACTTGTTCCAAATCAATCCCATGTTCGCGCGCGATTTTTCGAGTGTAAGGGGTAGCCAAGACACGTCGACTATTTGATGGAACAGATGGTGTTAGGACAGGCTGCTGTACTTCAATCCGTTCAGTCGTCTGTTGGATTACTTGTTCAACCGTCACCGTTTCGATGGCTTCGATCAACAATAAAACCGTACCAACGGAGACCGTCTGACCGACAGGGACGACGAGATCCGTGACGACACCGGACACCGGAGCCGGTAATTCAGCGACCATTTTATCGGTCGACACTTCGACGACAGGCTGATCGATCGTGACACGATCGCCGACCTGGACCAGATAGTTCGCGATTTCACCTTCCGTCATCCCTTCACCGACGTCATGCAACTTTACTTCAATCATCACGTTCACTCCTTAAAAATCAACCGTACGCTGGATCGCTTCAAGCACACGCGTCGGCGTCGGGATGTAATGGTCCTCCAGGGCGAATAATGGAACAGGCACGTCAAACCCGGTGACGCGGGCAACTGGTGCCCGTAAATATAAGAACGAGGTATCGTTGATCAGCGCAAGCAAATCGTTTCCAAGACCACCCATGGCTTGTGCTTCATGGACGATAACAGCCCGTCCGGTTTTTTGGACGGAGGCCGCAATCGTTGCACGATCAAGCGGATAGAGGGTCCGTAAATCAATCACTTCACAGGAGATGCCGCGGGTCGCAGCTTCCGTCGCGGCTTTTTGTGCGACTTGGACCATCGCGCCCCAAGCAATCAGCGTCACGTCTTGGCCTTCGGTGACACATTTCGCTTTACCGATTTCAATCGTATATGCTTCACTCGGAACCGGTTCCTTAAAGGCCCGGTAGCTTCGCATCGACTCGAGGAATAAGACCGGATCCGGATCTTCAATCGCCGCAATCAATAAACCCTTGGCGTCATACGGCGTGGAGGGGCAGACGACTTTCAGGCCTGGCATCGAAGTGAAGAGGGCTTCCGTGCTGTCGGAATGAATCTCCGGTGCCCGGATGCCGGCCCCATAAGGTGCCCGAATGACCATCGGCACGCCGTAACGCCCCAGCGTCCGCATCCGGATGCGGGAGACATGGGTCATGATTTGCTCGTAAGCAGGGTAGATGAAACCGAGAAATTGGATTTCGACGATCGGCTTAAACCCGTTGACCGCGAGACCGATCGACGTTCCGACGATTCCTGCTTCGCTCAGTGGCGTATCGATAATCCGGTCTTCACCGAACTCTTCCTGCAGACCGTCCGTCGCCCGGAAGACACCGCCGTTTTTCCCGACATCTTCACCTAGTACAAGCGTCGTCTCATCGTCCGTCAGTTTTGTCCGTAAGGCATCGGTGACAGCCTGGACAAGCGTCATCTCCGTTTGTCGATTGATTGGTGTCGCCATGTCAATTCCCCCTCGCTGTCAGGTAATCCGCTTTTTGACGGATTAAATCGTCCGGTAGTGTCGCAAACGTATGGTCAAACAAATCGTTGACGTCAGGAGGCGGAAAGGCTTCCATCGTCTTGACGGCCGTTTCGACCTCTTCTTGATGGCGGATTCGAATCGCTTCGATTTCCTGCTCGTCGTAGAAGCCTTGTTCTTTCATGAAATCTTCCAATCGGGTGAGGGGATCAATCCGGTCCCGGGAACGGTCTTGATCCCGGTATTTCGACGGATCATCTGCTGTCGTGTGGGCACCGAATCGCCACGTGACCGCTTCGATTAAGGTCGGACCACCGCCGGATCGAGCCCGTTCCAGTGCAGTCTGCATCGTGAAATAAACGGCGAAGACATCATTGCCGTCAATCCGAACGCTTGGCATACCATAAGCTAATGCTTTTTGAGCAATCGTTTCCGAATGCATTTGTTTTTGAATCGGGACGGAAATCGCATACCCGTTGTTTTGATTAAACAAGATGACCGGAGCCTGAAAGACGCTGGCGAAGTTCATCCCTTCATGAAAATCACCTTCCGACGTTGCCCCGTCGCCAAAATAGGCGACGGCGACTTGGGTCGTCCCTTTTCGTTTTTCCGCCCAGGCCGCACCGACCGCATGCGGGATTTGTGTGGCAATCGGAACAGCGGGTGGGAAGATATGCAGCTCATCGGTCGGGACACAGCCTTCGACGCGGCCATTCCAATACAAAAACGTCCGGACCATGTCGGCGCCAAACGTCAGCGTCGCCCCGTGATCCCGGTAGGTCGGGAAGACCCAGTCTTTGTCCTGCAGCGCATACGCACTGCCAACCTGTGCCGCTTCCTGTCCTTCGAACGGAGCATAGGTGCCGAGCCGTCCTTGACGTTGCAGATTGATTGCCTTCCGGTCAAACGTCCGGATCCGGTTCATATGTGTAAAAAGGGCGAGGCTTAGGTCCTTGGTCAGCAAATCGCGTTTCGATGTATCAATCACGTGTCCGGCATCATCGAGGATGCGGTAAATCGGAAATTGCTTTTGCATACGTGTCACCTCCCATTAGTCATTACGGATGTTCCATTTTGGTTTGATCGTATTCGTAAAGATGTTGTTATGACGGGCACGAATTTGAATCCGTTTGTTGCACATCCGGTTAGCCGCCTCGAGTGTCGTGATCGATTCCGCATGAGACTCGTGGAACACTTCGAGGACGGCATCGTAAATGTGTTTAGTTTTTAATAAGACGCGTTCATGATTCGCACCGTATAATTCGTCGGCAACTTGAATCAAACCACCGCCATTGACGATGTAATCGGGCGCATACAAAATACCGCGCTGTTTCAAGTCCGCTGCTAGGGAGTCATCTGCTAACTGATTATTGGCCGATCCGCAAATCGCTTTACATTGCAACTGTCCGATGTTCGTCGATTGGATGACACCACCATAGGCACAAGGGACAAAGATGTCGGCATCCGTCAGATGAATTTCATGAGCGGCAATGACACGAACCGTTCCAGGTGTTTTTTCCGCTTGCTCGACGAGAGAAGCGAGAACGGATTCGCTCAAATCGGACACGTACAGGTTGGCACCGGCAGACAATAACTGTTCCGCGACTTTATAGCCGACCTTTCCCAGTCCTTGGACAGCGTAACTGGCCCGGCTTAAATCATCCGATCCGTATAACGTTTCGACCGTTGCCCGTAATCCGTAAATGACGCCTTCCGCCGTCGGGATCGACGAATCCCCGCTGCCGCCAAAGGCTTCCGGAATGCCGACGATCCGTGCCGTTTCCCGACTGGCATGGACGAAGTCGTCCATCGTCGTTCCCATGTCCGTTCCGGTATAGAAACGACCGCCGAGCGAGTCGACGAATCGTCCAAAGGCCCGGAATAGTTCCGGCGTCTTATCGGTTGCGGGATCACCGATGATGACCGCCTTGCCGCCGCCAAAATCAACGTCAGCCGCTGCACATTTATACGTCATGCCACGCGACAGGCGTAAGACATCATCGAGTGCTTCATCGACGGTCGAATACGGCGCCATCCGGCAACCCCCGAGCGCGGGTCCGAGTGTCGTATCGTGAATGGCGATGATGGCTTGCAGACCGGACACGGGATCGTTGCAAAAAACGACCTGTTCGTGACCAGAGATTTTTTCCATGATGGAAGGCGAGGGATTCGTAGATGGGTTCAACATATGCATAAAAACATCCTCCTTTATATTTAGTAAGCGCTTTCATTTTAATTGTTAAAAAACACGTGGAATCAATTTTTCTTGAATCAATTGTTTATTTAAGATCATCTGTTTGACTTCACCAAGACCGATGACACGATCGCCGTGTCTGACTTCGACTTTTGCCAAGACGCGGCCGGGTGTAAGTTCGATGACGGTGGCTTCGATGCGGATATTTGATCCAAGTGTCGCCATTCCTAAATGTTTCAAGGAAACGGCACCACCGACTCCTTCTTCCTGTTCTTCAAGGTAAGGGAGGATGAGTTTTCGAGCCGCCCATTCCATATGATAGACCATCGAGACAGTTGAGTAAGCCGGATGGACAACCACACCTTCAAACTGAGCGAACATTTCTTCTGTTACGATCGCTTCGATGACAGCAGAATCTCCGAGCGATAAACCGTTTTTCACACCAATTCCCCCTTGCCTGTGACCACAGCTGGTCTTACCAAAAATAGTATAACACTTGTCACACGATATTTTATCAATCAGTTACGAAATGAGCAAACATTTTCAGTAATATTTTCCAAAAAGAAATATCAATTTTACGTTTTCTCTATAGGAAACGCCTTTGCTGGTGATTTTGATTTAAACAGCGTCAGAAAAAGTTGATTTGGGAGCTTTTAAAAAAATGGAGGATTGACAATAATGTGAACGTATCGTAGTTTTATGGTATAACCATTTTAAAACGAACGTTTATTTATTGTGTTACAAAAGCGCGAGGGGGTGCAATTTGTATAACAAGATTCTCGAAACGATGACGGCGGAAGTCAGGACAAGCTTACAGTTGGAACGCTTGCGCGAGACCGTACGTTATGTGACAGCGCATGTACCCTTCTACAGAACAAAGTTCGCGGACCGCGGACTCGATGTGGACTCCTTGGAGACGTTGACGGATCTGCAAAAATTGCCGTTCACCTGGAAACGTGATCTGCGTGAACACTATCCATTCGGTTTATTCGCTGTTCCTCCGCAGGCAGCAGCCCGGATTCATGCTTCCTCCGGTACGAGTGGAAAACCGACTGTCGTCGGTTATACCGAAGAAGATCTTGCGGACTGGTCGACTGCCGTGGCGCGTGGTCTGATTGCCATCGGGGCGGACAAAACCGACCTGTTGCACAATGCCTACGGGTACGGATTGTTCACAGGCGGACTGGGGTTGCACGCAGGAGCAGAACAGCTCGGAATGGCGGTCGTTCCTGTATCTGGAGGAAATACGGATCGGCAGATTACCTTGATTGAAGATTTTCAGCCACGCGGAATTTGCGGAACACCTTCTTATATGTTGCATCTCTCGGAACGTATGGAAGAAAAGGGTCTAAATCCGAAGACGAGCAGCCTGCAGTACGGGATTTTCGGAGCCGAGCCGTGGTCGGAAGAATTACGGCAAACCCTCGAAAATAAGTGGGGGATCCGGGCTTTTGACATCTACGGTCTCAGCGAAATCATGGGGCCCGGTGTCGCGATGGAGTGTCAGGAACAGGACGGATTGCATCTGATGGATGACATGATGATCATCCGTGGTGTCAATGTCTTTCCGTCTGAGATTGAGCGGGTCCTGCTTCAACAACCGGGTGTCACACCGCACTACCAAATTCACCGGATTCAACGGGCCGGTCTCGAAGCACTGGAATTGCACATCGAGCTCGAAGTGGGGACAGCTGCTGAAGATATTAAGCGGGTCATCTGCCATGCCATGAAAACAGAATGTCTGATTTCGGTTGATCTCGTTTGTCATCCGCCATACGGTCTTCCGCGATCGGAAGGAAAAGCTGTCCGGATTATCGACCGTCGCACAGTGTCTGAGAAGAAGTTTGTTTAAGCAGAGGAGGAACTGACATGTACGATGCAACGCATCTTTTTGAACCACCGGTCATGACCGAAGAAGAAAAATTGGAACGATTTAAAGAACGAATCGAAAACGGGGAAAAAATCGAAGCTGACGACTGGATGCCTGATTTTTATCGCGACACGCTGATCAAGTTGATTTCGATGCACGGCATCAGTGAAATCATGGGCGCTTTACCGGAAAAAGAATGGGTACCAAAAGCACCGTCGTTACGCCGGAAGCTCGGCATCATGGCAAAAGTCCAGGATGAGATGGGGCACGGCCAACTCCTGCTGCGGGTCGTCGAGGACTTGATGAAACCGTACGGAAAAACGCGGGCAGACTTGATGGACGATTTGTTTACGGGACGTCTCAAATTCCATAACGTCTTCCACATGCCGACCCGTTCATGGGCAGATGCCGGGACGATCGGCTGGCTCGTCGATGGAGCAGCAATCATTACCCAGACGAACATGCTCGGGGCTTCCTACGGACCATATGCACGGGCGTTGCAACGGATTTGTGCGGAAGAAGTGTTCCATGCCCAGCACGGCGAATCCATCATCATGGCACTGGCCGAAGGGACACCGGAACAAAAAGCGATGATTCAGGAATCACTTGACGAGTGGTGGGAATCTCTGTTGATGTTCTTCGGACCGGCGTCAAAAGAGACGACAGGGACGTCCAAACAAGACGTGACAATCGCTTATAAAATCCGGACGAAGACGAACGAAGAACTTCGTCAAAACTTCTTTACGAAATACGTGCCCCGGATCCGCTCGCTTGGTCTTGTCATTCCGGATCCGACATTACGGTTTGATGAGGAAACAGGACAATGGATTTACGCCCAGCCGGACTGGACGGAATTCAAGAAAATCATTCAAGGCGGCGGTCCCCGTTCGAAAGAACGACTCGCCTTACGTCAAACTTCGTATCAAAACAATGCGTGGGTGCGCGAGGCACTTGCTGAGACGATCGGCTGAAGGAGGAACCACCATGACGGAAACGTTTTATCAAGAGTTCGAGGTGTTCAGTAAACGGACGCCGAATGCTGCCTTTACACATCAGTTCAGTCTACTGGCACCGAATAAAGAGATGGCCTTAATGATGGCGCAGGAAAACTTCATGCGCCGCGAGCCGGTCGTCGATATCTGGGTCGTCAAGCGGGACGATATCCGGGGAATGACGCCGGACGAAAAACAAATGTTGCAACGGCTCGACAACAAGGATTACCGGACGACAAAAGGGTACGGCTACCTGAAGAAAAAATGGCGTCATTATGAGCAACAAATGCTCGACGAAAAAGAAATCATGTCCTGGCAAGGAGGCGATTCCAAATGACGGAACAGGAACGTTTAGCGTTGGCCTCACTGCTCTATCAATTGGCGGATGATGACTTTTTGTACGCGTACCGGGGATCGGAATGGTTAGGGCTCGCACCGCATATCGAAGAAGATGTCGCTTCGTCCTCGATCGCTCAGGATTCGATGGGACATGCAGCGATGTACTATCAGCTGCTCGAAGAAATCGGTGAAGGAAAGGCCGATGCTCTGGCTCACGTACGACTCGCGCATGAACGGAAAAATTCCGTTCTCGTCGAGCGGATCAACGGACCGGGATACTACATGGAGAACCCCGAATATGACTGGGCGTATGCCGTCGTGCGCAATTATTGTTATACACTCGCGAAAAAGGTGCGGATCGATTCGTTGAAAAAAAGTAGTTATGCGCCGCTCGCAGCACTCGCCGTAAAGGTCAACATGGAGTTGTACTATCATTTGTTACACTGGCAAACATGGTTTACCCAGCTGTATCAATCAACAGAAACTGCCCGTCAGAAAATGGATGCCGCGCTGGAACGTGTATTGGCTGACTTCGGTGATCTGTTTGATTACGGCGAAGCAACACAGCTGATTGACGAGATGCAGCTCATTGAAGATCAGGGAGTATTGCTTGATCGCTGGTATCAAGCCTTAACGCCGGTCCTCGTCGATTTGGATGTCACGTTGCCGGAAATGAACATGGCCTACAACGGACGAAACGGGGAGCATTCGCCTGATTTGAACGATGCCTTATCGACGCTCGGGGAAGTCTATCTGCTCGATCAGTCAGCGGTATGGTGAAGGAGGAACGGCAGATGACGACAAGATTGGAACAGGACATCCGGCAAGCACTTGATACAGTCAAGGATCCGGAAATTGATGCCGTCAGCATTCTCGATCTCGGGATGGTCGAAGCGACGGAATGGACGGAGACACCGTTCGGATACGATGTCCGGATTACGCTGCTCCCGACATTTTTAGGATGTCCGGCACTTGATATCATTCAAAAAAATACGGAATCCGCTTTGTTACAAGTCCCGCAGGTCAATACGGTCGACGTCGTCTTCCTGTTTGATCCGCCTTGGACATCGGACCGGATTACGGAACAAGGAATTGTCGGTCTGAAGTCCTTTGGAATCGCCCCGCCGCGCGTCGTTGACGGTCGTTGGGAAATCGACTGCCCATACTGCGGATCGACATTCGTCTCGATTGAAAATTTATTTGGTCCGACGGCTTGCCGAAGCATTTTATATTGTAAATCATGCAAAAATCCATTCGAGGCGATGAAACCCGTCTCTACTCTCATGTGAAGGAAGGTAATCATTATGGTAAAACTAATCGCGCTTTATACACATCCGGAGAACAAGGAACAGTTTGACGAGCATTACTTCAACGTCCATGGTCCACTGACAGCTAAAATTCCAGGATTGCAACAGATGACGGTCACGAAAATCGTCGGCTCACCGATGGGCGGAGACGGTAAATATTATCTGATGTGTGAAATGGTCTACGAAAGCCATGAAACGATGAAAGCCGGCATGCGTTCGCTTGAAGGAAAAGCGTCCGGTAAAGACTTGATGGGCTTTGCGGGTGATCTCGTAACATTGATGATCGGCGAAGAAGTCCATGCTGACACGACAGTACGTTAAGGCGGAAGTCGACGGTCGGGTCGGCCGGATTCGACTGAATCGGCCGGAACGTTACAATGCCCTGAACCGGGCGATGATTCGGGAAATCGTTGAAGCGATGGAACAATTCGATCAGGACGATGCGGTCGCTGTCATCGTCCTGAGTGGGGAAGGGAAGTCCTTTTCAGCCGGAGCCGACATCGATGAGATGGTCGACGCGACACCGATTTCGATGGAATTACTCGATCCGTTTGCCGATTGGGACCGGATCAGCCGGCTGCATAAACCGCTGATTGCGGCTGTCCATGGATTTGTACTCGGCGGCGGTTTTGAACTGGCACTGGCCTGCGACTTGATCTATGCGACACCCGAGACGCAGTTCGCGTTTCCAGAGGTCGGGCTCGGTGTCATGCCGGGCGCCGGCGGGACCCAACGATTGACGAAACGGATCGGGCGGACCCGGGCACTCGAGTGGTTGTGGACGGGAGACCGGATGCCGGCGTCGGAAGCCCATCATCTCGGAATCATCAACCGGATCGTGGAAGCGGACCAACTCGAAGCAGACGTTTTGGCGGTTGCCGGACGGATCGCGGCACAACCCGTGATGTCCGTGCGACTGATCAAAGATGCTGTCGATAAGGCGGGCGATCTGTCATTGCAAGACGGCATGGATCATGAACGAAGAAATTTCTACTTATTATTCGGTACGAGTGATCAGACGGAAGGCATGCAAGCCTTCCTCGACAAACGTCAACCGACATTCAAAGGAAACTAAAAGGAGTGGGAGCTATGTCAACGGTACATGAAAAAACAATCGAGATGAAACGTTCCGTTTATCATCTGGTCATCAACGGCGAGCAAGTCGAAGGGGCATCAGGGGAGACATTCAAGACCTATAATCCGGCAACGGGCGAAGTCATCGCGGAAGTCGCGAAAGCGTCAAAAGAAGATGCCGATCGTGCGGTACAGGCGGCACGGGAAGCGTTTGATCACGGGAAGTGGAAAATGTGGCCGGTCGGTCGCCGGTCGCAAGTCCTGAATAAAATTGCCGGCATCATGCGTTCACGATTCAATGAACTCGTAGAACTCGAGATTCTCGATACGGGAAAATCACTTGCTGCAGCACAAGGGCAAATCACGCAAGCGATTGAAGACTTTGAATTTTATGCCGGAGCGATCGTCGGTCACCGTGGTGCCGTCAATAACGTGCCAGGCCAGTTCCATAACTACACAGAAAAAGAACCGGTCGGCGTCTGCGCCCAAATCATTCCGTGGAACTATCCGTTGATGATGGCTGCCTGGAAAGTCGCACCAGCGATTGCGGTCGGCTGTTCGGTCGTCGTGAAACCGGCGACCCTGACACCCCTGACAGCAATCATCCTCGGCGAGATTTGCCTCGAAGCCGGTGTACCAGCGGGTGTCGTCAACGTCATTCCGGGCTCGGGCCGTGAAATCGGCAACCACTTGGTGGAACACCCGAATGTCGATAAAGTCGCCTTTACCGGTTCGACACCAGTCGGAAAAGACATCATGGGTCGGGCATCGGAAAGCTTAAAACGCGTCACACTGGAACTCGGCGGCAAATCACCGAATCTCGTGTTTGAGGATGCCGATATCACGGCAGCTGTCGACGGTTCGCTGTTTGGGATTTTCTACAACAGCGGTCAGTCGTGTGAAGCACGGTCCCGCCTGTACGTCCATGAAGATATTTACGAAACGTTCATGGAACAGTTCGTCGCGAAGACGAAACAACTCGTTCTCGGTAACCCGTTTGACAAAGGAACACATGTCGGGGCAATCATCGACCAACAACAGCTCGATGTCATTGATGGATACGTCCAGTCGGCGAAAGCAGACGGAGCAACGATTTTGACTGGGGGTCAAGTCGAGAAGGTGGCTGGTTTTGAAGAAGGTTTCTGGTATGCACCGACGATCATTGCGGATGTCACACACGAGATGAAAGTCGTTCAGGAAGAAATCTTCGGACCGGTCGTCGTCGTGATGAAGTTCAAGGATGAAAAAGAAGCCGTCCGTCTCGCAAACGATACGGAATTTGGACTCGGATCAGCGATTTGGACGAAGGACGGGGCACGGGCAACGCGGATTGCCAATCAAATCAAAGCCGGTATCGTCATGATCAACTGTCCGTTCTCTGCCTTCCCGGGAACACCATTTGGCGGATACAAACAATCTGGTTTCGGTCGTGAACTGTGTATCGAAACACTTGATTTATATACGGAAACGAAAAGTATTTTGTCGTATTACGGCAGTCGTCCACTTAATCCGTTCGGACTGTAAAACCAAGCGTGCGGACGTTCGTCCGGACGCTTTTTTAAAGGGGGAAATCAGATGATGGTTCAACAGATGGTTGTCGTAGGGTCGGGTGTTATGGGAAGAGGAATTGCGTACGTGGCAGCGGCCAGCGGATTTGATGTGACGTTAGTCGATGTCGAACAAAAGCTGTTGACGTCCGCGCAACAGGAATTAGAAACGATTGCCGATAAAGCCATCATCCGCGGGAAAATGACGACGGAAGAAGTCGAGCAGTTGTTCCGACGTTTGAGTTATGCAACGGATTTAAAGGAGTCTGTCAAAGAAGCGGATCTTGTGATTGAGGCCGTTCCGGAACGACTCGAGATCAAACGGACGGTGTTTGAGACACTTGACCGCTATGCGCCGGCCGGTTGTGTTTTTGCAACCAATACGTCGACGATGAGTCCGACGGAGATTGCTTCGTTTACCCGTCGACCGGAACGTATCATGGCGATGCACTTCTTTAATCCGGTTCACCGGATGCCGCTTGTCGAACTGGCCCGGGGTCTTGAAACGTCAGAAGAGACCGTGTCGATTTGTGAGGATGTCGCACGCCGTATGGGCAAAGAGACGGTCGTCATTCAAGAGTTTCCGGGGTTCGTCACGTCACGAATCAGTGCACTCGTCGGAAACGAAGCCTTTTATATGCTGCAAGAAGGACTCGGAACACCGGAAGAAATCGATAAGGCGATTAAGCTGGGGTTAAACTATCCGATGGGTCCGTTTGAACTTGGAGATTTGGTCGGACTCGACACCCGATTAAACAATTTACGGTATCTCCACGAAAAATTAGGCGAAAAATACCGTCCGGCACCACTGCTTGAACAATATGTCAAAGCAGGACGCCTTGGACGGAAAACCGGGCGCGGTGTCTATGAGTATTCCGACAGCGGGGTGAAGACACGATGAGACGTGTGGCCATCATTGATGCCGTCCGTACACCGATTGGCCGGTATAACGGAGCACTGAAAGACGTTCGGCCGGATGATTTAGGCGCCTGTGTCATTCAAGCACTCGTTGACCGGAATCCAAAGGTGGATCCGAGTCAAATCGAAGAAGTGATTTTTGGAAATGCCAATCAGGCAGGAGAAGACAATCGGAATGTCGCCCGGATGTCCGGTTTGCTTGCCGGTCTACCGGTCGAAGTCGCCGGGACGACCGTCAACCGGCTGTGTGGATCCGGACTCGATGCCGTCATCGCAGCAGCCCGGGCGATTGCGATGAACGAAGGAGAAATCTATATTGCCGGCGGGACAGAAAGCATGACCCGGGCACCGCTCGTCATGGGAAAGACGGAAACGGGTTTCGCCCGCGGGAATACAACGATCTATGACACGACGATCGGCTGGCGGTTCGTCAATGAAAAACTGGATGCTAAATACGGAACAGACTCAATGCCGGAGACGGCGGAACATGTGGCAGTCCGTTACGGGATTTCACGCGAAGTGCAGGATGATTTTGCCTTTTTAAGTCAGCAACGGGCTAAACAGGCGATGGAGACACATCGTTTTCAAACAGAACTTGTTCCGGTGCAGTATACGACACGTAAAGGACAGATCATCGAAGTGGATACGGATGAACATCCACGGCCCGGCACGAGCCGTGAAAAACTCGGAACACTCAAAAGTCTGTTTCCAAATGGCACGGTCACGGCGGGAAATGCTTCCGGTGTCAACGACGGGGCAGCCGCCTTATTGCTCATGAGTGAAGAAACGGCAGATCGTCTTGGATTGACGCCGCTCGCCTATTACCGGGCCAGTGCCGTCGCCGGCGTCGAACCCGCTGTCATGGGAATCGGACCGGTCGATGCGACCCGTAAAGCGTTGAACCGGGCAAAATTGACGGTCGAACAGCTGGATTTGATTGAATTGAACGAAGCCTTTGCAGCACAAAGTGTGGCCTGTATGCAAGAGCTTGGATTACCGCCGGAAAAAGTCAATGTCAACGGAGGGGCAATCGCGTTCGGCCATCCACTGGGCGCAAGCGGGGCACGGATTTTAACGACGCTTTTACACGAGATGTGCCGCACGAATCAGACATATGGTCTCGCGACGATGTGTGTCGGCGTTGGTCAGGGCATCGCTTTAGTTGTCGAACGGGAGGGACTCACATGATTCATTTGGAAAGATTGGACCACGTCGCGGTTATTCGGATTGACCGGCCGGAACGGATGAACTGCTTTGATTATCCGACGCTGGTCGAGCTGCAACAGCTTGTCACGACTGTCCGTCATGATCCGACTATTCGGGTCGTCCTCTTTACGGGAACGGGTAAGGCGTTCAGCGCCGGTGCTGACTTGAAGGAACGGATGACGTTAAACGAAACGGAAGTACGGCGCAACGTCGAGGCGATTCGTGACGTTTTCACCGACATCGCCAATTTGCCGCAACCGACGATTGCTGCCGTTAACGGTCATGCGCTCGGTGGTGGCTTCGAATGGATGCTCGCCTGCGATTTCCGGATTATCGTCAAAGGGGCACTGGTCGGATTGACAGAAACCAGTTTCGGTATCATTCCGGGTGCCGGCGGGACGCAACGGTTGCCGCGGTTGATTGGAGAGACACGGGCGAAGGAATTGATTTTCACGGCTAAGAAGATTGATGCGGAGACCGCAGAACGGTACGGGATCGTCTCGCGTGTCGTCTCGACGGTTGAAGAACTGATGGAAGTCTGTCTCGCCTTCGCTAACGAAATGTTGAAAAACGGACCGGTCGCGATCCGGCAGGCGAAACAGGCGATTGATCAAGGGCGGGATGGATCACTTGCGGAAGGACTAGTACTTGAGACCGCTGCGTATGAAGTCGTCATCCCGACGGAAGACCGACTGGAGGCCTTACAAGCCTTTGCCGAAAAGCGGACCCCACAGTTTCAAGGGAAATGAGGATGGTCGTCTTCTGAAATAACACGTATACTAACGGTAGACAAAAAAACGTTATATTAAAGAGAGAGTGAATGACATGAGTGCGAATACACAATCGATGATTTTTACCGTATACGGGGACTACATTCGACACTACGGTAATCAGATTTGGATCGGGAGTCTGATTCGTCTGCTGAAAGAGTTTGGTCATAATGAACAGGCCGTCCGGGTGGCTGTCTCACGGATGGTCAAACAAGGCTGGTTGACGTCACAAAAACAAGGAAATAAAAGTTTTTATTCGTTGACACCACGCGGGGTCGAGCGAATGGAAGAAGCCGCGCGACGGATTTATAAATCGACGCCTCACGTCTGGGACGGAAAGTGGCGGACGTTGATGTATACGATCCCGGAAGACAAACGACAAATTCGGGATGAGTTACGAAAAGAATTGTCCTGGAGCGGTTTTGGTAATTTATCAAACGGGGTCTGGATTTCCCCCAATCCGCTCGAAAAAGAAGCGGAACGTCTGATTGAGGCATACGGCATCACCGAGTATGTCGATTTTTTTGTCGGCGAATACCATGGTCCACAACAGGATCAATCCCTTGTCGAACGTGCTTTTCCGCTTGACGAACTCCAACAACGGTATGAGATGTTCATCGCCGAATACAGCCGGCGCTATATCGTCCATCAAAGCCGGATCCAGCTCGGTGAGATGGATGACGAACAATGTTTTGTGGAACGGACGACACTTGTCCACGAATACCGGAAGTTTTTGTTTAGTGATCCCGGACTGCCGCAGGAATTATTGCCGGACGCTTGGAGTGGTCAGCACGCTGCCTTATTGTTTGAGCAGTATTACCGATTACTCGCAAAACCGGCAAGTCGATTCTTTGAAACGATTTTTCAGGAAACGCATGACGTGTCACAAAAAAGCGCCGATTATGATGCATCGGAACATCCGTTATTTGCCGAGCGGTAATCAAAAAAATGCTCATCCCGAGGATTCGAGATGAGCATTTTCTGGATGAAAATTAGTCCTGTGCAAACTGTTTCCGGAAGGCATATCCTTTATCGACATAAGAATCAATCGATTCTTGAATCATCTCCAGATCTGCTGCCGTGAGTTCACGCACGACTTTACCGGGGGATCCGATGATCAACGAACGAGGCGGGAATTTTTTGCCGGATGGAATTAATGTGTTGGCGCCGATGATACATTCTTCTCCGATTTCAGCATGATCGAGAACAGTCGCACCCATCCCGACGATCGAGCGACGTCCGATCTTACAGCCATGAAGAATCGCATTATGTCCAACGGTCACTTCATCCTCAACGATGACCGGTGCTCCTTCGTAGAGATGGATGGTCGCATTGTCCTGAATGCTGCACCGTTGTCCGATCGTAATCGGACCTTCATCACCACGCAGGACGGCATTGAACCAAATCGTCGATTCTTCGCCGACGGTCACGTCACCAATCAAAAAAGCACCGGGAGCGACAAAAACATTTGCTGCTAAGCTTGGAGAAACATCGCGGTACGGAATATTCATCAGAACGCCTCTTTTCTAAAAATGAATTAAAATTCAGTCTTACTTAGTATACCATTCTTGGCAACGGAAACGGAGGGAGACCATGTCTCGTCTATGTACCAAATTACAGATCGATGTGCCGATCATTCAAGGTGGCATGGGAAACATCAGCCATGCCGAACTGACGGCAGCGGTCTCAAATGCCGGGGGACTCGGAACGATTGGATGCGGGACGATGACGCCTGCTGAAGTCAAACGATTGATTGAAGCGACACGCCGGTTGACGTCGCGTCCTTTTGCCTTGAATATCGCCATCCGGGTCTCGCCTCATGCGGAGCAGTTGATTGAGTTAGCGATTGAAGAACGGATTTCGGTCGTATCCCTGTCGGCCGGCAACCCAGCTCCTTTTTTGTCGAAGTTACGGGAGGCGGGAATCCAGACGATTGGTGTGGTCGCTTCCGTCAAACAGGCGATTAAAGCCGAACAGGCAGGAGTGGATGTGCTGGTAGCGGAAGGAGTCGAAGCCGCGGGTATCAATTCGCCGCTTGAGTTGACGACGATGACCTTGATTCCGCAAATCATGGATCATGTCACGATTCCCGTCCTTGCCGCCGGTGGCATCGGCGACGGGCGTGGTCTTGCTGCTGCCTGGATGCTCGGAGCAGAAGGGGTGCAACTCGGAACCCGGTTGATTGCGACACAAGAATCCCGTGTGCACGAGCATTATAAAAGACATCTTGTGCAGGCGGATGATCTCGAGACGCGGATCATTGGTCGTGAAGTCGGACAAGTCCGGCGGGTGTTGAACGGACCGTATGTCGCTGCGTTGCAGCCGACGTCACTCGCTGCCTTTCAAGAACAGACGAACGAATCATTTCATATCAAAGGAGCACTCGAGGGCGACGAGACAGAAGGATACGTCAACGCCGGTCTCGTTTCCGGTTTGATTGATGATGTTCCGACCGTTGCGGAACTGTTTAACCGAATGATGGACGACGCCTTTGGACGGATTGAACGGATGTATCGGACACTCCAGTAGCATGAATTCAAGAGAAGCAGACCTTACTTGGTCGGCTTCTTTTTTTATTTTTAGGACATTTGTCCTTTTCAAAGGATGACAGAATGGTGTCTACTCGTAACTAGAGAAAAAGGAGGATGAAGATGCAAGGAATCATTTTTGCGTTATTCAGCGGATTGTTCATCGCGCTGCAAGGCATCTTTAATGCCCGGCTTGGTGACGCGGTAGGTCCATGGTTATCCGTGACCATCGTCCACTTCGTTGGTTTAATCGGTTGTTTGTTGATTTATGGATTCGTCCGGGACCGAAAAATCGGCGGTTTTCGTACGTTGCCGCTTATTTATGCGAGCGGTGGATTACTCGGCGTCTTAGTCGTCGTCACGGAACTGACGTCGATTCAATTGCTTGGGATGACATGGGCGATGTCGCTGTTGCTCGTCGCACAGATTCTTTGTGCTTTTGTGATTGATTTGAACGGCTGGTTTGGGGTCATTAAAAAAAGCAGTAACAAAGGGCAATGGATGGGTGTCGGCTTGATGTTGGCCGGCGTTTTGATTTTTTCATTGGCCTGACGGGAACTTGTGAGGAGGAAATAGAATGGGATTAGGAATGTTTTGTGCCATCGTCGCCGGAATGATGATCAGTTTACAAACTGTCTTGAATGCACGGATGAGTCATGCCTTTGGTGCCTGGGCGACAACGACGTTAGTCTTCTTTGTCGGACTGCTCGGTTCGTTGCTTGCATTGGTCTTCTTTCGCGGAGGAACGCTTGCGGCAGTCCGTGAAGTCGAACCGCTTTATCTATTTGGCGGTTTCGTCGGAGTCGGGGTCGTGTTTTGTGTCATGCGGGGCATTCAACTGCTGGGTCCGTCAATCGCGATTTCCGTCGTCTTGATTTCGCAACTCAGTTTTGCGCTGTGTGTCGACGTCTTTGGCTGGTTCGGTTTACCGAAAGTCGACTTGTCGTTTGGACAGATCATCGGCTTGGCCGTCATGCTGAGCGGAATGTTCGTCTTGAAACGGTATCAAGTCGTGGATGAGGCGAAACAAACAGACGACGTCCAAGCGATTTCTTAAGAAAATCGTCAACAACTCAGAAGATGTATCAAAAAAAGAGATCATTTCTTTCACGCCACTTCTACTAGTAAAGTGCGTGAAAGGAATGATCTCTTTTTGAAGCTGAATCAGACGGTTACTTCTTCTTTCCAGGCAACATCGATAAAGGTATCGCGACCGGAAGCTTTCCGGTCTTTTTTGTAGTGCGCCGGATTTTTTTTGTGGAAGTCTTGATGATATTCTTCCGCCGGGTAAAAAGCATGCGCCGGTTCAATCCGTGTGACGATCGGTTGTTTGAAACGGTTTGTCGCGGCTAGCGCGTCGCGTGACGCGATGGCTGCAAGTCGCTGTTCTTCCGTATGGTAAAAAATTGCGGGAGCATACTGCGTGCCGCGGTCTTGGAATTGTCCGCCTGCATCGGTCGGATCCGTTTGCGGCCAGTACAGTTCCAGTAACCGTTCGTATGAAAACAGTGCCGGATCAAATGTAATCTCGACGACTTCCGAATGTCCAGTCGTTCCTGTTTTGACTTGCTCATATGTCGGGTTGTCGACATGTCCTCCTGTATAACCGGACACGATACTGTGAATACCCGGTAATTCCTCAAATGGTGTCACCATGCACCAGAAACATCCTCCTGCAAATGTTGCTTTTTCCATGTCATCTCTCCCTTTCCCTTGGTTCCTTGAACCGTAATGCTCTCATTTCTGACAGCGAGAAAACGAAAACGACTCCTTTGCTTGGTTGCAAAAGGAGTCGCCGCTTTTTATCAACCAAAGCTTTCGCTTTGCTGGTCGTAGCACCTTGCTGTACGCAGGTTGCTGGGACGTCATCGATCCAGATCTCTCGGTCCACTCTTGATAAGTGTTATATGAAGTTGATGTAAGTTCGTTATCATTGGGATGATAATACCATTCACAAAAGCGGAAAGTCAATCCTTATGTTTGTAAGGCGCGCAGAACCGTCGCACCTAACGTCTTTGCTCCAATCAGCAAGGCCTGCTCGTCGATTTCATACTTCGGATGGTGCTGCGGATAAATCGTTCGACCGTCCGTCTTCGCAGAACCGGTAAAGAAGTAACTGCCCGGGACCTGCTCGAGGTAATAGGCGAAATCGTCGGCGGCCATCATCGGTTTGACTTCACGGACTTGTCCTTCCGGTAAAAAGC
This sequence comes from Exiguobacterium sp. KRL4, assembly GCF_001870785.1. Taxonomy (GTDB): domain Bacteria; phylum Bacillota; class Bacilli; order Exiguobacteriales; family Exiguobacteriaceae; genus Exiguobacterium_A. Next base: position 157,641 of record NZ_MOLV01000007.1, read on the forward strand.
TGGCCGCTTCCCGGACGAGCTTCGTTTCATTCGGATGATTCCAAAGAGACGGATAACCGGTCGTGAAATCGATGGAATACGTAGCGCCAATTCCGGCACACGTCGTCCGGGCGATCAGATCAACCTGCTGGCGCAACTGATGCCGGAGTTGCTCGTTGAACGTCCGGATTTCTCCGACGATCCGGGCTTCGCCGGTCACGATGTTCGGAGCCGTTCCCGCGTGAAACGAACCGATGGCGACAATCGCCGGTTCGAACGGGTCAACACGTCGGCTGACGAGGTGCTGAAGATTGCAGACAAGCTGTGCACCGGCGACGAGCGCGTCCTGCGTCCGGTGCGGGGCTTGGGCATGACCGCCTTGACCATGAACGACGATTTCAAATTCATCGATCGCACATAACGTATGACCGCTGTGATAACCGATTGTCCCAACCGGAAGATCGTTTTCGAGGTGGGTACCGAAAATCGCATCGACTCCGTCGAGACAGCCGTCTTCGATCATTTGAATGGCACCGCCCGGAAACACTTCTTCGGCGTGTTGATGGATAAAGACGACAGTTCCTGTTAATTCATCTTGAATGTCCTGAAAAGCAGCGGCGAGTCCAAGAACGATGGCGGTATGCCCGTCGTGTCCGCAGGCATGCATGACACCGGGATGGATTGAACGAAACGACAGTTCGGTTTCTTCCTGTAACGGCAACGCGTCAAAATCGGCCCGGACAGCAATCGTTTTTCCGGGACGTGTCCCTTTGAGTGTCGCGACGATGCCGCTCCCTCCGACTTGTTCGCGGTAGGGGATACCAAGTGCTTCATAATGTTCGATAATTTTAGTCGGTGTCCGGACTTCTTGGAACGATAATTCCGGGTGACGGTGAAAATCACGCCGTAAACGAATCATCTCGGCTTCGTATTGATCGAGAGCAGCAAATAAATTTTCTTGCATTGAAATCATCCTTTGCGGTATGTCTTTAGGAAAAACGGGTACAGATAGAGGTAATCAAATCAGAGGAGGAATCAACACATGGGTGAAATCATCGTCAATGCCGTTCTTACAGTCAAAGCAGGATTAGCGGATCAAGTCTTTCCCATTTTAAGTACGGTTTACAAAGCAACACAAAACGAGCCGGGCTGCTTACGCTATACGTTACATCAATCGATTGAAAATGAACATCAGTTCATGCTGTATGAAGTCTACCAAGATGAGGCTGCACTCGAAGCGCATATCGCATCGGACCACTATAAAGCATACCGCGAACAAATCGAGTTGTACCTTGAAGACCGTCAAGTGACGAAATACGTCGAGATGACGTTCTGAACTATAAGCGAAGAGGGCTGACTTTAAAGTCAGACCCTCTTTTTTGTTTGTGATTTTACATCGATTTAAAGCCAAGGAAATGTTCGCGCCAACGCGGCTCATAGATGGAATTGATTTGCAGTTGCGAGCCGCCGGCATGGATGAAATATTCATTGTCGAGCATGATACCGATGTGCGACGGACCATCGGTATACGTATTCTCGAAAAAGACGATATCCGAGCGTTTTCCACTGCTGATCGTCGTCCGACGGTTCGTAAAGAAGGCGCCGTACCAATAGCCGCTGACGTTTGTCCGTCCACCGTATTTCCCGGCTTGGTTCGTTGCGTAATGAATCAAACCAGAACAGTCAAAGCCACCGTTGGCTGACGTTTGTGATCCCCATGTATACGGTGTCCCTAAATGTTTGGCGGCTGCCTGAATCAACTTTTCACCGCGCGATGTATTTTTCTGTACAATCCGTGTGTCGCCTGTAACGGTAACCGCACTTACCGGTAGATAAACAGGTGACCAGCCGGACTGAATGACATAAAAGTTGCCGACCCGATACCGGGGATAGACGCGTTTTCCTTGTTCGATCAATCCAGCACTTTTCGGACTGACAGGTGTAGCAAAATAAGACGTCGTTGTTTTGACCGTATAGATTTTTTGACGGTTGATCGTTTGTTGGGTGTAGCGCATATCCGGCTTTGTCGTTCCGATATAGGGATTGATGACGTAACCGGTCGTCCCGTTCGGTAAGCGGACCTTCCAGAAATCATCGTCAATCGCCTTCAGCCCAACCAGCTTCGTCCCTTTACTTAAATAACCGGCAGGACGGCTGTACGCGACATCAGCCGAAAAGAGCGGCGTCTGATCAAAGTGCACATAAAAGACGGTTCCGACTTTCGGACTGGCGACCGGTTTGTTTAAGCCGAGTTTACTCGAGTCGACGAAACCAAACATCGTCCCGACTTTGACCCGGGTGTAGTAGCCGCTCTTGCCGTAAATCGACAGGGTGGTATTTTTTTTAAGCGTCCCGATTTTTCCCGTCAGACTGGCTTTTGGATGAACGACCAGTTTATCCTCGAGCACATAACGGGTTCCGGTGATATCATATAAATCCGGTTTTTTCGTCACGAGATCCGTTGTCTTGACGTAGCCATAGACCGATCCGACCTTGACCCGGGTGAACGAACCGCTTGTCCCGTAAATATCAATCTGTTCCGCCCGTTTCATCGAGCGGAGAACGGTTTTCGCTGTCGTGTCTTTGAAGATCGACGTGTTTTTACCCGCATACTGAAGTCCCGTCTTCGCAAAGACTTTTGTTTTCGCGAGGGCACTCGTCAAGACGAAGGCATACTGACCACGGAATAGAATCCGGCTGTAGGCCCCACTTGTGCCATAGACGGTTAATAACGTATTCGTTTGATGATTTTTCAAAATCGGACTGGAACTGCTTGCCGCCTGACGAATCGGTGTTGATGCCTGGACATAAAGGCGGTCTGTTTTGGCATACACTTGTAAAGGTGCCAATGCACTCGTCAAGACGAATGCATGCTGACCGCGGAATAAAATTCGGCTGTAGGCGCCACTCGTCCCGTAGACCGTCAGCAACGTGTTCGTCGGATGCTGTGCGAATATCGGGCTCGTACTGTTCGCAGCTTGACGGACCGGCGTCGGACTTTGCACGTAGAGGCGGGCAGTCTGCTCAAAAAATGCAAGATCCCCAAGGTGTGCCGTCAAGACAAAACCATACGTATCATTCAACCGGACACGCGTGTAGTTACCGGAGACGCCGTAGATGTCGATGCGTTGGTTTTGTGCCAGTGTGCCAAGTGGTTTTCCGGTTGCGGAAGCGGTCGGATAGATAGTTGTGAGGTGTTGGCTGTATTTTTTGCCGGTCACCGAGTACGAGGTGACTTTTGTTGTTCCGAGATGGGCTGTCAAAATGAAAGCATAACGATCGTTCAACTTGATCCGGGTAAACGTGCCGGACGTTCCGAATGTTTCGACGGGTTGATTGACGGCGTATTCTGCAAGAGCGGTTCCATTGGCATCAGCCGTCGGATAGACCATCGTTTTCTGTTGGACGAAGCGTTCCCCGGTCGCCGCATAGACAGGGGTTGCACTGAGATCAGCCGTCAAAACGAACTGATACACCGCGCCCTGTTTGATGCGTGTGAAAAGACCTTCTTGACCATATGTATCGACTGCTGTATTTTGAGCCAACGAATCGGTTGTCACCGTTTCTGAAGCAGCTGCTGTATAAAGTGGCGTCGATTTATTCGTATAGCGACTGTCGATTTTTGAGTAGGTTGGAGCAGCGGCCAATTGTTCGGCCTTAACGAAACGATAGACGCCGTCGAGCAGGATGCGTGTAAACAGACCTTCTGTCCCGAACGTCTCGACTTCCGTCGCAGCAGGTAAGGTACTGAGGGAATCAGGACTTTCCGGTGTTTCAAATACAGGGGTGACCGTTTGGGTGAACTGTTTGCCGGTCGCAACGTCCGTCTGTTCGTCGACGACTGCCGGAGCAACGTCACCTTCTGCAAGGCCGTTGACCGGAAATGAACTAAACAACATGACGGAAGCAGCCAGTGAGGTGAACCATTTTTTTGATAAAGGCATCGTATGTAAAACTCCATTTCTTGAAAAATTAATTTTGAACCAATTAAAACTAAGTTTACCATGTTCATTTTTCATGAAGTAGAAAGATATCAAAAAAAGTCAAATTCAGACTAAAAATTGGGAACAAAGGAAAAGGTGCTCTCCTGTTGTGGAGAAACACCTCTTTCATCATTTCGTATCGTCTTCATGGTCGACTTGCCATTCCCAATCGAGCATGCCGTAAATCAGTGAATCGCGCCAATGATCTTCCAAGTAGACAGTCTCACGCAATTGTCCTTCCTTTGTCATCCCGACTTTTTGAAGGACACGTTCTGAGGCAAGGTTTCGCGGATCACACGTCGCCGTAATGCGATGTAACTCTAATTTTTCGAAGCCGAATTCGAGTAAAAAGCTGGCGATGGACGTCGCATACCCATTACCCCATTCGTCAGGAGACAGGATATAACCAATCTCAGCACTTTTATGTTCGGCATCGGTGATGACAAGTTCGCCAGCACCGATGACATGGTCGTTTGAGAAGGTGACAGCAAAGACATAACGGCGTCTCGGATTTTCAAGCTCACTTTCGAGCGCATCATGGATGAACTGTTTACTATCACTTTCGGAGTTTGGTCCCCATGACTGATACTGGCTGACGATCGGTTGAGAAGCATAGGCATGGACGGCTTCTAAATCCTCTGGCGTGAAACGACGAATACGTAGTTGCTCGTTGATTTTATAGCGCATGATGGACTCCTCCTCTGTAGTTGACTCTCTCTATATATTGGCCATTCGGTCTGCTTTTCCTGTTTGACAGGCAAAATCAAGCGTGCTAAAGTCGGTGTATCGAATGAAATGAATAGTAATCCTCTAGGGTTCCGTTCGGCTGGACCAAGGGAGGAACGTAAGGGAAACCTTATGCAACGGAGGGATAAAAGCCCGGGAGTAAAGCGTTTTGGCGCTTGCTCCCGGGCTTTTTTGTTGGAGATATAAGGAGGAAATCATATGACTAAGTATTGGTTGATTATCGTTTTAGCGGCATTTTTTGAAGTCGGCTGGGTCATCGGATTAAAACACGCGGCAACACCACTCGAATGGGGTGCGACGATCATCAGTATCATCGTCAGTTTCACGGTCTTGATCAAAGTCAGTAATCATTTACCGGTCGGAACGGTGTACGCAGTGTTCGTCGGGCTTGGAACGGCTGGAACTGTCCTGACAGACATCCTGTTATTTGGCCAATCCGCGTCGATTGTCAAACTGATGCTGATTGTTGTTTTACTCGTCGGCGTCATCGGATTGAAGTTGGTCAGTGGGGAGGGTGAAACACAATGAGTTGGGTTTATTTGATTCTCGCAGGACTATTTGAGATGGTCGGTGTCGTCTTGATCAACACGTTTAATCAACAAAAAAATGCAAAAAATCTTCTGTTGATGTTCGCTGGTTTTGGATTCAGTTTTTTATTCCTGACTTTGGCGATGAACGAACTTCCGATGGGAACGGCATATGCAGTCTGGACCGGAATCGGTGCAGCAGGTGGCGCGGTTCTCAGTATGATTTTTTATAAGGAAGCAAAGGATTGGAAACGACTGGTCTGTATCGGTTTGATCATCAGTGCGACCATCGGTTTGAAACTGATCGGAGAATAAACATATCATTTAGATTACTTTTCTGATCGGAGCCGATTTAGTGGCATATTTTAGTGAAAAAAAGGAAATACTCCTTATAAGACAAGTGCGTCATTAAAATCGTGCATAAGGGGATGGATCGGTATGAAAACGAAACAGTATATTGGAACATTTTATAAAGAAGAAGAATTAATCTCGAAAATGGATGAGTTGCATCAGCAAGGTCATCGCGAAGAAGATTTTTATATCATCGTCAAAGAGAAATCGAATCTGCAACTCGTTCGGAGCCAAATGGACGCGGAGATCGCAACGACAAAACCATCATGGCTTGACCGGATTCGGGGCAATCAGGGACGCGATCAGGAAGTAGATGGTCTGTTTGGTTCACTGGATTTACCGGCCGATCAAGTCGAAGTCCATAAAACAGAAGTCGAAGGCGGCGGATTCGTGTTATTACTTGAAGTCCAGGACATCCAGTTCGATCCCCATCTGAATACGGACAATACCCATCCGGATGTCAAAGTCCGTTACGGCAGTTACGAAGAAACACGTACGTCAGAGGATGCCAATTCCAACGCACAGCTCGGATCAGGGAATCCGCTTGATGTCGACAAGGATTCAGAAGAAGAGCATGCAAAAATCGACTTACATCGAGCGGGTACAGATAAAATGCCGCAAGATGAACAAGCCATTAATCACGCAAAGCTTGATGGAGACCGCGAACCGAACATTGCGATGCGGCGTGATGATGATTTCAAACGTCCCGAGTGGGAAGAACAAAAAGCACGTCACGAGGACGAGAAGACAGATGACAAAGAGGATCTTCATCGTCCAACCCGTTCAGTGGATCGTTCAGATGATCTGGCAAAACAAGACCATGGAAATGATTTGGACCGCTAAACAATAACAAAAAAAGGCTGACAGTCGTGTCAGCCCTTCACATAAGACGATGTTCACCATTACGTGAGCATCGTCTTATTTTTTATGCATCTCGTCCGGATTCGATCCGGTCCGTTCATCCCGGTTCAGCTGATCGATTTGCTTCATGTCATCAGACGATAAAACAAAATCAAAGACATCTAAATTTTCTTGAATCCGGCTTGGTGTGACGGACTTTGGAATCGCAATGATGTTGTGTTGCAGATGCCATCGTAAAATGACTTGAGCCGGTGTTTTGGCGTGACGTGTCGCGATGTCCGTGATGACGGGCTCCGTTAAGGCGTCGCGTCCTTTCATCAAAGGACTCCATGCTTCGACGACAATTCCGTTTTTCTGACAAAAATCACGAATCGCTTTCTGGCTCAAGAACGGATGCAGTTCGATTTGATTGACGGCAGGGACGACGGTTCCTTCTTCCAACACCCGTGTTAAATGCGGAATGTGGAAGTTGGATACACCGATGGCTTTGGTTTTGCCGTCTTGATACAGCTGTTCTAAAGCACGCCATGTCTCCATGTACAAATCTTCGTCCGGCATCGGCCAGTGTATCAAGTACAAATCGACATAATCGACACCGAGTTTTTGCAGACTTGTTTCAAAAGCGGCAAGTGTCTGCTCGTAGCCTTGATCTTTATTCCAAACCTTTGTCGTCAAAAAGATGTCTTCCCGCGGAATCCCAGAATCCTTTAAGGCACGCCCGACACCGGCCTCATTTTCATAAATCATCGCGGTATCAATCGAACGGTAACCTGCCCGTAAAGCTTCGAGCACGGCCTCGTAGACGTCTTGTTCAGGAACTTTAAAAACACCATAACCCAGTTGTGGCATGACAAGTCCATTGTTTAATGTGATGTAATCCATCAAATTTCCCCCTTTGGATAACAAATCTGTACTCATTTCAGTGTACGCCTTCCGTTACGGAAAATCGAATCAAACGAAGGGTTGAACCAGGGGACGGATTTCCGTACACTGAGCGTTAACAAATAATGGAATGAGGATAAGGATGATTCGTCAAGCGGTCTTACAATACATACACGAAGAACACGCAATGGACCGTCTAACGACATTGTTAGCGGGAAGAAAAGCCGTCATGATTCACAGGGAGAAGACGTTACAAGCTGCATCACCGTGAACTCCCAACACTTGGTCAAGACAATCATTCCACTAGCCGGTAGTGTCGGTGGATTTGGAGACGAGGCGACACGAGGGGCAATTGGTCATGGTGTCCACAATGCCTTGTCTCCGTTTCCTTCGATGCACCAGATTCTGCATGGAGGTAAAGTGGGGTATGGGCTGTTGATTCAAGAGCTGTTGCTCGGACAGGCGGAGTCCTATGTAGAATTGCAGCACTATTTAGTAACTAATCAGCAACCAACAACAAGTACAGAATTCGGCTTGACGGAGGATGAACGGGAAAAATTGGCGAAACGGATTGGTCAAGAAACACTTTGTCTCCCCGTACGATTCTGGCAACCTTAATGAAAAACAATCAACAAGCTGTCCACTCACGCTGATCCTGACAGCTCAAAACGTTAAAAAACAGATCCTGAACCCGGTTATTTGGGAGCAGGATCTGTTTTTCTTATTGTGCTTTAGCGAGTTGTTGATACGGGGCAGGGCGACCAAGAAGGTATCCCTGTCCGAAGTCAAATCCGAGTTCCCGGCAGAGATCCAGTTCTTCTTGACGCTCTATGCCTTCCGCAAGAATTTGAATACCCATCTCTTTTGTCAGATGACGTGCTTTTCGTAAGAAGGTTTCATTTTCCGCAATCGTATCGCAATGTGAAATGAAAGCACGATCGATTTTGATATAGTCCGGTTGCAGAAGCGACAACATATCAAGCGTCGAGAAACCGGCACCGACATCGTCAAGTGCCACTTGAATCCCTTGTTTTTTATATTGTTCGAAGACGTGTTTCAAATGGTTGACGTCTTCGATTTTTTCCGTTTCGACAACTTCGAACACGAGCCGGCTTGGGTCGACATTATACCGTTCGACGATCTCGAACGTATGGCGAAGACAGTACTCCGGATTGTAGATCGTTGAAGGAAGGAAGTTGATAAATGTCTTCTCCGTTCCGCCGACTAAATGGGTGGCACGAATGGCTTCCTCGCGAGCCCGTTGATCGAGTCGGGAATGAAGTCCCATCTTCGAAGCCGTTGAGAAGAGCAGGCCAGGTGACATCGAGACATTTTCATCAGCTGCCCGAAGCAAGGCTTCGTTGGCAAACAGGGTGTTGTCCTGAATGTTGAAGATCGGTTGCAAGTGACTTGTCATGATTCCATTTTGAATGAAATCGATTGTCTGCCGGTTGTGTAACTGCTCGAGTAAAGTAGAAGCAGCGAGAACCGGTGTGGCGAGTCGTGATCCGATTGCTCGACATGAGACCGGGAAGTCAGCAATACGTAAAGTGGCTGTCAGTAATTGTTCCAGCTCTTCAAAGGAAGCATAGGAAAATACTTCGGTTACAGGTGACTGGATATGTAGGGAACCAGTCTCGATAAAACGGATTGTTGTTGTACATTCGGCGCAAGGATGCCACATGAATAGGTGTCCACCTCTCTTATTTCAAATACACGGGATAAAGATGTATTTATTAAATTAGTTAAACTCTTTACCCGAAGATAATCTATATACAAACCTGATATCAAACATTTAGGTCTCCATTGACCAAACTAAAAAAAGAGACAGATGGATTCGTGGGATAACGAATCCATCTGTCTCTTTTATCGGCTGTTTGTTACATATTCTAAAGCATTACGACCGGAGCCATAATATCCAAATCGTCGCATGGAGTAAAATCGCGAGCGGGACGAACAATTGAAACTTCGCTGTCCGCGTTTTATGGCGGACAAGTTGCATCGCAAATAACGTACCAAGCGCCCCACCAAGGAAAGCAATCGTTAATAAAGTCGCTTCCGGTGTCCGCCATGCCCGTTGTTTCGCCTGACGTTTATCCCGCCACATCGAAACAAATCCGATCACTGTCATCACGCTGTAAAATAGAATGATACTCGAGAAAACTGTCATGCCAAGTCCTTACCTTTCTGCGCCGCCGCCGCCGGAACTACCCCCGCCGCCACGACTGCCTCCACCGCCCCCGCCACCACGCATGATGGCGGAGAAGATGTTGATGATCGCAAAGAAGAACATCCCGCCGGTGAACTTCATGTCAAGAAGCAGCAACAGGACAAGCCCGGCGCCAATCAAGACTTTTGCCCACGTACTTAAGCCACTGTCGTCACTTTTTTTGACGGGATCTTGTGATTCCAGCGATTGTTCTTTTGAGATGACGCTGACGACGGCTTTGTAGGTTTCGGAAGCCGCCTTACCATAGTCCCCTTGGTCGCGGTAGGGAACCGCATACTGGTCAAGAATTCGTCCGGCAGTGATATCCGTTAAGATTCCTTCTAGTTTATACCCGACTTCGATGCGGAAATTCCGGTCTTTTTCGTTTGGAGCGACGACGACTAAAATTCCGTTATCTTTTCCGGCTTGTCCGATGCCTTGTGCCCGGAATGTTTCGTTGGCGTAAGTGCTTAAATCTTGTCCTTTTAAATCAGGAACGGTCTTGAGGACGACTTGCGCCGTCGTATATTGTTCGAGTTCTTGACCGAGACGAGCGAGTTCGGCTTCTTCCGACGCGGTCAGCAGCTGGGCATCATCTTGGATGAAGAATGCTGCGCCCGTGCGTTCTGACACGGCTTCGGCAGTCGGAGTCAGAAGGAAGAAAACGAGGAACGCGGTAAAAATCAAGCGCGTTCTTCGCCAAATCATTTCGATTCACTATTGAAGTCGACCGTTGGGTTTTCACGGTCACTATCTGAGATTTCATAATATGGTTTTTTCTCAAAACCAAACGCCGAAGCATAAAGAGAAGTAGGGAAACTACGACGTTTTTTATTGTAGACGGTCACGGCATCATTGTAATCCTTCCGTGCAATGCCAAGACGGTTTTCAGTTCCTTCCAGTGTATCCATCAATGATTGGAACCGTTCACTTGATTTGAGTTCCGGGTATGTCGTTTGTAAGGCAATCAACCCACGCAGCGAAGTGGTGACTTGCTGATCGGCTTCAATCCGTTGTTCCGTCGAAGCAGCGCGGGCAAGACCGGCTTGGGCTTCCGCGATATCGCCATAAACTTTTTGTTCCTGACCGGCGACGCCTTTGACGGTTTCGACCAGGTTCGGAATTAAATCTGCCCGTCGTTTAATCTGATTGTCAACTTGCGACCATTTGTTCGAAACGTCTTCTTCGACGTTAACGAGGCTGTTGTATTGTCCGATTGCTAAAAAGGCAATGAGGACAACCACTGCAATCCCGATGATGAGAGGTAATTTGGATCCTCCACGATTTCTACGTGCCATAAATTCGTTCACTCCTTTTTCTGTATCTCCTCTATCTATACCCTAATCACTTTCAATTAGTTTCATAAAAATGAAAAAAACCATCAGCGTCTGCTGACAGTTTTCAGGATTACATGTAGACGATGACGGCGAGAATCGTTGCTAAGACCAGACGATAGATCGCAAACGGGACCAACTTGATTTTGTTGATCAGTTTCAAGAAGAAACGAATCGACAGTAAGGCGAATACAAATGAGGCGATGAAGCCGACGATATAGAAGCTAAGGTGATCGATTTCGATATATTGCCAGTTCTTGACGAGTGATAATGCACTTGCGCCAAACATGATCGGAACGGCCATGATGAACGTAAAGTCAGCCGCTGTCCGGTGATTCATCCCGAGGAACACCCCTCCGGAAATCGTCGAACCGGACCGCGAGAACCCTGGCCAAAGGGAGATACATTGGAAGAGACCAATCAGAGCCGCTTGGCGGTATGAAATCTGATCGAGTGTCGTTGTTTTTGGTTCTTTCGGTCCAAGTTTATCCGCTGCGATCATCAGGATCGCACCGGCTGCGAGACCGATGATGACGGTATCGATCGAGAACAGGTTCTCGTCGATGAAGTCTTCAAATAATAAACCAAGGACGGCTGCTGGCAGTAAACCAATCAGGACGTGACGTAATTTTAATTTGTGTGTCCCAGACGCATCGTGTTCGCCTTCGATCTTATAAAGTCCAATCAAACTGAACAACCGTTTCCAGAAGACGACGATGACAGCTAAAATCGATCCAAGCTGAATGACGATTTTAAACGTATTCGCAGAATACTGACCTAAGAATTCTGACGTTTGGAGCCACATGTCATCGACGATGATCATATGTCCGGTTGAGGAAACAGGCGCGAATTCCGTCATCCCTTCGACGAAACCGAGTAAAAGTGCTTTAAGTAATTCAATGATAGTCATGTTATTCTCCTTCTATATTTTACTATCTAAAAACATATCACGTTTTATTCTTCTGAGATAGAACTAATCGAAATATCGGGCGCAAGTCTGAGAGAAATATCACTTGTTGAAGGGGCAAAAAGGGAGTACACTAAATCTATAATCAAACAATCGTTTGAATGAGGTGGAAAGATGGAATTAAAAACAGAACGTCTTCATATTACAGGAATTGATTGTGCCAACTGTGCCGCTAAAGTCGAACGTGGTGTCGCAAACGTCAATGGAGTCGAACAAGCCGATTTAGATTTCGCTGGTCAAAAACTTTATCTGACGTACGAAAAAGAAGCGGCGTTAGACGAAACCTATCAAGCCGTCGTTAATCGAATTCAAGAACTGGAACCGGATGTGTTAGTCATTCGGCCTGATGAATCGGAGGGAGAGGATGCACCTGGTCATCATCACGACCACGGACCATTCTTGAATCGGACGAAAAAAATCCAATATGGTCTTGGTCTGCTCTCCTTTGCGAGTGCATATCTTGTCCCAGGATCAATTGACCTTCTCTTTTTTGCGATCGCGTACTTCTTAATCGGGTGGGATGTTCTTCGAACAGCCGTTAGGAATATCCGGCACGGACAAGTGTTTGACGAGAACTTCCTGATGGTCATTGCGACGGTCGGCGCCTTTTTGATTGGCGAATATCCGGAAGCGGTCGCTGTCATGTTGTTTTATCAAGTCGGTGAATTTTTCCAGCATCGTGCCGTCGATCAATCTCGGAAATCGATTGCCGAACTGATGGATATCCGACCGGACATTGCGACGCTCGAAGATGGACGACAAGTCCGGCCTGATCAGGTCGCGATCGGTCAACGGATTCTGGTACGGGCAGGTGAGAAGATTCCGCTCGATGGAACCGTTCTTGAAGGGGAGGCCTTCATCGATACGATGGCATTGACCGGAGAATCGGTCCCGCGACGTGTCCGACCGTCCGATCCGATTCTAGCCGGGACGATCAATACGGACGGCCATCTGTTGATTCAGGTCGATCGACGGTACAGTGAGTCGACGGTCGCTAAAATTCTCGATTTAGTTGAAAATGCGTCACGTCATAAAGCACCGACGGAAAAGTTCATTACACGATTTGCACGGGTCTACACACCGATTGTCGTCGTGATTGCAACACTTCTTGCCATCGTGCCGCCACTCGTCATGAACGGAGCAACGTGGAACGACTGGATTTACCGGGCGCTTGTCTTCCTGGTCATCAGTTGTCCGTGTGCGCTCGTCATTTCGATTCCGCTGGGCTTCTTTAGCGGGATCGGTGCCGCTTCAAAACGCGGTATTCTTGTCAAAGGCGGAAATCATCTCGAAGCGTTACAACAACTGGATACGGTCGTCTTCGATAAAACGGGAACATTGACGGAAGGTGTTTTTGAAGTCGTCGAACTGCATGCGGTTGGTGGGTCGGACGAAGAACTGTTGCAGGCGGCTGCGACGGTCGAACAACACTCGAATCATCCGATTGCGAAATCCATCCAACGCCTGTACGCGACACGTGGTGTCGTCACGGTGATGGGACAAGATTACCGGGAAGTAGCCGGATCCGGTGTCGTCGGACGGTTCGGCACGGATCAGATTCAGGCGGGAAATGCCCGGTGGTTCAAAGAAATCGGCTTGACGCCACTCGATCAGACCGAAGACGGGACCTATGTGCATGTTGCCCGAAACGACAGCTATCTTGGATATATCCGGATTGCCGACCGTATTAAAAATACGACGATAGAAGCCTTACGCGAACTAAAAACACTCGGGATTCGCCAAACAATCATGTTGACCGGGGACCGGCGGGAAACGGCGGAACGGATCGGACAGCAAATCGGGATAACGCAAGTAAAGGCAGAACTGTTGCCGGATCAAAAAGTCGAACAACTCGAAGCAATCTTAGATCAAGCAAAAGGACGGGTCGCGTTTGTCGGTGACGGAATCAATGACGCACCGGTATTGACGCGGGCGGATGTCGGGATTGCGATGGGTGGACTTGGAAGTGACGTCGCGATTGAAGCAGCGGATGTCGTCTTGATGACGGATGAACCGAAACAACTGGTCGAAGCGATTCGGATTGCCCGGGCGACACGCCGGATCGTCTATCAGAACATCACGTTTGCACTGGGTGTCAAAGGAATTTTCTTATTGCTTGGTGCCTTTGGTGTTGCGACGATGTGGGAAGCCGTTTTTGCCGATGTCGGTGTGACGGTCCTTGCGGTCTTAAATGCAATGCGGATTTTACGGAAATAAGAATGGATGGGCTGACTCAAATAGGAATCACTCATCTTTTCATGCCCGTTCCTCAGGCGAGACACAAGCCAGTTTTCCCGCCTCATTCAGGCAGGAAAGCGGGTCTTGTTTGTCTCTGACAGCGCAAAAATGCGCTTTTTCCTGTAGGAGTAGCATGAAGAGAGTGATTTTTATTTAAATTCAAACGAGAAAAGGGTGGCAGAATTATAATCTGTCACCTTTTTCTTTGTAGAGACTGACTTTAGAGTCGTCCCATTCTATATTGGATTATCCGAGTGCCACATCGAGAATCATCATGACCGTGAAACCGACCATCAGACCAAGTGTTGCCAAGTCTGAGCCGTTTTCAGCCTGCGATTCGGGAATCAATTCTTCGACGACGACGAAAATCATCGCGCCGGCAGCAAATGCCAAGGCATACGGCAAGAGCGGCTGAATGAAGAAGACGGCAGCAGCACCGACCATGGCAGCAATCGGTTCGACGATCGCCGACAATTGTCCGTAGTTAAAGGCACGCCGGCGTGACATGCCTTCTCCACGGAGCGGAATCGACAAGGCAGCCCCTTCCGGCATGTTTTGAATCCCGATCCCAAGTGCGAGTGTCAAGGCACCGGCAACGGTCGCACCGTCCATGTTCAAGGCGGCGGCACCGAAAGCGACCCCGATTGCGAGTCCTTCCGGAATATTGTGGAGCGTAATCGCGAGAAACAGCAATGTCGTCTTTTTCAGACCGGTCGAAGGACCTTCGGCTGTTTCGAGTGGAGCGGATAAGTGCAGGTGAGGGGTCACAAAATCGAGAAGGCGGACAAAGAAACCGCCTGCCAGGAAGCCGATTGCGGCCGGCAACCAGGCAATCCCGCCGTCTTTTTCCGTAAATTCAATTGCCGGAGCAAGCAATGACCAAAACGAAGCCGCAATCATAACACCGGCTGCAAAGCCGAGCATCATATTCATGACCCGTTTTTCAATCGTTGTAAAGACGAAGACAAGTGCGGCTCCGAGTGCCGTTAATCCCCAAGTCATCATGCCGGCAAGCAAGGCTTGCACGACGACCGGAAGTCCGGTAAACCATTCCATCATACAGATCATTCCTTCTTTCAATCCCAATTCGTAAGATAAGTGCGTGAGGCATAACAGCTTCTGTCTCTTCTACCCGTTTTCAATCCGAATGATTCGCCCGAACGGAATTTCAATCAATGATGATCCGCGCAGCACGAGATAGGCTCGTTCACGATGAACCTGCTCGATGAAACCGGATGTCGTGACATAGCCTCTTTCACTATAATACTTGATTTCAAGCTCTGTTCCTTCTATTAATGCCTGTTCGAGTAAGAACTGCCAGGGATATTGCAATTGTTCATCGATTGCAGGAAGGTCGATTTGATGTTTTTCGAGATAATAGGCTTTGAGCAGTTGAATGTGTTCCGGCATCAAAAAGGGAAGCCATTTAAGGTTTCCACGGTCACGATAACGTGTCATGCTGCTCACCTCCGGGATGGCCGCCGACGAACCGGAGCCGGCGTTTGGCGACACTTGTATCGAGGAAGGACACAGCGAGCCGGATCGTTCCTTTTCCGTAACGTAAATTGACATGGTCGATGGCTTTTAATAACCGTTTTCTGCGCCAGACCTTTGTATTGTCTTCAAATAAGGACAATTGAAGTGTTCCCTGATCCGGGGTGAGTTGCCCGAGGGCGACCGATAAAAAGCGGACCGGTTCACCGTCGAGCCAATTCGGTTCGAACAATTGGAGGACGTAACGCAACAACAGCCGTTCATCAGCGGTCGGATAAGGCAGGCGGAGCTGTTTCGAAAAGCCATCCCGGGTGACATAGCGGGAGTAGCGAACGCCGAGATGCACCGTCCAACCGACTTGATTAGAAAAACGGACCCGTGCCGCGACATTGCCTGCTAATTCGGCCAGAACTAAACGAATCTGTTCGTACTGGTAATAATCGCGCATTAAAGTAACCCTATGTCCGATCGTTCTTGTGGCATCCGGCGCAGTCTGAAATAAGGCCATCGGATCAATGATGGTCGGAGAACTGTCGATTCCCCAGGCATGATGCCAAAGTTCTGCCCCAAGGACTCCGAACCGTTCATGCAGATCTTCGACCCGGGCTGCGGCAAGGTCGCCAATGGTGTTGATGCCCATTACTGACAAGTGTTGTTCCATCATCCGTCCGACGCCCCACATTTTGCGAATCGGAAAATCGTGCAGCAACCGGGAAATATCGGCGTAGCCGCATCGGGCAATGCCTTCGCGTTTTCCACGTAAATCGAGGACAAGTTTTGCGATGACATTGTTCGGACCAATCCCGATCCGGACCGGAATGCCGGTCTGATACCAAATCGCCGTCTGGATTTTCCGGGCCGTTTCAGTGTCCGATCCGAAAAGTCGTTCCGTTCCGGTCATATCGATAAAGTTTTCGTCAATCGAATAGATCCGGATCGCGTCGGGAGGTGCAAACTGATGCAAGACATCCAGTACTTCGATTGATGTTTTCATATATGCGAGCATCCGCGGTTCGACGAGCATAATCTGTTTCCGTTCACGATAAGGCAACTGCTCAATTTGATAAAGACGACTAGCTGTCTTAATACCAAGTTGTTTTAAGGCGGGACTGGCCGCAAGAACAACGGATCCGGACCGATGAAGGTCGGATACGACAGCAAGTTTTGTCGTCAAGGGAGGCAAATTTCGATAACGGCATTCACAACTGGCGTAAAATGAGACACTGTCGATGCAGAAAATGCGTCGATCCGGAAAGGGGCTGGCAGGATACACGGCAAACACTCCTCTTTAATTAAAAGAACGTTTGTTCTTATTTTTGATTTGACTATACCATGGTCTCAATCGGTCTCAAATTTAAAATCCAAAAAAGAGTCAATCCAGTTCATGGTGGGAAGAAGGAGATGGACGGCAACCGATTGTCTGCCAATCTTTGATACACTAGTGAAGGCAGAATTAGTGCAAAGGGAAGAAGGGGAAGTAAATGAAAAAGCAATTGATGATTCAGTTACCGGAGTTACCCGGTCGGTTAACGGAGGAAACGTTTGCGGACGTCGAGATCGACGACCCGTATCTGTATCAAACACTTTACGAAAAAGAGACGCTCCCAATCGAGTTGACGGAACGTTTGGATGCCAATCAAGTCTGTTTTCGGAATGTCTCGTTCGCGGGTCTCGTTTTTGAACGGGCGACGTTTGAAAACGTTCGGTTTGAACAGTGTGATTTGACGGGCTGTCAATTTCAGGACAGCCGTTTCCACCGGGTCGTCTTTGAGGACTGTCGTTTAACCGGCGTCCAATTTGAAACGAACACGGTCGATCATGTGACGGTAAAAGGCTGTCAGGCGAATTATATGCAAATCGTTCGAACAGCGTTACGTCATGTCTCGATTGAACAGACGGCGATGCGGGAGAGTCATTTTTTCGAGATGAAACCAACCGATTTGCGACTGAACGATGTGGAGTTGACGGAAAGTCAATGGGTCGAGACGGCATTAAAAGGACTGGATCTGCGGCAAGCCGATTTATCCGGAATCACGATTGATCCGCGTTTCTTACCAGGTGCTATCGTCACGGAAAGCCAGGCCATCACGTTTGCCCGGTTACTCGGACTCGTCATTCCAAGTCACGATTAACGGTCAACAAAACGAAGTCCACTATCCCAAGTATTACCGGGACAGTGGACTTCGTTTCGTTTAGAAGGAAATGGTTTCGCCGTCATCCGGAATGAGGAAATGAGCGGACAGATGATGGGCAGCCAAGAAATCAGCAATCATGTCACGACGCAGAAGACAATGATTGACGGATTCGAGGTGAGAGACAATGATCGTCGACTCAGCGGCTGCTTGATGAACGGCGAGTAAATCACGCTGGGACATCGTAATCGGTTCCCCGGTCAAGAATTGTGCAGCACCGCTGTTGACGATAATGATATCGGGCGCATGTTGTTCGATCGCAGTCGCGACGTCATCACACCAAATCGTATCACCGGTGATATAGAGTGTCGGCTCGTCGGGGTGCGTCAAGACGAGACCGGAGACGGTGCCCATCCGTTGACCGATTTCGCCGACTCCGTGTTGACCCGATGTATGAGAGACGCGGATATCACCGAGCGTCAGTCCGTTTTCAAACGAAGAAACGTTTGTGAATCCGGCTTCGCGGATTGTTTCTGCGTCGGACTCATTTTGAGCATAAAGCGGGATTTGTTTCGGCAACACTTCTTTTGCTGTCTCATCAAAGTGGTCAGCATGCAGATGCGTCACGAAAATTGCATCGGGATCAAGTAACGTTGAGACGTCGACCGGCAAGTCGACGAGCGGATTTGGGACGGCGTTTGGCGTTTGACCAAACGGCGGTAAGGTTCCTTTTTCACCGAGAAACGGGTCAATTAAAAATACTTGATTGGCATAGGTGACGACGAGTGTTGCATTACGAATCTGTTGAATATCCACGGGCAGTCTTCCTTTCGGGTTGGGAATGTTTCACTGTTCGTTCATTTCCCATTCGAAAGCCGGACTAATCATATCTGATCGTCAATCGTTTTCGGAAGCAACTTCTCCATCGCCAAAACATCGACATAATATCCGTTGAGCATCCCTTGTTCCTTAAATGTCCCGACAATCCGGAATCCCGACCGGATATAGAGTTTTTGACCCAGCTTATTAAATGGAAACGTAAACAGGATCAATTTGTGGAATCCGTGCGTAATCGCATGTTCTTCGATGACCTGTAACAGCTGACGGCCGATGCCTTGTCCGCGGTGGGTCCTTGTGATGTAGACCGATAATTCACCGACCGATTGATAGACGGGGCGCGGGTTATAGGGGTCAAGTGAGATGAAGCCAAGAATCGTTGTTTCTTCATACGCCACAAATCCGGCATACCGCGTTGTCCGTTCCTGATACCAGTCTTCCATGAAGGATAATTCCTTTGTATCCGTTTCAAGCGTTGCGATTCGGTCTTCGATGCCTTCGTTGTAGATGGCGAGGATGTCTTCCAAATCAGCTTTTTGGACAGGGCGAATCATCATACACGTGACCTCCAGTTCAAATGAGTCTTTTCTTCATTATATAGGAGGAAACGAAAACAAGCGGTATGTTTGTAGGATAGGAATGGAGCAGAAAAAAACAGACAGCCGGATGGTCCGGACCGTCTGTCTTCAGGATGTTTCCTCAGTTCGTAGTTTCAAGCGGATCTTTTTCATAAATCGGCACCCACCCATCCGTCGTCACGAAAATCCGGACGGCAACGACTTTGCGATCGTCCTGGAGCGTGAAGTAATGACGTGTATTGACGGGAACGGAAATCAAATCTCCGGGGTTCAGTTCAATGTTGTAATAGCCGACTTCGTCATCCTGGATTGCAAACACACCGTGACCGCTGACGATGAACCGGACTTCGTCATCCGTATGGTGATGCTCCTTTTGGAAGTTGACGAGCAATTCATCCAAGTTCGGTGTTGCATCGGACAGCGAGATGATATCAGCCGTTTGATAGCCGCGACGTTCCGAGACGTCCGTGATTTCCGGTTGGAACGTATCGAGAATCGTTTGTTTGTCCGCGTCCGTCAACGTATAGGTATCGACCAGTTCTGCGGGAAGCTTCGACACATCCCATTGTTCATACAAGACACCACGTGAAGAAAGAAAAGCAGATACCTCGTTTTGATCCGTATACCGTTCGTTTGTCTTTTGGAAAAGTACTGTTGCCATTTTAAATTCCTCCTTTTAATGAATCGCCTGTCGGCACGTTTGTAGTTTTAACGTGTAGCTGAACAAAAATTCAAAGGCTTCCAACTGTTTTTTCGCTTCAAAGGCAGTCTGTGCCCAGACGGTGATACCGTGATTGCGAATCAGGACGGCGCCGCTTTCCGTTTTTACATGCTTGGCAAACACTGCGGTAAGAGTCGGGATATCCGCATGGTTCGCAATGATTGGCACACGGACTTCCGCATCTTCTTCCCAGCGGCCAAGCGCCTTGATGATTTCCTGACCGGTAAACCGGATTTCGCCACGGTCTCCGTAGAGTTCCGAAATGACATTGTTGTCGACGGTATGGACGTGAAGCGAGCAGCCGGCCGTCGTCCGGTTAAACACTTCGACATGAAGCAAAGTCTCGGCAGACGGGCGTCCGTTTTGTTCGCCGATCAATTGACCGGTCGCATCAACATGGACGAAATCGTCCGGCGTGTCCTGCCGTTTATCTTTGCCGCTTGCCGTCACAAGAAATTCTGTCGGACTGCTGTTCGTCCGAATGGCGAGGTTACCGCTCGTACCGGGAAACCAGTCGCGTGCAGCGAACTCCTGCTTGATCGCTCGGAGTTCTTCGTATCGTTTCAAAAATGTCATGCATGCACCCCCGTTGTCTGCAGATGATCCACAATGTCGTAAAACGTTTCAAACGGCATGTACGGAATACCGTGCTGTTCGCACAGCGTAATCAGATAATCACGGGCGTAGACATGATCCGCCTGCTTTGCCAGTTCGAAATCCGTCACGGAGTCACCGATTGCGATGATCGTGTCACCGTCCTGCTTCAGCTTCCGGGCGATTGACGTTTTACAACAGCCGCATTGATTTGTACAGGCCGCATCGCAAGCGTGTGGCCACACGATTCGAACCGTTTCCTGGCTGAAGTCACTGCCGTTGCAGTAAATCGCTTCATCTGTCAGTAAATCGGCAAGAATCGGCTGGACAAAAAAGTCGATCCCGCCGCTGACGATGGAAAAGTCAATCTCGTTTGATTTGGCAAAGGCGAGTAAGGTGTCGAAGCCGGGACGAATAACCGCCCGTTTCGTTAAGAAATCAATGTAGTCTTGTTTTTGACTGGACGGAAGCAGCTGAAACATCTGTCCGACGCCGGACTGGATCGAGAGCGACCGGTCGAGCACACCTCGTTTTAACGGTTCAAATTTTTCCGGCGGAGCGAACTCCTGCATCAAGGCGATGATATTATCGTGCTCCGTTACCGTTCCGTCAAAGTCACATAAAATCCGGATCGTCATTTCGTGATTCCCCAAGCATCGAGGGCGACACGTAATTCTTCCTGACGGGTTGCAGCATTCGTCAAGGATTCACCAGTGAGTGCCGCATTGAGCGCTTGACGGAAAGCTATTACTCCGGCAGCAGCACCTTGCGGATGACCGTGAACACCACCACCGGCGTTGATGACGGAATCGGTACCGAAATCACGAACGAGCTGAGCGACGAGACCGGGATGGATTCCGGCCGACGGAACCGGCAGAATCGTTTTTGTTTCACCGATTCGGGTCGCTTCGACGGCGATTCCACGGGCTAAGTCTTTGGCGAGCGCCACATTCCCGTAAGGCGACGGGAACAACGTCAAATCGGCACCAGCGAGTCGCGGTAACGTCCCGAGTAACACGGGAGCGGAAATCCCGTAATCAGGACTTGCGATCAAGGCACCGCTTAAGGCCGGGTGATTAAAGATTGGAACGGAAATGTCCGGATCAGCAGCTAACTCGCGCAGGACATCGAGTCCGTATGTAAACGTGTTGAGCAGGAAGGCCGTCGCACCTGCTTCAATCAAACGTTTTGCCTGCTCTTTCAAGCGGAAGACCGGACCGCTCAACGTAATCGCATAAAGAGCCCGTTTACCGGTCTGTTCATAATGTGCATCGAGAACTTCTCGTCCAATCCGTGCCCGGTCGAGTGCCGGTGTCAACGGATTGTCGTATAAAATCTCATCATCTTTGACGAGATCAATCCCACCGGCAAGCTGGGCTTCAAGTTGTTCCCGTAAAAAAACGAGGTCCCGTCCGATGACGCCTTTAAATATGCTCATCAACAGGGGCCGGTCATGGACTTGGATCAATTGTCGGACCCCCTCGACGCCGAATTTAGCGCCGGGAAAATCCGATGTGAACGTAGCGGGAAGCTGAAGATCCGTCAGTTTGATTTGACCGTCGAGCGACAGCTTGCCGAAGACGGTCGTCAAAATCGCCGAAAAGTCCCGTGAGACGTTGTGTTCCGGATAACGGATCGTGATATAACCTTTTCCGTCGTGCTCTTCCGTATGGACGACTTGTCCTTTAAAGGATTCAAGCTGTTGTTGTTCCAAATGATTCAAATCGGTCCATGAGCCGACCGTCAGACCGAGGGCGATTTGCTCTGCCCGTTTTGGTAACTGATCGGTCACGCCGAGTTGGTACGTTGCGGTAATGTACGCCATGATCGTCGTCTCTCCCTTGTTAAAAAATACAAAAATGGTCCCTCGTCAATGACAAGAGACCATGAAGAATTACGCGTGGACTCTTATCTGTCAGCGTGTTAGCTGCAAGAATTAGCACCGTGCCAAGTGGTCGGTTGCTGCGACATCGTAGGGCTCGTCCCTCCGTCTGCTCTTGATAAGAATTGGATGAAATTGTGAAATCTAATTGCAATTTTTACATGAGATGACGGACTTGTCAAACTAAATTTTGAAAATTTATTTTTTTGAAAATACTTCTTCTATAGACGGTTCCGTTTTTTAAGCCGTTTCACTAAAAATTGGAATTGACAGACAACCAACCGCGCACGTAGTATTCAAATCAACATCAACCACACGACAACTACATATGACTCTTATCGTGAGTTGGCAGAGGGAATTGGCCCGAAGACGCCGCAGCAACCGACCATCCGGCACGGTGCTACATCCAACAGACATTCGTCTGAGAGATAAGAGGACGGAGTATTCTACTGCGCCTCTTTTCTTTGACGAAAAGGGGCGTTTTTTCGTGTGATCATCAAGGGGGAAATCATAATGGGATATCAAGCATTTACAGTACAGGACGCGATTGAACGGGTTCGGACACTCGGTCTGATCGGCAATGAACTGGTGACGGCAGAAGAAATCGGGGACGGCAATTTAAACCTGGTCTTTCGGATTCATGCGGGGGACCAGCACCTGATTTTAAAACAAGCGTTACCGTATGCGAAGGTCGTCGGTGAAAGCTGGCCGCTGTCGCTCGAGCGGGCATGGATCGAACAGTCAGCGTTAAAAGAATTCGCGAAAGTCGCGATTCCGTTCGTCCCGCGTGTTTATCATGCCAGCAAAGAAGAAGCCTTTACGGTGATGGAAGACTTGTCTCATCTGACAATCGTCCGGGCTGGATTGCTTGAGGGAGAGAAGTATCCGTTGCTCGCGGAACACATCGGTTCGTATTTGGCACGGACGCTCTTTTATACGTCGGATTTTGCCCTCGGCCCGGTCGCGAAAAAACAGATCGCCCGTCAGTACTACAATCCGGATCTGTGCGACATCACGGAGAAACTGATCTTCACGGATCCGTTTTATGACGCGGAAACGAATGCGATTGAAGCAGGACTGGAAGCGGAAGTCGACCGGGTCTGGAACGACGCGGAGCTGAAACGGGAAGTCGCGAAGCTCGAAGCACTTTTCATCACGAAAGGTGATGCCTTGCTGCATGGCGACTTACATACCGGAAGTATTTTTGCTTCAGCCGATGAAACGAAAGTCATCGATCCCGAGTTCGCGTTTTACGGACCGTTTGGGTTTGATGTTGGTCAGTTCATCGCGCATCTGTTTTTTGCCGCTTATCCGAACTATGACCAGTTGCGCGAGGAACGGATCAAGGACATCGATACGTTTTGGCTGACGTTTGCGTCGACGTTCAAGGCGTTGTGGGAGCGGGAAGCAGTGGAACCGTTCCGTTCAGCGGACGGTCTCGTCGAGGATGTTCTCAGTACGATTTTACAAGACGCGCTTGGATTTGCCGGATGTGAATTGATCCGCCGGACGATTGGACTGGCACTGATCGCGGACTTGGAACAGATTGCCGATCCGACCGTTCGTCTCGAACGGAAACGCCATGCGTTACGCCTCGGTGCTGCGTTGATCAAACGCCGGACGGAATGCAAGACGTTTACGGATCTGCGGAACTTTGACGTGACGGAGGAACTCAGCCGATGAGTCAATTCGTTCAGAGCATCATCTATGAAAATGGGACGGTGACGATTTTGGACCAAACCCGTCTGCCGCAAGAAGAACGGTATGAAGTGATCCAGGACTTGGCGCAAGCGATTGACGCCATTAAACAACTTCGTGTCCGTGGGGCACCGGCAATCAGTTTATTTGGTGGTTTTATCCTGGTCCAAGAAGCGTTCCGTCGGACGACAGGACCGCTTGACGAGGTGAAACAGGAACTGTTGACGGTATCGGCACAATTACTGGCAACCCGGCCGACCGCCGTCAATTTGCGGAATGTACTCGACGAACTGAATCAGCTCATCGTTTCGGCAACGACGCTTGCGGAACTGGCGAAACGTCTGGAACAAAAAGCACTGGCGCTTTATGAAGCGGATGCCAAGACATCCCGGCAAATCGGTATTCATGCGCTAGAATTGTTCCAGTCCGGTGACCGGGTGTTGACGATTTGTAATGCCGGATCGATTGCGACAGCGGCTTACGGGACGGCACTTGCTCCGTTTTATCTAGCGAAAGAACAGGGGATTCCGCTCGCCGTTTATGCGTCGGAAACCCGTCCGTTACTGCAAGGGGCACGTTTGACGACATGGGAACTGCAACGAGCAGGGATTGACGTGACATTAATTACCGACAACATGGTCGCCCATACGATCAAAGAAAAGAACATCACTGCCATCATCGTCGGTGCTGACCGTATTACGCGAAACGGCGATACGGCGAACAAAATCGGCACGTTCCAACTGGCGTTACTGGCCCGTGCTTTCGGGATTCCGTTTTATGTCGCCGCACCACTTTCGACCTTTGATTTTACGAGCTTGTCGGGAGACGAAATCGAAATCGAAGAGCGGGCAACGACGGAAGTGACGCAGTTTGCCGGACAAGTGACGGCGCCTGCAGGTGTACCGGTCTTCAATCCTGCTTTTGACGTGACACCACACGAATTGATCACGGCAATCATCACAGAACTTGGGGTCATCGAACAACCATCTGTGGAAACGATTGAACAAACGCTTGGATTAAACACGATTTAAAACAGACAGGGATTCGTGTTAATTGATGTCGAATCGCGTGTTAGCTTACGTCCTTGCCGGATGTTTGCAACACATATTACCGGTTCCGAAAAAAATAATCAAAAAAACAGGTTTAACTTAGAATAGAATCGGTAATATTCAGTATATGAAAGGATGGTGATGCACATGAATGATTATCAATGTATAGGGAACGATCGCATGTCGCTTCGAAAAGAAGAGGATCACCGGACTTAACGGACGCAACATGACAATCGACACGAAGTGATTCGTGTTTTACGTGCAAATTGCACGGCGCAAGAACGGTTTACGATATGTGATCGTTCCTGAAAGCAGGAAGGGGGAGTCGCGAACAGCGACCCCCCTTTTGTGCGTATTCAGCTACCCTATGCCTTTAAAAGCAGACATGGATATGAGATGATATAAGAAGTCAGAAAATTCAACTACTAAATAGCAAGGGGCCAGACAATGCGAACCTATACAAAGGAGATTCAAGCGATCATCGACAACGTAGAAAAAGTAATCATCGGTAAAGAAGGTGTGATTACACAATCTTTAGCAGCGTTACTTGCCGGAGGGCACGTCTTGCTCGAAGACGTACCAGGTGTCGGGAAAACGATGCTCGTCCGTGCATTTAGCCGTTCAATTGGTTTGACATTTAAACGTGTTCAGTTCACACCCGACCTGCTGCCGTCTGATTTGACGGGAGTTTCCATGTATAACCAAAAGACGAGCCAGTTCGAATACCGACCGGGTCCTTTGATGGGAAACATTGTCCTGGCGGATGAAATCAATCGGACGTCACCGAAAACGCAATCGGCCTTACTCGAAGGGATGGCGGAAGCCAATGTCACGGTAGATGGAGAAATTCACACGTTACCGAATCCCTTTTTTGTCATGGCGACCCAAAATCCGATTGAACACGAAGGCACGTATCCACTTCCGGAAGCGCAACTCGATCGCTTTTTGATCAAGGTCAAGATGGGATATCCCGACTTCCAACAAGAGATGAAATTGCTGACACGCTTTGAACGGGATGAACCAATCGATACACTGCAGTCTGTCATCACGCGGGATGAATTGTTACGGATGAAAGAAGCCGTCAAGGACGTCCATGTCTCCCAGCCCGTCAAAAAATATATCGTCCATCTCGTACAAGCGACACGAACTCACGGATCTCTGTATCTTGGAGCAAGTCCTCGTTCATCGATTGCCTTGATGAAAGTAGCGCAAGCGTGGGCGTACATGGAAGGACGATCATTCGTCTTACCGGATGATGTCAAAGAATTATTGACTCCCGTCCTTTCACACCGTCTGATCTTAACAGCGGATGCCCGGTATCACGGGCAGACAGCCGATCGTATCCTGGAACAAGTGAAAAAAGAAGTCGCCGTACCGATTCAACAAGACGTGGAGTCTTTATGACACGATGGCAAATCGGTTGGCGTTACGCCGTCTTGCTGTTCACAGTCCTCTCCCTCTGGGTCTATGCCCGAATTGACGGTGGGAATGTCGCTTCCTTGTTAGTGTATGTCATGGGAGGATTGACGATCTATTGGACGTTATTTTTAATCTGGCCGGTCACACAAGCGATTGCGACGCGTGAAGTGTCGAATAAGATGTTGGTTGCTGGGACCGATATTCCGGTCTCGCTCAAAGTCCGGCGGAAGTTTCCATTTCTTGTCGGATCTGTCGAGGTCAAAGAGGTCGTTCCAGCGGAGTTAAGTGAAGAACAACTGGACATTCGACATCCGCTCCGGGCCCATTACCGAAAAATCGAACACATTGAATACCTGATTCCGTCGATTCGCCGTGGGCTGTATCAAATTCCCGGTTGTGTGATCGAGATTCGAGATCCCTTTGGGTTGTTCATGCGTAAAAAACTGTATCCGGTTGAGACGTATCTGGCGGTTGAACCCGCTCGTTTAGCAGTTCAACTCCCACATGAAGACGACCGGGGAGACGGTGGGATTTCACCCGTCTCGCTTGATTTACGCCAGTCATCGTTTACCGTCGTCGGCGTAAGAGAATACGTCAGCGGGGACCGGATGAATCAGATTGATTGGAAAGCGACCGCAAAACGTCAAGGATTGATGACAAAAACGTTTGAACGGGAACAGGAACGGGAGACGACGATTGTGTTTGATGAAGGAACCGTCAGTGATGATGATTTTGAACGCAGCATCTCGATGCTGGCTGCCGCGACGGATCAACTCAACAAACGGCGCTTGAATTACCGGATTCATTTGGTCGGACATGGTGTCCAGTCGTTATCCTTACCACTCGAAGGCGCGAAACTGACCCATTATCTGATGACGGCTCAACCGAGTCGGACACGGTCGTTCATCGAGTCGTGGGAATACTCTTCGAAAGCGCTCCGACTAAACGGAAACGTCCTCTTCATCACACCTGACCTCGAATCCAACAATGAAATATGGATTTCAAAAGTCCGGCAGGAAGCGACCGTTCATGTCTACACACCAGAGAGGAGGGGCGATCAATGATACGAAGATTGATCTGGAATTTACTTGCCGGTCTCCTGTTCGCCAGTTTCATGCCACCGCTGCTTGAGTTGACGACGTTCGAAAGTGTCGTCCCGTTTCTTCCGCTCTTGCTGACGCCGCTTTTGTTATCACATGTCCGCCGAAGTTGGTTTTTACTTGGGAGTCTACTGGCGTTACTCATCTCTTTTTATTTCATCTTGATCCCGGGCGAAGCACCGTGGAATCTGTTTCGTGAAATCGCAAGGGACATCAATCGAGTCATCAATGGTGAACTTCCGGGGCGAGCGGCCTTTGCCTTCTCGATCGGACTGATCAGTTTTCTGATCGGGTATCTTGCACGACGGACCTTTCCGAATCGTGGGTTCGTGTTTGGTCTTGCCCTTGGTGTGATTGGTTTCATTGCCTATTGTGATACGTGGACCGACTATTCGGGTGAACAGTTTATCCTTTATCCGATTGTCCTTGCCATGCTGCTGTTATATGCAACAGAGGTCAGTGAGCGACCAACCGCATCTTACGTCCGACCGCTGAGTGCGTTATTGATCATCGGAGCCACCGTGGTGGCGGCCGTTCAAAGTCCCGTCATCACCGCGACATGGCAGGATAGTTGGTATGACTGGACAGACGGATTTGAAGGTGAAGGGACATCGTCGAGTGCGATTCAAAAAGTAGGGTACGGCAACAATGACGAACAGTTGGGCGGTCCGTTTCAGATGGACGACCGGGAAGTGTTCCAAGTCGAAAGCGAAGGCAGTCGTTACTGGCGGGTCGAGACAAAAGACATCTATACCGGAAAAGGCTGGGTGTCATCCAAATCAGAACCGGAAATTGATTCACGAGGATTTTTCTCGAATTTCGGTGACGAAGTCGAGACGCGACAAGAACGGGCGACCTTCGAGTTATCTCGCGAACTTCCCTTTGTGCCGTACAACGGTGACAATGTCCGGTTGAGGGTGGATGAGCAACGACAAAATCTGTTGATCGATCCGGAAAACCAAAAGGTGTCTTACCTGGATGACGCGGAACGGCAACAAAACTATCAAATTCAATATACGTATCCGTTGTTTACAGAAGAAATTCTTCAAACGGACGAACCGATCACGTTGTCCGAGATGGAGCAAGACCGTTACTTGCAATTACCGGATAACCTGCCGGACCGGGTCCGTGATCTTGCGACAGAGATCGTCGCGGATGAGGACCGTCCGTGGGATAAAGCAAAAGCGATCGAAAATTATTTTGAACAGGAGAATTTTGAATACAATACGGAAGAAGTCGCCGTACCGAAAGAAAATCAAGATTACGTCGATCAATTTTTGTTCGAGACCAAACTTGGCTACTGTGACAACTTCTCGACGTCAGCGACAGTCCTACTCCGTGCCGCCGGTCTACCGGCCCGCTGGGTAAAAGGATTCACCGGAGGCGATTCGGATGTCATCGGGGCTGCTGTGACGAGTTACACGGTCCGCAATAAAAATGCCCATTCATGGGTCGAAGTGTATATCGAAGGTCCGGGTTGGGTTCCACTTGAGCCGACGGTCAGCTTCGACGGTGCGGGACAGTATACGATCAACCAGGAAACAAATAACGAAACCGATCAAGCGAATCCGCAGCGTGACACGGAAACGGACACCGAGACGGCGACGCCAGAGCGACCGCAAGAAAATCTGTTGGACGAAGAACAAACGACGACAACGACGCAAAGCGAACAACAATCGATTCCTGTTTGGCCGATTGTCGGTCTGCTTGTTGGTCTTCTGTTCCTTTATCTGTTCCGGAAACCGTTGATCCGGATGGCCGCGATTGTATTCTTCCGGAATCAACTCAATCGTCCGGAAGGGTTTAAACGGATGTACCGGTTCTTGTTACGCCGTCTCGATAAACAAGGATTTCACTATAAAGACGGGCGAACGCTTGCTGAGCTGGCGCATGAGGTCGACGGTTACTATGAGACCTATGCGATGCGACCACTGACCGATGCCTATGAACGAATGGTCTACGGCGGCGAATCGTTATCAACCGATAAAAAACGCGAATATTTCGAAAATATCATTCGGCGGATAGAGGGTTGATATTTTCGAATTGATACAGGTACAATGGGAACAACGTAAATCATACATGCATCTCCTTTGTATATACTCGCGAATATGGCGTGAGAGTCTCTACCGGGTCACCTTAAACGACCTGACTATGAAGGAGCAGACCCTTCGTATACACTTTTTGTGAAGCGGCCTGCTCTTTTTCCATTTTCTTATGGGGGAAGAGTGGGCTTTTTTCATCGGGTTACGCATGAAATTGGAAAGGCGGGAATAGATTTGGAAGCACATTTGGACCAAGAAATGATCCTCGTCCTCGACTTTGGAGGTCAGTACAATCAATTGATCACACGCCGCATCCGTGATCTCGGAGTTTACAGTGAACTGCATTCGCATAAGATCACTGCAGCAGAAGTGAAAGACATCGCACCAGCCGGTATCATCTTCTCAGGTGGACCACGAAGTGTCTACGCAGAAGACGCCTACCGCTGTGATCCAGCAATCTTTGACCTCGGCATTCCGATTTTCGGAATCTGTTACGGTATGCAATTGATGTCGCAACACTTTGGTGGAACGGTCGAACGTGCCGGACACCGTGAGTATGGGAAAGCGACATTGACACTCAATGATCCATCACCTATGTATGCGAACCTTCCACTCGAACAAACGGTTTGGATGAGCCACAGTGACCTCGTCACATCGGTACCAAACGGATTTGTCGTCGATGGAACAAACGTCTCATGTCCAATTGCTTCGATCAAGAATGAAGAATTGAAAATGTACGGCGTCCAGTACCACCCGGAAGTCAACCACACGATGTTCGGAAAAGAATTGTTGAAAAACTTCTTGTTCGAAGTCTGTAACTGTACAGGCGACTGGTCGATGGGGAACTTCATCGAAGTCGAAATCGCGAAGATTAAAGAAGAAGTCGGGGACAAAAAAGTCCTTTGTGCCCTTTCCGGCGGCGTCGACTCGTCAGTCGTCGCAGCACTCATTCACGCCGCAATCGGGGATCAATTGACATGTATGTTCGTCGACCACGGTCTCTTGCGTAAAGGGGAAGCCGAAAGTGTCATGAAGACATTTGCGGATCACTTCCACATGAACGTCATCAAAATCGACGCGCAAGACCGCTTCTTGAATAAGTTAAAAGGCATCTCGGATCCGGAGCAAAAACGCAAAATCATCGGAAACGAATTCGTTTACGTCTTCGACGAAGAAGCGTCGAAATTGACGGATATGGACTTCCTTGCGCAAGGAACGCTCTACACGGATATCATCGAAAGTGGAACGGATACGGCGCAAACGATTAAATCACACCACAATGTCGGTGGATTACCGGAAGACATGCAGTTCAAGTTGATTGAACCGATCAACACGTTGTTCAAGGATGAAGTCCGTGCACTCGGAAAAGAACTGGGTTTGTCTGACGAAATCGTTTGGCGTCAACCGTTCCCGGGACCAGGTCTCGGTATCCGTGTCCTCGGTGAGATCACAGACGAGAAACTCGAAATCGTCCGTGAATCAGATTTCATCCTCCGCGATGAGATTAAAAAAGCCGGTCTTGAACGCGAGATTTGGCAGTACTTCACGGTCTTGCCACCACTTCGTTCAGTTGGTGTCATGGGTGATGAGCGGACATATGACTATGCAGTCGGAATCCGTGCTGTTACGTCGATTGACGGCATGACGTCGGATTGGGCACGCATCCCGTGGGACGTGCTCGAGAAGATTTCAGTCCGGATCGTCAACGAAGTCCAGAACGTTAACCGCGTCCTGTACGATGTGACGTCGAAACCACCTTCAACGATTGAGTGGGAATAAGTACTGATTTGCTGAGGGGAATCGTCTCATGAAGCCTGTCGTACCAACGCTTTAAAGGGGATAGGTGAAATGAATTCCGTTTCACCTTCAACAATTATATTTAAAAATGAAGCTCTCTTTTGTTCGCATTATTTGTGAATGAAAGGGGGCTTTTTTCGTGACTAAAATCATGGAACTGTTGGATGACTTTAAACTAAACCAACAAATTCAAGGGAGGAGACCACGATATATCGAGATGTGCATCTGGCGATTGATGAGATGGAAGGACTTTATACAAGGAGATTTTGGAGTGGAGGAAGTCGAGGATATACGAGCTATACACGTGAAACGGTATATTCAGTATCGTCAGCAACTTGGACAAGAAAAAGCGATTACAATCAATAACAATATCGCAACGTTAAGGGTTTTCTTTAACTATTTGGTAGAGGAAGAGTTCATCGAGGATCTCGCTAATCCGATGCGACGAATCAAAAGTTTGAAAGAGGAAAAGCGAGTAATCATAACGTTCAATGACGACGAAGTAAAACGAATCATTACTGATGTCGAAGAAGAAACTTATTTTAATGTCCGAGATAAGCTTATTCTCATCATGCTGTTTGATACAGGTGTCCGAGTTTCAGAGTTGGTTGGCATTAAAAACAAGGATGTCTCATCCAAAGCGATACTAATCCATGGCAAGGGATCGCAGCAGCGTCTTGTGTACATCAGCAAAACGATGCGCAAGTATATGCGTCGCTACGAAGTGTTAAAAAAAGAGCGATTTCGATGTAAAGAATCAGATGAGATGGAAGAGTACTACTTGTTAGATCAATCCGCTACACAGTTACATCGCTCCAGTATAAACAAAATCTTGAAAGCTCACTGTAAGAATGCTGGAGTACGTAAGGAAGTACGTTGTTCACCACATGATTGCCGTCACTACTTTGCTCAAAAGCAATTGCGTAATGGAATAGATATCTATAGCTTAAGTCGTTTGATGGGGCACTTTGATACGCAGATGACGTCTAAATACTTGAGAGGACTGGAACAGGACAGCATTTTAGAAATTGGTAGGATGTACAGTCCACTTAATGATTTCAAAATCAAATAAGTTTAGTTAGTAACTTGCATATATTTGAAAAACAAATAAAAGAAATGAGAAGGGAAGATCATTACATGGGCAAAAAGCAGACACATACATTTGGCTTTGAGCTAAGTTCGCTAAGGGGGCTTTCTGGTGTATATGTATTTCGGAATGCTAATGGCAATATTGAGTACGTAGGAACATGTAAAGACATAGATGATACAAAAGAGAACTGGAAGTCAAGAATGCAGTCACATCATTCATACAGCGGCAAAAAGTTAACGGATGAAGTCACTTTCATGGACGTATTCATACCAGATCAATCTATTAACAATCGAGGCTTATTAATTTTAGAGTATCTTTTGATTTGGTATCTGAGACCTCCGAAAAACCTTCCTGACGGGCTGGGGACGCACTGGAGATACTTTTACTGGTCTTGGTCAGAAGAAACTGTTAAAGCGGTAGCAAGGGATAAATATGACTCAATAATTACTACAAGTGTTGAAGAGTATTTACGTTCTTTCCGAATCAAGCGAATTCATCGAGCCTATGAATCAGACGGAAGCTTTACAAAATACGGTTCTATTAGAGAAGTTGGTTTCATCGATGAGTCGTGTCTCAATAACTCGGTTTGTACTTGTTTCCATTGCATAGCAAGAGAACGGCATAATGTAATCTTTAATGACGATTGATTCAAATCAAACGAAATAGTCCACGAAAACGATAAAAGTCACTGAGGCAAAGATGCTTTAGTGGCTTTTCAATAATACAATTTGCCCTGCGTAAATACTAAATGAATTTAGGTAGCACTTAGAAGTGCACGAAATGAATATTGAAAAATTTCGAGACGAGACGTTTAAACTAATGATTTTGATGGAGTAAATCATAACATGAGTCAGTAATTGTCTTCATTTCCACGAAAAAGCTTCCAATACATGCCTTGTAAAAGAAGTTACCAATCACTTTAACTATCCATTGATTGATCGAAGTCTTAGGCAGAGTGCTTATGATAGTTTTTGGCTCTCGTCTTGCGAGGGCAAAAACGGCGAGGAGGAACAGAGCGGAGCGAGTGACGGGCTGCCTGCCTATCTTTTTGTATTCGAAAAATAAAAATTGTACCGAATCGACTTACTATAATAATAAATAATATAGTGTATCAATTCGGTACAGTTTTTGATTGTGAAATTTAAATTGAAATAATATATATTGAAAAGGTACCACATCAATTCACTAAACCATGTGAGGGGGGATTATAAAATGGCTGCTTATACAAGCGAAACTTAGTCATTAGAAAAGGTTAGATAAATGGAACAAGTATTCACTTTAATTGAAATTGTAGAAAAATACGGGAGCGAGGCGATAAAAAAATCACTTAATAAAAATAATAATATCTCGGGTAAAGAAAAAATCACTCTTCTTAAAACAGTTAATCAGTATTGGGAATCGTGTGAGGTAGAAGGCAGAGGCTCTAAACGACTATTCAAATGCAGTGGGAAACGAAAAAAGAAAATTGATCGTGTTGATAATAGAATAAACAATGGTCAAGGTCAGCTAGTAGGAGAACTCGAATTAAAGACTCTGGTTATGAATTACTTAATTCACAATGACCAAGCTATTCATAAAATGAGCGCTACTAAATGGATTAAAGCACTTGATATTGCCAATGAAAACATTTTTGCTGCATTGTATGATCAGAGAAAATATCATTTAGATAAAATTGAAAAGTTGTTTGCGGATAATATTTCAAATTACGAAATTGGTGATTCAGCCAGTGATATGCTAAATGAGTTTTTGAATCTGTTTACACGAAGCATGAAAAATAGTTTGGTATCAGTGTTTAAGAAATTAGAAAAAGAAAATCTAGTTTTCTATGACGTAGAAAAATGGGGCTTTACATTTGATCATGAGTCCAAGGAACTTGATATGAATGATCTTAAGGAAATCGAGAAAATTCGTAGACATCTTTTTGAGCTATACAATATTTCTCCAAAGGATTTACGGATGGAATATAAAAAAGAAAGTATAGCGTTTAAAAAGGATCTTAAACAAGAGTTAAAAGATAAGCTGAATTTAAAGAACTACTACGACGTTCATTATTGTGAACTTACTAGTAGTTCAGATAGTTCAAAAATTGCTGCGGATGAATTAGCTTTAATACGTAATAAATTTAAAGAACTGTTCAAAGCCAATTCTTTAGAACTTGCGACAAAAAGAGAACTATCTACTACAGAATATCGTTATGAATTTAATAAAATCAACTCTTTAAAGCGTGCTAAACATTACTCTTTGATGTGGAAATTATTACTGGAGTATTTTTAAGTTGTAAAAATGTACTATATGTTTTGCGTAAGTAAAAAAAGACTAACTAATAAAACAAAAGTTTTATTAGTTAGTCTTTTTAATTATCATCTTTCTATCCCATTCTTTATGGCAATCTGGACACTGCCATTTACGTATACTATCAACATCAATACTAGTAATTCCGATTTTTCTTGTAAAGTGAGTGGCTCCATAAAATTGTTGAGACTCTTTAGGAATCGGTTCCCCTTGAAGATTCGCATTGCAATAAGGGCAGTATTCTTTGCTGTTATCCATAAAATCATCACTCCTTATCTTTGTTATTTTTTGTAACTCTAACATGAATAAATAAACGTTCTTAACATATAATGATAATTAGAAAGACAAAAGGTAAAAACAATATCTTTTAATAAAAATAAAGAAATAGAGGGATGTTAGTTGAATAGACGTAGGGTCAGTGGTTCTAGAAATATAAGAACAATTGGATTTCAAGATGAAGAGTCAGAAGAAAAAAGTTCACTAAGCGATAGTGCTCTCTTAATAGCTTTTATTACAGTGTTAGGATACTACTTGGCTTACTCCTATAAAAAAGGATATCTTTCGTATTATGGAGTATCAAAAAATATGATAAGCCAAGTTGATGTAATTAACATAATTATAGCTTCTTCGGCTTTATTCTCAATTATTTTCGTGCCATATTTACTTTACGTAAACACGAATACAGTACTGTATGGAGTAAATAATCCTATTGCTGTTATTTTTAAAAATAAAATAATTCCCTTGATAATTTTAGGGGCTGTATTATTGTTTGCGGTGAGCAGTTTCGTCTGGATATGGTGGGGTGCGATCGGATTATTAGCATCGTTTGCTTGGGTATACATAAGCCCACTTTTCATACATTCTAAAATAAGTGGTTACAAAAATAAATTAGAAGAAGTAATTAGAAGAGATACACTGAATGAGCCTTTTATAAAAAAAGTAATTCGAACTTTAAAATCGAAATCATTAGCTAAGTATGTACTCATACTCTTTGGAACTTTTTATTTAGGAAATATAGTGTATTTTATAGGAGTAGAAAATGCAAAAAAAGAGCGGGAGTATATTAAGCTTGAGGTTGATAATACTACATATCTTGTAGTAGATGTAATTGGAGAAAACTATATAATAACTCCTTATGATAAAAAAACAAACAGCATTAAATCTAAATTTTCAATAATTGAAATTAAAACTAATTTTGATGACTTATTAGAGTTTGAAAATATAGTATTAAAAGATAGTCTAAAGGTGAAAATAAAAAAGTGATTATTAAATCTTTACTACCTGTTAATAACTTCACTCTTTAAAAAAATAGTCTGTAGATTTATTAATACTGTATGAATTCTTATATCCTTATCTTATTAAATATAAAGTAATAAGAAGTCTCTAAAATCGTCGCTTTTGATAAAAAAATATTTAAAAAAATTATCTCTAATACTTCGTAAGAATCAGAAAGTATATTTATATCATATTTTCATGGAGTATTCTAAACCTGTTGAATTTTAGACAATTGTAATACAAAACGACCCCTTAGTAACCCAAGAGGTCGTTCAACATAAATAGCTTATTAATTTCTTGGATTTGAAGCAATAACTGATGCAATATTTAAAGATTCGGCTGCTTCACTACCTATAACAAAGTTAAAATACCTTATTAATCCTTCGTGATATTCATGGAAACTTTGGGTAATTAGATTCGTTGCTTTCCATGGTTTATCATTTGACCATGATTGCCCAAAAATATATTCTTCAAAGTTTGGGTTGTGGTAAAGTCTTCTACTTTCATCCAAGCTTATCGATTCTAACATTCTCAGATTATTCCCTACGTTATGTGCTTCTCCATCTAAATCGTGAATGAGGACAGGCTCAATCCCGAAATGAGAAAGAACTTCACAGTATGTTCTTTGGGTGAGTTTTCCTTTGCAGGAAATAATATTTATATCTTTACAACAATCTTCTATAGCTTCTTTTATGCTTGGATATTCAGAAATAAGAACATCTTTAATTGCTTTAAAGCTAGCAATTTCACAGTCTCCTTCAACTAAAACCACTCTTCTTGCGAAAAAAGATTCCAAAGTCGATGAATTAAAATTTAAAAGCATTCGCATTGCATTGCGTTTTTCTGACGCACTTTCCCCATTATAAAGATCTTCTTCTACTTGAGAAAACTTTGTTGATCCAGTAGTATTACAACGTTTAGCTATCACAATTCCTTGGTGACGGTCTGCTAAGTCAATGAAATGTTCAGAATGCGATGTGCAAATAACTTGCGAAAGCCCGGATTCAGATATTTTTAATAAAGAGTCCCTCATTTTTCTTTGTAATTGGGGGTGTAGATATATCTCAGGTTCTTCGACTAAAAATAAATAGCTTCTTTGCCATGTACTTACTTCTTCATCAGTTTCATCCAGTTCCTGAGACATTAATTCCAGTAAGGATAATATCAATAACCTTTGAGCACCACTACCTTGATGTTCTGTAGTAGTTTCTATCTCATTATATATTAGTGAAAACGTTGTGTTCTCATGTAGTTTTTCAATTACAGGCGGGTTAAAGTTAACCTTCGCTTCTATGTCCATTAAACGTTTCAATTTAAGGTTTAAAGAGCTTTCTAAATCGTTTAGAGACTCATGACGATCTTCTCCAACGAAAGCATTTCTTAAATTAGTTGCTGCTGTTTCAAAGTCCACGAATTTTTGTGAGTCTCGCATTTTCTTTTCTATTAAAGACGAAATAATATTTTTAGCTGCAGAATTAGCTTTTGTAGTGTTAGTTTCGTCTTGTAACAACTTCATAGCAGGTATGTAAATCACTTTAGGCATTATTGATCTTAGCACACTACTTAGTCCATTAGGATTTGGCATCCATTCTGGATCACGAAAATGAATTAACGACCTATTCTCATCTAAAACGAACTGCAAAAACGCCTCTTTTTTAGCTGCTGTAATTGTTCCTATAAAATCTTGCTCAGTACAAAATCTCTCATATAATTCCTTAAGAGGTTCTGAAACCCTTCGAAATACAGCATTACTCCAAGTTCTTTCATCTTCCAATTCATATATATATCCTTCTTCAATATAAGCATAATAAGGTACTTCCTTATCTGTTAAATCAGGAGCTTTCCAAGATCTTTTAATTTTTAATTCGTCATTATATATGTATCTACGTATTTCTTTTTTCTCTAAATCTTGATCATTAAAATTGGAGAAAATTACACAAATCTCCATGTGTTGATTCTCATCAAGTGAATCAGGTTCAATTTTCCTTGGAAAACGATCTAAGTCTGGACAATGGGGTTTTTCATAAGGAAAAAACATTCTTAAAGCTTCTAAAATTGTTGACTTCCCTACATTGTTTTCTCCAATAATTGTTAGCATATCGGAATGCCCATCAGACGTATTCGGAAATTTGATTGTACACAATTCACCTATTCCAACATTCTTATAATTTTTAATAGTTAATTCTTTTATTTTCATATATATTACCTCCTTTTCTAGATATTATTACATTTTTATAGTAATAATTATACTAATAATTTGAAATAATCGAGAAAATCAGATTGGTTTATTTTTATTTGTAATCTATCTTAATCAAAAAACCATATCTTACAAATGGCGAAGAATAGAAGAGTATAAGGAATTTAGTTTTAACTTGACTTGCCCTGAAGATCAACTGAAAATTGTTAAAATAATGCCAAAATTAGATGTCAAAACTTATTTATTTTCTTTTAAGTAATTTTATATAAAACCGTCGTTTTATAGACGAAATACCGAGGGAGTATAAATTAACATTTATGCTCTCTCTTTTTTGTTGTTTTTGTCTATAAACTCGTCTAATATAATTTGTATATAAAACGTATGAGAAAAAAGAATGGAGGTTAAATGAATGCATCGAATTATCGGGTATTGTCGTGTGAGTACGGAAGATCAGAACTTAGATATGCAAGAAAGAGCTAT
This sequence comes from Exiguobacterium sp. KRL4, assembly GCF_001870785.1. Taxonomy (GTDB): domain Bacteria; phylum Bacillota; class Bacilli; order Exiguobacteriales; family Exiguobacteriaceae; genus Exiguobacterium_A. Next base: position 196,396 of record NZ_MOLV01000007.1, read on the forward strand.
TAAGAAGTATGCGGAGGAAAAAGGGCAACTGTTGTTAATGTATGTTGAGAAAGTATCGAGTCGAAAGAGTGAGAGGGTCGAGCTACTGAATGCAATGAAAGCTTCTACTAAAGGAGATCTTTTCGTTGTCTATAAACTAGATCGGCTAGCCAGAAGCACTAAAGAGTTATACGAATTAACTGAGCAACTAAAAGAGAAACAAGTTGATTTTGTATCAATTAGTGATGCATTTGATACATCCACTCCAACTGGGAAAGCGATGTTTGGCATGTTGGCTGTCTTTGCTGAGTTTGAGCGTGATATTATTCAGCAACGTACAAAAGCTGGACTAGCTGCAGCTCGTAAGCGAGGTAGAATTGGAGGTAGACCTACTATAGATGAAAAAGTGAAGAAGCGTGTACGTACCCTCTTTGAAGCTGGAGAAAGTGCGAGCGATATTGCGAAAGAATATAAAATCGGAAGAGCGACCGTCTATAAAATCATTAAAGAAAGTGCAGAGGAGAATTAGTAATCATTAAGCGTGAGAATAGGATATCTTGCTAAATTTAAAGGTATTAAAATCAACACTTTAAAGAATAGTATAGATATTTATTTGTAATAGAGACTAGTGGGGGGTTATTTTCACTAACAATATAGTGATTTGACCTTATTAATGCATAGGTGGGTACATCTACACATCACAGTAATTTTGTATGGTAAGGAAAGGAGATTAGAAAATGAAAAACGAAATGTTGAAAAAATTTATAGAGAACTCTACAGGTAATTCTATTAGCGGACGAAAATACTATCATTTTGAATATGAAGAAAGTGAGGGTAAAGGGAAAGCAAGATTAATAGATGATCGTGGCTATGAAGTAAGTATTCCGGAAGCGGCATTAATTATTGAGGGTTTGAATAATGCTTATATGATTCCTGATGAGGAAGAGGTAAATGACTATTTAAATGAACGTAACGCAAAAAATGCTTTACAAGACGATTTGGGATTCGAAGATTTAAGAATTAGAGGCAAGTTATTTAGAATCGACCGTAAAAGAAACTGGGGATTTACTTGTGCCTCATGTAAAAAGAAGGTAATAAGTGAAGATAATAAAATATGGTGGGTTATTGAAGGTTATAATTACAATTCTGATGATAAGTACTGTTCGGAGGAGTGCGCTTATCCTTTGTATAATGAGATGTTAGAAAACATAAAAAAAAGTGTCTATAAACGTTACAACATTGATTATTGAAAAACTAAAAGGAGGCTTAATATGTATCAGGAAATTTTTGATGATGTTATGTGTTTACAAAATATAATGCTTTCACATGCGACAGGAGAAAAAGCTAGCGACTATGAATATCGAGCTTTAAGGGAAAAATTAATGAGTAACATCTATATAAATAGTGAACTACCTAGTTTGGTAAAAAATCATCGTAATTTGCCCGAATTTTGGAATTTCATTTCACAACACTCAGAGAAGTATAAAAGTAGACGGACTTATATATATGAAGCATTTAAAAATTTATTAGCATCAATGGAAGAAAAGAAAGCCTTTGCTTCGCCAATGGATGCAATTGTCTCTGATATTATAGAAAAAGTTACTGATTATGAGTCTGTTCAACGAACTTGGCAAAAAGCTCTTGATAGACGTAATACAGATCCAGATGGAGCGATTACTATAGCTAGAACTTTGCTTGAATTAACTTGTAAGCATATTATGGATGAAGCTAAATACGAATATAATGATAAAGCTGAACTACCACTGCTCTATAAAGGAGTTCAAGAGGTACTTAATCTGGCACCTAGCGAGCATACAGAACAAGTATTTAAAGAAATTCTATCTGGATGTATATCTGTAGTGAAAGGTCTCGGATCATTAAGAAATAAACTGAGTGACGCACATGGTAGAAGTCGTAAAGTCCCATCTCCTTCGCCTAGGCATGCTCAGTTTGCAGTTAATATAGCTGGGTCTACAGCTGGATTTTTAATCTCTTCATGGGAAGAAAAGAAAGGACGAGAAAATAAATAGTTACTAGCCGGTAAAATTGTAGTGGATTTTTTCGTGATTTCGTTGGAAAAAACGTTCTTCACCTGCTACAATTATATAAATAAATAATGCGATAAATTCAGTTGATTCATAACTTAAATAGATTGATAAGTCCTTTAATACCAACGTTTTTTGAAGCGTCCTGTACGATGTGACGTCGAAACCACCTTCAACGATTGAGTGGGAATAAGAATTAGATTTGCTGAGGGGAATCGTCTCATGAAGCCTGTCATACCAACATTTTAAAGGAGACAGGTGAAAAGAAGTCTGTTTCACCTTCAACAATTATATTTAAAAATGAAGCTCTCTTTTGTTCACATGATTTGTGAATGAAAGGGGGCTTTTTTTATCGGAATCATGGAGCTGTTAAACGACTTTAAACTGAACTCACAAACTCAAGTAGATCGAGATTGCATCCGGCGCTTGCTATAATATGAAGTGAATAATTAAACGGAGTGGGTAGGTGCAATTATGATTGATTGGACATGGACTGAAGTCGACAAATTAGAGAAACAGGAGAAATGGAATGAAGCAAAAGCATATCTACTAAACTCTTGGCGGCAAAATCCCGCGGACTTAAAAACTGTGATTCGATTGGGCTTTTTTTGTTGGTATGTCGTAGTCGAACAAGGACCGCTAGGAATTGCAGATGCAGATGTAGATATGGATGAATTAGAGACGTTACTGGAGGAAGTTACACATTTCGGCTTAACCCATTTTATGACGAATGAGGATTTTCTCTGGTGTTTTGGATATATGATTTCAATGTTTCCCTATTATTTTGGCGACTATGAACAGTGGGAAGAAAAAGGCATCTCCATGCTAAAACGTGCTTCTGAACTACGCCCGGACGAACCCATATATACATATTCATATTTAAGATCATTTTCCAATACTTATGACAAACATAAAGAGGTATTTCAACAGGTGCAAATTGTTTTAGAAGATCGATTTAAAGGAGAAGGCTTATTATCCGATTACTTTAAAAATGCATTCAATTAACAGGACAGTTAATTTTCAATTTTTCAATAATAAAAAAGCTTTGTATGAACAAATTGGTGACTCGATTTATAAAAAGAAAAATATAAAACAGAAAATATAAAACAGAATAGAAGATTAAAGCAAAATATTAGTTTTTTTAAAATTGATGAATAGCGAACGTAGAATATCATTGGAATATTTAGAGAAAGTCTGTCGCTAAATTAGCGTTGACTTTTTTTTACGAAAACATGTATAAATAATGTTTAATTAAAAAAGAAGTAGGGGAAATTCAAAATGTTGGCATTTAAAATTATTTGTAAGCGTTTGATATTTGATTTTAACATTAAATTTTAAACGCTGTTAATCCAAAAGGAGGAAGAGATCATGAGTAGAAAAGAGAATACATTTATCGACGTGTTTAATACCCAAGCGGAAGTATTAAGCAAGGTGAATGAATTAAAGGCACAGGGTTATAATGAAAGAGATATGTATGTCGTCGCACAAGATAAAGATTCGTTTTCTATGTTGAAAGACCAGACAGACGTGAATGTGGATACTACGGGTGAAGAGCAGCATCAAGGGTTCATGGGGAAATTCATGGCTGCCTTCTCTGATGATTCTTCTACGGAAGCATTCAATGGTATGGGGCTAGATCGTACTGAATCAGAAGAGTACCGTCGTCAAGTACAGAATGGAAAATTGGTATTGTACGTAGACAGTGATTATGGGGATTCTTACGAAAAACACAATCAGAGTTATGGTCAAGGATACGGTACGACTTCAGAAGTGGACCGGAATCAGGATTATGATAACTCTTCAGAAATGGATCGGACATCTACTACTGCATCAGATGTTGGGACAGAGGAAGAACGTATTCGCCTACATGAAGAACGTTTGAACGTTGATAAAGAAAGAGTTCAAACTGGAGAAGTAAACGTTAGCAAACGTGTTGTCGAAGATCAACAATCCATTGAAGTCCCTGTTGAGCGTGAAGAAGTATATGTAGAACGTCGCCCAGTCAACGAGAGCGAAACGAGAACAGAGGCGTTTGTAGACGAAAATGACTCCATCCATGTCCCGCTTTCTGAAGAACGCGTTGTAGTTTCAAAACAAGATGTCGTTACTGAAGAAATTGTGGTCGGGAAACGGAAAGTTCAAGATACTGAAATCGTCTCAGAAACAGTTCGTCGTGAAGAAGCGGATATCGATGATGGTACGAGTACAACGAATAATCTTGATCGAGATAACAGACTTGATCGAGATAATGATCTTGATCGAAACAACGGACTTGATCGAGATGATAGAAGATAATTTTATAGTTAATTGTTAAAAGAGAGTAGCTCATCAGCTACTCTCTTTTTTGTGAAAGGTCTGGTCGCATCCTCTTACTTCGAAGAATTGCCTGAACTGAAAGTTTTAGTTATGCCCGTATTCGCTGTAGTTATGGTGATCGCGTTCGGAAAACGACGGATTCAGTTGCAAGTTCATCAATTGTTATTCAAGAAGCGTCCTGAAGAACATATTCAAGCCAAAGCAAATAAAGAAAAACGCTTCCAAAACCGAACGTTCGGATTAATTAAAGAACTAAATTTCGCTTTTATGGTTGACCGTCTATTTTGTGCGTGCTACGATGTGTCTGTTCTTATTTTAATCATCCACTAAAAAAACAAAAAATAATGCCGTATAATTCTGGGGATATGGCCCGGAAGTCTCTACAGGAACACCCTAAAGGTTCCTACTACGGCGTGCACTGATTCTGGTGTGCGCTTAAAGAAACGGCTTTTACCGCTTAGGTAACTGCCGTTTTTTTCGTTTCTTGAGACGGCTTATTTGGAAAGAGGGCAACCATGAGCACACAGATGAAACCGCAACAACCAAAACAAAAGGAGAACGCGATTGCGCGTTACTTCGACTTCAACGGACTCGGTACGAATATGCGCACAGAGTTCATCGCCGGTATGACGACCTTCTTCGCGATGGCCTACATCTTGTTCGTCAATCCGAACACGCTTGCTGAAGCCGGGATGGATGCAGGAGCAGTCTTCGGAGCAACGGCACTCGTTGCGATCATCGGTTCGGTGACGATGGGCTTACTCGCCAATTACCCAATCGCCCTGGCGCCCGGTATGGGACTTAACGCATTCTTCGCTTACAGCGTCGTCATCGGAATGGGCATTCCATGGGAGACAGCCTTATCCGGTGTCTTGGTATCCGGACTTGTCTTCATGGTCTTGACGGCGTCCGGTATTCGCGAAACGATCATCAATGCGATTCCTGAACCCCTTAAAATGGCAGTTGCTGCCGGAATCGGTTTATTCATTGCTTTCATCGGTTTGAAAACAGGTGGTATCGTCGTCGCCAATGAAGCAACACTCGTCTCACTTGGTAATCTTGGTCAAGGAACAACATTACTTGCCGTCTTCGGATTAGTCATTTCAGCGATCTTAATGACACGTGGTATTAAAGGCGCCATCTTCTTCGGAATGATCATTACAGCGATTGCGGGGATGATCTTCGGCTTGATTCCCGTACCATCCGGTCTAGGTGAGATCGTCTCGGCGCCACCAAGCATCGCACCGACATTCGGACAAGCGTTCTTACACTTTAACGAAATCTTTACGGTACAGATGGCAGTCGTCATTTTAACATTCTTCTTCGTTGATTTCTTTGATACAGCAGGAACACTCGTTGCTGTAGCGAACCAAGCCGGTTTGATTAAAGATAATAAAGTCCCGCGTGCCGGTCGTGCCTTGATCGCGGACTCGACAGCAACGGTCGCTGGTTCGATTCTCGGAACGTCGACAACGGTGTCCTACATTGAATCGAGTGCCGGGGTCGCAGCCGGTGGACGTTCAGGGATGACGGCGATTGTCACAGGATTATTCTTCGGACTTGCCTTGTTCTTCTCACCACTACTTGCGGTGATTACGGCGCCGGTTACAGCACCGGCATTGATTATCGTGGGCGTCTTGATGGCTTCTTCGCTTCTCCAGATTGATTGGAAGAAGTTCGAATATGCAGTTCCGGCATTCTTGACGGTCATCATGATGCCACTGACGTACTCGATTGCAACCGGGATCGCGTTCGGATTCTTATTTTATCCAATCACGATGATCGCAAAAGGTCGCGCGAAAGAGGTCCATCCAATCATGTATGCGATGTCCCTCGGATTCCTGGCGTACTTCATCTGGTTACACTAAGTGTTCTTGTACGTTTGACGTCTTTCTTCTATATAGAAGAAAGGCGTTTTTTTTGTTGATCAGGGAAAGGAAAGAAAGAGGAGGTGTTTTGGATGATTGAAAAAATTACAGGCCCTGTATTTGAATACTTAGCGGAAGACAAACGATTGATCAAGCTGGCCCGAAAAATCGGTTTGCCGCTAGGTGGCACATTTTTTGTTGGTGGACAGACGTTGGATGAAACCGTTGGAACCGTCCAAACGTTAAATCAAGATGGGCGGGCGGCGACCATCGATTGTTTAGGTGAGTTCATCGAATCAGAAAAAGACGCCATCGATATCGCGGATGAATGCATAAAAGTCATTCACCGTATTTCAGAAGATCAACTGAATGCCCAAGTGTCCTTGAAGCTTACATCAGTTGGTTTACGGTTAAATCCAGAAATCACTTTTGCACAAATGACGCGCATTTTAGAAACGGCAGAACGTTTTGATATGCGCGTGACGATTAACATGGAAGAAGAGGCGGTATGTGAATCGATCATACATGTATTTGAACAGCTGCGAACAAGATTTTCAAACGTCGGCATTGCCTTGCAAGCGAATCTGTATCGCAGTCGCTTCGATCTTGAACGTTTGCAATCCACCGTTCGTGTTGTTAAAGGAGCGTACACAGGTCCAGCTGATATTTATATCGAACGGAAAGAAACCGTCGATGCGACATATTTACAGCTAGTCAAACAAAACCTTTTGCAAGGGTGTTATACGCAGGTGGCGACACATGACGAAGACATGATTCAAGAAGTCATCCGTTTCGTGCATCAACAGGGAATCGGATTCGAACAATTTGAATTCCAGATGCTGCAAGGGATGCGACCGAATCGGCAAAAGGAATTGGTAGAGGAAGGATTCCGTGTCGTGATCTATGTTCCGCATGGCGTCGACTGGTACACATATTTGATGAAACGTTTGGCCGAACGACCAGCGAACATCGTCTTTACTGCAATCAGTATGTTAAGGCTGTAACTACTTTGCAAAGGGTTCTTAAACTCTTTGTAAAGTTTTTTTGAAATAATGCTTGTGTTTGTCGAATTTTGTTGGTATATTAATAAATGTTCCAGCGAGACGCCTTTTATAAACGGTTTGTTGGGGCTGAAAAATCTTTTCTAAAACGTGGTTGACATAATCGAAAGAACCTGTTAATCTATTAAAGTCGCTAACACGACTTAAACGAAACGACGAACTTTGAAAACTGAACGATGAGGCAAAAAACGTATCTTCGGATACAAACAATGAATGAAACACAAGATTAACAAAAAGCAAATCAA
>NZ_MOLV01000008.1 GCF_001870785.1 Exiguobacterium sp. KRL4
ACCATTCAGGGTTCAGTTCATCAAGAAGGAACAGATCGTTTCGGTTTTTTGTTTTTTTACTTTAAGCATCCGAGTATGATGATTGAGAAACAGGCAAGAAGAAGACTCCTGCAGAAACTGGAAGTCTTGCCTGTAAATCAATCAAACACGATCGAGTGCGAGATCATCCGTTTCCGCCAAGTACGCCTTGATTGGTGCAACGGCTGCGCTGACCGTTCCAGGAGCAAATGGTGATTTCAACCCGGCACGTTCGACGAGCGTGAGGAAACTTTCTGAGCCACCCGCTTTACAGAGTGCGAGGTACGACTTCCAGGCTGCTTCGCGGTCTTGCTCCATCCAGGCATAGAACTGGAAGGCACAAACTTGAGCGAGCGTGTAATCGATATAATAGAACGGACTTCCGAAGACATGCCCTTGCTGATGCCACCAGGCACCTGAATCGAGGTAATCATTTTCTTCATAATTGCGGTGTGGCAAGTATTTTTTTTCAATCGAACGCCATGCCGCACGACGCTCGGCAGATGTTAATTCCGGCTGGCTGTAGATGACGTGTTGGAACTCATCGATTGCGACACCGTATGGTAAGAAGGTGACGCCGCCTGCGAGGTGACTGAATTTGTATTTAGAAGTCTGGTCACCGAAAAACTCTTCCATCCACGGATACGCAAAGTATTCCATCGACATTGAATGAATCTCACATGCTTCATAGGTCGGGAAACCATATTCCGGCACTGTGAAGTGACGGCTCTCATAGACTTGGAACGCATGTCCGACTTCGTGCGTCAAGACGTCGATATCGCCAGCTGTCCCATTAAAATTCGAGAAGATGAACGGAAGTTTTTCGTCGGCAATGTACGTACAGTATCCGCCGCCCGCTTTACCTGGTTTAGCCGTCAAGTCGAGTGCGCCACGCTCGATCATGTACTCGAAGAACTCATTTGTCTCCGGGGACATGTCGCGGTACATCTTCTTGCCACCTTCGATGATGAACGCTTCTTCCCCTTGAGGTGTCGCATTTCCGGATTTGAAAGCAAACCCTTCATCGTAATAATAAAGGGAATCGACACCAATTCGTTGTTGCTGGCGTTCTTTTAGAGAGGTGGCGATCGGGACAATCGTCTCGAGAATTTGCTCACGGTAGTTTTCGACCATCGATTGATCGTAGTCGACACGCAACATCCGGGCGTAACCGAGTTCGACGAACGACGGGAAACCAAGTGTCTTCGCGATGTCGGTCCGGACATGAACGAGTTTGTCGTAAATCGTGTCAATCGCGTCACCGTGCTCTTTTAAATAGCCATAGCGGGCTTCTGATGCTGCTTTTCGAACATCACGGTCAGGCGACTGTAAGTAAGGACCGAATTGAGACAAGTTCAAGATTTTGCCATCAAATTCGATTTGAGCAGAAGACATCAGTTTCGTATATTCACTTGCCAAACGATTTTCTTCCTGGAGCTTAGGAATGATTTCATCCGAAAATGTCTTCAGACTTGCTTCCGCGAGTAAAAAGAGTTGTTTGCCCCACGTTGACTCGAGTGAGGGGCGGAGTGAATGAGCCGTCAAGGTTTGGTAATAACTTGATACATATCCTTGGTAGACGGGACCGGCTTCATCAAAGAATCCCTGCTCCGTTTCATAAAAACTGTCGCGTGTATCGATCGTATGGCGAATCTCGACCAACTGGCTGGCAGTTTCAAATTGATTTCTAAGGGTATTAATCTCAGTGATGGCATTGTTTGCCGTATCGATGTCTGTTGCTTCATGCAACCGATTGATTGCGGCATGCATAGAAGTTTCAAGGACGTTTAGGTCAGGACGGACATATGTAAGTTCTGAAAATGTTAACATGTAAGCGCCTCCTTGTGATTTCTAACTATTATCACACAAAAATACTTGCAAAACCAGAGTTACAAACGTATGCTTTTTGTGAGAACGTGAGCGAGTTCGTATTGAACTGGCTCCTATAAAAAAATCGGATCTTCTTCAGGAAGACAACGATCGAGAAAGTAGAGGGATAGTATCATGGGATTCTTTAAAAAATTGTTTGGTGGTAATGACGCAGGGAACACAAAAATCGCTTCTCCTCTTACAGGTAAAATCGTCAGCATCGAGAACGTACCAGATCAAGTCTTCTCACAAAAAATGATGGGTGACGGAATTGCAATCGAGCCAACAGAAGGTAAAGTTGTTTCACCGATCAACGCAACAGTCGAAACGATCTTCCCGACGAAACACGCCATTGGTCTTAAAGGTGAAGACGGTCTTGAATTGTTGATTCACGTTGGACTAGACACGGTTAACCTAAAAGGTGAAGGTTTCACAGCACACGTTCAATCAGGCGATAAAGTCAAAGCAGGCGACGTCCTCGTTGAGTTCGACCTCGACTTCATCCGTGCGAATGCACCGTCAACGATTACACCAATCATCGTGACGAATCATGATCAATTTACACTTTCTGCTGTACCGGCTGAAGGCACATCTGTTGTCGCAGGCGAAACAGAACTTTTCAAAGCAACACATAAATAATCCATCACGCAACTGACCGGCTCCCTCGTCCTAGACGAAGGAGCTTTTTTGTCGTCTCCGTCCCGAGCTTACTGTTTTGTAAGATGAATGAAAGTCTAGCCGATTCTTGTAAGGGACGTACTCCCGTTACACTAGTGGTAACACGAACAATACGGGAGGAACCATCACATGAAATCCATCTTACATGCAGAACAGATTACGAAAGTCTACCAAACGAAAAATGCCCGGCACGAGGCACTTCATCCGACGACGCTAACGATTCATCAATCCGAATTCGTCAGCATCATGGGACCATCGGGTGCCGGAAAGTCAACATTGTTGAATCTTTTATCAACGATCGATCAGCCGACGGACGGGACGATTCATATCAATGGGGAAGACGTGACCGGGATGCGGGAAAAACAATTGGCACGTTTTCGACGAGAACAGCTTGGGTTCATCTTTCAAGATTTTAATCTCCTCGATACCATGACGGTCGAAGAAAATATTGCCTTGCCGCTTGCCCTCCAACAGCTCCCGAAAACAGATATCCTGGCACGGGTGACCAGTGTAGCACAGGAGTTGGGTATTAGTGACTTGTTGAAAAAACGACCGGTCGAACTATCCGGTGGACAAAAACAACGGACGGCAGCAGCAAGAGCAATCGTTCATCAGCCGTCGCTGATCTTAGCGGATGAGCCGACCGGGGCACTCGACTCAAAGTCGGCCACGGGATTGCTTGAAGCGATGGTCCGGTTGAACGAGCAGGGAGCGACGATCTTGATGGTGACGCATGATCCGATGACGGCGTCATATGCGGAGCGGGTCCTGTTCGTCAAGGACGGGGAGTTGTTCCGGGAAATTCATCAGTTCGGGACCCGGAAGGAATTTTTTGAGCAAATCATGGAAGTGCAACGGGAACTTGGAGGTGCTGCACGTGAACTTGTTTAAGTTAGCGTTCCGTAATTTAAAGAACATTCGTCAAAATATGATGTATCTCGGTGCCGTGACGTTTGCGATCTTAATCTATTATACGTTTTTAGCGATTCGATCCAATGAAGCCATGTTGCAAGCTAATGAATCATACGAAAAATTAGGGACGGTCTTCACGGGATCTAGTGTGATTCTGGCGCTTTTCTCAGCCATATTCATCTGGTACTCGAGTGACTTTTTCCTACGACGCCGGAAACAAGAAATTGGACTCTATGCCTTGCTTGGTTTAGAACGCCAGCAAATTGCCAAATTGATGTTTCTTGAAACGATGGGATACGGCATCATCGGTCTGTTGATCGGTGTGTTGTTCGGAACGATCGCCTCGAAATATTTTGTCCAGCTGCTCGCGTACGTCATGGGCATGAACATTCAAGCCGATTTTTCGATGAATGCCGATGCAATCGGTCAGACGATTCTTGTCTTTTTAACGATTTTCCTGCTGATCGCACTCCGATCAGCGCGGACGATTTACCGGTTTACGTTGATTGAGCTGTTTCAAGCGAAACAACAGGTCGAAACGATTCCAAAAGTCCATCCGGTACTTGCCGTGTTATCCGTGACCTTGATTGCTGTTGGCTACTATCTGACCGGAAAACCGCTGCTCGAACACTTTACGCTCGTCGCACCGATTTTAATGGTGTGTATCATTGTCGGGACGTTTGGGACGATGAGTTACTTCACGATTTTTTTATTGCGTCTACTCAGCAAGCGTCTCCGGCATTACCAAGGCACAAATTTGATTTTACATGGACAACTGGTATCACGGATCAAATCCAATGCGGTCATGTTATCGACGATTACCGTCATCACGGCGGTCACGTTGACGACGGTCGGAACGGCGACGTCCATCTACTATTACATTGATCAGACAGTCGAAGAACAGATGCCATACAGCCTTTCGATTGCGAGTCAACAACAAGCAGCGGAAAAGTTGATTCGAGAGTCGAATCAGACGATCGAGTCGCGGACAATGGTCAACGTCAAGAACGTCACACACTCGCTTGAAGAATTACCAAATCCATTATCGTTGACGACATCGTATCAGACGTTTGGATTTGATGGGGAAAAAGGTCAGTTCAGCTATATCAGTTATTCCGATTATGAGAAGTTAGCGAAGAGTACTGGAAAAAACGTGTTGGCAGAACCGGATTCAGATGAAGCGATTGTCCTTGAGACGTTTAAGGGGAACGATCTATTGAAAGAGACCGTCCGATCCCCGATGGGTGTCACGATTAAAGATGATCATAGTTCCTTTCGAATTACCGGTGCGACGAATTTACCACTCACTCAACTCTATGCGAAAAAACGTCTGGCCTTTGCCGTTTCCGATGATGCCTTTGCGATGATCCCGGAACAAGCAGAGATGCTGACGAACTACCAGTTCTCCGACGAACGTTCGGATGATGGATTGATCCAACGATTGGAACAGCTGTATGGTAAACAAGCAGAGACAGACATGGCAGCGTATTATCCCGTCTATGCCATGACGACGGCGACGACGGGACTGCTCGCCTTTGCCGCCGGTTTCCTCGGACTGGTCTTTTTACTGGCGACCGGATCCATCATCTACTTTAAGATGCTTGCGGAAGCAGAAGAATCGAAACAACGATTTGCAATCATTCAAAAGATCGGGGTCGATGAACAAGAGCAGACCGGGATCATTCGCCGGCTGGTCGGGTTCATGTTCTCTTTACCGTATCTGCTGGGGCTCATCCACAGTCTGTTTGCGATGCAAGTTTTACAAAAATTACTGAACTATAATCTGGTCTTACCGATGTCGCTTGCAATCGGTTGCTATACGGTCGTTTATCTAATGTATTACTGGATCACCGTTCGAGCGTATCGTCAGATTGTCATGTGATTCCAATGGACGGGAAACGAATAATCGTTTCCAGTCCATTTTTTGTCCGGTATCATGGAGGAAGAAGGAGCTGAATTCTCTGATGGAAACAATTTTATTAGTAGAAGACGATCAACAGATTGCCTTGTTGTTAAAGGAGCTGTTGGAACGGTACGATTTTAAGGTGGTACATGAGGACGGGCTTGGGGATGTCGTCGCCCGGTTCGAGGAAACACAGCCGGATGTCATCTTACTTGATGTCAACTTGCCGAAGTTTGACGGGTTTTATTGGTGCCGCCAACTCCGGATGAAGACACGTGCCCCGATTTTGTTCATCTCAGCGCGTGTCGGTGAAATGGATCAAGTCATGGCACTTGAATATGGGGCGGATGATTATATCGTCAAACCGTTTCAAGGAGCCGTCGTCATCGCGAAGATCAAAAGTCAGATTCGGCGGGCTTACGGGACGTTGTCCAATGAAAGTGACGAACGAACGGTCAACAAAGCGGGGATTACCCTGTATCTAGATCGCTATATCGTCGAACATGAGGAGCGGTCGATCGAGCTGTCGAAGAAAGAAGGACTGATCTTAGAAATGTTGTTGACGGCGAGTCCACGGATCGTCAGCCGGGGCGACTTGTTGGAACGGATTTGGGATGACGAAGCGTTTGTTGATGAAAATACGTTAAACGTCAACATCACCCGCGTTCGAAAACGTCTCACCGAAATCGGAATCGGTGGTCTCGAGACCGTCCGTGGAGTCGGGTACAAACTGGTCTTGGACAAATGAAGCTTTTTCTTAGACATACGATTCCGGGGATTCTCTTTTTTAGCGGACAGATGGTGGCATTATTCATTATTTTATGGTTATACGATTTGTATCGACCGGCAGCGTTTTTTTATATCGCACTTTTAAATGGCATCGCGCTCATCATCTATTTGAGTTATCGGTTTTTTAGTATGTTGCCGTTACTCAAACGTCTCCAGACACCTATTCATTCAGTCGCAGAACCGATCCGGGGGGATAGTGATGAACCGCTTGCGGCTGCCGTCGAACAGTTTTTAGAACGCCAGCAGACTGTTTTTCGGAACAGTCTTTTTGCAGAACGACGTAAGGAAAAGGAACGGCACCGGTATGTCGATCAATGGATCCATCAGATGAAGACGCCGCTTTCGGTCATTGAATTGATTCTCGAACACCCGGGAGAACAGTTTCAGACCGATTTACGTCATGAGGTGGACCGGATGCGGATTGGACTTGATCAGATGTTGTATTCCTCACGACTTGAAGCGATCGAAACGGATCTGAAGGCGGAACAGTTGAATCTTCGGACATTAGTGACGGGGATCATCAATCAAGAAAAACGACTGTTCGTCAAAAATCAGGTTTTTCCGAAGCTTGAGCTTTCACCTGATTTATATGTGTATACAGATGCCAAATGGTTTCGCTTCTTATTGCTCCAGCTGATCACGAATGCCGTCAAATATACGGCAGGTCATGGACGGGAGGTCGTCATCCGGGCGTTCGAGCAGGGGGGACAGGTCATCATGACGATTGAAGATGATGGGGTCGGGATACCGAAGCGGGATTTGCCGCGTGTCTTCAATGCCTTCTTTACCGGTGAAAACGGTCGACGGTATGGAGAGTCAACCGGAATGGGACTTTACTTCGTGAGCCAAGTCTGTTTAAAGCTCGGACATATGATTGAACTGGAGAGTACGGAAGGGGTCGGAACAGTGTGTCGTTTAAAACTCGTAGGAGGGAAGCAGGATGATTGAAGTCAAGCAGTTAGGGAAAGTGTATCCCGGAAAAGTGACGGAACAGCCGTTGACCGACATCAATTTTCGGGTCGAGGAAGGGGAGATGGTCGCCGTCATGGGACCATCTGGTAGTGGGAAGTCGACCTTGATCAACTTGCTGGCGACGCTTGATCAACCGAGCTGGGGCTCGATTTTGATCGAAGGCATTGATACAGCGACGTTCAAACGAAAAGAAACGACACGATTTCGGCGGGAGACGCTTGGCATCATCTTTCAGGAGTTTAACTTGCTCGACTCGTTGACGGTTGCTGAAAACATGCTTGTCCCGCTCATGCTCGGTTCGAAAAAAACGAAAGAAGCACGAGAAGAAATGCAGCATCTCGCGAAGCGATTACAGATTGACGAGTTGCTCGATAAGCAGGTCGATGAAGTCTCCGGAGGTCAACGACAACGGACCGCGATTGGTCGCGCCTTGATCCATGCCCCTCGCTTGATGCTCGCGGATGAGCCGACGGGAGCGCTTGATTTTCAGGCGACGAAACACGTCATGGAGTTGTTGGCAGAGTTAAATGCATCCGGGATGACGATGGTCATCGTCACCCATGATCCGACAGTTGCGTCTTATTGTAACCATGTCCTGTTCTTAAAAGACGGGAGTATTCAGACGGAGTTGTTCCGGGATGAACCACGTCGTGTCTTCTTTCAGCGTGTCATCGAATCGCTTTCACTATTAGGAGGGGATGAACATCACTTATCTGCAATACGCCCTACGTAATATCAAACGCTATCAACGTCTGTATTATGGCTATGCGCTGACCATCATCGTTGCGATGACGATTGCGACAAGTTATTGGAATCTCGTCGTGAGTGAATCTTTTCAAAATATCGCGAAAGTCTTAAGTCAACTCAATCAAGTCATTGAATTGACGATGTTTTTTGTTTTTATCGCAGAAGTCATCATCTTATTTTTTAGTATTCTATTTATCTATTCGACGACCTACACGATGCTTGAGCATCGGAAAAATGATTTACGGATCATGCGGACACTCGGCAGTGGATTTTCGCATTTCTTAAAATACTTCCTGATTGAGATTTTGATTGTCGGTGGCTTGGCGATTACGGCCGGAATCACGCTTGGTGTCGTGTTGACGAAATTGATGTTACTATCGATCGAAAAAGTCATGTTTCTCCCACGGTTGACGATTGAGATTTCAATCACCTCCTTTTTGGTCTTGATTGCGGGGGCGTTACTTGCCCTATTGATCGCGACCTTCCTCGCGATTTATCGGTTTCGACCCGATCGTCCCGTCCGGACCCATTCACGTTTTCGGGTCCGCCTGAGTCTGACCGTTCAGGTATTGGGCGTACTCATGCTGTTTTACGGTTATTTCCTGGCATTGACGCGGCAGGGCAACTTTTTGTTCGTTTTTCCGTTCGTCATTTTCGTCGGCTCCTTTTTTTTCTGCCGGCATGTCATTCCAACACTGTTGAAACTATATCGCCCCCGGCGTTTGTCGTTACGTAAATTAATCGTCTCCGAGATTGCGGTCCAACTACGGACGAACAGTACGCTGGTAGCGCTCGGGACGATTTTGACGTCGTGCGCGTTGACGGCGGTGGGGCTTGTCTTTGTGTTTCAACTCATCGGTTTTGATGTATCATCGAAAAACCAGTTTGGTCTCGTTTATTATGAAGAATCGACAAAACCGTCGAAGCGGCTTGAAACGATCCAGCAGACGATGACCGAGACGTTCCCGGATAAATACCAACAAGCCGTCAGCTTAAAATCCTTTAACACGCGCTATGTGATGCCATTATCGGATTACAACCAATTGATGCGGCATCTCGGATATGAACGGCGCCCCTTGACGAGTGGACAGGCGTTCATGGTTCCGGCTCGACCGGTCCAGGTCAAGGAAGTCACACCGACGATGAAGCAAGCACAAGCGGAGATGAAGCAGGCAGGTTACGCTTTAACGAGGGCTTCGGATCATGGTCTGTTGTTCGGATACAACGACCGGATCGAGACCTTGTTTGTCGTCAGTGACAGCGACTTTGCGCGTATCAAGCGTCCGCTTGCGACCATCCATGTATTTGATACACCTTCCTATATGGACTACGGAACAAAACGTTGGGAGAAGTGGATGTCGATCGTTCGCAACATTCAATCCAAATCCGACATGGCCAAAAAGGCAAAGGCACCGTACCAACTGATCAATGAAACGGAAGATGAACTGGATGGCATCCGGATTGTCCGTCTCGTCTCATTCGTCGTCATCTTATTGACTGTCTGGTTATTCGTCATCAATGCAAGTTTCCTGCATGTGTGGATGCAGATGACGGCAGAGAAGGAACAGAAACGGTTGAAAACGTTGTTTGCCCTTGGCTTCAGCAAACGCAGTATTCGAACCTTTCTGCTCGTCAAGTATGGAGCAGTGTTGATGGTCCCGTACCTGATCTCGATTTTTCACGCCTGGTTACTGTTTCAGGTGATCTTGTCTGAAGGAGGTCTGGACCTCGGACCGTTTCTGCCCCTCTCCTTGATTTGGATTGGTATCGTCACGTTTTGTTACTTGATCAGCATCTTGCCGTTGTGGGTGCGTTATCCACGTCATCTGCTTAAAAAATCGTGCGAAAGTTCGATGTATCCGATACCTGATTCAAGGGTATGATAAAAGCATAGCGAGGAGGGGTAACATGCTCGACCATTCACCTTACCGGGGATACGGTGACCGCATCCGTATCTTACGAGAACGAGCCGGTATCTCGATTGATCAGTTGGCAAAAAATCTAGGTGTCGCGTCTTATTTCATTCGACGCACCGAATTAAGCGAAGTATATCCGACAAAAGCGTATATCGAATCGTTGGCGGAAGCGTTGCATATTGATTCAAGCTATTTGGCACGGCATATCTGGACCGGAGAGTCCTTGAAGTTCGTCATGCAAGAAAAAACGCCGTTGGAAGAGATGCGATTAGCTTACGAGCAGACGATGGGGCAGGACGAGACGATGATCGAACAGCAGCTTGAGGAACGGATGCGTTTATTTGACCTCATGTATGACGAAGACGTCAAGCGAATCGAACAGACGATGAGTGCGACGGAGCAACGGATTTTCCATGAGCTTGTCGAAGCTGTCATGGAAGCAGGGGAATTGAAGCGTGAAGAAGCGACCGAGACGTTTGAATTGTTTACAGATAAGCTACCGACGATGCTCCAACTCGATGAGTACCTCGACCGTCTGACGGAAGGACTCGATGTCCCGGAAACCGCCTATTATACGAAGTTCAGTCAATCGAGTAATCGTGCCCGCTATCACCGGAAATGACCGAACGAAAAACGCCATCTCTTAAAGAAGAGACGGCGTTTTTTGATGGATGATCAATTAACGGTGTGGCGCAGGACGTGGTGCACGGCGTCCTTGTTGTCGTGTCCGTCCGATCAGGAAACCGATGATGGCGTTAGCAATGATCAAGACCCAACCGACATAACCGAAGTTCAAGGTGAGGCTACCGAGCATCGCCTGCCATTTGAAAATCATCATGAAGTCTCCTCGAATCAGAAAACGAGCGACACAGACGAGCAAGACCGTCGTCCCACCAATAAAAACACCGATCCAGCTTCCGTATAGACGTGAAGACTGGACTCGGAGAGTGACGAGGGACCAATAAAACAGACTGACGATAAATGTCGTCCCTCCGTAGGCGAGGACGAGTTTCCATGTCTCACTTGCTTGCGGGAATTTCGTGAACATGACAAGGGACGAGACGATGGCGGCAGCTGTAAACAAAATCGCTGCCCAAAAACGAGACCGCATAACGTAGTTCCTCCTCAAGGCTTTTTCTCACCTAACGATAGCGGAAACGGTTCGTCTTGTAAACCACTACTGGCGACCACCTAAAATACGGCGTAATTGTTTTAATGGATTTGATCCGTAGAATAAAACGCCACCGCGGTAGAACTTTGTTCCGACGAAGAGTGCAAGAGCGATGCTGACTCCCATCAAGACGAGTGATAAGGCAACTTGCCAGACCGGGACTTCCGTCAGCATGACCCGTAAGAACATCAGCATCGGGGTAAAGAACGGGACAAACGATAAGACGACGACCGCTTGATTCGTCGGTGCATTCAGGCTGAAGATGGAGACGGTGAACGCTGCGACAATCAACATGATGACGGGTAACGTCACCTGTTGAGCATCCTCGACCCGACTGACGAGTGAACCCAGTGCAGCGAGCAACGTCGCATACAGCAGATAACCAAGCAGGAAAAAGACGAACAAGTAGGCAATCGTCTTGACGCTTAGTGAATCCAGCGATAGCTCGTCAAACAGACTGCTGCTTTGTGCACTGTAGTAACCGACGCCGACGAGTAACGACAGCTGAATGAGACTGACGGTTGCGATTGACGTGATTTTCGCAAGCATGTGCTGAATCGGACTGGCCGCTGAAATCAATAGTTCCATGACCCGTGATGATTTTTCATTCGCGATTTCCGTGACGATCATCCCACCATAAATCGCAATCGTGAAGTACATCAAAAAGAGCAAAACATAAACGAGAGCCGAAGCGGCAAACAACTCATCTTCATTTTTCCCACCCGTTGAGGTCAATTCTTGTTTGACTTCGATTGGTTCGGCGAGAGACGCGAGTAAAGCGGGATCGACATCTGCCTCCGTGATGATGTTCTGATCGCGGACTTGTTTTAAGGCCGTCGATAGCTGTGTCTGCAGTTCTTGTTCCGGACTGGCACTAATCAGTGTGACACGATACGGGTCATCGGACAATAAAGCGACCGCATCATAACTACCTTTGTCGACGACTTGTCGTGCCTGCTTTTGCGTGTAGTCTTTTTCGGTAATAGCGGTTTTGATACCGACTTGCTTTAAAACGGGGAGTATGTTGGTGTCAAGTGTACTGACGACGGCGATTTTCGGATCATCACCGGAGAACCAGTCGATGATCCGTTCGATATTGCTGAAGCCGACGAGAAAAACGATCATCAGGACAGTCGAGATCAGAAAACTTTTAGCCCGCAATTTTTGAAACAGACTGAAACGATACAAGGTGAAGAATTTATGGTTCATAACGTTTTCCGACCTCCTCGATGAAGATATCTTGTAGTGATAACTGATCCCAGACGAATCGTTCGACGCGGAATCCTTCCGTGATCAAATGACGTAACAATGAATCGGCGGCTTCTTTTGATTCGACTTGTAAGCTATGGCCGGTTCCGTCTGATTCGACTTGAAGAATCCCAGGAAGCGCATCCCATAACAGCGGAGGGGCATCTGTCGTCAGTAAGACACGTGTCTTCCCGTAGCCCGCTTTGATATCGGGGAGATAGCCCGCGACGACCGGTTTTCCATGGTCGAGGATCGCAACATGCTCACATAATTCTTCGACATGATCCATCCGGTGGCTCGAGAAGACGATTGTCGTGCCTTCTGCCGTCAATTTACGGACGGCCTTCTTTAACTGTTCAACATTGACCGGATCCAGTCCGCTGAACGGTTCATCTAAAATCAATAAGTCGGGTTTATGTAGGACGGCGGAAATCAATTGAATTTTTTGTTGATTCCCTTTTGATAGTTGTTCGACCCGCATCTTTTCATACTGTGGAATCTGAAAGTAGTTCAGCCACTCCTGCAAAGACTGCTTGGCATCTTTTCGTTTCATGTCGCGTAATTCGGCTAAAAAAATCAACTGCTCATCGACGCGGATTTTCGGATACAATCCACGTTCTTCTGGGAGGTAACCAATCTTTGAGAGCGGAATCGGTTGTCCTTTCCACGTGATCGAACCTTCCGTCGGTTTCAGCAAACCAAGTAACATCCGGAACGTCGTCGTCTTACCGGCACCGTTCGCTCCCAGCAAACCAAAAATTTGTCCTTCCGGCACTTCAAAGGACAGTTCGTCAACGGCCGTGAATGCTCCAAATCGTTTCGTGATCTGTTTAATTTCTAGCATAGGGATCAGTCCTCCTTCATCAAGATAGGTCGTACGTGTCACGTTTCGTTTCCTAATACTTCTACGAAGGAAATGGGTAAAGGTTCCAAAGAAAGAAATCAATCAAGCATATCTGTTTACTTTTAGTAAATTAGTTACTATTATTTTGTTATAAGGTAGAATGAAGGGGAGAAAATACTCATGAAAACAAAAGGGATTCATCATATTACAGCAATGGTCGGCAATCCACAGGAAAATCTTGATTTTTACGGAACGATACTCGGGTTACGTTTCGTAAAAAAAACCGTCAACTTTGATGATCCGGGGACGTATCATTTTTATTTTGGCAATCAGTCCGGGGCACCGGGGACGATCATCACCTTTTTCCCGTTTGAAGGGATTCAGCAAGGGAAAGTCGGTGCCGGTCAAGTCGGGACGACAGCCTATGCGATTCCAGCCGGTGCCTACGATTTTTGGAAAAACCGCTTGACCGCAAAAGATGTCATGTTTGAAGAAGCTGAACGGTTTGGAGAAAAGCAATTGTTCTTCAAGGATCCGCATGGCTTACAAATCGAACTGGTCGAACGAACCGAGGGACCAAACAGCCGTTTTGAAATCGACGGGATTTCTACCGACGTCGCCATCAAAGGGTTTGCCGGAGCGACTTTGCTGTCGCACGATCCAACGGATACGGCACGTCTTTTGACGGAAGCATTCGGATTGACGCTTGCGAAACGATCGGAAACGATGGACCGATACGCAGCGGCCGGTGAATTTGGAAACACGGTTGACGTTTTACACACGAATGTCCCTGTCGGACGACCGGGAGCAGGAACCGTTCACCATATCGCGTGGCGCTCGAACGACCAGGCGGATCAACTCGATTGGATGAAACAAATCAATGCATTTGGTCTGATGACGACAGAAGTCAAAGACCGCCATTACTTCACATCGATTTACTTCCATGATCGGGGTCGGATTTTGCATGAAATCGCAACCGATACCCCTGGTTTTGCCGTCGATGAAGCGTTTGAAGCACTGGGAGAAGATTTGAAGTTACCAGAGCAATTCGAAGCACACCGGGCGACGATTGAAGGACATGTCGCACCAATCACACTACCAAAGGGGAGACTTGTATGATTCATCTATTTGAACCAGCGAAACAACCGGGCGCACCAATTTTTCTTTTGTTACACGGCACAGGCGGGACGGAGCAGGATTTGATTGGGCTCGTTTCACTATTACATCCGGAAGCCGGCTATCTGTCGGTCCGGGGCGAGGTGACGGAAAACGGAATGCCACGCTTCTTTAAACGATTGGCAGAAGGTGTGTTTGACGAAGCAGATCTTGCGCTCCGGACAGAACGACTCATCGCCTTTTTACATGAATCAAGTGAAACGCATGGTTTTTCCGTCAATCAACTCATACCAGTCGGTTATTCGAACGGAGCGAACATCGCGGCGAACATGATGTTCGAAAAACGGTTGTTTGAACAGGCGATCCTGCTTCATCCGATGGTCCCACGACGTGGCGTGGCTTTACCGGATTCCGCACAAGTCCGAATTTTCATCGGAGCTGGATCGAATGATCCAATTTGTCCGGCTTCAGAAACAGAGGAGCTGACTCGACTACTCGAACAGGCCGGCGCAGACGTTGACGTGACTTGGTCCCATCATGGTCACCAGCTCGTCATGCCGACAATCGAGGCGGCAACAAACTGGTTGGCTAAACAGTAATGGCACGCAAAAGGCATGGGATTCAGGAGAGGGTGTCCTGAATCCCATGCCTTTTTGAGTTAAGCAGGATGATCACTTTTTGGACGAGAATAGACGATGAGGACACCACGTTCGACAAGTTGGTTGGCAAGCGTTTCGATCGCTTCTTGGGATGTTTTGGTTTGTGTGATGTGTTTATAGAGGTGACGGAGTTCACGGCGCATCGGTTTACGGATCAACCACATGCTATCGATGATGAGACACCAGGTCAAAACCGTGTCATGACCGATGTAAAACTG
The DNA here is from genome assembly GCF_001870785.1 of Exiguobacterium sp. KRL4. Lineage (GTDB taxonomy): Bacteria > Bacillota > Bacilli > Exiguobacteriales > Exiguobacteriaceae > Exiguobacterium_A. The sequence goes on from NZ_MOLV01000008.1 coordinate 15,061, forward strand.
AGTTTGACGATCGAGATAGCGAATCCACCATTCATCCCGAGCCATTTTCAATACGATCCCTGTGATCAAGATGACGGATAGAGCAAGCGGTACACTTTCATAGAAGGGAAGGTTCGAAAGGGTATCACGAAGTCCGGTCATGAAACTGAGCATCGTCCATGCAATGAGACCGATGACGAGCCAATAGCCAAAGTTGACTGTACTTCGTTGCCGCACTATAAGTCGTGGTTTTAGAATTGGGGTAGCCATCAGAATCACCTCCTTGTTAAATAATCGAATTTTCTGACAATTTATAGTTGTCCCTCTACTATAGTTACTTTTTCCCGAAACGTCTAGTCGTTAGACATGGAAAATGTGTTTCTTTCTTGACGAATTTCGTGTACGCTAAAAAAAGAAAGTGAACGGTTACATACAAGGGGGAGAAAAGATGGATCAAGTCGTATGGATTTCAGTCGGTATCGTCGCAATCGCTGTATTCTCAGCATCAAGCATCGCCGCGTACATGGGTGTCAAAAACCAAGAAGACTGAACAAACAACAAAGGTTCATGTTCTGCATGGACGTCAGAAAAAGGGAGGTTCCGGTTGCGGAACCTCCCTTTTTTCAGCCACTTGTCAGATTAGCAGTCGGATGATGTGTCTTTTTTTGTCCGGTAGAAACTGTACAGGATACTGACGACGAGAACGATCGCGGACGCCAGGAGAACCGCTATTTATTTTCTGTGATTTGGAGATGTTCAGCAAACGGCTTCAAGGCATCACTCCAGCGCAAGTAGCCACCACCAACCAGATGTAGACCATCGTAGGTCATCCGGTTCTGAAGATAACCTTGTTGGTTGGTCAAGGTTGGTCGTAAGTCGACGAACGGCATGTCGACTGATTTTGCGAGCTGTTCGAGATTCCGATTCAAGGCTTCGACTTCCCGATTGACACGAACGGAATCGGAATATTTAGGAGCGACAGGTAACGTTGACTGAATGACGACATCGATGTTATTTTTTCGGAGTGTCGTCACGATGGTCGTCATGTTTTCCGTAATTATTGGAATCGGCGTGAAATGGCGGATGTCATTGATGCCTCCCATTAAGAAAACACGTTTTGGTTTCATCTCGACAATCAGATCAAGCCGAGTTAAAAATCCTTCCGTCGTATCACCCGGAATCCCGAAATTGACGATCGTCGGATCATCTAACAGGATCCGCCAGTCACCAAAATTAGTCATCGAATCACCTAACATGACAGCATTCGGTGATTTTGGGTATTGATAAGTATGGAAAAGACTATTCAGACGGACATAGTTCGGATTTTTTGTGTATTGGAATGTCGTCACGGGTTGCGTACTCGTTGCAGGAAAGGCGGATTCGAATAACTCGATGGGCTTTCGTCCTAGTAAGAGGGCAAGGAGGACGACGTTTACGACGACCGATAGAATGATTAGTGATTTTTTCATAAAACAATCGTTCCTTTCGAGGGAGTATAAGGGGTAGTGTAACATGAATCGAAATCCATGGTTTGACAACATCAAAGGATTTCTTGTCATTTTCGTTGTGATTGGTCATATGCTGACGGATCTACGGTTTGATTACGATGGGAAATTACTCGAAACAGTATATTTAATCATCTATTCGTTCCACATGCCATTATTTATTATTTTAAGTGGTTACTTCTTCCGTGAAAATAAATATTTACGGGTGATCCAACTCTTTGCCGTCTATTGTGTCTGGCAAATCCTGATCGGTTCGTGGGCGACGTTTAATGAAGGATTGCCCATCCTGTCTGGAGAAAATATCGGAACCCATCTTTTACGTCCGTACTGGGCACTCTGGTATTTATTCGTCATGGTCGTCTGGTACATCGTCACACCGTACGTCGTTCATCTGCGCGGGTATGTCTGGTTTGGTCTAGCCTTTGCCCTGTTGTATGGCTTTGAGCTAGAAAACACAGGATTTTTAGCTTTACGGAAATTAATCATGTTTTACCCTTACTTCCTCTTAGGGAACTACTTGTCGGAACATGAATTCATTCGCATCTTTGAAATGCCGAAAAACTTTAAGCGGCGAATGAACGTGCGATTGATCGGCGGACTGGCGTTTGCGAGTGTCGTCGGTTTTCTTCTATATGAGGCGTGGCGGGATACGCCTCAAGAAATCGTCGCCCTCGCCAATGCTTTCAAACATCGCTTCCCGTATGTTGTCCAGTACGACAGTGATGCCTGGATCGGTGTCTTAAAACACGGCGTGATCTATTTTCTCTCGATTACGGCGTCACTTGGATTCATGATGCTTGTGCCGATGCGTCGTCTGCCGCTCGTGACACGCGCCGGCGAACTCAGTTTGTATGTCTATCTGCTTCACGTCTTCTTCGTCATGGCGTGGCGGCAATACGTGACAGAGGCATTTGTGCCGCAGCCGTGGCTCGCAATGTTGATTGTCACCGGTGTCGCGTTATTGATTGTCGGTCTGATCATTCATCCGCTCGTCGTTCGAATCTTACGGCCGTTGATCGAGATTGATATTCGGCCAATCGTCGAAGAACGACAAGACCTTTCAAAAAAAGGTTAAATGCTATACAATTTAAAGTAGAGCGATTAATTGATGAAGGGCGTGGATAGTATGTCATATAACTTAAATAACGCGGATGGTGTCGTAAACGTGTCTCAGCAAGTCATTGAAGTCATTGCTGGAGTAGCAGTTCAGGAAACAGAAGGGATTGCCTTTACACAGGACGATTCAAAATTACAGGAAAAACAGATGGTCAAACTCGTGAAAGTCGAAGATGTCGACGGTGCGATCACAGTCAGTCTGTCGGTGCATATCAAATATGGGATGTCGATCATCAAAACGGCCGGTAAAGTACAGGAACGGATTGCGCAAGACATGGAAAACATGTTGGCGTTCCAACCAAAAGCAATCAACGTCCGTGTCATCGGTTTATTAAAAGGATAATCAAAAATGGACTTTTCGTCACTGACGAGAAGTCCATTTTTTTGAAGAAACGATTAAGGAAGATAACGTAACGCGAGTGAATCCGTTACTTTTGCCGTGTAGTCAAAGACGAACCGGATGGCGCGTTCGCTTTTGGCAGAGACCGTGACAGCTTCATGCTGAGTGGTTGAAACGGTTTGATCGCCGCAGGTTAATTCAAAGTCGAGTGGATCGAGCTCAATCGACTGTTCACTTGGATTACGGACTAGGACGATGGCATCGACGGTCTGTTCACGTTTGAAGAGTGAGACCGGCAACAGCGACCAGCCATCTGTCGGCGGCGCAGGATGAGAGAAAGCAATTTGTCGAATCAAACGCTGCTCCGGAGCGGTGAACGAATCATCAATCACGAGATCAGTTAACTGCTCATTCGAGAAGACGAGTTGGAGCGGAGCATCCAATGTCGACAAATCGACGAACTGCTCTTCCTCTGAAAAATCGAGCCAAAGCGGTAATGTCGCTTTCGGAAGAAGTACCGGTACTTCCTCAATCGTGAACGTTTTCCGAGCGACGAGCTGATCACCCGACAATACAAGGACAACCAAGTCATTGAGCTGGAAATGTTGCTCGAGCGTATTCTGGAACAGAGCAATCAGCTGTAACGGTTCCGTCTGTAAGACTTGAAACAAATGGATCGCGAGCTGACCAGGTCCAAGCTTCGGTAACTGATTCAAGGCATAACGAAAGACATATTCGTCTTCCTTGACGATCGGCATATCCTCGGTGAAGTAAAGAGCAGGTTGAATCAATAACGAATCAGTCGACGGTTGCATGAATCAGTCCTCCTGGTGTAGACGTCTCTTCCGAACGGCAAAGTCCAGAAACGACGTGTTTTTCAAAACTTAAGATGGCATACCGGAAATAATCCATGCCTTCTCGTTCAAAGATCCGGACGGGTTGTTCCTGCCCATAACTACGTAGGTGGATTCCTTCTTTCAACGAGTTCATCGCTGTCAGATGGCTTGTCCATTGTTCATCCAGTACAAGCAACATGAAACGTCGCGCCGCTTCTTCCTGTTCGGCTAAGTGGACTGTCATCTGTTGTTCGACGGAGTCGATCAACGGTTCGAGTTGTTGTTTGACGCCATCGATCGTATCAGCTAAGACGAGTGTGATCGGTTGATGAAGGAGTTGTTCCAGTTCCGTTTTCAGTAAATCAATCGGCCATTCTTCCGGGACCAGTTCGTCTGTCAAATGATGTTCGAGGTACAAATGAATCGTCCGAGCCGCAAATGGTCGGACGAACTGATCCAGTGTCGTCGAGTCAACGATTTGATTACGCAGGCGATAGATGGCAAGACGTTGTTCGCTGATGACTTCTTCGAGTTGGACAAGATCGTCGCGGACACTCCGGTTGACGGATTCGCATGTCTCTTGCGCAAACGCCATCAATTGTTGGGCTTCTTTCGCGCTGATGGGTCCTGTGACTGATCCCAGCTTCTTTTTTACGCGAATCAGGCGATCGCGTGCGAAACGCCGGGGCAGATCATCTTCTAGCGAAAGATAGAAGCGGGTCCGCCCGGGATCACCTTGACGCCCGGCCCGGCCACGCAACTGATTATCGATCCGGACGGATTCATGTCGCTCTGTCCCGATCACAAACAGACCGCCTTTTGCTTTTGCCGTATCATCGAGCAGGATATCGGTTCCACGACCGGCCATGTTCGTTGCGATCGTCACCCGTCCCTGTCGTCCGGCGGATTCGATGATCCGTATTTCTTGATCAACCGTTTTGGCGTTCAAAATTTCGTAAGGGATCTGTCGTTCGTCGAGAACATGCGCAACCTTCAAAGACTGTTCGATCGATGTCGTTCCGATAAGGACCGGTTGTCCGGTCGCATGTGCCGTTTCTGTCGCTCTGGCGATTGCCGTATATTTTTCAGAACTGGTCAAGAACAGGACATCTGGTTCGTCGACGCGGATTTTAGGACGGTTTGGTGGAATCGAGACGACGTCCATCCGGTAGGTCTTCAAAAATTCATCACGCGAAGTCGCAGCAGTCCCTGTCATACCGGAGACATGGTGATACAGGCGGAAATAATGCTGGATCGTAATTTGGGCCGTCGTCCGATTTTCTTCCGTCACACTGACTTGTTCCTTCGCCTCAAGTGCCTGATGGAGACCGTCAGACAAACTGCGCCCTTCCATGAGACGCCCGGTGAACAGATCGACGAGGGCAATCTTATCATCCTTGACGATATAATCGACATCACGTTGTAAGACGACATGAGCCCGGAGTGCCTGGATGACATAATGAAACAAAACAGCATGTTCAGCGGCAAACAGCTGATCGATACCAAAAACCTGTTCAATCGTTTCGATGCCTTGATCGGTCAGGGCAACCGCTTTGACCTCTTCATCAAACGTATAATCTGCGTCTTCGATAAAGTCTTGGATGACGTGGCGGACGAGCTGTTGCAACCCTTCATGAACCGTATCGCGTTCTGCCATGATGAGGGGCGTTTTCGCTTCGTCAATTAAGACGCTGTCGACTTCGTCAATCAAGGCGAAGCGAAGTGGACGTTGCAGGCGATCGTCTGGCCGCATGATGAGATGATCACGGAGATAATCGAATCCGAATTCTGTCCCGACACCATATGTAATGTCAGACGCATACGCGTGTTGTTTTTCTTCAAAAGATAAGTCAGCAGAATTGATACCGACCGTCAAACCTAAAAAGCGGTGAATCTGACCGATTTGCTCGGCATCACGTCTGGCCAGGTATTCATTGACTGTGATGACGTGGACACCTTGTCCATGTAAGGCCTGTGTGAAGCTTGCGAGCGAAGCGACTAACGTTTTTCCTTCACCCGTCGCCATTTCCGCGATATGTCCTGAAAGAAGCGACAGCCCACCGATTAACTGGACATCATAATGACGTAATCCGAGCGTCCGTTTACTCGCTTCCCGGACAAGCGCGAAGGCAGTCACCGTGATGGTTTCGATTTTTTCACCGGCTTGAAGACGGTCTTTTAAGGATTGTGTCAAACGTCGTAATTCTTCATCCGTTTTTTGTTCCATTTCTGCTTCTAAGCTGTTAATTAATAAAACGGTTTTTTCGTAACGCCGCATTCTACGACTCTGTTCATCTATTAATTGTTTAACACGCTGAAACATAGTTGGTCACTCCTTCAGTTCGACTATCAGACTCGTTTTTATTATAACAGTTAAAAATTGTAAAACGAATAGTAAAGAACGAAAAAAGTAAAACATTCCCTTGAATATGAAAACGCTTTCTATTGAAAGGAGTCTGCTTTTTAAGTTGTTTTTTTGATAACGCTTGCAAAGAAGTGAGGGAACAGGTAAAATAATTCTTGAGGCAAGTGCAATCGTTTGCGCAAATCATTCGATTTCTTGTCTTTCATGTACGATGGATGAAAGGATGGATGTCGGATGGCACCAACGATTGAAGCGGTCATTTTTGACTTAGACGGCGTAATAACCGATACAGCCGAGTATCATTATCTGGCTTGGAAACAACTAGGTGAGGAACTGGACATTCCGTTCGACCGGGATTTCAATGAAACACTAAAAGGCGTCAGTCGAACTGATTCGCTCGAGCGGATTTTAACACTTGGCGGAAAGCAAGATGCTTTCACGGAGCAAGAGAAGATAACGCTCGCAACGAAAAAGAATGATCATTACGTCACGTTGATCCAACATATCTCAGAACAGGATCTCTTACCGGGAATCATTGCGTTCCTTGATGAAATCCGTGCTGCTGGCTTGAAGATCGGAATGGCGTCGGCTTCTAAAAATGCGTTGACCGTCGTTGAGGCACTTGGAGTCCGACACTATTTTGATGATATCGTCGATGCAGCGACCGTTGCCCAGTCAAAACCACACCCTGAAGTGTTTTTACGGGCAGCTGAAGCGCTTGACGTCGCACCTGAACGTTGTATCGGTGTAGAAGATGCAGCCGCAGGTATTACGGCGATTCAGGCAGCAGGCATGTATGCTGTTGGAGTCGGACCGGAAACGACGTTACATGAGGCAGACTATCGTGTCGATTCGACGGATTTGCTTTCCCTTGAGCAAATTCTAGCTAGTCGCTAATGAAAATCAACCATTCCCTGATGGTGGATTGTTTTATCTGATTGATCTCTTTTCATGTGAGTACAAAAGGACCGCTTCCCTGAGCGGTCCTTTTGTCATGCCAAAAAGCCCTGATTCCGGGCGAGGAATCAGGGCTTTTTGACTTACTTCATTTGATCAAAGTGTAGCGAGAATCCCATCTGCAATCGCTTGGGCATAACGTGTTTGATAAGCCGGACTTGCGAGTTTCGCACGATCTGCACTGTTTGACAAGAATCCAAGTTCTGCTAAGACTGCCGGGGCTTGAGTGCCGCGAATGACGGCATAATTGGCGAAGTGTACATTCCGGTTCTTCATGCCGGCATAACTCGTCAGTCGTTGCTGGATGGCTTGTGCGAGTTGAATCGAAGTCGATCCTTTGTAATAAAAGCTTTCCGCACCTGACGCACTTACTGCAGAAGAAGCATTGATGTGGATACTGACGAAACGGGATGTCGAAAGTGCATTTGACATCGCACTCCGGTCTCCTAATGTAGGATAATAATCATTCGTATACCGTGTTAACGTCAAATCGACTTTTCCTTCAAGGAGACCTGCGACTTGGCGCGCAACGGCTAAGACGATGTCACGTTCTGCTAGTCCGAATCGGACGGCACCAGGATCATACCCGCCGTGACCCGGATCGAGGACGATCAGCGGACGGTTGGAGGTGTTTGGTTGGAAGAGGGTCAAATACGTCGCTTCTACATAACCACGACGACCATCTGCCGTTTGGACGGCGACGAAACCACGCGTTTTATGGAGACTATTCGTCACGACGAGCGGTGTTCCCCGTCCGAGTCGTGCAGTTTGTCCACTCAAGACGGAAGCGGCAGAACGCAGGGCGACTGTGCTTCCGGAATCAATCAGGACATACATCTTCGCACCAGTGTAGTCGGCTTTGCCGGCAGGTGTCGCAGTCGGGGAAGCCGTTCCTTTTTTCAAATAGGTTCCCATGACATAACCTGTTTTCCCGCCATACGTGACTTTATGCCAGTTTGAGCTAATGGACAACGATTGGACGACCTGATTGCTTGGGATCGTCATCAGTAACGTGCCGGAAGTCGTCGGCGCACTACGTAAGTTCAGCCGTTCCGTCGTCGTATAAGCAGTGGTAGGAGCAGCGGTCACTTTTTTTAAGTAGGAGCCAGAGACGAAACCTGTTTTGTTTTTATACGTGACGCGATACCAGTTGCCATCACGGAAACTAGAATCGATCGACGTCTTAACCGGAATCATCAACAGCCGTGTTGATGTCGTCGAGGCAGCTTGACGTAACGATAACGCATCAGTCGTCTGATATGTCGTTTTCGTAAATGTCGTGCCCGAAACGACTTTAGTTAAGTATTGACCGAGAACATAACCCGTCTTTCCACTGTACGTGACGCGATACCAATCACCAGCACGGTAGTTGGACGTGATGGCTGTGTTTTTCGGAATCGATGTCAATTTTTTTGAGGAAACGGAGTCTGCTGAACGTAGATTTAACAAATCGGTTGTTTTATACGTCGTTTTCGTAAACGTTACTCCAGTTGCAGCCGATACTAATGAGGACGGAAACACGACGGTGATCAGAAGCAAAAGTACTAACGCTGAGGTCAGGATTTTAGTTAATTTGTCCATTAAATTTCCAGTCTCCTTTTAAGTAAAATGAATACGTATAAAACCTTATATAGTCAATTAAGTGCTTTTGAAATAGTTTAATTTATAATTTATATGTTCCGTTCTAGCTCCTTTCTGTTAATATGAAGTGTAGTTAACTGCTACCCAATGAGATAAAAATATTACAGAATAATTAAATATATAATAAAATTATATATTAAAGAGGCAAAATGTAGTGAACTATATTTCAAAAAACATACAATTGAAACATAATTGAAATATTTATGTTTAATTTAGGAAAGTAGGTCAACAAATGGGAACGAGTGAACACATCTACCGAGAGCTGATGGAAATCGAAGAGGAATATCGTCGTTTGCAACGACGCGCAGAATACTTAATCGCGGAACTGAGCCGCGGAACCGGCGACTCAGCAAAAGAAATCGCTGTGACACAAGAACGTCCATTAAAACAACGTCGTGTCAATCAACGTTACCCGCTGGAAGTGTATGTCCACCAGATCAGTGACTTGATGCGCGAACGCGAGTCGATGTCAGCACGTGACATTCAGATGGAACTCGAATTACGTTACCGTCACCAGATCAGCAACATCTATCAGTTGATGGCGAAGGTCGAACAAGCAAACCCTGCGATTAAAAAAGTAGGCCGTGGTATCTATACATATGATCCGTCTGCAGAAGTTCCAATCTTTATGTGAGCCGCTCGTCGGCTCTTTTTTTTTATGATATAATTCGCGCAGGAGCGTGATGTTATTATGTTATGGACGGCGTCCATTGTCTGTTTTATCGCGGCCTTACTGATCACACCCGTCGTGAAACGCTTTGCGATTGCAGTCGGTGCCGTTGACAGTCCGGATGCGCGAAAAGTACACGTGCGGATCATGCCGCGTTTAGGCGGACTCGCGATTTATATCGCCTTCATGATCGGCTACTTTATTTTGCAACCTTCAAGTCCGTATGCGACGCATATTTTGGTAGGTGGTTTTGTCGTCATTTTGACAGGAGCACTCGACGACCGTTTTCAATTGAATGCCCGGCTGAAGTTGATGGGGCAGATCGTTGCCGCCGTCGTCGTCTTAAATGGCGGGATTCGGATCGAATTCATCAATCTCCCCTTTGATCAACAACTGTTTCTCGGTTGGTGGAGTGTGCCGTTGACGTTCTTGTGGGTCATCGGAATCACGAATGCCGTCAACTTGATTGATGGATTAGATGGACTCGCAGCAGGTGTCTCGAGCATTGTCCTGTTGACACTGATCAGCTTGGCCGTCATCCAAGGCAACGTCTACGTGACGATCGTCGCGATTCTGTTGTTGATGAGTACGCTTGGTTTTCTGTTCCACAACTTTTATCCGGCCAAAATCTTCATGGGCGATACGGGAGCATTGTTCCTCGGCTACATGCTAGGGGTCTTGTCACTATTAGGTTTCAAGAATGTCACCTTGTTTTCACTGGCCGTTCCGGTTATTTTGCTTGGAATTCCGATTTCTGATACGTTGTTTGCGATCGTGCGTCGGGTCCTGCAAGGGAAACCACCGTTTGCGCCAGATAAAGCCCATTTGCACCACCGATTGCTTGATCTTGGATTTACGATGCGGCAAGCCGTGCTCGTCATCTATGGACTGTGTGCCGTATTCGGCATGACAGCAATTCTGTTTTCCCAGACGACTTCGCTCGGAGCTCTCGTCTCGTTACTCATGTTGTTACTTGTCCTCGATATCTTAGTCGAGTCACTTGGGTTGCTCGGTGAACGGTATCGTCCCTTACTCAATCTGTTAGAACGAATTACATCAAAATAACCAATCAGCCGCTCAAATGATTTGAGCGGCTGATTGACGCTGGGGGTGTCTAAAATGAATCTGATGGAACGTACAGATCGAATTGTCTATCTGGATGTCTTACGGGGATTTGCCTTGTGCGGGATTCTGTTCGTCAACATGCCGAGTTTTCTCGGAGAGCGTTTGACGAGTGAGATGGGACAAGCAGACCAGGTGCTTCGGTTATTGTTTGATCTCTTTATTCAAACGAAATTCTATACGTTGTTCAGTGTGTTGTTTGGAGCAGGCTTTATTTTGTTTATCGATCGTCTCCGTGTCAAAGGGAAATCATTATGGATATTCGTTCGCAGGCTGAGTATTTTGTTTGTGTTCGGACTGATTCATCTTTTGTTTTGGAAAGGAGATATTCTTCAGACGTACGCGTTGAGCGGCTTCTTTTTACTCTTATTCGTCAAGACCCGTCCGACGGCGAAGTTATTTGTGGGGATCGCCTTACAACTCTATACGTTTTTCCTATACGTATCGATTTATATGTATGCCCGTTCGGAGGGGGACCAATCAATCGTAGAGCCGGATGGTACGATTCAGGAACTGGTAGCGTCGCGGCAGTTTATTGACTACATATCCTATCACGCAACGGTTCAGCTGCCACAGGCGTTAAGTAACACACTGACGATTTTTCCGGAAATCCTATCACTGTTCTTGATCGGTGCCTATTTGATGGAGCGTTTTACAATCCGACCGCCAGCGACACGGACACTTGCGCTGATATTTGGCATCAGTCTCGTCCTGTCGTTCCCTGCGTTGTATCAAATCATTCGTATTCATCAAGGACCGGTGCCGGACGGATTGGCCAACTACTTTTTTGTTTGGTTGTCCGGACGGACGCTTGCTGTGACTTATGCAGCGGGGGTGGCCTTGCTCCTTCGGTCCGGTCGTTCGCTGTCTGGTTTTCAAGTGCTTGGGCGGATGGCGTTGACGAACTATTTGATGCAGACGATGGTCTTTACGGCACTGATTTTCTTGACGGGGATGTACGGAACGATTCCGTTATGGCAAGGGACGTTGTCTGTCATCGTGTTGTTGGCAGTACAAGTCGTGTTCTCGAACTGGTACTTAAACCGCCACCGTCAAGGTCCGATCGAAGCGGTCTGGCGTGCGGGAACCTATGGTCGTACTAAATAATCCAATCAGAAGGTGCAGGTTGTCACAAAAAATTTACAAACTTTTCGTATGATCAGTGGTGGAGGTGGTTATATGAACAGATGGATCGAAATTTTTATCGTGTCCTTGAAGCTCGGATTAACATCATTTGGCGGACCCGTCGCCCATTTAGGGTACTTTTACGAGGAATATGTCAAACGAAGGAAATGGGTGGATGAGAAGGCGTATGCCGATTTGGTCGCTCTCTGTCAATTCTTGCCCGGTCCGGCTTCGAGTCAGGTCGGAATGGGGATTGGGCTTGTCCGGGGAGGCGTCATCGGCGCCGTCATCTCATTCATCGGTTTTACGTTACCGTCGAGTATTCTTTTGGTCATCTTTGCGTTGCTTGCGACGGATCTTAATTTGGCAGAAGCCGGCTTCATTCATGGGTTAAAGCTCGTCGCCGTCGCAATCGTCGCCGATGCCGTGCTTGGTATGGGCACCAAACTTGCCGTCGGTCCGAAACGGTTGTTTTTGATGTTGCTTGCCCTTGCAGGAGTCTTGCTCCTCGCACACCCGCTCGCACAAGTCGGCGTCTTGGTTCTTGCAGCGCTGATTGGCCTATTTTGGTTCGAGGATGAACCAGCAAGTGGCGGAAAGTTAGATATTCGTGTTCCACGTCTTTTCAGCATCACTGCTTTGGTCTTGTTCGTGGTCTTGCTCGTTGCGACACCGATTTTAGCGAATGTCGCGACAGGGAATGTCCAACTCACAAGTATCATGTACAGCGCAGGAGCGCTCGTTTTTGGTGGCGGGCACGTCGTCTTACCGTTCTTACAGCAGTCACTTGTTCCGGATTTTTTGACCGGTGATAGTTTTCTTGCAGGTTACGCGGCAGCTCAGGCCGTACCGGGACCCCTCTTTACATTTTCGACGTACCTGGGAACAGTCGTAAACGGTCTGACGGGCGGGATCCTTGCGACACTCGCTATTTTCTTGCCCGGCTTTTTACTTGTCATCGGTGTGCTCCCGTTTTGGGACCGCGTCCGTTCGAACAAACAGGTCGGTCGGATGTTGATCGGGGTGAACGCGGCAGTTGTCGGTATTTTACTGGCAGCTTTGTATGACCCGATCTTTACATCAAGCGTCAAGACAGGTGCCGATTTTTTCGTCGCATTTGGTTTGTTCTGTCTGCTTCGGTTCTATAAACAGTCGCCGCTTCGCATCGTGATAATCGGTGCTTTGGTCGGTACGATCATGAACTCGGTCTGAGTCAAAATCGAGCTCAAGACAAAAAAAACGAACGATTCCTCTGTTTTGTAACAGGGAGTCGTTCGTTTTTCGATGGGAGCAAGTACATCGCCAGCTCATTTTTCATGACCGTTCGAGTGTCACGAGGACAATCGCATCACGTGTCTGTTGGTTGGTTTGGCGAAATCCAAACTGTTGATATAAGGCAATCGCTGGATGATTTGCAGCAGCCGTCGAGACGAAACGAACGGTTTGTCTCGTCAAAACATGTTGCACGAGCTGTTTCGCGATCCCCTGACGAAAATGATCCGGGGAGACGATCAGCCGTGTGATCGTTTCCTGTTCAAGGGTCAGGATCCCGACAAGTGATCCCTCGCACACACAAACATAACCGCTGGGCTGCTCCTGCCTCAGTTGGGCTTCCGTTTGCTGGAGTGGTGGGAAGTGAGAGGCGCCAATCAAATCCGCCTCGACTTGATAAGCTTGTTGTTGAAGGTGGTAGAGAGCTGGATAATCAGTTGATTCCAGTTGTCGAATCATCCGTGACCTCCGGCGTAAGCGTTGGATCGTCAGCTGTAGTTGGCAGGTTAAGCTGTTCTTTTAAGGCGGCTTTTGCTTCTGTCAGTGATGTTGGATCAAGCTGATAATAGTAGGCACCATTGATTTTCGTGTCGGTTCCTTTCAAATCAATCCGATTGACCGCATTCAGGGACTTCGCGAACGGTTGGAGCTGGAACGCTTCTGTCAGTGACATGTTCGTCGTGAAGTTATCACCAGTCGCATCCATCAATTTATTTAGCTTCGTGATGGATCCAAAAGATGTCGACTGATCGATGATTGCTTGGACGACCTGTTGCTGCCGTTTTGTCCGTCCGATGTCACCTTCAGGATCCTGATAACGCATCCGGGCATAAGCAAGCGCTTCTTCTCCATTTAAGCGTTGAAGACCCGGTTCGAGTTTGACACCATTTTTTTGGTCTGATGAGTTCAACGTATCGATTGGTAATTTGACGTCGACGTCGATCCCGCCAACGGCATCGACGATTGCGACAACACCATTGAAGTTGATCGAGCCATAATAATCGATCGGGATGTCAAGCAGCATCTCGACGGTTTCGATCGTCGAATCAATTCCGCCAAAGGCATAGGAATGGTTGATCTTATCTTCGTAACCGACAGACGGAATCATGACGAGGGAGTCACGTGGAATGCTGAGCAGGTTGACTTTTTTATCGGTTTTATTGAAAGTTGCGACAATCATCGTATCGGCTCGTGAAGATGTGTCTCCGGGCCGTTCGTCCGTTCCGACAAGCAGGACGGAAAAATGGTCTTTCGTCAAATCGACGGCAGCAGCCCGTTTGTCTGATTTATCACCACGCGACAGTTCGACTTCTGATTGTTTGGCCGTTTGAAACGTTTTATTGGCGACATAGGCAAATGCGGCACCTCCTGTGATGAAAACAACTAGGAATACGGTGACAAACACTTTAAACCAAGACCGTTTCGGTTTTTGTTTTGCAGAACGGGATCGTTTTGAGTCATCCACAGTTCATTACTCCTTACTTTACTGAATTATTAGAAAACTTTTAAATTCTTTACAATCAGTATAGCAGGTCAAGGTTGAATGTCACGTTCGATGTAGCGGGAAACGGTTTTCTCGAAAACCGCTTGTCCATTTGTCAGGTTCGTCATCCAGTCGATGAAAGGAGGGACATCCTTTTCTTCCACCCAGACGTCAATCTTGACGTGATCGAGATAATGAATCTGCTCGATGATGTGTGGTGTTGCCCGCAACTCATTCTCGAGCTTCCCTAACCACGTATAGTCGACTGTGACTTCAACGAGATCGTGAGGAGCCCGTTCGATGATCCCGACTGCATTTAAGGCTTCCGAGACACTGGTGCCATAAGCGCGGATCAATCCGCCGCCACCGAGTTTAATGCCCCCGAAATAACGGGTGACGACGACGACGGTATTTCGGAGATTCCGTTTTTTTAAGACTTCGAGCATCGGGACGCCGGCTGTCCCACTTGGTTCACCGTCATCATTGGCTTTTTGGATCTCATTTCGTTCACCGATGACATAAGCGGAACAATTATGATTCGCATCGTGATGTTTTTTTTTGAGGTCCGCAATGAAGCCCTGTGCCTCTTTTTCTGAGGTGGCACGCGCTAAATATGTAATAAATCGTGACTTTTGTATAATGATTTCATGGAAACCGTTTTCTTTTACTGTATAATAATTAAATAATGTCATAATCAAAAATGTCCTCCTCGTGAACTAGTTCTTTCTAGCATAACGACGATTAGAGAGAGAGACAACCGTGGGGACTGGCAAGGAACGGAGGGAGTAGTATGACGAATGAGATGGGGGAGCGACTGTCCTTGAATGATATCGTACAGAACATCATTGGTGTCGTAGAAGAAAGTCGGGAAGAAATCGTTCGCATCACAGAAAGTTCACGTGAACAGTATGCTGAGATCCAGCAAGAGTTGCGGGAACTGAAGACACGTGTTCACGACTATATTAAAGAAGCCGAACGGCTGGAACGACACATTAAGGACTCGAAAGCGCGACTCGTCATCGTGAGCAAGAACTTCGACAACTACTCGGAACAAGATATCCGGTCCGCGTATGAGACGGCAAACTCGCTTCAACTCGAATCATTCATCAACCAACGGGATGAGATGAATTGCCGCAAGCGGCGGGATGAACTCGAACGACGTTTGATTCAACTCGATGAGACGATTGAACGAGCCGACATGCTGATCAGCCGTGTCTCGGTTGTCCTGAATTTTTTGACGGACGATATGCAGGTCATGAATGAAAAGTACGAAAAAGCGATGCAGAAACAAGAAATGGGATTAAAAGTCTTTCAATCGGCTGAGAATGAACGGCGTCGGCTCTCGCGTGATATGCATGATGGTCCGGCACAGACGCTGGCCCATGTCTTGATCCGGGCAGACTTGATTGAAAAAATCCATCAACATAACGGGGCGGAAGCCGCTTTTGAAGAGATTCATCGTCTGCGAACGTTGATTCGTGACGGGTTAGCCGACATCCGGCGCATCATTTATGATTTACGTCCGATGACGCTCGATGATCTCGGATTCGTCCCGACACTCGAACGTTACTTACGACATATGCAGGAAATTTCCAACATTCCGATCCACTTCAACTATCTCGGGGGAGGGGAGCGGATTGAGTCGACATATGAAGTCGCCGTCTTCCGAATTGTTCAAGAAGCCGTCCAAAATGCAGTTAAGCATTCCAAAGCAGGGGACATTCGTATTATCATAGAACAGTACCAACATTCCGTTCGGATTCATGTCAAAGATAATGGGATCGGATTTGATTTCGATTCGATCGTCGAATCGTGTGATGAATCGTTTGGATTGATCGGAATGCGTGAACGGATTGAATTGATTGATGGTGAGTTTGAGATCGAGACGCAACCCGGAAAAGGGACAGTCATCAAGGTAAGGATTCCAGTTGAGGAATCCGGAGTGAGAGGGGAAACACTGTGAATAACGAGCAAGTAAAAGTAGTCATCATCGATGATCATCAGCTTTTCCGTGAAGGCGTCAAACGAATTCTTGATTTCGAACAAGAGTTCATCGTCGTCGCGGAAGGGGAAAGCGGAGCGGATGTCATTCCGCTTGTCGAAGCCCATCAACCTGATATCGTCTTAATGGATATAAATATGCCGAAAGTCAATGGTGTCGAAGCGACGAAACGTCTGATGGAAGTTCATCCGGAAGTTCGTGTCATCATTCTGTCGATCCATGACGATGAAACTTATGTCATGCATGCGTTAGGGGCAGGGGCAGTAGGATATCTCTTAAAAGAGATGGCGACGGATGAGCTCGTGAATGCGATTCGTTCCGTTTACCGGGAAGGTGGTTATGTCCATCCGAAAGTCACGCCGAACTTACTGCAAGAATACCGTCGTTTGATGAAGATGAAACAGACGATGTCTTCTCAACCCATCGAAAAACGTGTTGCGGAAGCACCGCTCCATGTGCTGACGCGTCGTGAATGTGAAGTCTTGCAGCTGCTCGCAGACGGGTTCTCCAATCGGGCCATCAGCGATACGTTGTTTATCAGTGAAAAGACTGTCAAAAACCATGTGTCATCGATTTTACGTAAGATGAATGTTCCTGACCGAACTGGTGCCGTCGTCGAAGCCATTCGACGGGGCTGGGTCGTCGTCGTTTGATTTCAGGACGGAAGCCGATTCGGCTCCGTCTTTCTTTTTTTTACCTCCTTACATATGATATGATGAAAAGCGATTGTGACCTGTCAGAATACCTTATGTCACGACGGAACTCTTAAAAGCGAGGAAATTCACGAATGAGCCAGATTGTGATTTTAACGGATAGTACAGCCTATCTGCCAACTACCTATTGTGAAGAAAACAACGTCCATGTCGCACCGCTTAGTGTCATTTTTGATGGAGAAGCGTACCGGGAAGGCATTGATATTTCCGTACCTGACTTTTATCAACGGATTCAGACAGGAAGTCTCCCAACGACTTCGCAACCGAACATCGGCGATCTCGTCGATGCGTTTGAACGTCTTCCACAAGGGACGGATATCATCGGCATCACGTTATCGAGCGGAATCAGTGGCACGTATCAGGCACTACATACGATCAATCTGATGGTCGAGCACGTCCAGGTCCATCCAATCGATTCCCGGATTTCCTGTATGCCGCAAGCCTTTTTAGTGAAGGAAGCGGTCCGGATGCGTGATGCAGGTGCGACGGCAGCTGAAATCGTCACGCGCCTTGAAGACTTAAAAGGACTGATCCGCGCCTATTTCGTCGTCGATGACTTAGAGCATCTGCAGCGTGGCGGACGCCTCAGCATGACGCAAGCTGTCGTCGGTTCGTTTTTGAAGATCAAACCGGTCCTTCACTTTGTCGAAGGGAAGATCGTGCCGTTCGAAAAAATCCGGACGTTCAAACGGGCAGTCAAACGAATCGAAGAGATGATGGAAGATACGATTCATGGAACCGGAGCCGGTTACGTCATCGGTGTCATCCACGCAGAAGATTCGTCTAAAGCAGAAGCCGAGATTGCGGTCTTGCAGGCACGATTCCCGGAAGCCCGGATCGAGATGAGTCTGTTTGGTCCGGTCATCGGAACGCATCTTGGACCGGGAGCAATCGGGATCACGTGGTATCAAGAAGCTTAACTCTAGAACAAGCGAAACGCATAGTTGAAACTTTCGGCGTGTCTACTTAAGTAGATGCGTCTTTTTTGTGGAGTTGTTTGCATTTTGTGATGGCGTGACACGATTTGGATGAGCAGGAAATACGAGGACGTTGACGAAAAACATGTCTACGCTGGCGTGAAGGCCGGTCGTAGAAAGGACGTGACAGATGGATCTGAGAGGACGCGTGATTCCTTCATATCAGCTAGACGCACCGGTCGACTATCCAATCAAACGCTTGTCGGCCGTGACATGGCGTTGTCAACGGTGTGGTCAGTTACCGACGCGTGGTCCGTGTACGTGTGGGAAACGGTGTTATTACTGCCGTCATTGCCTGGTTTTTGGCAAGTTGCGGACATGTGACTACCTGGTAACGGACCCACGCCCGTTAGAACCGGTTCAAGCCGACCACCATGCCGAACTAAACTTGACTGTCGACCAGCAACGGATCGCGAGCGCAATCGTCGAGACGATTGATCAAAAGAAGCGATTGCTCGTCTACGCCGTCTGTGGAGCCGGTAAGACACCGATGCTGTTTCCGGGCATTGAACGGGCACTTTGTACACAGAAACGTGTCTTGATCACGACACCACGAGCGGATGTCGTGCGGGAATTGACGGTGCATGTGAAGCGGGCATTTCGGCAGACCACAATCGTTTCGTTGTTTGGTGGATCCGCAGATCGCCTTCAACTTGGCGATATCACGATTGGTACGACCCATCAATTGATTCATTACCGTGCTTGTTTTGACGTCGTCTTCATCGATGAAGTCGATGCCTTCCCTTATCATGCCGACCGAACGTTACACCGCTACGTCCACCAAGCGATGCGGTCAGGGGCCTCGCTGATTTTACTGAGTGCGACTCCGTCGTTACGCAACAAATTCCTTCCGACCGTCCGGCTGATGCGCCGCTATCACGGATTTCCGTTACCTGTCCCCCGTCTACAGATTCCGTATACCGAGACGGATGTATTGGACTGGCTCGCCACCCATTCGACGAAACCCCGACTCGTATTCGTCCCGAAAGTCGACGACCTGAAGGTATGGCAAGAAGTATTCCGTCAACACCAACTGAAAAGCGAAACCGTCCATGCTGCCGATCCGGACCGGATTACGAAGGTCGGACAGTTTCGTCAGACGACCGGGATTTTATTGACGACGACGATTTTAGAACGGGGTGTGACGCTCGTTGATGTTCAAGTCGCCGTACTGGGTGCCGATCAAGCGTTTAGTGTCGCGGCGTTGATTCAAATCAGCGGTCGTGTCGGACGGAGTGCGGATTTTCCGGAAGGCGAGGTTGTATTTTTTGCGAACGACCGCTCCGATGCGATGTATCAGGCGATTCATCAGATCAAACAAGCGAACCGGGAGGGATTTCGATGAACTGCGGACTTTGCGGACAAGCATTTTTACCAAGTTGGTCGTTGTCGAACGTCTGGACTAGGCAAACCCTATGTCCAACCTGTAAAATAGAATTTGTGAAAAAAGGGGAATGCGCAGACTGCGGAAAACCGGGACAAGCGCTCTGTGCGGACTGCCAGCAGTGGCGAACGCAGGGACAAGCACTGGTCACACATCCCTTGTTTCTTTATCATCCGCAGGCCAAGGCATTTATGAAACAGTATAAGTTTCTCGGAGATACCGCTTTGCTCGAAGTGTTTAAAACAGAGCTAAAGAAGGTAAAAGTCAAACAGGACTGGATTGTTCCGATTCCGTTAAGCCCGGATCGGTTGGCAGAACGTCGTTTTAATCAAGCCGAATGGATTGCCCGGATGTTGCGGGGGCGTGTCCATCTGGCATTGGAGCGAACGGATGGTGTTGCGCTCAGCCACTTATCGAGACGACAACGGCACGAGCGGACGAACCCGTTTCACGTCATTCAACCGGTTGGTGGAAAAAACATTCTGCTTGTGGATGATGTGTACACGACAGGAATCACCTTACGCCAAGCGGCTTCTCGACTGCGTGAAGCCGGAGCGAACGAAATTTCTGCCGTAACTTTATTTCGAAGTGTTTAAAAAAGTCTCATTCCTGCCGATATTCAATATGAGGTGAAGGAAATGGATGTATTAAACTGCAAAACTTGTGGGAAGTTATTTGTTCGTCAATCTTCTGATCTCTGTGTGGATTGTATCAGAAAAGATCATACTGATTTTGAGAAGGTGCGTGAGTTCCTGCGAGAACGGCGAAAAGTCCGAACCTCACCTGTCGATGTTGAGATGACTATCGGTGTGAAAAAAGAAAATGTATACCGATACATTAAAGAAGGGCGATTGTTGATTTCTGAGATTTCTCAGATGGAGATCATGTGTGAGAGTTGCGGGAAGCCCTCCCGTGATGGCACGATTTGTGCCGAATGTCGTGAAAAGCTGCGACGTGACCTCGCCCAAGCGATGCTGGATTCTTCTGCCCCTTCGAAACCGAGAACGTATCGAACTTGAATTAAGAATCTTGTAGTCTAGAAAGCAGGTGTTCACATGCGAATTGATTCTACGAAATGGGTGAATATGCCTAAAGCGTACGAAAAAAATCAAAAAGTAGAAGGAACAGAACCAACACGTACGAATCGGCCGGATGAAGTGACGATCTCAAGCGAAGCGCGGATGCGTTTTAGTGAGACCCCCTCTTCCCGGACCGAGAAAATCGAATCCCTTCGTCAAGCCATTCAGGATGGAACCTATAAACCGGATGCGAAAAAAATCGCGGAACGTTTCTTGAACTTGTAAGAAGGTTAACTCAGACAGTAGAGGCGACTCGGGGCACGGATGCGCGGGTCGTTTTTTATATGAACGCATATACATAATAGAAGAGGAGGAATGGACGGATGGAACTCATCGATCAGCTGACGGCAGCACACATTCCGTTATTAAAACTAGCAGAAGAAAAAAAGCAGGTCCTGATTCAAAATGACATGCAACGTCTTTCGCAAATCGTCAAGGAAGAACCGGTTCATCTGAAACGAATCGAACAGTTGGAACAGCAACGGATCGAGCAGATGGGGACGATGACGATGACGGAATGGCTACAGACTCATCCGACAGATGTCGATTCCATGCGTCAGTTGCTCCAGGCAATCGGTCAACTGAAGGCACTCAATGAACTAAATGCCGACCTGCTCGAACAGTCGCTTCAGTATCTCAACTGGCACCTTGAGCTGTTGATACCGGAGGCCGATGATTTTACATATGGTCAATCCGCGCTGGACCGCGCACACTTCAATCGCAATGCCTAAGGGGGAAACAACATGGGATCAACATTCATGGGGCTTGAAACAGGCCGGCGTGCGCTGACGACGAATCAGTGGGCACTCCAGTCAACCGGAAACAATATCGCCAATGCAGGAACCGTCGGATTTTCACGGCAACGTCTTGTCATGGCGACAACAGAACAACTGTCGATGGCAATCGGCACAGGAAAGATGGGACAAATCGGGACCGGTGTGAAAGGTGAACTCCTCGAACGTGTCCGTGATGTCATGCTCGATAAACAATACCGGGACGAGGCGACGAAGACATCTTATTATGGTACAAAAGAAGCCGCATTCGGTCGGATGGAAGACGTCATCAATGAACCGTCCGATACCGGCTTATCCAAAGCCTTTGATGGGTTTTGGGAATCCCTTCAGACTTTATCAACAAATCCCCAAGATTCCGGTGCTCGGAGTGTCGTTCGTCAAAAAGCAGAGACGTTGACACAAACGTTTAATTATATGGCGAAGGCACTTAATCAAGTACAAGGTGACTTGAAAAGTGAGATTGAGGTCTCGACCAAAAAAGTAAATGATCTGTTCAAAAAGATTCATAATATCAATGCGGAAATCCATACGGTCGAACCACTTGGTGTGTTACCAAATGCACTTTATGATGAACGAGACCGTTATTTCGATGAACTCGCAGAGTACGTCGATTTTGAAAAAGTATCAGTCGACGGCGATGCGATTCAGCAAGGAACACTTGGAAATACGGTTAAAACGGCAGAGGGTCGGATCGATGTTCGAATCAAATTACCGAACGGTGATAAGTTGCTTGCAGTGGATTCGGATTTACCACAAGCTGGAACGTTGACCTTTACAACAGATGACAATGGTCTCTATACAGGATTCAAAACGGATTCACAAACGATGTCATTTGACACAGCCGGCGGTTTTTCATCAGGTCGATTAATTGGTCTGATTGAGATGTATGGACACGTGGAGGATGGTCAAGCAACCGGTGAGTACGTCAACATGCAAGGACATTTGGATGAGATGGCGACGACGTTTGCGACTGCATTCAACGAAGCGCATGCTACGAATGTAAAAAAAGACAAGACAGCGGGTACAAGTGAATTTTTTGTTTCTTCCAACGGAGGAGCAATCACAGCGAAGTCGATTACGCTTGGAGCAGACATTAAAAAGAGTCTAGATAACATTGCTACCTCGACAGACGGGAACATCGGTGATAGTGCCGGTGCCTTGAAGCTGGCCAACATGAAGACGGCAAGCATTCGTTTTGAACGATCCGATACGACGACGACAATTGGTTCGTTTTATCAAAACGTCATTGGAGACATGGCAGTCGCAACGGATCAGGTCGCTCGGCTCGGTCAGAGTTCTGCCGTCTTGATGGAAAGTGCGGAACAGCGCCGTATGTCGGTTTCTGCTGTTTCGATTGATGAAGAGATGACAATGATGATTCAGTACCAACATGCATACAACGCGGCAGCGCGTAATATTACTACGGTTGATGAGATGCTTGATAAAATCATCAATGGTATGGGAATCGTAGGACGGTGATGACTAAATGCGCGTAACACAAACGATGCTGACGAAAACGAATATCGGACATCTATCAGCCAGTTATCAAAAACTGAGTGCGATGCAGGAACAATTGATCAGTGGAAAAAAGATTCAGCGACCATCTGAAGATCCAGTCGTCGCGATGCAGGGGATTCGTTACCGGACAGAAGTGCGTGAAGTCGAACAGTTCAAAAAAAATGTCAATGAAGCGACAGGTTGGATGGACTTGACGGACTCTGCACTGAACGAAGTGACATCCGCCATGAGCCGGGTCCGTGAATTGACGACACAAGCTGCGACGGATACGTATGATGCCACGCAACGAAAAGCAATCCAAAGCGAAGTCGGTCAGTTGATTGAACATATCGGGACACTGGCGAACACGAAATATAATGAAAAAGCCATTTTTAATGGAACAAAGACCGATCAGCCGTTCATTTCGATGGAAGGTCTGAAAGACTATTTAACAACACCAGGTAAGGCGGTTGATACCGTTTTTACGGACGGTGATCCAACTGAAAAAGAAAATGAAGTCATCCGCTATGAAATTTCTTCCGGAATTGAAGTCCAAGTCAACGTTTCACCGACGAATGTCTTTAGTCCGGAGACGTTTACGACGCTCAAAAAATTATACGATGCCCTTGGTGGGGTTTCGGACGCAGGTGCCGTTGATAGTTCAAATAATGGAGCCGAATTGTCAGGGATGTTAAAAGATCTTGATAGTATGCTCAATCAAACGGTCGAAACGCGTGCTGATCTCGGGGCGCGGGTCAACCGACTCGAATTGAATGCGTCGCGTCTGGAAGATCAAGAAATTATCGCGAAATCGGTCATGTCGGATAACGAAGACATCGAAGCCGAAAAAGTCATCATGGAACTGAAGTCGTATGAAACGTTACACCGTGCGGCACTCAGCGCGGGGGCGCGGATCATTCAGCCGACCTTGCTTGATTTCTTACGTTAAGAAGGGAATGACGGACGGTGAATCTGCCACATCTTGAGATGCGTCAAACGTCAGCGAAGATTGGAATCAATACGACCCGAGCCACGCTTGAGCAGCATCAGGCACCGGCGTCGTTATCGATCGAACAACCAAAAGGGAATCTGTCGATCGAGACAGTCGCAGCACGTCTCGAAATCGACTCGACCCAAGCGATGATTGAAACGGGACGGCTTCCAGCGTTTGAGTCCGTCCAGCGTTATGCAGAATATGGTCGTCAGATGGGGCAACAGGCAGTTAGTCGGGCAGCAGCGGAAGGCGATCAATTGATGCGAATCGAGCAAGGAGGCAATGCAGTAGCCCGCGTCGCAAAATCGCGGGATACGCCACCTGCCGAAGTGACGACACTTGGTTTCTCGCCACGTAGTCTCGACCGGGTCAAAATCAATTACACGCCGGCAGAAGTACAACTCAACTATACGGCTGAGAAACCACGGATTGAGGTTCAGGTCAACCGACCGGAGTTGAACGTCACGGAAGGTACGGTCGAAATCTATCTACGGGAACAAAATCAACTGGATATGTGGCCGGTCGGCGGCATATTCGATGGGGAAGGATAATCATATGCAAATCAACACTGATTTTTTTGGTACGGTGCAAGTAGAAGAAAGTGAAATCATTACCTTTGCTTCAGAAGTACCGGGTTTCCCGGATGCCCGGCGTTTTATCCTGTTACCGTTTGGAGAAGGGATTCCCTTTTGGTCGTTTCAATCGATTGATCAAGAGGAATGTGCGTTTGTCGTGACAAATCCGTTTTGGATTGATCCGGATTACGTGTTTGAATTACCGGAGTCGGCCAAAGAACAACTGGGTATTCAAGAAACCGCACAAGTTGCTGTTTATACGACCGTGACCTTACGGGAACCGTTCCAAGAATCGACGACAAACTTGCGCGCCCCGTTCGTCATGGAGACGAAACGTCGTCAAGCGAAACAGATCATCCTCGACGAAACGTATGCGAACCGACGGATGATTGGTAGTTTGACCGAAGTAGGTGGCCGCTGATGCTCGTTTTAAAACGAAAAGCAGGAGAAGCGATTCAAATTGGCGACGATATCGAGTTGACGATTCTTGCGATTGAAGGCGATCAAGTCAAACTGGGGATCAATGCCCCGCGGCAAATCGATATTCACCGGAAAGAGATCTATCTGGCGATTCAGGACGAGAATGCGGAAGCATCGCAAAGTACCGGTTTGATGAGCCAATTGTTGAAACATCGGACGGATACATAATCAAGGCTTCTTTTGCTAATTCCTAGCAGAAGAAGTTTTTTCATCTCACGAAAAAAATGCTCATTTCTTTTGAATCGTGTATAGTAATGTAGAGAAAAGAAACCTTTTTGACTAAAGAGGGAGTGTAGTGGGATGAATGAGACGAAGCAGCTGAAGAAAGATGCGAATCGTGTACTAAAAGCGACGAGCCGGACCTTTTATATACCGATCAGCCGTCTATCACAGGAATTACAGGAAGCAGTCGGCGCTGCTTATTTATGTATGCGGGCAATTGACGAGATCGAGGATCACGAAGAGTTGTCGACAGACATCAAAACAACCTTGTTGCGCGAGACGGCCTTACTGATGCGGGGAACATTTTCGAGTGAAACATACCGGACGCTGATTGCACCGTATGCCAATCAGTTACCGGAAGTGACACGTCGTCTTCCGGAATGGATTGCGTACTGCCCAGTCGGCATTCGGGCGAAAGTACTGGAATCGACGGCTGAGATGGCGGAAGGGATGGCGGTTTGGGCGGAACGAGACTGGACGGTTAAAACAGCTGCTGACTTGGATGAATATACGTATTACGTGGCGGGACTCGTCGGTGTCATGTTATCGGATATCTGGTACTGGAAAGCCGGTATCGTGACCGATAAACAGCAGGCGATTGGTTTTGGACGCGGCTTGCAGGCTGTCAACATCCTACGGAATCAACAAGAAGATGCCGAACGCGGGGTCGGCTATTTCCCACCAGGTTGGACGACGGAAACGATGTTTAATTATGCGCGCGAGAACTTAGCGGAAGCGGATGCGTATCTGGCATCGATTCCAAAACAGACGACGATTTATGAGTTCTGTAAGATTCCCTTGGCTCTTGCACACGGGACGCTCGATGCGCTCGCACGCGGAAAAGAAAAACTCAGTCGACCGGAAGTCTTGAAGATTGTCGGAAGTGCGGTTTTAAAACGATAAGTGAATTAAAATGGAGACCTCGTTCCTCGGAACAGGGTCTCCGTTTTTGTGGTTAACGAATATCTTCGAGGTACGATAAGACTTTTTCTTCATATGCTGCTCGGTCATGTTTGTAGGACTGGACATGTCCACCGTTTTCCGTGACGTACAACTCAGACCGGGGTGCTGCTTTTTGGAGGCGCATGCTTTCCGTCACGGGAATCGCATCGTCGTCTTTCCCATGAATCATGAGAATGGGATACTCGATTCGGCGAATCGCTTCAATCGGCTTGACCCGTTCCGGATTCAGTCCGGTCAACGGTGGTGTCACCTGCAAGATGATCGGTGTGAACGGGAAGTTAGGCAGTCCACTCCAAACCGGCAGATTCGTCTCGAGATAATTTTTGAGATTGCTGAACGGACTGTCGGCGATGATACCAGCCACGTCCGCTTTTGGTGCCGTGACGAGAGAAGTTGCAGCCCCCATGGAGATCCCGTACAGGACAACCGGTTCGGATGCTCGTGATTTCGCATAGTTGACGGCAGTCAATAAATCATCCTGTTCTTTTGCGCCGACCGTGACACGTTTTCCTTCGGATTCACCGGATCCCCGGAAATCAAATGTCAGTACATTGTAGCCGGCGTCATGAAACTTTTTGAACAGTGGTAAAACCGGCAAATCATTTTGTTCCCGGTTTTTCCCGTACCCGTGGGCGAAGACGATCGTCAGCTTGGCGTCTTCACTTGGAATCCACCAACCGGACAGGCGCGTCCGGTCTTTGGCGGACCGGAAGGAAATATTTTCATAAGCAAGACCTTCTGCTTTTTTCGGATTGGTCGTCAATGGCTCACGAGTCGGCTCCGTCAACGAAGAACCGACGTAGGCGGAAATCCCGACGATCGCAATCAAAACCAGGACGATCAATACGATCAGTCCGGCAATCAGTTTCTTACGATGTTTTTTCAAAAACGACACGGCGATCCTCCCTCTCTATTCTGATCATATCCATTGCTTAATGGATGTCTTTTTTCTTGAAACGACCACCATGGACATCGTGAATATTGCCGATGGCGATGAAGGCTTCTTCGTCAAAATCACGGACGATTTCTTTTAATTTCGTTTCTTCCAGACGACTGATGACACAAAAGATGATTTTTTTGTCATCCCCGGAAAAGGCACCTTCTCCATTTAAGTAGGTCATCGTCCGACCAAGCCGGTCCATGATGGCTAGACCAATCTCTTCGTGGTTTTCAGAAATGATCCAGACACTTTTGGACTGGTCGAGTCCATCAATGACCACATCAATCGTCTTAAACGCGATGAAATACGTAATCAACGAATACATCGCCCGGTCCCAGCCGAAGACGAAACCCGCAGCACCTAAGATGAAGACGTTAAAGAACATGACGATCTCACCAACAGAAAAAGGTGTCGAGCGGCTAAACGAAACGGCTAAAATTTCCGTTCCGTCGAGCGAACCGCTGGCCCGAATGACAATTCCGACCCCAATCCCAAGAATCAATCCACCAAACACAGTCGCGAGTAAATCGACGCTTGTCATCGGTCCGATGTCTTCGAGCAGTTTCGTCGCCATCGCCATGATTGAGATGGCATAAAGTGTCGACAAAGCAAACGTTTTTCCGATTTGTTTATAACCAAAGAAGATGAACGGAATATTGAGAAAGAACAGCCATAAGGCAAGCGTCGTATCCGTCAGTTTGGAGGCAATGATCGAAATCCCAACGATACCCCCATCGATGATGCTGTTTGGGACAAGAAATCCTTTTAGTCCAATCGCAAAAATCACGGCACCAATCGTCAATAACAACAGGCGGCGCACGAGTTGCCATTTCGTCGAACGGCGGTGTCGTTTGGCCTGTTCAGCAACGGGCATCGAATTCCTCCTTTTTACACACTTTTCATTACTATAACAAAAAAGCACTAAGGCGCGCGAGAACGACCTTAGTGCTGGTATTATTCGGTATAACGAAGAGACTGGAAAAAACGTAAAACCAGTTCAGCTTCTTGGACCGTTGCATATTTTCCGACATATTGTCCCTGTTCGATGGCGATGATGGACAAGGTACAGGAGACCATCTGATTCCCTTCGGTGAGCCGTACTTCAAACGTCGCGGTCTGTAACGGCAGTGGCGTTTTCGTCGTGAAGTAGAGATGACGGGTACTTGTCCGGTGCGCCTGAATGTTTGAAAAACTAAAATCAAGGGCTTGATTCTGATGTTTCAGCATCTTGATTTTTCCTGGGACGGAGAAACTCGGAACGGTATCGGACGCAAGGGAACAGGCTTCAATCGGATACAACACTTCCCGTAAGAGGAAACTTTCCATGACCTCTGCCGACACCGGTCTACTGAATAAATAACCTTGGATATTCGGACAGTTCAAGGACCGGAACATCTCGAGTTGTTGTAAGGTTTCGATGCCTTCCGCGATGACGGCTAGATTAAACTCTGTCGCCATGTAAAGAATACTTTTGACGATGGCTTGCGCTTTTCGATCCTCCGCGATATGCGTCGCAAATTGCCGATCAATCTTGACGACGTTGATCGGATAACGTTGCAAGTAGACCATCGAGGAGTATCCTTTTCCAAAGTCGTCGAGAGCAATCCGAACACCAAGCTGACTTAAGTGTTCGAGGGTCCGACTGATGTTCGGGTCATCCATGATCAAGGCGGCTTCCGTGATTTCAAGTTCAAGCAGATCGGCCGACAGCTTGTACGTGGTCAGAGCTTGTTCGATTTGATGCTCGAACCCGGGGATCAAAAACCGTTTTGGGGAGACATTGACGGAAATCGGAACAAGTTCAGCACCGGCACGGGACCAGTTGACCATCGCCTGACAAGCCGTCTCGACGACCCAGTCGCCAATCGCGATATGCAGTGCACTTTCTTCTGCCAGTGGAATGAAATCATTTGGTGGAATCCGTCCCCATTCCGGGTGTTGCCACCGGATTAACGCTTCAAGACCAATGATTTTCCCAGTCCAGCTATCGACTTTCGGTTGGTACTCGAGAAACAGTTGATTCCGCTCAATCGCGTAATGCAAATCTTGTTCGAGCCGGTAACGGCGGTAGTAATCGATATCGAGATTGGACGCATAATGATGGACGGCACTATGGTCTTCCCGGCGCGAACGCCGCAGTGCCGTATACGAATGTTTCATCAGTTCAATCGGATCATGACTATCATCCGGAAAACGGCTGATCCCGATCGAGACCCGGGCAAACAAGGCGTACGGTTCAATCAGAATCGGTGCAGCAGATAACGTGAGTAAGGCTTCAGCACACGATGTGACGTCTTGCTTGAAGCAGGACGGAATGAGCATCGCGTATTCATCACCACCGAGATGACCAAAAAAGACTTCATCCGGTTTTGATGTGTAGAGAAGAGCACTCGTCGCTTGAATCCACTGATCACCGGACGCATGACCAAAGGCATTGTTGATTTCAGAAATCCGGTTAAATGAAATCGATAAAATCGAGAAGGTGGTATTCGTTTGCATCCAGTCCTTGATGGTTTCAGTTAATGAGATCCGGTTCGGCAAACCGGTGACGGAATCGTGCATCGCGAGTTGCTGCAACCGTTCTTCATATTCTTTTTGTAACGTGATGTCATGCATGATGCTGTTCGTATAAGCAATCGATCCATCGAGCTGGAAGACAGGGATTTGTTGATCCTCGATCCACTTGCAACGGCCGTCCGGGAAAAGAAGACGGTATTGAATCGTACTTGATTTTCCGGAAGTCAGGCGACGAATGAATTGCTTCATCGCCGGTACATCGCGTGGGTCAAGGCGTTCAAATAACCATTCTTCACTAAGCACTAAATCTTCCGGGAGCTCCTCGAAGATTTGAAAAAACCCTTTTGAGTGAAACAGGAGACGTCCAGTCGATAAATCGATTTGCGAAATTGCTGCATCGAGGGCCTCATAGATTTCACGCGTCTGTTCACGTT
This sequence comes from Exiguobacterium sp. KRL4, assembly GCF_001870785.1. Taxonomy (GTDB): domain Bacteria; phylum Bacillota; class Bacilli; order Exiguobacteriales; family Exiguobacteriaceae; genus Exiguobacterium_A. The sequence continues at coordinate 45,043 of NZ_MOLV01000008.1, forward strand.
CGAGTGTCAGTTGGCGACGGGCTTCGCTGACTTCCGATAAATCGTATAGGATAAGTGAAATCAGGCCACTTTGATCGTCGCGTCGTAAAGCTTTTAAGCGTAACAACTGGTATTGGTGATTGGCATTCAGAACCGATACTTCCTGTTCGAACGTCTCGATTTCTCCGTCGAGGAGTCGGATCACCTGAAAACGAAGTGGGTCGAAGTCACGCGGGTGAATTCGCTTGTGCAATTGTTCGTTTGAAAGTTCTTTCAGTTGTTCCGGACCCAGACCCAGGTAGTTGATCAACGAGGGAGAGTACTCAATCGTTCGGGCCTGTGGATCATAATGAAACACAACGAGTTCCGGAATCTGTTCCGTCAATTCGAGTTGGGACCGAATCTGGACGACATCTTCTTCGAGTTGCTTTTCACGTGTGATGTCTCGTGCAATCCCGTATACACCAACGACCTGACCCTCTTGTTCGATCGGCATGTTGGTGATTTTTAACGTCAGCCGATGCTGATCAATATGTAATCCTTGGGCCGTATAATGAACGGTTTCGCCGGCAAGTGCACGTTCAAAAAAGGTGGTCACGGAATCATTTTGTTCCGGTGGGCTAAAGACGGCGAAATGGTTATATAAAGTATCTTCAGAATAACCCAGCATCCGAGGAAGGTTCTCGTTAAAATAGACGATTTCACCAAGGTGATTAAAGAAAAAGACGGCATCCGTACTTTGTTGAAAAAAAGGTTCCACGCGTTCCGGATGGGACAGTTCGAGCCCGCCGATCAACAGAGGGGATGTAGATGAACGACTCAGCCGTTGCATCGCGTCGAAAAAAGTCATAGACAAATCTCCTCACTAGAAATTTTAATTCTCTTTCTAGTATCGGAGTAAGTGAGCCTCAATTGCAATCAAAGTTCAAAGAATAGACTTTTTTTTCAAAAAAAGCGAATCATTTTTTGGAGAATAGGGAGGGGTATGATGAAACAGGGGCGAGTACCGGAAAATCAGAGAGGTGAGCCTGCTTTCATGCGCTTCCTTTTCCCGTAGAAGCCGAGCTGCGAACGCAGGCTCAATCGTCCGGTTCGTTTCGTAAAACAGAAAAGGAAATAGAGAAAGACAAAAAGACAAACCTCACCAACATCCACATGTGTGAAAGGTGATGAGGTTCATCTGTGTTTGGAGATATTGATTAGATGGCGAGATCGACAGATGTGGCACTTGCGTTTGGATCCGTATCAGTTGTAGGGGCATCATTCATCCCGTGATGACGTCCTGGTCCGTGTCCACCACGTGGACCTTGTTGCAAGTCATCGTAACTTGGGACTTCATCTGCCCGTTCCTGCATCCGTTCCTTGATTGCCGTCGCTTGTTTTTTGGTAATGGCACCACTTTTGACTTTGGCATCGATGGCTTTCGTTTGTTCCGCGAGCACCACTTCTTCAAACTTATCGAAGGATACGTCATTTGCTTTTGCAAATTCCGGTAACGATTGATCGGCGGCTTTGAATTTCGTTTCGTCGAGGTTCAGTCGTTTCAAGATGGCAGATGTCGTGTCACCGAATACATCGTGTCCTGATCGCACGTGTTCGCCTGGTTCATGCTGACCACGTTCCGGTAAATCGTCGTAACTGTTTGCATCCGAGAATTGTTCCGTCAGACGGGCTTTGATGTCCGTTGCTTGTTTTTTCGTCATTTTACCGTCTTTGACGAATTGATCGAGTTGTGTCGTCTGGGCAGCGAGCAACGCTTTTTTGTAGTCGGCGAACTTGATCGATTGTGCCTTCGCATAGGCAGCGAGTGATTGATTGGCGGCATCAAACTTGTCTTGGCTCAGTCCAAGGGCTTTTAAGACGTCAGCAATCAAGGATTCGTTAAAGAAACCGCCTTTGTCACCGTGATGTCCTTTAGGCATTTGCTCTTTTAGCTCGGCGTAGCTTGAAACGCCACTAAAGCGTTCCGTATGTCGTTTTAGCATATCTGCTGCCTGGGACTTCGTTAAGTCCCCTGATTTGACGAGGGAAGCAAGTTGTTCTTTTGCAGCAGCGAGTTCTGCTGCCTTGTAGTCTTTAAATGAGATGCCTTTTTGTTTCGCAAGATCGGCGATCGATAAGCCTTTTTCCCGAGCCGCCTCGGCTTGTGCTTGAGTCAGATTAAGTTTTTTGAGAAGTAAGGTGAAGTCAAGTTTTTTCATGCCTTCGAAGTGATGGCGTTCTGATTTTGTTGCCGTATCGCTGTCGTTGGTTGCGGCGTAAGCAGAAGCTCCTCCAACTGTTAAGGCGCTGATGGTCAATGCGGTGATCCATTGTTTTTTGAATTTCATGGGTGATCACTCCTTTCATCCTTTATGTTAGCGGGTGTCCGGACGGAAGTTGTGAGGAAGTTGCAAAGAAATCGCGAAGAAACGCTAACCGGCTAAAAAAGGCGGTACACTACAGATGGAGGGATGAAGATGAAGATTTTAGTGATTGAGGATGAACTGAAATTGGCTCAGGTCACGGAACGATTCTTGCGCCATCATGGTTACACGGTGACACTTGCCGAATCGCTACAAGGGGCCAAAATACATTTGATGGGCGAGACGTTTGACGCCGTACTGGTTGACGTCCGTCTACCTGATGGAGACGGTTGGTCGCTCGTCCCATCGATCAAGTCAAATCATCCGGCACCCATCGTCTTCATGCTGACGTCACGCGGGGAAGCAGACGACCGGGTGTTTGGACTCGAACTGGGTGCCGATGATTATCTCGTCAAACCGGTCGTCTTAAAGGAATTGATCATTCGGCTTGAACGGGCGTTAAAACAACGGTTATCCGCCGGACGGCAGCTGGGAGATGTGACGATTGACGAAAAGGCCCGCCGTGTCAAAAGTGGACCGGAGACGATTAGTCTGGCGAAGATGGAGTTCGAACTGTTGATCTATTTCTTTGAGCACCTCGGAGAAGCGCTCAGCCGTGACCAAATCCTGGACGAGGTCTGGGGCTACACGTTCGGCGGGGATACGCGGACCGTCGATACCCACGTCAAACAGTTGCGTGATAAACTACCGACCATTAAACAACAGTTGAAGACAGTCCATCGGGTCGGGTACCGGTTGGAGGCAATCGAATGAGCAAGTTGATGCGGAAGTTCTTACTCGCCGTCATCGCCCCGTTATTGATCATGGGGATCCTCAGCTTTGGTTTGACGGCGTTCCTCGTCAACCGTTTTGCGGAGGACGAACGATACAGTCAACTGGAACGGGAAGCCAACATCATCAAAGAAGCACTCGCTGAGAATCGCCCCGTCCCACGCGAAATCCAAGGATTCATGACGAAAGACGGCGTGACGGAACGAATTGACGGTCGGGGACGACAATTCGTCGAGTTACCGATTTTAGAGGACCTGCAACAGAAGGACCGCATCGAAGTCCAAGGAAATCGTCTGTTGACGTATCAGCTGACGAGTGGGGAGACGGTCATCACGACGATCCGTGAAGCCCCACTTGCGAGTAGTGCACTTGACGGCGTGTATCTCGCGATTGGAGTCGCTTTATTCGTGACGTTACTGCTGGCGGCAGGACTTGCCTACTATATGGGACGACAGTTCATCCGTCCGATCATCGAGTTGCGCGGAGTCGCCAAACAGATTGGCGACGGACGAAAAGATGTCACCTTGCCGGTCCGACCAAACGATGAAGTTGGGGAACTGATCAATGCCGTGGACGAGATGCAGGAACAACTCGTACAAAAAGATGTCCTGCAGAAATCGTTCATCGCCGGAATCACCCATGATTTGCGGACACCACTCGCCATCATCCGCAACGAGACGGAAGCACTCGCGGCAGGAGTGATCCCGGTCGAAGAATTACCGGAAGTGACGGACAGTATCATCGAGGAGGCGGACCGGTTGGGTCTGTTGATTGACGAAACACTGGTCTACTCGAAACTTGCCGGGGGGATGATGCCGCTCGACCAATCGGAAGTTGCCCTTGATTCGCTTGTGCAGGAGACGGTCGAACGCCTTCGGTCGACGTTCAGCAAAGACCAGGTCATATTGACCGTCGAGACAGAACCGGTCCGTCTTGTGGTCGATCGCCGGATGTTCGAACGCGTCCTCGTTAATTTTTTGATGAATGCGCAGGTCGCAACACCAAATGGCAGTGAAGTCCGGGTCCAGTTGACACCAATGGAACTGACGGTCGAAGACGCGGGAAGTGGTGTCGCGGAAGCGGACCGGGCAACGATTTGGGATCTCTATGTCAAACAGACCGGAGGATCCGGGCACGGTCTTGGTCTTGCGATCAGTCGACTGATTCTGGATAGTCATGGACTTGAATATGGGGTTCGTGACAGTTCGCTTAAGGGAGCCTGCTTTTATATTCGATTCTGAGAAGAACGGATCATATGAAAAAACGTCTCGCCCTTCATCAACTAGATGAGGAGCGAGACGTTTACTTATTCGGAATCGTTTGCTTGGACGAGGCTTGGTTTGACGAGTGTATAGAATTCATCACTCATCCCGACACGGCTGTCCATCTGGCAAGCGAGTTCGAGTGTTTCCTGGTAGAATTTCGCAACTAAGCCATGGTTTTTGATGTGCATGTCTTTCATTGCTTTTTCAACACCGAGGACGACTTTTGCGATTTGGTCATCGGCGTCATTGCGAACAGGGACGACGTTTTCCGGCAAATCAACTTCTTTGTCGTGTCCGTTGAAGCGGAACGAGGCGCCGAATCCGAGGTGCTCGAGGAAGAAGTGTGGTAACAATTTACCGGCAAAGAACTGGTGCCACTCGCTTTCTTTCATCGTATTCATATCGCGTTTGAAAGAAGTAGTCGCGAGTGCGTAGCGGTCATGTGTATCTTTCATGAACTTCTCGAGGATTGGTACCTGCATCGCAAACGAATTCTTCAGCAGATTATCGAGCTGTTCTTGCGTTAATTGTTCTTGTTCAGCCATCAGTTTAACCCCATTTCGTTTCGTTACTTCTATCGTAAGAAATTTAGACAATTCCGTCAAATTTTTTTCAAGAATAGAGTTTACCTATTTCACAAAAGGGAATTTAACTATTATCGAAGAGTTGAGGGGGAGTTAGCATGAAACGACTAGCAATGACAGGGGTATTAATCGGGGCATGTCTAATTCCGGTGACAGCTTTCGGCGCAAGTAACGTGACGTACAACACAGGAACGATTCAAAACAAAGACTTTGGTTACTCGGTCAAAGCGACGACAGCCTTGCAGACAGCGATCAAGCAGGATAAGGTCGATTTTGTCAAAAACAAAACCGTCAAGACGAAATACGGCACCGTCACACGAAGCGGGACGTTTTCGCTCTATTATAAAGTGAAGGGCAAAGACCAATTGCTCGTCAACTTGAACTTTGAACCGAAAAAGTTATCAAAAAAACAATTTGAAAAACAAGTCGGATTCGGAACGTACCTCGGAATCAAAGGCAACAAAACGTATTATTACGTCCAGCCGACAGAAGCCGTCAAAGGCGCAGTCGGTAAAGAAAAAATCGCCAATTTGATCACAAATGATGTCCCGGCGATGATGGAAACATTTAAATTAAAATAAGTAAACTGCAAGGAGCACCAGCTTTTGCTAGTGCTTCTTTTGATGGTTCGATATAGTAAAGGTTGAGGTGAAGTGAAATGGAATGGACAGTAACAGAAGTCAAACAAACGACAGAAGTTTTACAACTTGAGAAATGTGTTAACGATCACGATGGCATCGAATTAAAGGTAGCAGCGGATTGGGTCGGACAAAACGATTTCGCAATCTATGATGATACAAAATTGATTGGCTATCTCCAAGCATTTGCCTACTTACCGACGGAATGGGAAATCAATGTCTTCGTCGATCCGGATTACCGGAAACAAGGTGTCTTCAAGACGCTTGTCGAAGCGGCAAAAGAAGCAGCTCGTCCGCAAGGGGTCGAAGCGTTTACGTTTGTCATTGATGATGAAAGTAAGTCCGGACAGGCCGTCCTCGGTCAACTTGGTGCCGAATACCGGATGACGGAATACAACATGGTGCTCAAGAAAGCACAATTGTTCTTAAAAGCCGATCCGGATTTTGAACTGCGGGAAGCAACAAAAGACGATCGTCCGTTCATCGTTGAGACGCTTGGATCGTCATTTGGCAACACGGCAGACGAAGCAGAATCGATTTATCAAGCCATCGAGTCGGACGATCGTGTCACGTTCATCGGTGTCGCAAACGGCAAGCCGGTTGGTGTCATTCGGGCGTACCTCGCATCTGACACACAGGCGAGCATCCATGCGTTTGCCGTTCGTCCGGAAGCACAGGGTAAAGGGTACGGTAAAAAAATGTTGAAACTGATGGTGCAAGCGATGTTCCGTACTGGTCGGACACAGCTTGAGCTTGATGTCGAGACAGACAATGCACGTGCGCTTGATCTCTATAAAGAAGCCGGATTCGTTGTCGGACGTGGTTATCAGTTCCACGTGCTTGCGTTATAAGTAGTCTGGTTGATGAAAGTCCACGGAAGTGGGCTTTTTTGTAGAGTTAAAAGACCTTAGGTCTTGCTATTTTTTAAAGAAATACGATATCGTTGCCGTTCGTCCGTTGGCGCGCTTTCCTCAGGCGGAACGCAAGCCGCTGTTATCTTTCAGCCGACCGGGTCTTGCCTGTTCCTGACGGAAAGGACAAGCCCTTCCTTTTCCCGTAGGAGTCGTGCCCGGACGACGGAAACTTTTCTTAAGAAATCATGCTATTTTTGATGAGCTCAACAACATGGAAAAACAAGTTCATAATCTAAAAGAAGTCTGAAACCTTCTCCCGGTTTTGTCGTATACTAAACATATGGAAAAAAAGAGGAGGCGACGTTATGGAATGTCGACAGGGTTCATTACGGACGTTGAAGTGGGTATCAGGTGGTTTAGAGGCAATGCTCGGGATTCCGTTTATAGGCGGATTGATTGTCATTGGGACAGGGTATAATGCACTGTGGTTGATGTTAGCGTTCCATATCGTGGTCGTCGTCTTGACGGCACGAGCCGGTCGCGTGTCAAAAGGGAACATCGTCGGAATCGTCGCGTCGACAGTCGGTGTCATCCCGGTCGTCGGGATGTTGTTGCACATCGCAGCCGCGATTACGATTTTACTCGATGCGGCATTCGGCAACCGGATCATCACCCGGACACATGTCGAACGCGTCGAACCAATCCGTCCCCGTCCGGTCCGGAAAGAACAGGAACGCAAAGAGGATCATCCGTTCTAAGCTTTTTTCGTTGACAGTTGAAAACAAGCCGTGTAAAGTAAACAACAAGTTAAGCCATATCAAACAAATCAACGACGCGGAGTAAGTACCGTCAACACTGCCGACAAAGCGAGTCAGGAAAGGTGAGAGCCTGACGCGGTAAGATGATCAGGGAATGGACCGCTGAGAGCCTGTTGAACGATTCAGTAGACAGGACGGTTGCCCCCGTTACCGGGCTAGCTGGTTGTTGGACCAGCGACAAGAGGAGATTTTTAATCTCAACTAGAGGTGGCACCGCGCGGATACAGGCGTCCTCTATGCATCAGCTTTTGCTGTGGCATAGAGGACGTCTTTTGTTTTACGTCAAGGAACGCCGAATCATCCAACGCACATTATCTTTAGGAGGAATTTTTGATGAAAAAGACATTGATCGCGGCGGCAAGCACGACGTTCCTACTCGCAGGATGCTCGACGACGGAAACAGAAAAAGCAGCACCAAAGGAAAATGAAAAGAAAGTCCTATACACGATGGAAAGTTATGACCTCTTGTCGGTCGACCCGGCAGATGCCATCACGTCAAACATCTTCAACCAGATCTACGAAGGACTTTACCGGTTTGATGCAAATAACGAACTCGTTCCGGCAGCAGCGAAATCACACAGCGTTTCGGAAGACGGAAAAGTCTACACGTTTAAGCTCGATCAGAATGCGAAATGGTCGGATGGCAAACCGGTCACAGCGGAAAACTTCCGCTATGCGTATGAGCGGGTAATCGAGACGAACTCACTGTTCGCTTATTTGCTGGAGCCGGTTAAAGAAACAAAAGTCATCGATGATCAGACGTTACAAATCGAATTGAAACGCCCGACACCGTACTTCCTCAGCATGACGACATTTGGGACGTATATGCCGGTTCGGGAAGACATCGTAAAACAACAAGGCGAGCAGTTCGGGACGGACCCGAAAACAAACGTTTACAACGGACCGTTCACGTTCAAGAAATATCAGGCGGAGCAAGGCTATACGCTGGCGAAAAACGCCGACTACGCGGACCGGAAAAACGTCAAAATCGACGAGGTTGATGTCAAAATCATCAAGGACCCGATGCTTGCGATTAACTTGTTTGAGACAGGTGAACTGGATGTCGCCCCACTGAACTCGGAAAACGTCGTGACGTATAAAAACAAAAAAGAGTACAACACGTTCAGCGACTCACGGATGTTCTTCATCCGGATGAATCAAAAAACGGACGCGCTCAAAGATCAGAAGACCCGTCAGGCGATTGATGCCGCTTACGATAAAAAAGCATTGACGGAGACGTTACTCGGAAACGGATCACTGCCTGCTGACTACATCGTACCGAAAGAACTCGATCTGAAATACGACAAGACCCGTCAAATCGAATCTTCATTTGACGCGGCACAAGCAAAACAAGTGTTAGCCGATCAGAAGTTAGAACTGACGATGATCATTGAAGACGACGATGTCTCGAAAAAAATTGGCGAATACATTCAAGGATCGCTGAAACAGCAAAACGTCGATGTCAAACTGTTGTCGCTGCCGAAAAAAGAACGGTTGGCGCGTGAAGGCCGAGGGGATTACGACTTGTCACTTGCGAGCTGGGCTCCGGATTATCAAGATGCGACAACGTACTTGAACCTGTTCATGACAGGCAATCCGTTTAACATGATGGACTACTCGAACAAACAGTATGACAAACTCTTGAAACAGGCGGAAAACGAACTCGATCAAGACAAACGTTTGGAGCTGTTGAGCGAAGCAGAAACGATGTTACTCGACGACCAAGCAATTTCACCGGTCTACCAACGAAAAAATGCCTTCCTGCAAAACACGGAAGTCAAAAACCTGGCCCGTCACAATGTCGGAACGGATATCTCTTATAAATATGTGGAGATAAACCGGAAGTAAATCAGTTGAACTACCTCCACCTATGCTTCACTTAGAGGTGGAGGATTCCTGAGTTATCCGACCTGATGGTCGAAACCTGATCAGGCTACCCCCGTCGTTCCGACGGTTGAAGAAGCTAAAATGCGTTCTGCTTCTTGTTTGAGATTCAGTCCTGCGTTCACATCACGGTCGTGATGGATGCCGCAACTCGGGCATGTCCATTCACGCAATCCAAGATGTTTCACGTCTTTGTGTTGATGTCCGCAACTGGAGCACAGTTGACTGGAAGCAAAGGTCTTGCCGACCTTGACGACAGTCTTCCCTTACCATTCTGCCTTGTACTCCAGCATGCGGAAGAACTCCGACCAGCTGACGTCCGAGATGGCCTTGCTCAACTTGCGATTCTTCTGCATGTTCTTCACCTGCAAGGTCTCGATGCCGATGACGTCGTGGTTTTTGACGATCTCGGTCGATACCTTGTGCAGGAAGTCGGTACGCTTGTTGGCGATCTTCTCGTGGATACGGGCAACCTTCCGCTTCTGCTTCTGATAGTTCCTCGCCTCGGAAAGCTTGACTTTCTTGTTCAGAGCGATGCGTTGACGGCGGG
>NZ_MOLV01000009.1 GCF_001870785.1 Exiguobacterium sp. KRL4
AGAAATAATACGGCAGCTTTGGTAAATTTTTTGTCGATTGCGGCACGACTAATCTCGATGTCTTGATTCACGGCGCACTTCGTGCTCAATTCTTGAAGACTAGAGTCTATCAGATTTCCATGAATCCCGAAGAGTAAAGATAAAAAGTCATTGGCATCGAATTTTCGTTTCCGCTGTACAAAACCTGTCTCCTTCGCCATCTGATCGATTTTAGCCGGCTCTAGAAACGTAAATAATTGGTCGAGGAAATCGAATTTCGCTCGGGCTAACATATAAAAAAACTCCTCTCGTAGGCGGTAATATTCCTTACCATTTTTCGAGAGAAGTTAGTCATTTTCTTAAGTTGACATCTATGGGCTTGCGTCCCGCCCGAGAAAAGCGGGTGGACATACGTCTGTTGCAAATAGGTATTTTTTTAATCTCTTGTCCGAAACGCAAACAAACAAGAAAACGCATGGGCCTGGTCAAGCAACCGCTGTCCAGTCATGATGGCACCTTCTTTTTGAATGACGGCTTCATCGAGCAACGTCCAGCCGAGTTCATCTGCCAGTTGGACGAGTTCCCACGGCATCATCGTATTACCCATCGGTGCGTCTTCTCCGTACAGGCGACGATAGGACAATGCCCGTGGTGCTGCCGTTGGTCCAAGCAGACTGATGACGACAAGCGGAGCGACCCGGCTAATTTCGCTTAGCACCGTGACAGGACGCGACGACCATTCGAGTGAATTGACAGCAAGGACGGCGTCAAACGTATCATCCGCAAACGGTAACGCTTCACCGGTTCCGACGACGAAGTCGAGTGCCGGTGATTTGTCACGGGCAATCCGGATCATTTCTTCCGATAAATCAAGTCCTGTCACCTGAAACGCGTCCGCGAGCAACCGGCAGGCCGCGCCGTCGCCGCATCCTAAGTCGAGTAAGTTACCGGACGTGATGACTGATTTCAGAAACGGAATGATTGTTTTCCGACTGCCTGTCGTCCACATCATGTCCGATCGTTCCGCCCAATCCATCGCTTTTTGATCCCACAATTGTTCCGTCGGTTTCATGAGAATTCCCCCTTTGCCTTCAGTCTAACAGGAAAATTTGACCAATAGATGATTTTTTATTGCTACTGAATGATAATTCATTTATGATGGAGAGGTAGAAGGAAGCAGTGGAAAAACGGACGGCTTCTTTTTTTGTCAGAATAATGAATGGTTGTTCATTCAATTACGGATCAGGGGGTCTATCATGGCGAGTCAAATCGGTCAGCCGACCACAGTACACACGACGAAACATATTCAATTCGCCGTCATTATCGGTTCAGGGGTCATGGGTGCAGGGATTGCCGCACACCTTGCGAACGCGGGAATTCGGACATTGATGCTTGATATCGTACCAAAAGAACTTACAGCGCAAGAGACGAAACAAGGATTGACGCTTGAAGATGCAGCGGTTCGCTCACGGATTGCCCGGGACAACCGACAAAAGTTACTCAAACAAAATCCGGCACCACTCGCTTCGAAGCAGTTACTTGATCTGATCGAAGTCGGAAACCTCGAAGACGACTTGGAACGCCTCAAAGAAGCGGACTGGGTGATTGAAGTCATCGTCGAACGGCTTGACGTCAAGCAACAGCTGTTTGCGACAATCGAACCGTTCTTGCGCGAAGATGCGATCGTCAGCTCGAATACGTCAGGAATTTCAATCGAAGCGATGCGTCAAGGACGTTCGGATTCCTTTAATGCCCGCTTCCTCGGCACACACTTCTTTAATCCGCCGCGTTACTTGAAGTTACTCGAATTGATTCCGACGACGGATACGGCTCCGGAAGTCGTCCAGTTCATGAAACAGTTCGCAGAAGAACGTCTTGGTAAAGGGGTCGTCATCGCTAAAGATACACCAAACTTCATCGGCAACCGGATTGGTACGTACGGTCTGCTTGTCACACTCGACGAGATGAAGAAGGGCGGCTATTCGATCGGGGAGGTCGATTCCGTCACCGGACCATTACTCGGTCGTCCAAGCTCAGCGACGTTCCGGACGCTTGATGTCGTGGGGATCGACACATTCGTTCACGTCGCGAACAACGTCTACGACTTGTTACCGGACGGAGCGGAAAAAGACACGTTCGCCGTGCCGGTAGAAATGAAACGGCTGGTCGACGAAGGGTCACTCGGAGCGAAGTCGGGACAAGGCTTCTATAAAAAAGTCGGCAAACAGATTCTAGAACTCGATCTTGCGACTTTTGAATACGTCGAAAAGAAAGCGCTTACCGAACCGTCGATCGGTCAAGCGAAAGCTCTTCCGGGCGCAAAAAATAAACTCAAAGCCGTTGTCTTTGCAAAGGACCGTGTTGGAGCTTTGCTGTGGCCGATTCATGCGAAGACGTTACTGTACTCGGCACAACTGACACACGAAATCGCGGATGACATCAAAGCGATTGACGAAGCGATGAAATGGGGCTTCGGTTGGAAGATGGGACCGTTCGAGACATGGGATGCTCTCGGCGTCGAGAAGACGGTCGCGAAGATGAAACAAGACGGATACGACGTCCCAGCTTGGGTCGACGAGATGCTCGCAGCAGGCGTGACCAGTTTCTACAACGAAGACGGTCAGTTCTATGATGCAAAGACACAAACGTATGTCGGCAGTGCCGTCAATCCGAAAGAAATTCGTTTACGCGACGTTCGGAAATCAAACGGTGTTCTGCTTGAAAACAACGGAGCCCGCCTGATGGATCTCGGAGATGACGTGGCGGTTCTTGAATTTACGTCAAAAAGTAACGCGATCGGCGTCGACATCATGCAGATGATCGAACAGTCGATTGATCTCGTCGAAAAAAATCACCGTGGTCTTGTCATCGCAAACGATGGCAAAAACTTCTGTGTCGGGGCGAACCTGGCAATGATGTTGATGGAAGCTGAAGATGAGAATTGGTTCGAACTTGACTGGATCATTAATAAGTTCCAGCAATCGATTCAAAAAATCCGCTACGCGTCACGGCCGATCGTCGTCGCTCCACAAGGGATGACGCTTGGCGGCGGAACAGAGATTTCACTTCCGGCAGCGCGTATCCAAGCAGGACTTGAAACGTATATGGGACTGGTCGAAGTCGGTGTTGGTCTGATTCCAGGCGGTGGCGGAAACGTCAACACGTATCGTCGTCTGCTTGAGAATACACCGGACGGACTCGTCAATATCGAAAAGGCCGCGCAGAAGACGTTTGAGAACGTCGCGATGGCGAAGGTCTCGAAATCAGCCTTTGAAGCACGGGAACTCGGATATGTCCGGACCGTCGACCAGATTTCGATGAACCGTGATCACTTGACGTTTGATGCAAAACAGCTTGTCCTTGAGCTCGACCGGACAGGATACACGGCACCGGCGCATGCAAAGATTCCGGTCGTCGGTCGTGCCGGGAAAGCGACGCTGGAACTCGCGACGCGCGAGATGTTCTACGGCGGCTATATCTCGGAACACGATTTAAAAATCGCCAGTAAACTTGCCCACGTCATTGCCGGCGGAAACGTCTCGTTTGGCACGACGGTCGATGAGCAGTACATGCTCGATATCGAACGGGAAGCGTTCCTGAGCTTGATTGGTGAGATGAAAACACAACAGCGGATGCAGCATATGCTTGTCAAAGGCAAGCCGCTCCGTAACTGATGACTGGGGGGATTCGAATGAAAGAAGCAGTAATCGTCGCTGGTGCACGGACGCCTGTCGGCAAAGCAAAAAAAGGATCGTTTAAATCGATGCGTTCTGATGAACTCGCAGGAATCGCCATCAAGGAAACGTTGAAACGTGCGAACTACACCGGAGCAATCGATGACGTCATTCTCGGTTGCGCCTTACCGGAAGCCGAACAAGGGATGAACATCGCCCGTTATGCGTCGGTCCTCGGAGGACTCTCGCATGAAGTACCCGCGATTACGATCAACCGGTATTGTTCATCCGGTCTTCAATCGATTGCCGATGCTTCGATGAAAATCATGACAGGACAAGCGACAGCGGTCATCGCCGGTGGACTGGAGTCCATGAGTCAAGTGCCGATGCCGGGACACGTCGTCCGTCCGAATCCATCGATCGTCGAAACGGAACCGGAATATTATATGAGCATGGGTCATACGGCAGAGCAGGTCGCAACGACGTATCACGTCTCACGGGAAGATCAAGATGCGTTTGCGCTCAAAAGTCATCAAAAAGCAGCCGCTGCGATTGCGTCCGGCAAGTTCGCCGATGAAATCGTCCCGGTGACGGTGACAGAACAGTTCGTCAACGATGAACTGAAAATCGAAGAAAAAACGTGGCTCGTCGAACATGACGAAGGCGTCCGCGCTGACTCGTCACCGGAAGGTCTCGCAAAGTTACGTCCGGCCTTCCGTCTCGGAGGCAGTGTCACAGCCGGGAACTCGTCTCAAACGTCAGATGGTGCAGCCGCAGTCTTGATCATGGAACGGGAAGAAGCAGAACGCCAAGGGTTATCGATTCTCGGGAAGTTCAAATCGTTTGCCGTCGGCGGTGTTCGTCCGGAAGTCATGGGCATCGGACCGGTCGTCGCGATTCCGAAAGCACTCGAACTTGCCGGCATCACGCTCGCAGACGTCGGACTGATTGAGTTAAACGAAGCCTTTGCGTCGCAGTCGCTTGGTGTCATCCGGGAACTTGGTCTAAACGAAGACATCGTCAACGTCAACGGCGGCGCGATTGCACTGGGGCATCCACTTGGTTGTACAGGAACGAAGCTGACGTTAACACTCTTGCATGAAATGAAACGACGGAACGTCCAATATGGCGTCGTCTCGATGTGTATCGGCGGTGGCATGGGTGCTGCCGGCGTATTCGAACTAGTTGAAGGAGGAACAGGACAATGAGCCAAACGACAAACGAATTAATTAAAGGTGGAAGTTTTGTACTGGATGAGTTGGAAGCGGATCGTCTCTTTACACCGGAAGATTTTTCGGAAGAACACAAAATGATTGGTGACATGACGGCGAAATTCGTCGAAGACCGTGTCGTTCCGCTCCTCGATCGAATCGAAAAACATGAGTTCGAATTGTCGGTCGGTCTCCTGCGCGAAGCAGGCGAGCTCGGATTGCTTGGTGCCGATGTCCCGGAAGCGTATGGCGGCTATCAGATGGATAAAATCTCGTCTTCGATCATCACGGAGAAGTTTGCTCGCGGTCGTTCGTTTGCCCTCAGTTATGGTGCCCACGTCGGAATCGGCTCGTTACCAATCGTCTTCTTCGGAAACGAAGAGCAAAAACAAAAGTATCTCCCGAAACTTTCATCCGGGGAATGGATTGCTTCTTACGCCTTGACAGAACCAGGCTCAGGTTCCGATGCCCTCGGTGCAAAGACGACGGCTGTCTTGAATGAAGCCGGCACACACTATGTCTTGAACGGTGAAAAACAATGGATTACGAATGCCGGATTTGCGAGCCTGTTTGTCGTCTATGCGAAAATCGATGGCGATAAGTTCACGGCGTTCCTCGTCGAAGGTGATTATCCAGGCGTCTCAACGGGACTCGAAGAACAAAAGATGGGGATCAAAGGATCATCGACACGGACATTGATCTTACAAGATGCAGAAGTACCGGTCGAAAACGTCCTCGGTGAAATCGGCCGCGGGCACGTCATCGCCTTTAACATCTTAAACGTCGGTCGTTATAAACTAGCGGTCGGTGCCGTCGGTTCATCAAAACGGGCGATCGATCTTGCCGTCCAGTATGCGAACGAACGTAAACAGTTTAAGACGCCGATCAGTTCATTCCCGTTGATCCAGGAGAAACTCGCGACGATGTCGGCACAGACATACGCGATGGAAAGCTCAGTCTACCGGACAGGTGGTTTGTTCCAGGACAGTCTTGATCAGTTGTCGGAAGAAGAAAGCAAAGACGGCAAGAAGATTGCCGATGCGATCGCCGAATACGCGATTGAGTGCTCGATGAACAAAGTGTTTGCTTCCGAGACATTTGATTACGTCATCGACGAAGCGGTTCAGATTCACGGAGGTTACGGCTTCATGGCAGAATATGAAGTCGAAAACATGTACCGTGATTCACGGATCAACCGAATTTTCGAAGGAACAAACGAAATCAACCGTCTGCTCGTCCCAGGTACGTTGCTGAAAAAAGCAATGAAAGGGGATTTACCACTCTTGGCAGAAGCACAACGTCTCCAAAATGAAGTCATGAGCTTCATGCCAACGGAAGTTGGGACAGAACCACTCGACCGGGAACGTCACTTGCTCGCGATGATGAAAAAAATCTTCTTGCTGACAGCAGGAACGGCCGTTCAGAAGTACCAAGATAAACTTCAGGGCGAACAGGAAATCCTTGCGAACACAGCCGACATCATGAGTGCAATCTATGCGCTTGAGTCTGCCATCGTCCGGACGGAAAAAGCGATTGTCACAAAAGGCGTCGAGAAGAGCGAATTGAAAATCCGTTATACGGAAGTGTTTGCGCAACAAGCGTTCGAAGGTGTCGAACGGGACGCAAAAGAAACGTTGTACGCGGCAGCGAGCGGCGACGAGTTGCGGATGTTGTTATCGGCATTGAAGAAGTTCAGCCGTTACCAGCCAATCAACTCGATCGGAACAAAACGTCTGATTGCGAAACGTTTGATCGAAGCGAATAAATATACGGTCTAAGTCAGGTTTACCGATTCGCCTTTACAGGGAAAATCTCTGTAAGGGCGAATTTTCGTTCATTGAAGGAGGGAGCACGATGCGACACGAGTTAACGGAACTTCAGTTTGCGGTGGACTATTATAAATCATTGGAACGGCTGTCGGATGAAGAATGGCAGCTCCCACTTGCGATTGATAAGTGGACGGTTCAGGAATGTGTCAGTCATCTGTTTTTATGGGACCGGTATTATTTCGATCATGCCGTATCAAAATTGCCGAATGATCCGTTGACGCTCATCGAGACTGATTACGATGAATTTAATCGTCTCGCGGTCGAGTATGCGCACCATATCGATGCACTCGCGTTGCTGAAAAAAGCGATTGCTGTCCGGCTAGAGCTGGTTTCCTCCCTTGATCGTCTGACGGATGAGCAGTACGACCGGCGATACGAGGATCGTTTTCAACCGCGGGCATTCGTAGAGTCCTTCATCGCGCACGACCATCACCATCAAGAACAAATCGATGCTGCGCTGGCACGCTTGAAACGGAGATGAGACATCTGCTAGTCTAAGGATAGAGGTGATAGAAAAATGGTAACGATGTATGGCTATCCGAAATGTAGTACGTGTGTCAAAGCAAAAAAGGCCCTCGAGGCAAACGGCGTCGAGGTCAATTATAAACACATCGTCGACGAGACACCGAGTGCCGAGACGATCCGCGAACTCCATCAAAAGAGTGGCGAACCGCTGAAGAAGTTTTTTAACACAAGTGGTCAGTCGTATCGTTCGCAAGGCATCAAGGACCGCCTGCCGGATCTGTCGGAACAGGAGCAATATGAACTGCTCGCAAGTGACGGCATGTTACTCAAACGTCCGATCGTGACGGACGGACAAGACGTGACGATTGGGTTCAAAGAAGAACTCTATCACGGAAAATGGTATTAAGAAGGCTGGTTCATTTGGTATACTAAATGCGTTAGTCCACTATAGATCACAGGGGGAATCGCAAATGAGTCAAGTCAAAGACAATCTACGTTATTCGGAAGAGCATGAATGGGTCGAAGTAACAGGAAACAAGGCACGAATCGGGATTACGGATTTCGCGCAACATGAACTTGGCGATATCGTGTTCGTCGAACTACCAGAAGTCGGCGATACGATCTCGGCAAACGAGCCGTTTGGTTCGGTCGAATCGGTTAAAACGGTATCAGAGTTGTACGCACCGATTTCAGGGAAAGTCGTTGCGATCAATGAGTCACTGTCTGATTCCCCGGAACTCGTCAACGAATCACCATTTGAAGGGGCATGGATGGTCGATATCGAGATTGCAGATGAAGCGCAAGTCGAAGCATTGATGGATGCAGCTGCTTACAAATCGATGATCAACGAGTAATACTTAACGAAAAGAGGACAAGGAAACGATTTCGTTTCCTCGTCGTCTTTTTTTCTGTATACTGGCACAAGACAAGAAATACGAAAGGAGAACGGGATCGATGAAGGAAGTCACAGCAGCACCAGAAAACGGTTTGTTGTATGTCTATGCACCGATGTGTGGGACGTGTGCCATTGCAAGTCGGATGCTTGAGATCGTCGAAGCAACAAAAGACGGGGAATGGATTGAACAAGCGAACGGAAATTTCATTCCGGATTTTCTAGAACAGGCACAGGTCATGAGTGTTCCGGCTTTATTGAAAATCGAAGGAAATCAAGTCGTATCAAGGCTTTATGCGTTCCAGTCGGTTCAAAACGTCTTTGCATTTTGTGCGGAATAACAAGAGGAATCAAAAAAAGATTTCTCTTTACGCTAAATTGTCGGAATATTTACAATAATCCGTTGACAATCATAAATTATGAATGGTATATTCATATCAACTTCTAGAAATGCTTTTATAGGAAGTCTGGCAGAGATGTAACTCGACTGTTTCTTTTCATTTCAAAACCGTTCAAAAAAATCCAGGATTGTTTGTTTGTCTCCCCTTAAGTCGTCCCCCAAAGACGAAGCGGCACAAGAAGACGATCCTTGGATTGGAACAGGTAATCTGGATGTGAGGACAGCTTGGCTTATGTATCGAAAAGGCGCCGTCCTCTGATGCGACGAACGAAGAAGTTCGTATCAGAGCTGGGTTTTCCTTCGTGGCATTTCTAACCACATTATTCGTGTTGCCGGTTTACCGGCAGCGCCTTTTTTTTGTTTTCGAAAGATTTTCGAGCAGTCGCCTTGCCAAGCAGAATGCTCCCTGCTACAATTCGATTAAGGTAAATTACTTTAATTCATATCCGATTAGTCGGAATTAAAAAAGAGATACGGAGGACGAACAGGCATGACAGTACGTTTTATGGATGTATTTACAGAGTGGGCGTCAACATACGACGACACAGTGACGGGGCACGATCCGGAGTACAAAGAAGTCTTTCGTCGTTATGAAGAAATATTAGATACAGTGGCAACAAAAGCGATCTCACCGGTCGTCGAATTCGGGGCGGGAACAGGGAACCTGACCCAGCGGTTGCTCGAGCGGCACCAAAACGTTTTGGCGGTGGAACCGAGCCCGGAGATGCGGGAAATCCTCATCAACAAGATTCCAACGTTACCTGTGCAGGATGGACACTTCCTGTCCTTTACGGCAGACCATGCGAAAAGTTTTGTTTCGACCTATGCGTTTCATCATCTGACGGATGAGGAAAAGGGAGAAGCCGTTGACCTGATGGCGAAGATTTTGCCGCACGACGGAAAAATCGTCTATGCCGACACGATGTTCGTATCGGAAGAAGCACGTTTGCAGACGATCGCAGAAGCGAAAGCACAAGGGTTCAACGGTTTGGCAGAAGACTTGGAACGGGAGTTTTATCCACTGATTCCAGTCATGGAAGATATTTTTGCGTCACGTGGATTTGACGTGACATTCACACAATACAATCACTTCGTCTGGCTCGTAGAAGCCGAGAAAATGGGGGAATAAATCATGACACTCAAAAAAATGAACGTAGAAAGTTTTAACTTGGACCATACGAAAGTCAAAGCACCATATATCCGCGTCGCCGGTTACAAAGACGGTAAGGTCGATCAAGTCGTCAAATACGACATCCGATTCACACAACCAAACGTCGAGCAAATGCCGATGCGTGCGATGCATACGCTTGAACACTTACTCGCGGAAAACATCCGTAACTATTCAGACGATGTCATCGATGTCTCGCCAATGGGATGCCAAACAGGTTTCTACATGGCGATGATGAACTTCGATTCGGTCGAAAAAATGAGTGAACTCGTCGAGAAGACACTTCAAGACGTCTTAGCAGCAGAAGAAATTCCAGCGCAAAACGAAGTCCAATGCGGATTCGCAAGCGCCCACGACCTTAAAGGAGCGAAGCACTATGCCGAGAAAATGCTTGCCGGTCGTGATGAATGGGACATCGTCTTCGGATGATCGCGAAGTCAGTCCGGGACCTCGTCGGAAATACGCCGCTTTACGAGATTACTTCATTCGATTTGCCTGCTGGTACGCGGATTTTGGCGAAGCTCGAATGGATGAACCCTGGGGGCAGCGTCAAAGACCGCCTGGGCATTCAACTCGTTGATGCGGCGATCGAACAGGGACACGTGACACGAGGCGGAACGATCATCGAACCGACTGCCGGCAACACCGGCATCGGTTTGGCGCTCGCCGCTAAAAAATATGACTTACAGGTCATTTGTGTCGTTCCTGAAAAATTCAGTCAGGAGAAACAGACGTTGATGCGGGCACTCGGCGCGACTGTCGTCAACACACCGACTGAACTCGATATGCAAGGCGCGATTGATAAAGCAAAAGAACTGGGACAAACGATTCCAAACAGTTATGTCCCGCTTCAATTCGAAAACGAAGAAAATCCGGTCACATATCAGCGGACACTTGGTCCTGAGTTGATGGCGGAACTCGATCACATCGATTGGTTCGTCGCCGGATGCGGGTCAGGTGGAACGTTTGCCGGAACAGCGGCATTCTTAAAAGAACGTCTCGGGACAAAAGGCGCCATCGTCGAACCGGAAGGCTCGGTCCTCAACGGGGGACCGGCCGGACCGCATAAGACGGAAGGCATCGGGACGGCCAAATGGCCAAGTCTTGTATCCCGCGACTTAGTAGATGAAATTCATACGATTTCTGATCACGATGCCTTCACGAAAGTCCATGAACTGGCGGCTCGTGAAGGGCTGCTCGTCGGCAGTTCAGCCGGCGCGGCACTCGCAGCAGCGCTTGATATTGCAAATCGTTTTCCCGGCAGTACGATCGTCACCGTCTTCGCAGACAGTGCCGAACGGTATTTAAGCCAACAAATCTTTGAAAAGGTGGACGAGACACATGCGTAAAAAGACAGCATTGATTCATGGGGGAACAGGTGTCGATCGAGCAACAGGTGCCGTTACACCTCCGATTTATCAAACGAGTACGTACAAGCAAGAAAAAATCGGTCAATTAAAAGAAGGCTATGAGTATTCACGGACAGCCAACCCGACACGGACAAGCATCGAACGATTGATTGCGGATCTAGAAGGCGGCGTACGTGGTTTTGCGTTTGGATCAGGAATGGCAGCGATTCATGCTGTCTTCAACCTGCTTGAGTCAGGCGATCATATCGTCATGACTGATGACGTCTACGGTGGAACGTTCCGCTTGATGCAACGTGTCTTACCGAAGTTCAACATCCAGGTGACATTTGTCGACACGACGGATCTTGCCGCGACGGAAGCTGCGGTTCAAGACAACACGAAAATGCTTTACGTCGAAACACCGACGAACCCGTTGTTGAAAGTCACGGACATCGCAGCTGTCGCTGACATTGCGAAACGCAATAACTTGAAACTCGTCGTCGACAACACGTTTGCGACACCTTACTTGCAACAACCACTTGCACTCGGCGCAGACATTGTCTTGCATAGTGCAACAAAATACATCGGCGGACATTCAGACGTCGTCGCTGGACTCGTCGTCGTCAACAGCGATGCACTTGGTGAAGATCTTCACTTCATTCAAAACTCGACTGGCGGCATCCTTGGACCACAAGACAGCTTCTTGCTTGTCCGTGGTTTACGGACGCTTGGTATCCGGATGGATGCGATCGAAGAAACGTCACATGATCTCGTTCAGTTCTTACAGGACCAACACGTCGTCTCAAACATCTTCTACCCGGGACTCGCGTCACATCCGGGTCACGCGACACAACAAAAACAGGCAACTGGTTTTGGCGGTATGATCAGCTTTGATGTCGGTTCTGCTGAAAACGCGGAGAAGCTCGTCGAAGCGACACACTTCTTTACGCTTGCCGAGAGTCTCGGCGCAGTCGAAAGCTTGATTTCCGTTCCGGCACGGATGACGCACGCCTCGATTCCTGCTGAACGTCGCGCTGAGCTCGGCATCACGGATGGACTCGTCCGGATTTCGGTTGGACTTGAGGATGCAGAGGACTTAAAAGAAGATTTAGCACGTGCTTTCAGTCTGTTAAAACCAGTTTCAGAAAAAACTGTTTGACAAGCAAAATAAGCCCTGCTAATATTCAGATTATATTAAAAATAACTAAATACCGATAACTCTTATCGAGAGTGGTGGAGGGACTGGCCCGATGAAACCCGGCAACCGCGGAATTTATTCCGAAGTGGTGCTAATTCCAGCAGACGAATGTCTGCAAGATGAGAGCAAATGGTTTTGTGTACTGAAAAAGTGCGCGCGTTTGCTCTAAAACGTGCGCACTTTTTTTACGTTTAGGAGGGACAGTATTGATTCGCTTACAGGATGTAGGAAAGATTTATCGCTCGAAGCGCGGATCGGTTGAAGCCGTCGTCAATGTCGACTTAACAATCGAGCGCGGTGAAATTTTTGGAATAATCGGTTATTCGGGAGCAGGGAAGTCCACCTTGATCCGATTGCTGAATATGTTAGAAGCTCCGACGAGTGGCTCAATCCAAATCGACGGAGTCGAAATGACGACGTTACGTCCAAAAGAATTACGCGGTGTTCGCAAAAACGTCTCGATGGTTTTCCAGCACTTTAACCTGCTGTGGTCGCGGACGGTTGAAGAAAACATCATGTTCCCACTGGAACTTGGTGGTTATCCGAAAGCACGCCGTAAAGAACGGGTCGCCGAGCTGATTCAACTCGTTGGACTCGACGGACGAGAAGGCGCTTACCCGTCGCAACTATCGGGTGGTCAAAAACAACGGGTCGGGATTGCCCGGGCACTGGCGTCTAACCCGGACGTCTTATTATGTGACGAAGCGACAAGCGCACTTGATCCGAAAACGACGGACTCGATCTTAGAGTTGCTTGTCGACATCAACAAAAAACTGAAACTGACGATTGTCTTGATCACGCACGAGATGCACGTCATTCAAAAAATCTCTAACCGGGTCGCCGTCATGGAAGCCGGGAAAATCGTCGAACAAGGACCGGTCGCCGAAGTGTTCCGTCATCCAAAACAGGCGATGACAAAAGAGTTCGTCAAACAGTTGACGTCTTCAGCAGAAAACGAATTGACGTTTGCGAAATTGCGGGAACGGTATCCGACCGGGAAAATCGTTCAGTTGACGTTTGTCGGTTCGACTGCCGAGAGCCCGATTCTTGCCGAAGTCATGAAAGATTCGACCTTATTATTTAATATCATTGGCGGGAACGTCGGACAAACGCAGGACGGGGCACTCGGGACGCTGTTCATTCAGTTGATCGGGGCAGAACAGGAAACACAAGCGGTCATCGCCAAACTTCAAGCGAGTGACGTTGAAGTGGAGGTCGATCATCGATGAGCAAGTGGTTTGAAAATGTAGATTGGTTAGTAATGGGGCAACAAACGGTGAATACGTTGTATATGACAGGTGTCGCCGGAATCGTGACGTTTGTCGCCGGACTGTTGATCGGTTTGCTGTTGTATGCGACCAACGAGGAACTCTTGTTTAAGAATCGGACGTTTTACGGGATTCTCAGTTTCTTCGTCAATATCTTCCGATCGATTCCGTTCATCATTTTGATCATCCTATTGTTCCCGGTGACAAAACTCGTGACCGGTTCGATTATCGGCTCAACCGCAGCCATCCCGGCTTTGATTATCGGGGCTGCGCCGTTTTATGGACGGATGGTCGAACTTGCCTTGCGTGAAGTCGATAAAGGAGTCATTGAGGCAGCCGAATCGATGGGGGCGACAAAAATTCAAATCATTTATAAGGTACTCATTCCAGAAGCGTTACCTGCGATCGTCTCTGGTATCACCGTGACACTTGTCGCCCTCGTCGGTTACACGGCAATGGCCGGAGTAGTGGGTGGTGGGGGACTTGGAAACTTGGCTTTCATCGACGGATTCCAGCGTTCCCAAAACGACATCATTGTCGTTGCGACATTATTGATTCTCGTCATCGTCTTTATCATTCAGATTATCGGCGACGTACTTGTTAAAAAAATCGACAAACGATAAAAAAACTTAACTATAACTGGAGGAATCATTCATGAAACTTTGGAAAAAATTTGTCGGGACAGCCTCTGTCTCCGTTTTAGCAATCAGCCTTGCAGCATGTGGTGAGGGATCATCGTCAGGCGATGAAAAAACACTCGTCATCGGCGCTTCAAGTGTCCCGCATGCTGAAATCTTAGAGCATGTCAAAAAAGAGTATGAAGCAAAAGGGTACAAGTTAGAAATCAAAAAATTCAACGACTATGTGTTACCAAACAAAACGTTAGCTGAAAAAGAACTCGACGCAAACTATTTCCAGCACGAACCATACTTGAAATCACAGATGGCTGAAAACAAAGCGTATAAATTTGCGAGCGCAGGCGGCATTCATATCGAGCCAATCGGCGTCTACTCTAAAAAATATAAAAAATTGAGTGACTTACCAAACGGCGCACAAATCTTAATGAGTTCATCTGTTGCCGATCATGGTCGAATCTTGACATTGCTCCAAAACGAAGGACTCATCAAACTAGCAGACGGGAAAACATCAGACGCACAAGTCAAAGATGTTGTTGAAAACCCTAAAAAACTGAAGTTCAAAGCAGATATCGAAGCAGCACTTTTACCACAAGCCTACAAAAACAATGAAGGGGATGCTGTCCTCATCAACACGAACTATGCGATTGACAACGGACTCAATCCATTAAAAGATGCGATTGCTTTAGAGGGACAAGATTCACCATACGTCAACTTGATCGTGACACGTGAAGGGGACGAAAACGAAAAGAAGGTCCAAGATTTAGTCGACATCTTGCATGAAAAAGAAACACAAGACTGGATCACGAAAGAATACAAAGGGGCAGTCGTCCCAGTCAGTAAATAATCTGCTCGATTAATGCATTCTTCCTATATAATGGAAGGATGCATTATTTTTTTGTGGAAGGGGGATTTTTATGCAACGTTTGAAACAGCTTCATCCCTTGACGGTCGGAGTGTTGCTCGGGACATTTTTCGCAAGGCTCGGAACATTCATCACGATGCCGTTTTTTGCGATTTACTTATCCGTCGTCTTGAAGTTTAGTCCAGTTGATGTCGGTTGGATTCTCAGTATTTCAGCCGTCGCGAGTCTCGTCATGAGTTTTGTCGGGGGAACGTTATCCGACCGGTATGGCCGGCGGACGATGATGCTGAGCGGAACATTCGGTTTCGTCCTCGTCTTTATCGGACTGGCGCAAGTCGAGACGTTTTGGGCATTTTTCATCTTAAGTGCGTTAAACGGGATTTTTCGGTCGATTTTTGAACCATCTGCCCGCGCCTTGATCAGCGATACGACGGATGAAGAAAACCGGTTGTTCGTCTTTAACATTCGTTATACGTGCATCAACATCGCGGCGGCGATCGGACCGGGAATTGCCTTGCTGCTCAGTGCCGGAAATACGGCGGTTACTTTCTATATAACAGCAGCTGTTTATCTCGGATATGGACTCGCCATCTTCATTTTGTTTAAGCGGCATCCAATCACGGAGAGTCATGGTGGGAAAAAAGTATCATTTGGAGCGACGATTCGTCTTTTGAAAACCGATGTGGCGTTTACGTTTGCGTTAGCAGGGATCATCTTCGGTGTCTTCGGTTACAGCCAGTTTAACTCGACGTTGCCGCAGTTTTTGACGACGACGACGTTATTATCCGGTGGGACGAGTTTGTTTGCTTTGTTGATCACGATCAATGCGATCACGGTGCTTGTCGTTCAGTACCCGATCATGAAGTTTGGTGTCAAAACGTCACCGCTTGTTTCGATCACGGTCGGAATTGCGACCGTCGCCGTTGGATTATTCGTCATGGGAACAGCCGGAACGGTTTGGTTGATGATCGGCGCGATGTTTATCTTCACGTGCGGAGAGGTGATGATGTTTACGATGACCGACATTTTGACGGACAGCTTTGCGAAACCGGAATTACGGGGAAGTTACTTCGGCGCGATGGGGTTGACGTCGATCGGTCAATCGGTCGGACCGGTCGTCGGCGGACAATTATTACTTTGTTTTGGAGCAGAACATCCGCTGCCGATTTTTGGCGTCTTAGCCCTCTTGACAGTTCTCGGAATACCACTGCTCCTACTGTCACAGCGGGTTCATCGTCAATCGAAATCGGAAGAAGAGAAAGAAGTCGTCTCACTTTGAAGTCATTCTCACTGAAGGGCTCCATTTTGAGAAAAAACCATGAGCGATGACGCTTGAATAATGTGGTATGATTCATTAAGATTAGAATGATACTAAATTAGTAACTCTCGTGAACTGAATCGTCAGACACGAAATGAATAGATGGAGGGATTCTATATGAAGGCTTCACACTTAAAGATTGAAGATCTACACGTTGCAATCGACGGCAAAGAAATCTTGAAAGGCGTCAACTTAGAAATCAAAGGCGGCGAAATCCACGCGGTCATGGGACCAAACGGGACTGGTAAATCAACACTCGCTTCTGCACTAATGGGTCACCCGACTTACGAAGTAACATCTGGATCCGTCACACTTGACGGCGAAGACGTTTTAGAGATGGAAGTAAACGAACGTGCGCAAGCTGGTATGTTCCTCGCGATGCAGTACCCAAGCGAAATCAGTGGCGTTACGAACTCAGACTTCTTGCGTTCAGCGATCAACTCACGCCGCGAAGAAGGCGATGAAATCTCACTCATGAAATTCATCCGTCAACTCGACGCACAAATGGGTCTTCTTGAAATGCCGGGCGAAATGGCACACCGTTACCTCAACGAAGGATTCTCAGGCGGAGAGAAGAAACGGAATGAAATCCTCCAAATGACGATGTTGAAACCATCCATCGCCATCCTTGATGAAATCGATTCAGGTCTTGATATCGATGCACTCAAAGTCGTCGCAAAAGGTGTCAACGAAATGCGTTCACCTGAATTCGGCTGCTTGATCATCACGCATTATCAACGCCTCTTGAACTATATCGAGCCTGACTTCATCCACATCATGATGGGCGGGAAAATCGTCATGTCTGGTGGGAAAGAACTCGCACACCGTTTAGAAGCAGAAGGTTATGACTGGGTTAAAAAAGAACTCGGCATCGAAGAAGTCGAAATCGAAACAAAAGCGTAACACGAGGGAGGAAGCATGATGACTGTAGAACTGAATCTTGCAGTAAATCGCGAGGCAGTGGCAGAACGTGCGACTCGCTTAGGGGAACCCGCTTGGATGATCTCTAAGCGTCAAGACGCACTGGATCTTGCCCCAACGCTCGCATTGCCAAAAGTAGAAAAAATCAAAATCGGTGGCTGGAACTTCACAGAAGGAACAGCAGATCTTGAGACGGTAACAGGTCTGACACCGGATATCGAAACATTGATCGGTGAAAACCGTGACCATATGCTGATCACGCGTAACGGACAACTCGTTCACGCGCAAAACAGCGAAGCGACGAACGGTGTCATCTTCACGACGCTCGTTGACGCAATGAAACATCATCCAGAGCTCGTCGAGAAGTACTTCATGACAGAAGGCGTCAACGTCAACGAAGATCGTCTGGCAGCACTGAACGCAGCACTCATGAACGGCGGTACGTTCCTTTATGTACCAAAAGGCCTGAAGTTGACGGTTCCGATGCAAGCAATCTATACGCTGGAACAAGCAGGTGGCGCACTTTACCACCATGCGATCATCATTGCCGATCAAGACAGCGAACTGACATATATCGAAAGTTTCGTGTCGTATGGCGAAGAAGCGCATAACGTCAACGTCGTCACAGAAGTGTTCGTCGAAGACAACGCAAAAGTCCTCTTTGGTGGTGTCGACACGCTCAGTAAGGGTGCCGTCACATATATGAACCGTCGCGGTGTCGTCAAACAAGGCGCGAAGCTCGAATGGGCACTCGGTCACATGAATGACGGAAACACGATCACAGAAACGAAAACACACCTCGTCGGTAACGATTCGTTTTCTGACACGAAAGCCGTAACGGTTGGTCGTGGGGATCAAAAACAAAACTTCAACGTCCGGACAGACCATTTTGGTAAAGGTTCGGAAGGTTTCATCTTGATTCACGGTGTTCAAAAAGATTCCGCAACATCGATCTTCAACGGAACATCGATGATTCACCATGGCGCTTCAAAATCAAACGGTGTCCAAACGGAACGTGTGCTCATGTTGTCTGAAAAGGCACGTGGTGACGCGAACCCGATCCTCTTGATTGATGAAGATGATGTCATGGCAGGACACGCGGCATCTGTCGGCCGTGTCGACGAACTCCAACTCTACTACTTGATGAGCCGTGGTTTATCACGGAAAGAAGCAGAACGTCTTGTCGTTCATGGTTTCTTACAACCGGTTGTTTCCGAACTCGCAATTGACTCTGTCAAAGAACGTCTCGTTCAAGTGATCGAAGGGAAAGTAAACTAATATGGGAATCGATGCATCCATCCGCAACCAGTTTCCGATTCTTGACCAACAGGTGAATGACCGGAAACTCGTCTATTTAGATAGTGCGGCTTCTTCACAAAAGCCGCTCGTCGTCATTGAGGCGATTGAGAACTACTACAAGACGGTTCATTCGAATGTGCACCGTGGCGTCCATACGCTCGGAACACGAGCGACGGATGCGTACGAAGGTGCGCGTGAGAACGTACGTCGTTTCATCAAGGCGCAACACCATGAAGAGATTATCTTTACCCGCGGGACGACGACGGCGATCAATATCGTCGCGTCGAGTTACGGAATGGAGCATGTGCAAGAAGGCGACGAGATCGTCGTTACGTATCTCGAGCACCATGCGAATCTCATTCCATGGCAACAAGTCGCAAAAAAGAAAAAAGCGAAACTGAAATATGTCGATTTGACAGCGGACGGTCGTGTGACGATCGAAGCCGTCAAGGAACAAATTTCAGATCGGACGAAGGTCGTCGCGATGGCCCATGTGTCAAACGTCCTCGGGACAATCAATCCGATCAAAGAAGTGACACAACTTGCGCACGCTGTCGGGGCCGTCATGGTCGTCGACGCAGCGCAAAGTGCACCGCACCAACAAATCGATGTCACGGATCTCGATTGTGATTTCCTGGCGTTTTCGGCACATAAGATGTGCGGACCAACCGGTATCGGTGTCCTGTACGGCAAAAAAGCATTACTCAATGCGATGGAGCCGGTCGAATTCGGAGGCGAGATGATTGACTACGTCGGGCTTGAAGAGTCGACGTTCAAACCATCACCGTACCGGTTCGAAGCAGGAACACCAATCATTGCAGGAGCAGTCGGCTTATCAGCGGCAATCGATTTCTTGGAACAAGTCGGACTCAGTAACATCGAAGCCCACGAACGTGAGCTTGCCCAGTATGCGATGGCACAAATGCGTGACATCGAAGGGCTGACGATTTACGGTCCGGAAGAACGGGTGGGTCTCGTCACCTTTAATCTCGGTGATGTCCATGCGCATGATGTCGCGACGGTCCTCGATATGCAAGGTATCGCAGTCCGTGCCGGTCATCATTGTGCCCAACCGCTAATGCGCTGGCTCGGAGCCAGTTCAACGGCACGAGCAAGCTTCTACCTGTATAATACAAAGGAAGAAGTAGACGCCTTAGTGACAGGACTTCGCCAAACGAAGGAGTATTTCAGTCATGGATTTTAACAATCTCGATCACTTGTACCGTCAAGTGATCATGGACCACTATAAAACGCCCCGCAATCGTGGTGCGATTGACGGTGGTGTGACAATCGATATGAATAACCCGACTTGTGGCGACACAATCCGCCTGCAACTCGCGATCGAAGACGATATCGTCAAAGATGCGAAGTTTGACGGTGAAGGGTGTTCGATCAGCATGGCATCTGCGTCGATGATGACGCAGATTGTCAAAGGAAAAACAGTCGAAGAAGCATTACAACTCGCCAACATCTTTTCCGAGATGGTTCAAGGAAAAGACTACGACGATGAGAAATTTGATCTGGGAGACGCGGAAGCACTGTCCGGTGTAACGAAGTTCCCAGCACGAATCAAGTGTGCGACACTTGCCTGGAAGGCGCTCGAACGTGGCGTCGAAGAAGGGAAGTAACTTCGGTCAGTAAGTAAGAGGAGGAAACGAACATGGCTAAGAACATGCCTGAAATTGGCGATTATAAATATGGTTTCCACGATCGCGATATCTCGATCTTCCGTTCTGGACGCGGCTTGACGACAGAAGTCGTCGAGACGATCTCGAAAATGAAGGAAGAACCGCAATGGATGCTTGATTTCCGTCTGAAATCACTCAAGATTTTCAACGAACAAGCAATGCCGGCATGGGGCGGCGATTTATCAGATCTTCGTTTTGATGACATCACGTATTACGTTAAACCATCAGAACGTGCTGAAAAATCATGGGATGAAGTACCGGAAGAAATCAAACGTACGTTTGACAAACTCGGAATCCCGGAAGCTGAGCAAAAATACCTCGCGGGTGTTTCGGCACAGTACGAGTCAGAAGTGGTGTATCACAACATGAAGAGTGAACTGGAAGATCAAGGAATCATCTTCAAGGATACCGATACAGCATTAAAAGAAAATCCAGAACTGTTCCGTGAGTATTTCGGGAAACTGATCCCACCAACGGATAACAAGTTCGCTGCACTTAATACAGCGGTCTGGTCAGGTGGTTCATTCATCTATGTACCAAAAGGTATCAAGATGGACACGCCGCTTCAAGCCTATTTCCGCATCAACTCGGAAAACATGGGTCAGTTCGAACGGACATTGATCATCGTTGACGAAGACGCATCGGTTCATTACGTCGAAGGATGTACAGCACCGGTCTACACGACGAACTCGCTTCACTCAGCAGTCGTTGAGATCTTCATCAACAAAAACGCGTATTGCCGATACACGACGATTCAAAACTGGGCGAACAACGTCTACAACCTCGTGACGAAACGTGCGATCTGTGAAGCCGGCGCGACGATGGAATGGGTCGATGGCAACATCGGTTCGAAATTGACGATGAAATACCCGGCTGTCATCTTAAAAGGTGAAGGTTCACGTGGTATGACATTATCAATCGCGATCGCGGGTAAAGGTCAACACCAAGATGCGGGCGCGAAGATGATTCACCTTGCACCAAACACGTCGTCGACGATCGTCTCGAAGTCGATTTCAAAACACGGTGGGAAAGTAACGTACCGTGGGATCGTCCACTTTGGTCGTAAAGCGACAGGCGCACGTTCGAACATCGAATGTGACACGTTGATCATGGACAACCAGTCGACATCGGATACGATTCCGTACAACGAAATTCTCAACGACAACATTTCGCTTGAACACGAAGCGAAAGTCTCGAAGGTCTCAGAAGAACAATTGTTCTACCTGATGAGCCGCGGAATTTCACAAGAAGAAGCAACAGAAATGATCGTCATGGGCTTCATCGAGCCGTTCACAAAAGAATTGCCGATGGAATATGCGGTCGAAATGAACCGTCTTATCAAGTTTGAGATGGAAGGTTCAATTGGATAATTATCTTGATAATTTTTCTGAATTAAAAATTAAGAGTTTTTTTGGCTTTAAATTATAAAAAAGGAAGGATTGTCTATCGAATTCTAGATGGCAATCCTTCTTTTTTTATATTAACTACGTTTATACATATAATTTCTTATTCCTAGTGACCGTTAAATATTTATGGTGGGGTACTGAGAAATATATGGTAAGAAGATATGCTTCTGTTAAAATAATAGAGTGAGTTAAAATATATAATATCCTAACGCATTACCGTGGGGGTAATAATTATGATAAAAGACATAACACATTGGAAAGTAAACGATGAATTAATGGCATCAGGAACTCGAGAAAAATATTGGGTTATTTGTCCAAATACTCGTGAAAATTATTTATTTAAGTTACCAAAAGAAAATACTGGAGAGATATGGGCTGAAAAAATTGCTGCTGAAATCGGTAAATCAATAGGATTAAATATGATGACGGTAGAAATTGCTATTTATAATAATCAGACAGGGTTACTCCTAAGAAATTTTTCAAGTAAGACGAATGAATTTTTTGACGGTGGCGATTTAATTAAGAGAAATATAATAGATTTTCAAATAAATGATTTAACTGATTACACCTTGGATAACGTTATGAATGCTATTGCACCATTTCGACTTGAACAAGGTATACTAAGTACTTTAGTTTTCGATGCTTTGATTGCTAATCAAGATAGACATTGTGAAAATTGGGGCATTATTTTTGAAAGTTCTGATGACATAAAAATGTCTCCTATTTTTGATAATGGAGCTTCATTGGGATATAGCAATTCGGTGGATCAAATAGATAAAATGTTAAGAGATTCTAGAATGTTTGAGGCATTCACTAATAGAAGTAAATCGATTATTGGTTTACCAGAAAAAAAGAGGCCTAAACTAAGAGAATTCTTACTTGAATTAAAAAAAAACTATCCTGAATTTATAAAAAGTGAATTAAAAAGAATTGAACGGTTAAATCCGGTTGCTGTTGAGAACATACTTGAAACGATACCCGAAACGGTTATGTCTAATACTTATAAGAAGTGGGTCTTTCGGCTACTGTTTTACAGAAAGACTTGGATATTTGATTTATTAAAGGAGAGCTAAGCCATGAAAAAACCGCAACTTCTCTGGTTAATTTGGCAAAATAATGACACTAGACAAAGATACCATGTTGGAAATTTGATTTATCAAGATGGCCTTTTTATGTTTCAGTACGAGTTTTGCAGTAAAAATAGATGTTTACAAGAAGCTTTAGAGAATGGGTATACTCCTCATTTGGCCTTTCCAGAATTAAAAATGATCTATACATCTAGTAATTTGTTTGGTCCTTTTGCTAGACGCTTACCAAGTAAAAGTCGACCAGACTATAGTAAACTTCTAACTAAATTTGGTCTAAATGAAGATTCTACTGAAATGGACTTTCTATCTGTAACAGGAGGTAAACTTGCGACTGATCCTTATGAATTCGCAAGTCCAATTTACGTAGAAGATGGTCGTTTAACATTGGAATTTTATATAGCTGGATGGAGTCATTACGGAGGAGATGAAGTAATTCACCAATTAAAAGTTGGAGATTCTTTAAATTTAAATGCTGATCCTGAAAATCCTAAAGACCGTTTTGCTATCAAAATACTAACTAGTGATAATCGTTTGCTTGGTTTTGTACCGGCTTTTTATAGCGAAGCTCTATCGGTAGCTATTATTTCTGAAGCTATTATTACTAATATTGATAGTGATGCTATTTCTCAACTGAAAATTAAAATTAAAGTTGAAGGTACGTTGGAGCAAAAAAATATAAAAGATAGCAACTTTAACTATAATCTTTTACCTGTATATTATACAGAATAAACTAGTTTGAATTTTACTCCTATACTTTAGGAGGGGAGTGACTAAGAACTTTTGAAAAATTTGAGCTTTATTATAAAACTCTACTATCCGGAGATAGTAGAGTTTTTTTCGTGAACAGCAAAAAACGGGTAAAAGATTAAAAAAGGAGGGAGTCATCATGCGTGATATCGTCTATTCTTTTCAAGTCTCGCTCGACGGGTACATCGAGGATGCGTCGGGCAGCATCGCCTTCGCATCACCGGACGCTGAACTGCATCAGTATTTTAATGACTACGAGACAGAATTCGATACCCATGTTTATGGACGTCGCTTGTACGAAATAATGTATCCGTATTGGTCGACGGCCGATCAAACGGAGACGGATCTGATTTTAATTGAGTATGCGAAGTGTTGGCAGCAACTTGAGAAGGTTGTCTTCTCACATACCTTACAGTCCGTCGAAGGTAAGGCACGTCTTGCAACCCGGTCGCTGGCAGAAGAAATCGCATACTTGCGGACACACCCAGGAAAACAGATTGCAATCGGAGGAGCGACGCTTGCGGCAGAAGCTGTCCGCCTGGACTTGATCGACCGTTATCATGTCGTCATCTATCCCGTCTTACTCGGCGGCGGCAAGCGGATGTTTCCGTTGTTCGAGCAACCTTTCCCTTTACGTCTCATCGACCAGCAGACCTTTGCTTCCGGATGTATCGCCTTGACGTATGAGCGGATCCGGAATGATTGATTCAGAAGAGGAACAGATCAATGAAACAGGCAGTCCATCCCCCTTATTTTTGCAGGAGTAGGAAGGATCTGCTTGTTTTTTATATACAGACTTTATCTCTTTTCCGAGAAGAGCTCCGAAGAAGAAATTCCTGATTCTGCTATGCTATGATGGGAAATATGGAGTAATACAGATAGGAGGAAGACGGATGATTTATGTCGGCGTGACCGGTTGGGGCGATCACGACAGCCTCTATCCGACACCACAAGACCGGAAAGAGAAGCTTGCCGCTTATGCAGGACATTTTCCGGCAGTCGAAGTCGATTCGACGTACTATGCGATTCAACCGGAACGAAATTATCAGAAGTGGGTCGCGGAGACTCCGGACGCCTTTCGGTTCATCGTCAAGGTCCACCGGGCGATGAGTGGACATGACCGGGAAAACAAGGATCCGCTTGGTCCAATCTTCGAACAATACCTGACCTCGATCGAACCGATGCGGCAGAGTGGAAAGATTGCAGCGATCCTCGTCCAACTCCCGCCTTGGTTTGATGTCAGTAAAGTCCATCTCGAGTATCTCCAGACGATCCGGAAGTCGCTTGCCGGACTTCCTGTCGCAATCGAGTTTCGGAATCCGTCCTGGTATTCAGATCTTTATCAAGAACGGACGCTTCGTTTTTTGGCGGAGCATCAATTCATTCATACGATTTGTGATGAGCCGCAGACGGAAGACGGGTCTGTACCGTTCGTTCCCGTCGTGACGCAAGAGACGGCGTTCGTCCGCTTGCATGGCCGTAATATCAACGGATGGCTTAAAAAACCGGGTCAGAGCAGTGACGACTGGCGGAAAGTCCGTTGTCTGTACCGTTACTCGGAAGATGAACTGCAAGATTTGGCGACACATATCCGTTCGCTTGCCGAACAGGCAAAAGACGTGTATGTTTTCTTTAATAACAATTCAGCAGGAGATGCCGTTCCGAACGCCAAACGACTCATCGAGATTTTAGGTCTGGATTACGAATCGCTGGCACCCCGGCAAATCTCATTGTTTTAATACCTAGAGGAGGCTTGAGCGTGAAGTTACACGTCATTCATTATAACGATCTACATTCACACTTTGATATGTGGCCTCGCTATATGTCGTTCATGAAAGAACACCGGACGTATGATTCCCTCGTCTTTGATTTAGGGGACCATGCAGACCGGGTCGCACCGGCAACGGAGGCGACGCAAGGTAAAATCAACACGCACCTATTAAATGAACTGGCTCCGACTGCCGTCACGATCGGAAACAATGAAGGCATTACGTTTCCACATGACTGGCTCGAGGAATTATATACGGACGCGACGTTCCCCGTCCTCGTGTCGAACTTGACGGCACCGTTTGCAAAAGCCGGCATGATCCAAGACTTGCCGACAGGAAAAGTCGGGATTTTTGGTCTGACGGCTCCTTATTATGAACTGTACGATTTGCTCGGATGGTCGATTGAAGATCCGTTGGAAGCGGCAGCGCGTGAAATCGAAGCCTTGCGGGATCAAGTCGATGTCTTGATCTGTCTGAGCCATCTTGGGTTCTACCAGGACGAAGCACTCGCCGAACGATTCCCGGAACTTGATTTGATCATCGGTGCGCATACCCATCACGTCCTCGATGACGGAGTCGTCAAAAACGGAGTCTTGATTGCACAGGCCGGAAAGTACGGTCAGTATGCAGGTGAAATTTACTTGAATACGGATACAGGCGAAAAAGAGGCCGTCCTCCATTCACTTGAAACCTATCCTTCAGACGAGGCGACATCGGTCTTACTCGATAAAGAACAGTATTTAGCGGAGCGTCAGATGAAACAACCGATTGGTCGAACATCAGGTCTTTCGAATGACTGGTTCAACCCGTCCCCGTTTACGCAACTATTGGCAGATACGATGCGCGATTGGTGTAATGCCGATCTTGCCTGTGTGCCTGCCGGGATGTTACTCGGTTCATTATCACCAGGACCTGTCTCATCGTTTGATTTACACCGGCTTTGTCCGCACCCAATCAATCCGTGTAAGGTGACGATGACCGGAGTTGAGTTGAAGCAGTTTATTTCCGAAGTCGACACGGAACCATTCGAACAATTAAAGGTTCGAGGACTCGGTTTTCGTGGAAAGCTGATGGGCAAGATGCATTATTCCGGAAATGATCAGCCCATCGATGAGACGAAGAACTATACTGTCGTCCTGCCGGATATGTTTACGTTCGGTCCGATTTTCCCCGCCATCAAAGAGATGCCGAAAGAATATTTCATGCCGGAACTGTTACGGGACCTCCTGTTCAATCGCCTATCGGAGAAGTCTGAATTCAGCGAATTACACGTCCGCAAACACTGAATATTTGGTATACTGTAACAGAAATCAGGTCAGTTTTTTACGGATAAAGGGGGAAACCGATTCATGGGACGCAGAGAGATACAACGTAAGCCAGAGTGGTTGAAAATCAAGTTGAACACGAATGAGACGTACACAGAACTCAAAAGTATGATGCGGGAAAAAAAGCTTCACACAGTATGTGAGGAAGCGAAATGTCCGAATATTCATGAGTGTTGGGCCGTTCGCCGGACCGCGACATTCATGATTCTTGGCAGCATCTGTACGCGAGCCTGCCGTTTTTGTGCCGTAACGACGGGGCGGCCAAACGAACTTGACTTAGAAGAACCAAAACGGGTTGCTGAATCCGTTCGTCTGATGAATCTGAAACATGCGGTCATCACAGCCGTTGCCCGTGATGATTTAAATGACTTCGGGGCCGGTGTCTACGCGGAGACGGTACGGGAAGTCCGTCGTATGAATCCGGAGACATCAATTGAAGTCTTACCGTCCGACATGGGTGGGAACTTCGACGCGTTACAGACGTTGATCGAAGCCAAGCCGGACATCATGAATCATAACATCGAGACGGTCCGCCGTCTGACACCAACGGTTCGTGCAAAGGCGACGTACGACCGGACACTTGAATTCTTACGTCGCTCAAAAGAGCTTGCACCGGAAATTCCAACGAAATCGAGTCTGATGCTAGGTCTTGGTGAGACGTGGGAAGAAATCTTACAGACGATGGATGATTTGCGTGCCAATGATGTTGATATCATGACAATCGGTCAGTATCTTCAACCAACAAAAAAACATTTGGATGTCATCAAATACTACACACCACAAGAGTTTGCTGAATTAAAACAGATTGCGCTCGGAAAAGGCTTCTCGCATTGTGAGGCCGGTCCGCTTGTCCGTTCGTCTTACCATGCCGACGAACAAGTCAATGCCGCGAAAAAAAATAAAGCCGCTTTACCGATTGACTAACGAGCTCGAACCGTCCAAGCCACGTGCGAGGGCGGTTTTCTGTTGTCGGACGATTCGTTTTTAGAAGTGATTATGGTAAGATAAAAGAAGCAGGGGGTGGAAAAAATGATACAAGTCAATCGTGAAAGATATGAAATCGTCGAAGAGAAGCGAGAAGGATTTAATGAAGAAGCCTTTATCGGGCGGTTTAGTGACGTCCTTGAAAAGTATGACTATATCGTCGGGGATTGGGGACACGGTCAATTACGTCTGCGTGGTTTTTATGAGGACAATCACGAAAAAGCAACGTTCGATACGAAAATCTCCCATGTGGCGGATTATCTGTATGAATATTGTAATTTTGGATGTGCGTATTTTATCGTCAAACGGATGGAACTCGTAGAAGGAGAAGAAGCACCACCTCGCTTCGACGGATCTTCAGCGAACACGCTAAAGCTCAAACGGAAGTTTTCGGCGGAAAAAGAAGAGACACAAGAGGAACAGTAATCAAACTGACATCTAAAAGGATGTTTCTGATTGGATGATTTCGGCTAATAATATAGTATCACGTATTATAGGGGGAACTATCCATGAGAATCGTCGGGATTTATCATTCTGTGCCAGAAGTCGTCAGTGCTGTTCATGATTTACGCGTTGCAGGTGTCGTATCAACGGATTTGAAAGTCGTTGCCCATGATCGATATGACCTGGAGCAAATCGAAGAATTGGCAGATTTAAAAAATCAGCAAACGTCGACACGTCTGTCGCAAGAAGACCACATGAATCTTTGGCAGGAGATCAAAGGGATCTTTAAAAAAGACAGTTCAGCTTCTCCTTCTCATCATGACGTGCTACAAGCGAGCGGATTGACGAAAGAGGATGTCAACCGTGCCAACAAAGCAGCGGAAGAGGGACAATTCGTCTTACTCGTCGGCGATGAAGCAGATCAGCATTCGGAACGTAAAGCCCACGATGAATCGGATAATACCAATGTCTTTAGTGGTCCAAACACGATGAATGAAAGAAACGACCGATTATTATGAACAACAAGCAGCCCCGTCCAATTGGACGGGGCTGCTTGTTGTTCATAAGCCGATGTAGTCACGTAAGTATCCTTCGAGTTCTTCTGCCGCCTCATCCTCTATATCAAAGGCATGGGCGATATAACCCGGTTCCTCGAAATCATCCGGACCGATGATCGCAAATCGATTCGATAAGAGATTCAGTACGAGAATCTTTCCGAAAAAATGTTCCGAATGGGTGATCGCTAAATCAAATCGGCTGGTCTCGCCGATCCAACAGACGAATCGGGTTTTTGTCTGTTCGACGTCATCATATAAAAAATCGCGTTCTTGCATCATCTGTCAGTTCCCTCATTTCCTTCATCTCTGATTAGATTAAAGGGTTTGGGGAACTTTTTGCAAGTACGGTTTACGTGAAAGGCTGTGTTCTGCGATGACTTTCCGGATCGTTCGTGTTTTCGAGCGCATGACGAGTGACGTCGTTTCGACGATATCATCCGTCAAGAAACGGACGCCGTCGAGCATTTCACCCGTCGTGACCCCTGTTGCTGCGAAGATGCAGTCGTCACTTTTGATGAGATCGTCAAGCGTCAACAGTTGTAGCGGATCAGCCAGACCCATCCGAATGACACGAGCTGTTTCTTCTTCATTCATCGGGTGCAGACGGGCTTGCATGTCGCCACCCATTGCTTTGACGGCAGCGGCCGTGATGACGCCTTCTGGCGCGCCACCCGTCCCGATGAAGATATCGATTCCTGTTGATGGAGAAAGTGGTGCAATCCCTGCTGAAACGTCACCGTCTTCAAACAGACGGACACGTGCACCGACACGCATCGCCGCTTCCCGGAAATGGTCATGACGTGGACGATCCTGCATGATGACCGTCACTTCTTCAATGCGTTTTTGATTTAGCTCGGCTGCTTTTTGGATAATGACTTCGAGTGGATCGTCGAGTGAGACGTGTCCTTTTAAGTTCGGACCGACTGTCAGTTTATCCATATACATATCCGGAGCGTGGAGAAGGGCACCTTGATCAGCGACCGCAATGACGACCATCGCGTTGCCAAGACCTTTTGCGACGATATTCGTCCCTTCGAGGGGATCAACGGCGATATCGACGATTGGTCCGTTTGATGTGCCGACTTTTTCACCGATGAATAACATCGGTGCTTCATCGAGTTCGCCTTCACCAATGACGACTGTTCCCGCCATGTTGACGGTATTTAAGACTTCGCGCATGGCAGTCGTTGCCGCATCATCGGCTTCGTTCTTTTTCCCGCGACCAATCCACTTGGCGGATGCTAATGCTGCTGCTTCTGTTGCTCGGACGATTTCTAATGCTAATTCCCGTTCCATCTATGAATAACCTCCAAGTCACCTAATGTGACATACTATTTTCGTAAAAATCTAAATTGAGGATAACACATTGAGGAATGTGATGCAAACAGCCTTTCTGCTTTTCATGTCCCGCGGATAGAGCTAAAATGAAGGATGTGAGGGGGAATGCTGGATGTATTTCGTAAATCGTGAAAAGATTGAACAAACGGTGGTTTGTTTTGAAACCGCACTACGTCAAAGCAAGGAATTAACAGGGGATGCGTTGACGATTTCACTGGCGTGGGAACGGATCGGGTTTTTGGTGATCGAAAGTATCATCGATATCGGAAACAGTATGATTGATGGTTTCATCATGCGTGATCCGGGAAGTTATGAAGATATCGTCATGATTTTAGAAGATGAACGGGTCGTCGATACGGCACTTGCCACTAGTCTGAAACGAGTCGTCGCACTACGGACACGGATTGTCCGTGAATTTACGACATCGAGTACAGGGGACATCCGCGAGATCCTTTTTGAAGAGGAAACAGAGTTACGTCGTTTCCCGGGAGCCGTTCGACACTATTTAGAGACCGAACTTGGACCCGTCTCTGCATTTTTACCAACTGAGGAGTGAGTCAGGATGAAAGCAAAAGGATATTTATTTGATTTAGACGGTACAATGTATAACGGGACAGAACCTGTCAAAGAAGCCGTTGATTTTGTCAATCAGTTGCAAGAACAAAGGGTTCCGTATCTCTTCGTCACGAATAATGCGTCGATGACAGCGGAAGCCGTTGCTGAAAAATTACGTGGTATGGGTGTACACTCGAACGCGGAACACGTCTTAACGAGTGCGATGGCGACAGGTCGCTACATCGCGGAACTCGCCCCTGGTGCGAAGGTTTATGCGATTGGCGAAGGCGGTTTGATTGATGCGCTTGAACGTCAAGGCTTACAAGTTGTTGCGGATGAGCAGGCTGATTATGTCGTCATCGGGCTCGACCGTCAGATCACGTATGAGAAGCTAGCAATCGGAGCACTGGCGATTCGTGCAGGGGCGCGCTTCATCTCGACGAACGGGGACATCGCGATTCCGACAGAACGTGGTTTCTTGCCTGGTAACGGTGCCTTGACATCCGTTTTACGGGTGACGACGGAAAAAGAACCGTTTTATATCGGGAAACCGGAACCGGTCATGATCAATATCGCAGCCGAGATGATTGGTCTCGCGAAAGAAGACTTAATCATGGTCGGGGATAACTACCATACAGATATTTTATTCGGCATCAATGGCGGTATCCGGACGATGCACGTCAATTCCGGTGTCCATACACCGGTTTTCATTCAAGGACAGGACGCACAACCAACCTATATGGTGGATACGTTAGCTGAATGGATTCT
Organism: Exiguobacterium sp. KRL4; assembly: GCF_001870785.1. Taxonomy (GTDB): domain Bacteria; phylum Bacillota; class Bacilli; order Exiguobacteriales; family Exiguobacteriaceae; genus Exiguobacterium_A. The sequence continues at coordinate 31,141 of NZ_MOLV01000009.1, forward strand.
GTGAACAAAAAAATCCCCATTGACAAATGTCAGTGGGGATTTTCAGTCTTAGAAGACTTGTTCAACTTCGACGACGCCAGCGACTTCTTCAAGAAGGGCACGTTCGATACCAGCCTTCAATGTAATGGTTGAACTTGGGCAACTGCCACAAGCTCCCATTAAACGGAGTTTGACGATACCGTCTTCTACATCTACGAGTTCAACGTCTCCTCCGTCACGAAGAAGGAACGGACGCAATTTTTCGAGGACTTCATTCACTTGATCAAACATTTCCATGCGTAAACACATCCTTTCTTATAGAATCATTGTAACAGGGTTGAAAAATGTTCTCAATCTGGAAAACTTGTATACTAAAAAAGAAGTATCCATCAAGAGGGGGAGTTTGAATGGAAATCAAGGTATATGGCGCTGCACAGACATGTCCGAGCTGCGTCGGGGCACCGAGTTCAGAAGAGACCTACAGCTGGCTCCAAGCCGTACTTGGGCGAAAATACGAGACAGCATTAACGTTTGCGTATGTTGATTTCGAGACATCACCTGTCGAAGATGACTGGATCCTGGCCTTGAAGGACGATGTCTATTTTTATCCACTCGTCCTGCTCGACGAGGAGATGATTGACGAAGGATACGTCCAGCTGAAAAAAATCACCCGGGCGATTGATACGAGACTCGAAAAAACGGCACCGGAATGACCGGCGCCGTTTTGCTTATTTGATCTTTTTATGTTTCCAGAGGACACCCGACTTCAAGAGACGTGGTACTTTTCCGGTTAATGCCTGTTTCCCCATGACGATCCCAAATCCGTCTGATTTCCCGAGCGAGCCGAGCATACCACGTAACTTGATCTCTGGTAGTTTCGGCAGTTTTTTACCGTCCCATTTCGCTTGCAGGACATCGACGACTTGATCCGCTTGATGTTCCGCGAGCTGCCCGCTTGGTGCATACGGTAGACTCGCACAATCACCGATCACGAAGACATTTTCATGTTCCGGGACGTGGTGGTGTTCGGTCAGCTTGATGCGTCCGCCACTATCCGCTTCAAATCCGAGATCCCGAACGACTTTGACCGGTTGTGTGCCGGCCGTCCAAATCGTTAAGTTCGAAGGATAGGCCTCATCCCCGTTTTGGACGTCATCTGCCGTGACGAACGTGACATTTGAATTGTTGATGACTTCGACATCATGTTCTTCGAACCACTCCTGGACGTATGTCGATACTTTATCCGACAGGAACGACAACACCGATGGACCCCGATCAAACAATCGGATCTTCAAGTCTTTCCGGCTTTCGTGTAATTCACTCGCCAGTTCGACACCAGACAGTCCGGCCCCGACGATCGAGACGACGGCACCGGGTGAGAGACCGCAAATTGCCTGTTGGGTTTTCCGAGACTCTTCAAGCGTTTGGATGCTGTACGTAAATTCTTGCGCCCCCGGTATGTTATGGTATTTATCTTCACACCCTAATGCGATGATGAGATCGTCATAAAAAAGTTCCGTGCCATCTTGCAGATGGACGGAGTTCGTCTCCGGTGAAATCTGAACGACATGTCCATATTTATATGTGAGATGTTCACCTTCAGGAAAAGCGATTCGAACATCACGATCCGATAATGTACCGGCAGCGAGTGCATAATACTCTGTTTTTAAGGCATGATACGGTAAACGATCGACGAGGGTCACAGCGACCTCTTCATCTTTAAACCGTTCACAAATCCGCATACCGCCATATCCGCCGCCTAAAACAACCAGTTGCTTCATAACTTTAAATCCCCCTTAGTTCCCCTAAATCAGTCTGACCTTGTATAATACGACATGGGGAAGGACAATTCCTGCTTAAAGGAGGAAAAAAAGTGAATCCAATTATTGAATTTTGTATCAGTAACTTAGCGACAGGAACCCAAGTCGTCATGCAACAACTTGAACGGGATCCGAATGTCGATGTCGTCGAATATGGATGTCTCGGATATTGTGGCATTTGTTCACTCGACCATTTTTGTCTGGTCGATGGCGAAACGGTCGTCGGCGAGACACCGGAAGAACTGTTAGAAAAGATTTATCAAAAAATTGAAGAAAACGAGCTCTAAAAAAATCCCCGTGTCTCAGAGGAGACCGGGGATTCGTGTCTGTCAGCGGGCGCGGCTTCGGACTTAGATCGTTTGTTGACGACGCATCATCCATGGTTTCAGTTTCAAGAACAGCGGAATGAAGAGTGCTGAGATGAACATAGCCTTGATGATGTTAAACGGTAAGATACCGGCTGTAATCGTCGTCCACTTGACGGCAGGATCTAACATGTAGTCCATACCGAAGAACCAAGCGTACGCTGGAAGAATTAAGATATAGTTGAGGATTGCAAGACCGAGTGCCATCGTGATTGTACCAGCGACAAGACCGGTTGCGAGACCTTTTGTAGTTTTCTTTTTATGATAGAACCAACTGACCGGAAGGATGAAGGCAACACCAGCAGCGAAGTTTGCAAGCTCTCCGACTGGGACACCACTTCCACGGAAGATGTAGTACAGGACGTTTTTAAGTGCTTCGACGATGACACCGGCAATCGGTGAGAACATGATGGCTGCGATTAAGGCAGGGACATCACTGAAGTCGATTTTTAAATAGTTCGGTAAAAAAGGTAACGGGAAATTGAGTAGCATTAGAACAAACGAAATTGAACCTAACATGGATAAAGTGACCATCTTTTGTGTGCGTTTCATACGAGTATAATCTCCTTTTGCTCGTTCCTCTCGATGAAGTATTGGCATGGCTGCGTCCAAAATAAACCCCTATCGAATCAGATTCAATAGGGGAGAAGTCCGCAATAAACTAAACCTGAACGATTTTTACAAAAATCGGTTCAAGAAATAGAAACATGCCGCCATCTTCTCCCATCCAGACTATACTGTCGGCTCCTGAGTCACACAGAATCAGCAAATAGCGCCCTATTCGCTCGCGGGCTTCAGACGAATCGTCTGTTTACCGCCGGTCGGGAATTTCACCCTGCCCTGAAGATGGAACGATTTAATTTTTTTTGATACAACTCCTTTATACAACGAATTCAAGATAGTTTCAAGCAACTAGGTTTCGAATCAGCTCGAAATTGCGTATACTAGAAAAAAAGGGAGGGTGATGACATGATCCAATTAACAGAAGCAGCAGCTCTTCAAGTGAAAGAGATGATGATGCAGGCGCCGGACGACGAAAAAAATCTACGGATGCTCGTGCAAGGTGGCGGATGCAGTGGTCTCTCCTACGGAATGGGCTTTGACAGTCAAAAAGAGACCGACTTGACCTTTGAACAACACGGTGTGAACGTCATCGTTGACCAAAAAGACTATCCGGTCGTCAATGGTCTGGAAATCGATTATAAACAATCCATGCTTGGCGGCGGATTTACGATCACGAATCCAAATGCGATCGCGACATGCGGGTGTGGGACGTCGTTCCGGACCGCGACGAATGCCGGGACACCCGGTGGATGTTAATAGAACGACTCAAATCGTGGACGATTCCGTCTGCGGTTTTTTTGTTTTTCAGAGACAGACAGGACTTACGCCGCTAAATGGAGAAGGATTACAACGAACGCCATGATAAGGGAGGACTATCGATGCGAAAGGTACTGATCTTCGGTGGAACACGTTACTTTGGGAGACGGCTGGCATTACGACTTGCAGAATCAGGGGATGATGTGACGATTGTCACGCGTGGGGAGCACACGCCACCTGTCGCGAAAGGCTTGACATTCTTTAAAGGAGACCGGACGTCAAGCAGCACGATGAAAGACTTAGGGAGTCAGAACTGGGATATCATCTATGACAACATCTGCTTTAATCCGTATCAGGCGAAACTTGCCGTCGATGCGTTCGAAGGAAAGGTCGGTCGTTATATCTTGACCTCGACGATGTCGGTTTATGAGAACGGTGGAACGAAGATTTCAGAACGTGCCTACAATCCGTTTCCCGGGAAATATGACCTGGAAAAAGAACATGACTACGGGGAAGGAAAACGCCAAGCAGAAAGTTACTTTTTCCAACGGGCGACGTTCCCGGTCATCGCTGTCCGCTTCCCGGTCGTTTTAGGACCGGACGATTATACGGAACGATTGGTGTTCCATATCAAACGAACATTGGCAGATCAGCCGATCATTGCAGAAAATCTGTACGCGAAAATGGGGTACATCTCGAGTTACGAAGCGGCAGCATTTCTCGAATGGTGTGGACGCTCGACGATGACCGGACCAATCAACGCGGCGAGTGACGGCGTGTTGTCGATCCAAGACTTGATGGATAAGATCGATCGTGTCGCGGAAACGACCACCCGTTTTGAAACGACTGGAGAAGACCCGTCACCACTGGCACCGGATCACGACTTTTATATGGATACGGCAGCCGCAAAACAAGCGGGGTATTTGTTCCAACATGTCGACGACTGGCTCGATCGACTCATTGAAGAGGAGGTCCGCAATCACAGATGATTACATTAATCAAACCGTCTGTACAACTTGAAGTCGAATACCTCGATTTTTTACTGGAGTGGCAACAATCCGGCGAATCGATCGTACCAAGTGTCGTCAGTAAAACCTTTTTGCCGTTAGCGGATTTTTTAGAGGAGCAACAACAAGAAGAACAGGTGGCACCGGAAAACTGGGTCACGCACTCGACCTATTGGTTATATGACGGACAAAAAATCGTCGGTGCGGTCAATTTCCGGCATGACCTGAACGACCAACTGCAGCAAATCGGTGGGCATATCGGTTACGGGATTCGTCCGAGTTCCCGGCAGAACGGGTATGCGACGGAAGGGTTACGTCAAGCACTGAACGTCGCAAGAGAGCGGGGGCTTGACTCTGTTTTGATCACATGCAGTGCAGATAACCTGGCGTCCGGTCGTGTCATCGAAGCAAACGGTGGACAAGAAGTCGAATCGTATGTAAAAGAAGACGGGACGCGTGTTCGACGATTCAACGTGCCATTGTCTTAAAATTGCTTTGAAAAATCATTCTATTGCGATTAGGATGATTTTTTTGAATTGAAAGAACTGTGTAGAAAAGATTCATTTTCCGTGACTCCTACAGGGAAAAGCGCGTCTTTCGCGCTGCCAGAGGCAAGCGAGACCCGGCTTCTTGAAAGGTAAGGTCAAGAAGCCGCGACTTGCGTCTCGCCTGAGGAAAGCACGGGAAGAAAGAATCTGGCGGCGTCAAACACAGTCATTTAGACTGCAAACAAAAAGAAGAGAAACTTCGATTTGCATCGAGGCAACTCTTCTTTTGGGCGTAACTTAATGATTTTTGACTTTCTCAAAAAGACTAGTCGAGTGTTGCGGGTGACGCGCTGAAGGATCGACAAGCAACTTCGCTTGATTGACGGCAATCGGTGCTTCACCGAAACCGGTCGCAATCAATTTGACACGACCGTCATAAGTGGCGATATCGCCGCAAGCGAAGACACCGGGGATCGCCGTTTCCATCTTCGAGTTGACGCGGATCGAATTCCGTTCAAACTCGACTTCCCACTCCTTGAGCGGTCCGAGCGAGGAAACAAAACCGAAGTTACAGACGACATCATCTGCACCGACGACAATCACTTCATCTGTTTCCGCATGTTTAAAGGTTAACGTCTCGATGCTGTCGTCACCCGTGACTGATTCGAGTGTATACGGTGTCATGACATTGACAGATGAGTTGTGTAACAGCTCGACCGTATGCTCATGGGCACGGAATTTATCACGACGGTGAACGAGCGTGACGGATTTAGCGATCGGCTCAAGCATCAATGACCAGTCGACTGCGGAATCGCCACCACCGAGTAAGACGACTTGGCGATCCTTAAAGCGATCCATCTCGTTGACGAAGTAATGCAGGTTACTCGTCTCGAAACGTTCTGCATCTGCGACACCAAGTGGACGGGCGGCGAACGACCCGTTTCCAGCTGTCAGGATGACGGTTTTCGTGTAATGTTCTCCTTTATTCGTCACGAGGCGGATGAGTCCGTCATCGAGCCGTTCATAAGCAAGGACGGTTTCGCCGAGGACGTACGTCGGATCAAATTCGTTTGCTTGTTCGAGCAGACGATCAATCAAATCCTGTGCTTTGACTTTCGGGAAGCCGGCAATGTCGTATATATATTTTTCAGGATAAAGCGTCGCCAGTTGTCCACCGAGTTGTGGCAGACTTTCGATGACTTTCGTCTTCATCTGACGCATGCCTGAGTAAAAAGCGGTGAACAGTCCGACTGGACCACCGCCGATAATCGTTACATCATATGGTTGGTGCATCTGAGTCCCTCCTAAAGTTGGATACTCCTATTATATAGGAAGATGGGTTCGATGTGGCAAGTGCGAGACATCTCACATTTTTTTAAGGGATTGCATATTTTAGCTTTGCAATCTATGATAGAAAATGGTTCAATGAACGTATAGACGTGTGAACATTATTTGAACAAAGTTTTCGAGCATTTATCTGCAATTGAATGTGAAGGAAATCACAACAAAACTATTAATCGTAAGGGGTATCAGAACATGAACACACCAAACATTGTTATTCTTGGAGCCGGCTACGGTGGATTGATCACAGCAGTCAACCTTCAAAAGAAACTTGGCGTCGACCAAGCGAACATCACATTAATCAACAAACACGATTATCATTACCAAACAACGTGGTTACACGAACCGGCAGCAGGAACGATGTCTGCTGAACAGGCACGTATCTACATCAATGATGTCATCAATCCTTCGCGTGTCAAACTTGTCAAAGGTATCGTCGAGAAAGTTGATACAGCAAGCAACACAGTGAAGCTTGTCGACGGTGGAACAGTCCCTTACGACTACGTCGTCGTCGCACTTGGTGGCGTTCCTGAAACATTCGGCATTAAAGGATTGAAAGAGAACGCTCTAACGATCAGTTCATTGAACAGTGTCCGAAAAATCAAGGAACATATCGACTATTCATTCGCAGAGTACAAAACGACGGGTTCAACAAACCGTTCACTCTTGACGATTGTCGTCGGTGGTGCTGGATTTACGGGTATTGAGTTCATGGGTGAACTCGTCAACCGGATTCCTGAACTGTGTAAACAATATGATATCCCACGCGAACTCGTTCGTGTCGTCAATATCGAAGCGGCTCCAACAGTCCTTCCTGGATTTGATGCGGATCTCGTCAACTACGCACACAAATGGCTTGAGCGCCAAGGCATCGAGTTCAAACTCGGTAACGGCATCAAGGAATGTGGACCGGGCAGCGTGACATTCGGACCGCTTCAAGGTGAAACAACAGAAACAATCGAAGCGAACACAATCATCTGGACAGGTGGCGTCAGCGGTAACCCGGTTGTTGCAGCATCTGGCTTTGAAGCGATGCGTAACCGTGTCGTCGTCGCAGAAGACCTCCGTGTTCCGGGGCATGAAAATGTCTTCATGATCGGTGACTGTTCAGCCGTCATGGATCCGAACTCGAATCGTCCGTACCCGCCGACTGCTCAGATCGCGACGCAACAAGCACACAAAGTGGCTGAAAACATCTCTGCTCTCATCGGTGGACGTCAAACATCAACGTTCACATATGAAAACAAAGGAACAGTCGCTTCACTTGGTCATAAAGATGGAATCGGTATGGTCTTCGGGAAGAAGATTTACGGACGTAACGCATCATTCATGAAAAAAGTCATCGACAACAAACATTTCCTTGAGTTGAAAAAGATTGGTCTTGCCATCAAAAAAGGTAAATTCTAAGTTCACGTTTTAGGCAAATGTACACTCGTGCATTTGCCTTTTTTGTCGGTTATACTAAAAAAGAGATTCAAAGGGGGAACAGTATGCATATCATTCAAGCCGTGATCGGGAGTGTTCTCTATCTCGTCATGTTCTTTAGTATCGGTTTTATCTTAAACATGTTGTTACGCAGTACGTGGATCATGCTTGTCCTCTATCCGCTGATCATCATCATGATGATTGATAACCAGTCGACGCTTGATTACTTCACGAATGCCCGTGAAGCGGTTCCGGCACTCGGTGAACGGATCATGGGGCTGCAGACGGCAGATGTCACGATGTTTGTGGCCGGCCTTGCCGGAATCGTCATCGCCGGTATGTCCATTCGCTTTCTGCGTAAAAGTGGTTACCAAATGTTTTAAAGTCTACTTGAGTGAGTAGGCTTTTTTAGTGCGTTAAAACACGTTATAATAAAAACAGTGTCTTTTAAAAAATGTGTAAGAGCAGATAGGGTTGAGAGCGAATGGATAAACAAATGTACCGCGTTATCAAAGTCTTGAATAATAATGTCGTCATTTGTTCGACTGGTGCCAACCAGGAAGTCATTATCCTCGCGAAAGGGATTGGCTTCGGTCGGAAGCCAGACGATCAACTAACGGATCTTGAAAAGCTAGAAAAAGTCTATACATTAAAAGATAAAGACGAGCAGGCACAGTATAAGGCACTTGTCGGACACCTCGATGAAAATTTCATCGCTTTGATGAACGAAATCGTTTCGATGATTGAAACGCGGTTCGGAAAACGGGTTGATGAACATATTCATATCGGCTTGACGGATCATTTGACGTTTACGTTCAAACGTTTGGAGCAAGGCATGGAAGTGACGAATCCGTTTCTTGCAGAAACGGAAGCCTTATATCCGGAAGAGTATGCCTTGGCGGAAGAAATCGTTGAATTCATCAGTGCCGAGATGAATTTTTATCTGCCGCCTGCAGAAACGGGCTTCATCGCGTTGCACATTCATTCGGCAACGAACTTCAAAGATGTGCTCGAAGTGAACCGACATCATCAACTCGTCGGATTAATTGCCAGTCATATCGAACAGCGTTTGCAGATCAAAATCGATCGAAAATCGTTGGATTATAAGCGTTTAATTCGTCACTTACGGTCAGCGATTGAAAGGGTTTCCAATGGTGAGTACCTAGAGGCGCCAGAAAAAGTAGAAAAGCTATTGCGCGAAGAATATCCGCTGTGCTATGATACTGCTTGGGAGCTGATGTCCATCATGGAACGTCAGTTGAAGAAAGCGGTACCGCGCGGTGAAGCGACGTATCTTACGATGCATCTGCAACGCTTAGTGCAGTACGATTTAGGTAAATGACCGCACGGACTACGTGTTACTGATACGATCAGGCATGAGTGGGATGTCGGGCAAAATGGTTTATTTCCGTTAGGATTTTTCACGGGATAAGTGTATTTTGTCTACAATCCGCTTGTGCCTGATTTTTTTCTGTAAAAATCGGTCAGATGTCTGACTTTTTTCGACCTGTCATTGGCATTATTTATTATTGTAGATTTTAGATTAAGAGGAGGAAACACACATGTTCAAACAGATTTTTGCTGTTCTTCAACGTGTTGGTAAAGCGTTGATGCTTCCTGTTGCGATTTTGCCTGCTGCCGGGATCTTACTCGGATTCGGTAATGCGATGCAAAATCCGAACTTGACGTCAAAACTCGAGTTCTTAAAAAATGATGCAATCATCAAGGTTGCAAAATTGATGGAAGCAGCCGGGGATATCATCTTCGGTAACTTAGCACTCTTATTCGCGGTCGGTGTCGCAATCGGATTAGCAGGAGACGGCGCAGCCGGACTTGCAGCGATCGTCGGATTCCTGATCATGAACAAAACGATGAGCGTTTGGCTCGGCGTTACACCAGAAATGGTGGCAAATGGTCAAGGGTACTCAAACGTACTTGGTATTCCAACCCTTCAAACAGGTGTCTTCGGTGGTATCATCATCGGTTTGATTGCCGCCTGGGCCTACGGGAAGTATCATAATCTCGAATTGCCGCAGTTCCTCGGATTCTTCGCAGGAAAACGGTTTGTTCCAATCGTTACAGCAGTTGTTTCATTGTTCGCAGGTCTTGTTCTTGTATTCGTTTGGCCGTTCGCGCAAGACGGGTTGAACACATTCTCCCACTTCATGATGGAGAAAAACCCAACACTTGCAGCATTCGTCTTTGGTCTCATTGAACGTTCATTGATTCCATTTGGTCTTCACCATATCTTCTATGCACCATTCTGGTTCGAGTTCGGTTCGTACACGAATGCAGCAGGAGACGTCGTTCGTGGTGACCAAGCGATCTTCTTCGCTCAGTTAAAAGATAACGTTGAATTAACAGCTGGTACATTCATGACTGGTAAATTCCCGTTCATGATGTTTGGTCTTCCAGCAGCAGCACTTGCTATGTACCATGAAGCACGCCCAGAGCGTCGCGCAATCGTTGGTGGTCTTCTTGGATCAGCAGCACTTACAGCTTTCTTAACAGGTATCACAGAACCAATCGAATTCGCATTCTTATTCGTTGCACCAATCTTGTTCGCAGTTCACGCAGTCTTCGCAGGTCTTTCGTTCATGACAATGCAACTTTTGAACGTTAAAATCGGGATGACATTCTCAGGTGGATTGATCGACTTCCTTCTCTTCGGTGTCCTTCCAGGACGTACGCAGTGGTGGCTCGTCATCGTCGTCGGTCTTGTTCTCGCAGTTGTGTACTATGTTGGATTCCGTTTCGCAATCCGCAAGTTCAACTTGAAAACACCAGGTCGTGAAGACGAAGTCCAAGAAACTTCAATGGCTCAAGGCTCTGAGCTTGCAGCAGGTATCCTTGATGCACTCGGTTCTGAATCAAACATCAAACACCTTGATGCATGTATCACACGCCTTCGTGTTGAAGTACTTGATAAATCAAAAGTTGACAAAAATGAATTGAAAAAATTAGGTGCGGCAGGGGTTCTTGAAGTTGGTAACAACGTCCAAGCGATCTACGGACCAAAATCAGATAACATCAAATCTGAAATTCAAGCTGTCATCGCGTCACGTAAACAAGAAAAATCAGTTTAATGTATGAAGAGCTTTCCCGATTTGGGAAGGCTCTTTTTTTTCGGAAATAAACATCTTCTAAATAGTTTCGCGGAATAAACATTAAGGGTATGAAGTAAGTAGTTTGGTTAAAAAAAGGAGGGAAATCACTGATGTGGAAAAACGTGTTTGGTGTGTTGCAACGGATCGGTAAAGCTTTGATGTTACCGGTCGCAATCCTACCGGCAGCGGGGCTTCTCCTAGCGTTTGGTACGGCGTTTCAAAACCCGAATCTGACGCAGTATCTGCCATTTCTTGAAAATGATGCATTAGTCGTCATTTGGCGAGTCATGCAAGATGCAGGGGATATCATCTTTGCCAATCTAGGATTATTGTTTGCCGTCGGGGTCGCGATTGGTCTTGCGAACGGTGAAGGGGTCGCAGGATTAGCCGCGATTGTCGGATTCTTGATCATGAACAAAGTTATCAGTTCGTTTTTACAGATTACGCCTGAAAAGATTGCAGAAGCACAAAAATCGAGTGATTTATCGTATGCGACCGTGTTAGGAATACCGACCCTGCAAATGGGGGTATTCGGAGGGATCATCGCCGGGTTGATTGCGGCGTACAGCTATAATAAATTCTTTAAAATTAAACTACCGGATTTCCTTGGATTCTTTGCCGGTAAACGGTTTGTCCCGATTGCTACAGCGCTATTCAGTTTAGTCGCTGGTTTTGCGTTGTGTTACATTTGGCCGCCGATCGGAACGGGAATCAATACGTTCTCGAAAACGATCATTGAATCAAATGAAACGTTATCTGCCTTCATCTTTGGATTAGTCGAACGTTCACTTATTCCGTTTGGTCTGCATCACATTTGGTATTCGAGTTTTTGGTTCCAGTTCGGTGAGTATACGGATAAAGCCGGTACGATCGTCAACGGAGATCAGCGGATTTTCTTTGCGCAATTAAAAGACGGTGTTCCGTTTACGGCAGGGACATACATGACAGGGAAATATCCGTTCATGATGTTTGGTCTTCCTGCTGCCTGTCTTGCGATGTACCATACGGTTGCGAAGGATCGGCGGAAAGCGGTTGAAGGGTTATATTTCTCAGCTGCCTTGACATCGTTTTTGACCGGGATTACAGAACCCGTTGAGTTTTCATTCGTTTTCGTTGCACCGTTATTGTTTGCGGTCCACGCCGTATTCGCTGGATTATCCTTTATGATCATGGACATCCTCAACGTCAAAATCGGGATGACCTTCTCCGGAGGATTGATTGACTATACGTTGTTCGGGATTTTACCGAACCGGACCTCCTGGTGGCTCGTCATACCAGTCGGGTTAGTTTTTGCGGTCATCTATTACTTTGGTTTCCGTTTCGTCATCACGAAGTTTGACTTGAAGATTCCGGGACGCGAAGCGATTCAAGAAGGGGCCGTTGCATCGACGACGACGGCTGGCGAACTGCCTTATGAAATTCTCCAAGCCTTTGGTGGTGCCTCAAACATCAAACACTTGGATGCTTGTATCACGCGGCTCCGGATTACCGTCAATGATAAATCGGGCGTCAACAAAGAGCGCTTGAAACAGTTGGGTGCTGCCGGTGTCCTTGAAGTCGGGGATAATGTTCAAGCCATTTTTGGTCCGAAATCGGACGGAATCAAGACCGAGATGGCAGAAATCATGAACGATCCGAACTATCAACCACCGGTTAAACCAGAAGCCGATCCGATTCCACAAGTTCCGACGGGAGCCGAATCACGGACCGATGATCGGTCGGGCTTAGCTGGAACGGATGGAGCATATGTACCGGTTGAAGGATATGTTTCACCAATGAGCGGAGTGATTCGATCACTGGATGATGTACCGGATCAAGTCTTCTCCGGACGGATGATGGGCGACGGATATGCGATCGAACCGACGGAAGGATATGTCGTTTCTCCTGTATCCGGTGAAATCACGACCTTCTTCCCAACAAAACACGCGATTGGCATCCTTGCTGATAATGGAGATGAAATTTTGATTCATATCGGAATCGATACCGTATCGCTTGAAGGAAAAGGATTCGAAGCACTCGCCAAAGCAGGCGATCGGGTCGAACCAGGTTCGCCGTTGCTAAGCGTTGACCTCGAACAGATTCGACCGCTCGTCCCATCGTTACTCACACCAATCATCGTCACGAACAGCGGCGACCGGAAAGTTGCGGTCGATGTTGGAAAAACAGTCGAAGCGGGTGAAAAAATATCGTATGAGATCAAATAACATCCTTAAGGCACGGTTTCTCTTCTTAGAGAGATCGTGTTTTTTTTGAGGAGTTAAACATTCAGTAATGAGATTTTGCACATACGATGATACAATGAATAAGCTATTATGAAGATTAGCTATTTTTTGAGAAAGAGGTGAGTCGATGGCTACGACTTCGACAAAAACACGTTATGTCGTGTTAGGTTTATTGATCGGGATTTTAGTGGCGGCGATGGACAATACTATCGTTGCGACGGCGATGCCGACAATCGTCAGTGAGCTCAACGGATTTGATCAATATGCGTGGGTGACCTCCGCCTATATGATTGCGACTGTCGCTGGCATGCCGATTTTCGGTAAGTTGAGTGATATGTATGGTCGAAAACGATTTTTCCTGTTCGGGATGTTACTTTTTATCGCCGGCAGTGTGCTGTGCGGAATGGCGGACTCGATCATTGAATTATCCATTTATCGTGCCGTTCAAGGTCTTGGCGGCGGTGCCTTGATGCCAATCGCGTTTACGATCATCTTTGATATTTTCCCACCGGAAAAGCGGGGGAAGGTCAGTGGATTGTTTGGTGCCGTCTTCGGAATTTCAAGTATTTTCGGACCGTTGCTTGGTGCGGTCTTGACCGATGCCATTAACTGGCGCTGGGTCTTTTACATCAATATCCCGCTCGGTGTATTGGCGTTGACACTCGTCTCGTTGTTCTACAAGGAATCACCGATTCACCGGACGCAAAAAATCGATTATGCCGGAGCGGTGACGTTAGTCGCAGGATTGGTCCTGTTCTTATTGGCGCTTGAGATGGGCGGAAAAGATTACGCCTGGAGTTCACCGCAAATCTTAGGATTATTCGGCGCGGCACTCGTTGCTTTTATCGTCTTTGGTTTCATCGAACGTCGGGCGGCTGATCCCGTCATTACATTCAGTTTATTTAGACGCCAACTGTTTGCGGCGACACAAGGGGTGGCGTTCTTTTACGGCTTCGTCTTCATCTCTGCCAGTGTGTTCATTCCGATTTTTGTTCAAGGAGTGTTTGGTGGAAGTGCGACAAACTCCGGTTTGATCTTGATGCCGATGCTGATCGCATCGGTCGTCTCGGCGCAACTCGGTGGACGTCTGCCGAATAAATACGGATTCCGAAACGTCATGTTCGTCTCGGCAGTTTTCTTCTTGTTAGGGGTTTATCTGTTAAGCACGATGTCGCTTGAAACATCAAGAACAGCCATTACGATCTACATGATCATTTTAGGTTTTGGTGTCGGGTTCAGCTTCTCGTTACTCAATCTTGCTAGTATCAATGGGATCGAGATGCAACGACGTGGGGCTGCGACCTCTATGGGTTCGACATTCCGGACGATTGGGATGACGCTTGGGGTGACGGTGCTTGGAATCATCCAGTCCCGGACGTTCTCATCGACGATCAGTGAACAGTTGCCGGGCGGAAATGCACCGGATGGCGGACAATTCCCGACCGCATCCGCACTTGCGAGCATGCCGCCGGAAGTAGCGAATGCGATCAAGTCATCACTTGCAGAATCGATTTCTTCGGTCTACTTGTGGGCATTGATTCCAGCAGTGCTTGGTGTCGTCTTTGTTTTCCTGATGGGGAATGAACGACCCACGTTAAAAGAAGGTCAAGGCGAACGACCGAAAACAAAGCAAGCATAATGTGCGGGTAAAACTATTTAGATAAGCATTAACAGAAGAGAGGGAAGTGGATGTCAAAATCCGCTTTCCTTTTTTGTTGTTCGAAATCATTCGATGCACGAGACTCCTACAGGAAAAAGCGCAAGTGCCAACTGCGTTGTCAGAGACAAACAAGACCCGCTTTTCTGCCCACATGGGGCAGGAAAACTGGCTTGTGTCTCGCCTGAGGAAAGCGAGTGCAAAGAGGAATGATTTCGACGTAGGTTAATCCGATTTCCCGCACGAAGTATAAGGAAAAGAGGATACTTTGTTAACGATACAAAAAAACACGCCCCGCGATGGGACGTGTCCAAAAAGATGCCTTATTTTTTGATATCGAATGTCGTGCTGAGGAAGTTGACGACATCTTCCGCTGTATCCATATCGAGTACTTGTTCGACGATCGCTTCACACTCTGCTTTGTTCAAACGAGTCATCAAACTACGTGCGCGAAGGACAGATGACGCAGACATTGAGAATTCATCGAGTCCGAGTCCAAGGAGAATCGGAAGAGCGAGTTCTTCTCCAGCCATCTCCCCGCACATGCCGACCCACTTGCCCGCTTTGTGTGCTTCTGTGATGACGTTGTTCAATAAGCTTAAGATGGCTGGGTTGAACGGTTGGTAGAGATACGACACTTTTTCGTTCATCCGGTCAGCAGCCATCGTGTATTGAATCAAGTCGTTTGTTCCGACAGAGAAGAAGTCGACTTCTTTTGCGAATTGTTTCGCCATGACAGCTGTTGATGGAATCTCGACCATCATTCCGACTTCGATCTCTTCAGAAACCGTCACACCTTCTGCTTGAAGGTTTGCTTTTTCTTCTAAAAGAAGTGCTTTTGCTGCACGGAATTCTTCGAGTGTCGCAATCATTGGGAACATGACGGCGAGTTTACCGTACGCACTTGCCCGGAGAAGGGCACGCAGTTGTGTCCGGAACAGATCCGTTTGATCCAGGCAAAGACGAATCGCCCGGTATCCAAGGAACGGGTTCATCTCATGTGGGAGATCGAGGTAAGACAACTCTTTGTCGCCACCGATATCAAGTGTCCGGATGACGACTTTTTTATCGCCCATTGATTCGAGGACCGTTTTGTATGCCGTGAATTGCTCATCTTCCGTCGGGAATGTTTCAGCGTCCATGTAAAGGAACTCTGTCCGGTATAATCCGACTGCTTCGGCACCGTTCTCGAGAACGCCTTTAACATCATTTGGTGTTCCGATGTTCGCTGCGAGCTCGACGTGATGACCGTCAGCTGTGACTGTTTTTTCGTTTTTGAGTTTTTTCCATTCTTCTTTTTGAGCGATATAGGCTGAACGTTTTTCTTCATACTCTGCGATTTGTTCGCTTGAAGGGTTGACGATGACGTCACCTTCCGTACCGTCGAGAATCAAGAAATCACCGTGTTTAACTTCCGTCAAGACGACTTTTGTTCCGACAACAGCCGGAATTTCAAGAGAACGGGACATGATCGCCGAGTGCGAAGTCCGTCCACCGATGTTCGTAGCAAATCCCTTTGCATACTTCCGGTTAAGTTGTGCTGTATCTGAAGGTGTTAAATCTTCAGCAATGATGATGACTTCTTCATTGATTTGAGCCGGCGTGACGAATGTAATGCCGAGCAAGTGGGCCATCGTCCGTTTTGTAACGTCACGAACATCGGCTGCACGCTCGCGCATGTATTCGTTTTCCATCGATTCAAAGATCATGACCATCATCTGTGAGACTTCATCAAGTGCTTGTGCTGCGTTTGTTTTATCTTCATCGATCTTCGCATTAACTTGGCTAACGATTTCCGGGTCTTCTAAAATTAAGAGGTGAGCTGAAAAGATTTCTGCTTTATCTGCGCCTAGTTCTTTTAATGTGTTCTCACGAATGATTTCGAGTTCACCTTTCGATTTAACGATGGCTGCTTGGAAACGCTCTTTTTCAGCCGCTGAATCCTCGATCTTATTAGTTGGAATGTCAAAGACAGGTGTTTCCATCACGAATGCTTTCGCAATCGCAATCCCTGCAGAAGCGCCAATTCCTTTGATATGCTGTGCCATGTGCATTACCCTCTTTTCAGTAAGTTTTTTTGCCGCAATGACGTCGTTTCTTTGCTATCTATAGATACCCATAAACGCATCTCTCTTAACGGGTCGATTGCGGACTCTCCCTTTAAATGAAAACGTAGACATTTCTGTTGTTGCCAAAATGACCGTTTAGTAGAAGTGCCTGTCCTTTTCACCTGTTTAATCCTATCACATTGTGAAACGGGCAACAATCGTTTGAAACGGTCCAAATCGACAAATTAACGAACGTCGAAAATGAGAGCGGTTTCATTTTTCTTGGGTGCTATCAGTTGGAAAATCAGATCAAACGCTTCATACTTATAAGTATTACTAAAGGGGGAATTGAATATGCGATGGAATCAAGTAAATCCACAAGCACATGTCGAAGTACTCGTTGTCGGTATTTCAGGTAACCAACCGGTCGAGGAACGGATTCGTTCACTTTATCCGGATCGATTGGATGAGTGGGTGCGTCGGGGAGATATCTCGACGAAACAAGGAGAACTCCGTTTATTGCCAACGTTAACCGGAACAGTCGAACGTGTCTTATTTGTCGGTCTTGGGAAAACGGAAGGTCTCACGCCGGACACACTTCGTCGTTTATTTGGGAAGGCAGCTCAGTTCTTAAAAACACGGAACCTCTCAAAAGCGACAGTTGACGCGACGACGTTTCCAAGTCAACCGGTCGAATTGATCGCCGAGACGTTTGGTTTAGCTACATACGAAGTCAAACATTATAAGACGACGACGCATGCGACGTATGAGCTGGACTTAACGATTTGGTCGGATGCGGGAGAACGGGACGTAGAACGTGGAGAAGCGCTTGCTGAAGCGACGAACCTCGCACGACGCCTCGTGACGATGCCAGGGAACCTGCTGACCGCACCTGCTTTAGCAGACGAAGCGCGTTTTATCGCCGAGCGGTACGGGCACGACCTGAAGGTTTTGGAAAAAGAAGAGATGGAAGCACTCGGAATGGGCGCCTTGCTGGCCGTCAACCAAGGGTCAACGATTCCACCAAAACTGATTGTCCTCGAGTACAACGGAGCAGGTGACGACGCACCGATCGCCGTCGTCGGAAAAGGGGTCACATTTGATACGGGTGGGTACTCGATCAAACCAAAAGACGGGATCGTTGGGATGAAGGGGGATATGGGGGGCGCGGCAGCCGTGCTCGGATTGTTTGAAGCCCTCGGTAAACTTAAACCAAACGTCAACGTATTAGGTGTCATCCCGGCGACGGACAACATGATTTCCGGAGACGCGTTTAAGCCGGATGATGTCATCACGTCGATGGCAGGAAAAACGATCGAAATCTTAAACACGGATGCAGAAGGGCGACTGGTTTTAGCAGACGCCGTCACTTATGCCAAAGAATACAAACCGAAGATGATCATCGATCTAGCGACATTGACAGGCGGTGTGCTGGTTGCCCTCGGAACAGAAATCACGGGTGCGTTGACGAATGATGCGGCTCTTTACAGTCGATTCGAAGCCGTGACGCAAGAGACAAACGAGATGGTCTGGCAGATGCCGTACGTCGATCAATTCATCAAACAAGTTCGCCGCTCCGACGTCGCGGATTTAAACAATTCACCGGGACGGATGGGGCATATGATCTTTGGTGGTGCCTTTGTCGGGGAATTCGTTGGCGAAACACCATGGCTTCATCTCGATATCGCCGGAACATCGGAACAAAAGGCCGCGACCGAACTCGGTCCAAAAGGCGCGACCGGTGTCATGGTCCGGAGTCTGTATCGTTTTGTTGAACGTGAAGGATGATCCGATTGAACAGCGTTCTCGTTTTATTGACCATCATCAGTATCGTCTGGTATCTCGATTCACACGAACAAATTCCCTTGGGACTGGCGACATTTTTAAGTGTGTTCACGGTCTTGTCACTGATGAAGGGAACACGGGAGAAGTCTAGTGGACGTCACCGGGATTGACGCGGCGAAGGCCGGCTGGGTGGCGGTCTCGATTCGGGACGGTCAGTTCTCCTGGTCGGTTGCTTCGTCGCTGTCTGACATCAGATGCGGGTCCGTCACGTATATCGATATGCCGATTGGTCTCGAACGACAACAGCGGCGAGTCGTTGATCAATTGTTGCGCGAGGAATTAAAACCGGGTCGAACGAGTAGTGTCTTTAATGCCCCGCTACTCGCGGCATTGGAACAATCTGATTATCAAGCGGCCAATGATTATTCGAAACAGCAAGCAGGTCTCGGTTTATCGAAACAAGCCTGGTACTTGTTACCGAAAATCCGTCAAGTCCGTACACACTATCAACCGGGCATGATGGAATCCCATCCGGAAGTCTGCTTTGCCCGTCTGACGGGTCATCCGGCGCGACACAATAAACGGACAATCGAAGGCGTAGCAGAGCGGACGGAGCTATTGCATCGGTACGATTGTCCGCCTTACTGGAAACTCAAAGTGCCGGGCGTCGCAACTGACGACTGGGTCGATGCATGTCTGCTTGCCGTCGCAGCGACATTGCCGGCTACGTACTTGCCAAAACATCGTCCGTTCGATGCCGACGGCTTTCCTTTATATGCGGCACTACCGAAAAAAATCACCTTCACCGAAATGGTGTAGGTGATCCTTTAATGAACGACCAGAGATAATGAAAGATCCGTGCATTGTGCAAGGCTTTAAGAATCACGGCGACGAGTGGTCCGAGAATCAATCCGAACACACCGAAAAATTGAATGCCGACGAACAAGGCGATCAAGGCAGTGATCGGTTGAATACCGATGTTGTCACCGACGATTTTTGGTTCCATGATGTTCCGTTGTAAAATCACGAGACCATAGAGAATCGCAAGTCCGATTGCAAGCCCGGTATCTCCCGTAATGATGGAATAGGCAATCCAAGGTAAAAAGACGGAGCCGGTTCCAAGGTAGGGTAAGATATCAAAAAACGCCGCGATGAAGGCAATCGCAAAGGGATGTTCGACCCCGATGATCAATAGTCCGACAAGAACGATGAAAAACGTAATCGTAATCAATGTCAATTGCGCCTTGATATATCCGAACAAGGCGGACCGGAGACTCGCGACGACCGATTCGGCACGGGCGAACCATGGTAACATTTCATATTGTTTCAAGCGGATCTCATATTTATGCCAGTCTTTTGAGATGAAGAACCAGGCGAGCAACACAATGACTAAAATCAATGCGATCGAGGGGAGTGTCGCTAAAATCGTCTGCAACATCCCGGCGATGTTTTTCGATCCTTCACCGATGGCGCTGGCAAGCGAACTGCCGAGCGATTGAATACTGTTTTGGACAGTATTTTGTTGCGACGGTTCGAGCGACCGGAGTGCTTCTGAGGCATCATTCCAAATTGGTGCCAGTTTTTCATTGTAGAGCTTTTGGAAATAAAGACTGAGCTCTTGAATCTGTGCCGGCAACTGGTTCGCGACAAACACCAGTCCACGGATCAATTGCATGATGATCAGGACGAGTGAGCCGATTAACAGACCACTCATTAAAATAATCGACAGAAGGGCACCCCATCCTCGATTGATGCGGAGCCGCTTTTGGAAAAAGTCGACGAGCGGTCGACTAAAAAGAGCCAGTAAAAAGGCGAAAACGAACGGGTACATGAAAGAAGACAAGCGAATAATCAGCCAACCGGTAAAAAAGATGGCAAGGATGACGCCAAGGAAACGAGCTAATTGCCACAAACGTTCAGTCGACATAAGCAACACCTCTTACTATGTATGGAATGTCATCATCATATCATGTTTGTCAGAAGAACGTATCACTCTAAAGAGGGGGAATTGGCATGAAACGAAAAGAAGTTGGATTACTCGTCTCACTTGCCGTAGCCGGCGGGATGGCAGTTCGAGAATGGCGCAAAAACCAACAGTTCAACCGACAATTCAAGCAACAAACAGAAGATCAGCTAGTGAAAGGTTTGACGGAGGTGCAGGATGATGCAGGAGATGAGACTTCTTCAAGAAAAGGTTGATGAAACGATTCGGGCACTCGGTGGATACTTTCGTCCGTTATCCGGGTTGGCGCGACTGATCGAGGAAGTGGGGGAAGTCGGAGAAGCACTTGAGGCGAACGACGATCAATCACTCAAAGCGGAACTCGTTGATGTCTTGATGATCTCGACCTGTCTTTCGAATCAATACGTGACCGATTTGGCAGAGCAACATCGACGGCTTGGTACCGAACACGATCAGGAACAAGGATCATTTTACCGGCTCGTGCACGAAGCGGGTCAAGTTGCCCGCGTGATGAATGGTTACGAAGGAGACAAGCCGCCGAAAAGGACGGAGGACATCATTCCAATTGGAACTTCGTTGGCCCGTCTCCAGCGGGAACTGTTTCGCTTGGCACGCCCTCTAGAACTTGACCTGCTCAAGGAAATCGATCAAACGAATGAAAAGAACTTACGCCGTGACCGGACGCGTTTTGCGTTGACACGGGATCCGGTTACGGAAGAAACGATCGATCACTTCCGAAGCGCAACGGGAAATACGGAACGTTTATGGGGGGCTCCTGTCCATGAAGCAGGCATGTTGCTTGAAGCGCATATCCGAGCCGCCTTGCCATCGTTACGACGATTTCTTCGCTGTGCCCGGATAGAAGGGATCGATGGATTCATCATCGAGGCACCGATCGAACGGAGTGACAGTCTACTGCGTGTCAAGGAACAGGCGGATCAGATTGGACGAATCATCAAAGAACAGACGCCATTATCCTTCAAAGAGGCACCGTACCGGATTGATGTCTATGCCCCTCAACTCGGTCCAGTTTCACCGTATCATGCCGAGGATGACCACCGTATGTTTTTAGTGCTTCATGTCGATGAATGAAACAACAAAGAAGCGTCGATTCCGGAATCGACGCTTCTTTGGTATGCCGGCATCAGCTCGAATGGTTCGAGAGTTCCGTTGGTTGATGTTTCAACTGTTGCATGAACCGGTTGATCCGGTGGATGGCCTGTTGAAGCTGCTCAATCGAACTGGCGTAGCTCGCGCGGACATACCCTTCGCCACTCGCACCGAAGACTGAACCGGGCACGACAGCGACGCGTTCTGCAAGCAACAGCTGCTCTGCAAATTCTTCACTCGTCAAACCGGTCCCCCCGATATACGGGAAGGCATAAAAGGCGCCACCCGGCGAATGGGTCGGCAGACCGGCATCATTCAGTGCCTTGACGAAATAGTTACGACGTTGGCGATAACTCCGGACCATATCCGGTACCGTCTTGTGACGGGAACGTAACGCTTCGATTCCTGCGAACTGGACGAGTGTCGGTGCACACATCATCCCGTACTGATGAACCTTCAGCATCGCTTGGCTGATGGCTGGTGGGGCACACGTAAACCCAAGCCGCCAACCGGTCATCGCAAACGCTTTTGAGAAACCGTTGATGACGATCGTCCGCTCCCGCATGTCGGGTAATGTCGCAAAGCAGGTCGGTTCGTCTTCGTACGACAACTCGGCATAGATTTCGTCACTGATGACGTATAGATCATGTTTCTTAGCCAGCAAGGCAAGATCCGCCAACTGGTCCCGTGACATGACGGAGCCGGTCGGATTGGACGGGAAACAAAAAATGATGGCTTTTGTCCGATCGGTCACTGCGGCTTCAATCGTGTCAGGCTGAATCGTAAAGCCGTGTTCTGCCTGACAGGCTACTGCGACGGGAATCCCGCCTGCAAGTTCGATCAACGGTGCATAGGAAACGAACGCCGGCTCGACGACGATGACCTCATCCCCGGGGTTGATCAACGTCCGAAAGGCTAAATCGAGTCCTTCCGAGGCACCGGTCGTGACGATGATCTCATCTGCGACTTCGTAATCAATCGAAAACTTTTCCTGCATGTACAGGCGGATTTCCTGACGTAACTCGACGAGACCGGCGTTCGCACTATACGCCGTATAACCTTGTTCGAGCGCTGCGAAACTGGCTTCGCGGACATTCCAGGGGGTGACGAAATCCGGTTCCCCGACACCAAGGGAGATGACATCGTCCATCGAACCCGCTAAATCAAAAAAACGTCGGATGCCGGAAGGGGCTAACCGTTCGACTCGTTCAGATAACGACTTCATGGAGACACCTTCAATCGTTTGTCACCATCATCCTGACTAAACAAGACACC
Organism: Exiguobacterium sp. KRL4; assembly: GCF_001870785.1. Classification (GTDB taxonomy): domain Bacteria; phylum Bacillota; class Bacilli; order Exiguobacteriales; family Exiguobacteriaceae; genus Exiguobacterium_A. The sequence goes on from NZ_MOLV01000009.1 coordinate 54,053, forward strand.
GTCATGTTTATAAGTCTTCAGCCGGAAATGCGTCGTCGTCGAGATGACAGAGTCGAGCGTCGACAGTTTTTCCGAGACGAATTGTGACACTTCCTGGAGTGATTTTCCATCGAGGACAACCTGTAAGTCATACGCACCGGACATCAGGTACAGCGACGTCACTTCTGGAAAACGGTGAATTCGTTCCGCGACTTCATCGAATCCTCGCCCGCGTTTTGGTGTCACTTTGACATCGATGAACGCTGTCACACCATGATGGGCATGAATCTTCTGCCAATCGATGACGGCTGTGTAGCCGAGTAGGACGCCATCTTCTTTGAATGCCGCAAGCGATGAGAGGACCTCGTCTTCTGTTAAGTCAAGCATTTGAGCCGCCAGAACGTGGTCGACCGGTCCGTTTTGGGTTAGCAGTTCAAGTAATTCCAATTGTTTATCTGTATACATGAAGTTCACTCACTTTCTGTCAAATGGCCACTAAACGTGCGACGTGTCTCACGTAGACGCGACCGTCGTTCTTCTTGAACGATGTGGAAATTTTTCATATCGGTCGTCGGTAATTGATGTTTTTCGACGAGGCGGTCAAAATAGACGCGACGTGAGGCATCCTGTTTTGCGGATTCATGATTGCCGGACGGATTAAAGGCATACAGGACAGTCGCACGAGCGGGGTGCAAGACGAGATGGTTCTGGCCGACCCGTAAGATCCAGTCCCAGTCCCAGTAGTTGAAGACCTCTTCATCAAAAAGTCCCAGTTCTTCGTGCAATGATTTCCGGTAAATGGAACCGGACGGGATATACGTCGAGTCTTCCTTCATGCCTTCGCGGTCATACGGATAGGCGAACGGCTCCGTCGTCCGGACGACACGGTGATCCTGTTGCCAGTCATAGGTGAACAGTTCAGCGTCGGCATAGGACAAGTCGGCACCGGCTTCCAAGTCGCCGACGACTTCCTCGATATGCGAAGGCAATAACAAATCATCGTCGTCATGCAGAAGGATGTAACGTCCTTTTGCCAGCGAGACACCATGATTGCGTGCCCGGACATGATGGTTTTCCGGAAGATCGACATAGGTGATCGCCAGCTGCCCGTTAAAGTCAGCGATGACGGATTCGAGCCGGTCGCCGTTGTTATTTAAGATGATGACTTCGAAATCTTGAAAAAATTGTTTTGTCAGTGCGGTCAAGGCTTCACGCAATTCACGTGACCGGTTGTATGTCGGAATGATGACTGAAACCGTAGGCATGGGAGTCGTCTCCTTAGAACAAAGACACCTGTAACGTTCAAGGTGTCCTTGTGAGATATTTACATATGTTCTTCGATTGTTGGAAGTAAGTCATTCCATTCAGCATCTGCTTCTTTTGTCACGGTGACGAAATCACCGTATGCAAAGAGGTTGTCGATACCGTCGATCGTAATGAGGGATGCGAGCAAGGCGTCTTCCGGTGTATCCCCTTTTTTGACACTTGTACTTTTCGCCCCGAAACGATCTCCGTCGAGGGTGATTTTTACTGAGTTTGGATTAGGTGTGTAGTCAACTTGCATAATAAGTCTCCTTTCAAAGTTCACACGATTCTTCACATAGAAGTAAGTTCGTTGCGAGTAAAGTTAATTCCTGCCGATCCGGTTGTTCACCAAACGATTCTTCAAATACAGACCCGATTGCTTCTGCAAGTGGGCTTATTTGATCATGGACCGTCAGTAAGCTTAGTATAGCAGACATTTCCGTCGGATAATTTCCTTGTCCTAGGTGAAATGGATCATATTTTTTTAAAAGTTCTTCTGACCTCATAATCGACTAAACTCCTTATCTCAATATATCTCAAAAGGCGGTAGTCCGCCTTTTTAAATTTGTTTGACCTGATTTTCAATGCAAGGGGTTATTTTTTGGTCATTCAGTGATAACCTATATCTTGTAGATAAATAGGTTTAAAAATGCCTGAAACGTCTATATATAGAGTGATAGTACAATTACTCTTCCTATATGTAGGGCGTCTTTTTTTAGTTTAGCGCATTTTTTGAGACAACGAAACCTATTTTGAAAGTTAGAGAATGGGAGTGGTTCATAGTGGCATCTCCACTGAATACAGCACGCATCTATCAAGGTGCAATGACAATAGAAGATGTATATACGGTGATTCGTCAGATTACGGCATCATATTCAGAGCTCGACGTCGAACGTTACACAGAACGGGCAATTCGGGCACTTGAAGGAAAGACGTTACAGGCGGATCAAGTCTATGAACTGTTGACGATGCATGCACTTGATATGTTAAAGGCAGAAGAACCAAACTGGACGTTTGTTGCGACGGCGACGTACCTCAATCGTTTGTATCTGGAAGCGAGTGAAAATCGTGGTTATGGAGCGGACGAACGATATGGTTCGCTTTACACGTTGATCGAAAAGTTGACGGAGATCGGAATCTTCACACCACACCTGCTAGAAACGTATACAAAAGAAGAAGTCGAGGAGCTTGCAGAGTCGATCGACCCGTCACGCGACCATCTGTTTACGTATATCGGACTCCGGACATTAGCAGACCGTTACTTAGCGCGCGATCATGTCAAAAAATTATACGAATTGCCGCAGGAACGTTTTATGGTCATCGCGATGACGCTCATGCAGACGGAACCGAAAGACCGTCGTCTCGATCTCGTCAAAGAATCCTACTGGGCCTTATCGAATCTCTACATGACGGTTGCGACACCAACACTGTCTAACGCCGGCAAATCGTACGGTCAACTCTCATCTTGTTTCATCGATACGGTCGACGATTCACTGCGTGGCATCTATGACTCGAATACGGATGTCGCGACACTGTCAAAAGGCGGCGGTGGAATCGGGGTCTACATGGGGAAAATCCGTTCCCGTGGATCAGACATCAAAGGATTCAAAGGTGTATCAAGTGGTGTCATCCCTTGGATGAAGCAGCTGAACAACACAGCCGTCAGCGTCGATCAGCTTGGTATGCGTCAAGGCTCGATTGCCGTCTATCTCGATATCTGGCACAAGGATATCCTTGAATTTCTCGACGCGAAGTTAAACAACGGGGACGAACGGTTGCGGACACATGACTTGTTCACCGGCGTCAGCCTACCGGACCATTTCATGCGGACCGTCGAGGCGCGAGGCGACTGGTACCTGTTCGATCCACACGAAATCCGGACAGTGATGGGCTTCAGTCTGGAAGATTCGTTTGATGAGACGGAGCAAGGCGGCAGCTTCACGGAGAAGTATGAAGCCTGTGTCAATGAACCACGTCTGAGCCGGACGAAAGTACCAGCGATTGATCTCGTCAAACGATACATGCGGTCACAGCTCGAAACAGGAACACCGTATATGTTTTTCCGCGACGCGGTGAACCGCGCCAATCCGAACAAACACGCGGGTATGATTTATTCGTCGAACCTCTGCTCAGAAATCATGCAAAACATGAGCCCGACGACGGTCACGGAAGAATATACACAAGACGGGAAAATCATCATCACGAAAACACCGGGTGATTTCGTCGTCTGTAATTTGTCCTCGATCGCACTCGCACGTGCCGTTCGTTCGGATGTCTTGGAACGCTTGATTCCGATTCAGATGCGGATGCTCGATAACGTCATTGATCTGAACACGATTGATGTTCCGCAAGCACAGATCACAAACCAAAAATACCGCGCCGTTGGTCTCGGAACATTCGGCTGGCATCACCTGCTTGCACTTGAAGGTATCCGTTGGGAATCGGTCGAGGCCGTGCAGTACGCCGATCGCCTCTACGAAAAAATCGCGTATTTGACGATTGATGCCTCGATGCAACTCGCAAAAGAAAAAGGGGCATATCGTCTCTTTGAAGGATCCGAGTGGCAGACAGGGGAATACATCGCCCGTCGTCACTATAAAACGACCGCTGAGCTCGATTGGGATCGTCTGCAAGCGGACATCACAGCGCACGGCATGCGAAATGCCTACCTGATGGCAGTCGCACCGAACTCGTCGACGGCGATCATTGCCGGCAGTACGGCTTCGATCGATCCGATCTACAAGAAAGTGTACGCGGAAGAAAAGAAAAACTATAAGATTCCAGTGACGGTTCCTGATTTAACTCCGGAGACGAACTGGTTCTATAAGTCAGCGTTTGAGATTGATCAACTCTGGAGCATCCGTCAAAATGCGTCACGTCAGCGCCACATTGATCAGGCAATCAGTTTTAATCTCTACGTCAAAAACAGTATCAAAGCAAAAGAATTACTCGAGATGCATATGGAAGCATGGCAGCTCGGGATGAAGACGATTTACTATACACGTTCAACGACTGTTGAAATCGATGAATGTGAGTCGTGTTCATCATAAAAGAAGGAGGACGGTATCATGAAGGCAGCGATCGTATATGCGTCAATGAGCGGAAATACAGAGGAGGTTGCGGAACTCATCGCGAAAGCGTGTTCCGAGATGCAGGTTGAACCGACGATGATCTTTGCGGATGACGTGACGACGTATCAGCTGGTCCCTTATGATATCGTCTATTTTGGTTCGTATACGTGGGGAGACGGCCAGTTGCCGGATGAGATGCGGGACTGTCTGAAGATGGTCTTAAAAGAAAGTCCGCACAAGATTCCGCAGGCTGCTGTCTTTGGGACCGGTGATAAGATATTCGTCAAATATTGCCGCGCCGTCGATGAGATGGCCTATCATCTTTCGAAGTTTGGTGTCCCACTCGCAGGTGAACTGCTCAAAATCGAACAATCACCACGAAACCGGCCGCATCTGGTCAAGGAATGGACACGTCGCACGTTATTGCAATTACAGAAAGAGGGAGCCGAACAACATGGAACAACTACAAAAAATCAAACTGCTTGATGCCCGTCATCCAAATCGGGCGACCGCGATCATTGGTGGCGAAACGAGCTCGATCGTCAACTGGAACGATCTTGCCTATCCCCAGTTTTATTCGATCTATAAACAGTTATTATCGAACTTCTGGATTCCGGACGAGATCTCGATGTCGAAGGACATGCAACAATGGAATCAATTGAGTGAACGGGAACAGGATGCGTTCAAACGGATCATTGGTCTGTTATCGATTCTCGATTCGGTCCAAACTCGTTATATCCTAGAGTCGGCGATGTTTACGTCAGACGCTTCGATTCATGCGATTCTCGCCATCATTGCCCAGCAGGAAGTCGTGCATAACCAATCCTACAGTTACGTACTCTCAAGTCTCGTCCCGTTGTCTGAACAGAACCGGATCTTTGATATTGCTAAAGACGATGAGATGGTCATGAAACGGAATGCCTTCATTCTTGATTTATACGAAGATTTCCAAAATGATCGGACGCCGGAAAACTTTGCGAAGTCACTCGTCGCCTCGATCGTTCTTGAAGGAATCAATTTCTATTCCGGGTTTGCGTTCTTCTATAACTTAGCCCGTCACCAAAAGATGGTGGGGACATCGACGATGATCAGCTACATCCAGCGTGATGAATTACAACATTCGTACTTCATCAGCCAACTCTTACGTGCCGTCTTGACGGAACATCCAGAGATTGACGCGGACGGTTCATTCACGAAATTCGTCTATGCGACATTCGAGCGGGCGGTTGATCTTGAGATTGAGTGGAGTGAATACGTCCTGCGTGATCTGGACGGACTTGACGTCAGTGAGATGCGTGACTACGTGAAATATCTGGCCAACAAACGTCTCCGTGTCATCGGACTCGACGATTTGTATGAGGGACATGATGAAGACGTCATGCCATGGATCCGCGCGTATTCCGATGATTCGATGAATGTGACGAAATCCGATTTCTTTGAGCAAAAATCACGGTCATATGCGAAAGTGACGGATGCAAACGGGTTTGACGATTTGTAAGCCGAATAAAATGTAAGTGGAAAGAACTAACTGATGAAAATTTATCTACAAAATCAGTTAGTTCTTTTTCTAACGCCGAAAAAAACCGAAAATTTTGATTTTTAAGGGGGTGGTTCGAAAAGAACGTAAAAAAAAGCAGTTGCGAAAACGCAACTGCTTAGTACGGCAGGGAGGATTAATTCTCGGCTGCACGTTGCGTTCAAATAGACATTGCAGTGTCTATTTGAACAAGAATAGTGTTGTTAAGAACTTACTCAAACAATACTACATATGTGTCTCAAGTAAAACAATTTTATTTGATTGAAGCTGAAAGTGATCCTTCCCTGCTTAGAGGGAAGGAGGACTTCTAATGTGCCTTATTGCGCCTCACTATCGTAATGCACACTGGGTATGCGGTCATTATCGCGGATCACGCTGGATTGATGAACACTTTCGTTCAGGTTCATTCGTAAATGGCCACTGCCAGTTACGTTTCGATTTTTAATTGACTAATCTAACTGATCAAATTTTGGTTGCTTCATGATACAATTTCCTTTACGCTAGGACAGGTGAGGTCATGCTCGACTCCTGCGGAAAAACAAGTTAATCATGACCCTGGAAGATGCATCGCATCTGAAGCGGCATGATGACTTGTCCACGGAAAGCGAGCAGACCGGACCTGTCCTGTCCTTTTTATGTATCCTTTACTCTTTTTTATTTAGGTCAATCGAAAAGTGGACAAAAAAAGGGCCGGACTCGAAAAGTCCGGCAGAATCAGGGGGAATACTTGAAGTCTTGCTACTAATTTGTTCCCTTGTAAAATAAAAAATAAACAATTTGAAAAATATTTTTTACCATCCGTAAAAAGTATGTTATTATAAGTTGATGAATTTAGTTAGGGAGTGTATAAACTATGGCAAACTTTGAAAAAGACCAAGTTGTTACTGGTAAAGTAACTGGTATTCAAAACTTTGGTGCTTTCGTAGCACTTGACGAGCAAACACAAGGCCTCGTCCACATCTCAGAAATCTCACACGATTACGTAAAAGACATCAACGATTACGTAAAAGTTGGCGATGAAGTAACTGTTAAAGTTCTCGACATCGACGAAGCTAACAAAAAAATGAAGCTTTCGATCAAAGCTACACAGGAAGCTCCAAAACGCGAAGCACGCGCTAAAGGCCCACGCAAAAACACTGGCCGTCGCGATGCAGGTCCTGCTTTCAAACAAGAAGAAGCTCCTGGCTTCAACGTGTTAAAAGGCAAATTGGAAGAATGGATTGAAAAATCAAACTTCCAAAAATAAGAATGTGAAAGAGAATCGACATCGGTCGGTTCTCTTTTTTTGTGTTATAAGCATTAAAATAGATGCAAAAGGGGAATGTGTGGATAATGTAAGGTGTTCATTACTTATCAAGGGGGCAACACACAATGGAAAACTTTGAATATCGCAATCCAACGAAACTTATTTTTGGTGACGGTCAAGTCAGCAAGATTAAAGATGAGCTCAAAACATTAAACGCTAAAAAAGTCATGCTCGTATTTGGCGGAGGCAGTATTAAACGTAATGGTGTCTATGATGACGTAACGCGTGAATTAAACGAAGCCGGCATCGAATACGTCGAGTGTGACGGCGTTGAACCAAACCCACGGATCGAAACAGCAGAGCGTGGCATTAAAATCGCGCGTGAAGCAGGCGTAGATGCATTGCTCGCTCTTGGTGGCGGTTCCGTCATCGACTGTACGAAATTGATTGCTGCCGGTATCCCGTACGAAGGTGAAGCATGGGATCTCGTCATCGGGAAAGCCACTCCCAAAACCGTCATCCCGTTCGGAACAGTCTTGACGCTTGCAGCAACGGGTTCAGAGATGAACTCAGGTTCTGTCATCACGAACTGGAAAACACAAGAAAAATACGGTTGGGGCAGCCCGTTGACGTTCCCGACATTCTCAGTCCTTGATCCAAAGTACACAGTCAGCGTTCCGAAAGATCAAACGATCTACGGTATCGTCGACATGATGAGCCATTGCCTCGAGCAGTATTTCCATACGGCGCATGCACCTGTTCAAGAACGAATGACAGAAGGCGTCATGAAAGCTGTCATCGAAGCTGCACCGAAACTCGTCAACGATCTCGAAAACGTTGAACTGCGTGGTACGATTCTGTTCGCCGGTACGATGGCACTCAACGGTGTGCTTCAAATGGGCGCACGCGGTGACTGGGCGTCACATAACATTGAGCACGCTGTTTCAGCGGTTCATGATATCCCGCACGCAGGTGGACTGGCAATCCTCTTCCCGAACTGGATGCGCCACGTTCTCGATGAGTCAAACGCACACCGTTTCGTCACGCTCGGTGAAAACGTCTTTGACGTCGATACGACAGATAAATCAGAAATGGAAGCAGCACACGCGACCATCGATGCAATCAGTGCGTTCTGGACGTCACTGGGTGCACCGAACCGTCTTGCGGATTATGACATCAAAGAAGAGACTGTCGATTCAATCGTGAAGTCAGCCATGACACGTGGTGACTTCGGAAACTTCAAATCACTTGGTAATGACGATGTCCGTCAAATCGTAACAGCTGCTTTATAAGCACTACAACATTTGCTAATCTTTTCACAAAAGACTTGAACGACCTTCCTTCTTGCGTTTTAATGAAAAGGAAGGTCGCATTTGTTTGCGAATGAATAAGGAGGACGAGTGAATGACAACGGTACGTTTTGATTATTCGAAGGCCCTACAATTCGTAGGACAACATGAAGTAGACTATATGGCAGATACGGTGAAGACATTACACGGAGCCATCCATAACGGGACAGGTGCCGGTAGTGATTTCCTCGGTTGGGTGGACTTACCGACGAACTATGATAAAACGGAGTTTGCTAACATTCAAGCAGCAGCAGAAAAAATCAAGTCGGATTCGGATGTCTTGTTAGTCGTCGGAATCGGCGGATCGTATCTTGGTGCACGTGCGGCAATCGAGATGCTCGGTCATTCGTTCCACAACCTGTTATCAAAAGAAGAACGGAAAGCACCACAAATCATTTATGCCGGACATAATATCTCTTCAACGTACTTACATGATTTGTTCCAAGTACTGGAAGGGAAAGATGTGTCGGTCAACATCATCTCGAAATCGGGGACGACGACAGAACCAGCGATTTCGTTCCGCCTTTTGAAAACATTCATGGAAGATAAGTATGGTAAAGCCGGTGCCAAAGACCGGATTTATGCGACGACAGATAAAGCACGTGGTGCCTTGAAGACGCTTGCGGATTCAGAAGGCTATCAGACATTTGTCATTCCAGATGATGTTGGTGGACGTTTCTCGGTCTTGACACCGGTTGGTCTGTTACCGATTGCAGCGGCTGGAATCTCGATCGAAGAATTAATGGCTGGAGCACGTGACGCACAAGTTCAATTCTCAAATGAGAACTTGGCTGAAAACGAAGCCTATCAATATGCAGTCGTTCGGAACGCCTTGTATGCAAAAGGAAAAACAATTGAACTCCTCGTCAACTACGAACCGGCCCTGCACTATGTTTCGGAGTGGTGGAAACAGTTGTACGGCGAGTCAGAAGGAAAAGACTTCAAAGGCATTTTCCCGGCAGCGGTTGATTTTTCAACGGATCTTCACTCGATGGGCCAATACGTCCAAGAAGGACGCCGTGACTTGTTTGAGACGGTCATCAAAGTCGGACAAGCGCGTCATGCCTTGACGATCGAAAAAGATGCGCAGGACTTGGACGGTTTGAACTTCCTCGAAGGAAAATCGATTCAATTCGTTAATGATAAGGCAGCTGAAGGAACGTTACTTGCCCATACGGATGGACAAGTACCAAACTTGACGGTTGAATTACCGGAGATGACACCGTATCATCTTGGGTTCTTGTTCTACTTCTTCGAAAAAGCATGTGCGATGAGCGGCTATTTGCTCGGCGTGAACCCGTTTGATCAGCCGGGTGTTGAAGCGTACAAGAAAAACATGTTCGCGCTACTCGGTAAACCAGGATTTGAAGCAGAAAAAGCAGAACTTGAAGCCCGCTTGAACTAAGCAAACCGGCATCTCCGCATTGGGAGATGCCTTTTTTTGTCATTCTGACGAATTCCTACGCACTTTCACTTTTAGAATGCTTTCGAAACAGGTAAAGTGAAGAGAGAAGAAGAAATGAGGTGCACGCACGTGATTACGTTTTTAGATTATTACCAAAATCGGGTTGAACTGAGTTTTGAAGACCATCCATTCTCGATTCAACCCCTTCATGTCTGGGTCATTGCCGTGTACGAGGGAAAATGGTTACTGACACATCACAAACAACGAGGGTACGAGTTTCCGGGTGGAAAAGTCGAACCAGGAGAGACGGCCGAGCAAGCGGCGTATCGAGAAGTGATGGAAGAAACCGGTGGACGGATTGAACGTCTGCAATACATTGGACAATACCGGGTCGAAGGGCGAGGGGACACGATCATCAAAAACATTTATTTTGCTGAAATCGAGTCGCTTGTCCCACATCTGGCTATCGATGAGACAGACGGAGCCTACCTGTTGGACGAGATCCCACCTCGCCTGGATACGAACCGTCAATACAGCTTCATGATGAAGGACCGTGTCCTTCCGGAGACTCTTCGTGTACTCGCCGAACGCCGATTGGTTTGAACTGCCGCGACAAGGGCCGTTCCGGACGTTTCGGATGTTTTATGAAACGTCTGACGGCGAACGGGTCGGTGCTTACGTCGTCCTTCCCGTTCATGCGAACGGTCAAGGGTTGTTGTACTTACGTGGTGGGACACGAAATATCGGGATGGTCCGACCGACACGTCTGATGCAGTTCGCCCAAGCGGGATACCTGGTCATGGCTCCTTTTTACCGGGGGAATTTAGGCGGGACGGGGAAAGAAGATTTTGGTCATCACGACATCCTGGATGCGGTTGCCGCATTTGATTGGCTGAATGAACGGGTAGAGCGGACGTCCGTCTTCGGTTTTTCAAGGGGAGGGCAAATGGCACTGTTACTGGCCCACTATCGACCTGTCGCTCGGACTGTCTCCTGGGCGGGTGTGACGAATCTGGTCTGGACGTATGAGGAACAGCGGACGATGCAAAAGATGCTAAGGCGGTTTACAGGTGGGGTGCCGGATCAACAGAAGCAAGCCTACCAAGTCCGTTCGCCGCTTTATTTTCCACCGCAAGGAGACGTCTTGTTGATTCACGGACTGTACGATGAAAATGTTCGTCTGCGGCATGCAACGAATTATGCAGCCCGTTATCCAGAACAAACCCACTTAAAAGTCTATCAATATGCCCATCAATTCCCGATTCATCAAAAAATTGCTGTGACCGGTCAAGTCATCGATTGGATGCTGTCAGAATGAACGGAATGTAGAAATCACCTCAACGACTTGTCTTGAGGTGATTTTTACTAAAAATGTAAGGAACATTGATATCTTTTGAAAAACTGATTTTTTAAGAGAAATCAATATTTGATATACTAGAACATATAAAATAAGCTTGATTAACGGATTTAGAAGGGGAACATGAGATGGAAATCTTACTCGCGCGACAACCGATCGTTGACCGGTATGGTTCGATTGATGCTTTTGAATTACTTTATCGTTCCGTTGAAGCACCTGCTGTGTTTGATGGGGATCTTGCGACGATGGATGTGTTGACCAATACACTGATTCATCTCGGAGTAGATCATGTGGCGGAAGGGAAACGACTATTCATCAACTTCACGGGGGACTTATTGCAGTCCGAGTTGATTGATCATCTGGATCCAACACGATTTGTGATTGAAGTATTGGAGACCGTTCAGATTGATGATGCCATGTTGCTGACGCTCAAGAAGTGGAAAGAAGCAGGTTTCATGCTGGCACTCGATGATTTCGTGACGGACTTGTTGCGTCATCATGGTGCTGAACTGTTTGATTTAATTGATCTCATCAAAATTGACATCGAAGCGATTAATCCACGGGAACAAAGTGCGATTTTACATATCTTAAAACGTAATTATCCACATATGCGCTTTTTGGCGGAGCGCGTCGAAACGCATGAAGATCATACACGGAGCCTTGAAATGGGTTATGACTGGTTTCAAGGATATTTTTATGCGAAACCGATGCTGATGAAAGGGAGAGCGGTTCCGCCTCAAGTCCCTGTTTTGCTGAAGATGCTGAAATGGTTGGATACAGATGACCATTACGACGAGGTCGTCGATGAAATCGAAAGAAATCCGTACATTAGTGTTCAAGTCTTGCAACTCATCAATTCACCGGGAATCGGGTTACGGAATACGGTTAGTTCTGTCCGACAAGCCATTTCATTACTTGGTTTTTCGCAGTTGAAAAGTTGGATTTCACTGATCGTCTTACGTGAGATGAAACTCGCGAGTCCTTATAAATGGTCGGATGAATTATTACGTTCTTCGTTACATTGTGCGAAGTTATGCGAATTGTTTGCGAGCGAAACGAAGACATTGAAAGCAGAAAGTGCTTATATGATCGGACTACTTTCGCACATCGATGCCTTGCTGTCAGTCGATATCGATGAAATCATCGATCAATTACCGATTGAACTGACCTTAAAAACGGTCTTGCAAGGAGACGATCATCCGTTTCGGGACTGTCTCTTACTGGCAATCAGCGCGGATCGTGGTGAATTCGAACATTTTGAGCTGCTCAGCAACCGGTTTGGGATCTCGAAGCAACGTGCCTATGAGCTACTGAAGGAAAGCCAAGTTTGGTTGGCTCAAAAGGAACAACATTTGCAAGATAAAACAGATTTGATTGTCTAAACGGCAAAAAAAGGTTGAGCACTCCAAACAGAGGCTCAACCTTTCTGGTATAGACGAAACATTAAATACGAGGTCCAGCCGATTTGATGGCATCGGTCGCACTTTCGAATCGGTTGAAGTTTTCGACGAACTTATGAGCAAGTGCCGTCGCTTGTTGCTCGTAAGCGGCTGCATCTGCCCACACTTTGACGGGATTCAGCAGATCAGTCGGCACATCAGGTACTTCGACGGGCATGTGCAGTCCGAAGATTGGATGTTCTTCTGTCGGGATATCGACGAGTAGACCGTTGACCGCGGCGTTGACCATCGTCCGTGTATACGCAAGCTTCATCCGACTACCGGTACCATAAGCACCACCGGTCCAACCTGTGTTGACAAGATAAACCGTGACACCATGACGATCAATCAGTTCACCCAGCATCGTCGCATATTTTTCCGGAATCAATGGTAAGAACGGAGAACCGAAGCACGTCGAGAATGTCGCTTCTGGTTCAGTGACACCACGTTCTGTCCCGGCGAGTTTAGACGTGTAACCCGATAAGAAATGATACATCGCCTGTTCCTTCGTCAACTTGCTGATTGGTGGTAAGACACCATACGCATCAGCCGTCAAGAACACAATCGTTTTCGGATGGCCAGCGCGTGACGGGATGGCGATATTATCGATTGATGTAATCGGATAGGCAGCACGTGTGTTTTCCGTCAATGACGTATCATCATAGTCTGGCGTCCGTTGTGCATCAAGAACGACGTTTTCAAGCACCGTACCAAATCGGATTGCATCAAAGATTTGTGGTTCCTTTTCGCGTGAGAGATTAACGGTTTTGGCGTAACAGCCGCCTTCGATATTGAACACACCATCATGCGACCAACCGTGTTCATCGTCACCGATCAATTGACGATTGTCGTCTGCCGACAGGGTGGTCTTACCAGTCCCCGATAGTCCGAAGAACAGAGCGACGTCACCTTCGTGTCCGACGTTTGCTGAACAGTGCATCGATAAGACATCTTGTTGCGGTAACAGATAATTCATGACTGAGAAAATCGATTTTTTGATTTCTCCTGCGTACTCGGTACCACCGATCAAGACGATCCGGTGTTCAAACGACATCGCGATGAACGTCTCTGAGTTCGTACCATCGACTGCTGGATCAGCTTTGAAGTGTGGTGCATAGACGACCGTAAAGGGTTCAAAGGCCGCAACCGTAGGATATTCCCGTAAGAACAGTTGTTTTGCGAACAGATTATGCCAAGCATATTCTGTCACGACGCGTACTGGAAGGGTGAAATGCGTATCGGCACCAGCAGCAGCCTCTGTGTAGTAGAGCTGATCTGTTTCGTTCATATGACGAAGAACTTTTTGTAACAGTTGCTCGAATTTGTCCGACTCCATCGGTTGGTTGACATGACCCCAATCGATGTGTGTCTCGCATGACTGATCGCGGACGATGAACTTGTCTTTTGGCGAACGACCTGTAAATTTCCCCGTTTCTACAGATAAAGCACCATTCTCTGCAAGAACTCCTTCTTTGTTTCGAATCGCATGTTCGACTAGTTCGGCAACGGATAGTTGTTTGAACACATGCTCCTTCATGAGTAGTTCTTCGATATTCAGGACCGTCATCGGCATCCTGACCCCACCTTTCCCCTACGTTGGTTTTGGCTCCATCATTAGTATGACACATTTATTATATATGACATACTAATGATAGGGCAATCATTTTCCTGCGCTGATTTCTATTTATCTGGAAACGCTTTCAGCATTAACAGTTTAACACCTCTTCCGAAAATTTTCGACAAAAAATTAAAACGTTGCTTGACAGAGTGGACACAAGTTTATATCATGTAATTCGTAACGGATACTCTTATTCTGAGCAGGTGGAGGGAACAAGGCCCGAAGAAACCCGGCAACCGTCTTATGTTAATTTCATCATTAATGTAGGAAAAGGTGCTCTCCTGAAGCGAAGTAAACACTTCGAACGATAAGAGGGTAAAGGAAGAACGCACAACCTTTCCCTGACCATTTTTGGACATGGAAAGGTTTTTTTCATTTTACCGTCCCACTCAACTAGGGGAAATGAGTACACCGTCAAATTCTTTTTTGGGAGGGTCAAACATGACAAACCTTAATCGCCGACTATTTACGTCGGAGTCAGTAACTGAAGGTCACCCGGATAAAATCTGTGACCAGATTTCGGATTCAATCTTAGATGCGATTCTTGCGGCAGATCCTAATGCACGTGTTGCTGCAGAAACGTCTGTCACGACAGGACTTGTCCTTGTGGCAGGAGAAATTACGACAACGACTTACGTGGATATCCCGAAAGTCGTACGCGAAACGATTCGTGAAATCGGCTATACACGCGCGAAGTACGGATTCGATGCAGACACATGTGCTGTATTGACTTCGATTGATGAGCAATCGGCAGACATCGCTCTTGGTGTAGACCAAGCGCTTGAAGCACGCGAAGGAAACATGTCAGATGAAGAAATTGATGCTATCGGAGCAGGAGACCAAGGTCTGATGTTCGGTTACGCAACGAAAGAAACACCTGAACTAATGCCACTTCCGATCTCACTTGCACACCGTCTCGCTCGTCGTCTTGCAGAAGTTCGCAAGACGGGACAACTCGATTACCTCCGCCCGGATGGTAAAACGCAAGTCACGGTTGAATACAACGAGAACAATGAACCTGTTCGCGTCGATACAATCGTCATCTCAACACAACATGCGGAAGAAGTGACGCTTGAGCAAATCCAAGCAGATCTGAAAGAACATGTCATCGCTCCAGTTATTCCGACGGAGTACATCGATGCAGACACGAAATTCTTCATCAACCCAACTGGTCGTTTCGTCATCGGCGGACCACAAGGAGATGCAGGTTTGACAGGTCGTAAAATCATCGTTGATACGTATGGCGGTTACGCACGCCACGGTGGTGGTGCTTTCTCTGGTAAAGATCCAACGAAAGTCGACCGTTCAGCTGCTTATGCAGCACGTTATGTTGCGAAAAACTTGGTTGCATCTGGTCTTGCAGACAAAGCAGAAGTTCAGCTTGCTTACGCAATCGGTGTGGCGCATCCGGTGTCAATCGCGGTTGACACATTCGGAACAGGAAAACTTCCTGAAGCGCAACTCGTCGAATTAATCGCAGAAAACTTTGATCTTCGTCCTGCAGGGATCATCAAGATGCTTGATCTCCGCCGTCCGATTTACCGTCAGACAGCAGCTTATGGTCACTTCGGTCGTACAGACATCGAATTGCCATGGGAGCAGACAGATAAAGCTGCTACTCTTGAAGAGCAGGCAAAACGTTTCGTCTAATCCTTTGTTCAGAAATAACCTTTCACAGGTTGTTTCTGAACTTTTTTTGTTTCTCCGGAACTTTGCAGGGAAACGACTGAAATTTCTAGAAAAGGGTAAAAGAACATGAGTCTGTAAAAGGAAAAGGGGGATTTCGGTATGGAGATACGCGAAGCAGTTCCTGCTGATGCAGCACGCATTCATGATATTGCGCTCACGTCTTGGATGGATACGTACGAGGAAATCTATTCTGAGCGCTCGAAAGCCCATTTCGTTCAGGAAGCCTACCCGCAAGAAGAAGTAGTTCGGGCAATCCGGACAGCAGAAGAAGCGCGCGGAGAATATTTTAATGTAGGTCTGATCGATGGGGAGATTGTGGGATTCATTCATGCGATTGATGTCGACGGGACGTGGGAAATCGTCCGCCTGTATGTCCTGCCGAAATATCAACAGAATGGAATCGGGCGGAGACTGATTCGAGAGCTTGAGCTCCAAGGTGCTTCTCCAATTGAAGTGTACATCGAATCACGCAATTATAAAGCCCGTCACTTTTTGACTGCATACGGATTTAAGGAAATCAGCGAGACGACAGAGGAAGTCTTTGGACAAGTGGAACCTGTGACGCGACTGCAACGTATATATGAATAAAAACGAAATCCGACTTAAGGCGGTTTGGCTGGAGTCGGATTTGTTGCATACTAAACAGATATCAAATGAAGAGGTGAGTTTGTGGTAGAACAACCAACCGGAGTGATCGTTCTTGTGTATCCACTCCAATTACGTGCCCGACCAAGTGAAGCGTTGATTCGTGTCTTGGAACAAGAATATGAAGTACTCTTAGTCGACGCACCACGTCGTGTATCGTTTGAAGAACACCAACAGTTATTAAAAGAAGCGTTACGAGAAGCGGGTAAACGGAAGCTTCCGATTCATATCATTGCCTGCAGCATGGGGGCACTCGTCGTCAACCGACTGTTGCAGGAATACGAATTACCGATTGCCAGTCTGTCCTTTATCTCACCCTTGTTTGATTGGCACAATTCAAAGCAACTCGGTGGCGTCAAGCAAGTGTTTGCGAGTGCATTTGATCGTTTTCGCCCGGATGCCCCACTCGGGACGTTACCGTTCGGACAAAACAATGAAGACGCTGTCCGTTTGGGTGAGTTGACCTATGCCCAATATCGTGAAATCGAAGAAGAAATCGTATTACATGATGAGGAACGAAAAAAATTACCTCGTGTCCATTTGGCTTGTTTTTATGCGCCGGACGATCAGTTTGCGGATGTCAAGTTGACGCTCGAAGTGTGCCGAAAAATGGGGGGCGACCAGATTTATCTGCAACGCCTGCATGGTTTCCCGCACTTTAGTTTTGAACGATTAAACACACGTTTTGCTGAAAAACTTTTATTGTTCCTCAAACTGGTTGAGGATTAAGGAAAAGTCATCTAAAAAGGAGGATGCCGTCATTTGCGACAGCATCCTCTTTTTTCAGTCGATCGTTTGTTTTTTAAGTTTTTTTTCGATGGCGACGATAAAGGGTGGATTATTTTGTTGGTTCAAGAACCGATACTGCAAGACCGCATAATCTTGCTGCGGCAGCAGGGCAACATGTTCCAAAACGGCGTCGCGTTCTTTACGTCCTTCAAGGTGTCCATGATAAATCACGAGGACAATCAACCCACCGGGCACGAGGACCGGAAGTAACGCCCGAAGCGCTTCTAACGTTTCTTCTCCCGTCGTCGTGACCGACTTATCGCTCCCTGGTAAATAACCGAGATTAAAGACCCCAGCACGAATCGGACGCTGTTCGTCAAATAAACGAGCACCGACATGAATATGACTTTCGTGATACAAGTCGACCCATTCGGAGACATGTGCCGCCTGCAGACGGCGTTTCGTTTCTTCAATGGCTTGTTCCTGAACATCAAAAGCGATGACACGTCCGCTTGGTCCGACTCGTTCAGCAAGGAAATGGGTATCGTGACCGTTCCCGGCAGTCATATCCACGACGCAGTCTCCTTCGTGGATGACGGATTCCAGTAATTCTTTTGCGTAAGGTAACACACGTGCAAGTGACATGGCATAAACTCCTCTTCCTGATGGATATCCTTTTTTCTAAGTACCCGTAAAATCGATGCTGTAGTCAATTGTATCATTTTTCCGATTGTTCGTTTAAAACGAAGTTTCTTGACAGAGTGCGATACAATTTCGTAAAGTGGCAAGGTTGGAAACTATATTGGAGGATACTTACCATGCCGAAATTACCTCGTGCGGTCTGGATTCTGGTATTGGCGATGGCGATCAATACGACAGGATCTTCTTTTTTATGGCCGTTCAATACATTATACATTCATGAATATCTGGGAGAATCGATGACGAAAGCCGGAATGGCTTTATTCGTCAACTCTGCTCTTGCCATCGTCGGGAACTATATCGGTGGAAAAGCCTTTGACCGGTTAGGCGGCAAACGGACACTTGTCATCAGTGTCGTCGGTCTGGTCCTCGCGTCCATCGGCTTATGGATGTTCCACCAGACCTTTACCGGGTACGTGGTGATGCTTGGATTGATCGGATTCGTCGGAGGAATGGTTTTCCCGACCATCTATGCCTTGACGGGTGTCATCTGGCCGGAAGGTGGCAGACGGGCCTTTAATGCGATTTATGTGGCGCAAAATGTCGGTGTCGCGTTAGGAACAGCGATTAGCGGTCAGATTGCGGCGATTGATATTCAATTCATCTTTATCGCGAATCTTGTGCTGTATCTGTTGTTTGCCGTCGTCTTGTTAGTTGGTTTGAACTGGATCCATGTGAATCCAGTGAAACGCCATACGAGATCAGCGGGGGAAGAGACACGTGAACCCCTGTCGCGGACATCGGTCCGGACGATGCTCTACGTATCAATCGGATATGCCCTGTTGTGGTTCGTTTACGTCCAGTGGCAAGGGACATTTGCTGTCCATACGAAGTCACTCGGTGTGACGATTTCCGAGTACTCTATCTTATGGACGATCAACGGGGCTTTGATCGTGTTTGCACAACCGTTGTTGACACCTGTCTTGCGCTGGTTTGGAGATGATTTGAAGCGTCAGTTGTTAACCGGGACCGGTATCTTCCTTCTGTCCTATTTGATTGTTCCGTTTGCTGGCGGCTTCAAGATGTTTTTAGTCGCCATGATCATCTTGACGATTGGTGAAATGTTCATCTGGCCTGCTGTTCCGGCAATGGCAGCACGCTTAGCACCGATTGGAAAAGAAGGGGAGTTCCAAGGGTACGTTAATATCGCAGCCTCTGCAGGACGGATGATCAGTCCGACGGTTGGAGGATTGATTTATGATGTATCCGGAATGGATGCCGTTTTCCTCACATTGATTGGTTTGATCATTCTGGCAGGATTCACCTTCGTTCGAGCGGTACCAAAACCTAAAAAAATAGAGCAGTGAAAAAAGACGTGAGAAGCGGGGGTGAATCCGTTCTTGCGTCTTTTTAAAGAGGGAGCATAAAAAAAGGGAGATTGGGTATTTTATTAACAGGGGAATATTGTTTAATTAACCAAATTAAAGAAAATTTGGTTTGTCAGACGTGTCGCATGCCGGAGGTGGACAAGATGAGGCAATGTGTTTTTATTGAAGACCAGTCGATTTGGACGACGCTTATGCAAGACAAACCACTCGATATTTTTTACAGTTACGAATATGTTCATTTGAATGCACGTCCTGAAGAATCTCCCGGTCTGATTTATTTTCAGGGGCAGTCGGGTGAACTGTTTTATCCGTTTTTGAAACGGCGGATTTTTGAGACCCGTTATTTTGACATCATCACGCCCTACGGTTACGGCGGACCAGAAATCGTCGGTGAATTGACGAGACAGGAATTGGCGGATGCGAAACGGTCTTTTCGCCAATGGGCGATGCGTAATCAAGTCGTTTCAGAATTGATTCGTTTTAATCCGTTGACGGAAAATGAAAAACATGTACCGGATTGGACGGAAAGGGAGTTCATTCGACATACGACTAGCATTGATCTTCGACCATCTGTAGAAGAAATCATGCAGACATTTCACAAGAAAAATCGAAGCATGATTCGGAAGTCATTAGCGTCTGATCTGAGTGTCCGTATAGGTACAAACGATGATTTACAGACGTTCATTCGCCTTTATTATCAGACGATGGACCGAAAAGATGCTTCGTTGCACTATTACTTTACATCCGACTACTTCGAACGATTATTTAAACCGACATCGCTTTGTCGACCGTTGTTGTTAATTGCTGAATGGCAGGGAGAGGCGGTTGGCGCTTACTTTGTCTTGCTTGGTCAACGGTACGCGCACGGCCATCTCATCGGATGTGAACGGGATGAACATAAACTCTATCCGAATCAACGTCTCGAATATGAAGCGATTTTATATTCGAAAGCTGCCGGGATGGTGGAACAGCATCTAGGTGGTGGCTACAAAGAACGGGATAGTCTGTTTGAAAGTAAGTGTCGATACACAGGATACAGGATGTTTGAGTACCACCAAGGAAAAACAATTCTTTTACCGCATATCTACGAACAATTGTGTGAGCATTATGGCAACAATAAAGAAGCCGGTTATTTCCCGGAGTATCGGTATCAAGAAACTGTTTTATCAATCTGACACTCCCACCACTGAAGTAGGGGCTTCCTGGACTTAAATTCTGTGAATCCGCCTGACCGTCTACGAACGGTCAGGTTTTTTTGGTACGCTACGTACAGGAGGGAAAACAATGAAAAAAACCGGTCTGATTTTTGATATGGATGGTGTCATCTTAGATAGTGAGATCCAATATTTTAAAGTACATCA
This sequence comes from Exiguobacterium sp. KRL4, assembly GCF_001870785.1. Taxonomy (GTDB): domain Bacteria; phylum Bacillota; class Bacilli; order Exiguobacteriales; family Exiguobacteriaceae; genus Exiguobacterium_A. The sequence goes on from NZ_MOLV01000009.1 coordinate 74,810, forward strand.
GCAGATGTTTGAGACGTTATCGATTCCGCTTGATCGTGTCCAGTACGCGACGTTCATGGGGAAGACAGGTGATGAGATGTGGACAGAACTGATTACGCAACATAAGCTCCCCCACGACACCGAATCGTTGCTTGCGCTCGAACATGAATTATTTCAACAACATGCGAAGCCGGAAGACTGTGGTTTAAAAGACGGTGTCAAAGAGTTGATGGAGCTTGCCCGGACGGAAGGATACAAAATCGCGATTGCTTCGTCGAGTTCGCTTGAAAAAATCAAACGGGTCATCACGCATTATGAGTTAAAAGTCGATGCGTACACGAGTGGATTTGAAGTCCCACGGTCGAAGCCGGATCCGGCGATTTTCCGATTGGCGGCAAAGCGGATCGGTCAAGCACCGGACGCCTGTATCGTGATTGAAGACGCGGCGAACGGAATGATTGGTGCAAAGCAAGCCGGTATGGAAGTCATTGCTTTACTTGATGAACGGATGCCGACACAAGTCTTGCATCACGCGGACCACGTCGTCTCATCGCACGCGGCAATCGGAGAAATTTTACGGAACCGTTGACGATAAGGGAAGGTTCAGCTTACACTAACACATAGATAGTCCATTGCGACGAACTGAAGTAGTAAGGGAGTCATTCCGTTTTAGAGAGCTGGTGGTCGGTGCAAACCAGTCGGAATCGTCCGTGAACTCGTCAGGGAGCATGATGCGTGAAAACAAGTAGTGCATCCGGTCCTTCACACCGTTATCTGTGAATCAAGTGGTCTGCTGTAGTAGACAACGTGGGTGGTACCGCGGAAGACAAACCGGTCTTTCGTCCCTATTCCTAGGGGCGGAGACCGGTTTTTTTTGTATATTCAGAGGGGGAATGAAAAAAATGCCGTACAATCATCGTGACATCGAACCAAAATGGCAAGCGCGCTGGGAACAGGATAATGCGTTCGTGACAACAGAAGATCCAGAAAAAGAAGGATTTTATGCGTTAGACATGTTTCCGTATCCATCGGGAGCTGGACTGCATGTCGGACACCCAGAAGGTTACACAGCAACGGACATCCTTGCTCGGATGAAACGAATGCAAGGATACAACGTCCTTCATCCGATGGGATGGGATGCGTTTGGACTTCCGGCGGAACAATATGCACTCGATACAGGGAATGATCCACGTGAATTCACAGCCCAAAATATCGAGACGTTTAAACGTCAGTTAAAAGATCTTGGTTTCTCATACGATTGGGACCGTGAAATCAATACGACGGATCCGAAATACTACAAGTGGACGCAGTGGATTTTCACACAACTGTATGAAAAAGGATTGGCGTTTGTGGATGAAGTGGCCGTCAACTGGTGTCCGGCGCTTGGGACCGTTCTTGCGAATGAAGAAGTCATCGACGGTTTATCCGAACGCGGGAATCATCCGGTCGTGCGTGTCCCGATGCGTCAATGGGTCTTAAAAATCACAGATTACGCCGATCGGTTGTTAGAAGATTTAGATGAACTCGACTGGCCGGAGTCCGTCAAGGAAATGCAACGGAACTGGATCGGGAAATCGGAGGGCGCTGAAATCGACTTTACGATTGATGGTCACAAAAAACAAGTGACGGTCTTTACGACACGTCCGGATACCGTGTTCGGTGCGACATACCTCGTTCTTGCACCGGAGCATCCGTTTGTCTCGGACATCACGACGGCAGACCACGCGGAAGCCGTTCAAACCTATATTGCTTCCGTCCAAACAAAGTCGGATTTAGAACGGACGGATCTTGCGAAAGAAAAAACGGGCGTTTTCACAGGTGCTTTTGCCGTCAATCCGATTTCCGGAGAACGCCTTCCGATCTGGATTGCGGATTATGTTTTGTCGACGTATGGCACAGGTGCCATCATGGCCGTACCGGCCCATGATGAACGTGACCATGAGTTTGCGAAACAATTTGACCTTCCGATCATTGAAGTCGTAAAAGGTGGTAACGTCGAAGAAGCTGCCTATACAGGTGAAGGAGAACACGTCAACTCACAAATGTTAGACGGTTTGTCGAAAGACGAAGCAATCGAGACGATCATCGCAGAACTTGAAACGAATCAAGTCGGGCGGAAGAAAATCACATTCCGTCTACGGGACTGGTTATTTAGCCGTCAACGTTACTGGGGGGAACCGATTCCGGTCGTCCATATGGAAGACGGAACGATGAAGACACTGGATAAATCCGAATTACCGCTTGAGTTACCGATCATTCCTGAGATCAAACCGTCTGGAACAGGCGAATCACCGCTCGCGCTTGCAGAAGGCTGGCTGGACTACACGGATCCCGTCACTGGACAGAAAGGGCGTCGCGAGACGAACACGATGCCACAATGGGGAGGAAGCTGCTGGTATTACCTCCGCTTCATCGATCCACATAATGAAGAAATGTTTGCGGATCCCGAAAAATTAAAATACTGGCTCCCGGTTGATATTTATATCGGCGGTGCCGAACACGCTGTCCTTCACTTGTTGTATGCCCGCTTCTGGCATAAAGTCTTGTATGATATCGGCGTCGTGCCAACAAAGGAACCGTTCCAAAAACTATACAACCAAGGGATGATTCTTGGGGAAAACAACGAAAAGATGTCGAAGTCACGTGGTAATGTCATCAATCCGGATGAAATCGTCAAATCACACGGTGCGGATACACTTCGTTTGTATGAGATGTTCATGGGACCACTCGATGCGTCCGTCTCCTGGTCGGAAAATGGACTTGATGGAGCACGTCGTTTCCTTGACCGTGTCTGGCGTCTGTTTGAACGGACGGCTGATATTCAGGACGTCACATCCGTCGATGCGGATTTCGAACGGGTTTACCATCAGACCGTTAAAAAAGTCACAGAGGACTTTACGAATATTCAATTTAATACAGGGATTTCACAATTGATGGTCTTCGTCAACGAAGCCAATAAACAGCCTGTCCTTCCCCGGCATTTCCTTCGTGGATTCATCCAATTGTTGACACCTGTCGCACCGCACCTTGGTGAAGAACTTTGGGAACAACTTGGTTTTGAAGAGACGTTGACGTATGCATCGTGGCCGACATTTGATGAAACAAAACTTGTCAGTGACACGATGGAATTTGTCATTCAGGTGAACGGAAAAGTCCGTTCGAAACTTGTCATCAGTACAGAAGCTACAAAAGAAGAAATTGAAGCTCTTGCATTTGCAGATGAAAAAACACAAGAGTGGATTGGCGATAAAACAGTTCGGAAAGTCATTGTCGTTCCGAAAAAATTGATTAACATCGTCGCGAATTAATGAAAACCTCCTCGTCTGGTGTCATCAGAACGAGGAGGTTTTTGTGTTCTCCGTCGCAAGTCCGCTTTTTTTTTAGGTCACCTTCTGCTAAACTGAATCAGAAACCGAGACAGAAAGGCGATTTGTGTAAATGAAACGAACTTATATAGTCTATACAACGATTTTTGCCGTTGTCTCCGGGCTGATTCTTTGTGTATCACTCGTCTTTTCTAAACCAGAGACGTTGGCGCAAATTCAAGAGACCTTTGCAAAAATTGAGACTCAATCCAAACATCAGGCAGCAGTGAAACAAGCCCCATCTAAAACGCCATCCTCGATTCCGAATCCGGAAGAGCCGTTGATCAAGAATGTCCAGCAGATGTTATACGATGATTCGATCGGCTCGTATCTCGTTGTGACAGAAGATTACCGTTTCTTTGAGATCAGCGGAACTGGGGAACGGATCAACGCTTCGTTCCAGATTGAGGATGAAGGGAAATTGATGTTATCAGGTCTTGACGGCATGACACTCGTCGATGGTGAAACCGTTGCCCTGTTGACATCAAACCAGATACTCGTCACGATCAAACGGGAAGACGGCGTCTGGAAGGAAGACAAACGTGAAAAAATAACAGGTACGACGATTCGAGACAGTTTTCATGGTCTTGGTTATGATATGAAAGAAAAACAATTCTATACCATCAATCACATTCGTTCTCTAGAACGAAGTGAGCTGACGTATTTTATGACGAAACAGGACGAACTCAAAATCGATCCAGATGCGACGGCGAAAGAAAAACGTGCATTGAAGAAAAAACAAAAACCACCTTACTTGACGATCGTCGCACGGAAGCGAATCGATACGGTCAATGGGATGCGAAGTGATGTGAAAAAAGCTTTTACGGATAACTTCCGACCGATTGGTCTGGCAGAACGACAAGGTCGGATCTATACGCTGGATTCGGAAGCCCTGTATCTCTATTCCATTGATACGAAGGATGTGACGATTACGGGAGAATCGGCCAGTCCGAAAGTATATGGTGCGGAAGGGATATTCGTCCAAGATAACGAACTGTTTGCGCTTGTCGAAACCGATAAATTTTCGAGCCGTTCCTTCACACCAATCGACTAAAAAGGCTAGCTCCGATGATGGAACTAGCCTTTTTGTCATTGCGCTGTCATGGCCGCGTTTGTTCCGGCACAATGTCCGGTCACGAATGCGGCAGTGATGTTGTAACCACCTGTATAGCCGTGAATATCTAGGATTTCGCCTGCAAAAAACAGACCATCTGCCTTTTTCGACATCATCGTTTTGGGATGAATCTCCTTGATTGAGACACCACCTCCGGTAACAAACGCTTTATCAAAGTCGAGTGTACCCGTCGCTTGTAAGGGGAACCGCTTGAGTGTCGTCAGAAATTCGGTGAAGTCCTGTTTTTTGATTTGCGTGCAGACTTCGTCACCAAAGCCGATTCGGGCAAACAACAGTTCAAGGAGTCGTTCCGGAACAAAACCTTTAAAGGCGTTTCGGACCGTCTTCTTCGGATTAGCGGAAAGGGCTGCCTGAAAACGTTCCGTCAGGGCGCCGGTTGATTCTTCCGGGAACAAGTCGATTGAGAGATGGACGATGCGTTCACCAGACCGTTTTCTTTCCTTGATCGTATATTGGCTACACCGTAAGGCGATTGGACCACTCAGTCCGAAATGCGTAAACAAGAGATCACCCGTATGTGTTTTGATAGGTTTATCTTTTTTACCATGAACCGTCAACGCGACATCACGTAACGACAGTCCTTGAAGCGTTTTTTCTTGGATGAACAAATCGTTTAATAAGATGGGAACTTCTGTCGGAAACAGATCCGTGATCGTATGTCCGGCTTTACGTGCCCACGGATAACCGTCACCGGTCGATCCCGTATGGGGAACCGATTGTCCACCGACAGCGACGACGCAGCTGTGTGCTTCTAGACGTGTCCCGTCCGCCAAGAGAACGGCAGCAAATGAACCGTCCGGATGGAAATCCAGTGTCGCGACTTCGGCATTGATTTGAATCTCTGCCCCGTGTTGACGGATCTGATCGATTAAGACACGGACGACATCGGCTGCTTTATCCGAAACCGGGAACATCCGTCCATTGTCTTCTTCTTTTAATGCCACACCAAACCCTTCGAATAGTTCGATGATCGATTCATTATTGAACTGCGAAAAGGCACTATAAAGAAAACGGCCGTTTCCCGGAATCGATTGCACGAGTTCTTCGAGTGGTTTTCGATTCGTGACGTTACAACGACCGCCACCCGAGATGGCGAGTTTACGTCCGAGCTTACTTCCTTTATCAAGCAAAAGCGTCTTTGCGCCTGCTTGTAACGAGGCGAGCGTTGCCATTAAGCCGCTTGGTCCGCCTCCGATTACGATTACATCATACATGTGGTCACCTCATTCAGTTAGATTCTGCTTGTTCCACTTTAGCAGAAGTTGGTAATGTAAACAAACCGTCTCTTTCTTTTATGCAAACTGAGGGGTATAATGATTTGCAATTGTGCAAGAGAGAACTTGTATATTGAGACGTCGGTTGATTCAAGAAAAAATAGAAAGCGCGAGGAAGGTTATCATGTCCACTGTCAACAAAAAGCAAGAGACTTCATCCACCAATACCGGATTCGTTCGTGGAACGATGTTATTGTCCGGCGCATCACTCATTTCCCGTGCCCTTGGTTTGATTTATCTGTTTCCGTTCCAGTTCATGGTCGGAGCGACGGGTATCATGTTTTATACGTATGCCTACAATTATTATGCCATCATGATTGGTCTCGCGACGGCTGGAATTCCGGTCGCGGTTTCGAAGTTTGTCGCGAAATATAATGCGATGGGCGAATATGATACGAGTGAACGGTTGTATCGTTCGGGACTGAAAATCATGTCGATTACCGGTGTGATTTCGTTCTTAGCCTTATTTTTACTGGCGCCTTATTTGGCACATCGTGCGATTCCCGGAGGAGATGTCAATTCCGCATCGTACATCGATGCCGTCACGATGACGATTCGTGGTGTCAGCTTTGCCTTGATCCTGATTCCGGCAATGAGTATGACACGTGGTTATTTTCAAGGCTACCAATCGATGGGTCCAACGGCGATTTCGCAAATCTTGGAACAAATCGTCCGGATCATCTTTTTACTAGCGGGAGTCAGCATCGCGATTTATCTATTTGATTCAGATGCGGCTTGGGCAGCAACGATTGCGACATTCAGTGCCTTTATCGGCGCAATCGGGAGTGTCGTCGTGCTCGTCTATTACTTCCGGAAACGGGCGCCTGGTCTGAAAGCATTACGGGAGGGACAGACGGTCGTGTCACCCGACCGACCGCTATCCGGTCTCTATAAAGAGTTATTGACCTATGCGATTCCGATTGTTATGGTCGGTTTATCGACGCCCCTCTATCAAGTCATCGATCAAAATACGATGAATGCGGCTTTGCAGAGTATCGGCTATACGTTAGAAGCAGCGGGGAATGCGACAGCCTATCTGATTGCAGATAGCCATAAAATCGTCTTGATTCCCGTGTCGGTCGCGACGGGTCTATCATTGTCGGCGACGCCTTTGTTGACGGCATCCTTTACGCAAGGCGATATGCAAAAAGTCCGGAAACAGATTTCCCAAATTTATCAACTGGCCTTTTTCGTGACGATTCCGGCTGTCGTCGGAATGATTTTACTCAGCGAAGAAACGTTCCGTGTGTTATTCCCGAAAGATCAAGCGGCTTGGGTCTACTTGTTGAGTTACGCACCAAGCGCCTTATTCCTCGCGCTTTATTCGGTTACGGCGGCTGTCCTTCAAGGAATCAATCGGCAATATTTCACGATCGTTGCGACGATTGCCGGTTTATTGACGAAGTATCTGCTCAATGCACCCTTGATTCATTGGGTCGGAGACGGAACAGGGGCAGGTTATGCGACGATTCTCGGATATCTTGTTGCAACCGGATTGATGTTCTTCCGGATTACGCAAACGGTTCAGTTCCCGTTTAATACGGTTTTACGGCGGACCTCTTTAATCATGATCATCAGTGCGATCATGGGAGCAAGTGTTGCCCTGGTCAAATGGGGATTGGATACGTGGCTTCCGGACACGACAGTCGGATCGCTCGTCATCTTACTTGTCGGAGCAGCCGTCGGGATTGTTGTGTTTGCCGGTCTTTCGATCTGGAGTGGACTAGCTGAAGCAGTGCTTGGACGAAAATTTTCAATGAAACGAGGACGAGGAAATGCGTCTAGATAAATTACTCTCAAACATGGGAGCAGGATCACGCAAAGAAGTGAAACAATTACTCAAATCTGGTGCGATTCAAGTCGATGGAGAAATCGTATTCGATCCGAAACAACATGTTGATACGGAAAAACAACAGGTACTTTTGTATGGCGAACCGGTTACCTATCAAAAATTCGTCTACTTGATGATGAACAAACCACCCGGTGTGATCAGTGCGACGGAAGACAAACGGGATCAAACCGTCATCGATTTGCTGCTTGAAGATGTCACGTACTTTAAGCCATTCCCGGTCGGTCGTTTAGACAAGGATACGGAAGGATTATTGTTGTTAACGAATGATGGTTCCTTTAATCATGCGTTGATGTCACCGAAAAAACATGTCGAAAAAGTCTATTATGCAGAAGTCATCGGGATGTTGACGGAAGAGGATGTTGAGGAAGTGGCAGAAGGTGTGACGCTGGATGATGGATATAAAACAAAACCGGGTAAACTCGTCATCTTAGAAGCGACGGATGAGACGTCGACGCTTGAGCTGACGATTACGGAAGGCAAGTTCCATCAGGTCAAACGAATGATGCTTGCGCTTGGAAAGGAAGTCAGCTATCTCAAACGATTATCGATTGGTCAATTGCCACTCGATCCGACGCTCGAAGCAGGCGAATACCGTGAATTGACACGAGGCGAATTAGCCTTGTTTGACTGGAAACCGGAATGAAAAAAGGACGCTCTTCGTGAGAAGGGCGTCCTTTTGGTTATCATTGATTTCGAAGAGCTTCCGCAATCGGATAAGGACCGCTTAATACTTCGAATTGGTGTGTCTGAGTCGGCTGATCAATCAACGTGACGAACAGAGCGGCGACATCATCACGTGGAACTTCTCGTCCTTCATACGAATCAAAATGTTCTTTTGTTTCAATCGTCCCCGTCGGCGCATCGTAGCTGAGTGGACCAGGACGTACGATCGTATAGTCGAGACCGCTGTCTTTTAGATGACGGTCTGCAGCCCCTTTGGACTCGAGATACACTTTTAAATCACCTTGCGGGTGATCGGCACCGACTGAACTGAGCATCAAGAAGCGTTTAATTCCATTTGCTTTTGCCGCATCGATGACCTTAATGGCACCCTCCTTATCGACGGCGCGCGTCAATTCTTCAGAAGCTCCACCGGCACCAGCAGCGAAAATGACGACGTCGGCATCTTTGACGACATCCGTGACCTCTTTTGTTAAGTCACCAAGGCGTACTTCAGAAGCGCCAAGTGCAATCAGATCATTGATCTGATTTTCTTCCCGGACGACGGCGATGGCTTGGTGTTGACCATGTTTGCCGATCAATTCGACCATTTTTCGACCTGTTGTTCCGTTTGCTCCAATGATTAAGATATTCATGACATCATCTCCTTCTCAAACTAGATATACCCTGCTTGAAAAAAAAATAACAAAAAAAGACGCGAAGAATTCGCGTCGTAACAGAAAATAGTCTGATGAAACATCTTAATCAACCGGCTTGTCGTTGTTTTTTACTTGATGTCCAAGTACCACGTCTTGGGCTTACAATGAGGTTGTTGTATTCGAGTACATTCAAGTCACGTTGAACGGTTCTTGAGGTAATCCCGAACTCTTCAACCAAGTCTGCTGTCGTAGTAGCTCCGTTCTCATTGATATAGAGATAAATCGATTTAATACGGGTCAACATACGGTCTGTAGAGTCTTTCATTGGTATAACCACTCCCCCAATGGATAGAATAGTGTTCTAAAGCTTCGGGTGACAAAAGACGATGACTAATTAAGTTGTTTCGCCTTTAGTATAACTCTTTTAGTATAGAATGCAAGTAATTTAACCGAACGTTTTCAAAAAAAACACAATCAATACATACTCATTAACGAATGAATAGTCTTTTGGAGTCTATTAATGTTCGTTTAAAGGCTAATAACAAAAGATTTCGTATTTTGGATGTTCGTAATTGTCAAATTTTCGCTATACTTAGAGGTGAACGAATTAGCGGATAAGGGAGAGAAGTGTAATGGTCAACTGGAAAGAAGAAGTTTTGGCTCGACGCGAGGATCTTTTAGCTGATTTACAAGAGTTGTTACGGATTCCAAGCATCCTCGATGAAACGACGATCGAAGAAGGTGCTCCGTTTGGTAGAGAAGTCAAACGCGCACTCGATTGGATGCTCGCATTAGGCGAACGAGATGGATTCATCACGAAAAATGTCGACGGTTATGCCGGGCATCTTGAATATGGTCAAGGACAGGAATTACTCGGCATCCTGTGCCACCTGGACGTGGTGCCTGCTGGAGGCGACAACTGGACATATGGACCCTTTAACCCAACTTTAGCGGATGGGAAGTTGTACGCCCGGGGAGCAATCGATGACAAAGGACCGACGATGGCGGCGTATTACGCGTTAAAAATCGTCAAGGAGTTAGGGTTGCCACTTTCGAAACGGATTCGTTTGATTGCAGGTGGGGATGAAGAAAGTGAATGGCGTTGTGTGAACCATTACTTCAAACATGAAGAAATGCCGACGCTTGGATTTGCTCCTGACGCGGACTTTCCAATCATCAATGCGGAAAAAGGATTATACGATGGTTTACTGACACAAGGGAAACCGGTCAAAACGGACGATGCGGGGTATCATCTCGTCCGTTTTGAAGGGGGAGAACGTCCGAACATGGTTCCGGGGCATGCGACAGCGACAGTTCATGTGGCAGAACGCGGGACGATCGAAGAAAAGTTCCATCAGCATCTGGAAGAACAAGGGCTGACGGGCACGGTCAAAGAAACGGCAGAAGGACTTGTCTTTGAAGTGATTGGTGTCGCAGCACACGCCATGGAACCGGACAATGGTAAAAATGCCGCCCTCCACTTGGCTCGTTTCTTAAATACCCTCCATTTGGATTACAATGGTCGCCGTTACATCGAGATGACGGTGCATATGTTCCGTGATTCAAGAGGGGTGGCGCTTGGCGTCGCAGCATCGGATGAAACAGGCGACTTGACGATCAACGGGGGTGTTTTCCGCTACGAAGGGGAACAAGGGACTGCTTCGATCAACATTCGTTATCCATACAGTGCAGACTTCACGGAACGGTTGCAACTGATCAAAGAAGCGGCGAGTGCTTACGGTTTTGAGTTGCAGACACGCACCCATATGCCACCGCACCATGTCGATCCGGAACATGAGTTGATTCGGACACTCAGCGCGGTCTATGAACGACAGACGAATCAAAAAGCAGATTTGATTGCGATCGGTGGTGGAACATACGCCCGTTCTCTGACGGCAGGTGTCGCATTTGGACCGGTTTTCCCAGGTGGGCCGGAAGTGGCGCACCAAGTGGATGAGTATGTTGATTTTGAAGAGTTGTTGTTGGCAGTAGCGATTTACGCAGAAGCAATTTACGAATTAGCGAAATAATCATTGTTTCGAGACCGTATACATGCTTGTTCAATCGTCAATTTCATAATGAAATGATCCCCCGAATCCATCGTGATAGGGGGATTGATTCTTAAAAGGAGCGTCAGTTGTGATCCATCGTCAAAAATATCATTTTCAAGCACTCTATTTTTTCATTTTTTTTGGGCAAGGTGCACTTATTCCGTATTTGACGCTTTATTTTTCAAATGATGCCTTCCGGTTATCGGCATCCGAAATTGGGACGATTGTTGCAGTGGGACCTGTATTGTCGATTGTCTTGCAACCGGTTTGGGGGATGGCGGCAGACCGTTTTGGACGACCGAAACGGTTGTTGCTCGTCGCGTTACTTGCAGCAGGTCTCCTGACGGTCAGCTATTTGCTGACCTCCGTTTATCTTTTGTTATTATTGATTGCTTCTCTCTGGGCATTGTTCCAGTGTGCACATATTCCACTTGTCGACACGTTAGCAATTGAATTTTCAAAACGAAAGTCGGTTGACTATGGGGCATTACGATTATTTGGGTCTGCCGGTTTTGCGCTTGCTGTGTTTATTTTAGGTCAAGTGACGGAACAAGGGTCACTCGGTGCGATTTTTTATGCAAGTGGAGCAGCACTTGTGCTTGGGTTCCTTGTCCTGATCGGCATCGAAGAAACTCCTGCCATATCGGTGGAGCGTGAACATGTTCCGTTGGCGACGTTATTTTCCAACAAACGCTTTTTGTTGTTTTTGGCAGGCGGAAGTTTAGTGTTCGGACCGATTTTTGCTAATAACTATTATTTCGGAAGTTACGTGACGATTCGTGGAGAATCGACGGCACTCGTCGGAACTTTATTTTTTGTCGCTGTTCTATGTGAAATTCCATTTATGCGTGTGGCAACCCGTGTAATGTTACGGTTTGGTCCGATTCCGATCCTTGTTTTCGTCTCGTTATTATCAGCAGTGCGAACAGGGCTGTTGGCTCTTGAACCACCGGTTTGGACGTTATGGATACTTGCGGCATTACAAGGACTGATCATCGGTCTGTTGATTCCGGTCGCACTTGACTATGTCCGTTCGCTGGTACCTGCATCGACAGTAGCGACGGCGGTTAGCACGTACATGGCGACGACAACCGGTTTAGCGACGGCGTTATTTAATTTAATGAGTGGTTTCGTTTTTGATCAAGGAACCATCTATACGGTATTTTGGGTATATACAGGTAGTAGCCTCTTGGGGGCATGTCTCTATCTCATCAGTGGGAAAATCAAGGAGTGACTCGCATGGACGCACATTATTTCATCGCCCTTCCGATAGCAGACGAGCAACTGATACAATTTGCGACAACCTTACAATTGGAGCAGTATTATAAGACGGTTTATGAGCCGGGCGAGTATCACCTGACCCTTCGTTTCTTAGGCGCTTTGACAGAAACGGAGTTAGCGGATTGGCGAACTCGTTTGTTGGACATCGTTGAGACGATGCAGGGATTGACACTCCATTTGGATCATCTCGAACGGTTTGGTTTGGCTGAACGTCCGCGTGTGTTTGCGGTCGGACCATCATTAAACAATCAATTGCTTCAACTGGCGCAAAAAATAGATCCGACCCCACATCAACCGTTCCTTCCACACGTTACTCTAGCGAAAAAGTGGAGGCAGGAAGTAACCCTTCTTCCTCCTGAAGGAATACCGGCTAGTTATGTGGACGTAAACGAAATCATTTTATATAAAATTTGTCCTACCAGTCGACCACGCTATCAGGTCGATACACGGTTTCAATTCGGGAAGAAATAAATGAGGTGATATGATGGCATTGCTGATGAAACTGTATGATTTAGAAAGTCGATATGAACGAAATCCGTTAGAAGTCTCGAAACGATTTAAAGACCAACAACTTGTGGATCATGCAAATGTTTTAAAAAAATGGGAGGCGGGAGAGTTGTTTCCGGGTGAAACGATTGTACGTCCTAAAAAATGGTGGCAACCCTTTAAGAAAGCGGAGGTCGTTCAAGTACCCGGTAAGCAGATTTCGAAGGTGGCTTTTGATAAATGGTATAAAAAACGAGTCGAAGTGCAGAAATTAGTTTATGTAGCCGGTGGAGCGACAGAAGAAGACATCTGGCGCCTACCGTTAAGACGGCATCTCGACTTTTATCAGATGCTTCATTTATTGAATGATCAATTCGGCATGTTTTATCGGGCCGTCATTCAGTATCAACAAGGCGAAGTCGAACTCAGTCCGTTTATCATCGGACCGTCTAGGATTTATCTGCTCGATTGGCTTGACGGAGAAGAGAGTATCTATCATATTAAACGCGATAAACTTTGGCGGGAGCAACCGTTTAAGGCGTCGCCTAAAAATATCGTCAACCCGTTGATTAGTCTGAAACGGACGGAAGATGTCTTACGGATGATATTAGGTTCGGAATTCATGTTGCCAATTGAACGCGTCGTCATCGCGTCACAAGGATATTTTGATCATATTCCAAAAGAGACGACGACGACCTATGTCAGTAAAATTGATTTTAGTGAATGGTTACGGAAAATGAATGCGTCTGCTCCACATACAAAAGCGTCCCAGATGCGGGTGTGTGAGCAAATCCTCAAGGAAACGGTTTCGGTTACATTTCAGATGGCACTGAACAGTCAGGAAAATGAACGGATTCGTAAATAGGGAGGGAAGCGACAAGACATTCGATTGTCGCGTGAAGAGATGAGGAACAGTGAATCGGGAACACAACAAGCCAGGCTGATTTCAGTCGAATTCATGACGTTTCAAACCATTTTGATGGAAACGATGACGCCGTTCGGACAGGATGACTTTTTGCTTGTATCCGATGGACGGGTGATCGACCACCGGATCAGTAGTCAAGAAGAGAGTGACGGTACATTCAAATTGACACTTCTGCTCGATCGAGCAATTGAGTTGGAACGGTGTTATGAAATCGTATTACCCGACCAGGAGCGACTTCGTGTTTTACCGAGTCAAATCGTACGGACGATGTTGTTTGACCGTAAATACAGTTACGAAGGACCGTTAGGCCTTGTGTTTCAGGAGGAGAAGATTGCTTTTTATGTGTGGTCACCAATCGCGGAGCGGATCGAGTGTGTGCGTTATGATCAAGAAGAACAGGAAATTGAAACAAAAGAACTTGTTCGGCAGGAACGGGGTGCTCATCACCTGATTGTTCCGCGGCAATGGGAGCATAGCTTATACCGGTACCGGGTGACGACGTATCTCGGAACACATGAAATCGTTGATCCGTATGCAAAAGCAGTTAGCACCAACGGCCGTTTTGGTGTGTTGCTTGATATTGAACATGAAATCGATCAACATTTTCCACACCGCGAGAAACGTCCCATCTTAATCAAACCAACGGATGCCATTCTTTATGAGGCGCATGTACGTGATTTCACGGTCGATCCGTCTTCCGGTTCTGCATACCCTGGGCAATACTTGGGCGTCGTGGAGTCAGGAACAGTTTCGCCGGAGGGGCGGACGACGGGCATCGACTATTTACTTGAGCTTGGTGTCACGCATCTTCAGTTGCTTCCCGTTCATTTTTTTACGACGACAGAAGAAGTGAGTCGCAGTCCGTATAATTGGGGATATGATCCTGTTCAGTGGTTTTCACTTGCTGGGAGTTATGCCAGTGACCCGACCGATCCGAAAGTCCGGATTTTGGAGTACGCCGAGATGGTGGAACGACTACATGCAGCGGGAATTCGTGTGACGTTTGATGTCGTCATGAACCATGTCTACATCCGAGAGCACTCGGCACTCGAACATCTGGTGCCGGGTTACTATTTCCGGTATGAATTAGACGGTACACTTGCCAATGGGACCGGTGTCGGCAATGATACGGCATCCGAACGTTTCATGATGAGGCGGATGATCGTCGACTGTCTGACGTATTTTGCTGATGTCTTTCGGATTGATGCTTTTCGATTTGATTTGATGGGGATTCATGATATCGAAACGATGAATGCTGTTCGGGCTGCGTTAGATGCAATTGATCCGACGATTTTAGTGTATGGGGAAGGTTGGGATTTAGCGACGCCACTTCCGCACCGTCAAAAAGCAACCAGTTCCTTCGCGTCACAAATGCCTAAGGTCGGTCATTTTAATGATGTCTTCCGAGATGCATTAAAAGGATCGACGTTCAGTGAGACCGACCGTGGTTTTGTTTCAGGAAACGGTTGGCCTGAAGGCGAGGTTCGAAACGGAATGGCAGGCAGTATCACGCTAGCGGGTCAAACAGCGGGGCGTTTTCCGGAGCCGACGTATTCCATCAATTATGTCGAGGCGCATGATAACCATACGTTATACGATAAGTTGGTGCTGGCTCGACCGGATTTGGATGAAAGGATACGACTGCAGATGAGTCGACTTGCCCAAACGATTGTCTTTTTATCAGCGGGCATACCGTTTCTTCATGCCGGACAAGAATTCGGACGGACTAAAGGCGGAGTCGAAAATAGTTACAACGCACCCGATGCCATCAACCGAATCGATTGGACGTTACGGGATCGGCATGCTCGGATGGTTGACTATCTCAAGAACATCTTACAAATTCGTCGGATGCACGGTGGTTTTCGGCTGCATCGAGCCAATCAGATTCAAGAACTCTTTCATTTCTTACCGATGCGCGCGGGAGTCATCGCCTATGAAGTCGAAGCCGTCCATTCGTATGATGCCTGGCAACGGACATTGGTCGTCCACAATGTGACGATGGAATCTGTTGAGATCGCGCTTGATCATAACCGGTGGAACGTCCATGTACAGGGAGAGCGCGCATCCGTTACGCCGATTGAGAAGGGTGTTGCCCGGATCATGGTCCTTCCGTTGTCAACAACGATTGCAACATGTTAAGATAAGCATTGTGCCTGAAGGCAAATCTACTAAAAAGTTGAGCGGATTATAATGGAATTAGATATTTTAGATGCGCTTGGCGAAGGCTGGACCCTTACGCCAGCAGGTGGAATTACGGGAGAAGCGTACATTGCTTCGACCGGTCAGTCGAAACTCTTTTTAAAACGAAATTCATCGCCATTCCTGGCGATTTTATCTGCGGATGGGATCGTACCAAAACTGCTTTGGACAAAACGGATTTATAGCGGGGATGTCATTAGTGCGCAACAGTTCATCGAAGGTCAAGAATTAGAACCGGAAATGATGGAACGACCGGAAGTGGCGCGCCTGCTTGGGAAAATCCACGATTCGAAAGAATTGTTATTCATGTTGCAACAGCTGGACCAACGTCCGATTGAGCCAGATGAGCTGTTACGACAATGCCGTTTGTATTTTCAACCAACCGAACTTAAGCAACCTGAACTGATTGAACAGGCGATTGACTATTTATCCGAGCGTTTACCGTATGTCAGAACGGATGAGCAAGTTGTCTGTCACTCCGATCTGAATCACAATAATTGGTTAGTCGGGACAGACGGTCATCTGTATCTCAATGACTGGGATGATGCCATCATTGCGGATCGTGCCTATGATCTAGGGATGATGCTGTACAGTTATGTGGATGAAGAATTCTGGCCGGAGTGGTTTGCGAGCTACGGTCATCCATTGACGGCTGAACTCAAACAACGGATGTATTGGTATGTCGTCGCACAAGCTGTTTTGTCGATTTATTGGTATGAAGATACGGCTCATCCCGATGCGACAGATAGTTACCTTTTTCTAGAACAACTGCTTGAGACTGAGCAGGGGGAATAAGGCGGGATCTATGCCGAATGACGACAAAAAACGTGTGGACACAGAAATAAGTGTCCACACGTTTTTTTTAGCCTTCTGCGATTTTGATTTCTTGTTCGATATCGTGGCTTTCGAGATCAGCTGTCCGGTAATCGACTGTCGTCGGAAGACGTAAATCCAGACGGGGTTTTTCTTCAAATGTCACGGTCACATGTTGGACCGTATAGTCGAAGACGTGACCACCACCGCTGCGCTCCTTGTCGATGAAATGAAGGTGATACCCAGCGACGGCGATACCGTGACCGAACCGTGGTGTGAAGTAACCCGCTAACGTTCCTTCGATCTGTTCGAACGTCCGGGCACTTTGTGTCGCGACGGCTTCTGTGATCGGCCGAAACGGTTTTTCTTGTCGGGCGACCGTCCGTGTTTTGACTTCAGAAAATGTTCCGTCGATCCGCACCGCATAAAAACTGTTGACGGTATGGAGTTGCTCACTCAACCACTGTTCAAACGCTTGTTTCGTCATCACCTGATCCATTTGGAACGAGTGTTCTGGAGTGAATCGGGTGAGGGAACAGAACGGCGTTGTCGTTTCTGGGTCGAGTGGTCGGGCGCTGCCATCAGAACGGAGCTGGTAAAACGCTCCGTCAAACCCAATCATTTCACCATCTAGATGATCGAACGTTCCGATACCGAAATCGTGTCCTGCGAGAATGGAGGCATAACTCGTTTCGCTTTCAAACACACCATCGAGTAACGCCATCATCGTTGAAATTTGAAGTAACGTATCATCGTGTTGCATCGTTTCCAGCTCCTATCAGTTAAGTTGATCCAAGTGTACTTCTTTACCAAGCGTGATGTTATCACTGTAGTCAATCGGAACGTCGACGATGACGGGACCTTCCGTCTTCCATGCTTCTTCCATGACGGAGACGAGTTCCGATGGATGGTTGACGCGGAGTCCTTTGGCACCAAAACTTTCGGCGTATTTCACAAGATCGACTTCACCGAACGACGTGCCCGATTTCCGGTTGTATTTCATTTCTTGTTGGAAAGCAACCATATCAAAACCACTATCACGCCAAACGAAATGAACGAGTGGTGCATTCAGTCGGACGGCAGTTTCGAGCTCCATCGCGGAGAAAAGGAACCCGCCATCACCAGAAATCGAGACGGCTTTTTTACCAGGGCGAACGAGCGTCGCAGCAATTGCCCAAGGTAAGGCGACGCCAAGTGTCTGCATGCCGTTGCTGAATAAAAGGTGACGTGGCTCGTACGAACGGAAATGGCGAGCCATCCAGATATAGTGAGACCCGACATCGACGGTAACGGTCACATCGTCAGCGATTTGTTCCCGTAATGTTTTCATGAAATAGAGTGGGTGTGTCAAAAGAGAGTCTTTGACGATTGGTGGAATATCTCGTTCCTCTAGCCGTTGTTGAAGACCACGCAAGAACTCCGTCGAACTCGTCGGGAGGGTCAGTGGATTCAAACGGTCAGATAAGGCGTTGATCGTTGCGGCGACATCACCGACAAGTTCCCGGTCCGGGCGATAGAAGTGATCAATTTCAGCGCGCATCTGATCGAGGTGAATCAAAGTCCGGTCGTGGGAAGGTTGATTCCAGAACTTCGGATCATAGCCGATCGGGTCATATCCGATCGCTAAGACGAGATCGGCTTCTGCCAACAAGGAATCCCCTGGTTGGTTGCGGAATAGACCGACGCGGCCATAGAAGTTCGATTCGAGTTCTCGCGAAAGTGTACCGGCTGCCTGAAACGTCTGGACGACAGGAATCGATACCCGTTGTAAGAGTGCGCGAATCGCTTGGACGACATGTGGTTGACTCGAGCGCATACCAAGTAATAACACCGGTAACTGAGCTTGCTCGATTAACGTTGCTGTCTCGTTGACCCACTCTTCTGGAGCGATCCCGAGTTTGGGTGTCGGGACTGCTTTAAAGGAGGTGACGTTCGATTCACTTAGACCAACATCTTGCGGGATGCTGACAAAAGCGGCACCGGACGTCGTTTCAGCAGTCCGAAACGCATTCGACAAGACTTCTGGAATATTATCGGCATCTTGAACTTCGGCGCTGAAGTTCGTGATTGGTGTGAAGAGGGCCTGATTGTCCATCGATTGGTGAGTCCGTTTCAGACGATCGGCACGCGGCACGGCACCGGCGATCGCGACAACCGGGTCACCTTCCGAGTTGGCCGTGACGAGACCAGTCGCGAGATTCGAAGCGCCGGGGCCTGATGTGACAAGGACGACACCCGGTTTATCCGTTAAACGACCAATGGCTTGAGCCATGAAAGCGGCATTTTGTTCGTGGCGTGCGACAATCAGTTCCGGACCACGATCCTGAAGAACGTTGAACACGGAGTCGATCTTCGCGCCCGGGATTCCGAAAATATAGTCGACCCCTTGTTCAATCAAGGTGTCGACGACTAAATCGGCGCCTGTTTTCTTCTGTATCATATTTTCTTTTTCTCTGTTTTGTTTTTCTGTCATTACAATTCTCCTTCTTTACCAATAGTTTTGGTTGTTCGATAGCTGTAATTAAAAAACTGTTTCAAAGAAATTATACAACTGTTTTAGTGATAATCCAAGGTCAATCGTTCAGAAACTAAAAAAGACACCTTGTGATGAACACAAGATGCCTTGACTTGACGATTATTCAGCGTTGACTTTACCAAACGTCGCCCAAACGAAAAGGGCAGTTACACCCATGACGAGGACGATCGGGGAAGCCCATGAGATTAAGAAGTCATCCATCAATAAAACCTCCTTTTAATGAAAAACCTTTGTACTGTCAGTGTAGTAGATTGCTCACTAATTCTCAAGTGACGATCTGCTGAACATTCTTTTTTGAGAGTAGGAAGAACATCTTATATATTTACCCGAATCATGATAAACTTATCTGCGGATAATTTAAGAATCGAAAGGATGAGCAGTATGCGTTTACGCCACAAGCCATGGGCACTGGATTATATGAAAGAGCAATCCTCCATCTATATAGCAGACCCGTCAACTTTAAAAGGAAACTGGTCAAGCGAATTTAAGAATACAAATCCGATTTTCATCGAAGTCGGTTCGGGCAAAGGGGCCTTCATCACAGGGATGGCAAAACAGTATCCGGAGGTCAACTTCATCGCAATCGAGTTATTTGAGAGCGTTGCTGTTGCAATCGTTCAGAAGATGGTTGAAGAACCACTTGAAAATGTCCGTGTCTTGACTGTCGATGCAAAAGACTTACGTGACTTCTTTGAAAAAGGAGAAGTTGCCCGTGTTTATTTGAACTTCTCTGATCCTTGGCCAAAGTCACGTCATGCGAAGCGACGCTTGACATACAAAACATTCCTTTCGACATACGAAGAGATTTTACCAAAGAACGGGCAGATTCACTTTAAGACGGATAACCGGAAATTATTTGAATCGAGTCTGATGACGATGTCGGCTTACGGGATGACATTTGATTGGATGTCGCTTGATTTACACGCCAATGAGCCGGAAAATAACGTCAGAACAGAATACGAAGAACGATTCTCAGCACTAGGTCAACCGATTTATCGGATGGAAGCGACGTACGATAATTAATTTGGACAAAAAGTTTTCTTATTTTCCTAGCATTTCTTTCACACTTTTTTCTTATTAATTGGTACAATGTTGTTGACTGAAGAACTGTATTTACAGGTAAAGGGGGAATTTGGGGATGTGGCAAAAAAGCTTAGCCTTCGTAACAGCACTCTTTCTCGCATTAAGTATCGGTCAATCGGTATTCGCTGCGATTGATACGTCATCTATGCAAAAAGCACTTGACGAGGATTTGAAGAGTACGCATTACGATTATAAAAAAGGATCTGTTGAGATTGAAGATCCAAAAATGTTCACTGGTGAAAAAGGTGAACAGATTATTGGTGGAATTGCTGTCATTGAGACGGTTCGTGATGGAATCTTCATTACAATGAAACGTGAAATTCATTTCTATAACGCAGATAGCGGCAAATTACTTACAAGTGCAGATGCGGCTAAAGTAGATGGCGTCAAAGAATACATCGATAGCAACTCGGATAACTTGCAACAAAAAGTTGTCTACTGGTTACCGATGTTACTGATGTTGTTATTGATTGCTGTACCAGCCATCATGTTATATGTCGTCGTACCGCGCCTGTATTCTACTACAGAATATATGAACCCGATCTACGAACGTAATGACAATCCGCGTTGATCAAGACGGAATACCAAAACACCCGATGTGAACCATATGGCTCACATCGGGTGTTTTTTCATTCAAACGAACAAAACGAGTAAAAAAGCGATAATTGCAGGTAAACCTTGTTTCCAGAGAATCGAAAGACTGGCCGTCGCGGCTCCGTAAAGAGCGGCAATGATGACGCAAGCGAGGAAAAAAAGTTGAACAACGGACGAACCGAGAATCAATCCGAAAATCAAACCGGCGGCAAGGAAACCGTTGTACAACCCTTGATTGGCGAACAGCGTCTTGATGCGGGGATCTGCGGCGGTTTCTTTCGTCAAATTAAATGTACGCAGCGCAGGACGAGACGATAAGAAAAACATCTCGAGCGCCAGAATATAAAAGTGTTCTAACGCGACGATGAGCACAAAAATCGTGGCGAGCATACCCATAAGGAACTCTCCTCCTCAAAAAAAGACCATACTTCGTCGATCGAAGCATGGTCTACATATTATGCATATTCGAGTAAAGCACCTGTTTCCGCATCAACTGTGAATTGATACGTTTTTTCATCGTCACCTTCAAGGACCGAGATGCCACCTTTGTAGCTTTGGTAGTCACGTGACTCATATGCATAAGCCTCTGGTGTTGCAGAGATCCATGCACCTTGGACACGTCCTTTTGCTGAAAATGTGCGTTTCGTGATTTCGAGCGCTTCCTCGGCAGATAATTGTTTGTTGTCGACAGCCTTCTTGACTGCGAAAGCGGCAACGACAGCTGCTGCAAGACCGATAATCCAATAGCGTTTTTTCATTAAAATTCCCCTCCTTACAGGTTCTATTCCTACTGTACCAAATAATTCGCCCAGTGAGAAACAAAAGGTTAAGTGATTGAAGCAAAATTTTGTATAATGAATGAACAGGAGGCGATACATATGAATGAAAAAACAAGAGAGTTATTTCGAACGTTAACGGAATTGAATGGTGCACCCGGATTTGAACATGATGTCAGACAGTTCGTCAAAGAACGGATTGCACCGGTGACCGATGAAATCATTACGGATGGTCTCGGATCGATTTTTGGAAAACGGACAGGGCAAGCAGATGGCCCAAGAGTCATGGTCGCAGGACACATGGATGAAGTAGCCTTCATGGTGACACAAATCACCAAAAACGGGATGCTCCGCATTCAACCGCTTGGTGGATGGTGGAGTCAAGTCTTGCTTGCACAACGGTTCTCGATTTGCGGGGATAAGGGAATCATTCCCGGAGTCATCGCATCAACTCCGCCCCATCTGTTGACGGATGAAGTCCGGAATAAACCGATGGCAATCAAAGATATGTTCATCGATGTCGGAGCAGATTCAAAAGAAGAAGCTGAGTCGTTTGGAATTCGTCCGGGTATTCCGGTGGTTCCGTTTTTCCCGTTCACTCCGATGGCGAACCCGAAAAAAATCATGGCCAAAGCATGGGACAACCGTTATGGCGTGGGAATGGCAATCGAGTTATTAGAGGAAACGACAGCATCGGACCATCCGAATGTCTTATTCTCAGGCGCGACGGTCCAAGAAGAAGTTGGATTACGCGGCGCCCAAACGGCAACGAACCTGATTGATCCTGACGTCGCATTCGTCGTCGACGCGTCGCCGGCAAATGATGCTTCAGGTGATAAAACGGAATTCGGACAGCTGGGACAAGGTCCGTTGTTGCGGATTAAGGACAGTGTCATGATCTTATCAAAAGAGATGACGGAGTACGTCTTAGATACAGCGGAATCAAACAACATTCCGTATCAATACTATGTTGGGGCAGGCGGAACAGACGGCGGAGTCATCCACCGCTCGAACAACGGGATTCCAACGACCGTCGTAGGTCTGCCGGCACGCTACATCCACACGCATGCGTCGATCATGCATACGGATGATTACGATGCGGCAAAAGAGTTACTCAAAAAACTCGTGACACAACTTGATGCAACGACACTAGCTACTTTACAAGTGAAGTGAGATTAGACTGAAGAGGGATTTTCAAGTTCCTCTTCGGTTTTTTTTTTATTGATTTCAAATTGTCTTGTCAGGTGATGAACAATTGTATGCTCTTTTTCTGGAGTGTTTGTTATAATGAATTTGATTTTAAGCAGAAGGAAGTGGCATTTTGTTAAAACAGAAAAATATCTTACTCAGCCCGAAAATATACTTCATCACGGTTTTGAGCTATATGGCGTTAGGACTCTTCAGTTCATTAATCATGGGATTAATTTTAAAGACGATCGGTGAAGGGCTGATGACAAATGGAGTCGATGCATCGTTTTTAGTCACTGTCGGAGAACAAGCCATTGCGTTGACAGGACCGGCGATCGGCGTAGCGGTGGCGTTTGCGTTAGAAGCGCCACCACTCGTCCTGTTTTCGGCGGTTGCCGTTGGTGCATTTGGTTATGAAGCTGGAGGTCCGGCCGGCAGTTATGTAGCGGCAGTCATCGCCACTGAAATCGGTAAATTGATTTCAAAAACGACGCGGCTCGATATCATTTTGACACCGTTCGTGACATTGTTGATTGGTTTTGTGAGTGGAAAGTACGTTGGGGCTTGGATCGGAACGTTGATGACGGATTTAGGAGAGGTCATTCGTTGGGGGACGGAACGGGAACCGATGATCATGGGGATTTTTGTGGCGACCGTCATGGGTCTGGCGTTGACGGCCCCGATCTCAAGTGCTGCACTTGGTATCATGTTAGGACTTGACGGGCTGGCGGCAGGAGCGGCGACGATTGGATGTGCCGCTCAGATGATTGGTTTTGGTGTCATCAGTTACCGTGATAATGGGATTGGCGGATTCATCGCACAAGGGGTTGGAACATCGATGTTACAGGTCGGGAATATCATCCGGAATCCCTGGACGATTGTTCCGCCGACACTTGCGGGAGCGCTGCTCGCTCCTTTTGCAACGGTTTTGTTGACGCTTGAAAGTAACCCGGAAGGATCTGGCATGGGAACGAGTGGGCTCGTCGGTCCGTTGATGATGCTGAAAACGATGGGGTTCGAGGCGGAATATTATTTAGCCGTTTTCGTCTTATGTTTCTTGGCACCGGCTCTGATCAGTTATTTGATTTACCGAGCACTTCACCGCATGGGGCGGATTAAAGATGGAGACTTAAAGATCGAATACTAAAAAGAAATGCGAATAAACGAAAAAGAAGCAGTGGACAAGTCCGCTGCTTCTTTTTGCTGGATAGAACGATTTCGTTAAGACCGTCTCCATTTTGTACAAAATATGATTGGAGTGTTCTAAAGTGAAAAACCAAACGAACTGGAGTAAAAGCTCGTGAAGAAGACATACAAGTAGAGTACATAAAGAGGAAGCAAGTAACGCATCCGAACGATTGGCAATTTTCGGGCAAGACGTTTACCGACGGCTTCAAGCAACATGATGAGCGCAAAACCGACGACCAGTAACACCAGAATCTGCGGTAAGCTCCGTTCGGAATCAATAAACGAATACCCGTATCGGAGGCAACTCGTCATACCAACAAAACCGACGAATCGTTCAAAGGGGTGTTTGATGGGTTGATCAGTCATAATGATTTCCTTTCGAGACATTTTCTAGTTGCAGTATAGCAAACAGAGCGCGAAAACGCACAGAAACATTCGAATATGCTATGATGAAGCCAATGAAAACAGCTTGTACTAAAGGAGTCGGTAGGGATGAAGAAGTTAGAATCCAAACAACAATTTGATGAAGCGAAACAAGGAAATGCAGTCTTTTTATTCTCCGCCAATTGGTGTCCCGATTGCCGGTTTTTAGATCCGTTCATGCCGGAGATGGAAAGCACGTTCAATGAATTTGATTTTTATTACGTCGATCGTGACGAGCACATTGAAATTGCCCAGGAAATGGACATCTTCGGTATTCCGAGTTTCGTGGCTTACCGCGATAATGCAGAAACAGGTCGTTATGTCGGGAAAGAACGAAAAACACCGGAGCAAGTCACGTCATTTTTAGAAACAGTCTGACATCAAAGCGAGCGCTGTCTCGCTTTTTTTAATAGGAAAGGATGAAAAAGAGCCATGGAACTACAACAAATTCGTCGGATGGTGACGGAAGCATTTGAAACATCACGCTATACCACGTATTTTGATCGTGAAAAATCGGTGTTGCGCATCGAACGGAAGCAGGACCGGACAGGTGTTGATTTAGGTCTGAACCCATTGGTCGCAAAAGCGAAACGACGTGGTGTGATTGCGGTCGAAGAAACGATTGAATACATCAAAGCGGTCTTGGAGCAAACGGAACCGATCTCATTAATTGGACACGAACAGCAGGTTTTCCCGGTCATCCGTGCGAAATCATTTGCCGATGAGACAAAAGACGGAAAGAAAATCATCAGTACACCGCACACAGGGGAAACAAAAATCATGTATGCCCTTGATCTGGGTGCCACGTATCGTCTGATTGATGAAGAATTGTTAGCGCAGGCCGGATGGACGGCAGAACATTTGTCTGAAGCAGCCCGTTTTAACTTGAAGACACTCGAAGCGCCTTTTAAGACGGACGAAGTGGCGGGAAACGTATTTTATTTCTTGAGCACGGGTGATGGTTACGAGGCGAGCCGGGTCTTGAACAAGCAGTTGTTAAGCGATTATGCCGAGCGTGTGACAGGTGAATTTGCAGTCGGAATTCCCCACCAAGATGTCTTGATTTTCGCTGATATTCGAAATGATGCCGGCTATGATGTGTTGCAACAGTTGATGTTTGATTTCTTTACCAATGGACGTGTGCCGGTCACAGCACTCCCGTTCGTC
Source organism: Exiguobacterium sp. KRL4 (assembly GCF_001870785.1). Classification (GTDB taxonomy): domain Bacteria; phylum Bacillota; class Bacilli; order Exiguobacteriales; family Exiguobacteriaceae; genus Exiguobacterium_A. The sequence continues at coordinate 100,444 of NZ_MOLV01000009.1, forward strand.
TACGACGACGGAAATCTCGAACCGGTCTTTGTCCTTGCAAAAAACAAGCATCCGAAAAGTTAAATAATCTGCTACAATAGGCATTGTGAGAAAGTTTGAAGGGAGTAATGGATTGAATGAATGTTTTTTATAATAAAGAAGGTGTCGGTGACGTTTTAATGGTCATCTTAGCAGACGCTCCGCGTGCTGAAATCACAGCTGAACGAAAAGGACGTGTCGCGACGATTTTCCATGGCACAGACGTCATTGGTTACAATATTTTTGAGGCATCGGAAAAGTTTGACCTGAGCAGTGTTGGGCCGGTTGATCTGACACCGGAACTCGTTCAAACGATCCAAGGGATCTTAGCAGAAGAAGGCATTACATTCGTTGCGGATGACATCGACTATTCACCGAAGTTCGTCGTTGGATTCGTTGCTTCTGCTGAAAAACATCCGGACGCTGATAAATTATCGGTCTGTCAAGTTGATGTGGACGGAAATACGTTGCAAATCGTTTGTGGGGCACCGAATGTCGAAGCCGGACAAAAAGTGGTCGTGGCGAAGCCGGGCGCAGTCATGCCTTCTGGTTTGATCATTCGTCCGTCCGCACTGCGCGGAGTAGCCTCAAGCGGCATGCTCTGTTCGGCACGTGAACTCGGTCTGGCAGATGCACCACAAGTTAAAGGGATTCTTGTGTTGGATGAATCAGCACAAACAGGAGAGGCATTTTTAATCGGTCGATAATTCGGCCGATTTTTTAACAAGATGGAGGGGTGAAGGAATGAGCAATCGTTATGAGCAGTCGTTAAAGGAACAGGCAGCACGAATCCGACGAGAATTAGCAGGCGAAAAAGAAACGAAGCCTGTTGAGCGTCCGAAAAAAGAAGAACGGGAAGATCGCTTCGTGTTGACGGATGTTCCATCGCCTATTTACGGATTCCAGCGACCTAAAAAGCAACGGTCGATCCAAGAAGAGGGAATTTCAGACGAATCAGAAGTTGAGGTTTCAAGTGAGCTTAAAGAGGAAAAAACGGAAGAGTCGCTTGTAGATGCTACGGATGAGACGAATGAAACATCAGAGATCGAGACGATGGAACAGACTGATTCGACTGAAGCAGATGCCGGTCTAGTCCCGACGACTGATTCTGATCTACTTGTTCCTGAACCAATCCTCGAACAAGTGCCGGAAGAACGCGTAGAAGAAATGCAGCCGGAAATCTTACATGTCGCAGCGACAGAAGAAAACGAAGTCCGGTTGGAAGAAGCAACGGATGAGACGGATGAAACATCAGAGATCGAGACGATGGAACAAACTGATTCGACTGAAGCAGATGCGGGTCTAGTCCCGACGACTGATTCTGATCTACTTGTTCCTGAACCAATCCTCGAACAAGTGCCGGAAGATCGTGCGGAAGAAACGCAACCGGAAATCTTACATGTCGCAGCGACAGAAGAAAACGAAGTCCGTGAATCAGAAACGGCATTCCAAGTGACGGATGAAAATGCGGCAAATATCTCCGTGACCACAATCGAAGAAACGTCAGAAAAATTGGCTGAAGAAACGGTAACTCCGCAAGCGGATCAGGTGTCGATCAAAAAGCCAATCGGACCACCTGTAAACGTTGTGATGACAACAAAAGATTTAATGGCAATGTATCGTGCACGACGGGAACAAAATAATTTACATGGTAAAAAATAAATCGGTTTGCTATAATGGTACAGGTTTTGTACCCAAGCCCGATGGTACGGACCGGAACGTGAATTGGAGGGCTCATATATGACAAACTATCATTTTGTAGGGATTAAAGGGACTGGGATGAGTGCGCTTGCCCAAGTACTACATGAAATGAATCATCAAGTGCAAGGTTCTGATATTGAAAAGCATATTTTTACGGAAGATGCCTTACGGGCAAAAGGAATTCCGTTTTTCCCGTTTAGTGCGGACAATATTAAAGAAAATCAAGTCATCATCCAAGGGAATGCCTTTGGTGATGATCATCCAGAAATTGCTCGGGCAAAGGAACTGGATTTAACGATCTATCACTATTATGACTTTTTAGGGTATTTGGCAAATGAATACCGGTCGGTTGCGATTACAGGTTCGCACGGTAAGACATCGACGACTGGTTTATTGTCACACGTCTTGAGTGGCATCACGCCGACGGCATTCTTGATTGGTGACGGAACTGGTGCCGGTGTTGAAGACGCAAAGGCGTTTGTCTTTGAAGCGTGTGAATACAAACGACATTTCTTATACTACAAACCGGATTATGCGATCATGACGAACATCGATTTTGATCACTCGGACTACTTTACAGGCATCGACGACGTCGTATCAGCCTTCCAAGAGATGGCGATGCAAGTCAAACAAGCGATCGTAGCATGTGGAGACGACGAACATCTTCAGAACATCCAGGCGAATGTTCCTGTCTTGTATTATGGTTTTGGCGAAAACAATGATTTCCGAGCGGAAAACGCAACATCAACACCGGACGGGACATCGTTTGACGTGTATCTCCGCGATGATTTCTACGGCACGTTCTTGATTCCTGGTTTTGGACAGCATCATGTCTTAAATGCATTGTCTGTCATTGCAATCTGCCAGTACGAAGGATTAAGCAAAGAAGATGTTGCAGCACGTCTGTCTTCGTTTGGTGGCGTTAAACGTCGTTTCAGTGAATCAAGTTTTGGTTCACAGATTCTAGTTGATGATTATGCGCACCATCCAAAAGAGATCAGTGCAACGATTGAATCGGCACGGAAAAAATATCCGGATCGTGAAGTCGTGGCAATTTTCCAACCGCACACATACACTCGGTTGAAATCATTCATGGATGATTTTGCGACATCGTTACGTGAAGCAGATGCGACGTATCTGTGTGAAATCTTTGGATCAGCACGTGAACAAGAAGGACAAGTTCGTGTAGAGGATCTGCAAGAAAAAGTACCGGGATCGGATATTCTGACACGGGACAACGTATCACTGTTAAGTAAACATGAAAATGCCGTATTGCTCTTCATGGGAGCAGGGGACATTCAAACGTATCAAAAGCAGTATGAAGGTACGAAGTGAATATAAATATGCAAATCGGACACTGACGGAAATTTGTCGGTGTCTTTTTTTGTCGGTTTCGTGAACCAGTAAAAAAGGAGGAGTTATTGACTCGGAAAATCGTTAACTTTTCATTGCATCTTGAATTGATTTTTGGAATAGTGGGTGTATGTTATTTAGAAAGGAAAGAGGTCATGGGACAGATTTTGCTCATTTTATTATTACAACTGATTTACGTGCCCGTCTTGACATTGCGGACCATCATGCTCGTCAAAGGAAGAACTGTCATCGCAGGTGCGTTAGGAACAGTTGAGACGTTGATTTACATCTTTGCACTGGGGGTCGTCTTCCGGGACTTGACGACGCTTGGGATGATCGTTTATGCACTCGGCTTTGGCTTCGGTATCTTGATCGGAGGATTTATCGAACGAAAACTTGCCATCGGATACAATATGATTCAAGTTCATACACAGGATTTCCCGGCGGAGTTGATTCAAGTCATCCGGGACAATGGATTTGGTGTTACCCATTATCAAGGACAAGGGCGGGACGGGATTCGTTATCGCTTGGATGTGCTAGCTGCTCGGACACGAATGAAGATCTTACGCAACCTGGTTGAAGAATATGAACCAAAGGCTTTTCTGGTAGCATTTGACTCGGTTGATTTTAAAGGTGGATACATGCTCAAAGGATTGAAGCGTCCACAGTGAGTCTGAAAGGTCGGTTCCACTAAATCGGACATCAGGAGATTCTCTCAAGAAATCATGTTTAAGTTTTGTTATTTAAGGATAAAGATGGTATAGAACAAAACACAGTTTTTATTGAGAGGAGAAATCTACGATGATTAGTAATCATGCTAAAACTGCTTTAAACCAACAGGTGGCGAACTATGGTGTCCTGTTCGTAAAACTCCATAACTATCACTGGTACATCAAAGGTCCTGACTTTTTGACGTTACATGTAAAACTCGAAGAATTGTATACATGGGTCTCTGAACAGTATGACGTCGTAGCAGAACGTCTGTTAATGAACAACGGAATGCCTTCTGCGACACTAAAAGAATATCTGGAACAAACGACGCTTGAAGAGGCAAAATCAGGTTTATCAGCGGATGAAATGGTCGAATCGGTCATCAGTGATTTCCAACAAGTCCGGAAAGAGATGCTAGATGCCATCGAACATCTTGAATCGCAGGATGTAACGGTCGAAGATGATTTGTTAGCGCAAGCTAAAGAAATCGAAAAACAGATTTGGATGTTGCGGGCGACGTTAAAAAAATAATGAAAAAACGGATGGCTGCATCCTATAAGGAATGTGCCATCCGTTTTTGACTTATTTCAAGTTTTCAGGATTCAAGACATCGAGTTCCGGAAGCACGAACCGACCATCTTTACGAATCAATACATCGTCAAACCAGATTTCACCGCCACCGTAATCAGGGCGTTGGATATTAACCAAGTCCCAATGGACAGAAGAATCATTCCCGTTATAGGCTTCTGCATAGGCTTGACCCGGTGTGAAGTGGAAACTGCCGTCAATCTTCTCATCGAACAAGATATCCTTCATCGGATGTTGGATGAACGGGTTGACACCAATCGCAAACTCACCGACGAAACGGGCTCCTGCATCTGTGTCGAACACTTGATTAATGCGTGCCGTATCATTTGCAGTCGCTTCAATGATTTTTCCGTCTTTGAATGTCAATGTGACATTTTCGAACGTGAATCCTTGATACGGTGATGGTGTGTTGTATGAAATCGTCCCATTGATGGAATCCTTGACCGGGGCAGTGAAGACTTCACCGTCCGGGATATTGGCATTGCCGGCACATTTAATGGCGGGAATGTCCTTGATTGAAAATGCTAAATCTGTTCCAGGACCAACAAGACGGACGCGGTCTGTCCGATTCATCAAATCAACAAGCGGTGTCATCGCCTCGCCCATTTTGGCATAATCCAATGTACAAACGTCGAAATAAAAATCTTCGAAGGCTTCCGTCGATTGATTCGCAAGTTGTGCCATGGAAGTCGTCGGGAAGCGTAAGACAACCCATTTGGTGCCTTTCACACGGTCTTCTGTATGCATCTTACCTAACGTCTGTCCGTACAGTTTCATTTTGTCAGACGGGACATCAGACAGTTCATTGATGTTGTCTCCTGCACGTAAACCGATATAGGCGTCCATCGCCTGCATTTGTTTTCGTTCGACATCCGCCATCAATTGAAGTTGATCTTCCGAAGCATTGCGATAGAGTTTTCGTAAAATGCGGTTGTCTTTCAATAAAACGAACGGAAGACCACCTGCTTCATAGGCCGCATCGACCAAGGCTTCGACGAGTTCACGTTCGATTCCAAAATTTTCGATTAATACTTTTTCACCAGGAGCAAGCGCAACCGAATAATTTATTAAATTCGTTGCAAGTTGGGTAAGACGTGGATCACGCATAAAAAAGTTCCTCCTCAAATGATGTATGTAGGTTTCATTTATCATTGTAACGGAAATAAACCATTTGGAGTAGCAGGAACGATTGCGTCAACGTCGAACTATCAACAAGACACTAGCAAAAGAAAATGGAGGCACGAATCATGGAAATCACATTAGGCGGAATCGCCGGATTAGTAGCTGCGATTGCTTTCGTAGTACTTGTCATCTTCCTTGCCCGCGTCTTAAGCGCAGCAAGCAAGACACTCAATAACGTAGCCGATACGACGGCAGGATTAGAACGTCAATTAGACGGCATCATGATGGAGACGACAGCGTTGTTACATAAAACGAATCGTCTCGTCGATACGATTGAAGAAAAAACGGAATTGCTTGCACCAGTCGCCAACTCGATTGAAGAGTTAGGCACATCACTCAATAAAGTGACGGATTCGGTTCGAACTGTTTCGGATACAGTCGCAGGTGCTGCCGATACGAATAAAGAGCAGATTGCGCAAGCAGTCCGCTGGGGTTCAGTTGCTGTTGAACTCTTCAAGAAAAACAAACCAGAACCGGGTCAAGATGTCTCTTCTTCGACGACTGCAACAACGACAGTCGAAAAGAAACCACGTCGCCGTTTCCGTAAAAAATCAGAAACACCGGTGACACCAGAAGTCGTTTCTGTGCCGGATGTTGAAAGTATTCCAGATGAGTTGAAGGGAGATTGTACGCAATGACAAAACAACACCCATACCAAGCACAAGATACTTCAAAAGGTGGCGGGTTCCTCGCCGGGATTATCGTAGGGGGATTACTTGGGGCAGCGGCAGCGTTGCTGTCGAGTCCGAAATCAGGTCGTGAAATGCGCGGCATGCTCGACGAGCGCACAGCGCCAGCACGTCAACGTCTGAACGAACAAACACAAGTCGTTCGTGAAAAAGCAGAACCGCTCGTAGGCGAATGGATTCAATTAGCAAAAGATAAAGCAGCTCCTGTCATCGAAAAAGCAAAGAAAAATCCAACCGTTCAAGAAGCGGCACAGTATGCTGGTTTTGAAAAAGATCAATCGAGCATTGACGCAGCACTCGCTGAAGCAGAACAACTTGTCCGGGACATTGAACGTGAAATCGGAGATGAAGTCGACGGAGCATCGGTTGCCGAACAACTTGATACCGAAACAGTGGCTGGACTCTCTGAATTACGTGAGGATCTTGCATCGAAAGAAAACGAAGAAGATACAGAAGACGAGGACAATGATCCCCAGTCAAAGTTAAGTCATGAAAAACAACCTAAAAAATAAGTAACCCTTGAGCGTACTCACTGAATTTAAATAGTGAGTACGCTTTATTTATATACAATTTCACAAGAGTTCGCTATAATTAGTTGCTATTACGAGCTATACGCTGATTAGGGAGTGGTAGAAGAATGGATCAACATGCAGAATTAAAACGCTTACGTGATGAACTCGACCTGGTAAATGCAGAATTACTTGGATTAATTAACAAACGGGGAGAGATAGCGGTTGAAATCGGTAAAGTAAAACGAGCGCAAGGAATCGATCGATATGATCCGGTTCGTGAACGCCAGATGCTTGAATCGATTGCAGCGAGCAACAATGGTCCATTTGAAACAGGACGCCTACAGCACGTATTTAAAGAAATTTTCAAGGCCTCTTTGGAACTGCAAGGAGAAGACCGGACACGCAAGTTGCTTGTGTCGCGTAAACAAAAGCCGACGAATACCATCATCCGGATCGGAGATGACGTCATCGGTGACGGCTCGCAACAGTTAATTGCTGGTCCTTGTGCCGTCGAAAGTGAGGAACAGGTCTTTGAAGTGGCCGAGCAACTCGCGAAGCATGGTGTACGCTTCATGCGTGGTGGAGCTTACAAACCACGGACATCACCATATGATTTCCAGGGTCTTGGTTTAGAAGGATTGAAGATGTTGAAAAAGGCAGCTGATGCCCATGGTCTTCATGTCATCACAGAAATCATGACGCCGAGTGCAGTTGAGTCGGCTTTACCATACGTGGACATCATTCAAGTCGGTGCCCGCAATATGCAAAACTTCGATCTTTTGAAAGAAGTCGGCCGAACGGACAAACCGGTTCTATTGAAACGTGGTTTGTCAGCGACGCTCGAAGAATTCATGTACGCAGCAGAGTACATCATGGCAAGCGGGAATGAGCAGGTCATCTTATGTGAACGCGGTATTCGGACGTATGAGCGTGCGACACGAAACACATTGGATATCTCAGCTGTCCCGATCTTGAAGCAAGAAACACATTTGCCTGTCATGGTCGATGTGACGCATTCGACGGGTCGCAAAGACCTGCTCCTGCCGACAGCGAAAGCGGCTTACGCAATCGGTGCAGATGCCGTCATGGTAGAAGTCCATCCGTTCCCTGCGCTCGCTCTCTCGGATGCGAACCAACAATTAGATTTTAATGAGTTTGATTCGTTCATCGAGAATCTGACTTCCACTTTTCCGGCACTAAACGTTCAATGATTTTCTAAAAAGGGTAACCTATAGCGAATGAAAAAGTTTTACAATGAGGGAAGAATGGGAAAAGAAATATATCTTTTCCTGTCTTCCTTTCGTGTTGCCTAAAAATGAAAATAAAAATGAAAACGAAATCGAAATGATCGCCTAAAATAAGGAGGAATTTGTTTTGAACAGTAATATAACGATTTATGATGTCGCACGGGAAGCAGCCGTGTCGATGGCAACCGTCTCACGTGTGGTGAATGGTAATCCGAACGTCAAACCGTCGACGCGGAAGAAAGTCCAGGATGCGATTGATCAGCTCGGATACCGTCCGAATGCCGTTGCACGAGGACTCGCAAGTAAAAAAACAACGACGGTTGGTGTGATTGTACCGGATATCTCGAATATCTTTTTTGCAGATTTGGCGCGGGGGATTGAAGATGTCGCGACGATGTACAAATACAATATCATCTTATGTAATTCGGATCAAAATCCGGAAAAAGAAATCCATTTGTTAAATACGTTACTCGGGAAGCAGGTCGACGGGATCATCTTCATGGGTGGTCGTTTACACGAAGACCTTGTCCGGGAATTCAAGACATCTCCTGTTCCGATTGTGTTAGCTGCGACGTTAAATCAAGATTATGACCTTCCTGCCGTTAACATCGATTATGAAAGTGCTGCACATGATGCCGTGAAGTCGTTGATTGATCATGGACATAAACAGATCGGTTTCATCACAGGACCGCTCGAACAGCAAATTAACGGAGAAAAGAAATTTGCAGGTTACCGTAATGCCTTGGAAGAAGCGAACTTACCGTTTGACGAACAGAACGTAGTCCTCGGAAACTACACATATGATTCGGGAATGAAAGCCATGAACCAGTTGCTAGAACTCGGAGAAGATTGCCCACGTGCGATCTTTGCTGGAACAGATGAGATGGCATTGGGTGTCATTCATGCGCTCCAAGATGCCGGTTATCAAGTGCCTGAAGATTTCGAAGTCATCGGTCACGATAATACCCGTCTTGCGACGATGATTCGTCCGAAGCTGACGACGGTCGTCCAGCCGATGTATGATATCGGTGCAGTTTCGATGCGTTTGTTGACTAAAATCCTCAACAAAGAAGAAATCGAAACAAACGATGTGACGTTACCGCATCGGATTGAACAACGAGATTCGACCCGTTCTTCGTGAAAACAACAAATCCCCTTTGCTTTTCCAAGATGTTAACGGAAAAGCAAAGGGGATTTTGTATGATTATTTCTTAACGGTAACGAGTTGATCCTGATGATGATGCAATTGGTCATTTTCGACATGAAGACGAACTGTTGCAGTACCAGGATGAGTAAGGGATACCTCACCCACGTATTGATCCGCTTGTTTCGTCAAAGGAATGTACGTGTGCTTCTCGACACTCGGTTCAATGACTTCGATTTGAACATCGGCCTGGAGGGGTTTGCCATCGAGAAAGACATGAAAGGCAATCGGAAGTTTTGCTCCGACCATCGTCTTTTTTGCACCCATGTAGTGAACGGTTAAGTCCTCTACAGCCGCGTGTTCATGCTCATGTGCCGGCTTTGCTGTTTTTTTTTCATGCGAGTGATTCATGACAACAAAAGAAATCTTGTCCATGTGATGGAGTCCTTTTTTATCATTGATATGATAAAGTCCTTCATATTCACCTTCCGCAAGCTTCGCTTCAGCTTGATAGGTACCGGTTTTCTTTAAAGTTGCCTTGATTTTTTTATGTGCAGCTTCTTTTTCATCTGCTTTCCAGACTTCAAACGTCACGTCTTCGACGTTTACTGCTTTTTTGTTCTCAAGCGCGGTCGCTTGGAAGACGACTTTTTGACTCTCCATTGTTTTTGCCGGAACATCGACCTTGACGTCAACAGCTGGTTTTCCAGACCCTTGCATCGTTTCGTGATCCATCGCTTGTTTATCATTGCCGCATCCGACGAGTAACAAACCACTTGCTAAAAATACCCCCGTTAAACCAATCGTTGTTTTCTTCATCTTTTGTTCCCCCAATTGTTCGTTTACTAAGTAAAGTAATGAGACCTTATTCAGTATACCAAGAACTTGTGAAGTCCTAACGAACTAATTGTGAAAAGAACAAGACGTTTTTCCTTATTTGGAGTAGGGAGAGTGAGCCGACAAGTGTTCTTTTTTGGTGTCGTTTACAAACGGCCAAAGCAGCCGTTTGACCGTTTCCCAGTTCTTCTCCTCGATTTCAGGACGCCTTGGAATCGTCGGATAGAGCGGAAAGCGATCCCGCCAGGTTTTCGGTACGTCCGGACTTTCGTTCTGCCAGCGTGTGACCCACGAAGCGGGAAGATCGCCTTTAAAAGGCGGACGATTGGTCAAAGCAGCAAAGACTTGGCTCCAGGCACGGGGGACAACCCGGTACCAATCATACCCACCGCCACCTAGGGCGACAATCCGTCCATCTGTATAGCGATTGGCGGCTTCGACGGCAATTTGTGGAATCTGTTCATAACTCTCCATCGTTAAGGACAGATGTGTCAGTGGGTCGAGAGCATGTGCATCTGCACCGTTTTGCGTGATGATGAGATCGGGTTTAAAAAGTTCGCATGCTTCGAACAAAACGGTCCGGTAAGCGTGCAAAAAAGAAGCATCTTCCGTGAAGGCATCAAACGGCACGTTCCAACTCCAACCATAGCCTTCCTCAGCTCCACGCTCTGTCACCATACCGGTTCCAGGGAACAAATACCGTCCCGTTTCATGAAGTGAAACGGTCATGACATCAGATCGATTATAAAAAGCCCACTGCACGCCATCGCCATGATGCGCATCGGTATCGACATATAAAATCCGGCAATCGTATTTCTGGATCATCGCCGCCATTGCGACGGCCGTGTCATTATAAATACAAAATCCAGAAGCACGTCCACGGAAACCGTGATGCAAACCACCGCCGATATGAAAAGTCCGGCGATACTGACCGGATAAAACAAGATCACACGCTTCAATCGTTCCGCCAACAAGCAACGCCGCACTTTCATGCATCTTGTCAAATAGCGGGGTATCTTCCGTCCCAAGACCATACATCTGTGCTTTCATCGGAGAAAGTTCGCCGTGTCCTGCGAGTTTCACCGCTTGTATGTAGTCCGGATCATGAATCAGCAATAATTCCTCGTCTGTTGCCGGTCGAGGAGCACGACAGTCTACCGTATCAAGCACGCCCATTGCTTCAAGCAGAGAGACCGTCAACTCCAACCGGATGGGGTTGAAAGGGTGGGTGTCTGAAAAACGATAGTGTGCTTCTTCTTGACTGTACACATAGGCAAAGTCCTTCATCGACTGACATCAGGACCGAGCACATCAAATCCTTCCTTTCGTAATTTTTCGATGACGCGGATAGGATTCATCGTCTGGACACGAAAGGCAACGATACGAACGTACGGATCATCGGTCGGATATACTAAGACATTTAAGATATTGACATTCGTTTTGGCAAGTAAGCCGGCAATTTTTGCTAAAGTCCCGGCCGTGTTTTCGACCCGGATTTCGATTTGGGAACTCGGTTCGAGTGCACCGGTCAGCTGGACGAATGTCCGTAACAAGTCCGTTTCCGTAATCAATCCGACTAGCCGACGACCGCGGACGATTGGAAGACAAGATAGGCGGTGTTCATAAAACAAGACAGCGGCATCCTCGATGAAATCTAATGGATGGGCAGTCATCGGTGTCCGTTGCATGATGCTGGAAACGGAATTTTGCTGATCCGCTAAAAAGGTATCGGGATGAAAGACACTACTTGCGCTTTGTATCTCCGTGAGTCCGATGAGCCCGAGCAGTTCATGTCGGGCATTCGTCACCGGGAGATGACGGATCTGATGACGGCGCATCAGATCAGCAGCATGAGCAATCGAATTTGTTGGTTGAATCGTGATGCAGTGTGTCTTCATGATTTGTTCGATTAACATGCGACCCCTCCTTAATCGTACATGAAGCGACGGCGGAGTCGTAACGCATCAAAATGCGCGACGACTTCGGATGCGACATGTTTTCCGATGCGTGCCATTAAACAATTGGCAGGATGCGAGGCGATTTCTGGATCATCCGTCGGGAAAAAGACAAGACCACCATGATTCATCATTTTTTCCATGATTTTGCGATAGTCCCAAACGGATAAGCCGCTTCCTTTTAAATCCCAATGCCAATAATATTCAGTCGTCAAAATTAAGTAATGTTCCATTGCGGGATCAAGCATCGACACTTCGAGTAGTTTTTTCCCAATCTGTTGTCCGCGAAAACGGGCAGCTACTTCAATGGCACCTAATTCTAAAATGTACGGGTTATTTCCTTCACTCCATGTCTCATACGGATCGGGGTACAGAAACGTCACGTAACCGATGATGTCGGTCCCTTGTCTTGCGACGATGATCCGCCCTTCTTCAAGATCCGCGATTTCAACAAGTGCCTGATGTTGTTCGAGTGGTTGTCGGAAGGCTGTCAATCCTGGATCAAGCGTGTACGTAGCGAGGACCTGGCTTGAGACGGGTCCCTCGATTTCAACTGGACCAAGCGATGTTTCATGAGTACGATGATTGAATTGTTTTTCAAACATGTAAGCGTCACCACCTTCTTGTATATTATAGTCGAAAGCAGGTCGAGAAAGAGAGGGATTTTTTAACAAATTGACGGCAAATGGATTGAACTACACGATAACTAGCTTATAATGTAGAAGAGAACAGCGAAGGGGAGGAACGAGACATGAAAGTTTTGAAAGCGCTTCCGGGAAAGCACTGGTTATCCGAATATGATGGATCAGATTCATATGATTGGAAAGAAGCAGAACACTATTTTTCATGGGCGACGACGGGGAAAGTCAATATGGCCTATGAAGCAATCGATCGTCATGCTGAAGGTGAACGCGCCAATAAAAAAGCATTGGTCTACTTTGACGGTACGACCGAACAAAGCTTTACGTATGCGGACATGAAACGATTGACGAATAAGGCGGCAAACGTCCTGACAGATGCGGGAATCCAAGCAGGAGATCGAATTTTCATCTTCATGCCACGTTCACCAGAACTGTACTTTGCTCTGCTCGGTGCCCTGAAAGTTGGAGCCATCGTGGGTCCGTTGTTTGAAGCTTTCATGGAGCAAGCCGTTCGGGATCGGCTGCTTGATTCAGAAGCGAAGATGTTGATTACGACCAAAGCCTTGTTGCCACGTGTTCCGGTGGATGAGTTGACATCCCTCGAACAGATATTCTTAGTCGATGAAGAAATTGAAACAAATGAGAAAATTTCTGACTTCCGGAGTGCGTTTGAACAAGCTTCGGAGTCGTTTGAGCCAGTCTGGCTGGACCGCGAGGATGGTTTGATCTTGCACTACACATCAGGTTCTACCGGAAAACCAAAAGGGGTCTTACATGTTCAAAATGCGATGATTCAGCATATGATGACAGGGCGTTGGGTCCTTGATTTACAGGAAGAGGATGTCTACTGGTGTACCGCAGATCCAGGATGGGTGACTGGCACGAGTTACGGTATCTTTGCCCCATTTTTAAATGGCGCGACGAATGTGGTCGTCGGGGGACGCTTTAATCCCGACTTTTGGTATAGTATCATCGAAAAATATAAGGTGACGGTCTGGTACAGTGCACCAACGGCATTCCGAATGCTGATGGGAGCTGGAGCTGAAATTGCGAATACACATGATTTATCCAGTCTGCGCCATGTCCTCTCGGTCGGGGAACCACTTAATCCAGAAGTCATCCGTTGGGGAAAAGAAGCGTTTGACCAACGGATTCATGACACATGGTGGATGACTGAGACCGGTGCGATGATGATCTGCAATTATAAGTCGATGGATATTAAACCGGGATCGATGGGGAAACCGATTCCGGGTACGCAAGCCGCGATAGTCGATGATCAAGGAAACGAACTCCCTCCGTTCCGTATGGGGAATTTAGCACTGAAAACACCATGGCCATCGATGATGCGTCAAATCTGGAACAATCCGCAAAAATATGATTCGTATTTCTTCAAAGGCTGGTATGTCTCTGGGGATTCTGCTTATATGGACGACGAAGGGTACTTCTGGTTCCAAGGACGTGTGGATGATGTCATCATGACTGCTGGAGAACGTGTCGGACCGTTCGAAGTCGAAAGCCGACTCGTCGAGCACCCTGCTGTCGCGGAGGCTGGTGTCATCGGGAAACCGGATCCGGTACGTGGCGAAATCATCAAAGCCTTTATTTCATTACGGGATGGTTATGAACCGACGGAAGAATTAAAACAAGAAATTCAAAAGTTCGTCAAAGAGGGGCTGGCAGCACATGCAGCACCTCGGGAAATCGATTTCCGGGATAAATTGCCGAAAACACGAAGCGGAAAAATCATGCGTCGTGTCTTAAAGGCATGGGAATTGAATCTTGAAGCGGGTGACCTTTCGACGATGGAAGATTGATAACAACTTGATCGAACAGTAAACCATTAAAGACCACCTGCATCCAAAATGAATTTGGATGCAGGTGGTCTTTGGCGGTTGACTAAAAGCGACAAAAAACCATCGCCCCTTCAGTGGGCGATGGTTAAAAAGAAGGCGTGCGTTACTCAGTGTTTTTCTTGTCCTCATTGGCTTTCTTTTTTGCCTCTGCTTCAGCCTTCGCTTTTGCCTCTGCTGCTTTTTTAGCCGCGTCGTCGGCTTTTGCTTTTGCGTCGTCCGCTTTACGTTTTGCGTCCGCATCGGCTTTCGCTTTTGCGTCGTCTGCTTTACGTTTGGCGTCCGCATCGGCTTTCGCTTTTGCGTCGTCCGCTTTACGTTTGGCGTCCGCATCGGCTTTCGCTTTTGCGTCGTCTGCTTTACGTTTGGCGTCCGCATCGGCTTTTGCTTTTGCGTCATCCGCTTGTTGTTTGGCATCGTCTGCTTTCGCAGCATCCGCTTTTTTCTTCGCTTCCGCTTCTGCTTGTTTTTTCTTTTCTTCGGCGGCTTTTTTCTTCGCCTCAGCTTCTTTTTTCTTTTTGTCTTCCTCTTTGAAACGACCTGTGTTTTTAAAGTCATTGGCACTGACGGATGCTGGCTGATTGAAGCGAGCACCTGACTTAAAGTAACTGCTGTTCGCATTATACGTCAGGTTGGCCATTTGAGCCCAAACATTTTGTGTTCGTTGATAATAGGTCGTCGCACCAAACAATGAGTTGTTTTGGTCATGTCCCGTCCAGACAGCGAGTGTAACACCAGGTGTTGAACCAACAAGGTAGGAATCCTTGATTTCGTTCGTCGTCCCTGTTTTACCAGCCCAATCTCCTGGCACCTTGAGTAAGGAATTCGCATATTGAGCCGTTCCTTTATCAAAGACGCCGCGCATCATATCTAATGTTAAATAGGCAGTCCGATCTTCATAAATCCGTTTTTTCTTTGATTTCGCTTTATAAATATTTTTGCCATCCTTCGTAATTTTGGAGATGATATACGGTTTGACATATTCACCGTAGTTCGCGAGTGTCGCATAAGCACCTGCAAGCTCAACCGGTGTGATTTCCATCGTCCCGAGCGCGGCAGAAGGCGCGTAACGGATGTTATCGGGAATTTCGATCCCCATGTCGACTAACTTTTGTATCGAGTTTGCCATGTTCATTTTTTCGTACGTCTTAACGGCAGGGACGTTCAGCGAAAGTTCGAGTGCTTCTCGAATCGTAACGTTTCCACGGTAACGTCCGCCTTCATTATTGATCGGGTTATCTCCCGGTTGACGAGGAACGGTCTGGTAATAATATTCTTCATCATTAATCGTCGAAGCTGGTGTAATCAATCCGTTTTCGATTCCGTTTGAATAGACGAGAATCGGTTTAGCGGTTGATCCGATTTGACGTTTCGCTTGGAAAGCACGGTTGAAGTCATCCGCAGCTCCATCTGTATAACGTCCACCAACAAAACCTAGAATGCGACCGGTCTCATTTTGAATCAAGACGGCAGCTGTTTCTTCCGGATCTTTTTTGTTCACCGTTTTTTTCGTTTTTGGATCAACGACTTGTTTATACTGTAGTGTACTTGGGAAATTGGCTGCATTTTTAGCAGGCGTCTGCATCGCTTCGTGGATTTTTTTATCAAGCGTCAAGTGAATTTTATAACCACCTTGGCGGATCGCGACAAGGGCTTGATCTTGATAATTCGCTTTGACTTCAGCGAGTTCAGACGGTTTGACTTCATCTTCTTTAACACCGTCTTTCTTCATGAAATAACTGGTCATGATTCTTAAGGATTCTTTTTCAGCCAAATCATAGACGTACGGATACGTCTCACGTGACCGTGTTGATGTTTTGGCGAAGTCTTTTGTGATATCGTATTTGATAGCTTTTTCGTACTGTGCTTTCGTAATGTTTTGGGCGACATACATCCGCTTTAAAACCGTTTTCATGCGGTTGGTACTTGGTGTCAGGTCTTTTTTGATGACACCACCTTGAAGGTACGGTGTGTAGTAGTACGGGTTTTTCGGGATTCCCGCTAAGAAAGCAGCTTGCGGTAACGTTAATTTTTTCGCTGGTTTATTGAAGACACCACGTGAGGCCGCTTCGATTCCGGCGATATTGCGACCAAGTGAGTTTCGACCGAACGAAACGACGTTCAGATACGCCTGCAGGATTTCATCTTTTGTCATCGCATTTTCCAGACGTAACGCCAAGATGATTTCTTTTGCTTTTCGTTCGAATGACACTTCGTTCGTTAAGATTTGGTTTTTAATCAACTGCTGCGTGAGCGTACTACCGCCTGTTCGTGAAGCGGAGTTCGTGAGTTCTTGCAAAACGGCACGTAATGTTGCTTTTGGCACAACACCATCATGTTCGTAAAAATCAACATCTTCCGTTGATAAAACGGCATCGAGCAGATAGGGTGAAATTTCTTTGATATCGACAGGCTGACGTTCTTCATCTGTCGAGATGTTCGTCAACTTTTCGCCACTTCCCCAATAAATCTGACTCGTAATGGCATAACTATTCACTTGTTGCTTCATTTCTGTCAATTGAGGTGCTTTTGTATCTTTGACGAGCGACGCAAAGTAACCTCCAGCTGCTCCGACAGAAAAACTTCCGACCAGTAAGACACCTATAATGAGGAATAAAATGATATTCCAAGATACGTCGTATGTGATATTCGACCAGTGCCGAACGGCTTTCGCCCGGGGGTGATTCCAAAACTTGAACCAGTTCTCGCGCATAAATGATCTCCTTTACATCTTAAACTTGGGTGTAAATTAACATTAAATCACAGATAGGTGTATTGTACCATATCTGAAGTATCAGAAAGTGGCTTGACAGTGGATTCTGCTTCGACGTATCATGGAAACATCTTAATGTGATTATATAAAAAATAAGCTGTGAATGGAATTGAGTAATGAATCGCTCCCTGTATCAGAGACCTAGTGGTGCTGCGAACTAGGACATAGCGCTTTCATGAATTACGCTTCCAGGAGCTTCTTGAGAAATCAAGCGGATGTTGCCCCGTTATCGGTAATCTAAGTGGCATGATTTTCATGCAATTAGGGTGGTACCACGGAATCTTCCGTCCCTTCGTTTATTCGAGGGGACGGTTTTTTTTAGATTATTTTAGGGGGAAGACAGATGACGTTACTGGAAGACTTAGAGTTTCGTGGTTTAATTAGTCAAATGACAGACGAAACAGGAATAAAAGAATTACTCGCAAACCCGACGACGCTGTATACAGGATTTGATCCGACGGCGGATTCGTTACACATCGGACACTTATTGCCGATCCTTGTCCTCAAACGATTCCAAGAAGCGGGGCATCACGTCATTGGATTAGTCGGCGGCGCAACAGGTATGATTGGTGATCCAAGTGGTCGTTCAACAGAGCGTTCATTAAACACATCGGATATCGTCGAAGAATTCGCGAACCGGATCAAAGGACAATTATCCCGCTTCTTACCGCTTGCAGGTGAAAACCCGGTGACGATTGCCAATAACTTAGATTGGACAAAGGATTTGACGATCATCGATTTCTTGCGCGATATCGGAAAACATTTCCCGATCAGCTACATGTTGGCCAAAGATTCCGTGGATTCCCGTCTCCAAAATGGGATTTCGTTCACAGAGTTTTCGTACATGTTGTTACAATCATTCGATTTTTTGAAGTTATATGAAAATGAAGGCTGCCGCCTCCAGGTTGGAGGAAGCGATCAGTGGGGGAATATCACGGCGGGAATGGAATTGATTCGCCGTGTCGGACATGATCAAAAAGCATTCGGGATGACGGTCCCTCTTGTCACGAAATCAGATGGACAAAAGTTCGGAAAAACGGCAGGTGGTGCAGTATGGCTCGATGCGGAAAAAACGACACCATACGAATTCTACCAGTTTTGGTTTAACGTCGATGATTTAGATGTCATCAAGTTCTTGAAATACTTTACGTTCTTGACGCATGAAGAAATCAGCGCACTCCAACAAGAAGTAGAAACCGCACCAGAAAAACGGGTGGCGCAGCGTCGACTAGCAGAAGAGATGACCGTCCTCGTTCATGGAACGGATGCCTTGGAGCAAGCAGAACGTATCACGAAAGCACTCTTTAGCGGAGAAATCAAAGCGTTGAAAGCAGAAGACATTGCGGACGCGTTTAAAGGAATGCCACGTTTTACGCTTGGTGAGCACACTAACCTTGTCGATGTCCTGGTCGAGGCGAAGATCAGCCCGTCAAAACGTCAAGCGCGCGAAGATGTGACGAATGGTGCCATTTACATCAACGGAGATCGAGAACAAGAACTGACGAAAGAGATTACGAAACAAGATGCGATTGGTGACTTCACGATCATCCGTCGTGGGAAAAAGAAATACTTTGTACTTGAGCACGCTTGAACAACATAACAAAAACAACGCTGACGAAATTTCGTCAGCGTTGTTTTTGTTATGCCATCCGGAATAAGCGAAGCGGGAGCAAACGAACGGCAATCGTCGTAGCAATCAAGGCCTTTAATAGATCCCCAAGGATGAACGGGATATTGATGACGAGTGCATCCATGAATGATAGCTGTAAGACAATCATCAAACCCAATGTCCCGAGCAGGTAAACGAGTCCGAGTCCAAAAACTAACATCCCGATGAAGAGTGGGAGGAAACGGCGGGTTTTTTCAGCGACGAGGCCAATGAAAAATCCAGCAATCGGAAAGGCAATCAAATAGCCGACCGTCGGACCGACGAACGGAGCAAGTCCGCCTTTTCCGCCGAGTAGGGGAAGACCGACAGCAGCGAGCAATAAAAAGATGAGCACGGCAAGTCCACCGCGTTTTGCGCCGAGGATGGCACTGACCGTCATGATGGCAAGCATTTGAAGGGTAATCGGAACCGGACCGACGAGTTGAAGTTGCGGTAATAAACTAACCGCAGAAATGATGGCAGCCCCTAAGGCGATGAATGTAAGATCCTTTGTTTTCATAAAATGACACATCCTCTTCTTTTGTGTTAACCAATATAAATAAAAGGTTAACACAAAAGAAGGGAGATGAAAACATAAAAAAAGCACCCACCGAAGTGGATGCTTGAAACAACTGATTAACGTGAGTAGTACTCAACGACGAGTTGTTCTTGAATTTGATCGTTCAACTCTGAACGTTCTGGAAGACGAACGAAAGTTCCTTCGAGCTTCTCAGCATCAAACGTGATGAAGTCTTTAGTTGCTGGTGCAACTTCGAGTGCTTCTTTGATAACGACAAAGTTCTTCGATTTTTCGCGAACTGAAATCGTTTGACCTGGTTTCACGCGGAACGACGGGATGTCGACGCGAGCGCCATCAACTTGGAGGTGACCGTGGTTGACGAGCTGACGAGCAGCACGACGTGTACGAGCCATACCCATACGGTAAACGACGTTGTCAAGACGTGCTTCAAGTAAGAACATGAAGTTCTCACCGTGGATACCAGGCATTTTGCCAGCATCGTTGAAGATACGGTTGAATTGGCGTTCGTTTACTCCGTACATGTGACGAAGCGTTTGCTTCGCTTGAAGTTGAAGACCGTACTCAGACATTTTGCGACGGCTGTTACCGTGTTGTCCTGGAGCGTACGGACGTTTTGCGATTTCTTTTCCTGTTTCAGTAAGAGAGATACCGAGACGACGTGAAAGTTTCCAAGCTGGACCTGTATAGCGAGCCATAATAAGACTCCTCCTTAGTGTTCGTTATTATTTGCATAAAAATAATAACGCCATCAAACCCACGTTACGCCCATTTCATGATGTGGCACCCTCGCTTGATAGCAAAGTTACACGATGCCCCTCCGGCAAAGCCGAGTCATGAAATGTGATACGTAAGCGATTTGACCGCTATCGTTATCATTTCTGCACTTTTACAAGTATACGTCTGCATATTCCTGCTGTCAATCAAATATGACGAAGAAGCGTTTTGCAAAATGCTTCGAGGCCGGCTTGATCCGTTTCGTCAAAACGATTCAGTTCAGGACTATCGATATCAAGAACACCAATCGTGACACCGTTTTGAACCAATGGAACAACAATTTCAGAATTCGTAGCTGCATCACAGGCGATATGACCTGGGAAGGCATGGACGTCCATGACGAGTTGTGTGACTTGATCTTGTGCCGCTGTTCCGCAGACACCACGTCCAAACGGAATCCGGACGCAGGCCGGTAAACCTTGGAATGGACCGAGGACTAGCTCATTTTGTTCTGTATCCGTTAAGTAGAAACCGACCCAGTTCGTCCGATCTAGAAATTGACCGAGTAAAGCACTTGCGTTGGCGAGATTAGCGACTTGATTTGTTTCACCAGCGAGCAAAGCATCGAGTTGTTTATTCAGCATTTCATATTGTTTCGTGCGGTCACCGTCATAAGTTGTGGTCTCGAACATCAAAAATTCCTCCTGAAAAATCATATTTTATTCATCTTATCGGGTTTTCGTGCGACTGACAAACAATTGAATTCAGGAAATGGTCGCGGAAAGTTCGGAAGAAATTAGGAAAAGCCCGAGTAATTCTATGCAAATCGGTTGCGCTATACTATTATAAGGATAAGATTAAAGCGAATTTATTGGAAAGTGAAATCGCTTGACAGGGTGGAGGTCGTAACAAATGTGGGCATGGGTGATTGGCGTCATCGTCATCGTATTACTCGTCATGCTGTTTAGCATGATTAGTCGGAAAAAATATTATACGAAAATCGATGAACTTGATCTGCGGAAACAAGGAATCATTAGTGCATCGATTCCGAAGGAGCTGCAAGAACTAAAGGAACTCCCGATGGCGGGTGAGACGGAGACGAAATTCACATCCTGGCACCAGGCATGGGAAGAGTTAGTGACCGTCCACGTGGCACAAATTGATGAGACGTTATATCGGGCAGAAGAAGGGCTAGATGGCTATCGTTTTGTAGCGGTTAAAAACGATCTGGAAGTAACGGAACAACTCATTGCTGAACTTGAAGGATTGATCGATGAGATGTTAACCGATATGTCGACGTTTAAGACGAATCAATCCGTCTTAGCAGAACTGAAAGCGCAAGGGGAAACCCACTCTAGTCAAGTGCATAAATCCCTGTTACTGCAAGCGACATCGTTTGGACCAGCTTTACCTAAGTTGGAAGAACAAGCAGAGACGATTGACCAATTGCGTACAGAGATGGTTGCTTTCGAGGAAGCAGGAGAAGTGACGAAAGCTTACGAAACAAGTCTTCAGCTTGAAGCGAAAGTCGAAGAGACCCGTCAGCTCGTCGAAGTGATTCCGCAACATTGGAAAACACTAGCACATGAATTAAGACAACGGATTGATCAATTAAGTGCCGGCTATAAAGAGATGACACTTGACGGTTATCCACTGGAGCCGCTTGGTATGCAATCTGATATCAAACGGTTTGAAGAACAGCGTCTGAGTCTCGTCAAAAAGTTGGAGTTCCTCGAAATCGTTGGTCTAGAAGAACAAGTACAACAGCTTGCTTCAGATATTGATCAAATGTACGATACGTTCCGGCGTGAAGTGGATGCTCGACACCATGTGAAAAAAGAAAATCAGTCGCTGAAACAAAAAGCATTACGGATGCGTGAAAAAATACATCAATTGGCGCAAGAGTTCAGCATGCTACGAGAAAATTATGAAATCTCAGCGGATCTAGGTGAGCATTATGAGTCGATTCAACGAGATGAAGAAATGTTGTTTGGTGCAGCAAAAGATTTAGACGAATCGATCGCAAGCCGCATCATCCCATTTAGTATGTTGGAGGATCAAATGCGAGATGCCGTTCGTTTAGAAGAACAGTTGATGATTCAGTATGAACGGTTTACCGTTGAACTTCAGGCATTACGTAAAGAAGAGACAGAAGTCCGACAACGGGTCACGGAATGGCGTCAGCTTCTTTCGACGACTCGCTTGCGTTTGAAACGGTTAGGTTTACCGAAAATCCCAGCGGATGTCGAGGAGGCATTACATGCTTCAAGTCGTTCCCTGCAGACCCTGGAGTCACGTTTAGAAGAGCTACCATTTAACGTCAATTATATCGTTTCTCAAAGTGAAGACGTCAACGGGACGTTTAGATTGTTGCAAGAACGGATAGATAAACTAGTATTCGAAGTCACGTATGCGGAACGTCTTGTCCAATACGCCAACCGTTTCCGGCGGCACGATAATGAGATACATATGTCGCTGACGATTGCTGAGACAAAGTTCCTGGCGGGAGATTACGAGCGGACGATCACTTTAGGAGAACGTGTTTTGGAACAATTTGATCCAGGCTCCATCGAACGTATTCGAAAAGCATGCGGTCAACAGGAAACGATGCATGTGTAATCATCACTGACAATTCAGGGTGGCCGTCCAGGTCACCCTGTTTTTGTAAAAAAAGGAGCGGTTGAGATGGGAAAACTGTATGTGAACGGAATCATCCGAACAATGGCACACGAGGAAGATGTGCACTCGTCAATGTTTGTTGAAGGGGAAAGGATCATCGCGATGGGGGAAGAGGGAAAGTTACGTCGTCGATTCGGAAGACGGATTCTAACGATTGTTGACTTAAACGGCAAAGCGGTTTATCCCGCATTTACCGATGCTCATATCCATTTGATTGGCTACGGGGAAGCGATCGGGCGAGTTGATGCGTCTCGCTATACGACGTTAGACGAATTAGGCAAAGCCTTTGTTCAAGCGGAAGCGATCAACGGCTTGCACGTAGCGGAAGGTTATGATGAGACGAAACTGGATCGTGCACCGACGAAGGCGTGGTTAAATCAACTGTTTCCAACAGAACCGGCACTACTCAAACGAACGGACAGACATACAGTGCTCGTCAATGATGTCTTGTTCAAACAGCTTGGTTACAAGGCGTCGACGGTTGTCGAAGGTGGGAAGATTGGTTTGTCGGAGTCGGGCGAAGCCGACGGATTTTTATATGATGCAGCGATCGAACCACTGTATGCTTTGCAATCAGGTTCAATGGAACGGAACAAAGCATCGCTACGATCGGCAATCAAAGATTTACAGCGGCACGGTATCGTCGCTGCGCACACGGAAGATTTGGCATATCATGGTGAGTTGAAGGATGTCTTGCAGGCGTACCGTGAAGTGACGGAAGAAACCGGGTTCCATGCGCATCTTCTTGTCCATCATTTAGTACTCGATCAATTCATTCAGATGAATCCTGTTTTGCCGGCGACGTTATCCGTCGGTGCGATGAAAGTATTTGTCGATGGTGCACTCGGTGGACGGACGGCCTTACTTGGCAGAGGATATTCGGACGATGCGACAACACGTGGCATCGAAGTCCATTCACCAGAACAGTTGGAACAACTTGTCAAACGGGCGCGCAGCTATGGTTTTACGGTCGCGGCGCACGTCATCGGTGACTTGGCAATTGAACGTTTTGTCACGGTACTTGAGAATTATCCGGCACCAAAAGGAACACGAGACCGGATCATCCATGCGACGGTCGTCCGTCCTGAACTCTTGACGCGTATCCGGAAGTTACCGGTCTTGATTGATGTTCAGCCGGTGTTCTTGCTGGATGACGCGGATTTTGCACAAGACCGTCTTGGGCTGAACCGGCTCGACTGGGCATATCGACTGAAGTCGCTTGCGGATACGGGTGCTCTTCTCTGTGGTGGATCAGATGCGCCAATCTCAGATCCCGATGTTCGGCGTGCATTATATGCGGCAACAACTGGAACGGCAGGCAACATCAACAAGACGAATGAAGTCCTCTCGATGTATGAAGCGTTGTTGTTGTTTACGAGAAATCCACACATCGCAACGGATACACATGGACGAAAAGGCATGTTGCTTCCAGGCTACGACGCGGACTTCGTCATCTTTGATCAAGATTTCTACTTATTACGTGGAGAAGCGGTCTTACGTAACCGATTGGTTGAGACGGTCCAAGCGGGGAAAACCGTTTTTCAGGCTACTCCGGTCATGAATTGATTCCACAAAAAAATCTGCCACTCGGCAGATTTTTTTTGTTATAAGAAAGAACGTTGAATTTTATGCCAAAATGTATTGTCGGTGAGTTTAACGGTTTTCAATTCTTTTTCCGATAGTTGAATATCGACCGAATCGGTCCGTTTTAAACTGAGTGCTTCGTTGTCCATTCCGATGATCGGATAGTCATTGCCGTCTTCGATGATGCGGAGAGACAGTTTACGACCCCGGTTTAAGAGGAACGCCGATCCGAGTGTCCGGTAACGGTTATTGTTGACGGATGCGATCTCACTGACTTGCAGACAGTGGATCAATGGATCGACGATCGCACCTGACAAGGATTTGTTGTAAGCCGTTGAACCGGTTGGTGTCGAGATGACCATCCCATCCCCGCGGAATGTCTCGAATAGGAATCCATCGATGTATACTTCGATTGCCAGTGATTTGATGATACTCGACTTGACGGAACATTCGTTTAGGCAAAGCATGCCTGGACCACCATTGATTGAAGCTTCTAAAAGTGGATAACGGCGGACTTCGATATCACCGTTCGAAGCACGGTTGCCGGTTTCTTTGAAAATCGCTTCGACTGAAGATAAATCATTGATGTCAAAGTCACAATAAAACGAGTTCGGACCTTCAGCAAATCCGACATAAATGGCGTCTTCACGGAATCCGGTGAAACGGGCTGCTTGAAGGAACGCTCCATCTCCACCAATCGAAACGATGATATTGGCTTGTTTATGATCCTGGACGACATTTAGTCCATACCGATTTCCAACTTCAATCAATTTACGTACCTGCGTCTCGTGTCTTTGTTTGTTTCGGTAATACAGGTAGACATTGTTTCGAGCCATGGTCAATTCCCCCTTGAAAGCGTTTCATGAACTCTTTCATTATACCTGTTTTAAGGGATAATCGGTACTGCTAGCTAAAGACACGGGCAAAAATCTTGTCATACGTTAGCACCGTTTTTATAGTAGAATGGGAAACGACTTAGAATCTATTGGAAAATGGGGAATTCACATGGCAACATTTAAAGGCAATGCAATTACATTAGTCGGAACAGCAGTTGAGGTCGGGCAACAAGCACCGGATTTCGAAGTATTGGCAAATGATCTTTCACCGGTTATGCGCGATACATATCAAGGGGTTCGAATCATCAGTGTCGTACCATCAATCGATACAGGGGTTTGTGACGCACAAACTCGTAAATTCAATGAAGAGGCAGCGGGAATCGATGGTGTGACGGTCTTGACGATCTCAAATGACCTGCCATTCGCACAACGTCGTTGGTGTGCGGCAAGTGGACTCGATAACGTCGTGACGTTGTCCGATCATCGTAATCTTTCGTTTGGTACACAATACGGAGTAGCGATCGAAGAACTTCGCTTACTTGCTCGTTCTGTCTTCGTCATCGATGCGGCAAACGAAGTCGTATATGCCGAGTACCTGGACGAGTCAACGAACGAAGTCGATTTTGATTCGGCACTTGTTGCAGCCAAAGGTGCCAAAACGACGAAGTAAGAATAGTTTACAAATGGCGTGAAACCGCTACAATGAAGATAATGAGAAAAAACGGCTCCCACGAAGCACGGGGGGCCGTTTCGTTTTGAAAGGATGGAACACAGATGGAAGCATTAGAAACCTTATATAAAGAACTGACCCAACAAACTCGGAAACTAGAACGTGATTTAGATATGCCGTATTTAGAAGCGTTGACGGAAGTCATCGACCGACTAAACGAACGGCATACGGAAAACGTCGATCCGGAAACGGTACGAAAAGCTGTTTCACTTGCAATCCTTGAAGGCATGAAACAGGCTCAACCGAATCATTTACCGACACCAGACAGCGTTGCCTTGTTTGCCGGTTATTTAATCGGGAAATTAATCAAGAAGGAGGATGTTCGTCTGCTTGATCTTGGAAGTGGAACAGGTGGGATGTTACATGCGGTCCTCAGTCAACTCCCGAAAGATACCGTCGCGGAAGCCGTTGAAGTCGATGAAACATTAATCCGACTTTCTGCATCCGTCACGGAACTTCTTGATTATCCGGTCAACTATACGCATCAAGATGGACTCCGCCCGCTTTTGTTAGATCCTGTTGATTTAGCGATGGCTGATTTACCGATTGGTTATTATCCGGATGAAGATGTAGCCCAGACGTATGTCCTAAAACGTGAGGAAGGGATGAGTTACAGCCATTTTCTATTGATCGAACAAGCGATGAATTACGTGAAGCCAGGTGGATTTGGTGTGTTTGTCATTCCGAACGGCTTGTTCCAACATGATACGGAAGGTAAGTTGAAGCACTATTTTGAAGCGAAAGCGCATGTTATCGGTATTCTCCAATTGCCACTGACGATGTTCAAACAAGAACAAGCCGCCAAAAGTTATCTGATCGTGCGAAACCATCTTGCCGGAATGACGATGCCTAAACAAGCATTACTCGCTGAGTTACCGTCCTTCACGGATGCCCGTGCCTTTGGTGGAATGGTGAAACAGATTGATGAATGGATTAACACAGAATTAAAGTGAAATGCGCAAAGTGATTGAAATCTATTGTTAATTTGACTATTCTAGTGTAGAACAGAAAAAGAGCAAGACTCATACAGATGTGAATGTCTACTGATTTTGAATGGAAAAGGGGAAATAAATCATGGCAAAGATTATGGCAGTAAACGCCGGTAGCTCGTCACTTAAGTTCCAATTACTTGAGATGCCGAGTGAGACGATGGTCGCAGTCGGTTTAGTAGAGCGTGTTGGAAAAGATGACGCCATCTTTACGATTAAATATGGTGAAGGGCAGAAATTTACAGATGTTCTTCCACTTGCAACACATAAAGAAGCGGTTGAATTGTCGTTAGAGAAGTTGACGCAGTTTGGCATCATCTCATCTTATGATGAAATCAAAGGTGTAGGGCACCGTGTGTTACACGGGAAAGAAAAGTATGCCGATTCAGTCGTCATTACGGACGAAGTCATGCAAGACATCGAATCGTATACAGAGCTCGGTCCATTGCATATTCCACCAAACTTGATCGGTATCCGTGCATTCCAAGCGATTTTGCCGGACGTACCTCAAGTTGCTGTATTTGATACGGCTTTCCACCAAACGATGCCGGAAGAGAACTTCCTCTACAGTCTTCCGTACGAATACTATACAGAATACGGAATTCGGAAATACGGTTTCCACGGAACAAGCCACAAGTACGTAACTGAACGTGCTTCTGAATTGCTCGGTCGTCCATTAAAAGACCTCCGTCTGATTTCGTGTCACCTCGGTAGCGGAGCGTCCATTGCGGCAGTAGCGGGTGGCGAGTCACTTGATACGACAATGGGCTTCACGCCACTCGAAGGAATCACGATGGGCACGCGCTCTGGTTCGCTTGACCCGGCCTTGATTCCGTTCTTGATGGAGAAAACAGGCAAAACGGCAGAAGATGTCTTGAACGTTATGAACAAAGAATCAGGAATCTACGGTCTTTCAGGTCTTTCAAGTGATTTACGTGATGTTGAGTCGGCAGCGACAGAAGGAAACCACCGTTCCGAGATGGCACTCCGGATTTTCGCGAACCGGATTCACGGATACATCGGACAATATGCGGCAGAGATGAATGGCGTTGATGCGATCATCTTTACAGCAGGCGTTGGTGAAAACTCAGATTCGATTCGTGAGCGAGTCCTGCGTGGTTTGGAATTCATGGGCGTTTACTGGGATCCATCGCTCAACAACGGCGCGCGTGGTGAAGAATTATTCATCAACTATCCGCATTCACCGGTCAAAGTCATCATCATTCCGACAAATGAAGAATTGATGATTGCACGTGACACGGTACGAATCGGCGGCTTAGTCGAACAAAACGTTTGAACTACCTCCACCTACGCTTCACTTAGAGGTGAAGGATTCCTGAGTTATCCGACCTGACGGTCGAAACCTGATCAGGCTAACCCCGTCGTTCCGACGGTTGAAGAAGCTAAAATGCGTTCGGCTTCTTGTTTGAGATTCAG